>NZ_OX366360.1:0-1266982 GCF_947251495.1 Wolbachia endosymbiont (group B) of Pammene fasciana
TGGAAAGCAACAAACCAGCGATAGTAAGAATTATTAAGCAGAATAAGCCAAATGAAAAAGTACCTATTTGGTTAATGCGCCAGGCTGGTAGATCTCTTCCTGAGTATCGCAAAGCCGTAGAAAAAACGAGTAATTTCATGGAGATATGCTATAGCATAGATTTAGTGGTAGAGCTGACGCTACAGCCAATAAAAAGATTTGATATGGACGCAGCCATAATTTTTTCAGACATTTTAATAATAGCTGACGTTTTAGGTTGTGATGTGAATTTTGTTCGCGGTGTGGGTCCAATAATAAAACCTGTGAAAAGCTCTGAGGAGTTAAAAAATTCACAAGAATTTGAAACTAAAACCTTTCCAATCTTAAATGCCATCAGGAAAGTAAGAAGCCAATTATCAGAGGAAAAGTCCCTTATAGGCTTTGCTGGAGGGCCGTGGACGGTAGCTTCCTACATCATAGAGGGTGGTAGTAGTAAAACTTTTTCTAAAGTATTACATTTCTGTTCCCTAGAACTAGAAGAAGTAATTAAAAAAATAACAGAAGCGACAATTATTTATCTAATCAAACAGATAGAGTTTGGAGCAGATGTTATTCAGTTATTCGACAGCAATGCTGGTATATTGCAGGGAGAACTGTTTGAAAGGTATGTAATCAAGCCAACAAAGGAAATTGTTTCAGCAATAAAGAATAAGTTTCCTGATTTTCCTATAATAGGTTTTCCACGCTCTGCTGGAAATCTTTATAAGGATTACTATGAGAAAACAGGTGTATCTGCAGTAAGTATAGATTATAATGTTCCAATAGAATGGGCGAAAGCAAATCTAAAAATTCCTCTGCAAGGGAACCTTAATCCTAGTCTTTTGGCCTACAATAAGGCAGAAGCAATTGAAGAAGCAAAGCGTATAATAGATTGTTTTAGAGGGTTACCTTTTATATTTAATCTTGGACATGGAGTGCTTCCTGATACTCCGGTTGAAAATATTGCTGCATTAGTGGACCTAGTAAGAAACTACTAAAACTCTTGTATGAAAAGCCTTTATGAGGGTGGAATGAAAACCTTACTTGACAAATCTTTACACTTTCCTTATTATGGCAATAAGAGTATTTATCCTTGTTTTTGGGCTCAACGACAAAATTCAGTAAAAAAACTCAGATATCTATTGGCAGGTTACAAAAAATTATAGCGGCTGCATGTCTTTTTATTTTTTCTACATTCAGCCAAATCGCGCTTATTTTAAGCGTTAGCACATTATTACAATGCCAATTTACATTATTATAGGGTCAAAACTCGCTATACGGGGATTTATTTGCCTTTTTAAATTTATTAAGCTTTTTAATATCTATAGTTAATATATTTAAGAGTACAAAAATACCAACCTTTATGTAAAATAATAAAACTTCTAGCTTTTTTGTTGTGTAGAGTTTATCATTTTTATTTAACTTTAGTGAGATTATGTCAGACCTTGCAAAGAGGATGTCTCTGATAAAACCATCGCCTACAATCGCTGTGACCGATAAGGCAAACAGATTAAAAAGCGAAGGAAAGAAAATTTGCGTTTTAGCTGCGGGAGAGCCGGATTTTGACACTCCAGATCATATAAAAAAGGCAGCTATTCAATCGATAAATGAAGGCAAAACTAAATATACTGCTGTTGATGGAACGCGTGAGCTTAAAGAGGCGATAATCAATAAGTTAAAAAGGGATAACATTCTAGAATACACACTTAGCCAAATCTGTGTTGGTGCTGGTGCTAAGCAGGTGTTATTCAATTTGTTCATGGCAACAATTAACCCTGGGGATGAAGCTATAATACCAGCTCCTTATTGGGTTTCATATGTTGATATGGTAAGTCTTTTTGGCGGACTGCCAGTTGTTGTAGAGTGCAAACAAAACTTTAAGCTGATACCGGAGTTACTGGAAAGCAATATAACTGAGAAAACTAAGTGGTTAATTCTCAACTCACCAAATAATCCAGCAGGAATTGTCTATACATATGATGAATTGAAAAGCATAGCGCAAGTATTGCTTAAACATCCACATGTGAATGTTGTTACAGATGATATTTATGAGCACATAGTATACGACGAAAAGTTTTTTACCATTGCTCAGGTTGAGCCAAAACTTTATGATAGAGTTTTTGTGGTCAATGGAGTATCAAAAGCCTATGCAATGACTGGCTGGAGAATAGGTTATATTGCAGGTAGGAGTGATATAGTAAAAGCTATTTCTACACTGCAGTCTCAAAGTACTTCTAACCCAAATTCAATAGCACAAGCAGCAGCAGTTGAAGCGTTAAACGGTGATCATAGTTTTTTGAAAGAAAGAACAAGAATCTTTAAGGGTCGTAGAGATTTTGTAGTAAAGAAGCTAAATTCTGCTCCAGGATTGTCAGCATCTATTCCGCAAGGTGCATTCTATTTGTTTGTCTCGTGTGAAGGTTTATTGGGTAAGAGTACGAAAAGTGGTAAAGTAATAAATAGTGATCTTGATTTCGCCGAATATTTATTAGAAGATCATTTAGTTGCTGTTGTTCCAGGAATTGCATTTGGTCTGAAAAATTTTATCAGAATTTCTTATGCAACCTCTCAGGAACAATTAGAAATTGGATGTGATAGTATTACTAAAGCATGCGAAATGCTAAGTTAACTTTTTAATATTCCTATATATAATATTTCAGTAAGATAGAGTTGATTTATGGCTTGGGTGTATTTGCTATTAGCTGGTTTGGTTGAAATAATATGGACCACAGCACTGAAATATAGCAATGGCTTTACTCGTGTTATACCTGTAGTAATTATTTTAGTTAGCGGTTCTGTGAGTCTTTACTGGCTATCGTTAGCAATGAAGTCTATTCCTCTTGGAACATCTTATGCAGTTTGGACTGGTATAGGCTCTATAGGTGCAGCGATAATAGGAATAATGTTTTTTAATGACCCAGTAAATTTTGGGCGTTTATTTTCCCTTGCTTTGGTAGTGCTGGGTATCATAGGATTAAAAGTATTTTCCAATTAGGAAAAGTTAAGTACGTCTATTTTACCACCTCAGGACTTTCTACTAAAGTTGCTTTGGATTTTTCAGTTCTCGAAGAGGGCATTCCTATTGATTTAGAAAGTACCTTTCTAATGTTCAATATTTCATTTTTCTCATTTTGTTGAGTTAAGTTAATGTCGTTTATTTTATTCACTAAATCTTTTCCTTCCTTTAAAATTTTTAAATCGCTTTCGTTGATATGATGTTCATTTTTAAATTCTGCAACGATTTCTTTCTTCTTTGGATGAGTATTCAGAAATTCTAATATCTGGTGTTTAGCAACAGCTTGAATAAATTTCTTATCGTGAAATATTGAATTGTTATGTAGTTCTTCTAGGCTTTTATCATATTGTTTTGCTTCGTTTACAGTAAGTTTTATTATTTCTTCTGCGCTACTTAAAAGTTCCCTGTATAACTTGTCGTATCTATTGCCTGTGTGTGCGGCAAATGTTTGTTCAATGTATTTTGTTATGTAGTTTTGTAGCGTATTGTCTATTGTACCTATGTTCATTCACTCACCTTGCTTTTATATTATATTTTACACACAAAAAGGTTAATATTTAGTTAACTACAGCGTTTCTGATACTGAATTTCATTAAAAATTATATTATTTAAAGTATAATCGGTATCACGAAATAAAAGCGTAAGTAAAATGAATTTTGTAACAAAACTAAAACTTATAGTAAAAAAAATAAAGCTTAAGATGAACAAGGGTAAAATTATAAAAATCCTTATCATCTGTGGTATAATTTTTTTCATATACCTTATCCATGAACCAGTTATAGATATGCTAAAAGGTCTCTTTTAAGAAAGATACTCGGATTAGAGTAGCTATTTACAAAAGTGTTGCTCCTTGCTGATAAAATACCTATAATTCTGTTTTTTAGGTAATATTAGGATTGCAGAGAAACTTTTTCATATGGTTGCTAGCATCACTATTTTATGCATACCAGTATATATTACGTGTAATTCCAAATATAATCGCGCCTGAATTAATAACGAAATTTAACATAAGTATTACAGATGTTGGTCAATTTGGTGGGCTATATTATATAGGCTATACGCTTGCTCACATACCTGTTGGTCTTGCCCTTGATAGATTTGGGCCAAAGTTTGTTTTGCCTGCATGTATTGTCTTAACGTTTACTGGGACATTACCACTAATATGCTTTGATGAGTGGTATTACTCAATACTTGGTAGAATGATTGTTGGAGTTGGGTCATCTGCTTCAGCAATTGGGCTTTTCAAAGTTGCAAGCATGTATTTTTCACAAGAAAAATCAGCAAGGATGGCTAGCTTATCTATAATAATAGGGTTACTGGGAGCTATTTATGGTGGATTACCTCTAGACTTCTTGCTCAATAAATTTGGTTGGAATTATGTTATATACACTTTCTCAGCGTTTGGTTGCTTGCTCGCCCTACTTTTATTCTTAATAACGCCAAATTCTAACATAGAGGAGAGTAGAAATGACAACATACTTCAAGATTTAAAAACTGTACTTTTCAATAAACATATCATTCTAATCAGCTTTTTTGGGGGCTTGATGGTTGGGCCACTAGAAGGTTTTGCTGATGGTTGGGCAAAAGCGTTCTTATGTGAAGCATATCAAATGACCGGAGATTTGGCATCTTCACTTTCCTCTCTCATGTTCATAGGCATGGGGGCTGGATCATTCTTTCTCGCTTATTTACTGGAGAAGTATCCAGACAAACATTACGAGGTGATTATTGCGTGTTCTTTTGCAATGATCGCTAGCTTTCTTTTGCTTTTTACACAAGTTGGCGGTTTATATATTGCATTACCTACACTTCTTGTTATCGGCTTTGCATCTGGGTATCAGGTAATTACTATTTACAAGGCAATAAGTTATGTAAACAATAACTTGGTAGGCTTGGCCACAGCTGTATCAAACATGATAGTTATGGTTTTTGGCTATTTTTTTCATACTGGAATTGCAAAAATAATAGACTTATGTTGGAATGGAACGGTAATACAAGGAAATCCTTTGTATGGTACTGATTTGCTGGTAAAAGCAATATCAATTATTCCTGTATGTCTGCTTTTGGCTGTTTTTGGATTTATGTGGTTAAGGAAAAGGTCTTATGACAATTGCTTCAGAAAGGATTTGTAACTCTGAAAATAATTTAAAGTCTTTTGATAATGAAGTTTATCTCTCTATAGAGAAGGAACTGCAGCGTCAAAGATCGCAGTTGCAATTGATTGCATCGGAGAATTTTGCAAGTAAAGCAGTGATGGAAGTACAGGGTTCTTTTCTGACTAATAAATATGCAGAAGGTTATCCTGGTAAAAGATATTACTGTGGCTGTGAGTATGTAGATGAAGTTGAAAATCTGGCTATAGAAAGGCTTTGTAAGCTATTTGGTGTTAAATTTGCAAATGTTCAACCTCATTCTGGTTCTCAGGCAAATCAAGCAGTGTTTGCTTCACTGCTTGCTCCGGGTGATACAATACTTGGATTGTCACTGAACTGCGGTGGACATTTAACTCATGGTGCAGCACCAAACCTTTCTGGTAAGTGGTTTAAGTCGATTCAGTATACAGTTAATAGAGACACTTACCTGCTTGATATGGATGAGGTGGAAAGGCTAGCGCTGGAGCATAAACCAAAATTAATTATTGCTGGTGCTTCTGCTTATCCAAGAAAAATAGATTTCGAGCGCTTTCGTGAAATTGCGAATAAAGTTGGTGCATATCTGCTTGCAGATATTGCTCACTATTCAGGGCTTATTGCTGCAGGTTGTTACCCATCACCTGCTGAATATGCGCATATTATAACTTCTACAACTCACAAGACTCTACGTGGTCCTCGTGGTGGAGTGGTAATGACAAATGATGAAGCGTTACATAAAAAAATTCAGTCTGCAGTTTTTCCAGGATTGCAAGGTGGGCCACTTATGCATGTGATAGCTGCAAAAGCTGTTGCATTTAAGGAAGCATTAGCGCCAGAGTTTAAAACTTATAGTAAAAAAGTTGTAGAAAATGCAAAAGTGTTAGCTCAAGCGCTGCAAGAACATAGACTTGACATTATAACTGGCGGCACTGACTCTCATATAGTGCTAGTTGATTTAAGATCACGGAAATTGACTGGAAAAGACGTTGTGAATAGCCTTGAAAGAGCTGGCATTACCTGCAATAAAAACTCCGTGCCGTTTGACACAGAAAAACCAACCATTACTTCAGGGCTCCGTTTTGGTACCGCTGCTGAGACAACACGCGGACTTGAGAAAAAAGATTTTAAAGAGATAGCTGATCTGATAAATGAAATAATTCAGGGATTAATTGATGGAAATAGCCCTGATGTTGAAAAAGCAGTGAAAAATAAAGTTGAAAGTATTTGTAGTAATTTTCCTATTTATTAATTTATTTAGCATTGGAATTTCCTTCCTTTACTTTGGATTAAACTATTGTATAGTGATTTTATAGCTCTTTAATTTTATGATAAATGTACCTAGCATAGAGAGTTGTGATTTTCACAATAAAAATGTTCTGCTCAGGGTTGACTTCAATGTTCCTATAAAAAATGGAAGAATTTGTGATGCCACTCGTATTTTGAGAGCGCTACCTACCATTCAGTATTTGGCAAATGCGGGTGCAAAAGTTATTGTTATCTCACATTTTGGGCGTCCAAAAGCCAAAGACAGTAACTTATCGCTAAAAAACGTAGTTGAAACTTTATCGCGGCTGCTAAGCAAAGAAGTGAAATTTATTGATGATTGTATTGGTGAGAGAGTACAAAGAGCAATAAATGCGATGGATGGAGGAGATATAATATTACTAGAGAATCTGAGGTTTTATAAAGAAGAAGAGCAGAATGATTCAAATTTTGCTAAACAATTAGCATCTCTAGCAGATATATATATAAATGATGCGTTTTCTTGCTCTCACAGAGCTCACGCTTCTATTTCACGCATTACGGAATTTTTACCTTCTTATGCAGGATTTTGCTTGCAAGATGAGCTAAAGTATCTTGAGCAAGCTATATCGTTTGACGCTAAACCTATTACTGCGATAGTTGGTGGAGCTAAAATATCAACTAAAATAAAAATGCTTATAAAGCTAGCAGAAAAGGTTGATTACCTTATTCTGGGCGGTGCAATTGCTAATAATTTTTTGTTATTTAATAAAGTTAATGTAGGCAAGTCTTTTTTTCAAGATGGCGTTGATGATCTTCTGCACGATATTGTTGAGACGGCAAATAAAAACAATTGCAAAATAGTTGTGCCAGAAGACGTTTTGGTTGCAGTAAATTCTGATTATAGCACTGGCGTTTTAAGAAAAACCGAATCCGTTTTGGATGATGATATAATTTTAGATATCGGACCTCAAACTTTAAGCACAATAAGCGGTATAATAGCAAGCAGTAAAACTCTGCTGTGGAACGGACCTATTGGTGTTTTTGAACATTCAGCTTTTGCAAATGGTACAGTAGAGGTGATGAGAGTAGTAAGTGATTTGACACACGAAGGAAAATTAACCAGTGTAATAGGAGGAGGAGATAGTCTATCTGCAATAAATACTGCAGGTCTTGCCGATAAAGATTTTACATATATTTCAACTGGTGGGGGAGCGTTTTTAAGTTGGCTAAGTGGTGATGAGATGCCAGGACTGCGATCAACATTAGATTAAAAC
This sequence comes from Wolbachia endosymbiont (group B) of Pammene fasciana, assembly GCF_947251495.1. Classification (NCBI taxonomy): domain Bacteria; kingdom Pseudomonadati; phylum Pseudomonadota; class Alphaproteobacteria; order Rickettsiales; family Anaplasmataceae; genus Wolbachia; species Wolbachia endosymbiont (group B) of Pammene fasciana. Next base: position 7,686 of record NZ_OX366360.1, read on the forward strand.
TTTTTTAAGTTGTTGCTTATACCCTAGCTTCTTTATGAATATGATTATGTCGAAAATAGCTAAGTTAATCTTGTGCTTGATAATACCAGTAATAGGATTTGTTTTTTACATTAAGGAGCATTATCTCAATGATGCAAATTCACAAATTGGCTTTGAGCCGTTTTTCAAAACAGATTCTTCAGATCCAGACTATATTCCACCACTTCCAGAGTTGACTGATTTTGATAGAGGAGTGTTAAGGGTTTGTGGAGATTGGGGAACACAGCCTGATGAAGAAGATTTCAGAATTTTGCTTGATTGTCCGCAGCATCAAGAAGTGGTGAAAAGGATATACGATAAGCTTGATCATCAGGTGATTACACCTAGTGCAGACTTGGGGTTGTTTAAAGATGAATTGACTAAGATTTGGTTTACAAATAGCGGAGTTGAGAAAGAAACTATAGGATTTGGACATATTTTTTGTGGTGAACCAGATAGATTGGGACTTGGTGGTATGCATTTTGTAGGTAGATATGTTGAAGCTCAAGAAAATAAGTGGGCGGGTGCAATTTGGGGTAATAAATCTCTGTGCAATAAATTAGATATTAAGCCACCTGTTTACACGTTTGGAATGAAATACTTAGGTAAGGGTGGAGAAGTAAAAGTTAAGTGCCCAAATGGGTATGCACATAACCTTCATGCTGATGATATTTTAGTTTCTGCAACTAAGGCGTTTAAGGAATTGGGAGAAGATGGAATGTGTCTGTATAAAATGGAAGATGCCAATTATCAATCAGTGTTTGTGAGAAAGAATGACGCTATACTCACATTCTATCCTGACTTAACACCAAAATGTAATGATAAGAGTATTAATTGTAGCTGTAGCAAGTCTTGATTGGCTGAAAAAAAGTAAACATTTTATGTGTGTTATGCTAATTTAGTTATATTAAGGGCAATTTGTAGAGCTACATGAAACTTATAGTAAAAAAATGTTTGTCTGTTTTATTTCTGTTGCTGCTTGTAGCGCCTCTTTTATATGGACAACAATCTTGTTTAAGTGATATTGAGAACGATTTTCAAGATTTGAAAACATCATTAAAAAATCCAATATTTTTAGATCCTGCACCGAGTTTAAATTATGATGATAGAGAAGGCAAAAAAGTGTTGATGGTGGTGGTGCACCATACCGAATCACCAACATTAAAAAGTACAAAATACGCATTAAATTCTTCAGGGATATCAGTACAGCTTATTGTTGATAGAGATGGTAGCATTACTCTGATGGTTCCACTTGAAAAACGAGCATGGCATGCTGGTATAAGTTATGCGAAAGTTCAAGTAGATAATGTGGTTGAAGAGCTACGAAAACTGAATGATTATTCTATAGGTATAGAGATTGTAAACACAGGGCTTGAGCCTTTTCCAGAAGAGCAAATGAAATCTGTCAAAGATCTGATTTTGTACCTCATGAAGCGCTTTAAGATTAGAAAAGATATGATATTTAGTCACGCTGAGATAGGCACTATAGTGTACAACTCAGCAATTGAAGGTTACGCAATGCGTAAGCCTGATCCACATAAGTTATTTGATTGGGAGTTATTAGAGAAAAGTGGTATTGGATTGCATATAGGTGATAGAATCAGTCCTCAAGACGCAGAACAAAAAGTAAATGAGGTTTTGTATAAGGTAGGTGATAAGAGTGAAAATATTTTGAAATTAAAAAAAAGGTTAAACGGTTTTTTTTATAAAATACTGCCTTGGAATGATAGGGAAGGTAATATGATTTTTCCTGACAATAATGCTAATTACTCAAATGAGTTTGATGAGAATTTTGCGTGGGTTATTAATCAGTTTTCAATGCATCATTTGCCGAAAGAGATTAGAAAAGACTTGCCTCTAAAATTAGAACAGGAAGATATTTTGCCTGAATTTTTAAGCGAATATGGCAATTGTATTTTCAACAGATTCACATCTTTTAATAATAAAATTGAATCAAGTTTACAACCACCATTTTTGAATGAAGAGGATTACAAGCATTTATTATCTTCTCTTGCAGAATATGAAAATAATATTTCTTCTAGTGCATTTGCTACGCTCATGTACAAGATTAAGCTATATTACGACTCTTATCTAAGGTATAATATAAGATCCTCGCTTTATATTCCATTTAAGCTTAATTCATTTGAGAAGCTAGATGTTTTAAAGAATGAAATATTGTCTTTTAAGTCTATAAGCCCTCAAAAGGCTATAGAAGTTTCGAATTTAATTAATGGATTTAGGTCAGAAGTTTTATCTGATTTCCAAAACTTTGAGAAGCAGTGGTTTCAAGAATTTAAGGACACTTGGAAACAAAAATTTATACCGAATATGGAAAAGCAAATGTCTTGGACTGCGTTGCATGAAACTGTGTTGGAATATTTAGAAGAGGCGAAGAAAGAAGTCTAATGAGTATTACGATGGCAAGATGAATGGGCAGAGAAAAATAAAGGCACATGTATCTGGAAGGATACAAAAATTTCTAAATGAGGATTAATATAGTATTGGGATGACAGAGTTTAAAAAATAAGTTACTTTTTTTATTTTTGGTAAAAAGTAGTCTATGGGTATTAAAATTGCACCTTCTATACTTTCAGCAGACTTTGCAAAATTAGGAGAGGAAGTAAAAAGAATTAGCGACTTGAATGTAGATTATATACACATAGACGTTATGGATGGAAATTTTGTTCCAAATATTACAATAGGTCCGAATGTTATCTCTGCGATACGTAAATATAGCAATCTTCCTTTTGATGTACACTTAATGATTAAATCTCCTGGTAACCATATTGAAAGTTTTATAAATGCTGGTGCTGATATTATCACTATACATGCAGAAGCAGAGATACATCTTGAGAGGCTAGTAAGAAAGATAAAATCATACAAAGACATAAATCATACAAAAAAAACAATACAAGTTGGAGTTTCAATTGTTCCTTCAACTTCTCCAAGCGTGCTTGAATATATAATACATGAGCTAGATATTGTACTAATTATGACAGTCAATCCTGGATTTGGAGGACAGGAGTTTATTCATTCGCAGTTGAGTAAGATATCTACCGTGAGGAAAATGATACAGGACCGTAATCTTAAAACACAAGTTTCAGTAGATGGTGGAGTTAACTTTTCTAACGCAGCTGATATAATAAAAGCAGGTGCAAATATATTAGTTGCTGGATCAGCAATATTTAAAGCTGAAGACATGAAAAAGGCTGTAAACGATCTTAAAAATCTTTCGTTATAACCCTACAGATAACACAAACCATTTTTGTTATCTTGTCAGTTTTAAAAATTCCTATTATCCCAGTGTTTCGACACTGAGATAATAGAAAGTAAGTTCAACCTCAATAGAAACCTGATGACGAGTCATTATTACCAAATTTTGGTCTGCTTCTATTACTAAAACCAGAACGAGGACGAGTAGGTCTATTACTATGATAATTATCTCCAGGTTTTTTATTAAACGAGTTGTTATAATAATTATCCCTATTATTTAAACCATCTCTCCTTTCTTCATTGTAAAGCTTACCTTCAAAAAATTCACCTGTTTCTTGATCAACACGACGTCTTGATAATTTTGGACATCCACCTTTTTCAAAGTCAATTATCAAAGCTTTGAAGGTATCACCCTGTTTAAGTATATCCTCAATGGACTCTACATGTTGATTAGCTACCTCGCTTATATGCATTTTTCCTTTTCTTCCATTAAGAAGTTCTAACTCTACAATAGACTTCTCTATCTTTACAACTTTAGCATCAATTATAGAACCTTGTTCTAGTTCTGTTATTGAATCAATCATCATATCCTTTGCAGCTTCAGCTTCAGTACTACTAATGGCAAAAACAGAAACTTTACCGTCATCCCCTATTTCAATTTTTGCATTACTTCTTTCACATACACTGCGTATATTTTTTCCTTTAGCACCAATAGCTGCAGAAATTTTATCTTTATCTATATAAAACGATAACACTCTTGGTACATGATCTTTTATATCCTTACGATGTTCTGAAATTACTGCATTCATTTTTTCTAAGATATGTAATCTTCCGACTTTTGCTTGTTCTAAAGATTTTTCAACAATTTCAAAGCTTATACCAGGAATTTTCATATCCATCTGCAGTGCTGTAATCCCTTCGCTAGTTCCTGCTACTTTGAAGTCCATATCACCAAGATAGTCTTCATCGCCCAGTATATCAGAAAGTATTATATGCTCATTTTTGTCTTTGATGAGACCCATAGCAATTCCTGCAACGGGAGCCTTTATTGGCACACCTGTATCCATTAATGCAATTGAAGTTCCACAAACTGTTGCCATAGAAGAAGAACCATCAGATTCCATAATCTCAGATACTACCCTTATTGTATAAGGAAATTCAGATTTATCAGGTAAAACAGGATGAATTGCTTTCCAAGCAAGTTTACCATGACCAATTTCTCTCCTTCCTGGTGCGCGTATAGCAGAAGCCTCTCCAACAGCAAATGGAGGAAAATTATAATGCAACATAAAATGTTCACGTCTATCCCCTTCAATGTCATCCACAATTTGCTCATCTTGTGTAGTACCAAGAGCAGTAACAACTAGTGCCTGAGTGGTACCCCTTGTAAATAGCGCAGAACCGTGAGTCTTGGGTAGAATGTCAGCCTCAATTTCTATCTGGCGTATTTCATCATACTTACGGCTGTCTATCCTCACACTTTTCCTTCTAATCATTTCACGCACTAAAGATCTTTCAAAGCTTTTTACTGCATAAGTAATTAACTTTTCGTCTTTTCCAGCCTCTTTAAGAGTATTCAATATATTATTCCTGACTACTTCTAGAGCTTGAACTCGCTCTTGTTTTACTGTTTTTGAATATGCTTCTTCAAAGTCTTTTCGATATTTTTCAAGTTCTTGAGTTATATCTGATATATCAACAGGAGCAAAGCTTTCAGGTTTATTGCCTACTGTATCAGCAAATTCTTTTATAAGCTTAATAACAGGTTGAAGATGTTCATGGCCGAATTTTATTGCACTCAAAACATTTTCTTCAGAGAGCTCTTTGACTTCCGATTCGACCATTAAGATCGAATTTTCATCACCAGACAAAAACAGATCCAAGTTGCTTGCTTTCATCTCTTGAACGGAAGGATTGAGTATATAATTGTTATTTTCATCACAACCGACCATAACTCCAGCTATAGTAAAGTGGAAAGGAACACCAGAAATTGCAAGAGCTGCGACGGTACCTATCAATGCTGGTACTTCAGGAGAATTGACCGTATCGTAAGTTAACAGATTACATACTACACTAATTTCATCATGAAAACCTTCAGGAAATAACGGCCTTATACTTCTATCTATTACTCTTGAAATTAAAGTTTCTCTATCAGATGGTTTTCCTTCTCTTTTAAAAAAACCACCAGGAATCTTACCCATGGCATAACTTTTTGCAATAAACTGCACATTTAAAGGGAGAAAATCAACACTTTCTTCCTTCTTTTTTCGTACAACAGTGACTAAGATAGAAGTATCTCCATAATTTACAACTACTGAACCATCAGCTTGACGTGCTATTTTCCCAGTTTCTAAAGATAAGGTACGCCCCTCCCAATCTATAGATTTTTTTATAATTTCAAACATACAAAATTCCTCGATTATTTTCTAATGCCTAACTTCTCTATTAACTCTTGATAGGCTTCATTACCAAATTTACGTTTTATATAATTTAAGTGCTTGCGCCTTCTACCTATCAATATAAGTAAACCGCGCTTAGAATTATGGTCATGCTTATGCGCTTTAAAATGCTCAGTTAAATTACTGATCCTCTCGGTTAAAATTGCACACTGTACAAAAGATGAACCTGTATCATCTTCTTTAATTGCATATGTACTAATCAAACTTTTTTTCTTTTTGGATGTTATTGACATCTAAACCTCATTTCAAAATATTAAAAACACGAACAGGCTTCACATAACCATGAGTAAAACTGCAAATTGCAATGGGCACATCACCCACTATCGTACAAAAAATATCATAATTCTTTAAACCACGCAAGTTATTTAATATAATTTCTTGACCTTTTCTGATTTTCTCCGCCTCCTCTAAGGAAATTTCAACTTTGAACATCGATTTTAAAGCAGATTCAATGGGGATGATGAAACTTTTTGTATTACCTCCATCATCTTCTGCCATCCCAGTGCTTGACACTGGGATGGCTTTGTTGCACAGCTCTTCGGATAGTGGGTAATGTATAATAAATTCATGAAGCTATATCAAACTTAGCCATGCCTATTTCAGTAAATTTGTTAAGCAAATAACACTTGAGTAGCAGTTCCTTCTCACGATTAATCTCAGATTTATTCCTAAAACTAAATCCAAATATTTGCTTCAGTCGCGAGAAAAAACTTTCTATATAAGATCTCTTCCAATAATTTATCTCTTTTTTCCACCTCTTCATACCATCTTCATCATATGACTTTATGAGCTTGATTGTAGAATTTCTCTCATTCATATAATCCAACTTTGGATGCTCTACTGCATTATTTTGCGGAGGAATCCTTGTCTTTATGTCAAGCTCATCGCACAGTTTGTATAACTTCTTTCGATTATATGCCCTATCTGCATATATCGTGCTTATGTTATACTTGGTATCCACTCTTTCAATAAGATCACAGGCTCCATAGTGGTCGGAATAAACTCCACTACTGTATTTTGCAGCTATAACTTTTTTACTACCTATCTCTAGCATTACATGTAGCTTTCTTGTTTGCTCATAGCGGCGATACTTTCTATCTGTACCATTTGCCTTACTATGGCCTGGAATATTATTGTAGATGCTGATACCTGTACTATCTATAGCAATTTCAATATCTTCCATATCGTTCTTATCAACTCTGCAGTCGTTGATTTTGATATTAAGCTTTTTAAACCTTCTTGAAGCCTGCGAATAGCTGATAATTTGCAAAATTTTCCCTATTTGCTCAAGATATTTCTCTATAAATCCCACTGTTTGCCTAAGACCAATCCTGAATAGATAGGTTATTATGTGAATTAGAATCACTACTTTGTCGCTGTAGACATTGTTGCCACCTGCTACTTTTGGACTATTTTCGTACCAATTTTCAATGGCATCGTTGATATAATGAAAAACATTTCCCCTTTCTTGAAGAAATTTGTTATATTCATTGCAGTTACTGACTTTCATTCTTATTGGCATATTTTTCCTTTGTCGGCTAAATATCTATTTTATAACAAATTCCATCAGTAACTGCCTGTTCTTTCCTTGAGTGGTGCAACAAAGCCCACTGGGATCCAGTCTATTTCATCACGAACATTGTTTTTGACATATGCTCCTAGAATCTTTTGTCCATTACATGATTTGTAAGTATTTGTATCCAGTGTCAAGCACTGGGGAGAGTAAGTTGTTGTGTTTTTTTTAGTAAGTTGCTCAATTGTCACTGATTCATCTTCCTTAAAATCACCTACCATCGTTCTTCTTAATTTTGTAATGTGTCCAAAGCAATTTAATGTGACTCCAAGATCTCTTGCAATTGATCTTACATATACACCGCTACCGCAGATCATAGAAAAATCAGCACTATTATTTATAGTGTCCAAGAATATCAGCTTCAGTTCATGTATTTTGACTTGCCGGGGCTTTATATTTACCTTTTGCCCACTTCTTGCTAATTTATATGCTCTTGCTCCCTTGATTTTCACTGCTGAAAATTGAGGAGGAGTTTGTGTTATCTCACCAATAAAATCCTTAATCGCACAGTTTATTTGGTTATATTCGGGTTTTATATCGCTAGTTCTAATGATATCACCACCCAAATCATCCGTAGTTGTTTGTTTTCCCCATTTTATTGTGAAATTGTATGCCTTTAAGTCACAAGATAAATACGGTATAGTTTTTGTTGCTTCACCAAGAGCGATCGGTAATATACCTGAAGCCAAAGGATCAAGTGTTCCCAAATGTCCGGCTTTTTTTATTCCAAAAATCCTTTTAATTTGAGTTACAGCTTGTGCAGAACTCATTCCTGTTGGTTTATCAAGATTCAGCCAACCATGTTTCATACGTTTAATTATATACAACTGATAACATTTTAGCTTGAAATATATACTTTATGCGAAAAGTAGCTTGACCAACATGCATTATTAATACACACTACTCAATCTTTTTATTAGCCTTATTATAAGGGGACTATTATGACTATAAAAAACGTATTGAAGTGGGAAAACACTGCACATATAACAAAAATGAGTATTGAAAGTACAGTTGCAACTGCATCTTTAGCAGCAGCAATAACAACAGTATTGATTGCTACTAAAGTAATTGCTGGACCTGCGTCTTTAGCGCTTATTGCTAGCCCTGCTGGAATTGCAGTTCTATTTATTGCCGCTGTATATTTTGCCGCAGCAGCTTATGCTTCATATCAGCAAATGAGTGCAATAGAAAATGCTAAGGGTGAAAAGGGTGAAAGAGGCGAACAAGGACCTCAGGGTGAGAAAGGTGACCAAGGTGAAAAAGGCGATAAGGGTGACCAAGGACTTCAAGGTACAGTACTTTCTGACAACGATTTCAAAGAAAAAGTTAAAGTTTGCTTAAAAGATCCTGATGTTACTGCACTACTTAATGAGAAATGCGCTGCTAAATAAGTATAAATAGCAAAAGAGGTGGAGCCATTTCTACCTCTTTTTATTCCTTTCATCTGAACATATAAAAGTTACGATAGCCTATCCCACACTTCAACTACATCCTCATCAAAGTCTATTATCTCTGCTTTTTTGAATCGGTAGCAATTGTTGATGGATTGAATGCCTAGATCTCCTATAAAGGGAGTGGCATCATTACCTAAAATTTTACCACTACGGCAGATTATCAGCCTATCGATTAAATCGTGCTTCAATAACTCTGTAATTAACACTCCTCCACCTTCAACTAATAACCTTGTTATACCAATTTCTGAAACAAGTTTTGATGCCATGTCTTTGAGGCAGACTTTATCGATAATGTCAGGCTCTGATGTCATTCCAGCGCGTGACCAGTCTTCACTACTCAATTGCTTGAAGTTTTCTGGATCCCAGTGTCTGGGCACTGGGATGACAGGAGAAGGCATTGGAATGACAGGAGAGTGTGTTGGGGTAACATCTGGAATAACAGGAGGTTTGTGATTTGAATTGACTATCAAATAATTAATGTCTTTTATTTTTCTCTCTACTTCCTTATTTGTGATTACCCAAGTTATTACTTTGTCTGCAGTCTTTGCAATATTATGCTCTTCCTTCAATTTCCCTTGGCTATCGATAATTAGCCTTATTGGCGACCTTTCTTCGAGTCCTGGTAATCTGCAAGTTAAGAGTGGATCGTCATTGATAAGGGTACTACTGCCAATCATAATTGCATCGTATTTTGCTCTGAGCTCATGTACCCAATTTCTTGTATCTTCGCTTGTTATCCATTTGCTATCACCTGTAAATGTTGCGATTTTTCCGTCAAGAGTTGTTGCGATTTTGCAAGCTATAAATGGTCTATGGAGTTTCTTGGTGGTAAAAAAGCCGATATTCAGTTTTTCTGCTTCTTTCTGCATAATACCTTGCTCAACTTCAATTCCTGCTTCTTTTAGAACTTTAGTACCTCTACCTGAAACTCTACTATCTGGGTCAATAGTTGCAATTACTACCCTTTTGACTCCAGCTTTTATAATTTCTGCAGTGCATGGTCCTGTAACTCCGTGATGACAACATGGCTCAAGAGTGACATACATAGCTGCACCATGAGTTAAGTCTTTAGAATTTTGCAAAGCAACTACTTCTGCATGTGGACGTCCACCAATCCCTGTATATCCCTCACCAATAATTACACCATCTTTTACAATAACACACCCAACAGTAGGATTCGAAGCAACATTTCCAAGATTTTTTTCTGCAAGCTTTAATGCGATCGACATGAAATAATCGTCGGTCATTAGAAAGAAGTCATTTCGTATGAGGTATCAAAGATTCTTCTATGCTCGTGTATGGCAAATCTATCTGTCATACCTGAGATATAATCACATATTATTACTGAACGCTGAGATTCACAAGCAAGTTTGTTCCACTCTATAGGTAATAACCCTGGGTTTTCATAAAAGCATTGAAAAAGCTCCTGTACTATACGTTTTGCTTTGTTCATTGTTCTGGTCAGTTTATAACTTCTGTATATTTTTTCCATGTTGAACTTTTTCATCTCTTTTGTGGCATTTACAACTTCTGGTGAAAATGTGACTAGCATATTATTTAAGCTCCTTACATCTTCTACGCTTTTTATTTTGTAGTCTTTAATATTTCTTTCAGTCTGAAAAACGACATCATTTATCATAATTCCTATAGTTCTACTCAGTGATTCATGTATGAGTTTGCTTTGAGCCAATTCTGAATATTCGCTTTTTACTTCTTTGAACATTTTGCCAATTAAAGGAACATCGAGCAAATCTTCGGTTATTACTAAATTTGCCCTGAGTGCATCATCAAGATCATGAACACTGTAAGCAATATCATCGGCAATTGAAGCAACTTGTGCTTCAATGCTTGAAAATTCCTCAAGTTTTAGATCATATTTTTCATTATATTTTAATAGCAGCTGATTATTTGTAGAAGACTCCGCGTTTTGACCAAGCAAGGGACCGTTATGCTTTGCAACACCTTCAATCACTTCCCAACTTAGATTCATGCCATTAAAGTCAGCATGTTTTTGTTCAAGATAAGTTAAAATCCTTATAGCTTGAACATTATGATCAAACTTATACTTCTCCTTATCAACTTGAACTAGAGCATCCTCACCTGTGTGACCAAATGGAGGATGACCAAGGTCATGTGCAAGCGCTATGCATTCAGTGATGTCCTCATCTAAGCCAAGTCTACGAGCAATGGATCTTGCAATTTGTGCAACTTCAAGGCTATGAGTTAGCCGAGTACGATAGTAATCATGCTCATAATTGATAAAAACTTGTGTTTTGTACCCCAATTTCCTAAACGCATTAGAGTGAATAATGCGGTCCCTATCACGTTGAAAGCAGCTGCGATTTTCATCTTCTGGCTCTTTAAAATTTCTTCCTTTTGTTTTATTTGGAAAGCACGCGTAACTTAATAGAAAATTATTGTTTGACATGTAAAATTTCTACTATAATAGGTTATCAATAATGAACGGTGGTTGTTATGTCAACAGATTACAATATTAGCTTAACTGACAATGCATTAAGGAAAATCCACTCCCTTGTAGAACAGGAAGGAGATGAGAGTTCTGTTTTGCGGGTTGCAGTTTCAGGTGGTGGATGCTCTGGCTTCAAGTATAATTTTCTTATGGATCAAATAAATAAGAAGATGTCTTTGGATGACGATTTTGACGATGATGAAGACGACGATTTTGACGATGACGAAGATAGCGAGGATTATAGAAGCCACTCCAGTTTTAGTGAAAAAGGTAAAGATATAGTAATTAATGATGAGAATGGAAACCCTGTATTAATGGTTGATAATTGTTCAGCGAAATTTTTAAATAACTCAACTATAGATTATACTGAAGATCTAAGTGGTTCTGGTTTTCAAATCAAGAATGCTCTCGCTAAGTCTCGATGTGGGTGTGGTAACAGTTTCTCGGTCTAATTCTCCCTCCTGGATCTTTTTATAATATGGGTAGTTGTGTAACACTAGAGCTAGCTTCTGTAAGTAAGAGCTTCAAAAAAAGTCCTGCTATTGTAGAAGATATCAATCTGAGTCTTACAAGAGGGCAAGTAGTTGCATTGATCGGCAGTTCAGGATCAGGAAAAACAACTATATTGCAAATTGCAGGCCTATTGGATAAGCCAACTTTAGGTGTAGTGACAATAGATGGAGTAAATTGTACGCAAGCCAGCAATAAATATAAAACTCATGTAAGAAGAAATTTTCTTAGCTTTGTTTATCAATTTCACTATTTATTACAAGAGTTATCAGTGTTGGAAAACGTTATGCTTCCTCAGCTTATTGCAAGAAGAAGCAAAGCTGAAGCAAAAAAAAAATCGCAAGCAATATTGGAAAAATTTGGTTTGGAAAGTAAAGCAAGTAGTATGGTATCTGAAATTTCTGGTGGAGAAAGGCAGAGGGTTGCAATTGCAAGAAGCATTGTAAACTCTCCAAAGCTTTTACTTGCAGATGAGCCAACGGGAAATTTAGACCCAACAAATTCTTTGAATGTATTTTTGCTGTTACATTCATATGTAAAGGAAAATAACAGCTCTATGCTTATAGTAACACACAACTATATCCTTGCAGAAAAAGCAGATCACATTTTTCAGTTAAAAAACCGATCATTAGTAAAGCTGTAAATGGAAGAAACAGTACAATACAAAGCTACCTATAACTTGTACTTATTTAACCAATGGTCATTAACAGAGTGTAATTCGCATGAAATGCTTTCATTATTTTTTATACACGGACTCTTTAACTTACGCTGTTTACTTAGAAAGCATCCTGACAGCATAAACATTGCTAAAACGAGAAATAATAATTGCCTAAACATAACAAGACTTTTTTTATTTATATTAATACGTTCATTTCTCTCATTTGTAAAGTTAGGCATATTCTTTTACCCTTATCTCTTTTTTAACTTTTTTTGAGGAAGTGACTGCACTGTTTAAGCGTAGTTTTATATAATTATCTATAATTTGAGCTACTTCCTCTTCTTTATCCCTTAAAAAGTGGTTAGTATCGTCTACTATATGGTATTCCATATGGTTATTTTTTACCGAATTTATTAACCTTTGTGCTAATTCTGTTACATCGCTTTCTTCTGAAATTGTATCATTATTACTTTGTATTATAAGTCCAGGAACTGGGCAAGGAGAGAGAAAAGAGAAATCGTACTTAGTTGCTGGAAGAGAAAGGGCAACAAAACTTACTATCTCTGGACGGCGCATTGTCAATTGCATAGCTACCCATGCTCCAAAAGAAAAACCAACTATCCAAATTGGAACATTGTTAGAGTTATGCTCCTGAAGCCAATCAATAGCTACTGCAGCATCAGTTAATTCTCCTATACCCTTATCAAAAGTTCCGGTAGATTTTCCGACACCACGAAAATTAATTGTCAATGCAGAAAAGTTATTATCGATAAAAGATTCATATATAGTATGTATAATCTTACTATCCATACTACCACCATATTGAGGGTGATGATGTAAAATTAGCACAACTGGTGCATTGGTATCTTTGCTTTGATGGTATCTACCTTCTATCTTTTTTGTTGAATTATTTAAAAAGACTTCTACCATGATAACTCCTAACAAAAACCTGTTTTGACAGGTGTTGATAATGTAAATTGTTTATTAATTATGTATTAATTTCCCTGTTTTTGCAATAAATTTTTATCGTGTTAAAGTTAACATACATAATTGGTTGATGGTAAGTGACAAATAAGCCTGTGAGTTTATTCTCTCTGGAAGACAGTAGTTGCGTGTATGCTGATTATAATGCAACTGCTCCAGTGAGTAAAAATGTAAAAAAAAGTATACTTGAGATTTTGTCGAAACAAACACTAAATCCATCATCGCTGCATAAAAGAGGACAAGAAGCGAGGAAGATTCTTAAAGAGGTAAGAGATAACGTACGTGATGCTCTTAGCATTCCAGATGATAAAGAAATAGTTTTTACGTCTGGTGCAACTGAAGCAAACAACCTCGTCATGAGAGGAATGAAAGGCTATCTGCATGTAATTTCAGCTATAGAGCATCCTTCAATTCTTAATTCTGCATGTAATCCACATATAATACCCGTTAATCAAGAGGGTATTATTGACTTTTTAGAGCTAGAGAAAATTCTAAGCGAACTTGAAGGGAATAAAGTAATAATTTCAGTGATGATGGCTAATAACGAAACTGGAGTTATCCAGCCTGTTAAGGAAATAGCTAAAATGGCACATAAATTCGGGGCAATCTGTCACACTGACGCTGCTCAAAGTGTTGGGAAAATCAAAGTAAATATGGAAGATTTAGGAGTGGATTTACTTACTTTATCTGCTCACAAATTTGGTGGTATAGCAGGTAGTGGAGTTTTAATTTTTGACAAAAAGCTTGTAATAGAACCTACTATAATAGGTGGTGGGCAAGAAAAAGGATTGCGTGGTGGTACAGAAAACATTATTGCAATAGTAGGTCTTTCTGCTGCATTGCAAAACATTCCAGATCTTCTATCAAAGATGGATGAAGTAGAGAAGCTGCGTGATCAATTGGAGTATGGGTTATTAAGTCTTGTCAGTGATATCAAGATCTTTGGCAGAAATTCTAAAAGATTGCCAAATACAAGTTTCATTTATATGCCGAGAGTGAAGAATGATCTGCAGCTCATGTGCTTTGACTTAAATAATATTGCAGTCAGCAATGGTTCTGCATGTTCTTCTGGAAAAGTTGGGCCTTCTCATGTTTTGCTTGCAATGGGAGCAACAAAAGAGCAAGCAGAATGTTCAATTAGAATCAGTATAGGTCCGGAGGTTAAACCGCGAGACATAGAAAAAATAGTGGATTGTTGGTATAGTATCTATAAGAAGAATGCTTTAGTAAATGCAAAAACTACTTTCACCATTCCCCTTAAATCATGATAGAGGGAATGGTGAAAGTAATTTCTATTGCCAGAGGTTGTTATAATAGTTAAATGCTGCTGAAAACCGATTTGCTTATAGTTATGGAAGAAATTCTCTAATTGCATACCACACCATTCAATTGTAGTATGTCATTTTATACTTGATAAAAACGCTGTATTGTATTATAATATATCATCAAGAGATAATAAGGAGTTACATATGTCTTATATGAAAAACGAACAGGATATTCGCTCTCAGGGCGTTTATTATAGTGCTGGACTCAGGAGTTACCTAACTAAAGTATACAATTATATGGCTTTAGCTTTAGGTGTTACAGGGCTTGTTGCGTTTTTAACAGTGTTTTCTGGTCTTTTCCAGGTGATTTATTCCAATCCTGTTCTATCGCTTGTGGTAATGCTATCTCCAGTTGCATTGGTGTTTTATATGTCTTTTAGGCTTCAACACCTAAGTGCTCAGTCAACACTTACTGTATTTTTTCTATTCTCAGTTTTAATGGGAATTTCTTTATCTCATATTTTTATAATTTATACTGCAGAAAATATAGCGAGAGCATTTTTCATTACATCGATCATGTTTGGTTCTATGGCTTTATATGGTAATACTACAAAAAAAGATCTTACCAGCATGGGTTCTTTTTTGATTATGGGAATCTGGGGGTTAATCATTGCATCTATAGTTAATCTGTTTCTTGGAAGCAGTCCTCTCTATTTTGCAATATCGTTTGTATCAGTGATAGTGTTTACTTTAATGACCGCATACGATGCTCAGAGAATCAAAGATGTTTATTATAGATATAA
Organism: Wolbachia endosymbiont (group B) of Pammene fasciana; assembly: GCF_947251495.1. Taxonomy (NCBI): domain Bacteria; kingdom Pseudomonadati; phylum Pseudomonadota; class Alphaproteobacteria; order Rickettsiales; family Anaplasmataceae; genus Wolbachia; species Wolbachia endosymbiont (group B) of Pammene fasciana. Next base: position 23,093 of record NZ_OX366360.1, read on the forward strand.
TGATGGCTCAGAAGTTGCAACTACTAAGCTGGCAATACTTGGTGCAACTAATCTTTACTTTGACTTCATCAATATATTCCTCAATTTACTCAGGTTACTTAACTTGTTCAACAATAAGGATTAGATGATTTCCTTTTTAAGGGGAAACAATAAAAGTTCTATAGTTTTCCTTCTAATATCTTTAGTGGTATTGATGCTGTGTTTTGCATATGCTTCAGTACCGTTGTATAGCATCTTTTGTAAAGCTACTGGATATGGTGGCACAACGAGAAAAGTAACTAATGCAACAATAAATGCAACTGACCAAAAAATCAGGGTTCACCTTAATGCTGATATAATATCAGGTCTGCCTTGGGAATTTAAATCAGAAACTAACTACATCGATACAAATATAGGGCAACAAAGTTTAGTATTTTATTATGCAAAAAATTTATCTGATCAGCCTTCTTTTGGAATGGCAGTGTATAATGTCACACCTTTTAAAGCAGGTAAATATTTCAATAAAGTTGCATGCTTTTGTTTTGAAGAGCAAATGCTGCTACCAAAACAAAAAGCGGCTATGCCCGTATCCTTTTACGTAGACCCTGAAATAATGCGTGACAATAGTACAAAAGATTTAAGTGAAATAACACTATCATATACGTTTTTTAAGCTTAAATAACAAACCTTTTCCTATTGTAATCCGAACAAGGTTGTACGATACATCTATTGAATTGAGCAGGAGCTCTTATTTGCTTTTTGCACACTGACTACTTGTGTTTCAGTGTTCGTTGTTGCTAATTCCCATCCTTCATTATTTGCTTCACAAGCATTCCAACATTGAGCCAACTCCTTTTATTTTTTACAGAATCTGGTATTTCTATGTTGGGATTTTTTTCTAATGTATGCTTAATTAGAATCTCACAGCAATTTTTGCGTTCAATTGACTTATCCTTACAATATAATTCAGCAACACACTCTAAAGCAGTGTTTCCATTGTAGTTTTCATCTGGGCTATCATTCACTCCCGCTTTTATGAGAGCCTTTAATATGTCCGGAGAATGGGTCAAAACACAGGTATGTAAATATCCTTTTTCGTTTTGCACATTAGCTCCTGCTTTTATTAAAACTTGCGCTAGATTTGTTAAAGTGTACGGTTTATAGTTAATGGCGATGGAAAAAAGACTATCTATTGGAAAGCCATCATAATCTTTCAAGTCAAATCTGTGATTAATATCAAATCCTTTTTTTCCCAAGAAGTATATAAATATTTACAATAGTCTCCTTTTTTATCTGATTTTTGCATTTTACATTTTAACCTTTCTTTTATTTTTATTATTGGTATCTAAATCGTCATCTTCATCCACTTCACACAACACATTGAATAAAACACCATAAAGCCAAGTTTCTCTGTTTGTCATAATTTGTGCCTCAAAACTATTAACAATACGCTTATGTAGTGTATAAACTCTAAATAACATTTTGCAAAATATTAATTGCTAGATAACATAATTAAAGTTTTTGTCTTACATTTATCATGGTTAGAGCTATACAAATTAAAAAAACTGGGGGGCCAGAAGTATTAGAATTTGTAGATAAGAGCATAGGTGAGCCAAAAGATGAGGAAGTCTTAATACGTCATACAACTATCGGCTTAAATCGTTATGATTTAGAACACAGAAAAGGTACACGCAAAATTAAAGATCTGCCATCAGTACTTGGAGTAGAGGCAGTAGGAGTTGTTGAAAAGCTTGGTAAAAAAATTAGTGATGGACTTAAGGTTGGAGATAGAGTTGGATATTGCACAGCTCCTCCAGGGGCATATTGTGAAAAGCGCATTGTACACCAGAAATATTTGATAAAAATTCCGAATGATATACCTGATGAAGTTGCTGCTGCAGTATTGTTTAAAGGTATGACAGCTCACTATTTAGTTAATCAATCTTATAGAATCAGGCCTGGTGCTTTTGTACTAGTTCATGGAGCTAATGGTGGTTTGGGGCAAATAATATGCCAATGGGCAAAGGATAAAAAAGGTGTAGTGATAGGTTCTATAAGCTCTGACGAAAAAATGAAGATAGCTTTACAAAGTGGCTGCACATACGCAATAAACTACAATGATAAAGACTTCGTTTCTAAAATCATGGAGATTACGAAAAATAGAGGAGTAGGTGCGGTGTATGACCCTATAGGTTACGCTACAAGCAAGCTCTCTTTTGAATCTTTAGGTAAGTTTGGCATATATGTTTCCTATGGGCAGATATCAGGTAATGCTCCTATTAATTTCTCTTTACTTAGTTCGCGTTCGTTATTTGCAGCTGGAACTTCGATATATCACTACAAGCACAATAGACTTACGTTAGTGCTTACTGCAATGGAAATTTTTGAAATGATAAGAAAAAAACTTTTAATTGTACGAATTAATAAAAAATATAAATTTGATGAAATAATAGAGGCTCATCGTGACATGGAAAATAGAAAAGTAAGTGGGCTAAATATTATCAAAGTTTCTTAAATAACTTAGTAACCTAAAATAATTATTCATTAAGTCATATCAACAAGAATTTCACATGGTTAGTTTTCTTATAACAAGTTAGTTTATTTGATGCAGGTGTAGAAGTTGATGATGTGTGTTCCTAGCTTTAGCTATTAGTCAATTCTTTCCATCCAAGAATCATTTTATTAGCTTGCCTCAATGTTTCAATAGAAGGCAAGTCTTCTGTGCTTAGTGGTAGACGAACAGTTTTGTGTTCTATAAGCCCAATGTCATGCAAGAGTGCTTTAGTAGGTATTGGATTGCTGGCAGTAAATAGAGTTTTGCAAGCTTGTTGCCAACTGTCTGCCTGAGGGTTCTCGCCACTCATGCATTGCTTAACATATTCATGTACTACACGTGGCCAAACATTGGCAGCAACAGAAACCAGACCAGCCGCACCCTTAGCAGCCATATCGGGTATCATATTATCATCTCCGCAAAAGACCTCAATATTTGGTGCAACTTTCTTATACTGAGTTAAAGTATCAACGGTGCCACTTGAATCTTTGATAGCCCAAAATTTTTCGTGGCTGGATAAGTTGCGTACAGTTTCAGCATGAAGACTCACTCCTGCTCTTGATGGAATATTGTAAAGCATGGCTGGCACATGTGCTTTTTCAAGCAGCTTTTCAAACCATAAAGTTTGCCCCATGATTCCAGGCTTTGCATAAATGGGAGTTGTCATTAGATAGCCATGAATAGGCATACCCTTGCAAAAATCAAGCCATTCAAGAGTCTGATATAGATTCACTCCTGGTACACCAATTATAATTTTCGTATTTAATTTTAGCTCACATACAAATTCAACTAATGTGCGCTTTTCAGAATCAGTAAGTGATAAGCTTTCACCTGTGCTACCTAGCAACACTACACCATTTTCAGCTTCAGCTTGCATTGTTAGTAAACGCTGCAAGCTTTGGTAATCTATACTATCTCCACTGCAATTAAAAGGAGTAACACAAGCAGTCCATAAAAATGTAGATTTCAATTGAAGTTATTAAAATGGTATTTCATCATCGATTAGTTCGTCTTTTATATCGTTGTCAAAACTTCCGTGTTTATCTTTTTGTTCTGTTTCATTTTGTTTGTATTCACTTGGCTTGTAATCAGAGTTTGACATACTGTTTCGTGAATCTAAAAGGGTAAGGGCACTATTAAAGTTATATAGCACCACCTCTGTCGTATACCTTTCGCTACCATTTTGGTCAGTCCATTTTCTAGTTCTCAGAGAACCTTCAACGTAAACTTTACTACCTTTGCGCGCAAAATCCTTAACAATTTTTACTAATCCTTCACTAAAAATTACAATATTATGCCATTCTGTCTTTTCAGAGCGCGTACCAGAAAATTTGTCAGTCCAACTTTCAGATGTGGCTATCGAAAAACTTGCCATCTCTTTTCCATTTTGTGTAGTCCTAATTTCAGGATCTTTTCCTAAATTACCAACTAATATGACTTTATTTATAGTACCACTAGACATAATTATGCTTTAAAATAAATCTCTTTATTATCTTATGTGAGAGTATTATTGTCAAATTTAATTAAAAACGCGCTTGGAGGGATTCGAACCCACGACCTTTGCCTCCGGAGGGCAACGCTCTATCCAACTGAGCTACAAGCGCAGATGTATTAGATTATTTAATAGATAAACTATCTAAATCAAATTTTTGTTCTGGATAAAGCGTAAACATAATACCTCCATGTCCAAAATGTACATTTTTAGAATTGCTTATCCGTTCTTTTGTTATCTTTTGGTTTACAGCCCATGAAAAAGTTACATAATTTTCAGTTACTGAGTGCACTTTTAAATCCTTAGTATTTATAAACAACTTTCCATTTACCCATATTTTCCATGTATCGGGGGAAAAGTATAAAATTGAATCTAAACTGACTACTTTACAATTGAAATTTTCTTCCTCTGTAACTCCTGAAGACTGTAAGTTAAACTTTTCCATCTCACTAACTATTCTATTAACCTGCTCTTCATCAAAAAAAATGCTTTTTATGCTACCATATTGCGATAAAGTACTCTCTGCTGCCTCTTTTATTATATCGTCTCGATCTATATAATAATTGTTGATAAAAAAACACTCCTTCGCACGCAAATTTGCTATATCAATGAAGTCATTTATTTCTTGATTTCCAACTTTTAAAATACTTTTTAAGTACTTCTTTTCTATAATCATTCCATCATTAGAATGATGACAGACCATTTCATCATTGCCTTGTCTTTCTATATATACACATAAATTTTCACTATTTAACCCTAATATTTTATGCTCAATAAAATCTTCATTACTAATATGCTGTTGGCAAGAATATTTTTTACAAATCCCTATATTTTCTACAAGATCTTCGCAATTGCAATATGCACTAACATTAAAAAACAGCAGCGTAAAAATAAAAAACAACTTTATATTCATCTACTTAATATGGTATACCAATCAAAAACTATACTAGCTCTCACTATCTCTATCATATTACCACTTAAAATCTGGTTTATAGCTGCAGAATCTATATTTCTCTGCTTATTCAAGGTAAGAGATCTGATCATAACATAACCAGGAAGATTTGGAATAGACTGTAGAAATAAAAAAATATGCTTATCGCTAATTGAGCTTAAACTTAGAACCACTTCACTTCTTATTACTTTTGTATGTTCACTTTTATTGTGGAGTTCAGCTTCTTCAGGTATAGAAATTGATATTTCAGGTTCTAACATGTAGTGTTTTTTATATAGCTTGTTAAGCTCAAAATTAAAATTTGTAATGTATCTGCTACTATGTAAGTTTGAAGAAGAAATTCTTTTCCATAAATCTAGGTTTTTATTTAGAACGACTTCTTTCTTTTGAATTTCAATGATCTGTAAATTAATAGAGCGTATTTCCTCAGCTGCAGTTTGATTTTTATTATAAACCTTTTTGTTATAGATAATAAAACACGTTGATAACCCTATTAATACAATAGATAACAATAAGTAATATATGCACTGAATTGTAGCTTTTCTTTTTAGTTGAGAGATAGTCATCAATCTACATTGCCTCTCCTATTTCAACATCAATAGATAGATTTTTCTCTTTAGTAGTAGGTAAGCTAGAAATACTAATATCATGAGTACGGAAATTATCGTTTAAATTTTTCTGTAGTTTCTCGTATTGATAAGAAATGTCTTGACCAGATTGAAAATTAAACCTTAAAGTTGTGGTAATATAACTTTTTGCCTCATTATAATTCCACTCAAATAATTCAAGCTCTACATCTGGTACTTTTAGCTTTTCTACATACTTAACTTGTGTGAGAGGAGAGTACTCTATTTTTGATAAAATATTATTGATATTAATAAAATCGTAAACTTCATCTATCTTTTTTACATTATAGCTTTTGCTAAGTTTTATTAGTTTGTTATTTAAAGCACTCCGCTTTGCAGATAAATTATCAGCAACATTAAAATTTGAATACAAATTTCGCAAACAAAAGGCGTTAATTACAACTAAAACCAAGAGTAGGTATAGAAAAATTTGAGGAGAATTTAAATAAAGATAATTAAATAGATAAAATTCTTTAGTTTCTTTTGTGTTAAAAATATTTATTGGCTTATTCTTAAAGCTGTGAAACAAAATTGTAGTATCACAAAAGCTATCTTTTTCGCTTATAGCTAATTCTGCCCCCAATAGTTTACCCAGCTCATATGGAGTCAATATGTTCACACTATTCTCTGAAAAATTTATAACTGATAAACTAGATTTAATAGCTTCTGATACTATAATGCAGAGGTCGACAGGGTCATTTTTTTCAAATCCAAACTTAGTTAAAGATTGAATTGTATTTTTCACTTCCTGATATATTTCACCAGCAATGATTCCTGGTAAATTATCATTAGTAAATGGTATTAAACGTGTAAATATCATTTTGTTCTCTTTAAGAACCACTTGTCTATAGCCACCTGTTTTAGTTGCAGCAACTATAATTTTCCAGTTACTAGGATCTTTGTGTAGAATCTTTTTTGCTATACTGACTAGTTCTATAGGAAACATTAATATTCCTTTAAAGTTAGAGCCTATTTCAACAAACACGTCCAACCAATATTCTATTAAATGATTTGCTTTTGATGAAACAAATAGATACCACCAGTTTTGATTAAATTTATTCGGCTTTTCGACCAAGAGAATAGAATTTATATCGTTATTATGAGCAAAATGCTCTACTTTTGTTTTTGCTGATAGATAAGCACTAATCCTATTTACTCTTGGGATAGACTGTAGCAAATAGTTCTGATCAGTGTGATTGAGAACCAGATATAAGGGTGCTTTTTTATCTGATGAAAGACATGAAATTAAGTCAGAAACAGCTTTATTATTTTTGTCCTTAGCAAAATATCTTTTATTTAAAGTATCATTTTTAAAATATAGTAACATTGTGCCTTCTTTTCCTATAGAAAGCATAAACTTACTTTTGGGTTTTGACCCAAACATATTAACAAAGTGTATACTCATCTAGAATTAAAAAGGTAATTTATTGAAATTCATTAAACATTAGATGACAATATTACTTATATTATAAGTTTTTGATAAAATTAGTAGTAATATTAACCCTTTTGTATGATGAAGGTTTTTTATATTTGTGCTAGACACAACTTAACCTGACAAACGAGGATTAATTATATCTCAGCTTGATATTTTATTCTCCAACAGACTGAAAATTGAATTAAGCTAAAGACTTGATTTGACGCACGTTGTTGCACATTACCATTTAGTATACTTGAACTGAACATTTTCAGTGAATCCATCTGGCATGACTGAAACTTTTGTATTCATATTTATTTTTAAGTAATTTACTAGCTCATCAACTAATATATCAGGAGCAGAAGCACCTGCAGTAATTCCTATTTTTTCTGCGCCCTGCAACCAATTTTTGTTCATACATTTATAATTATCAATCAAATAGGCTCTTTTTCCTCTGGAAATACATAGGTCTAATAAACGGTTTGAATTTGAACTATTTTTGCTTCCTACAATTAACACTACGTCTGTAATTTTAGCCAATTTTTTAACAGCGTTCTGCCTATTTTGTGTTGCATAGCATATATCTTTTAAGTCGGGGCCTGTAATGCTTGGAAATCTGAGCTTCAGTGTAGCAATAATTTCTTTGGTATCGTCAATACTTAACGTGGTTTGTGTTACATAAGATAAATTATCTGGATCTTTGATTTGTAAATTGTATACGTCTTGCATAGTTTGCACTAGAGATATAGGATTACTTACTCTTCCTATAATTCCTTTAACTTCTGGATGATTTTCATGTCCAATTAGAATTAATTCTTTACCACTATCCTCATACCTTTTTGCCTCTTTATGTACTTTGCTAACTAATGGACATGTTGCATCAATCACTTGAACACCCTTTCTTTTTGCCTCATCCTCTATACTTTTCGACACTCCATGTGCGCTAAAGATCAATATTCCTCTATTGTCTTTAATGTCTTCTATGCTGCTTACAAAAACCACTCCTTGTTTCTTGAAGTCCTCTACTATATACTTATTATGAACGATTTCGTGTAGTACATAAACTTGGCGTTCATTTTTGTATTTCTCTAAAGTGATTGCTAATATGTCTACAGCTCTTTTAACACCTGCACAGAAACCGCGTGGTTCAGCTAAGATAATCTCCATTTTTTAAGTAAGTATGTAAACATTGCTAAAAAGCAAGCTCCGCTCACTATGTTTCATATCATGACTGCTTTACTATAATTTCAAATTTATCATTACCAAGATTTTTGTTAATATACCAGGAACCGTCATCTTTAATTACAAATTCAGGACCCTTGAGGTCTCTTGTTATTGTCCTTCCATCTTGGCCATCCATGGCAATATGGATATTGAATGTAACGATGTCTAGATTTATTATAGCTTTTTTCCCACTGTATGAATTTAGACTAAACTTGCCCAACATGACATCATTAATACTCACTTCTCCTGCATAAGTATCACACTGACCATCTACACAACACTCACTTTCAATATAAAAAAGGTCTGACATATTTACATCTATAAAAAAAAGAACTAAACTTACATACTAAATATAGCTTATCATTAATAAGCAATTACAGATTACTTTGGCTACAACAATAATGCAACTGACATAATTAATTGTATAAGAAACTACACTTTAGAGAAATGGTTGTTTGGTTTTTTTATTAATTTTTTTCACCATACTGTCAATCATGTGTTTTATTCCTTGATATACAGAGTGTGTACTTTCATCACTACGCATATAAGCAGAGCAGGAAAATATATTATGCTTTTCGTCTTCTATTGATAGCTTTGTATCGCATGTTATATGTTCGCCGCCGAGCTTCTCTATCAACTGGTCTTTGTCGTCTCCTATAGTTACCTTAATCTTACTTTCTTCTTTACCTATTTTGCTACTTAAAATTAAAACAATAATGGCTGGAGATATACATATAGTTCCTATTGGCTTTTTTGCAACAAAGAACTCTGAGACTAATCTTTCAAACTCAGGCATTACTGTTTTATTTTCAGCTAAGTCAGATAAATTTTTCGCAACTCCATATCCACCAGGTACGACTAGCATGTCAAAATTTTCAGCTTTAGCTTCTCTTAAATCATTTATCTCACCTCTTGCAATTCTTGCTGCTTCTACAAGTACATTCCTTTTTTCTTTTACTGCTTCTTTTGTTTTGTGATTCATAACTTGTGTGATATCAACATCAGGAGCAAAGCACGTGACTTCAACTTCCTGCTGATCAAGCACAAGCAAACTTAAAACTGCTTCTCTCACCTCTGTGCCGTCGAGGTGGCCGCATCCTGATAAAACCACAGCGGCTCTTAATTTTTTCTCACCCATAAAATACCTTGATTTCATATAATCTAGGTATTGTAATACAAATTCCATATTTGGAAAGGAGTAATTATTTTATGTCAATTATAATATAATTAATAATTAGTATGTATAATTAGGCATATCTATAGTTGATGGAGTTGAATATGGCACCTACAAACAGTACGTTTTTTGACACTGACTACCCAGAACTAAGAAAAGCTATTTCAGATATAATAGAAAGCATTGCACAATCTCCACAGGAAGAAAAAGGAAAGTTGTTTGGGGCCCTATCAGAACAAGTTAGAGGGATGAACCTCAAAGATTTAGGTTTAGCGATTAATGACCAAGGCTTGCAAAAGGAGGTAAATAAAGAATTATTTATAAAATTCATTGAAGAAGCGCTTGAAAATTTAGAACCTGAAGAGATCAAGCCAGAAATCATAGAGAAAGTATTACAATCCGTTGAGCGTGAAGCAATAAGTAATGTTATAAATAATAATAAAGGTCCGCTGGACAATCTAGTCAATTATTTTAAATCAGCATCTACAAATGAAAAAATTGGAATGGCTTCTGCTGTAATGGTATTAGGAGCAGCATTTTCTCCGCTTATTGTGCTTGCCACATTAATAGCGCTTGTGGCTATTGGAGCACGTTATGTAGGAATAGGTATAGGAAAAGCAGGGGAAAAAATAAAAGAAGGTGCGATTGAAGCAGGAAAAGCAGTGAAAAGTTTTGTGAAAGATGTGATCGATAAATTACCTACGATTCAAGACAGAGATAAAAATTTTTATAAATTATATCAGGAATTATCTCAACTTGTCTTACAACCTGGTACAGAAGGTAGTGAAATAAAAAACATTAAGGATAAAGCAAAGGTAATAGAAATGCTTCGAAATCAAGAGCAGAAATCTGCTATACAAGAGTTAGTAAAGGATAGAATCATTGAAAATTTTCCAAAAGAGAAAATGGCAAGGCTTATAGCAAAAGGTGAGAGTACTCATATAGAAGATAAGAAAGAACTTGAGGAGCTTATGAAGAATTTTCTACCTGCAATTATGCCAATTGGTAATAATAAAATAGAGGAGGTGGAAAAAAAGGTTAATGAGAAAGTTCCGAAAATAGAACCAAGTCCTAAATTAGATAGTTCAAGTGCTGAACGAGTTAGTGGAGAAGGGCAAGGAGTGAGTTGATACATTTGAGGAGCGTTTTGACGCAAAAATGTATCTGTCTATCTTATTTTGCCACCCTGCTAAGCGGACACAAAAAATTACTTCCGCATATTTTAAATCTGATTATAATAACAATTATAGATATTTTTAGAGCTCAAAATCTATCTTTAGTCTGCAGACTTTTTAATCAAACTTATTAAAAAATGTATTCTTCAGTGTATATCTGTCGTATGTGCGCTGCATTTTTTTCTAATCTTTTTTACAGGGGGATTTTATGTCCAGAATTCCAGATATTTGACCTTTACTTTAGCTAATAAAAACCAACTGGTACCTGCGGTTTTTATAGCTACGTTTCTCAAACAAGTTTCAAATGAATAGATTTCTTGCATAACTGGAATTCAAAAGTTGATGTCATTCTAGCGCGTGACGCTAGAATCCAGTCCTTTTGTGCAAAAAACGTTGTAAAGTAACTTAGTTGGATCCCAGTGTCAGCTACTCTGATGACAAGACAGGTTTCAATATTTGCATGCATCTGAACAGATAAGCAATTACTATCAGAAAGAGGGAGACTATGCTACTCCTTTCTATCCACTTTTTTGAGCAATCCACTTCTACATCTAACACACATCTCAGTGATTATAATATCCAATTTTTGATCATGTTTTTCTACAGGTAAATTTTTACAATATTGCTTCTCATAGGCTACACCTATAAATATTTTTCCAAGTGGCCGTAATTTTTTTATCATTTCATCATACCAACCACCGCCAAAACCTAACCTATTAAAATGATCATCAAAAGCAATAACAGGAGTAATGATTGTATCGGGGATTATATCTTCATCTGCTTTATTCCATTCCTCAAATTTTAATAACTTATTTTTATTAGGAATTGCTACTTTATATCCTAAATCGAGTAAATGATGCATCAAAGGCACAACATTAATTTCTCCGTCTGTTGGAATGTACGCTGCTATTGTTTTACCTTTAACGCAACTTAAGTTTTTGTTAAAGAGATTAATAAGAGAATTTGCTGCATAACTAGAATAACTTTCATCAACATCTTTTCTTATGGTTCTATATTGCTTCCTTAGTTCCTCTTTGTGCTGTTTAGTGTCTTTGAACATGTTCTATCCATTTTGCAGTGAGCTTTTCTTGTAAACTATTTTGCTTCAAGCGCTCACTTAAAAAATCAAAGTCAACAAGCTCCATATCCTGGTCTTGATTACTGCAACTATAAACAAAACTTATTTCTCCTGTTTCCTTATTTATGTGTTGCTGAATACATTGAGCGCAGATTTCTTTCATCATGCACTGCATAGGAGAGTTAACTGATGATATTGCTATGTGTTTTGGTTTTAGATATGGCTTTAAAATTGTTTTTCTAGCTTCATTTATAGCTTTCATCATTTTATCAGAACCAATAGTGATGATTTTATCTATAGTGTTTAAACTAATAGTAATTTTACCTAACTTTCCTTGCTGATATGAGATTATTGCATCAACTATATTACCATGAAAGGATTTATCCTGTTCTCTGCTTGTTTCTATCAATCCTTCTTCACATGCCCAAATTACTGCACTTGATGCACGTTCTATCAGTGCTCGTTTAAATACATCACTTAATTTTTTATAGCCAGCGAAATATAAAACCTTATGATTGTTTTCAAGACATGCCTTCCCTATCGAAAATAACACTGCATTTCCAACTCCACCGCCAATGAGCATTATATTCTTCATAAACTTTTTATGGAGTAGAAAACCTCTCTAACTTCAATTAAACTGATAACTAACAGCTGCATTTTTACGCATATTATCCAATAACAGGTTGCTTTGTATCATAATCTTTTGTTGATACATTTCCTGTTTGATTGCTTCTATATCCATTGCATTATTTTTGATATCACATAACATCATCAACTTTGCAGTGCTATTTTCTCTTAATTCTACTATTTCATTCATATTTGTTTTACTAAATAAAATCTGTAAATCAGGATTTAAATTTCGCATTTTTATTTCAAACTCTTTTACGCTTGGCAACTTGAAATCATCTGCTAACTTGTCAAAATTTAAACAACTGACCTTTTGCTCTTTAAAACTAGAGAGTAAACTTTCTGAACCTTCAACTACAACCTGTTTCAGTTTTAAAGTACTTTTCAGCAGTGTATGATCGAGCTGTACCTTATCTATGACTTTTATAACAGAGTAACCTTCGCTTAAACTAACCGGACCTGCTACATCACTGATTTCTAATCTTTCCAAAACGTCCTTGAGAGTACCTTTTAGCTGACTTAAATTAACTGTTGCTTTGCGCATCTTTATTGAAGATTCTGGATTATTACTGGTACGTAATTTTTTTACTAAGTCTTCAGCTATCTTCTGATCGGGAATTATGAACTCCTGAAACGTAATAAGGTAATCAGACTTCTCTTTTTGCTTTCTTGCATCATCCACTTCTTGATCGCTGATATTAATAAGCGGTACAACTCCTACTTCAATAATCTTGTTCCACAGCAGCTGACACTTTATTTGTTTTTTTAGGGTATTGAGATCTATATTATGCTTTTTTACGTATTGATCAACTTCATCAGCCTTAAGTTTTAAACTTTGAGTTAAGAATAACGTGACAGCATTATTTAACTCCTCGTTACTCAATTCTATATTCATCTTCTGTGCTTCGCTGACAATGATAATTTCGTCTATTAACTGTCTTAGAATTTGAGATTTTACCTCTTTTTGATTAATCTTCTGAGTGCCAAGCAATGAATTTATGAAGTTTATACGTCTTTCGATATCTAAATTTGAAATTGGCTCACCATTTACATCTGCAACAATTTCAATCTCAGTTGCAAGTAACCTAAGCGGCAGCATTATTAATATCAAAATTAGTATTTTATGCATATAAAATTATTTAGCTAATAACTAATTCTATAATAAATACTGAATAAACGCTAGCTAACTTTTTAATAATTAAAAAAGAGGGTGAAATTACTGTAATGAATACCTAAACAATAATATACGGAAGGAGAGGGATTCGAACCCTCGATACGACTTTTCAATCGTATAACGGTTTAGCAAACCGCCGCCTTCAGCCGCTCGGCCACCCTTCCAAATTATTACTATAATATCAAGACCTTTACTGCCTGTCTAATGCTTTTAATTGCAATATTTGTATCTGTCCAGATGCATGCAAATATTGAAACCTGTCTTGTCATCAGAGTAGCTGACACTGGGATCCAACCAAGTTACTTTACAACGTTTTTTGTGCGAAAGGACTGGATCCCAGTGGGCTTTGTTGCACAGCTCTTCGGATAGTGGGTAATGTATAATAAATTCATGAAGCTATATCAAACTTAGCCATGCCTATTTCAGTAAATTTGTTAAGCAAATAACACTTGAGTAGCAGTTCCTTCTCACGATTAATCTCAGATTTATTCCTAAAACTAAATCCAAATATTTGCTTCAGTCGCGAGAAAAAACTTTCTATATAAGATCTCTTCCAATAATTTATCTCTTTTTTCCACCTCTTCATACCATCTTCATCATATGACTTTATGAGCTTGATTGTAGAATTTCTCTCATTCATATAATCCAACTTTGGATGCTCTACTGCATTATTTTGCGGAGGAATCCTTGTCTTTATGTCAAGCTCATCGCACAGTTTGTATAACTTCTTTCGATTATATGCCCTATCTGCATATATCGTGCTTATGTTATACTTGGTATCCACTCTTTCAATAAGATCACAGGCTCCATAGTGGTCGGAATAAACTCCACTACTGTATTTTGCAGCTATAACTTTTTTACTACCTATCTCTAGCATTACATGTAGCTTTCTTGTTTGCTCATAGCGGCGATACTTTCTATCTGTACCATTTGCCTTACTATGGCCTGGAATATTATTGTAGATGCTGATACCTGTACTATCTATAGCAATTTCAATATCTTCCATATCGTTCTTATCAACTCTGCAGTCGTTGATTTTGATATTAAGCTTTTTAAACCTTCTTGAAGCCTGCGAATAGCTGATAATTTGCAAAATTTTCCCTATTTGCTCAAGATATTTCTCTATAAATCCCACTGTTTGCCTAAGACCAATCCTGAATAGATAGGTTATTATGTGAATTAGAATCACTACTTTGTCGCTGTAGACATTGTTGCCACCTGCTACTTTTGGACTATTTTCGTACCAATTTTCAATGGCATCGTTGATATAATGAAAAACATTTCCCCTTTCTTGAAGAAATTTGTTATATTCATTGCAGTTACTGACTTTCATTCTTATTGGCATATTTTTCCTTTGTCGGCTAAATATCTATTTTATAACAAATTCCATCAGTAACTGCCTGTTCTTTCCTTGAGTGGTGCAACAAAGCCATCCCAGTGTCAAGCACTGGGATGACACCATTTGTTGTAAACTCACTTTTACTCTATGGTTATACTACCTTACCGCTATCCTGAACGGATACCAATATTTACCCATTAAAAACAACAACATTTTTCCGAATAACTGTAATTTAAGGCTAAATCAACGCAAACTAATTTCTACTTTTTTCAATGATTTCTTTTGCTTTTTCCACATTAGCCCATTCTCCAACTGTCACCGTTTTTCCCTTTTCTAAATCTTTATAATGAGAAAAGAAATGAGCTATTTTATCTAGTAAGTTTTTAGATAAATCAGAATAGTTTTTTATATTGTCATAATAGCTATCAACACTGGAGATAGGTACAGCTAATATTTTTTCATCCTCTCCTTTCTCGTCTTTGGTAAGTAATGCACCTACTGGACGCACCGATATCAAAACTCCAGGCGCTAAAGGAAATTGAGTTAGCACCAAAACATCCGCAGGGTCACCATCACCTGCGCAGGTATTTGGTATAAACCCATAATTGCAAGGATAAGTCATTGAGGTAGACAAAAATCTGTCAACTTGTAACAACCCAAGCTCTTTATTAAATTCATACTTTACAGGCTCAGCATTTGCACTTATTTCAATTACTACACTTATTGCATCTGGTTTTGTTGTTATTTTGCTTAAATCCATGGATTACCTCATTATTCAAGAGAAGATATTATATAGCATACACTTTAAAAGTGCTACATTTATCATTTATAAGTAGAGATTCATGAACGCCTGGAATGTATAGGACCATTTGTAAGATCATTAATAATTGCACCATTGACTGCTGAATGTGGCGGTTCTTGAGGTGATTTTAGTAGTTGAAATAAAACATATACTATTACGATAGTAAGCACTGCAGCAATTACTAGATTAGCAAAATTATCCTGTGGTAGGACACCTTTTATTGGATTAAATAATTTTTGCTCCATAAGGAAATAATCAGCAACATATAACCCAACAGACAATACAAACATACCTAAAATAAGTTTACAGAATGTATTTTTGTGATTTTGCTTGCTGAGGATGAAATTTGGCCTACATTCATTCTCTTCTTGCGGTGCTGAATAATGTGTGTTGTTTATTATCCTCTCTTCAAACTTATTGCTATTTTGCTCTTTTAACAGCTGTTTCAAAGTTGGTCCAGCGCTTTTCAGGCATAAAAAACCTTGATTATTATAACCTGCAGATGACAATATATTGAATGTTCTGTTTAGACTACCTATCTTCTCACAATCCAGCATATATTTAGTGGCTCTATTTTGATCTTTCAAATTAATACTTTGCAGTAATCCAATTAAAGCCATTATATATCTGGAAACGACCACGTTATCTATTATTGATAAACTTTCCTTTTTTATAGACTCTTTGTGATGTTCAGAAAGTTTATGATAGTGGCCAAATATAGAAAATAATACTACTACATCCCTTTCTACTTTTATGTCTTGATGAATAGAATAATAGAAATCAATAATGCATTTACTTAAGGTAAATTCTCTGTCATATTCGTTTAATGCATTTTCTTCACTTAGTAACTTTCTAACATCAATAAGCACCTTATTTTCAAAATCTTCTACTGCTTTAAATATTGATTCTCTTTTTGGATTTGCCAAAACGTTAAGTAAATCTAATTTTCTTCCATCTACTACTTCGTGTATGTCTTTACCTAACTCAGACTCCTTAATAACTTTATATATTTCATCTATGATATCTTGAGTGCTCAGATTATTACTTCCGCTTAAAATTTTATAAGCTTGAGTATAAATTAAGAACAACCCTTGTAGACTAAATTGTAAGTTAAAATATTTATCTAATGATTCCTCTTTTTTTCTAACGAATGAAGACAAACCAATATGGTTTCTATGGTCTATTTTACCAGTTAAGTTAGCATGTTGAAAACCGCCTAAAAAAATAAACAAGGCCTCTAGTAAATTGCCCTTACCAACAATTTTTATTAACTCTTCAACTTCTTTAACCATCCCTCTAGTCCACAATATAATAATTATCTTTATAGTATAAAGAATATAGGATAAAACAGCAATAAATTTTATTGTATGTTTACATTCTGCATTAAAAAATTAAACCACCAAGTTAGGAGCATATCCAACCTCCACCTATAACTTGTTCGCCCTTATATGCTACACAGGCTTGACCTGGACTGATGCCAAAGTAATCGTCGTTTAAAATTACACAGGCTTTGTTCTTTTCGTCAGTTGAATATATTGTCGCTAAGCTTCCTGCATGTGATGACCTAAGCTTCACAGTTACTTCCATGCCTTCTTTTGGTTGTTCTAACCAATTTAACTCTTTGACCAATATCTTTTTTTGCATTAGAGCATTGATCGGGCCTACTACAACTTCATTATTTTCTGTATTAATTTTTATCACGTAAAGAGGCTCATTGTGTGCGATGCAGAGGCCTCTTCTCTGTCCCACTGTAAAATTTACTATGCCGCTGTGCTCACCTAGCACTTTTCCATGAATATCTACTATTTTACCTTTCTGTACAGATTGTGGAGCTAATTTAGCTATTGTTTTACTATAGCTTTCGGAAACAAAGCATATATCTTGACTATCCGGCTTTTCAGAAATTTGTAAGCCAAAATACTTTGCTAATTTTCTTATATCACTTTTATAGAACCCACCTAATGGAAATCGCAAAAGCTTTAACTGCTCCTCAGTAGTTGCAAACAAAAAATAACTTTGATCTTTACTTTTATCAATACTTCTGCACAACTTTACCTCACCATTTTCTTCTAATCTTCTTACGTAATGTCCTGTTACGAGCACATCCGCACCAAGATTTTTTGTAACTTGCAATAGATCGCGAAATTTTACTGTTTGGTTACACCTTACGCACGGTATGGGAGTTTCTCCACGCATATAGGTATTTGCAAAATCCTCTATTACTTCCTTTTTGAATATTTCCTCGTAGTTTAAAATATAGTGGGGAAAGCCAACACTTTCAGCCACGTATTTGGCATCATAAATATCCTGTCCAGCGCAGCATGCACCCTTTCTCGCATTACCATCACTGCCATAGAGCTGAAGAGTCACACCTATCACTTCGTACCCAAGGTTATACAGCAGTGCTGCAGCAACGGAGCTATCAACTCCCCCGGACATTGCAACAATAGCCTTAGTTTGATGCGGAGCTTTATCTTTTAATAAAGGTTCAATTTCAAATTCTTTTAGCATATAATTTATAAACACAAACCTGTGTCAAGCACTGGAATCCAGTTTCTATTACACAATTTCATCGAAACAGCATACTTATTTGTAGTCAAGTTCCAGTGTCAAGCGCTGGGATGACACCCCTTCCTGCTGGAAGTTGCCTTTAAATTACTTGGTGCGTGACACTGGGATCTCATTTATATTACATAATTCCATCAAAACAATTCGATCTTCAAAAACAATTTAATCTTGCTTGAATAAAACATGGCCAAAATAGTCCATGTTTTCAAGTACTTTTCCGCTACCCAGGGCAACACAACAAAGTGGATCATCTGCAACACGAACTGGTAATTTTGTTGTTTCACTAATAACTTTACTCAAGTTGCGCAATAACCCACCTCCACCAGATAAAATTATTCCTCTATCAACTATATCAGAAGAAAGTTCGGGTGGAGTACTCTCCAGTGCAGTTCTAATAGCAGAAATTATCTGATGTACAGGCTCTATTAGGCTCTCTGCAACTTGATATTCTGATAAAAGCATTTCTTTTGGCATACCACTCACTAAATCCCTGCCTTTAATTATCATTCCCTCTTTGTTGTTTTCAACTGGCAGACTGGCTGAACCGACGTTTTTCTTAATTTTTTCAGCAGTTGTTTCGCCAATCAATAACTTATGATTTTCACGAATGTATGACTTTATTGCCTCATCCATAATATCACCACCTACTCTGGCAGAACGTGAATAAACAATTCCACCTAAAGAAATAATTGCAACTTCAGTTGTACCACCTCCTATGTCAACAATCATAGAACCTTCAGGTTCGGTAACTGGAAGTCCAGCCCCAATTGCTGCAGCCATTGGTTCTTCAATTAAGAATACTTCATTTGCACCAGCACTTTCTGCTGCATCTTGTATAGCACGCCTTTCAACTGGGGTAGATCCAGATGGAACACATATGATAATACTAGGCTTATTAACAGTGAATCTTGTGTTTGCGCTGCGTATGAAATATTTTAACATTTCTTCCGCGCTTTTAAAATCAGCAATAACTCCGTCTTTCAAGGGTCTTATCGCTTCTATTTCTCCGGGTGTTTTTCCGAGCATCATCTTAGCTTTTTTGCCAAAAGCATAAGGAACGTAACTTCCTTTTTCTTTTACTCTTGCTACAACTGAGGGTTCATCAAGCACTATCCCCTGACTTTTCTGATAAACTAAAGTATTTGCAGTACCAAGATCTATAGCAATATCGCTAGCAAATAAACCTTTGAAAGTAAAAAAATTTCTGATTAAATTCTGAACAAAACTCATACACAACTCAAGAAAACCATTTATTGAGACAAATTATACTTTTCAGATAAGTAACTAGTGTAGCACTCAATATCTAAATCCCTACCTGTTACCTTTTTTAGCTGTTCCAAAAAGCCATAATTTGCACTATATACATTTTTAGAGAACCAATCGATAAGTAAACTGAAATCTCCTTTTACTATAGAATCTAAAAATTCGTAATGATTTTTCTTAATGAAAGAAAAAAACTGCACAGCAGCGATTAACGCTATGACTTTAATAGGAAAGTAGCCTATAACACCACTTATCCAATACTCATCTTGAAAATAAGTGTCTAGCTCATTTTTAGCTTTTACTGAAATCTTGTAATGCTTCATACCTTCCAGCCATTTATCGTGTAGATCTTTAACTTCTAACGTACCATTTATTAGATCTTGTTCTAATTTAGTTCTTAGCATAATGTGAGCCAATAAACTAAATTCATCCGCATTCTTCAAAAAAGATGAAAGATTTACTTTATTGAAAATCAAATACAAATTTTCAACACTACTATTAATTTTGCCTTTTGTAGAAAGTTTCTCCTTTATGTGTGGTTGAATGAACTCAATAAATTCTCTCGATGTTCCAATGATCTTTTCCATGAATAACCCTTGAGTTTCATACATAATATGTTTTGTAATTGAGCTCTTTATAGAATTTTGCGCTAAACATTTTTGATGAATTGCATAACCAGTATGCCGTAAAAGTAAAAATAAACCATAACAAAGGTCAGATTCATCATAATCGATAGGATCGTAATAAGAAATGGAAATCTCATTTGGTGTAACACTCATTTGCTGTAAGAATAAGGAACCAAGTTCAATCTGTCTCTGAACCGTAACTTTTTGTATATTAGTAACCTTATCCTTCTTCTGCTTTTGAGTTACTTTCTCTACATTTTCACTAAAAAATTTACCTAGCTTAGGAAATATTTCCTTTATGTTCTTTTCTGTGATATTAGAGTCATAGTCAGCAAGCAATGACTCATAGTTTGAGCGCTTTAATTGCTGCGATTTTATAGAAGCTGCTTCACGAGTAAGCTTAATTAGGTTAGTAAAGCATTCTTTCAGCTTTTCTAAGTTACTAATTTCAGAATTAGTTAGCCTCCATAAGTTTTGGCATTCAATCTTAGCTTTGGACAAAGATTTTACTAAATCAACAGGAATAGCACTGCTGCTTTTGTGTATCCCCTCTATTAACTTTAGCTGCTGAATATTAGCACTCTTTTTATTCCTAAGAGCATTCGCTAATGATTCCTTTATTGCATCATGAGAGATAATTTCATGTCTGATTTCCTCTAGAAGACACATTTGTTCAACTTTGTCCTCTACATTCAATTGGCTTTTGCTTAGTAGTTTTAGTATGTTTTCGATATTCCTTACCTTATGTAATACTTCCTCTAAAAACTTATAAGATCTCATTTTTATTCATTGCTTTGAAACATCTGCTTAATATCGTAATAGATTAATAATAAAGTTAAAAGTATATTTGCTTAAAGTACAATAAAAAATTGTATTTTTATTCTTTTATTGTACTTCATTGCTGAGAATTGAGCGCCTTATCAGAAAATTAATAATAAGATTGTAAAGAAAACATTTAGTATTTTATTTCCCTTGACTCTATTCTAGTATAGAGGGATTATTAGTACTAAAATTAAAATTACGCACTATATTTTAAATTTATGGAGGTTTAGTGATGTGGAGTAGACTGATTATAATGTGTTGTTTTTGTTTACTGCTTACTGGTGTAAGTTCTTGCCCTAAAAAAGGAGTAAATACGACAAATAAAATGAATGCTGTTGTTAAGCAGATAGGTGATAAAAGAGTTTTCTTTGGTTATGATGAATCTAGTATTAGTGAAGTGAGTGCAGATGCATTACTTGACGTGATGGAAGTGTTACAAAATAATCCTGACGCAAAGGTCACTTTAACTGGTCATACTGACAATCGTGGTTCTCACGAGTATAATCTTGCACTAGGAGCTAGAAGAGCAGATGCAGCTAAAAAATTTATGGTCAGCTGTACACCTTATCTAGAAAATAGAATAAAAACTGCTTCTAAAGGTGAAACTGAGCCTTTGGTTAGTGTAAAAGATGATTCTAGAAATTCTAAATATGAAAAAGAGCATGCTAAAAATCGTAGAGTGGAATTTTCATTTTCTGGAATAAAGAAGTAGTTTCTTGCATTAAAACCTGGATCCCAGTGGGCTTTGTTGCACCACTCAAGGAAAGAACAGGCAGTTACTGATGGAATTTGTTATAAAATAGATATTTAGCCGACAAAGGAAAAATATGCCAATAAGAATGAAAGTCAGTAACTGCAATGAATATAACAAATTTCTTCAAGAAAGGGGAAATGTTTTTCATTATATCAACGATGCCATTGAAAATTGGTACGAAAATAGTCCAAAAGTAGCAGGTGGCAACAATGTCTACAGCGACAAAGTAGTGATTCTAATTCACATAATAACCTATCTATTCAGGATTGGTCTTAGGCAAACAGTGGGATTTATAGAGAAATATCTTGAGCAAATAGGGAAAATTTTGCAAATTATCAGCTATTCGCAGGCTTCAAGAAGGTTTAAAAAGCTTAATATCAAAATCAACGACTGCAGAGTTGATAAGAACGATATGGAAGATATTGAAATTGCTATAGATAGTACAGGTATCAGCATCTACAATAATATTCCAGGCCATAGTAAGGCAAATGGTACAGATAGAAAGTATCGCCGCTATGAGCAAACAAGAAAGCTACATGTAATGCTAGAGATAGGTAGTAAAAAAGTTATAGCTGCAAAATACAGTAGTGGAGTTTATTCCGACCACTATGGAGCCTGTGATCTTATTGAAAGAGTGGATACCAAGTATAACATAAGCACGATATATGCAGATAGGGCATATAATCGAAAGAAGTTATACAAACTGTGCGATGAGCTTGACATAAAGACAAGGATTCCTCCGCAAAATAATGCAGTAGAGCATCCAAAGTTGGATTATATGAATGAGAGAAATTCTACAATCAAGCTCATAAAGTCATATGATGAAGATGGTATGAAGAGGTGGAAAAAAGAGATAAATTATTGGAAGAGATCTTATATAGAAAGTTTTTTCTCGCGACTGAAGCAAATATTTGGATTTAGTTTTAGGAATAAATCTGAGATTAATCGTGAGAAGGAACTGCTACTCAAGTGTTATTTGCTTAACAAATTTACTGAAATAGGCATGGCTAAGTTTGATATAGCTTCATGAATTTATTATACATTACCCACTATCCGAAGAGCTGTGCAACAAAGCCATCCCAGTGTCAAGCACTGGGATGACAAAAGAGAGCAATTACGCTGCTTGTTAGCGGGATCTATATATAACACAAATAAGTCGCTGTATGACGTGGAGACTATCTGGCCATCAAGAAACATAATGAAATTAGAGTTATTATTTCAAAATATAGTTAATAAGTTTGCTTTTCATGATAATCAAGTTGCGATTGCAGTATCAGGTGGTGTAGACAGTGTAGTTTTATTGCACTTAATGATTAATTGGGCAAAAAAAAATAAACCTTCACTTCCTATAGCATTAACAGTAAATCATGGGTTACGTTCAGAGTCTCAAAAAGAAGCTGATTTTGCTGTAAGCTATGCAAAAGAACTTGGGGCAAAGGAATCGTTCATGTTAAATTGGGAGAAGAAAAATATTAAAGGCAATATTCAGTTGCAGGCACGAAAAGCACGGTATAACTTATTAACAAAATGGTGTAAAAATAATAATGTTAAATATTTATTTGTTGCTCACCACAAAAATGATCAAGCAGAAACGTTCTTGTTGAGATTAGAGCGGGGTAGTGGCGTAGATGGATTATCATCAATGGATTACAAATCTTTCTTAAATGGTGTTTATATATTTAGGCCGTTGTTAAATTTTAGTCGTAGTGAAATAGAAAGGTATGCTAAGCTTCATCAGTTAAGATGGATCGAAGATAGAAGCAATTATGACTTAAAATACAGACGAACTTTATACCGTAACTTACTTAAAGCAAGTGATAATCAAGATGTTCTAACAGAGCGAATATGCCTTACAGCACTTCATATGAAAAGAGCTGCAAAAGCGTTGATGCACTACACACGCCTTGCATTTGATGATTGTGTTAATGTTCATGATTTTGGTTATATTGAAATTAAACTAAGTGAATTTTATCAATTGCCAGAGGAAATAGCCTTGAGGCTTCTTCTTTACTCTATAATGGCAATTGCCAGCAAACATTATAAACCAAGGTACAACAGCCTTATCGTAATATTTAATAAAATATTGCAAAAGGGTAGTAATGTTAACTGTACACTTTCTGGGTGCAAAATAAGAAAATATGGAGAAAATATCTTAATAATTAGAGAATCGTCAAAGATACAAGAAATTACTGTAAAT
Source organism: Wolbachia endosymbiont (group B) of Pammene fasciana (assembly GCF_947251495.1). NCBI lineage: Bacteria > Pseudomonadati > Pseudomonadota > Alphaproteobacteria > Rickettsiales > Anaplasmataceae > Wolbachia > Wolbachia endosymbiont (group B) of Pammene fasciana. The sequence continues at coordinate 46,933 of NZ_OX366360.1, forward strand.
TTGCCTATGTGCGAACCCATTACATGGGACAATAGATTTGGCTGTACAATACTTAGCAATCAGAAGTGTTCAGTAACTCTTGCTCCGCTAAAGAAAACACAAAAAATTCCTGAATTTCTAAAAGATTACAACTGCTGCCCTGAAGTTTTTTACTCTTTACCTGTAGTCCTAAAAGATGGAAAGATGTTTGCTTATCCATGTATGAAACATAATAGTAAGAGCACTAGTGATGGCGAGATTAAATATTTTATCGCTAGTATAATAAAGGAAAATTTGCTAAAGTTAACTAATATTTAATTAAGGGTTAGAATGAGTGGGACAAGATTTTTTAAATTTGTTTTATTATGTCTAACAATCGCTGCTTTTATTTATCTTATGTATGTTCTTTTTTTAAAAATTAAAGCTGCTGCGGCCACTATATCCTTCATGCCTATTATTATAACATCTGCTGTAGTGACATGTTCAGTAATATGCACTGCGGTTGTATTAGGTTTTGCTATTTATTTAATGAAACCATCTAAAGTAATAGAAGGTGAGCAAGGTGAGCAAAAAGTAACACTTAATAATGTCATCTTATCAGATGAAATAAAAGAAGAGCTACGTATGATTTGTAATGATATATCACAAGAGAAGAAGGTAATGTTTGAAAAAGTTGGTTTTAAACCACCACAGGGTTACCTTTTATATGGTCCACCAGGAAATGGTAAAACACTTCTTGCTCGCGCTGTTGCAGGTGAAGCTAATATCTCATTTGAAAGTATTTCGGCCTCTGAGCTTGTTGGAGAGTATGTTGGTCAAGGTGTATATCATGTACGCAACTTTTTTAAAAGAGCAAAAAAGAATGCTCCTTGTATAATTTTTATAGATGAAATAGATTCCATAGGTGCAAAGCGCAATTCTATTGGTCATCACGTAAGTGAAAATTGCGCTAAAACTTTAAACCAACTATTGACCGAAATGGATGGTTTTAATTTTAACAAAGGTGTAATAGTAATTGCTGCAACTAATCGTCGTGAAGTTTTAGATGAAGCGCTTCTTAGGCCTGGCCGTTTTTCTAAGCATATCTATATTTCCCTACCAGAATTGGGCTCACGAGAAAAGATATTAGATCTTTATATGAAGAATGTGCCAGTTGGATCAGATCTAAACCTTAAAGAAATTGCAGAAAAAACTGAAGGCTATTCAGGCGCTGAGTTATCTAATTTAGTAAATGAGGCCAAGCATAATGCCGTAAGGCGTACTCAAGAGCAAAAAATAGAAGAACCTGTTGTTAGCATGGGTGATTTTACAAAAGCACTTGAAGAGTTTAATAGTACACATAAAAAATTCAAGAATAGAAAAGCGAGCAATACAGGTAATAATGTAATAAGTGCATTACTACAACCTGCTGTAGAAAATTATATGCAGCAGCATCTTACCAGTACATAACACATATACTTATTGCAGTGAAAAACAACTTTTTAAATTTGTAATTATTTTTCTAAAGTTTACTACTCTTTTCCAACAGTGAAAAAATGGAAAGGTGGTTGCTTATCCTGATGTAAATTATAACGAAAAAATACGGTGATGATAAGATTCGATTCATTATTAATAGCACGATAAAACAAAATTTGGTAAGCTTGATTAGTATTTAATTAGAAATGTAAATGAAAAAATTTTTAGAAGGCTTATTGATCTGGTTAGTGATTATTGTTCTTATTTCAGTTGCTTATATTCAATTTAGCGGAAGTATAGATAAGAGTAAAACAACCATACCTTTTTCAGAATTTTTAACTAGACTAGAAGATAATGATATAGAAAATATTACAATAAGAAACCAAAGCATCGAAGGGAAGTTTAGGGATGGGTCAGCCTTTAACTCAAGTGGTGTTATATATAGTGACTTAATAAAAAGTTTGCATGATAGGAAAGTGAAGTTCTCCTTTTCAATTGGAGACTCTGCAATAGGTATAATTGGTGGATTACTTATTCAATGGGTTCCGACGCTTATCTTTATCGGTTTATTACTTTTCCTTTTTAAACAAACGCAAGCAGGAGGTAATAGAACTATAAGCTTTGGCAAATCAAAAGCTAGGCTTATGACTACTGGAAAAAAAGTGACATTTGATGATGTTGCTGGGATTGATGAAGCAAAAGAAGAGTTGGTTGAAATTGTTGATTTTCTTAAACAAAGGCAAAAATTTCAAGTGTTAGGTGGGAAGATACCAAAAGGATGTCTTTTAATTGGTTCCCCTGGAACTGGTAAAACTCTACTTGCTCGTGCAATTGCAGGTGAAGCTAATGTACCGTTTTTTAGTATTTCTGGATCTGATTTCGTTGAAATGTTTGTCGGTGTTGGTGCAAGCCGTGTCCGGGATATGTTTGATCAAGGCAAGAAAAATGCTCCTTGTATAATTTTCATAGACGAAATAGATGCAGTAGGTAGGCATCGCGGCATTGGTCTTGGTGGCGGTAACGACGAAAGGGAACAAACATTAAACCAGTTACTGGTTGAGATGGATGGTTTCGAGTCTAATGAAGGTGTGATAATAGTTGCTGCAACTAACCGTCCAGACGTCCTAGATCCAGCACTACTTAGACCTGGTCGTTTTGACCGACAGATTACTATTTCTTTACCTGATATAAATGGGCGTGAGAGAATATTAAATACGCATATAAAGAAAATATCGATAGCACCAGATGTAAACGTAAAAACAGTTGCGAGGGGAACGCCAGGTTTTTCAGGGGCTGATCTAGCAAATTTAGTGAATGAGTCTGCGCTTATTGCTGCAAGAAGAAATAAGAAAATTGTTACCATGGATGATTTTGAGTATGCACGTGATAAAGTGATGATGGGCATGGAAAGAAGGTCCTTAGTCATTACAGAAGAAGAAAAAAAGCTTACTGCTTACCATGAAGCTGGTCATGCAGTAGTTGCAGTTAATATGCCTGCTTCTGATCCTATACACAAAGCAACAATTATTCCACGTGGTAGAGCACTCGGTTTAGTTATGAGACTACCAGAAACAGATAGAGTGTCCCTCACAAGAGAAAAGATGCTAGCAGATATAACTGTTGCAATGGGTGGACGTGTGGCAGAAGAGCTAATTTTTGGCTATGATAAAGTCACAAGCGGCGCATCTTCAGATATAAAACTAGCATCAGATTTATCACGTGCTATGGTGACAAAATGGGGAATGAGTGACAAAATAGGGCCAATATATCACAATCGTGAACAAATCACACATGATTCTGAGACAATTTCTGAAGATACGTTAAGACTTATAGATGAGGAAATAAAGAAAGTTGTATTTTCTTGCTATGAAAAAGCAAAAGACATTTTAACCAAGCGTAGGAAAGACTTGGAGCTCATTGCTGAAAATCTACTGGAGTTTGAAACTTTAACAGGAGATGAAATAAGAGACATATTAAGTGGAAAAAAAATTGTTAGAAATGAAAATGAAGGTAAAGAAGAGATAAGAAGATCCTCTCTCTAATAAGATCTGGCTTTATTTAACCGCTAAAACAAAAATTTTTAATTAATTAGCTTAAGTTATAAGATCATAGTTAAGCCGATGTATTTTATAAATGGACTTTTTTGAACATTCTTCCAATTTTTTTCTAAATAACTCTTTGCCTATTTAAATAAGTATGTTCAGTATTAGAGCTTTCCGGACCGCTACTAGGAGAAAGATTAGGTTCTTGACCTTTAAACATCTCTATTAGCTTTAATAAAGGAGCAGTTCCTGCTACAATGGCTCCTATAACAGCAGTAGCACCCATGATGAGAAGAAGCGGTTCTGAAGTGGTGATTATACACATCTCAATACATAAATCAGCAATGACCATACCAACCATTATACCAATGAAAGCACCTACAATTATGGATGAAACTACACCAATTAATTTTCCTATTTTTGAACTAAGTGGTACTTCTCTTTCACGTCTAATACGCCTAATATAGCGTGACCTCATTTGTCCTCTCATTATTACATTTTCATCCCTGTTTCCAAAGAGATTCAATGACGCTTCTCTTTCTCTAATAAAATTTGGCCGCATTTGTTGTTCTCTTGCCCTTCCTCGCTCTCTCATTATTATGTTTTCCTCAAAGAGGTTTAGTGGTACTTCTCTCTCACCTCTAATTCTAACATGATTTAGCTGTGCTTGTTCTACTAATAATCTTATTATACTTTTTATTTCATTTAGCGGTGCTCTTCCTCCAATATCCTTAATTGCCTTCTCAAATTTTAATAGCGACTTGTTATTTAGTCTGACATTATTCTGAGAATCACAAACAATAACCCAATCTAAAATTGGCTTTTTTTGACCACCATACTCTATATCATCATTAATGTGTTCCTTTAGTTTTTTAATTATCTCTACTGCTCTTGTTTCCATAGCTTCTATGGCGCTATCTTCACTTTCTATGAGTATATTGAAAACAATTCCTAATAACTCCTGTTGTAAATCCTTTCGTTCTTTAATATTCATAATTAGCCTCAACTTTTATATGCTATTTTGCCAAAATAATTTTACCAAATAAGTAATATATATACAATAATTCTCGTTTAAAAATTTTTTTACATTGGCTTATCTCAGTTATGTTTTAGGATGTAAAAGCTTCTTACTTTAATAATTTATTAAAGTAAACCATATATGGATTGCTATTTAGGAGCAGCTGTTGTACTTTAATCAGAAGGTACAGTAATGTAAGAAGGAGGTACTTTATGTCTTTAAAAAATGAAATTTCTGAATTGATAGAGCAACAGCTTGGCATTAAATATCATGACAATTGCTTAGCTTACACTATCCATAATTCGGCTGCAGGTGAAATATCCGATTCTATTGCTCTTTGCATAGTTGGCTGTGGCGATTGTGAGATTAAGTATCAAGGTATTGCTAATTCATTTAACATAACGAAAGAAGAAATTAACCAAAGTAATATAGAAAGCATAAAAAATAAGATAGAAAGTGAAGCTAGAAAAGAAGGTAGTGAATTTTCCGAGTTGATTTCTAAGATGGATCAATCGCTGAAAGAACAAAGTGAAAAGTCTATTATACAGATTTTAAATTCATCTGCTGAAGAGATGTTAAGGAGTTTTTGTGGTAGTTCTATACAGAGAACAGAGGATAAAGAAGTTAGTCTGTCCTCTGCTTCACATGAAGAGCCTGCTACAGAAGATTCGGAAACTACTATTAATTCTGATCTTTTATCAATTTAACCAGCTCCCTCATATAAATTTTTCTGTACCCAAGCTATATATTTGTGAGAGGATAGTAAGCACTACATTTTTCTATTTCCATTATAATAGGTTCGTCTATTTTCATGATGATCTTACTATTTGTACTCTGTCTAGGACTAAGCAATAGAAATAGTAGGATAACAGTAGTCAACCAAGATTCCAGCATCACGTACTAGGATGATATAAGTATCATAATTTACGATTAGATTGACATAGGGTAAAGAGTAAATTAAAAATTAAATAGATCTTTTAATGCAGAATAAATGCCTATAGAAATATTGATGCCCGCTCTTTCCCCAACAATGAGTAAAACTGGAGGGAAAATTGTAAAGTGGTGTAAAAAAGAACAAGATAAAGTTGAAATAGGTGATGTAATCGCTGAAATTGAGACTGATAAAGCCATAATGGAGTTTGAATCTGTCGATGAAGGAGTTTTAGCAAAAATTTTAGTGTCGGAAGGAACAAGTGGCGTGCCTGTAAATCAACTGATAGCTCTCATGTTAGAGGAAGGGGAAGATAAAAGCGCACTTGATTTAGCTTCTGCCATCAATAACAAGGTTGAGAAGGAGGTTGAAGCCAATTTTTCAGTATCATCCAACCCTTCGATTTCATCTGGCTCTTCAATGTCATCCCAATGCGTGACACTGGGATCTAAAAAAGAGGATAGAGCAACAGAAAATAGAATAAAAGTAAGCCCCTTAGCTAAAAAAATAGCTCAAAATGAAGGTGTTGATATAAAGCGATTAAAAGGTACAGGTCCATATGGTCGTATCATCAAAGCTGATGTATTAGAATTTTTAGATCAAACTAAAAGCTATGAGAGATTTGAGAAAAATACAACAGTTGAGGTAAGTAATATGCGCCAAGTGATAGCGCAGCGCCTAGTTGAATCTAAGCAAAATATTCCACACTTTTATTTAACTGTAGACTGCCACGTTGATAAGCTAATATCGCTGAAAAATGAAGTTAATTCAGTGGATGAAAACAATAAAATAACAATTAATGACTTAATTATAAAAGCTGTGGCTTTCAGCATGAAAAAATTTCCTGATATAAACTCATCGTGGATAGATACTAAAATAGTAAGATACTCAAATATAGATATCTCAATTGCTGTAGCGCTTGAGGATGGACTGATTACTCCTATAGTAAAAAATGCTGATGAAAAAAGTGTTTTATCTATATCAAAAGAAGTGAAAGATTTAGTAAGTAGGGCAAGATCTGGAAAACTAAAGCCTGAAGAATTTCAAGGAGGAGGATTTACTATCTCCAACTTAGGTATGTTTGGTATAAAAACTTTCAGCGCTATAATCAATCCACCACAGTCTTGCATTATGGCTGTCGGCGCATCTAAAAAACAACCAGTTGTCATAGGTGAAAAAATAGAGATAGCAGAGATAATGACAGTTACTCTCTCTGTTGACCACAGAGCAGTTGATGGAGCACTCGGAGCAAAATTTTTAAATGCCTTTAAGTACTATATAGAAAACCCTACGGTGATGCTTCTTGAGCCTTTATTATTATAATAAAATTAATACCTCTTAATTTATACTTTTATTAATTGATAGGTTTAGAGGTAAAATATGACTGATAAAAAGACAGAAAAACGTAGTATATCTTTTGATGCTGCAAAATCAAAATTTTCAAACGACAGGTTTCAAATAGATTCCTCATCTAATGAGTCAATAGATACCATTGGTAAAAAATTTAAGTATGAAGTGAAACTTCCAGGTGTTATTCACACTACAACAAGAAAAAATAATGTTGGAAGCGGATTAAATGAGTTAGATCTAAGAAAGAAAAACGAAAACTCCTTCAAGACACCAATAAAGAATATTGAAGAATCAGATAGTAAGAGAAACCAAAGTCATTTGCTGTTTCAGGAGGACTCATTTCCAGAACTACCAGCATGTGCATATAAGCCAGCACTGCTGCCAAAACCATCAAAAGAAAAAATAAAGGAAGCTGTAGATAAAATGCGCAATAATAGAAAAGCTCATAATTCTGCAAGTGTTGAAAATGGTGTTAGTTCAGACAGGTTCAAAGTGCGCCCGTTCTTATGTAGTGATATAGATGGATATGTAGCTCCTGACAAACGTGACCGTAATCTAGAAAGGTGTAGGGTTACACATGATAGCAGTAAGCTTGAAGCACAAATGGAAAGAAAGCATGGGTTTCAATCAGATCCAAGTGTTAAGCATGTAAAGGCTGATACTGTAGTATGTTCTATTACTAAAGGTCATGACAAAAAAGGCGTTAAATCTGATGTCTCATATACACAAGAGCCTACATCAGAAATGTCTAAGGTTAATGTGAGAGAATTAGCAAATAGGTTCCGTGGCTAATCATTATTGGATTTTTCGAATAACAATTGCTTAAGATTTTATAAACTGTGCATATAGTACTCTATAAGAGAAAGAGAGGTGTGACAACTTCTCTCTTTCTTAACCACTTGCTGAAGAACGTTTATCTTCTGTGGCATCTGGTGATGGAGCAACTAATCTACTCAAAATCTCATCTTTTGGTCCCATAGCATAAATAACCCCATCTGACATGACGATCACTGTATTGACTACAGATAGTAGCTGTAGCTTATGAGTGATGATAACAGTGGTAGTATTTTGCTCTCTTGCAACATTGATTGCATTAATCAAGCGCGCCTCTCCATTACTGTCTAAGTTAGCATTCGGTTCATCAAGAACTAAAAGCTTAGTATTACCATAGAAAGCCCTTGCAAGTCCAAGAAGCTGTTTTTGGCCACCAGAGAGTACTACTCCTCCAGGTCCTCCTATTGTTGTATCATACCCATTTGGTAAGCTCAGTATTAATTCATGTATTCCTGCAATTTTTGCTGCTTTGATTATTTCTTCAGGATTTGGATCTGGTCTCATGCGGGCAATATTAGCTTTAACGCTCGTGTTAAATAACTCAATATCTTGAGGTAAGTAACCAACATAATTACCAAAGTTCTCTCGATTCCAAGTATATACATCAGCGCCATCTAGTCTGACTACACCTGATATGGGTTTCCAAACACCAACGGTTAGTTTTGCAATGGTCGACTTACCAGAAGCACTTGCACCAATAACACCAACAACATCCCCTGGTTCTATTACAAATGAGATTCCTTTTACTGTTGGCTTATTGCTCCCATAAGGAGTAAAAAATACCCTATCAAATTCCAACTTCCCTTCAGGCTCTGGTAGAGCCATAGTTTGCTCTCTTTTTGGGGATGTTAGGATAAGTCTTTGCAGCCTGCCATATGACATCTTGGCTTGATTTAAAAATTTCCAAGTATGAACTGCTGCATCAAATGGAGCCAATACTCTACCCATCAAAATCGAGGCAGCAATAATGCTACCGGCAGTTTTGTGAGCTGTGATTGCAAGTAATGCACCTGTTCCAATTACTGAAATTTGGAGAGTTGAACGTAAAAATTTAGTAATACCAGTAATTACATTAGAACGATTCTGCGCTGTAACTTGCATTGCACGATTTTGATCATTCCGTTTACACCAATCAGAAACTATAAATTCTGACATGCCCATAGCTTCAACCACCTCTGCGTTTCTTGTTGCAACATCTATAGCATTAATATTGCGTATAGTTTCTTCATTGGTTTCTCGCAATATACGCTTAGTGGCAAGTTCATTCCATACTGCCATTGAAACTAATATAATGATCCCGGCAATAGCTATAAACCCTGTAGAGGTATGTATCATAAAGATCACAACAAGGTAAATTAGCGACCATGGAGTATCGAACAGTGAAAATATACCATTTCCTGTAATGAAATTTTTTATTACTCCAAGATCTCGTATTGCTTCACCACTTGAAGTTGAGCTTTGTACTGATGTTAACCTGATTGACCTTACTATTAGATCTGGTGTTGCAGTTTTATCAATCCAATCACCAATTTTAGCCATAGCTAAATATCGACAAGTTTCAAGCATTGCAGAACATGCAAACGCAGATAAAGTAATAATCGTCAGCATAACTAGTGTTGACACACTCTCGCTCGATATCACTCGATCAAGTACCTGAGAGGTATAAAGTGGCAAAAATAACATTAACGCATTAATCCCTGAGCTAAACCAGAAAATGAACCAAAACGCACTCTTGCACTTCTCTAGACAAGTATATAGTATACTTTGCTTTAATTCCTTTTTTATTGACGGAGTGATTTCCACAATCTTCCTTTTATTTAATTATATGTACCATATATAGTTTTTATTTCAAAAGTATTAACAGTTATTGCCTTACCATATCATTAATGTAATAAAATATTAATGATATGCGAATATAAACTTTTTCATGGAAATTTAGCAAGGCTATCTAATTTCTTCTCTACTATAACCTTATACGATAGCCTTGCCAATTGTTCTACGTTTTTCTTATCTACTACTCAATGACAGTTCTTACTATCACTCCTCTGAAAGTTGATGCTATCAGAGTCAGTGACTACAATCTGCATCTATTTTCCTCTTTCTATATGATCAGGAAGTATTACATATTCCAATGATCTAGCTGTAATTGCTCTTTTTCTCACACAAGATGGACTTGAATATACCCTTGGTCTATATCTTTCGAATTTAAAACAGTCAACAGTAATCCCCTCCTCAAAGTTAGAAAGTATTAGAGATGGAGATTTACTAACTTCCTTATCACTCACAGGATTATTTGCACTACCATAACTCACATGACGCGCTGCACTATGATTGTTACCACACTCTTCTCTTGAGGTTGAACTGCTTGGATTAAAAGGAGTCGAAAATATTGAATACCCATTGGTATCACCAAATCGTTTTATCAACCCACAGTTTTCTTCATTCATTTTTGTAATATTCTCGTGATTAGCACCTTCTGATAAGCTTGATGAAGCGATAAGATCTTCTTTTTTCTTACTAAAGATATTGCCTATTTTTAGCTTAGTTGCAACATTCTTGAATTTGTTTTTCGGAGCTTTTGGTTTAATTTCTGAATTCTCATTTATAGTAATTACACATGATGGATTATCTAACTTGTCCATTGTATTTTGTACTCTACTGTTGCGTCTTGAACACAGACTAAGTTTTGCTGTTAAATCATTCAAAACAGGTGAACTTTTTCTACCTTCTAAAGACTTATTCGAACATAGTAGTGCACTACCACCCCTACTCATTTTCTGAGGAGAAATATTGAGTTTGTCTTTACTCTCTAATCTAGTTTCATGCGTAAACTTGTAAAGTTCATTTTCCAATCGTGAAATATCTTCTGCATTCTTTATTAATAGTTCCAATATTGAGTTGTATTCCTCCAAATCATGATCCCCTACTTTTGTCTTAGCTAACTTTCCTGTAGCCTCTTCAATTCTGTTCATTTTTTCAGTATAGTTTTCTATCTTACGTTTAACAGGTTCTTTTTGAAGGCCAATCACTAAGTTGTATAAGATAAGTAAAAATGATATCGAAGAAAATGCAATGGAAATCCAGGTAGGAATTTCTTCCTTTTCAGATTCTGCATTATTATACTTAATGCAAACAGAAATAATCACACTTGATATTGACATGGCCAGATTATAGTAGTCTAGAAGCTTTTTGCTTCTTTCTTGATCTTCCATATTAAGTTTATCATATTTCCTTTTTTTGTTTTCCCTTATTTCATAAAAGAAATCTAAAAATAACCTCAAGATATTTGTGTCACCATGTTTAAAAGCATAATCTAAAGCTGTTTTTTTTGCATTATCCTTTATATCAAAATTTATCTTTTCATTTAAAGTTTTCTCTCCGGTGCTGATTGTTAGGTAGAATAAGGCTTTAATAGCTTTTTCCCTTAAGTGCTCATTTTGTTTACGCTTTTCTAAAACTAACTTTTTCAAAAATTGACCTTGCTTAAAATCCTCATTTATAGTTTTTTCAAAATCATTATCACTCATTACAAGATAGTGTAATGCTGTTCTTCCAGATTTAGATACAACATTTAACATTTTCTTATTATAGGGGTAATGATTATCTTTCATAAAATATTCTATTAACTCAGCATTAAGGCTCATGGCAGCTAAATGTAGAGGTATAAGCCCTTGACTGTTTGTGTTAAAAAGTGGTACTGTGTTCCTAATAGTTGACTTAGCAATACTTTCAATAACATACTGAGAGAATTCTATGTCGTTGGCAAGAGCAGCCATGTGTAACGGTGTATTGTCATTTTCATCATATAACACTTTGATGCTAGCAGCCACCTTTTTACCTACAAGTTCTTTTGACACAAATTCAAGACATTCCTTATTGCCGCTCAAAATAGCTGCAAATAACAACTTTTTTTGTGTATTTTGTTCTAAAAAAATACCCTTTGGGCTTTTTTTTACCAAATACTTAACGCATTCTACTCTTCCACTGAGGATAGATAAGTGTAGTAAAGTTTGTCCATCCTTATTTTTCTTACTTAATATTTCTCCCACTCTCTCTTTTTTAAAAAGGTGCTCAAGGCATGATTTATTACCAACACGTGCTGCCATATGAAAGACGGTGTCACCGTTGCTATTCTCACGCAAAACCTCTTGATAAACGTCAAATTTCTTCTCTTCCAACTTTTTTTCTATCATGCTTAAAAACGATAAATCAAGTTGGGCAGCAAAATGTAAAGGGGTGTTTCCTTCATTATTACTCTTATTTACTTGCATGCTTCTGTCTATTAATAGACTCACACATTTTTTTCTTAGTTCTGTTTCTGTATTACTCGATAGAGCTAAGTGTAGGGCCATATTTCCTTTGTGTGTTTCTGTGCTTAAATCGTAATCAGGAAATTTCTTGAGTAAAGATGTTAGACAATCATACTTCCCGTACATTGCAGCTAAATGTACAAGATCTCTTCCATAATCACCTTTGGATTGAAGTATGCTATTTCCTATATTTTCATAAAATAGGTCTATACAATATGAATTACCATGTATAATAGCAATATGTAAGGGGGTGTTACCTTGTTTATTCTGAACAATTTTTGCACCTGATTGAGTAAACAATTTCATTAGCTGGTTATTTCCATGTTTTGCAGCTATATGCAATGGGGTGTTACCATCTACATTTTCTTGATTAATTTCACTTTTTAGTCTACCTAAAAATTTTAGATGCTCTATAAGAAAATTTATGGCATTTTCTTGAGTTTCTGAGTTACCTACAATCTTATGAAAAGGATTCTCATTATATTTATTTTTTAAAAATTGTACTTGATTATCAATGAAGAATTTTATGCACTCAGCATTTCCAGATTGCACAGCATAGTGTAATGCGTTATTTCCATATTTATCTGTTTTAATTTTCTCCCTATCAAAAATTCCTTTTGCTGTCAATATTTCTTTTAAATATTCTAGGAGGTTAGGACTTCCGCTTCTGGCAGCATAGTGTAACTCGGTTTTATTATTGGTAGTGCAACTAAAATCTGTTTCATTTTCTATGAGAATTTTCAAGCATTCTTTATTGCCAGATTTAGCCGCATAGTGTAGTGGTGTTTTACCATCTCTATCTTTATTCCTTACTGCTTCTTTAATGTCAAAATTAGAATTTTCTATCACAAAACATAAAATATCTTCTTTACCCGACTCAGCTAAATAATGTAGAAGTGTTTTATCATTACTATCTGCAAAATTCTCCAATTTTATAATCAATTCTCTGCCCATACTAAGAATTAGAGATACAGCTATTTCAACATGAATATCATAATTCCTATTTTTCTTTTGTTCTTTCCTAATTCTTTCAATAGCCACTGTTAATAGCGAAGAACCATCATTACTTATTATATTCCATCCATCTTGACGAAATTTTTCAGCTAATGAATCACTTATATTTTCTGCTAAAATCCTGCTTTTTATACAATCAAGATTATTAGTACATATATTATAGTTTTCTTCTTGAGTTACTTTATTAATATAATCATATATGATTATTAGGTCTTGCTTATTGACTTTATCTTCTGAATTGCCTTGTAATGAAGAGAGGTCTATCTCACTAATTGCTCTGGCCATAACAACGTTTCCCGCAACAAATAAACCTGAACTGAGTGTCTTTGCGCTTGTACTAGATTTAGCTTTGAAAACACTAATAACTGTGTCAAATTTATTTTTGAACATACTGTACCTCATAAATAATAATGCCGGTAAGGCTTTAGTAGATACCACTGTAATTTTTAAGCCTACAAAAATTCACCAGCGGCCGCATTATATAGTAGATAATTTTTTGTGCTAGTAATATTTTTCTAATTCCCACTTTGGCCTTGGTGCAAAGTCAAGAGAGTCTACATAGCTTCTCTGTAACCTTTCAATTCCTGTCCATCCAACCATCACTGCATTGTCTGTACATAAATTGCTTGGAGGAGAAAGCACGTTCAAGTCTATGTGCTTTTTTAATCTCTCTTTCAGGAAATTATTTGCTGCAACTCCACCAGTAATTACAAAATCATTGATTTTAATATTTAAAGATACAGCGATACCAATAGCATTTCTGACTCTATCGAGTAATATGTCGCTAATACACTCTTGAAACGAAGCACACATATCACACACATCCTGTTCACTCATTACAAATTCTCGTGCTAAGTTTTTTACCGCTGTTTTAATTCCAGAAAATGAAAGGTCACATCCAGAACGTTTTATCATTGCTCTTGGCAGCTTAAATCTCATACCATCACCTTTTTTAGCTAACTCTTCAATTAATGGACCTCCCGGATAGCTTAGACCCAGCGTTTTAGCGACTTTGTCAAATGCTTCTCCTAATGAGTCATCAAGCGTTTCTCCAAGTTTGATGTATTTACCTACATCCTGTGCAATTAAAAATTGGCAGTGACCACCTGATATCAGCAGGACTAAAAACGGAAATTCAACCTCATATAGTAGCCTAACAACTAACGCATGTGCTTCTAAGTGATTAACTGCAATAAACGGTTTTTGTGTTACGTGTGCAATTGCTTTAGCCATCATTGTACCAATTATTAATCCACCTATGAGTCCTGGTCCTGATGTTGCTGCAATTGCATCTAGATCACAAAAGTTAAGGTTAGATTTTTCCATAGCACTTTTTATTAAACCACTTAAATGCTTCATATGAGCACGTGATGCTATTTCAGGAATCACTCCACCGCACTTTTTGTGCTCTACCTGAGAAAGAATTTCGTTAGCAAGCACTTGCTTATCACTATTTACAATCGCAACTGCAGTTTCATCGCAACTTGTTTCAATCGCTAAAATGGTTTTCATATATATTTGAACTCTTTAAATTGCGAGAACTATAACTTGAAATGTTGAAGAAGTGAACTTTGTTCTGCTGAGCTAATTATCATCTTCAAATATAGAACCAATTTTTTTGCTTCCAGGAGAAAATTTATTAGTCCAACTGCTTTGTACTTTGTTTATATCTTTAAAAGCAGTTTTATCGCTATATTCCTTTACTTCTTTATCTATTCTCTCCATTATTTGTAGATCCAGGTAGCTCTTTTTCCATTGGTTAGTAGCAAGAAATACTCTGTTTAAATCTTGAGTGCGAATTAGATATTCTTTATCTTTAGGATAAACTTCCTGAGCCCAAGCAAACAGCTCAAAATAGCGTGCGAATAACTCAGACGCACGTGATTTTGGAGTTTGGTAAACTTGTATCTCCTTAAATATAATTTGACCAATAATTTTTTGTACCAGAATATTTGACTGCTTTAAGTTCTGCTCAATATCCTGATAAACTTTATAGAGAAATTCTTGCTCTAAGCTTAAGTTCAGTTCATTTTCAACCATATGTGAAAGTTCATGTACTATGATGTAAGGATTTGACCTTCTTAGCACAATAACATACTTATTTAAACCAGAAGAACGAATTGTCTTACACACTCCCTCTTCCATATCCACTAATCCTTCTTGATATATTTCAAACGAGAGTCTAGTTTGCTTTATTATTGACAAAGTGAGGTTTAATGTATTTCTAAACTTCTCAAATTGATAGAGATATTTGACATATTGTATTACGTTTTCACTATTTCCTACTTGAGTTGCTTGTTTTATTAAGTTCCTGATTAGCATGCTTCATTATTAAAGGAATTTTCTTTATGCTCAAGAATTATAAAGTGTTTTCAGGAAGTATAGCTAAAAAAGTTTAATTTACTTACATTCCGCTACTTATTATTAGCCAAGAGGTATCACGTCAGTATGACTTAGGAATGTACTAGATATAAAAGTGCAATATCAAATATATTTTACTAAAAATCAATCAACTTTTCACATGTTTGCTCTTCATAAAAGAAGCTCAATGTTATCGTAGTACCAAGTTTTGCTTCACTTTGAATGTTGAAAGTCCCACCCATTAACTCTACTAATTTCTTGCTTAGAGGTAATCCGATACCTGTGCCTTCGTTTCTATATCCCGAATCTGCTTGGCCAAAAACGGACATAACTTTATATATGTCCTGCTGCATTATCCCTATTCCATTATCATGAAACTCAATAGTTAATAAATTTTTTTCTATATTCTCTTTAATAATCATTCTTATTAAACCACCTTGAGGAGTGAACTTGATTGCATTTGATAACAAATTTATTATAACTTGCTTCATTCTTTTGGGATCGGCGATAACTAATAATTGTTTATCAGATATCTCTTTCTTTAAACTAATCCCTGTTTCTTTTAGTTTAGGTGATAACATTTTTAAGCACGAATCTATTATCTTATTCAGATTAAACTTCACTTTCTCTACTGTTAAACTACTTGATTCAGCTTTAGAAAAATCGAGCACATCATTAATCAAAGCAAGTAAATGTGTACCAGCATTATATATATCGTCTACGTATTCCTTGTATTTAGAGTGATCTACCGAACCTAAAGTTTCATTTTTGATCAACTTTGCAAATCCAATAATAGCATTAAGAGGTGTACGCAACTCATGTGTAACACTTGCAAAAAATTTTATCTTATTTGCATTTTCTTGCTCTAATGCCTCTTTAACCCTTTGTAATTCAATATTAGTTTTATGCTGCTTGGCTAGCATTTGGGTATTGGAAAAGTGCAAATAAAGCATTATTAGTATTAAGATAACCAGTAATAAGCCCATTAATATTGAAAATAGACTATATACCATAATATAAGAGTCATTATAGCTTTGAATGATCTTCAAAAAAAATGAAGGCTTAATGTCATCTTCATGAAATATAGGGAAAGTAGAAGTTAATGTATTTCCTGTAGCGTAAAATATTTCTTGATTGCTTAGCAATTTATCAATTTCATCATTTGTAAGCAACTGCTCATAGTCATGACCTTGAGTATTAAAATTACTGAAAATTACTCTGGCATTTTGATCATACAGTATTAAGCTAAAATTTCTTACTTTGCTTACTGATTGTAACAATTCAGCACGCAATTTTACCAACTGGTTTATGTAATCAAAACTGTTATATTTAATATGATGTTTTTCTATTAGTAAATAATGATATTTTTTTATTATACTATTTTCCAATAGATCTTTTAAGTTTGCATTTGAATTACGGTAAAAAGAAAGAAAATTATTCTTTAATGAATAACTGCGGTATATTGTGCCCAATAAAACCACAAAAATTAATAAGAATAGCGAGATAATTTTTGTATATCTATTTGTTTTTAGTGTAGTAAAAATTAATTTACTTAATTTATACATATTCTTCTCATTGTGAAATAACGTCTTTTATGGTATTAATAAAAAATTAGCATATCATACTTTTATGACAATTTCTCCTATCTTGCCAGTTTATTCTCCTGTTAACATAAATTTTTCTTATGGCAAAGGTATTTACTTGTATGATATCGATAATAAGCGCTATATAGATTTTCACTCTGGAATAGCTGTTAGCAGTTTAGGTCATGCCAACCCACGATTAACTGATGTCCTAAAATTACAAGGAGAAAAACTATGGCATATATCAAATACCTATAATATATCTACTACCAACAAATTTGCAGAAAATTTAATAAACAACAGCTTTGCTAATACTGTATTTTTTGCAAATTCTGGATCAGAAGCAGTGGAATGTGGACTTAAAATCGCTAGGGCCTATCAAAATGGAAAAGGTAATAAAAATCGCTATAGAATTCTAACATTTCATGGTGCATTTCATGGAAGGACATTTTTAACTTGTGCAACAAACGATAGACAGAAATTTTCTGAATTACTGAATCCTTATATTGACTGGTGTGATAACATAGAGCCCAATATTGAGAGTGTAAAGAAAGCAATTTCTAATGGCATAGGTGTTATATTAATAGAACCAATACAGGGACAAGGTGGTATTAAAGTAATGAGTGAAGTCTTCATGAAAGAGCTAAGAGAACTATGTAACGAAAACGACATACTGCTATTTTTTGATTGCGTTCAGTGCGGTGCTGGCAGGACAGGAAAGTTATTTGCATCTGAACACATAGGAATTAAGCCTGACATATGTGCTCTTGCAAAAGGAATAGGAGGAGGTTTCCCTCTGGGGGCTTGTCTTGCAACTGAAAAGGTTGCTAAGTACATGGCGGTCGGTATGCATGGTTCTACTTTTGGTGGTAATCCACTTGCAACTTCAGTAGGTAATGCTGTATTGGATGAATTGCTCAGCCCTGGCTTCTTAGAAAATGTTGAAGTTAGAGGTAAGTCTTTAAAAAACAAACTAGAGGACTTAGCAAGCAAGTTTCCAATGATAGAAGAAGTGAGAGGAAAAGGGTTGATGCTAGGAATAAAAGTAAAAATGAATAACCAAAAATTTGCAGAAGAGCTAAGTCACCGTGGTTTACTCACTGTTGGAGTAACATCAGATAACGTTGTAAGAATCTTGCCTCCACTCATTATCACTGAAAAAGAGATTGATGAAGGCATTGAAATCCTCACTCAGTATTTATCTGAAAAGTTCTAGTTAAAAACTAAACCTTCCTGCTCACTAGTTGTTGGCTGTATCAAAATTGCAGATAAAGCAGTAGATACAACTTTATCAGCTACTTCATTTGTACACTTTGCCTTTTCCTGTTCTCTTATCAGTGTAAGCTCATTTATATCACTTAGTGAGTCAAATTTTGTTATATCCTCAAATATAAACGATTGCACGGTGCTTTTCTCAACAATAAAGAGAAAAAAATCCCTACCATTTATCAATATTGTACCTAATAAACTCTGCATTAGACCTTTTCTAAAAACGCATTCGGACAATTTCTCTAGCAAAGGTTGCATTCCATACAAAAAGAATAATCCCCTTGTTAAATAGGTCGTTATTTCACATAACAATGCACCACACAAAAGTGCTAGTGGTCCAAATACTATAAAACCACAAAGTAAAGGCAATGGCATGTTCTCGCCTAATGATATTTTACCTATAAGGATCATAGAAGCCCAAAACCCAACGAATAGCATAGCTCCACCTAAGTATATCCTTTCTTTAGAGCGTTTGCTAAAGTTTTCATTACATAACTTACGAAGATCATTATTAACCCTTGCTCTAAAAATAGTATGGCTATTTTCTAACTGTGGTACCGACTTCACCTTTGTAAGCAAGGGAGTTGGATCATAGCGCTTTACTCCATGACGCCACTTATGGCACCTTACAATTTCATTAATTACCATACTAATTCGATCATTGATCTTGCATAATTTGCTTTCTTGATATAAATCTCCTTGATAATACTTTTCTCTAAATTTCACACAGTCTAATTTCTTTAAATCAGATAAAAAATCTTTAATTTCTTGTGCTATTTTATCAGTATCACCTCTGTAGCCTACAGCTTTCAAAATTGCTGCTAAGTGTTCATTTTCAATTTGAGCAATTGTTCTATCTAATGCACGTATATATTGCTTGGATTGAAAATATGAGATGATTTTTTCTTTACATCTATCCTCATTGCCTTCGTACAAACTATTTCTTTTGAAACTGCTGTCATGTTCTTTGGCAATTTCTAATGCATGAACCAATACATTTTGCGCCTTCACACTACTTTCACAGTGACAGTTTCTGATTATGTGTACATACGCTCTTGCACTGGTATCTCCAGATTTATCTATATTGTACGCTTTAGCCAAAAAGACTAAATAGTCAAACCCTGCCCAAAGATAATACATTACCTTTGTTATAGCACTCCCCACAGAAAATAAAGCTGAGCGTGTGCAAGATAATTTACCGTTGTTTTTAATTCTGTTCTCATATGAACGAAGGTATGCCTCTGTACTTTTTAAAATCCTATGTAAATCTTGTTCTGTCTTTTTGACATCAAAATCATTTATATCATGAACTTTTTCATACGTTTCTTTTATCAAATCACTAGAAAACTTCTTCAGAGCTGAATCATCAATATTTCCTAATGCATCAATATTTTTACTAATATAGATTTCTATTTTTCTTCCAAGTTCTTCTCCCATTCTATTTTTTAGCAACTTATTGTATTTATTAGTAGCTGGAAACAAAACTTTCTGACAAAATTTCTGTGGTTCCTTTTTAAAATTTGCTAAGATCTTATTCACAAATAGCTCAACTTCTTCACCTGCAGCAGCGAAAAACCATGATTGTCTGCTCTCATTACGCTCTCTATTTCTTCCAAGATTCTGTAGGGCTTCAGATGGATTATTGAACTGACTAACCGAATCTGCAAATATTGATGCAACATGATTATATTCACTATCAAATCCACGACCTTTCGATCCATCTATAACCGTTGTCAACGCATATTTAGCCAATGAATCAAAATCTCTTTTTTCATAATCACAATAAATAGTTCGATATTTACCTATTTGATTACGTATTATCGCTGAAAAGGGTCTATTTTCTCCAATACCAAGATCATTTTTCCCAATTCCTGCAAAGATACATTTATTTTGTTTGCAGAAATCAATGAGACTATGTAGTATACCTTCCTCTCTTTCCATGAGGTCATGGAGCTCTTTGCTTAAGCGCCAATTATCAACTATTAAGCTGCATTGCTCATTATCACTTTTACTCAGTGCTTCAATTACTGTCTTTATTTGCAGTAAGAGCTCATCTCTAGCAAATTGCTCACTAAAGCCTTTTCTCTCTAGGTAGCTTATAATATTGTTATCATTAGTGGTGCTAACATTCTTTTTAACATCTTCTATCAATTCACTCAAACCTTCTCTTCTTTTTTTATCTAAAGTAATATTATCACACTTCATTAAATATGAGAGAGTAAGATCGATCATTGAATGCATTACTCTATATTTTAGATATTCAGCAGTACTACTGAAATCCACCTTTTCTTTTAATTCAGATATCTGCTCTTCTGTCAGACTAGGATATTGCTTTTTAACGCAGCTTATAAAGTTCGCTTCGCGTAACTTGAGCCTATAGTCTTGATAAGATATCCCTTCAGGCTGAAATTTATTATACACTTCATAACGTGTACTACCTTCATATACTAAATTATCTCTACCCTGCAACGCAAAGTTAAGATTAACTATACTATTTACATCATCAGCTAAAAGCAGAGCACTTTCTCCAATTGGGCTTTGCACATTCCATCTTATAGAAGTTAATAAATCATCGGTATCAACAAGCTTATTGTAATTAAAAACTTCTTCGCTCTCTTCAACATATTCATGAGCTGGGCTCGATTTTTCTCTAGTAAATAAGCTACGCACGTTAGCAAGAAATCTAGAAAGCAGTTCTTTTGACTCTACACCAGTTGCTTTAGTTAGTACCCACCAAATTGGCAACATTACTATACCAAATATAAACATAGAAATTGTATAATATAAGTTTCCAATCAAAGCAGAATACAGCCAATAATCTGAAGTTAGACCAATTACAGCAGCAACATTACTATTTATAACAGGAAATAATGTAATCATAGGTATTATAGTAACAGCAATATTCACTACAAATGCTAGAGTGAAATTTGTTCTCCTATTGGTTTTTGCAATAACACTTGCTGTTTCGATGGCGTTTGCAATACAACGTCTACTCAATCTTGTCGGGCTGATAACTTTTCCGCATCTATTTAAAATCCTTCTCTTTGGTGTTGCAGTGAGGTAAGTCGTAGGATATTTCTCATCAAGCTTGCACATGTTCTCAAAATCCTGCTGCTTATTAATACTGTCTGCTTCATCAACACTAATCCACAACTTGGTATTTTGGTCTTTTAATTTCCGATCATTTTCTTGCTGTAATAGCAGGTCATGTGTTATTATAATTATTGTAGGTTCAGTTTCCTGCAGTGCATTTTTAATTTCCTCAGCAGTTTTGGGTGTCCTAATGTTTACAGTAAATGCACTACTCATCATTTTTTTAGCTTGGTTTACTAGATCACTGTTTGGTACTGCAACCAGATGATGAAACCCTGCTTGGGCTAGTACATGGCTCCACATTCCAATATCGTAAGTCTTGCCAAACCCAGTTTCTGCATCGATCAGAACATTACAGTTAGTAGTAGAAGGGTTGCGTAAATGTTCTAATGCCTCTTCAACAACAGGTTTACGACGTGCTACTATTATAGATTCCTTTGTATCATCAAGTTTTATAGATTCACCTTTTAGCTTGCAGTTGATTTTTTCTAAGCTACTTATAATACTTTGCTTTTCTTGATTGCTGATAGAACTCACACATTACCCGCTATAATTATTACAATATTAATTGTATGTTAATTCAGTAAATTGTCAATTCTATGGACAAAAAGCTGATTTCAACTATCATATTAATATGAATATATGCCTCGGAATAATTACTTCTCCTCATGGAATCAAAGGAGCTGTCAAAATAAAAACCTTTACTGAAAAGCCCGAAAATATTTTCCTATATGGTGAACTAATAATCGGAAGTGAAAATTATAAAATAAGCTTGGTGTCTGTTGTCAGTAATAATTTAGTAATAGCAACAATTAGCGGTGTGAATTCCCGTAATGAAGCAGAGCTTTTAAGAAATAAAAAGTTATATATAGAAAGAGATAAGCTACCACAGTTAAATGATGAGGATGAATTTTACCAAGATGATCTTGTGAATATGGAAGTAAGACTAGAGAGTAATGAATTATATGGCTATGTGAAGTCTGTGAATAATTTCGGCTCAGGGGATATATTAGAAATTTTGGTTATCAGCACAAAAAAAAACATTATGTTATCTTTTACTAAAGAAGTATTTCCATACATCAACATGAAGGAAAGGTATATAGTAATCAACATGCCAGAATTCATTGGCCAATAAAAATTTTGATATTTGTATAAAGTTATTTATAATAATCAGACCAAATTAAAAGTGTAATTATGGCAGAAAGGGCTAATGATATCAGGCCAGGTCAGGTACTAGAACATAACGGTGGATTGTTTTTGGTTGTAAGTATTATGCATACTCAACCTGGTAAAGGTGGTGCATATATACAAGCTGAAATGAAAAATATCCAAACAGGAGCAAAGTACTATGAGAGGTTTCGCTCTGATGCAACAATCAGAAGGGCAATTTTAGATGAAGAGGAATATGTTTATCTCTTTACTGAAGGGAATATCGTAAATCTTATGCATCCAAGTAGTTACGAGCAGATTGTTATAAATTTAGACTTATTAGGGGAAAAGAAGGCTTATTTGCAAGATAATATGAAAATTAAAGTAGTAACTTATCAAGATAAAATAATTTCTGCACATGTGCCTGATCACGTTACACTAACTGTAAAAGAGACAGAGTCTGTTATCAAAGGTCAGACTGTTACTGCTTCTTATAAGCCTGCAATTTTGGAAAACGGAATACGTGTTAACGTGCCTCAATTTATAAAAGAAGGGGATAAAATTGTATTACATACTCCTGATAACAGCTATTACGAAAGAGTAAAAGAGTAAATGGCCATTTCATCACCACGAATCAATGTGATGCTTGATTCTGTACGCAGTGCCTCCAAGCAGCTTATACGTGATTTTAATGAATTGCAAATTTCAAGCGTTAAGTCAGCAGACTTTATCAATAAAACTTATTCAAAATCCAAGCAACTTATATACGATTGCTTGAAAAACTACAACCAGAACTATGACTTTATTTTTGAAGACGATTTAGGCCAAGATCTAAAAGAAGGCAGTTATACTTGGTTTATTATGCCTATAGAAGGCAAGGAAAACCTTTTTAGTTGTATGGTTTATTTTGCAGTATCAGTTTGTCTCATTCATAAAAACAGAGTTGTAGCAGCTGTGATTGATGCTCCAGCCCTTAGAGAAACTTTCTGGGCAGAGGAAAAGAAAGGAGCTTTTCTTGAAGATTTCAAATCTCGCCATGTAAAAATGCGGATGAAAGCTCGTGAAGGGGGAATAATAGACATAAGTGGTAATTTGTTAAATAAATTACCACTTGACAATAATAATCTGCGCTCCCTTGGCTCAACGGTACTAGGTTTTGCATATCTTGCTGCCGGAAGATACAATGGAATAATTTACTCTGGAATTAATAAATATAAAACTTCACTCGGTAGGCTTTTTTTGCAAGAAAGCGGTGGGAGATTAAAGGAAGATAACGCGCTTGTCATTGCTGGAGATATAAACTAAAGTTCATTCAAAAGAGCAAAAGTCACGTAGTGAAAATAATAAATGGTCTTACCTACCCCTCATTGCAGCAGGGTGGCAAAATAAGATAGACGAGAAAAGACAACTATAGGAACAAATAGTCAGTGTGTGACAATGGCATCTAGTCCTTTTGCACAAAAAATGTTGTAAAGTAACTTAGTTGGATCCCAGTGTTAGCTACTTTCATGACAAGAAATAAAGCACTGATTTTGTACATTAACCATGCTTTTAAATAGATACCTTATTCTTGGCAACTTTAAACTCAACAACAGACACAAACAGATAATTTCTCAAAAACTTTTACAAGAGATTTTGTTAAATGCTCTATCATTTCATTTGTATGGTAAGGCGTAGGAGTAATACGGAAGCGCTCAGTCCCCTTTGAAACTGTTGGGTAATTTATATGTTGTACATATATTCCATACTCATCAAATAACAATTTTGATGCTTTTTTGGACAACTCAGGATCGCCAATTATGATTGGAATTATATGAGTTTCTGTTTGCATAAAATTCACTCCTGCATTTCTCAGTGAGTCTTTTACCTTTTCAACAGACTGCTTTTGCTTCTCTCTTTCAACATTGCTCGATTTTAAATGCTCAACGCTTGCCTTTGCTGCTGCTGCTAAAACGGGTGACATAGCAGTAGTAAAAATAAATCCTGGGGCTGAACTTCTTATTACATCCACCAAGCTCTTTGAAGACGCTATATATCCACCCATCACTCCAAAAGCCTTTGATAATGTACCTTGAATAACAGTTATTCTATCCATCAAACCTTCTCTTTCTGCAATTCCGCCACCGCGCGGTCCATACATGCCAACTGCGTGTACCTCATCCAAATAGGTAATTGCATTATACTGATCTGCTAGATCACATATCGCTTCAAGCGGTGCTACATCACCATCCATTGAGTATACAGATTCAAGTGCTATTATTTTCGGCGTTTTTATATCTATAGACTTTAGCAACTGCTCTAAGTGATCAACATCATTATGCCTAAATATGTGCTTCGGTCTTTTGCCTGACTTTATACCTTCTATCATTGAAGAGTGATTTTTCTCATCTGAAAAAATTACCACACCCGGAATAACAGACGACAAAGTGCTAAGCGTAGTTTGGTTGGCAAGGTAGCCACAAGCAAAAGTTAAAGCAGCTTCTTTTTGATGCAAGTCAGCCAAAGACTTCTCGAGCTCAACAACTTCCTTTGTTGTACCTGATATATTTCTTGTTCCTCCAGCACCAACAGATGAATTTTGAATAGCAGCAATGACACTATCGTTTTGTGACATTCCCAGATAATTATTACTGCACCAGACAATAACCTCTCTATTTCTTTCATAATCCATAATATAGGGAAGTTTGCCAGGTAATGACGCAAAATGCGTAAATTCACGATAGCGCCCTTCTTCTTTTATATCTTTGATTTTATTTAAGAATATTTCTTCGTAGTCTACCAAGTTTTTATCTATTAACAATCAATATAATTATAATAAATTATTAAATGATAGACTACTATATTTATTCATTATCAGCCACAACAAGGTGTACTTTTTTGTGTATCATCAACCTTTTTAACCTCATTATCCTCAACTAAGCTTTTAGGCCTATAGCAGTACGTAATTGTAGCTGCAATAAGACAACAAGCTGCAACTGCTACTCCTATTGCTAACATCTCTAAGTAAACTGCAACAGCTACTCCTAAGGCAATACCAGTTATTGCAAGCGCAGAAGCAGCTACAATATACTTTTTTGTGTTTTGTGGATTATTCTTTGAATTGCTTGGTACGGTTGCTGAATAGCCTAAAGATGACATAAATTCCAAAAATCCCTTATTTCCTCGTTTTTTTGCCATATCTAAAGAGCTTTCTTTCAAAAGAGTATCTGATGGTTTATTAATAATTGGATCGTTTTCTAAATACGGGCTTGTACCATTGTCTATTAGCAATTTTGCAGATTTTTTATGCCCTTCATTTATTTTTCGATTATAAGCTATAACATGCAACGCAGTACCAACATTATTGCTTTGCATATTAACATACCTTTCTTTATCTTCTGCTGCACTTATTAAGATGGCAACTACATCAGAATGACCATTATCAGCAGCTAAGTGCAATGCAGTTTCACCATTATTATTCTGTAAATAAAGATCTTCATTGTTTTGTAAAAGTAATTCCACCATTGCCGAGTTACCTTCTGCAGAAGCGTACATCAGAGGAGTAAAGTTATGCCGATCTTTAGCATCAACTGTTGCACCATGCTCTATTAACAATTTTGCAACATCTAAATGTCCACTATATGCTGCTTCATGTAAAGGAGTTACTCTGCTGCCTGTACTGCTCACTGAGTTAACATTTGCACCGCTATCAAGTAAAAGCTTCACAAAATCTTTATGACCATTTCTAGCAGCTAAATGAAGTGCAGTGTCACCACCTACTTTTGTTTTTGATTTAATCTCAATATTTGCACCACATTCTAGTAAACGCCTGCCAAGCTCAACATCACCTTTTTGTGCTGCAACGTGTAAACGAATAAATCCATCATTATCATAATCTGTGAAACGTTCATTAATATCGTCTAGTAAACTTTCCCTACCAGCTTTTAATTCCTCAGGAATGATAAGTGTTACTTTACCATTTTCATACTCTACTTCACCATTATGAAATTTAAGTGTGAATCTAAGTAAACTGTCTAATTCACATATCTCCTTCTCTGGCTCATCAGAATTGCGTGCCACCATTGATGACTTATAGTTAATGCGTACATAATTCTCATCAGAACAATCGATGTACATGATCTTCTTGTAAGAATCGCTAGAAAGTACCTGATATTTTATTAATATACTATGTATTCGGATAGCAAGGAAAGCCATATACCCCGCTTGATTACAACTTGTGGTTAATTCCTCTATGAGGGAATCATTCGGAACCTCTGCTTTAGCATGTTTAAAAATTTCCGTAAAAACATACTTTGCAAACAGACGTTTATCATCTCCCTCATTATATTTATCATATAACCCTTTAATGAAACTATTATCTATAGTGCGATCATTGATTACAAAAAAATCCGTTCTATATAGGTCTTGATAAGCTGTGTTACCAGACTTTACATCTTCATTATTCTCATTTGCCTTTACTTGACCCAGCAGAGATTGTGTTAGCTGAAATTCTAACGTAGTTACTTCACTAGATTGAGTATCAGAATTATTAACGCCAGATTCCTCTTGACTTTCATTACCTGAATCCTCAGAACGACGGCGCTCTTTTTCCTCTCGTTCTAAAATTTCAAACCCTTCTTCAGTTCCTGAATCCCTAGAATCTGATTTCTTTAAAATTTTGTTTGATTCCTGTGATACAAAATCTGAACCTAACATGTTTTTCCTCACTAATTAGTAGCTAAGCTAAGTGTAGCATTAAATGGCAATTTTGTCAACTTAGCAAGCATCTCTTCGTAGTCTACCAAGTTTTTATCTATTAACAATCAATATAATTATAATAAATTATTAAATGATAGACTACTATATTTAGTATACAGACCTTTCCTTGAACACAATCTCTGCAGGCTCACCATTCTCAATTAAGCTTTTAGGTCTACAGCAGTATGTAACTGTAGCTGCAATAAGACAACAAGCTGCAACTGCTATTCCTACCGCTAACATTTCCAAGTAAACTGCAACAGCCACCCCTGAAACAATACCGGCTATCGCAAGCGCAGAAGCAGCTACAACATACTTCTTTGTATTTTGTGGATTTTTTTTGAGGCCACTTTTGCTGCTTTGCTCATTAATTCTTGGCAATTCTGTTTTTGGCTGTCCATTTCCGTTAGCAACTTGTTCTACATGCTCAGTAGGTTGATTAACGTTAATATCATTATTAATATCTTCAATTTCAATCGAAAGAAATTCATCTTCATCATCACTTGTTAATTCTACTCTTAAAGTACAAGGAACAGAATTACTAGAAACAGTACCATTAGCTGTTGCTTCAGCTTCCACTGTGTCAATTACAGATATTCTTGTTTCATGACCTTCTTCACTAATTTTTTCAAATGGAGAATTACTATTAGAGTCTGAGGAAGTTCCGGCAGAGCAATCACTTTTATTACCTTCAAGTTTAGAAAAATCATCCTCCTCAGAACTCAGTGATGGTGAGCTTTCTTTAGACTCTACCAAAGGAGCTTCTTGGCTACTTGCAGCAGCTTCTACATTGTTGTCTACTGGTAATGTAGTAGCAGTGTGCTTGAGCTTATGTTCAAGAAATAGTATTATTTGTTCAAGAGCCTCTTTTTGCTCACCCTCTTCCAAATTTGTAATTTTGTCATTTGCTTGACTCAAGAGCTTCTGTAAAGTGGATTTATATACACTATCATCTAATTTCTTTAATAAATCTATCATAGTATCACGATTGATTCTATCGACAGCATCAGACAATTTTTCTCCTATAATGTTTTCATTTCCAGGCATTTTACCCTCCTCACAATTATTACCTATAGCTTCTTCTATTGAAGCCTCTTCATTATTCATAATATTCTCTACTTTATCAACAATGTTTCTTTGCGGCTGTTGATTATCAATATTTTTGGATTCTGGATCTTTTTTAATATTTAAATGCAAAGGTGTTTTATCATCTAAACCTTCAAGAAATTTTGTGATTTTTGATTCACTAGAAGATTTTTCCCTGTTTTCTTCCCTTACCAAATATAAACTTTTCGTTCCTACCAGATCTAAAGCTGTTTTGCCATCTCTATCTTGAATGTTCCAATCAGCTCCCTTGTTTACAAGTAATTTTACTATTTCAAATTTATCATGGTAAGCAGCCCAATGTAAAGCTGTTCTGCCATGCCTCTCATCTTGAACATCAACATTAGCACCATTTTCAATAAGTAAGCTTATTAGTTTAAAATTATCACGTGCTACAGCATAATGCAAAGGTGCAATTCCAGAATTATCTATACTATTAATATCAACAACTTTACGATTAACAATTACCTCTGCCGCTTTACTTTCAGGAGCTAAGTGTATAGCATAGTGCAAAAGTTTAGATGAAAAAATAATTCTACCTTCAGCCTCAGTATTCTTAAACCTATTTAGTATCACTTCTACGCATTTCTGATTACCAACAAAAGATGCCCTTTCAAGTTTTTTACATATACCATCCAAAAACATAGTATGATTCGGCTTATCCAAATGCTCTAATAAAAACTTAATATAGCATTGTCCACCAACACCAATAAGTAGCCTATCGAGCTCTTCATCTTGCGTAAATAATATACTTTTATGCGTTTCTGCATATCTTTCCACAAGCGTATCATTAGCTGCAATGGCTAGTAGTGAAAGCTCTTTTACTGAATGATTATAATAACCATTTGTTTCATCATAACTATTATTCAACAGCACATTGTGCGTATGATCAGTCAAATTAAGCTGTTGAGAGCAAAAATCCTTCAAATTACCACAATTTAAATCAGTAATAAATCTATCGCTTTCCTCTATATTATTTATAGTTTTATCTAAATCTGCATAATCACCATAATTTTTTGCTTTATTTATAACGTCTATTAATCCATCAAAGGTTAAATTTTTAGGGGTAATGGTAAATTCTTCTTCATTATGCCTTGGTTCTATATTAACCTGATCTTGAGGCCAAAATAACTCTGTTGCTACAACTGCTGTAACTTCTGCAACACCTACCAATACATTCGCAACATTACCTAAAATGCCTGGATCAGTAACTACTTTGTTTGCTACTTCACTACTATCAGATGAACTCTCAGTAATAGACAAGTCTTCAGCAGCAAATGACTTAGGTCCTTCATTCATATTTTTCTCAAGAGTCTCTGTAATTCTATTATCCTCATCTTCGAAATGCCTATTTATTTCATCTAACAAACTTTTGCCATCAACTTTGTAATTCTCTAATTGTTCAGGAATAGCAAGTGTTACTTTGCCGTTTTCATACTCTACCTTACTATCTCGAAACTTAAGGGTGAACTCTAAAATAGCATCAACCCTGCATATTTCCTTATTTGTATCAAGTTCTCTAACAGGCATACTTGGACAATACTGAATATTGAGAGAACCTTGGCTATTATATACAATACTTATCTTTCTATCGTTGGCATGAGGCAAGCTTAGTTTATGCTTAGAGAATATAGGAGAGAGCTGCATTAACAAAGAGCCATCATACCCAGCCTGATTGCAATTAGTAATTAACTCTTCTAATATATTGTCATTTGGAGTTTCTGCCTTAGCATATTTAAACATTTCTGTGAAAACTTGCTTAGCAAACAGGCGGTAATTTGCATTTTCACTCGAAATTAAGTGATTGTGCTGGCAATATGACTCGTGAACATACGCTTTGCTTATTGTTTGCCCATTAATTACAAAATCCATTCTTTCCAAATCAAGTTGTGCTTGCTTGCCAGAATTTGCATTCCTATTATTCTCACCTGCCTTTACTTGACTTAGCAAAGATTGTGTTAGCTGAAATTCCAATTCAATTGCTCTGTTAGTATTTTGTCCTTCCTCAACCTCTGAACAATTGCCTGAATCTCCAGAATGACGATGCTCCTTAATTTCTTCTTGTTCTAAAACTTCAAATTCTTCTTCAGCACCTGAATCTCTGGAATGGCGACGCTCCCTTTCTTCTGCAGTATCTACTGCTGGCGGCATGAGCCCACCAAGTAAATTCCACCCCATGTTTTACCCCCTAATTATTAGCTAAACTAAGTATAGCATTAAATAGAAATTTTGCCAAGCAAGTTATTGAGCCTTTTAGCAAATAGACTTACGTCTTCCATCTCTTCACCTTCCACTATACAAGCTTGATAGAACAATAAGTAAATCATATCTCCAAGTGTTGGATTTTCACCATTTTTAGCGTGAGATTCCATTATGTTTCTTATCAAAGGATGCTTAATGTTAATTTCAAGTACTTTTGGCGTGCGGTAATTTAGCTGCTTCTGTTCACGTAAAAAACGCTCCATACGGAGATCCATAGTTCCTTCATCAACTGCTAGACACACAGGACTATCGGTTAATTTCTTAGAGATCTTTACACTTTTTACTAAGCTTCCAAGAACCTTGGTGAAGTATTCGAGTATAGAATCCGCGTTTTCTTCGCTTTTGTTTTCATCTGATTTATTTTCTTCATCTTTCTTGCCTTCTTCTGAAGAAAATTTTTCTAAATCAACATCAGCGCGGGTCACAGACTTAAATTTTTGATCTTTATATTCATGAATCACGCTAGTCCAGAAATCATCAACTGGATCAACAAATAGAAGCACTTCCAATCCTTTGCTGACGAATCCTTCAAGTTGTGGACTGTTTTTTACTGAATCGAGACTATTACCTGTGAGATAGTAGATATGTTCCTGTTCAGGCTTCATTCTGCTTATATAATCATCAATGCTAACTAGCTTACCATCACTGGTGCTATGAAATCTGCAAATGGAAAGCAATGCTTCTCTTTCATCAGTTGGCATAGCTTCGCAAAGACCTTCTTTTAACACCGCACCAAAATTGCCCCAGAATTTTGTATATTCCTCTAAATTCTCTTTTGCTTTTTTGCCGAGCTCTGATATTATGCGCTTAGTTAAAGATTTCCTAATCTGCTCAACAACGCGATTGTTCTGCAGTGTTTCTCTGCTGATATTGAGAGGCAAATCCGGTGAATCAACCACACCTTTCAAAAAACGCAAGTACTGCGGTATAATCTGCACATTATCTTCAGTGATAAACACTTTATTTACATACAATTTTACAGAGCAGCGTCTATCTGGATGAAATAAATCAAAAGGCTTGATAGAAGGAACATAAAGCAAGTTCGTATACTCTATTGCACCTTCATTTTTATTATGAAATATCATCCAAGGCTCACCGCCCACATGTGCAACACCACGGAAGAAGTCGTTGTGCTCTTCTGGAGTAACGTCATTTTTTGGCTTAGTCCAAATTGCAGCTTTGCTATTTAATTTTTCACTTTTTCCTTCTTCATTTACAAACTCAACGGGAAAATTTATGTGGTCAGAGTAAGTAGTAACGATGTTTTCAATACGGAATTTGTCTAAAAATTCGCTTTCTTCAGGACGCATGATGAGCGTAATTTTTGTGCCACGAGAGATTTGACCATCTAATTTGCTGATTGAATACTCTCCATCTCCTTTAGATTTCCACACCCAAGACTCTTCTTCTCCGGCTTTCCTTGATTCTACTATAACTTCTGAAGCAACCATGAAGCTTGAATAAAAACCAACACCAAACTTTCCAATCAGCTCTACAGCTTGGCTCGAATCTTTATTATTCTTAATTGCATCCAAGAATTTTTGCGTACCAGAATTTGCAATCGTGCCAAGATTATCTATTAAATCTTGCCTGTTCATGCCAATTCCATTGTCGGTTATATACAGCTCATTCTTATCTTTACTGGAGCTAATAGTAATCTTCAACTCATCACTTGAATCTAATAAATCAGCATTTAATTGTGATTCATAGCGCAATTTATCACATGCATCTGATGCATTTGATATTAACTCACGCAAGAAAATATCCTTATTAGTATAAAGTGAATGAATTACTATATTTAGTACTTTGCCTACTTCAGCGTCAAATTTTAAACTTTCAGTTTCTTGTATGTTGTGCATTTTGAGCTCCATTATTAGCCTACTACTCTAATAATTTAAGTATTGCACTGCGATCTTTCAAGGTCACACATGCTAAAATTTATGTGGGCCAACTTATGGTTCCAATGCTAAACTGGAATAAGTACAACCATTGTGTCATGCAAATTAAGAAGAAAGTGCTAGAATATAATATCTCTTATTTGCTTCAAAGATTTGTTAGTCTTTGATTCTTTTTTTTTAAAAGTAGTCTCAAGAGAGATTTTAAGCTTTTTCCATTCTTCTTGACCATTTGGCATTAAATCACTCTCAATCTTCTCCAGTACTTTCTGAGGTGATGAATATAATTCCTCGTACAAATCAGTGTTTACTGACTGTAGTATTACTAAAAATGTAAATAAATTCGGATCAAGTAATTCTTCTTTTGCATGGTTCAAAAAACATAGCTTTATTCTTCTTATACAGTATTGTATTGCCTGCAGTGATAATGAGAAGCTTTCTGCATAAAATATAAAGCTATCTATAATTAAGCTCTTTGATTTTTTCGGTAATTCAGAACTTTCAAACAGTTTTCTTATAAACTGCTCTGTTGGCTGTTTTGGCAAATGCAAAGAGAGATCAGTAAAAGATTTTAGGCTAAAATTTGGTCCAAGTATTGTGCTAATTGCTCTTTGCACATTACTCTTATCTTGGCTAACAGAGATAATGAAAACCAGTCCCTCAACATCAAGCATGTACTTTATGGATTCTAAAAAATCGACAATGAATTTAGGGCGACATATATCAAGATCATCCACCATTATATAAATGTTTTTGTCTTTCCTGATTTTATTAACCACATCTGCTAGTTGTATTTTAAAATCTCTAATGTTCTCTTTTCTCCTTTGGAGAAGATTTAACTCACCCAAGACAAAACCAATGTCTTTCTTATCAGCCTCTTTTGCAGCATCGAGAAATACTGAAAGCATAGCAAGTGGAGATTTACTGATCAGCTTTCCTAATGTATTGAGAGAAAAGAGTTCTTGGTTTATGTTTTTGAACTGCTGTATAACACTCCTTTTTACTTTGTATGATGCGAATAGATCCTCAAACAAGAAATGCAAAAAAGAAGGCAATGGTTGATCTAGCGCACTAATATCCCATGCGCTGTAATAAGCTGCAATTTCATTTTGCTGCTCTAGATCCTTTACCCATTCTTTCAAAAAAAATGTCTTACCCCACTTATCATATCCTTCTAAGGATACGATCGAAAAAAACTGATCAATTGTCTTAATTATATTACTAAATCTACTTGCAACTTGTTTATAGCCTAAGCAATCATTCTCCCAAGTTGTTACCTTAGGCAATTGCTCCTCTTCTTTTTTTTTAAATGTTATTAGCGATATAAGTTTTTTTAAGCACATACCTTCTTTTGTATTTACTCATACTCTTGTCTTGAAGTAAGCGCTATCTTCAGAGTCCCTTCATCTAGGTAGTCAATTTCTCCACCTATCGGTATACCACAAGCAAGGCGCGATATTTTTACATTCGAATTCTTTAGCAATTCAATTATATATTGCGCAGTAACTTGGCCTTCTAATGTCGGATTGATTGCAATAATGACCTCTTCAATTTTAAATTCTGTAACTCTTTTGGGAATGTTATCAAGATTCAGTTCTTTTGGACCTATGCCATTTATTGCTGATAGCCTTCCACCCAAAACATGATACATACCTGAATATATATTCCCTTTTTCAAATGCCCATAGATCACCCAATTCTTCTACTACACACATTAACTTGGTGTCACGCTTTGGGTTAGTACAAATAGAACACGGCGATTTAGTATCTAGGTTTCCACAAATTTTGCACTCTATTATAAGATCCGCTAGCTCTCTAATCAAAGATGCAAGCGGTAGCATGACTTTCTCTTTATTTTGGAGCAAATGTATAACTAATCTTCGTGATGATGATGGACCTAAACTTGGCAATTTAGAAAAAGCATGAACTAAATTCTTTATATTAATGTTCATTTAACAAATTCAGGATATAGTTTATAAAATGATAACATCAAACCTTTCGTAAAGAAAGCTTAGTTTGATTGGCTATGAAAAAGATTTCCCACTTTTTTTAGAACTGTCTTGAAAAAATTAATGTAATCACAATCTACTGTAACCTAACTCTGATTCAGGTATAACTGAAATTATCTCACACATTTGCGTAGTTACTACGGTACTTCTTTTTTGAAAATGACGTAATTTATTTTTCAACATATTTCTTTCTTCTACATAACTGTCTGACTCTTTATTCAAACTAGAATTTTTTTCTTCATACTTGGAAAGTATTGTATCGATCAAATAATTAAAAAATAATATTAGACCTGTAGTGTTGGCAAGCAATGCAAGAGAATAATATAACATATCTTCACTCACTTCTTCATTTATTATGTCATGGGAATTTCTATACATTCTAAAACAAGAGCCGAAGGCTGCTAAGCATACACAAGTAAGTTTTGTTTTGTTTAGGACGCACTTAATTCGTGCTAGTTTTTTATTATTATCTTCTAATTTTATACGCAACTCACTAATTTTACTACTATAGTGCTGAATAAACAATTCTATGGCCTCTTTGTTATTAGCATAATTATATGCTTTGTAAGATTCCTTATCTATGAGTTCAGTATCTATATCCTTTGATTTGAGAAGCTCTTTGATTGCTTCATTTTTGTTAAGAAGCATAGCTTCGTGTAGAGGTGTGTACTCATTTTCAACATCTTTTCTTCTGTTAATATTTTCACGAGTTAAGTAGTTAAAAAGAGCTGAAATGCATTCTGAATTATTGCTTTCAATAGCCAGAGTAATTGCATCTTTTCCATCCTTGTTATTAGTATTAATAACTTTGAAAAGCGGCTTTTCATTCTCTTGCTTATGTTCAAAATATTTGCGTTTGTAAAACTCACTTGAACAGTATGGTTCCTTAAGAATACACAAAAGTTTTTCTACAAAACAAGTACGATTTCTTTTTATAGCTACATGTAAAGGTGTGTCATGATTCTCCTCGTCTTGCAACAATAAGACATCATACAAATAACCCTCTTTATATAAAAAATTAATCTCTTGATCAAAAGAGATATCTTCTTCTCCTTTACAGATATTTAGTAGCCGTAACCCTATACTTTCTGTAGTACTGTAATCAATTGCAGAGCTACGTTGCACTTTAGATTGATAAAGGGTTACGTCCATACTATTCCTACCTTTAAACAACCCAGCTATACCTCTAAATATTACAGCTATACCTGATTCACTCCGAGCAGCACAAGGTGTTTCATCTGGAATGTTAATCTCAACATTTTCACTAGAAAAAAGTTCTAAAACATGCGAGTTGCTTTTTCTACTGGAAAAAGGCACATCGTTCCTTTTATCTTTAATCTCAGCACTCTTTGCATTCAAAGAATTTAGAGAGTTAGCTAAACAATCAAGATCTGTAGCATTTTTAGACTCAAGGTCTTCTGCTTGAAAATTTGCTGCAGTGTTTATTTCACCTTTCATATTTCTTTATTTTACAGGGATTGCATTTCAGGTAGGGTATCTCATCTTTAAAATTTTTCAACTCTATTTAAATTTTTTTAAAATAGTTTTTGATAAAAATACTTATGAAACTAACTTCTGTGTTAATTTTTTAGAAGATTTTATAGCTAAAAAATTACTTCCGCATATTTTAAATCTGATTACAATTACAGTTAGAGATATTTATTGAGCTCAAAAATCTATCTTCGGTCTGCAGACTTTTAAATCACACTCACTAAAAATGTAGCGTATCCTCTTCAGAGCATATCTGTCGTATGTGCACTGCATTTTTTCTAATCTTTTTTATACAGGGGGATCTTATGTTCAGAATTCCAGATACTTGACCTTTAATTTAGCTAATAAAAACCAACTGGTACCTGCGGTTTTTATAGCTACGTTTTCTCAAATAAGTTTTAAATGAATAGATTTCTTGCATAATAAGATGTCATCCCAGTGCTTGACACTGGGATCCAATAAGAAAAATGCGCTGGAACTTTCGAATTCCAGTTATGCAAGAAATCTAATGTTAAAAAACTCACAGTTATCCTAGTACTGCTTTATTATCTACAGTCTTTTCATACTTGACAGAAGAGAGTTGAGGATTAACAGCTTCTTCTATTGATTTAGCCTGTTTATAGTCTTGACTTAGGAAATATATAGCCACTCCAACTGCTATTCCAGCAACAAGAGCAGATACTGCGAGTGTGCATAATATAATAGTCATTGAAGGGACTAAAGCACTACCAACACCGAGTCCAATGCCAAGAAAAACGCCAGGTATAATGCCAATCAAACTATTACATCTAGCACTTTCTTTTTTCGATTTAGCTTGGTCTTTCATACATTCGATGAGTACTTTTTTTGTATTTCCATGAGCTAAATCTAGTGAAATGTTACCTTCTTCATTCTTTATCAAAGGATTTGCACCATATTTTAAAAGGGCTTCTATTGCCTCAGTGTTATTACTTATAACAGCTTGGTGTAATAATGTATTTTTACTACTTTGATCTTGAAAATTTATCAATTTGTAGAAATACTGAGGAGTAATAAACCTATTCACAGTTTCATCTAAAATCTTCATCACGTCTTGAAATGATAATTTCTCTTTTTTCTCAGATATTACACTATCGTGTTCAATACAGTGGTGCAAGATAGGGTATACTATCTTTCCTCCTTCCTTATTGATAAGATCTCCATTTACAGGGATTTTATTTAAAATAGCCAGTGCGAATAACCGCTTGTTAATCACAATTTCGCTATTATCATTAAGATATTCTTGTAACTCTTTAATTTTTTCTGTAAATTTCTTTTCTCCATCATTAATGATTTTAAGTAAATCAGTCATATTATCTCCCTATTCTAATTATATAAATAATATAATAAATTCTAATAAAAGTCAAGTTTTTTAATTAAAAAATTAATAGAACTTATTAGCAATTCCTACAAATGTCAAATAAATTCAAAAGAAACTCACAGGATCAACATCTATTGTTACTTCAATATTTGAACTCAAGTTACAGCAATGTTTCAGCTTTTTCTTTATAGACAGACTGTATTTATTGTGTATTTTGAGTAACACTCTATACCGATATTTATTATTTAAGAAATTTATTGCTGCTGGTGATGGGCCAAAAATTTCAAATTCTTTCAATGTCAAGTGCTGAGAGGTAGTTGAAAATTGATTATGTAAAAAGCTTGTTAACTCACTTGCTGCTTTCTGCGTTGCAAATTGATCCTTACCACAAACTATAAGCGCTATTAGCCTACTAAATGGGGGCATTTTAGCTTTGCGTCTTGACTCAAGTTCAATTTCATAAAACAAATCCCTTTTTTGCTGCTGCAATGCTTTTATTATCAAACTTTCAGGATTATTAGTTTGCACTATTACCGTTCCTTTTTCGTTGAACCTCCCAGATCTACCGGCAACTTGATGCAATAATTGATACGTCTTTTCTGCTGCCCTGAGGTCAGAATTTTCAAGGCCTAAATCTGCGTTTATCACTCCAACCAAAGTTAACTTAGGGAAATTATGCCCTTTAGCAATCACTTGTGTACCGATTATAATATTCACTTCTTCTTTGAGCACTGAGTCAATTACGCTACCAAGCGACTTCTGGTCGCTGCTAATAATCGCAGTCTTTGCGTTTGGTAATAGTTTTACTATCTCTTCAAGTAACCTCTCAATTCCTATACCACAAAGGGATAATGACTGCTCACTTTGACAATTCGAGCATTTTTCTGGAAGTTTTGATTGGTAAGAACAATGGTGACACAAAAGGACGTTCTTTTTCTTGTGGTACGTAAGCCATACAGTGCAATTTGAGCAGGAAATTTTATATCCACATTTTTTACAAACTGCAAGTTGCGCATACCCCCTGCGGTTTAGAAAGAGCATAACTTGCTGTTTTTTCTCTATGGTTTGTTTTATCCCTTCGAAAAGCTCATTTGAAATCCATTGTTTATTATTCACTACTTTTATGTGCGGCAACTCTGCACCACCGAATCGTTCGGTTAGCTTTACATGGTTGTAATTCCCTTTTTTAACATGATAAATTGTTTCAAGCAGCGGAGTAGCGGATGATAAAATAATCGGAATATTTTCGAGTTTGGCTAAGATAATTGCCATATCTCGAGCATTATATATAATTCCTTGTTCCTGTTTAAAGGATGAGTCATGCTCTTCATCAACGATGATCAATTTTAGGTTCTTATAAGGCAAAAAAAGTGATGACCTTGCCCCAATAATTATCTGCGCACTTCCATTTGCGATACTGAGCCAATTATTTCGGCGAGCTTTGGGAGTAAGTCCTGAATGCCACTCAGCTATATTTCCAGATATCTGATTGTGAACACGATTTACTAATTGTGAAGTTAGGACAATTTCTGGCAGAAGGATCAGGACTTGTGCATCGTTTACGATTTCAATTAACCTTGCAATCACAGAGAGATAAACTTCCGTTTTTCCAGACCCGGTTTCACCGTCAAGCAAAGTCACTGAATACTCATTCAAATTACTTATTATCTTATCGCGAGCTGCTTGCTGCTCAGGGCTTAATTGGTAATCTATTTCACTTATTTCTTGCTTTTGCTTAGTGCAAACTAACTTATCTATTTGATTTACCTTTAATACTCCTCCCATTATCACTTTGGCAAGCATACCGATAGGTATTACATTATACTGTGCAACCCACTCTGCAAATTCGATCAGTTTTGGTCTGATGCTCGGCAAATCGATCTTTTGCTCAATAAATTTTAATTCTCGATCGCTTTTGCTACTTTCTCTCCAAACTATTCCAATCAAACGCTTTCTGCCAAACGGCACCACTACGTAATCTCCAATTGAAACTTCAGTATCTTCCTCAACTGCATATGAAAATAACTGATCAATTGGAAGCGGTAGTAATACGTCAACTGTTTTTGTCATAAGTTAGCGCTGTTTTTAGATACATAGAGAAGCCTTAATGCTTTTTTCATAGTACACAATTTATAATCATAAATATTAGAAATGTGAGGAAATTCTGTATGTTTAGCGATAAAATAGTCCTAGACTTTGAAATAGAAAAAGGTGACCGAATAGATCGGTGTTACTTCTCTACACGCATCAAACTTACAGATAAGAGCAAGAGTTTTCTATGTGAAAAGCTCGGTAAACCTAACAATTTAGATGATTACTTTAATCTTAATCCTGAAAATTTTTATATTTATTACAACAAATATAGTGGTCACTATGGTATAAATGAGCTATATGTCAGAGATGATAATGGTAGATATTTAGCTACTAAACTTCCACTTGATCAGAGCGGATTTTCAATAGAGTTATCACCTGGTGAGACAAATTATGGTTTTTATCCTCTGTATGCAATCTATAACCCCACTCAATATGACAAAAAGCAGGAAAAGAGCTTTGAAGATAATGGTGAATTGCAGCCACTTGTGTCAAGTGTATTGGATTACTTTCTAAATGGCTTAACCGTTCAAGATATGTTTTTGCAAATACAAAATGAGCTTGTTGAAAAAGAAACAAAATTAGAAGAAGACAGAAGAAAAGCAGAGGAAGAATTAAATAAAAAGAATGAAAAGTTAAGGGAACTCATAGAAAATGATGAGATTAAAGTACTTAAAGTAATAAAAGGCCATAGTATTGGGAATGGACGTTCAGCGGCAATTTTGCAGCTTGATGGTGATCTTGATGCAAGTAAGTACTACATAGCAGAGTATGAAGGCAATGAATACTTACATTGCACGAGCTCTGGTTATGACATACTGCTTGACCAGAGCGATTTATTTTTTGTTCTCAATAGCAGCTCTTATCTTGAACTTGAAAGCGGTTTCTACTCAATACCTGCTGGCAACTATGCTAAATATCTCGATACTAAGAATCTGCTTTTTCGCGATGATCAACTATCTAAGCAGTTGTGTAAAAACAAGGTAAAGGCTGAATCTACAGTTAACGCATTTTTCTCAAGACTTATTTATAGTGAAAATTTTTAAGAGGTGAATATGAAATTTAAAACAAATTCTGAATATGATAAATCACAAACTTTGATTAAAAAATTATTTCCAAATAAAGAAAGTATAGTAATAAACGATCAGCTTACAATAGAAGTAAAATATGGGGGATTAGCTAGTTATACCCCTGAGTATATAAAACAAACTGTAAAAGATGCTTACGGAGCCTGGTCTGATAATTTCTATTCACAAAAAAGCGTTCATTCTGGTCCAGTAAAATTGCAGCTTTATGTGCTGAAAAATTACGATGATTACAAAGCTCACATCAAGGAACTTTCAGGTGGTAAGGACCATAGAGAATTATGGGGTGGTGGAACGGTCAGAGCACACGAAGCTGACGGCACGATAGCAAAGACTTTTATTGTTGGAGATGTAAATGGTTTACTTTGCGCAAAATCTAAAATTTTAATGGAGAAAATGAGCGATGCATTTCTTGAGTACTCTACCGGTAATATGGATACAGTACCTGAAGTTTTACGTACCGGTATGAAGCTTTTCATGTGGAGCTATGATGCAGCTAAAAAAGAAAGCACTCGCGATATGCATTATACAAAAGAAGCATACAATAAAATGCATGAATCTGGGCATGATACACCATATAAAATAGCAAGTATGTCTAACGACTATAGAATATCAGATTGCTTAGTGACATTCCTACAAGAAAAACATCCTCAATTCATAAAGCAATTGCTTACTGAAATGTCCTTCGATAGAGTACAAGCGATATCAAAATTCAAACATCTTTTGAATAACTCAGAAGTTGAAAAAGAATTTAAGCAGTGGATGGATGTAAAAAGTGGCGATAAAATTGTGGCAGATCTTGTGCCAGATAGTGAAGTTATGACTTTTGGCGAACACAAGCTTCAAATAAATATAAAATATGATGATGAGGAATTAACTCAGAGCAAATTGAGTAGTGTAAAAAATGCCATCGAGAGTACTATAAAAGATTTTGATTCAGCATTTGGCATTAATAATTCTCAGCCTTGGCACAACATACCAAATAAAGTTAATGTTTTCGTATTTAATACAAAGAGTGACTACGAAAATTATCTTAAGGAGTTGAACGTTAACTATAAAGGCGCTTCTGGCTTAACAGTTCAAGGGCGTGGCTCAGAAGTTCATGTTTATTTTTATCTACAAGACCAATTTGATGATTCGTGTAAAACTTTAAAACACGAATTGGGGCACGCCTTAACTATCATTAATTCCTATTATGGTACAGGTGATGTCTTATCTAAGGCCATGCATGAAGGGGTTGCTAACTATATGGCAAGTTTAGAAGATGGTCGGCATGTCAATGACCACGGAGATAAAGAGGCCTTGATTGCAATAAGAAATAAAGATCTCAAACCAGATGAAATATTGCGCAATAATATTTGGAGTAATAAAGGGGA
Source organism: Wolbachia endosymbiont (group B) of Pammene fasciana (assembly GCF_947251495.1). Lineage (NCBI taxonomy): Bacteria > Pseudomonadati > Pseudomonadota > Alphaproteobacteria > Rickettsiales > Anaplasmataceae > Wolbachia > Wolbachia endosymbiont (group B) of Pammene fasciana. Next base: position 88,709 of record NZ_OX366360.1, read on the forward strand.
ACATTATCATTCGGATGCTGAACAAGTGATCAAATTTCTTGAAGATAAACACCCAGATATGATTGATAATTTGCTCAAGGGCCTTTCTAAATCTGGTGCAAATAGGTCTCAAGGTAATAAATTATTTGAGGATTTTTTGGCTGAGCTGAAAGGTTATGATCAAGAATTTAAACAATGGGTTAAGGCTGAGCTGAGTGGTGAACAACATATGGAATATAATGTTGTTGAATCTAACAGTGTTGAAAGTTCAACAAGCCAACAAAGTGCAGGCAAGGGTCTATATGGTTATAGCCCAGTACATAATGTAAGTGGTGATAAAACCAAGATAGAAAGTGTCAGTAGAGAAGATTCTATGCAACCTGCTAAAAAAGCGAGTGAAGACGAACAAGGAAAAGCTGTTACAACAAAAGTTATGAAGTATAATAAACAGCCTTTCTTAAAGGTGAATATTGATGACAATAATGTAGAAAATACTATAGGAAAAGTAAACGAGATAAATAAGGTAACAGGTGCGACTAGTTTACATTTTGCTGCTTCATTGGGAGATTTAAGCAAAGTAGCAACGCTACTAAAACACAATTCATATATTGATACAAGAGACCATAATGGACAAACGCCACTACATTATGCCATTCAGTCAGGAAATACGGAAGTAGCAAAATATCTTATTGATCATGGAGCAAATCTTAATGTTCATGACAATTATTATCAGAAAACTAATACTAAATATGTGTATTATAAGACACCTTTACACTATGCTATTGAGTCTGGAAATATAGAGATAGCTAAATACTTAATAGATCGTGGTGCAAATCCTAATATTCAAGATGCTTATTCCCAAACACCATTATACAGTGCTATTTATTCAGGTAATACAGAAATAGTGAAGTATCTATTAGATCATAACGCAGATCCTAACAGTAAGGGTTTTTATACTTTTCCATTGCTTGCTGCTATTAAGCTAGGGAATTCGGAAATAGTTAAGAGTTTAATTGAGTATGGCGCAGATCTTGGTATAAAGAACACGTCAGCTCAAACACTGCTGCACTATGCAATTGAGCTAAAACATACGGAAATTGCTAAATACTTAATAGATCGTGGTATAGATGTTGATACCCGTGATATTAGCTCTGGTAAATCTCCACTACATTTTGCCATGCACATGAAAAATATGGAAGTAGTTAAATATCTCATAGAGCACAATGCGGATATTGATATTCAGGATAGCTACGGCTTAACACCTTTGCACCTTGCTGTTGATCTTGGAAATAAGGAAATAATAGAACATTTAGTTGAAAAAGGTGCGAATGTTAATGTGCAGGATAATGATGGTTGGACACCTTTAGTTCATGCAGTGAGGCATGGAAAGTTAGATACAATAGAATATCTAATAAAAAACAAAGCTGACGTTGATGTTGTGGGCAAAGATGGCAGGACACTTATTGAACATGCTGAGTTATGGGCAGAAGGGAAAGGTATAGAAAGAGATGTAATAGATAGCAAAGGCGGTAATGATTCTTATTATCGTGAGCTTTCAAAAGAAGCTGCAACTTGGGAAAAAGCTGGAAAGGATATGCTTAGCTATCTCAAAAAAATTACTATGCAAGAAGAAGAATCTAACGATATAGACCAAATGCCAGCAGATCAACCTGCGAGTGAAGAAAGGAGTAAAAGGTCGCTAGTAGAAGATGAAGAGAAGCAAGAGGAAATAACTGTTATAGATAATGTGAAACAACATCCTTTAAAAATCAAAGTAGGTGAAGCTATTGGAGATGGTAAATATAAGGCGGTGCTGCAAGCTCAAAATCAAGACATAGATAATTTTTATCAGAACTTAAGCAGTCAGTATACTGCTGGGAAATACAATTATAATCAAATGATAGCTCTGTATAATAAAGTTTATGTGCAAGATTCCAATCTTGATGGAAAGCCGATCACTCTTTCTGAAGCTTATGTTACAAATGATCATCTATTTATTAAAAATCAAGATTTTGGAATTTTGAATGATTTTAATGAGATGTTCTATAAAAGTGATGAGTTTATGTAACATAAAAGGTGGATGACAATTAATTGATATAAGGAATTAGATCTTCCACTGTCATCCCAGTGTTTCTTTCTCCTGCCATTCCGGCATTTCCTTCTCCTGTCATCCCAGTGCCCCGACACTGGGATGGCTTTGTTGCACCACTCAAGGAAAGAACAGGCAGTTACTGATGGAATTTGTTATAAAATAGATATTTAGCCGACAAAGGAAAAATATGCCAATAAGAATGAAAGTCAGTAACTGCAATGAATATAACAAATTTCTTCAAGAAAGGGGAAATGTTTTTCATTATATCAACGATGCCATTGAAAATTGGTACGAAAATAGTCCAAAAGTAGCAGGTGGCAACAATGTCTACAGCGACAAAGTAGTGATTCTAATTCACATAATAACCTATCTATTCAGGATTGGTCTTAGGCAAACAGTGGGATTTATAGAGAAATATCTTGAGCAAATAGGGAAAATTTTGCAAATTATCAGCTATTCGCAGGCTTCAAGAAGGTTTAAAAAGCTTAATATCAAAATCAACGACTGCAGAGTTGATAAGAACGATATGGAAGATATTGAAATTGCTATAGATAGTACAGGTATCAGCATCTACAATAATATTCCAGGCCATAGTAAGGCAAATGGTACAGATAGAAAGTATCGCCGCTATGAGCAAACAAGAAAGCTACATGTAATGCTAGAGATAGGTAGTAAAAAAGTTATAGCTGCAAAATACAGTAGTGGAGTTTATTCCGACCACTATGGAGCCTGTGATCTTATTGAAAGAGTGGATACCAAGTATAACATAAGCACGATATATGCAGATAGGGCATATAATCGAAAGAAGTTATACAAACTGTGCGATGAGCTTGACATAAAGACAAGGATTCCTCCGCAAAATAATGCAGTAGAGCATCCAAAGTTGGATTATATGAATGAGAGAAATTCTACAATCAAGCTCATAAAGTCATATGATGAAGATGGTATGAAGAGGTGGAAAAAAGAGATAAATTATTGGAAGAGATCTTATATAGAAAGTTTTTTCTCGCGACTGAAGCAAATATTTGGATTTAGTTTTAGGAATAAATCTGAGATTAATCGTGAGAAGGAACTGCTACTCAAGTGTTATTTGCTTAACAAATTTACTGAAATAGGCATGGCTAAGTTTGATATAGCTTCATGAATTTATTATACATTACCCACTATCCGAAGAGCTGTGCAACAAAGCCCACTGGGATCCAGAACAGGTAATAAGAAGCACTGAAATGACATCTCTATAGAACTCCTAACCAATCAAAAATATTAAGAAATTTACCAAGCAAAAAAAGGCAAAAGAATCCCCCAGTAGTGAGTTTTAACCCTATAATAATGTAAATCGGCATTGTAATAATGTGCTAACGCTTATTTAAAGCGCGTTTTGGCTGAATGTAGAAAAAATAAAAAAGACATGCAGCCGCTATAATTTTATGTAATCTGCCAATATATACCTGAGTTTTTTACTGAATTTTTGTTGTTAAATCTGCAGAGATTAAAAACAAGGATAAATACTCTTATTGTCATGATAAGAAGACTGATGAGGTTTGTCAAGTTGACTCTATTGCATATCCTTATAAGTAAATTAATGTTATCCTTAACTATTGCTAATCTAAAATTTTTTATGTTCATACACTTACGTGTTCATAGCGTTTATTCTCTGCTTGAGAGTTCGGTTAAAATTGAGGAGCTGATTGGTCTTTGTTTGCAGAACAAAATGCCGGCAGTTGCAGTTACTGATTCAGGCAACTTATTTGGCTCACTTGAATTTGCAGAATATGCAGCAAATAAGGGAATACAGCTAATAGTAGGATGCAATATTATAGTTAAACATTCAGAACAAAATTTACCAATATTGCTACTTGCAAAAAATGAACAAGGGTACACTAATTTAGTCACTTTGGTGAGTGAGTCTTTTAAAAAGCGCAAAAATAGCAGCGATATTCCCTACGTTGATTTTGATGAGCTATTAAGTTTTAATACAGGTCTAATCGCCTTAACTGGTGGATGTTTGGCTCAACTGTTATTGGAGCAAGACAAAGAAACGGTTGAAAAACTGCTTTCAGCATTCGATGGTCATTTATATGTTGAATTGCAGCGTCATGGGCTGAATAAAGAGCTAGAGCTTGAAGAAGCTTTAATAGATTTTGCTTATCAGCGCAATATACCACTAGTGGCAACGAATGATGTGTTTTTTTCAAATAGATCTGATTATGAAGCTTATGATATATTAACGTGCATATCGGAGGGCAGTTATGCCCTGGAGAATAACAGAAAGAAGTTAACTACCGAGCATTACTTCAAATCTGTGGCAGAAATGGAGGAACTGTTCAGCGACATTCCCGAAGCAATTTATAACACTTTAGTGATAGCTAAGCGGTGCTCTTACATGCCAAGAAGCAGGCAGCCTATCTTGCCTAAATTTCCTTGTCGAGAAAATAAAACTGAGAATGAAGAACTGAGGGAGCAGGCAGTTGCAGGATTAGAATTCCGCATTGCAAATGAAACGGACATAGACCTTAAACAATACTACGATCGGCTGAATTACGAACTAAGCGTAATAACTTCGATGAACTACGCTGGCTACTTTTTGATAGTTTCTGATTTTATTCGTTGGAGCAAAGCAAATGGCATTCCAGTTGGACCGGGAAGAGGTTCTGGTGCTGGATCAATTGTTGCTTGGAGCTTGCAGATTACAGATCTTGATCCAATAAAATTTGGTCTGATCTTTGAAAGATTTTTAAATCCTGATCGTGTATCGATGCCTGACTTTGATATCGATTTCTGCCAAGAGAAAAGGGACCTGGTTATTGATTATGTTCAGAAAAAGTACGGTTATGTTGCTCAAATAATCACTTTTGGAAAATTGCAAGCAAGGGCAGTATTGCGTGATGTTGGTAGAGTATTGCAAATGCCTTACTCTCAAGTGGATAAAATATCTAAAATGGTTCCATTTAATCCAGTAAATCCTGTAACTTTATCGCAAGCGATAGAGTTTGATCAAAATCTTCAGAAAGAAAGGGATAGTGATGAAGTAATTGCCAAACTTCTTGATATATCTCTAAAGCTCGAAGGAATATATCGTCACGTTTCAACTCATGCTGCTGGAATTGTAATATGCGATCAAAAATTAGAAAATTTTGTTCCCGTCTATTATGATCCAAATTCGGCTCTGCCAATCACTCAATACAGCATGAAATATGTAGAGAAAGCTGGGTTAATAAAATTTGATTTTCTTGGACTTGGTACGCTAACACTAATAGATCATGTATGTCGTTTAATTAATCGTGATAAAAAAAAATTTGATATTTCCTCAGTTTCTTTGATTGATCAAAGAACCTATGAAATGCTCTCAAGAGGTGATTCAATCGGAGTGTTTCAGCTTGAAAGTTCGGGAATGAGAGAAGCTTTAATAAAACTAAAGCCAGACTGCATTGAAGATATCATCGCTTTAATTTCTCTTTATCGCCCAGGGCCTATGGATAACATTCCAACTTATGTTGCAAGAAAGCATGGACTTGAAAAGCCAGATTACATTCATCCATTGCTTGAGGAGGTGTTAAAAGAAACATTCGGAGTAATAATCTACCAAGAACAGGTAATGGAAATAGCGCGTATTCTCTCTGGATATAGCTTAGCAGAGGCGGATTTACTCAGACGTGCCATGGGTAAGAAAATTAAGGCAGAGATGGATAAACAACGTGAACTTTTTGTTCAAGGAGCAACAAAAAACGGTGTTGATTACGACAGGGCAAGTTATATTTTTGATCTTGTTGCAAAATTTGCTGGTTATGGATTTAATAAATCCCACGCTGCAGCATATGCGATTATATCTTACCAAACAGCTTACCTTAAGGCTAACTACCCGCTAGAATTTTTTACGGCCTTGATGAATCTCAACATTGATGATAGAGACAAACTGAATTTGTTTTATCATGCTGCAAAATTCAGTGGAGTTGCTGTTCTTTCGCCTGATATCAGCAAATCTAAGGCTGAATTTTCAATAGAGGGTGAGCACATACGCTACGGAATTGCTGCTTTGCGTAATGTTGGTTTTGCTATAGCAGAAGGAATAGTAAATGCACGCTCAAGTTCTTATAAGGACATATGGGAATTCATTCAAAATTTGGGGCATATAATAAATAAAAGGGCATTAGAAAGTTTAATTAAATCTGGAACATTCGATAGTGTGCACAAAAATAGAAAGCAGTTATACGAGTCAATAGACACATTGATTTACTTTGCAAATAAAAATAGGCAGTCAAATCAAGCTGCTTTATTTGGTCATCTTGATATTCTGAAGCCAAAACTTGAGAACGTGGAAGATTTTAATGAAGAGGAAAAATTAGAGCATGAGTTATTTTCATTGGGATTTTACTTAACTAATCATCCACTTGAAAAGTTTAGAACTCTCTTGAAAAAATTAAATATTGGGTTTATCGGAGAGAGTAAAACGATAAAAACTGCTGGTGTAATATTAAATGTGCGTATGAGAACCTCAGAACGTGGAAGATTTGTTATACTAACACTTTCTGATCCCCACAATGTTTCTGAAATAGCATTCTACAATAATGAAATAATAGAAGAAAAAAGGAATCTATTTTCACCTGGAGCATTTGTGATAATTGATCTTGAAATTTCAGAAAACACAACGAGACTATCAGGAAAGGACATATCTGAATTTACAGAAAAGGTTACTTCTCTAATGAAAGGATTAGTTTTAACTGCTGTATGTTCAGACTCGCAAAAAGTTGCTGAGGAGTTGAATGCAGTGTTGAAAAATGGAGGCAAAACCAAAATAATGCTAAAGTTTCTTCTCGAAAAACATAAAGTCAGCATCTTGTTGCCAGGTACATATTCAATCACCCCCAAAGCTATTTATGAAATATCTCACTTAAGTTGGATTGAAGACGTAGAAATTAATACAAATAACTTGCTTATATAAAAAAGTTTTATATAATTAAAGTGTTTAATTGATATTAAAGGAAGATATAGTGAATCTCTATGAATTTACTTTTATAGCACAACCGAACTTATTGCAGCAAGAAGTAGAAGAAATGGTCCAAGAATTGGCTATTTTGTTGAAAAATATTAAAGCAGATGTTATTTCTCAGGAGGTTAAAGGTCTCATAGAAAGAGAACATAGCACAGTTACAAAACAAGAGCTAGAGGCAAGTACCGAAAGCATTAAAAAAAGTCTGATTGTTTACTCTGATTTTTTGGAAACTCTGACAAAAATTTTGTGGGTTGAATTGGAAGAAGATTTTTCAAATTTAAAAGAAATAAAGTCAAGAATCGATAAAGAATTGAAAAATGAACTAAGTGATACGGGAATAAAACAAAATTTTATGGACCTTCCAGGAGCTAACACTAAAAGTGCATTTATCTATAATGTAGTAAATGCTTTTAAGGAAAATATTTCACAACATCTAATAAAGCCCCTTCAAGAGGTTTTAAAAAGTTTTAAAATAGTAGACTCAAATCAATTGAATAAAACGCTGGAAGTGCTTTTGAAAAATATTGAAGCTTCAGGATTGATAAAATATGAATATTGGGGTCTATTGGATTTTGCATACCCAATAAATAAGATGAAAAGTGGTCATTACTGTATGATGTGTATAAGTTTTACTTCAAGCATTATGGATGAATTTGAGCGTAGAGTAAAACTGAATGAGAATATTATTCGCCACTTGTCTGTACGGGTTAATGAGTTTTTTAAAGGTAAATCTTACATGATGGATAAACAAATTGAGGAGAAAAGTGCATAATGATGAAAAGACGAAATAGTTTTAATAATTCTTACGTGTCTGTAAATAACAGAACTGGCTTTAGGCGTCCTAAGGTCTGTCCTCTTGCTGCATCTAAAGATGAGGACATAGACTATAAGAATATAGATTTATTGTCCAAATTCACCTCTGACTATGGTAGAATATTACCTAGAAGGTTAACAGGTGTGTGCGCAAGAAAACAAAGAAAGTTGCGCTTAGCAATTATAAGAGCACGCTTTTTAGCTCTTGCTCCTTACTGTACTAAAAAAGTTAGGTAATTTATGTTAATAATTTTAAAGGAAAATATAACAACTTTAGGTAAGCTTGGTGAAGTTGTCAAAGTTAAGCCAGGTTATGCACGTAATTTTCTTTTTCCACAAAAAAAGGCGATGAAAGCCACTAAGGAAAATTTAATAAAGTTAGAGGAACAGCGTTTATTATTGGAAGAAGAAAATACCAAAAAATTAAATGCAGCAAAAGTGCTTGCATCATCACTGCATGATAAATTTATTATATTAATAAAGCAAGCTTCAGAGGATGGAAAGATTTTTGGCTCTGTAACCACACGTGAAATTGCAAAAACTTTATTACAAGAAGGATATGATATAAGTCATCATAGTTTATCTTTGGGTGGAATAAGCATCAAAAATTTGGGCGAGTATCAAGTGAATATAGAATTACATAGTAAAGTGATAGTGCCAATTACTATATACGTTGTCAGATCTGAGAAAGATGCACATGAATTAAGGCAAGCAAAGTTGCAAAATCAGAAATCTGAGCAACAAGAGGCAGAGCAAGATGCGAGTAAAGAAGCTACTGATGCTGATGATAGCTGATCAAAGATGATCCCTTGTTATAGTCGTAAAGAAATGTCTTCCATTGCTAAGCCGGTATCATCCCAGTGCTCCCCTCATGTCATTCCAGTGCATGACACTGGAATGACACCATTATTGGAATAAATCAAAAATGATTCCACGCTATAGCCGCAAAGAAATCTCTTCTATTTGGGAAGAAAAAAATAAGTTCAACATATGGCTCAAAATAGAAAAATTAGCATGTGAAGCTCAAGCAAAATTAAAAGTTATTCCAAATGATGTTGCTGAAAAGCTCTCTGGTGCTATTGAATTTGATATTGAGCGTATTAACGAAATTGAATCCATTGTAAAACATGATGTTATAGCCTTTTTGACATATATTGCTGAAAAAGCGGGAGTTGATGTTCGTTATCTCCATTACGGAATGACAAGTTCTGATGTTTTAGATACATGCTTTGCAGTGCAGTTGAAAGAGTCATGTGATATTTTACTCAAGAATCTAAAAAATTTACTTATAGTATTGAAAAAAAAAGCTGAGGACTATAAAGATATTGTTTGTGTTGGGCGCAGTCATGGAATGCATGCAGAACCAATAACTCTTGGATTAAAATTTGCTAGATTTTATGCTGAATTTAAACGCAATTATCAGAGATTAATTAGCGCGCAAAAAGAGATCTCAATTTGTAAAATATCAGGTGCAGTAGGTAATTTTACAAATATTAATCCATTTGTTGAAGAGTATGTAGCGAAAGAAATGGGACTCATACCTGAAACCATATCGTCTCAAGTCATCCCTCGTGATAGACATGCCATGTTCTTTTCAATTTTGGGAGTAATTGCAAGCTCAATAGAAAATATTGCAATTGAGATTCGTCATTTGCAAAGAACTGAAGTCGGCGAAATCTCTGAATATTTTTCCACTGGACAGAAGGGAAGTTCTGCTATGCCGCATAAGTGTAATCCTATTTTAAGTGAGAATTTGACTGGGCTCTCACGCTTAGTACGCAGCTACGTTTTTCCTGCATTAGAAAATGTTGCATTATGGCACGAACGAGATATATCGCACTCGTCTGTGGAAAGGTGCATTGCTCCTGATGCTTGTATAGCAATGGATTTTGCTTTAGTACGATTAACAGATTTGATAGATAAATTGGTGATCAATAAGGAAAATATTGAAAAGAACTTAAATTCTTCAAAAGGCTTGGTTTTTTCACAACGAGTATTACTCGAGTTGGTAAATAGTGGTTTGGCGAGGGAAGAGGCGTATAAAATTGTTCAGAGCAATGCAATGAAAGTGAAACAAAACAATAGTGATTTTCTGGCCGAACTGAAACAAGATAAATCCTTACTTGAAGTTATTAACTCTAAAAAACTTGAATCTTTGTTTGATTTGAAGTATTATACGAAGCATGTAGATCATATATATAGCAAGGTTTTTAATGAGGCTGAGTAGCTCAGTGGTAGAGCAGGAGGATCATAATCTCTTGGTCGGGGGTTCAAATCCCTCCTCAGCCACTCAAGCTAAGCTATGGTTTGGCGATAGCAGCGCATTTGACAAAATAACGTGATTCATTGTCAATTAACTGAAGTCTTTTTTCAGTTGTTCATATAGTATATGGAATAATGTATGTGAAGTGATAAAGATACAACATTTGTTGTATCTATTCAGGGGAATGGCTAATGGTATCCGTTCAAGAAAGTGGTAAGGTAGATGAGAAAAGACAACTAAATGAATTTCATCCGAGTAGCTGACACTGACATCTATATAAAGACAATCTAATGCACTCATTTAAAGTGAAGTTTTCTGGATCCCAGTGTCTAGGCACTGGGATGAAAAGAGTTGACTTGAATGACACCGAATAGGCACTGGGACAGAGGCTACTTGAATAATATTTCACCATGTCATTCCAGCACTTGATGCTGGAATGGCTTTGTTGCACCACTCAAGGAAAGAACAGGCAGTTACTGATGGAATTTGTTATAAAATAGATATTTAGCCGACAAAGGAAAAATATGCCAATAAGAATGAAAGTCAGTAACTGCAATGAATATAACAAATTTCTTCAAGAAAGGGGAAATGTTTTTCATTATATCAACGATGCCATTGAAAATTGGTACGAAAATAGTCCAAAAGTAGCAGGTGGCAACAATGTCTACAGCGACAAAGTAGTGATTCTAATTCACATAATAACCTATCTATTCAGGATTGGTCTTAGGCAAACAGTGGGATTTATAGAGAAATATCTTGAGCAAATAGGGAAAATTTTGCAAATTATCAGCTATTCGCAGGCTTCAAGAAGGTTTAAAAAGCTTAATATCAAAATCAACGACTGCAGAGTTGATAAGAACGATATGGAAGATATTGAAATTGCTATAGATAGTACAGGTATCAGCATCTACAATAATATTCCAGGCCATAGTAAGGCAAATGGTACAGATAGAAAGTATCGCCGCTATGAGCAAACAAGAAAGCTACATGTAATGCTAGAGATAGGTAGTAAAAAAGTTATAGCTGCAAAATACAGTAGTGGAGTTTATTCCGACCACTATGGAGCCTGTGATCTTATTGAAAGAGTGGATACCAAGTATAACATAAGCACGATATATGCAGATAGGGCATATAATCGAAAGAAGTTATACAAACTGTGCGATGAGCTTGACATAAAGACAAGGATTCCTCCGCAAAATAATGCAGTAGAGCATCCAAAGTTGGATTATATGAATGAGAGAAATTCTACAATCAAGCTCATAAAGTCATATGATGAAGATGGTATGAAGAGGTGGAAAAAAGAGATAAATTATTGGAAGAGATCTTATATAGAAAGTTTTTTCTCGCGACTGAAGCAAATATTTGGATTTAGTTTTAGGAATAAATCTGAGATTAATCGTGAGAAGGAACTGCTACTCAAGTGTTATTTGCTTAACAAATTTACTGAAATAGGCATGGCTAAGTTTGATATAGCTTCATGAATTTATTATACATTACCCACTATCCGAAGAGCTGTGCAACAAAGCCAACTGGAATCCAGATCAAGTACGGCTATTATCCAAATAACCCTTCGTTGTTATTCAAGCAGCCCCTTCATTGTCATCCCAGTGCCCAGACACTGGGATCCAGGAACCTGCGTCACGCGCTCTAATATGAAGGAATGCCAGTAACTCCCTGCTGTTCATTTATTGAGTTGACAATTGGTTTTTCTGCTCCATCAACTTTAGTACTAGGCTTTAGTAATTCATATGTAGCACAACCAACTACCAGTGCTGCTGCTGTAACTGCAACCACTGCTATAACGATAGGTATCAACTGAGCTGTAATTGTTCCAGTTGTAAAAAGTGCCACTGCTATAGCAGTGCCTAATAATGTATTCACTCCACCAGCAATCATTGCCTTATTACGTGCTTTCACAAAAGAACCTCCTCTTGCGTCTAATAGAGCTTTTACTACGTCTTGATTCTTAGCATAACCTTCAGCATAAATTTCACCATACCCTTTAGCACGCTCTTTAGCATGCCATTTAATACGCATTTCAGCATAATCTAAAGGAGTCTTTCCATATCGATCTACTGCGTTAACATTTGCTCCTTCTTGGATTAAAACCTCTACTGTCTTTTCGTGACCATTCTCAGCAGCGAAATGCAAAGGAGTAATATCAACCAAATTTTTCCGATTAACATCTGCTCCTTTTTCGAGTAAAACCTTTACTACATCTACGTGACCATTCTTAGCAGCTAAATGCAAAACAGTATTACCCGAATGATATCTCTCATCAACAACTACTCCTTTTTCTAGTAAAAGGTTTACTATATCTACGTGACCATTCCCAGCAGCTAAATGCAAAGGAGTCATATCATACCAATTTTTCCGATTAACATCTGCTCCTTTTTCTAGTAAAACATTTACTATATTTGTGTAACCATTCTCAGCAGCTATCGTTAATAACGTACACTCACAGAAGAAGAGAGAAAATACATAATTTACATCAAATTTACCTTCCTCCCAATTTTTATATAGACCTTGATCCTGTTCCTCTAGTTCTGTTTTTATTTTCTCAATTATATTATTGAGATTTAAATCTTTCTCAGCCTCAATCGTCCTCAGTACTTTTTCCAGTGACTCATATTCTCCTGTCATAATTCTACCTTCAATATTAAACAATATGTTTAATTATTACATAATTATGATGAAAAGTCAACTCAAATAAGCTAATAACCGGGATTGTGAATAGTAAATTAGATTCAAATAGCCTCTTTGGTGTCATCCGAGTAGCTTGACACTGGAATCTAACTAAGTTGGTAAACACGAAAGCGCTTTTTTTGACGGAATTGCACAAAAAAACTGGATGCCAGTGGGCTTTGTTGCACCACTCAAGGAAAGAACAGGCAGTTACTGATGGAATTTGTTATAAAATAGATATTTAGCCGACAAAGGAAAAATATGCCAATAAGAATGAAAGTCAGTAACTGCAATGAATATAACAAATTTCTTCAAGAAAGGGGAAATGTTTTTCATTATATCAACGATGCCATTGAAAATTGGTACGAAAATAGTCCAAAAGTAGCAGGTGGCAACAATGTCTACAGCGACAAAGTAGTGATTCTAATTCACATAATAACCTATCTATTCAGGATTGGTCTTAGGCAAACAGTGGGATTTATAGAGAAATATCTTGAGCAAATAGGGAAAATTTTGCAAATTATCAGCTATTCGCAGGCTTCAAGAAGGTTTAAAAAGCTTAATATCAAAATCAACGACTGCAGAGTTGATAAGAACGATATGGAAGATATTGAAATTGCTATAGATAGTACAGGTATCAGCATCTACAATAATATTCCAGGCCATAGTAAGGCAAATGGTACAGATAGAAAGTATCGCCGCTATGAGCAAACAAGAAAGCTACATGTAATGCTAGAGATAGGTAGTAAAAAAGTTATAGCTGCAAAATACAGTAGTGGAGTTTATTCCGACCACTATGGAGCCTGTGATCTTATTGAAAGAGTGGATACCAAGTATAACATAAGCACGATATATGCAGATAGGGCATATAATCGAAAGAAGTTATACAAACTGTGCGATGAGCTTGACATAAAGACAAGGATTCCTCCGCAAAATAATGCAGTAGAGCATCCAAAGTTGGATTATATGAATGAGAGAAATTCTACAATCAAGCTCATAAAGTCATATGATGAAGATGGTATGAAGAGGTGGAAAAAAGAGATAAATTATTGGAAGAGATCTTATATAGAAAGTTTTTTCTCGCGACTGAAGCAAATATTTGGATTTAGTTTTAGGAATAAATCTGAGATTAATCGTGAGAAGGAACTGCTACTCAAGTGTTATTTGCTTAACAAATTTACTGAAATAGGCATGGCTAAGTTTGATATAGCTTCATGAATTTATTATACATTACCCACTATCCGAAGAGCTGTGCAACAAAGCCCACTGGGATCCAGTGTTCATATAATCTCATCACAAACGTTTATTTTAATTTTAGACCAATACCCAATTTAGAATCAAAATTCCTAGGTTCCAGTGTCAAGCACTGGAATCTACTATGCAATTTACTTTTTTATATAACAAATAATATTAATTTATTAATTGACAGGTGGCGTGGGTTATACTATTATTAAGATATATAGTTAATATCTTAATAATTAATATGCCAAAATATGTTAATCGCATTGCTCAATCTATTGTATTAAAAGTCTATACTGATAAGGAACATCCTAGAGTTAAAGTGTTTTGTAAAACTGAAGATAGAGAAGATGGACAAGTTGAAACAAGACTCTCAAAACAGGAAATTGCGGATTTTTTAAATCAATTTGCCAATAAAGGAAAGCACCAAATTTCTATCAGTAAAAATGTAGAACAAGGTATAATTAAAGATATAGAAGGTATACGTAGAGAAAATGGTAGATATGTATATAAAGCGCCAGATTTATCAGCTGAAGAACAATATAATAAATTGTTTGAAAGTGAGCAAGCCATTCAATTTGATTTGAATACTTTTATGTCAAGTAGTATATCTGAAATTGCACAACTGAAAGATAGATTTGAAGAAATTTTAGGTTTTGATCCCGAAGAAGGGTTATGTCACTCATTAAATTACCTTATTACTTTTATGAAATTAGAGAATAGGCAAGATTTTGTTCAATTCCTCGAGTCTGATAATATTATATCTGAACAAGATTTTATGGATTATATTGATGGAAGAAAAGAACAAACTACAAAGTTATTAATGATGCAGTTTTTATCGCAATTCTTACCTATTATTAATGTTCAGAGCATTGAAAAGCGAGAAGGAGATCCATTTTATTGTCATGAAAAAATATATGAGCAATTGTATAAAGCTTTATCTTTAACAGAAGTATGGATCTATACTTATCAGGAGCAAATCAAACGTGCGTTAAATGATGTGGAGATAGAATGCTACTTAGAATTTGGTTGTTTTGGTTATGCTTGTAATAAAGCAGGTAACAAAGATAATAAGAGTATGGCGCATTCTATGTTGGTGTATAAAGCAAGGAATGATAAATACGTATTTTTTGATCCTGATAAAGGAGCAGTTGGCGTTTGTCCTAATACAGGAGTTGCCAATTTTACATTAGAGGAAGTTTGTAGAACAATAGAACTTGCTGTAAGAAATTATTCATATGATATGTTTGAAAATTCTCCAGATTATTGCAAAGTTCATATTGTACTTAGAAATGCAACACTGATTTCAAAGAAAGCTGAAAAACTTTATGAAACAACAGAAAGAACAAATTCAAAAATAATTGATATATCAGTTGATAAAGGAATTAATAAATTGTTGCTCACACCTGCAAGTCTGTGAAAGGACATAACTCGATCTTTTTGGCTATTTACCAAGTATAGACATCAGCTCATTCCATTCTCTTTTACCAATGCCACTTTCTTCTCTCGTAACATTTTCTCCTTTTATTAGCTTGCGAATTATCTCAAGACCAGTTTTTGAAATGCAGGCTGATTTTAGCGAGTATTCAACAAAAGCATTATAGGCCAGCGGGACCCATTTCTTCACTATGTCCAACATAACTTCTGCATAGACTCTAATTTCATATTGGGCGTGCTTATCAGCTCTAAGCCTTAAAAAGTGAAGAAGGTTGTGTAAATCTATTTTCCAATAAAACTGAGTATAGTAATTAAGTGTTAGATTAGTTCGGGCAATTTCCCTCGCAAGGCCCTGCTCAATAAATTTCTCATAATGAGAATATACTAAATTAGAATCATTTATTAGAGAATCTATTATTTCTTTGGAAGTATTTGAATCAAAAGCTTCACCGCTGCCTTGTTTATTATTATCAGATTGTTTTGCAACCTGTTTTGGTTCTGGTATATAAAATTCATTATCAAGTATCGAATACCTTCCAGAATATTCATTCACATTTGCAGTTCTGTGTCTTATCCACTGTCTTGCAATAAAAATTGGAAGTTTCACGTGAAACTTAATTTCACACATTTCAAATGGAGTTGTATGATGATGCCTCATCAAATACTTTATAAGCGCTTCATCTTGATTTATCTGTTTCGTTCCTTTTCCATAAGAAACACGAGCAGCTTGAACTATGGCGCTATCAGAGCCCATATAATCAATTACTCGAACAAATCCATGATCTAACACCTTATGTTCTTCGTATAGAATTTCATCTATTTCTTTTACTGTAGTTCGCTTATTCATAACATGTCCTCAAGGAAATATCGGCTCCACACGAATTGAGTTTTTCGTCCATCGCTTCATAGCCTCTCCATAAATGATGTGAGTTATTTATTGTAGTTTCTCCTTTAGCTACCAAAGAAGCAAGAATTAAAGCTGCTGTTGACCTTAAGTCATTAGCATGCAGATTAGCTCCAGATAAGCTCTTTATTCCACTTATAGTAGCTTTACTTTTTTCGATGCTAATGTTAGCACCTAATTTTCTTAACTCATTTGCATGTGCAAATCTACTTTCAAAAACATTCTCTTCAATGATTGATATTCCATCTGCAATGCACATAGCAGACATTAGTTGTGGTTGCATATCGCTGGGAAAGTCGGGATATGGATTTGTTGTAACGTGAGCAGATTTAATAGAGCCATTTTTTCTAGAAATAATAATAATACCATCATCATGTAACTCAACTCTGGCTCCTATAGTCTTCAATTCATTTGCAATACATTCTATATCAGACAAACTTACTCCTTCTAACTTTAGCTCGCCGTCGGTAATGATAGCAGCCAAAGCATAAGTACCGGCCTCTATGCGATCTGGTATTATTTTATGCTCACACCCATTCAATGCTTCAACACCTTCTATTGTGATTTTTGTGTTATTAACTTCAATATTGGCACCCATACTCTTCAGAAACTCTATTAAATCAACAACTTCCGGCTCGATTGCAGCATTGTTTATTATTGTTACTCCCTCTGCAAGTGTTGCTGCCATTATTATGTTTTCCGTTGCACCAACACTCACTTTTTCAAATGTTATTTCTTTTCCTTGCAATTTCCCCTTTATTGTTGCAGTCATATTACAGCCATCAATTTGAATTTTAGCTCCCATTTCTTCGAGCGCCTTGATATGCATGTCAACAGGACGTTTTCCAATATTACACCCACCAGGAAACACTGTTGCAATTTTACCAAATCTACTGAGCATTGGACCTAGCATTAAAAAAGATGCTCGCAGTCTGCTTGCAATTTCATGTGATATTAAATAGTTATTGATATTGCTACAGTCAATTTCCAAAGTGTGATTTGCTTTATAGTCTTTATTGCATATAAAATTTACTTCTGCACCAAGACTCTTAAGCAGCTCAGACATCAAATGCACGTCAATTAAATCAGGTACGTTATGCAAAGTTATTGAAGAATTACTAAACAAGCTTGCCGCCATTATTGGCAAGACGGCATTCTTTGAACCATTAATCTTGATTTTTCCAATCAAGGGCTTATGGTTACTTCTTACTAATATTTTATGCATTTAATCAAGCGATAGAACTTATCAAGTAAGTATAATAGGTTAGCGGTAAAAGGCAAAATTTTGCTTTTTCTTCTTCTGTCATTCGAGTAGCTGACACTAGGATCCATTTCTTCATCATCATCAAAATGTTATATTTCAACATTACTTTTATGCTGACCAATTTAACTGGATTCTAGTTTCAGCTACTCGAATAACATTTTCGTAGTCGATTCAAAATAGCATAATTAACTACACCTTTCCAAAGATGAGAGACGCGTTGGTACCACCAAAACCAAATGAATTAGAAAGCGCATATTGAATTTTATGCTCTTGAGCTTTAAGTGGTACAAAATTTAAATCACACCCTTCTGAAGGTTTGTGTAGATTTAAAGTTGGTGGAACAATTCCATTGTTTAATGCAAGGATACTAAATATTGCTTCAACACTTCCTGCGGCACCAAGTAAATGTCCTATAGAAGATTTAGTCGAGGAAACAGGTATTTTATAGGCATAGTCACCGAATAACTGCTTCATTGCTATTACTTCAACTTTATCCCCAAGTGTTGTTGAAGTCCCATGTGCATTGATATACCCAATTTGACTTGGGCTTACTTGTGCACTCCTTAAAGCAAGTTCCATTGCCTTAAGTGCGCCTCTTCCTTCTGGATGTGGTGCTGTGATGTGGTGCGCATCTCCTGTGAGTCCATATCCAGTGAGTTCCGCATATATTTTTGCTTTTCTTTTTTTTGCATGTTCATACTCTTCCAGCACTAATATACCTGCTCCTTCGCCCATGACAAATCCATCACGTTCTTCATCCCATGGCCTTGAGGCCTCTTCAGGCTTATCATTGAATTTAGTTGATAGCGCCTTCATCGATGCAAAACCTGCAATTCCAACTCTGCATAACGCGCTTTCTGCTCCGCCTGCAATCATAATGTCAGCTTCACCGAGTTTTATAGCTCTTGCTGAGTTTATAATCGCATGCGCACCTGTTGCACATGCAGTTACCGCTGAGTCATTTGGACCTATAAATTCGTATTTAATAGAAATATGACCAGATATCAAATTTATTAGACTTGCAGGAACAAAAAATGGGCTAACACGTCTAAGCCCCTTCTCCTGCATGGTAATTACATTTTCCTGAATTGACGGAAGACCACCTATACCAGAACCAATAGCTACACCTATTCGCTCTTTATTAATATTTTTATTTTCCAAAATTAGTGAATCTTCTACTGCCTGAACAGCTGCTGCAATTCCGTAGTGAATAAAACGATCTGTTCTTTTTAGGTCTTTTTCAGAAATATAATCTGGTGGATTAAAATAATGCTCAATGTTATCGGATTGCATAGGCACCTGCCCTGCAACCTGACAAGCAAGATCAGAAGAGTCGAACCTATCTGTATTGATTGCTTTGATGCCAGATTTACCTTCTTTCAGCTTTGACCAGGTGTTATTAACATCTGCTGCTAGTGGAGTAATTAAGCCAACACCGGTAACTACTACTCTTCTGCTCATTCAACATCAATTGTTTGCTTTGTTTACTACATATTCAACTATCTGTTCCATAGTTTCCATTTTTTGCGCATCTTCATCAGGAATCTCTATACCAAATTCTTCTTCAGCTGCCATGATTATTTCAACTGCATCTAAACTATCTGTGCCATGGTCTGAAAGCTTTGAAGAACTACCAAATCCCTCTACATCCTTACTGATGTGCTCTAGTATAATCTTCTTTACTTTTTCTTCTATATCTTCCCTAGTGCTTTTTGCCAATTCGCTCATTTCTTACTAAAAAATAACCTATTCTCTGATGTTATAAGAAATTTTGATGTTTGCAATAGCTTTTATGATTATATAAACTATTAAAAACTTCCTATCTCTTAGCACTCGATAGTTAATAAATTTAAAAATGCTAGACGAAACAACAAAAAATTTGCTTGTTGTAGAAGTGAATAAGCTCTTACCTGAAAATAGCGAGAATAAACTTATATCAGCTATGCGTTATGTGCTTCTTGCTCCTGCAAAACATATACGTTCTTTTTTAGTTATAGCATCTTCGTCGATATTCAACATAAAGGTTGAAAAAGCAATAACAGCAGCAGCAGCAATTGAATTTATTCATGCTTACTCCCTAATTCACGATGATCTGCCATGTATGGATAACAGTGACACCCGCAGAGGCCAGCCAAGCTGCCACAAAAAATTTGGTGAAGCAACAGCAGTACTGGCCGGAGATGCATTACTTACCCTGGCTTTTGAGGTATTATCTTTGTTAAATTGTGAGATCATAAAAGTGCTCTCTCAAGCAATAGGAATGAAGGGAATGGTGGGAGGGCAGATTTTAGATATAGGTGCAGATTTTGACAAAATAAAAGAAATTCATTTGATGAAAACTGCAAAACTATTTGCAGCTTCATGTGAAATAGGGGCTATAATAGGCGGCGCTACAGACAAGGAGCGGGAAGCATTATATAACTATGGAATAAATCTAGGGCTTATTTTTCAGTCCAAGGATGATATCGAAGACTATGAGCAAGATAAAACAAACAATTTAATGTCCGTGCTTGGCAAAAATGAAATGGAAAACTATATAGATAGTCTCTTTAAACAGGCCTCAGATAATTTAAGTACGCTTTCAGGGAATACTAATGACTTATATGATTTATTGAATCAAGTAAAAAAAGATGGTTAAAAAAATTATATTACAAATATTTATCTTTCTAGTAATGGTTCTCACTTTAGCTTCTGTTTTTATAATCACTATTGTTTATATAAATAAAGATAAACCGGAAAAAGAGGACAAGCTTTACGAGATAAATGCCACACATGATGGTTTAACACAGACGATAGCACGTTATCTAGTAAAGCCCATACTTGAATCAGCACTTGATCGCTATATTGAAAAGCATGGGCTAGCAGAATATTTAGAAGAAATAACACAGCAAAAGGAAGAAGAGACGATAAAATTTTATGAAATTACTGAAGGCAGCGGCAGTAAGGCTTTCTGTGGCCAAGAAGTCCTGCTACAAATGTACAAAATATCCAACAATCTGGCAGCATTACCAAGTCAAGTCTCTGATATTACTCTGAGAATAGGTGAAAAAGAAGTGAGTTTAGGGGTAATAGGTATGAAAGAAGGTGGAGAGCGTGTAGTTACTATTGCCGCTGATGACAACAAAATGAGTTTTAACTCTTATTACATCAAACTGATTGAAGTAAAAGATAAATATCCTGATTCAGTAAATAACCTAATGATTTTTAATGACTTAATTAACAAAACTAGAAAACAAGTAAAGTGTGGTGATGAGATATCGGCTCAATATAGCATAAAGAGATATAATGGTGAGTATATAGTCAAAGATCAAACAGTGCAGTTTAAAGTTGGTGACAGAAAAATGCCGCTTGCTATAGAACTTGGAGTTGTGGGAATGAGAGCTGGTAATAAAAGAACAGTTCTTTCTCCACCTGATCTTTTAACTGATGTGTTAACAAAAGGCATAGATTGTGATATTGCAATAATTGATTTAAGCTTGAATTCTACTATTGAAAAATAGCTTAAAGAATTACGAAGTAAGAAAAAATAAAACTTCTTGAGTGCTATATATTACTTAAAGAAAAAGTTTCTTCTAAAGTATAAACTTAGATAAATCAAGCTGCTTTGAAATTGATTCAAGCTTATCTCTTACGTGCTTGCTATCTATAACAAATTTCTCATTATTTTTTTCAGAAGCGATAAAACTTATTTCATCTAAAAGCTTCTCCATGACAGTATGAAGTCTTCTTGCACCTATATTTTCTACTTCTCTATTAACTGTAAATGCTATTTCAGCTATAGTCTCTATACCATCATCAGTAAACTCAAGTGTTACATTTTCCGTTTTCATTAACGCTATATACTGTTTTAACAAACTAGATTCTGGTTCCTTTAATATTTTTATTAGATCCTCTTGAGTAAGCGCCTTAAGTTCCACTCTAATTGGCAATCTACCCTGTAATTCTGGTAAAAGATCAGATGGCTTAGATAAATGAAAGGCACCAGATGCAATAAATAATATATAGTCTGTTTTTACGGGGCCATACTTAGTTGAAACAGTTGTTCCCTCAAGTAATGGTAACAGATCGCGCTGCACTCCTTCTCTGTTGACTTCACCTTTTATTTCTGTACGTGCTGCAATTTTATCTATTTCATCTAAAAACACTATGCCTTCATTGCTAACAAGATCAATCGCTTCTTTGATTATCTTGTCTTCATCCATTAACCTTTCGCTTTCTTCATTAATCAATATTTCACGTGCTTCTTTCACTTTAACTGTAATAGTTTTTGTTTTTTTGCTCCCATTAAACATCTTGCCCACGATTTCTGTTACGTTCATCACACCAATTTGCCCACCTGGCATGCCAGGTATATCAAAAGTGGGTAGCATACCCTTGCTCTCCCTGACGTTAATAGAAACTTCTCCATCTTCAAATTCCTTATTTCTCAGTCTTTCTCTGAAAACTTTTTTGCTTTCCTCGGTTGCATCTTCACCAACCATGGAGTTGACTATTATCTTTTCAGCCAAACCTAAAGCTTTTTTAGTTAAGGCTTTACGTGCTTTTTCCTTAACTAAAACTATTGCTGCATCAACTAAATCACGTATTATCGAGTCAACATCACGTCCAACATATCCTATTTCAGTAAATTTCGTTGCTTCAACTTTTATAAAAGGTGCACCAGCAAGCTTTGCTAAACGGCGAGCTATTTCAGTTTTACCAACTCCCGTATGGCCTATCATGAGTATATTCTTAGGTATAATCTCTTCACGTAGTGGAAGTGGGACTTTATTTCGACGCCAACGATTCCTGAGTGCAATAGCAACAGCGCGCTTTGCGTCATTCTGTCCGATTATAAATCTATCCAACTCTTTAACTATCTTCTGTGGTGGTAGATCATCTAATAAAGCTTGTGAGCTTTGGATGCTGCTACTTTCTGTACCTTCATTTTCATAGAGGCCGTTTTTTTTATTGCAGTCATCATTATTATCAGATTGACCTACTACAGGTTGACCAGAAGAATTGGTACACAAAGTTCTTGACATATTACTCCTTTATTTTTTCAATAATTAGATTATGGTTTGTATAAACACATATATCGGCAGCTATCTTCATAGCCTTTTTTGCAATCTCCTCTATTGATATTCCTTCAACGTCAATCAAAGCTTTTGCTGCAGATAAAGCAAAATTTCCTCCAGAGCCAATGGCTGCAATGCCATCTTCAGGTTCAAGAACATCACCCGTTCCTGTAATGACCAATGAAATGGACTTGTCTGCCACGATCATCATAGCTTCTAATTTTCTTAGATATTTATCCATTCTCCAGTCTTTTGCAAGTTCAACACATGCCCTCATTAACTGTCCTGGGTGCTTATCAAGTTTAGATTCTAGCCTTTCGAAGAGAGTAAATGCATCAGCTGTTGCTCCAGCAAAACCGGCAATTACGGAATCACCAGAAAGACGCCTAACTTTTTTTGCTCCAGATTTTATAACGGTATGGCCTAGCGAGACTTGCCCATCACCTATTACTACTACATTTTTGTCTCTTCTAATTGATAGTATAGTAGTACCATACATTTTACTGCTGTCATGATGAATCATTTTTTTGTTATTTTAATTCGTTATATTATATTAAGATTATAACTTATAATATAGTACTTTTCTTATAACATTTAAAGTGTAGATGCAAAACATAATTCGCCCAGATTTGGAAAAAAGTATAAATAATTGGTTTGAGGCAAAATTTAACGGCCTTACATTGCCATTTTATAGCTCTATAGATCTTAGAAACTCCAGCTACAAAATTGCCCCAGTGGACGCTAATTTATTTCCTGCAGGGTTCAACAATCTAAGTGAGACATCAAGAGCAACAGCAGCAAAACTAATAAAAAGTTATTTTGAAACAAAACAATATAAAAAGACTCTTATAATACCGGAGAATTACACACGAAATAAAATGTATATAGAAAACGTATTTGTTATAGAGAAAGTACTGCAACTCGCAGGTTTTGAAACTAGAATTGGCCTCTTTCATAAT
This sequence comes from Wolbachia endosymbiont (group B) of Pammene fasciana, assembly GCF_947251495.1. Taxonomy (NCBI): domain Bacteria; kingdom Pseudomonadati; phylum Pseudomonadota; class Alphaproteobacteria; order Rickettsiales; family Anaplasmataceae; genus Wolbachia; species Wolbachia endosymbiont (group B) of Pammene fasciana. The sequence continues at coordinate 112,391 of NZ_OX366360.1, forward strand.
GAAACGTACAATTTAATAGAACAGTATGAAACTGTTGTGAAAGAAAACTCTTTGCTGAAGACAACTTCAGGATTTGTGCCTGATGTTATTATACTGAACCGTGATATGACTAGCCACATTCCAGACACGCTAGAAAACGTAAAACAAGAGATAGTGCCAAGTCCATTATATGGCTGGCACAGTAGGCAGAAATTTCAATATTTTGAAATCTATCAAAAATTAGTGTCCGAATTTTGTGGCGAATTTAAAATGGACCCATGGCTTATTTCTGTGCTTACAGAAAGCTGTAATGGAGTTGACTTTAATGATGATTCATCACTAGGAGCAGTAGCGACTAAAGTTGACCAAATATTATCTCTAGTGCAAAAAAAATATGAGGAATATGAAATAAAAACACAACCTTACGTTTTTATCAAAGCAAGCAATGGCACATATGGAATGGGCATTATAACAGCAACAAGTGGAAAGGAAATATTAAATCTCAATAAAAAAAAGCGTCATAAAATGAAAAAGATAAAAGAAGGAATAGCAATCAATAGTGTTATTATACAAGAAGGTGTACCAACTATTGACATATTTAAAAGTAGTTCTGCAGAACCGCTAATATACTATATAGGAGATACTCCAACATGTTACTTATACCGATGTAATAGCAGGAAAGATGTATATTCTAGCTTGAATTCCACTGACTGTGAATTTTATGATATCAGCCAAGAAAATAAAACTTTGCCACTTTGGAATATTGTTAGCAAATTAGCAGTGCTAGCATTGGCAGTAGAAATTAAGTCTTTTCATCTCTAATAATTAATTTCTACAATGCTGCCATTATGCTGAATATGGTGAGCGTCATCAAGTCCAGTAGAAGGATCAGTACCATTATTAGGTTGATTGACAAACTTATCGATGTTTGATACTAGATATGCTATACTTAGTATCAAACTAACCGTAACAGTTAAGTTGAAATTATAGATTATGCCACCACCCAAGTCTATTGGTATGGTTGGAAGTTCCATTCTTTTTAATATGAAGCTTAACAAGCCCAATGACAAAGTGAATGTGCTAAAAATAACTTCTTTGCCATATTTAGCAGACTTTTCAGAATCCTTATTATCTAGATACTTCTTCCATGTATAATAATAGTTTATGCATTCTGAAAATAGAAATAGAACTGCTGATGTTAAGCTAATATAACTTATTACATCCTTGTTGTTTCTAGCTAAGAAATGAATGATTTTTGTCTGCATCAATATTCCTATGACACAGTTTGCCAAGAAGGCTAAGCTACCCACAACCTGTATTGGTTTTTCAGGTTCATTTCCCCCTTTACCATTCTGAAGTTTTTTAGATTTATATCCAGCTAAATTGAGACCAAAATGAAGAGCAAATATTATTGATGTTGGTAGTTTTATGAACTTAGAAATATCTAATATAGTACAAATATTGGATCTGTTGTTATCAATAAACTCGCAACAGAATTGCAATGAAATTTTACACAATATGCCTGTTAAACCTACTGCAATACAATACATCTTTCTAATATCATGATTGTGAGCATCATGTATACTTTCTATAAATGTATTTGGCTTACCTTTTGGCATAAGTAGATAATAAAATAATAACTTTTTAATATTATACTATAAAAATCTAAAAAGAAAAGTGCTATAAATCAGTACTTTGAGAGTGATCTAAACATAAATCGGCCAAGCACTTGATAAATAAGAGATCAGTACTGAGAGTTGGTACGCGAAAGTAATATCCGTCTTTAATAATTGCTTTATACTCTATATCAAGTTCAACCAGTGTTTCAGAATGCTCAGAAACAAAAGATATAGGTGATAAAACTACAGGTATATTATCGTCTTTTGCGCGTGATAGCTCACTTTCAGTGCTAGGCTCCAACCATTTTACAGGGCCAACCTTACTCTGATAACATATTCCCCAATCAAGATCTTCAATATTCAATTTTTTTACTATTAATTTTACTGTTTTTTCTATCTGTGAAGCGTAAGGGTCGCCTTTTTTAATGATACTAAGAGGTAAGCTATGAGCCGAGAATAGGACTCTTGGCTTACCGATTTTGCTAGCTAATTTATAATATTTAGACGTCAGATTAACATGAGCTTCAATAAAGTCTTCATTGTCATAATAATGGTGAATTGTTTTTGTGTTACATTCCAGTTTGGCATTTTTTTGCCAATTCTCGATGGATGATAGAGTTGTGGTGGTTGAATATTGCGGATATAGTGGTAACAGAATGATTTCGTCAGGGTCGAATTGCTTTACGCTTTTAACAACTTCATCAGCAAATGGATGCCAATAACGCATGCAGATGAATATCTTATATACATGGTTTCCATTTTCATTTAATTTTAGTTCTAAAGCATCAGCTTGTGCTTTCGTATTCTCCAAGATTGGCGATTTACCTCCAATGTGCTCGTATATTTCTTGTGCAGTACTTTCTCGCCTTTTGGAGATAAACTTTGCTAAAAGAAAGCGGAAAGGATTGGGTAGATTGACTATTCTTCTATCATAAAATAGATTAAACAAGAAAGGACGTACTGCACTTAGTGAATCAGGTCCACCAAGGTTAAATAAGATTACTGCCTTCTTCACTGACAGCACCTTTCTTCAGGTTTGCCTATAAAATTAGCTACACACTCATCAAGTTTAGTTACAGGCACTAAATTTCTCACACTAGCATACAATAGATGGCCAGATCTCTTCACGTTACTCTGTGTAGATACAAAGTTTCTATCAAAAACCACATCAACACAAAAACTTGGCACTGCTTCAAAAAGTTCAACAGCAGCCAAAGATATCATTATGCAGCTTTGTAGAGCCTTCAGAAAAATCGTAAGGGGAAAAAGTAAAACCCTAACAAAGAGATAGGGAGGGCTTTCATTCATTAGTTGTCCTTGATTAGGAGAATTATACTCAATATGCTGTCTGTTTTTATCAAAGATAGGAAATTTTATAGTGTCTTTCTTAAATTCCTGCTCTATTTGTTTCTCGGTATAATTTTCATTATTAGTCATTTTTTTCAATAACTTTTCACGCAAGTAAAAGGTTCTCACAACAAAACATGTTGCAACCATCAGTGCAGCACATATAAGCGCACAATGCATGAGGTTCATCCCACCTATCATAGATGGTAATGCAAGACAAACAAATGGCACTATGATAGCCATTTCGAAAAATGGAATAGTATTCCTTTTTATTGCAAAAACAGCGCCTTCTTTTAATTTTGTATTATTGTGTAAGCTATACTCTAAATAACTCAAAAATGCCAAATTAAAAGTTAAAAATCCTTTTGTCCCACAAAAAATTGATGACTTGAATTGATTAACCCATTCTTTAGCAGTAAGTGTAGTTTCAATTGATTGTTTAACATTAGGATCGACTGGTTTGTTGTTTTTTTTATTACAACACCCCATAAAACACCTCCTTGATGGTTTATTCTTAACTATAAGTGAAAAATTGCTTTTATCAAATCAAAGTTTATAATAAAATAAATCTATAAATATACGATCTTAACATAAGGAAATAATATGGCAATTGAGAGAACACTTTCAATATTAAAACCTGATGCAGTAAAAAATAATATTACAGGCAGTATAAATTCTTACATTGAAAAATCTGGACTAAAAATTATAGCACAAAGAATGATGATGCTGACAAAAAAACAAGCAGAGCTGTTTTATGAAATTCATAAGGATAGGCCTTTTTTTGGAGAGTTGGTGGAATTTATGACTTCTGGGTCTGTGATAGTTCAAGTTTTAATCGGTGAAAATGCAGTCAGTAAATACAGACAAATCATGGGTGCTACAGATCCAAAACAGGCAGATAAAGGTACAATTAGGGGTGATTTTGCTAATGATATTAGTGAAAATAGAGTGCATGGTTCTGATAGTCTAGAGAATGCTCGTAGGGAAATAGCTTTCTTTTTTGCTGAATGTGAATTGGTATAGCTTTACTTTTCTATACAGAATTAGACCTTCTAGGCTTTATGTTGAACTACGGAATATTAACTAAACTTTTAGTTATGAAGAAAAAGCTTTATGTCAATTTCATGAATAGCATAGATAATATTTAAAATGGATCATGTTGTTAATGCTTATAATAGATCTGAAGCTTCTATAGTTAGAGGAGAAGGATTATATCTCTTTGACAAGGATGGTAAAAAATATTTAGACTTTGCTGCGGGAATTTCTACAACCTCCCTAGGCCATTGTCATCCATACATTACAGACAAACTGAAAGAGCAATTAAGCTCATTGTGGCACTGCTCTAATATTTTCACTATCCCTGAGCAGGAAAGGCTTGCTCAGCGTTTAACAGAACTTACCTTTGCCGATAAAGTTTTTTTCTGCTCAAGTGGACTTGAAGCAACAGAAGCTGCAATTAAATTTATTCGCCGCTATTTCTACTTAAATGGACAAGAAAAGCGCAGTCACATCATTACAATTGAAGGAGGTTTTCATGGCCGCAGTATTGCTGCAATTTCAGCTGGGGGAAATGAAAAATCACGCGAAGGTTTTGCTCCACTCCTTTCTGGTTTTGATAAAGTTCCAAGAAATAACATTGAAGCATTAGAAAAGAAAATCAATAGCGAAACAGCTGCCATATTTTTAGAGCCCATACAAAGTGAAGGCGGAGTACATCCATTGGACGTAGAGTATCTTAAAAAAGTAAGAGAGATAACAAAAGCTCAAGGAATAATTTTATGCTTTGATGAAGTGCAATGCGGATATGGACGAATTGGCTCTCTATTTTACTATCAAAATATAGGAGTTGAACCTGATATGCTCACTTGTGCGAAGGCTATGGGTAATGGATTTCCTCTGGCTGCATGTTTAGTAAAAGATTATATAGCAGAAGCAATCACTCCAGGAACTCATGGGTCAACTTATGGAGGTAATCCACTTGCTATGACTGTTGGTAATGCAGTACTCGATATAATGCTAAAGGAAGGCTTTTTTGACCATGTTAAGAAGGTCAGTAAATATTTAAAAGAAAAGTTGTTGCCTTTGACTGAAGAATTTCCGAAGATCATTTCAGAAGTTCGTGGGGAGGGTTTATTGATAGGGATAGAGCTTAGAGTACCTTTGGCTGATAAAATTGTTAAACAATCTCTTGACAAAGGCTTAATAATGACTAATATTTTAAATAATAAGGTAATAAGAATAACTCCTCCACTTGTTGTTGAGAGTATGCATGTGAATGCAGTGTGTGATATATTTCATGATTTATTTTTTTATATTAAAGATATATAGACTTGCAAATGCTTCTTACAACATATAAAATCAACTCTGTTTCTATATCGCAATAACATCATACTTTAATGGATTGGTTATTGATTTCAGTATTGTCAGCAATTTTCTTCTTGTTGATCTTATCGTTTTTGTTTTCAGGAGCAGAAATAGGGTTAACCTCAATTAGCCGCTCCCGAGTTAATAAACTAAAGCTAGATGGCAATAAAAGAGCTAAGATAATAGACCGCTTGTTGAATACAAAAGAATTAACAATAGGAACAATATTACTGTGCAATACAATTATTAACATTACTTGTTCCGCTTTATTTACAGCAATATTTATACATTTCTTTGAAAGTGAAGGCATCTTTCTTTCAACATTCATGATGACGTTTTGTATTTTGCTATTTTGTGAAGTTTTACCAAAAACTTACGCCATGCAAAATCCTGAAAAATTTACATTGCTTTCTTCTTATTTTATGCTGTTTTTTGTCAAGATTCTTTCTCCATTGACATTAGGCATTCAGTTTATTGTCAATCTCATTCTGAAGTTATGTGGGCTTCATAAGAATAGGGAGGTAATATCTGCAGCAGATGCAATGCGTAACATGATTACTCTTCATCGCAGTGAAGGAACTATGTTACAACAGGATTTAGATATGCTAAGTAGTATACTTGATTTGGCTGAGACAGAAATATCACAGATTATGACTCACAGGAGAAGCTTATTTTCTCTTGATATAGATCGAAACAAAGAGGATTTAATAAGAGAGATTTTAACCAGTAGCCATAGCAGAGTACCTTTATGGCAAAAAGAACCAGATAATATTGTTGGAGTGGTTCACGTGAAAAATCTAATAAATGCCTTGCGTGAAAAGGATAATAAAATAGAGATTGCCAAAGTTATGTCAAAGCCTTGGTTTATACCAGAAAGTACGCCACTCAGTGTACAACTTCACAACTTCCGTAAAAACAGGAAACACCTTGCATTTGTTATTGATGAGTATGGAGCACTACAGGGAATCGTAACTCTTGAGGATATACTGGAAGAAATAGTTGGAGAAATTTCAGATGAACATGATTTGATCACAGAGAATTTTATAAAAAAGATATCCGATAATATGTATCACATAGAAGGAAAATCTACTATTAGGGATATTAATAGACAGTTACATTGGGATCTTCCTGATGAAGAAGCTACAACTCTAGCAGGTATGATTGTAAACGAGATAGAGCGCATTCCTGAAGAAAATGAAGAGTTTTCCATGTACGGTTTTTACTTTAAGATTTTAAAAAAAGATAAAAATATTATTACTATGATTGAAGTACAAGTAAAAACTGATAATACTGTAGTAGCAATTAATTAGTTGGGTTCTATGGAAGATACATTAAAAATAACGGCTGAAGATTTGAAGAACTATATAGAGAGAATAGAAAAACTTGAACAAGAAAAGAGGGATGTGCAAGATCACATTCGTGATGTATATGCAAAAGCTGCAGATGAAGGTTGGGATATAAAAGTGATGAAACAGATTATTAGGTTAAGAAAGATGGATGATGATGACAGGGAGGAACAGGAAATATTACTTGATACCTATAAACGTGCATTGGGAATGAATTACGAAGGTGAATAGTAGGATTGTAATTGGAATAAGTGGAGCATCTGGTTCTATTTACGGTGTACGGATTCTAGAGGCACTAAAAAATACCAATCATGAAACTCATTTAGTGATCAGCAGTGCTGGAAAAATAACTATAGCTCATGAGATTAAAGAAAAACTTGAAGATATTATGTCGCTTGCAGATTTTTACTATTCTGAAGAAAAAATAGGAGAAAAAATAGCAAGCGGCTCATTTAAAACCTCAGGTATGGTTATTGCTCCATGTTCTATGAAAACAATGTCTGAAATAGCATCGGGGGTGACTTCCAATCTATTAACAAGGGCTGCAGATGTAACTCTAAAAGAAAGAAGAAAATTAGTTCTTATGGTGCGAGAATCTCCACTACATCTTGGACATCTACGAAATATCTTAAAACTAACGGAGATGGGAGCAATTATTGCTCCGCCGATGCCTGCTTTTTATATTAAACCAAAATCTTTGGATGATATTGTAAATCATTCTGTTGGTAAAGTATTGAATTTATTTGATATCGCATTACCTGACTTCGAGGAGTGGCAAGGAAATGTCAATTATTATTAACGGTAAAAAAACAGCAAATGATCTCTGTGAGGAGCTATCAAAAAAAATTGATATTTTAAAGAAAGAGTATAATGTTTTTCCTTGTCTTAAAGTAATTCTCGTGGGTAGCAATCCAGCAAGTCAGGTCTACGTTCGTAATAAACAAAGAAAAGCAGAATCAATAGGCATAAGTTCTGAAACTATTGTTTTGCCTGATAGTATCTCAGAAGATGAATTGATTGAAAAAGTTAATACATTAAATGAAGATTCATCTGTGCATGGAATTTTAGTTCAGTTACCTTTACCAAAGCACATCAGTGCAAGCAGAATAATTAATACAGTAAGTGTTGAAAAAGATGTAGATGGCTTTCATGATGAGAATGTTGGCAGGTTAGTTAAAGGTGAAAAAAATTGTCTGATACCTTGTACTCCCAAAGGTTCTTTGCATTTAATTAAGTCAGTTGAAAATAATCTGTCCGGTAAAAATGCGGTAATCATTGGCAGATCAAATATTGTGGGTAAGCCAATGTTTCACCTATTGTTGCAAGAAAATTGCACTGTTACCATCTTGCATTCACAAAGTAGGGATTTAGCTGATTATTGCTCTAAGGCGGATATAGTAGTTGCAGCAGTTGGAAAGCCAAATTTTGTTCAACCAGATTGGATAAAAAAAGGTGCAATAGTGATTGATGTTGGCATAAATAGCATTAACATAGGAAATCAAAGTAAGCTTGTGGGTGATGTTGACTTTGAGGGAGTAAAAGAAAAAGTCAAAGCTATTACTCCAGTGCCTGGTGGAGTTGGCCCGATGACAATAGCATTTCTTATGATAAACACTGTAGTTGCTGTTTGCTTACACCGGGAAGTTGATCCTTCTGATTTCATTAGTTGAGGGCATGAGAAGAATAGATATCCGTCTCTAGATAATAACATCTAATTTTGTCCAAACAGCAAATCAGTTTGCAGGATCACCTTATCCACTACAGAAAATATGCAATTTAGAGCATTAAAAATTATAACGTATGCCTACTTCTAGCATCGCGTCCGGTATTTGTAATGGTGGTTTAAAACTACTTAGTTGCCCACCCATGGTCATACCAGCTGTACCAATTATCTGCGGAGTAATTTCATAATCAACACCTAACTTTACTTTATAGGAAATAGAACTCAGTATTTTATCTACTAAAGATGAATCAGCAGCTTTATCAGCTCCATCATCTTTGTTAGGTTCATCAGCAAATTGTGGAACTTTTTTTGGTGCTTGATCTCCATCTCCAGCTTCATCTCCATCTCCATCTCCATCTCCATCTCCATCTCCATCTCCATCTCCATTGTCATCAGCTGTATCACTAATACCAAAGCCGAAAGGTACTACTTGGAGATACCCACCTAAACCTACACTGGCATATAGCCTAACGGGATCAATATTAAGGTCAGGATAGAAGCGGTAATTTACCAATAAACTAGCTCCTATGCTCTTTAATGACTTAACATTACTGAGAACCTCAAGTTCAAATTCAGAGTTTTCGTCATGATGGTAACCAAGAACAACGCCAGGTTTCATTTTAAAGCCACCACCCCAACCAGCACCAAAGTTTAAACCTGCATAATATTTATCTTTCAACTCACCTATAGGATCTCCTGCACCTGCTAGAGATGAAGTGAGCAAAACAGCTAAAACACACAATCCTTTTATTTTCATATAACTACCCATACAAAAAAATATATAATGCACAAGTATATATCCTTTATATTAAAAAAGATATAACCTCATATCAAAAAAAGTATACCTACGAAATTAGGGACATGCTACTCAAAATTTTTATATAACTATGTTTACTACCTTATTTGGTACAGCATATATAGTGCGAATTTTGCTTTGATCGATTCTATTGGATACAGAACCTGTTGCTATTTTCTTCAATTCTTCTTGAGGTAAATCAGTTTCTACTTTGATAGTCGCACGCAACTTTCCATTAATCTGTACTGCCACAGTTACCATATTATCAATTAGTAGTGATTCATCAGCTTTTGGCCAAGGTTGCATATATAGCATGCCTTCGCCTCCTATTTTTTGCCATAAATTTTCAGCCAGGTGTGGCATGAATGGCTCAATTACTCTGATTAGTATGCATATACCTTCATCAATAAGAGATTTTCCAGTTTTTACGTCTATTTCAGCTATTAAATTTGTCATTTCACGAAACTTTGCTACCACACAGTTTAATCTGCAGTTTTTCAAGTCATCTGTAAGCCCTTGCAATAGTTTATGGATTTTTTTTCTGTACTCTAGGAGTTTACCTACAATGTTTTCATTATCATAGTGTATGTTTACGGGCCTAAGTTGCACTACCATACGCCACAATTTATTTATGTAGCGAAAACAACCTTCCACGCCATCATCAGACCATTCCATATCTTTTTCTGGGGGGGTATCGGATAATACAAACAAACGAGCAGTATCAGCACCGTATTTTTCTATGATAAAGTTTGGGTCAACTGTATTCTTCTTTGACTTACTCATCTTTTCGACTTTTCCAACTTGGATCTTAGCACCCTTCGCAATCAACTCTTTTGCTTCTTCGGGAAAGAGCCATTTGCCATTCTCATCTTTATAAGTTATATGGCAGACCATTCCTTGAGTGATTAAAGTAGAGAAAGGCTCTTTAACGTCAAAATAGCCACATTTAGTTAAAGCACGGCAGAAAAACCTTGAGTAAAGCAAATGTAAAATTGCATGTTCTATTCCACCTATGTAATAATCAACAGGCATAAAACGATTACAAGTATCTTTATTAATCGATTTATTTTCACTGCAAAATGCAGCAAAATACCAAGAAGATTCAAAAAAAGTGTCAAATGTATCAGTTTCACGTTCTGCTTGCTTTCCGCACTTTGGACAATCAACAAATTTCCAGGTTGGGTGCTTGTCCAGGGGATTACCACCACTTGTAAATTCTACATCCGTTGGTAGAACAACAGGGAGGTCTTTTTCTGGAACTGGAACAATTCCACAATCTTTACAATATATAACAGGTATAGGACATCCCCAATAACGTTGCCTTGAAATTCCCCAATCGTGTAGACGATAGTTTATTGTTTTCTTACCTATTCCTTTTTCCTCAAGTTTTTTTAGGATTACTTTTTTTGCCTCGCTAACCGTTAGTCTGTTTAAGAATTCAGAATTGAATACCACTCCATCACCGACGTACGGTTCTTTTAAGACCTTTGTGGTCTGTGTGCTCTCTTCACAAACTACAGGAATAATCGGTAAACCATACTTCTGTGCAAATTCAAAATCACGCTGATCATGTGCAGGGCAACCAAAAATCGCACCTTCTCCATACTCCGTCAACACAAAATTCGCTATATAAATTGGTAATTCCTTGTCAAGAAATGGGTGCCTGACGTTCAGTCCAGTGTAAATTCCAATTTTTTCATCATTCTCCCCCTTTGCCTTCACACTGTCGATAAAGCCTTGTATGTCTTCGTCCTTAAGGTCTTGTACAATAGGGTGCTCTGCTGCTACTGCAAGAAAAGAAGCTCCAAATAAAGTATAAGGAGAAGTTGTAAAAACCTTTAATTTCTTATTCAGGCCAACTATTTCAAAATCTATAGTTACACCTTCAGATTTTCCTATCCATCGTTCTTGCATAGTTTTGACTTTTTCTGGCCAATTTTTTAAACTTTGCAGACAATGAAGCAAATCTTCAGCAAAATCAGTAATCTTTAAAAACCATTGGAATAACTTACGTTTTTCAATAACTGTACCTGATCGCCATCCTTTTCCATCAACCACTTGCTCATTTGCAAGCACTGTTTGGTCCACTGGATCCCAATTAACCCACGACTCTTTTCGATAGGCAAGACCATGCTTTAAAAAATCCAGAAAAAATTTCTGTTCGTGTTTGTAATAATCAGGCTCACATGTGGAGAGCTCACGATCCCAATTGTATGAAAGACCTATAGATTTTAGCTGCGTGCGCATATTATCTATATTATCTTGTGTCCATGCTGCAGGGTTAATGTTATTGTCCCTTGCTGCATTTTCAGCTGGTAATCCAAACGCATCCCAGCCAATTGGGTGCAAAACCTCAAATCCACGAGCTCTCTTGTAACGTGCTATAACATCTCCTATTGCATAGTTACGCAGGTGCCCCATATGAATCTTACCAGATGGATATGGAAACATTTCCAACACGTAACATTTCTTCTTTTTACTATCTTTGCTTACAGAAAAATCCCACTTATTTTGGTAGAATTTTTCAACGTTTTTAAAATCATATTTCATAAATTCAATCACAGTTTATATGTACTAAAGGATCGACTGCTTGACCATTATGTCTTATTGTGAAACACATCTGCGGATCTTTATCTTGTGTGCTTGATTTACCTGCAGATCCAATTACTTGACCTTGTTTTACTTTATCACCAATTTCAACTTGTATGTTTTTTAAATAGGAGTACATAGTCATGTAATTATCTTTATGTTCCACTATAATTAAATTTCCGTACCACCTCAGGCCTTTGCCTACGTATATTACTTTGCCAGGTGCAGAAGCAATAACCTTTGTTCCACTTTGAGCAGTAATTTTTATGCCATCTTGACATATTTTATCAGAAGAGGTAACTGCACCTTTAACCGGTATTACAAATTTACACATGCTTTGTGCATTATTGTTATATACCTTATCTACAAAGGCTTTTCTACTTTCTTTTCGCAGCGAAGAATCAACATTTTCTTTAATCAAATGATACTCCCTTGTGTACTCTAGGTCTCTTTTCCCATAAAATTCTTCGCCTTTAAGTAGTACAGGTGCAGGTTTTTGCAGGCCACAGCTTATCAGTATTGCTGATAATATAAAGAACAAGGCTATACGACACATACACTTATCTCTAGATATATCAACTTTCACAAAACTTTATAGTGTTTTTCGTCTATTTATTACTTTCTTCATTTATTTTATCAGTCAAATAGTCTCTTAAATCGGTAAGTTCTTTCAACAAATTTCTTGAATAATGATCAATTCTTACATCGTTACCAAATTCCTTTTGTACTCCTTTTATTGTATATCCTTTGTCATATAGCATATATTTTATTTTCTTTATTGCCTCTATACACTTATGATCATATAGTCTTCTTCCCTTCCGTTTTATGGGTTTAATTTGATGGAATTGACTTTCCCAGAATCTTAAAACATGCTGCTCCAAATGTAGTTCTTCAGCTACTTCTCCAATTGTGTAAAATAATTTTTCCTTATTCATCGGTTGTTTATTAATTTCTTCATCATTTTTGAAGGTCTAAAAGAAATTGATTTTCTCGCTTTAATTACTACCCTTTCCGATGTCTTTGGTATATTTCCTGGTCTTTCTTTCTTGTTTTTAACCAAAAATGTTCCAAATGAAGATATTTTTACTATTCCATCCTTTGCTAAGCTCGTTTTTATCTCATCCAATATGTCATCTATTATTGCAATAGAGTCTTCTTTCGATAATCCAATTTCCTGGTTTATACATTCAGCTATTGTTGCCTTAGTTACTGTTGTGTCTTTTGTTGTCATAATTTATTACAGTATGTTAATATAATATAACAATCGACTCAAGATTCAGCTACTTTATTTTTATAGTATGTTTCTTTTGTAGCATAATTAAAAATACTAGCAAATGTTAACATTGCAAATATTGTGAAAAGCGCCATTTGATGATCTGAAAAAAGTGCTAAAATTGACACTAAAATTCCACTCATAACAAACATAAATCCATTGATAATGGATGATGATGTGCTAATATACTTCTGCTCAACAATCTCACTACCAACAGTAAAATTAAGCATATGTCCTCCTGCAAAAAAACCAAACATTAACATACAAAAGTATATAATATGAACTGTTAAATTACCGCATAGTAAAATAATAGCTGAAATACTTTGCAATGTGGCAAAAGCAGAGATTACGTGCCTTCTATTTTTAAATAGATTTGAGATTAGATCTGCAATTGGAGCACCAACTGCAAGACCAAGCCACAATATTGCAGTTGCCACACCTAACTCCATTGTATTGAGTTCTAAGTTGCTTAGTAACCTTGGTGCCCACAGCATATTAAGCGCTAAAAATGTTCCAAAAGTAATAGCACCCACTATTGAGGTTATCCAGATATCTCTTAATTTTAGCACTGTTAGTACAGAACATATTACTGTTTTTATAGAGCTCTTTATTGTGTATTCCCCCAAATTTTTTTTTGAAAGTCCTTTCGGATAAAAAAACATAAGTACGAATATCGATACGCCAAATAATATTACGCATACAATAAGATTTTTCCAATCTGCACCTTCGGCAAGCAAGCTAGAGAAGCACATTTGAATCATCAAAGCAGAAAGACTTGAAATTGTCTGCACTAGTGAGAACATCAGTCCAAATTGAGTAAGGGGAAAATATGTGCTACTTACATGAGCAGCGCCAACAAAACCAAACGATGCTCCAATTGCGATCAAAAATTGAGATAAAATTAAATGGGCAAAATTGTCACTCTTGATAAGGACAAAAAAACCAAAGAGCATGATTGACAATGAGAAAAAATAAATTTTTTTGCTGGAAAAAACATTAAACATTGCCCCACTAAAAAATTGTGAGATAGCAAAAGTCCAAGTATATGCTGAATTAGCTAGTGCAACTTGCGCAATCGTGAGCCCAAGTTCTTTTTCAAGATTCACGCTTATAAAGGTGTAGATTATCTGCATATTGCTGAATACAACAATCAAGTTACTGATTAGCCAAATGAACCAAGCTTTATTTTCCATAAGATTTTTTATAAATAGTCCATTGATAATAAACCTCTTTTAGGCTCTGATTATTGTTAAAACAGTTGCAATTATAGTATGATATAAAAGCTATGAAACAACAAATTTGTTGTGAGATTTAATTTGTTAGAGTCTGTACATAATCTCAAGAAAGAAATAAGTTCAACAATCATTACCTATAAGATAAAAGGTGAAAATTTGAAATTATCATGAACTGGCTCATTTTTCTGCCACTTAGATGATGTTTTTTCAAATTGTTGATAAATCAAAGTCAGTTTAGCTATTAATTATTCATCTTTTTTCTAATTATGCAGTGGATCTATTATTAAACCTTTCAATAATACTTTTTATTTTTGCTGCCTCTTCAAACTCTAAATTTTCAGCATGCTTCAACATTTGCTTTTTCAAACTATTTAGATCATCCTTGCTAAAATTCTCAATCACCACTTTTTCCTGTAAAGTATTTGATATAGGCTTTATTATAGTTTTTGGTACAATATTATGCAGTGTATTATGCTCTGTCTGTTTCTTTCTTCTCCTTTCAGTTTCTTTCAGTGCACGATCCATAGAATTAGTAATTTTGTCTGCATATAAAATTACTCTGCCTTCAACATTTCGTGCAGCACGACCTATCGTTTGAATGAGCGAAGTCTCTGATCGTAAAAACCCTTCTTTGTCAGCATCTAAAATTGCAACCAATCCACACTCGGGAATATCAAGACCTTCCCGCAACAAGTTAACGCCAACAAGAACATCTATTTCTTTAGATCTTAATTTGCATATAATTTCAATTCTTTCCAGTGCACCAATATCTGAATGTAGGTAAGTTACTTTCATACTGAGCTCACTCATATGCTCAGCTAGCTTTTCAGCCATTTTTTTTGTCAATGTGGTAATTAGAATACAAAATCCTTTTTTTATTGTTACTTGCGCCTCGTGAATCACATCATCAACCTGACTCTCTGTTGGTTTTATGGTGCAGATGGGATCTGTCAGTCCTGTTGGGCGGATAACTTGCTCTATAAATGCGTGATTAGTCTTTTCTAATTCATATTTTCCTGGAGTAGCCGAAACGTAAATAGTCTGTGGCCGTATTGCCTCCCACTCTTCCAATTTTAATGGACGGTTATCAAAAGCAGAAGGTAGCCTAAAACCATAATCTATCAATTTCTTTTTACGTGCTTCATTACCGCTATACATTGCACCTATCTGGGGAACGGTTACATGGCTTTCATCAACAAATAAAATTACATCTTTAGGTAAATACTCAAACAATGTAGGCGGTGGATCTCCGGCTTTCATTCCGTAAAGATAACGCGAATAATTTTCAATACCTTTACACACTCCCGTTGCCATCATCATTTCAATATCAAAATTAGTACGCTGCTCAAGGCGTTTTGCTTCAACAATTTTGTTCTGTGAATAGTAATAATCCAGGCGTTCATGTAGTTCTTTTTTAATCAATTGAACTGCTTGCAAAAGAGTCTCACGTGATGTAGTGTAATAGCTATTTGGAAAAATGGTGACTGTATCTATGCATCTGATAATATTGCTGTTCATGGCATCAATCTCAGAAATTTCCTCTATTTCATCACCAAACAATGATAAACGCCAAGCTTTATTTTCATAATAGGCAGGAAATATATCAATAATATCGCCGCGCACTCTGAAATATCCTCGCTCAAATCTGACATCAGAACGTTTATATTGGAGATTAACTAAATTATTCAGAAAGTCATTAACATGAATCTTATCTCCAGCACTTAAAGTCAAGGTCATGCTGAGATAGCTCTCAGGCGAACCAAGACCATATATACAAGAAACACTCGCAACTACAATCGTGTCCCTACGCTCCAAAAGAGAGCATATAGCAGAATAGCGTAGCATATCAATTCTTTCATTTATTAAAGAGTCTTTTTCAATATAAGTGTCTGTTTGTGGCGAATAAGCCTCAGGCTGATAATAATCATAATAAGAAATGAAGTATCCAACAGCATTGTGAGGGAAAAATCCTCTCATCTCCTCGTAAAGCTGCGCCGCTAAAGTTTTATTATGTGCCATAATTAATGCAGGCCTGTTTGTTCTTGCAATAACATTTGCCATAGTGAAGGTTTTTCCAGAACCAGTAACTCCAAGCAAAACCTGATCTCTTTTATTACTATTTAACCCTGCAACTAAGTTGTCTATTGCCTGTGGTTGATCTCCAGCTGGCTGAAAATGTGTAACTATTTGAAATTCCATACCTTTATATTTTCATAATGTATTTATTACTATACAATACATTTGCTAGTGTAAATAAGGTATGAAAGAATGAACATAAAAAACTCTATTTTTTCTTTTTATAGAGCCTGCTCCAAATCCTGTTGTTGGTTAATACAAAAAACACCGTCAAAATTATAAAATATGTCACTATTTTTAGCCCAAGTTTATGTCGGCGCTCCAGTTCTGGCTCTGCTGCCCATTGTAAGAAATTTACCACATCATATGCCATATTTTCAACTGTGGCTTGCCTTGTACCATCATATTCTACCATTCCTTCAGAGAGTGGTGGGGCCATAGCTAACCTGCCTGTTGAAAAATATGGATTAAAATATAAACCGTTCTCATCATGTTCACCGTTTTGATAACCAATTAGTAGTGAATAGACATAATTTGCACCATCATGTCTTGCTTTGACAATTAATGATAAGTCCGGTGGAATTGCTCCATTGTTGCTTGCTGCAGCTGCTTCTTTTGTATCAAAAGGTGCAATAAAATAATCCGAAGACACTCCCGGCCTATCAAACATTTCACCCAAATCATTCGGACCATCTTTAACTTGGTAAGAGGCTGCAATTTGTTTTACATCCTCTTCAGAAAAACCAACATCTTGCAAATTACGAAACGCTATTCTATTCATTGAATGGCAAGCAGCACAGACTTCCTTGTATACTTTATAGCCACGCTGAATTGACTCTCTATCGAAAGATCCAGTAATTCCATCAAAACTCCAGTCGATTTTCTTATTTGGTAAAGGTTTAAACTCCTCTGCAGACAAAGAATTAGTGAGAAGTAATATACAAAATACAGCAACTTTAATCAACAGCATCACTTCATCTCCGGAACGGAATCGCTTATTGTTTTTGGTAATTTTTTTGGTTTCTCATACTTACTAAGTAAAGGTAAAACTATCACAAAATATGAAAAATAATAAAGAGTTGAGAGCCTACTTAAAGTAATGTAAGGCTCCTTAATTTCTTGTCCCCCAAGCCAGGCAAGAAATGCAAAATTTATTGCAAAAACCCAAAAAAATTTCTTAAATAATGGGCGATAAGCACCACTTTTAACCTTTGATTTATCAAGCCAAGGCAAAAGAAACCACACTAAAATAGATCCAAACATGGTAAGTACACCAATAAGTTTATTTGGAATTGAACGCAGCATCGCATAAAAAGGTAAGAAATACCACTCTGGCACTATATGTACTGGAGTTACCATAGGATCAGCCTCTATATAATTATCAGGATGCCCAAGATAATTAGGGGCATAAAAAACAAATGCAAATAAAATTATAAAAAATAAACCAAAAGTTATGCAGTCCTTTGCTATATAGTAAGGGTAAAAAGGAATGGTATCCTTATCTGACCTGACTTCTATTCCACTTGGATTATTAGAGCCAAACCTATGCAGAGCAACAACATGCAACATAGCTAAAGCGATAATAATGAAAGGCATAAGATAATGCAGCGCAAAAAAACGATTGAGCGTTGGATTATCAACAGAGAAACTTCCCCATAGCCATATAACTATTTTATCACCAATTAAAGGTATAGCCGAGAATAAAGTAGTTATAACTGTTGCACCCCAAAAACTCATTTGTCCCCATGGAAGAACATATCCCATAAAGGCAGTTGCCATCATTGCAAAAAATATAAATATGCCAATAAACCATACCATTTCTCGCGGTCTCTTATAAGATCCGTAATATAATCCACGCATGATATGAACATAGACCACCATAAAGAAGAGTGACGCCCCAACAGCATGAGTATAGCGTATTAGCCATCCGTAACTTACGTCACGCATTATACGCTCCACGCTATTAAACGCGTAATCAACATGCGGAGTATAGTGCATAGCAAGAAATATACCTGTTATTATTTGTAAAATCAGCGCTATACCAGCCAAAGAACCAAAATTCCAAGCATAATTTAAATTTTTTGGTACTTGATAAGAAGCAATATGTTTTAGAAAAGAAAATATAGGCAGTCTATATTCTATCCAACCTAATATACCTTTTTCTTCTATTATTTCTTTTTTGCTATCATCTTCCATAACGTAAAGTTTTTTTCATCTTAACTCATTACTTATTGTAACAACTTACTTACAACGCACAATAAAAAGTTTAATTTAAATAATAGATTTCACGAAAACAAGCACTCAAGTCTGAGTGCTTGTTTTAACTGATTTAGAGGGACTTTTGATGACATACACCTTTAGATATTGTTGAATTGCTTAATGAACTTCGAGGACATTGATAAAGTTTTTCACAATTACTAAGTGCCATCTTGACATTTCTTTCTATAGCACTAACCTTTCTTTCTTTAATTTGCTCCAATGTCAAAAGCGAATTATCCAGTGGCATTGAATATCTTTCCCCTGTGAATTTACTGATTGCTATAGCAGTTAGCAGAATTGCTCCATTACAATCAACTTGTGAAGAACCAATTGAGCTTCCAGTTGAATGTGCAATAGATTGCTGTGCAGGAGGTAAAGCAGGGGTACTCTGAAATAAGCTACTGAGTGCAGCAGTTGTTGAAGTTCCCATCCAACTAAATACACTATTAATAAAAGAAGAAGGTCTTACTGCACTACTTGGTGCAAGAGTAGTATCACCTGGGTTTACATTGGCACTCTCTGCTTCTGCAACAATCTCTTTTATCGTTTTACCGGGATAAAATAACTTAACATAATCTGATGGTGTCTCGTTCCTTATATCCTTAACATTATCAATATCAGCACCACTATCGTATAACAGCTTCATTATTTTTGGACGTTTTAAACTAATAGCCAAATATATAGGTGTGTGCCCCCGTCTGTTTTGAACATTGACGTCAGCATGATATTCAATAAGAAGCTCTACTATTTTTTGGTAATCTTTCTGAATGGCAATATGTAGACACGAATCTTGTGAAGAATCATTAAAATCAAATTTGCCATCTGGACTAGCACCATGTTTAAGTAGGACCTCTACTTTTTCCGAACTATTTTTATCTATAGCCCAGCCTATAAGAGTACGTTTTTCACCAGCATATGAAAAATAACCACTAATGCTAGCCTTTTTATCGATTAGAAGCTCTATCATTTTTTTGGTGCCCTTTGTGACAGCATAGTATATAGGAGGCACACGAAAAAAGTCCTCAATATTAACATCTGCACCATTCTCAATTAAAAACCTCATCATTTCTAAATCTTGTTTACTAACAGCAATCGATAAAGGTGAGTTACCATTTCTATCTTTAGAGTTAATAACATTAGTAGTATGTGTCTTTCCTTCTCTAATATACTCCTCAGCTTTTTGAAAATCACGTTCCTTTACTGCAGAACGTAACCCATCTCTCCATTTTTCAACTTCTGTTTTTGTAACCATAACCCTCCTAAAGGATAAAATTTTTGCCCTTATACCACATAATTTGGGCATATGCTAGTGAAATTTATATGTAAAATTAAAAAAAATTTACAACGTAAGAGATTGTTATTTGATCACGTGCTACATTTAGTTTTTGCACAAAACACCATAAGCCTCCTTAGTTTGCTTAAATTGCTTAGCAGCTTATTCTCAACATATAAGAGCTTTAACTTAAAGAGGATTATACGAAAATAAGCACTCAAGCTTGAGTGCTTATTTTAACTGATTAAAAGGGACTTTTGATGTATACCTTTAGATATCGTTAAATTGCTTAATGAACTTCAGGACATTGATAAAGTTTTTTACACTTACTAAGTGCTGTCTCGAAGTTTTTTTCTATAGTGTTAAGATTTCTTTCTCTAATTTCTTCTATTGTGAGAAGTGAATTGTCCAGTGTCCTTGAATATTTTTTTCCTGTGAACTTACTTATTGCTGCAGAAGTTAGCAGAATTATTCCATTACAATCAACTTGTGAAGAACTAATTGGGCTACGATCTAAGTGGTCAACAGATTGCTGTGCAGGAGGTAAAGCAGGAGCACTGCTGAATAAGTTGCTGAGTGTGGCAGTGGTTACCCAACTAAATATACTATTGATAGAAGAAGAAGGTTTTACTGCACCGCTTGTGATGCTGCTAGCTTCTTTAAAATCTGCTCTGGTAGGAGTGGAGGAAGAGTTCACTGTGCTACTTGCCAAGTTTTTGGTATTACTAACTTCCAATTCTATCTTAATTGCTTTGGTAGGGGATAATTGAAGACTCGCTGCACTACTTACAAAATCTGTGCTGTCGTTAGCGTCTTTAATACCTGCTTTTATAGAAGTTAATTTTGCTTCACAGTCAGCTTCAGTAGAACTGCTCAATACAGATTCTATTTTTTGAATTTCACTACTACTACATTCATCTTTTCTAGCATTTCCAACAACATCTAATGCTGTTTTGCCATACTGACTTTGAATACTAGCATCAGCACCCTTGCAGAGTAGGAGTTTTACCATATTTAAATGACAGTGGTCAGATGCTAAGTACAGAGGTGTAAAGCCTTTATAATTTGTAGCATTGATGTTAGCATCACGATCAAGTAAAAACTTTGCTATTTCTAGTTTATCATGTCTAGCAGCAATGTGCAAGGGAGTACTCAAATATCGATTACTAATAGTAGTATTAACATCAGCACCGCTGTTACATAAAAACTCTAATATCTTTAAATTACCCAAGAGAGTAGCATGATGTATAGGTTTCATATAGTATCTTTCATAATTCAAAACTTCATTTTTTATTTGTTCATACTCTATCTCTTTAATACATTCTTTAACTTTCTGAAAATCACCTCTGCTTATAGCAGAAACTAATTTTCTTCCTAAAATCTCAATTATTTTTTGTTTTTCCATCAAATACCTCCTAAAAGAGAATCTCCCGGGTTTATATCATGCAACTTAATATGTGCAAGCAAAATTTACAGAGAAAAATTTCAATAGTTAAAAATTAGGTCTTCAGCAACCTACCACGTTAACTTTTGTACAAAATATGCTGAGCTTCATTATTCAAATTTTTTTGCTCTTAATAAGAAGCAATCTGCTTTAGAAAAGGAAATAAGGGATAAGTTTTGTAAATAAGCACTCGAATTAGAGTGCTTAGTTTAACTGATTTAGAGGTGCTTTTGATGATGCACGCCTTTAGATATTGTGAAGTTGCTCAGTGAGCTTTCAGGATACTGATGAAGCTTGTCACACTTGCTAAGTGCCATCTTGACATCTCTTTCTAGAGAATTAAGTTTTCTTTCTTTAACCTGTCTTATCGTTAAAAGTGAATCATCCAGTGGCATTGAATATCTTTTCCCTGTGAACTTACTTATTGCTACAGCAGTTAGCAGAATTATTCCATTACAATCAACTTGTGAAGAACCAATTGAGCTTCCAGTTGAATGTGCAATAGATTGCTGTGCAGGAGGTAAAGCAGGGGTACTTTGAAATAGGCTACTGAGTACAGCAGTAATTGAAGTTCTTACATAACTAAACATACTATTAATAAAAGAAGAAGGTTTTACTGCGCTGCTTAACGCATTTGTACTATTATCATGATAGCTAAAGTAATTCCTAGCTTCTATTACCTTAGGATTTGCTCTAGAAGCTAATGTCTGACAATTAACTTCTTTATCAGCACATTTTAATGTAGATATTATTTTTTGCCTTGTATTACTAGTACATATAGATTTTGGATCATCTCCAACAACATCTAGTGGTATTCTACCACCCGCATCTCTTATATAAATATTAGCATCATGCTTGATAAGAAGTTCCACCATTGCCACTTGGCAATGGAAAGACGCTAAGTGCAAAGGCACCTTACCCGTTATATCTTGCAAATTGATCTTAGCATAACGACTAAGTAGAAGCTGTCCTGCATCTTCTCTGCCATATTCAGCAGCAACGTGCAATGCAACTCTCAAGCTTTCACTACTAGCAGCATTAACATTGGCGCCGTTATTAACCAAAAACCTCAATATCTTTAAGCTATTTTCTTTCACAGCAAAACTTATAGGTTTCATACCGTATTTTTCACCAATAAAAATCTGCTTTCTTAGGTTCATGTACACTGCACTTCTGATACATATGTTAGCTTTTAGAAGACTATGCTCTTTTATGGCAATAAATAACTCATTTACAAAGTTCTCAGTTTTTATCCGTTTTTGCATCCCTTGCATCAAATATCTCCTAAAAGACAACGTTCCCGATTTTGTATCACACAATTTGATATATACAAGCAAAATTTACAGAGAAAAATTTCAATAGTTAAAAATTAGGTCTTCAGCAATCTATCACGTAACTTTTTTGCAAAATATTTTAAGCCCCTAATTCATAATTTTTATTACTTGATAATAAGCAATCTGCTTTAGAAGAGGAAATAAGGGATAAGTTTTGTAAATAAGCACTCGAATTAGAGAGCTTATTTTAACTGATTTGAAGGGACTTTTGATGCATACTTTTAGATATCGTTAAATTGCTTAATGAACTTTCAGGACATTGATAAAGTTTTTCACAACTACTAATTGCCGTCTCGAGTTTTTTTTCTATAATATCAAGTTTTGTCAGAGGTGGATTGTCCAGTAGTCTTGAATACTTTTTCCCTGTGAACTTTTTGACCACTACATCAACTAGTAGAGCTGTTGCATTAAAATCAACTTGTGAAGAACCAATTGGGCTACCAGCTAAGTGATCAACAAATTGCTGTGCAGGAAGTAAAGTAGGAGCACTGCTGAATAAGCCATTAAGTGTGGCAGTGGTTACCCAACTAAATATACTATTAATAAAAGAAAAAGGTTTTACTGCACTGCTTGGTGCAGGATTTGGAGTATCACCAGCTTCCAATCCTATCTTAGTATTTGCCCTGGTGGAGGTTGAGAAAGGGTTTGCTATACTACTTGCTGCATCTGGAGTATCACCAGCTTCTAACTCTAATTTAGTATTTATTCTAGCAGAAAGTAATAGTTCTGTACAATTATTTTTATGAAATCTTAACACAGCTAAGAATATTTTTTCTATGTCACAGCCATCACTGCAAAGACTTTCATAACCAGGGATAACCTCAAATGCCGTTTTGCCATTTGCATTTTTAATATTAATAGTGTTATTATTGAGCAGAAGATTCGCGATATCTAATCGACAATAAAAAAAGGCTAAGTGTAAAGCTGTAAAACCTTGCATTACTTGGGAAGTGGTACTACTAGTACAATGATATATCATTTCTTTTATTTCTGCTTTTCTATTCATGGCAGTAACGTACGAGTAAGGAACAAGACATCCATCACTAACAGCATTAATATTAGCATTATTTTTAAGCAAAAACCGCACTATCTCTAAGCTACCTCTATAAACAGCAAGATGTATAGGTGCCATACCATCTTTTTTACCATTAATAATCTCTTTTTCTTTATTTATATATCTTGCCTTTTTAACATATCTTTTAACTTTATTAATATTAAGCTCATCTATAGCCGCAAATAAATTCTTTCTCAATCTCTCAAGTTTTTTCATCAAATACCTCCTAAAGAATAATGTTTCCGGTTTTATATCATGCAACTTAATATGTACAAGCAAAATTTACAGAGAAAACAATAGTTAAAATTAGGTCTTCATCAACCTATCACGTGCTGCGTTTAACTTTTGTGCAAAATATTCCGAGCCTCCCTTGTCTGGATGGACCAGTTTCATTAAATTTTGGTATGCCTTATTGATTTCATTTTGGCTTGCCTCGGAATTCAGCCCCAGTATTTTTAATGCTTCATCTTTGGACATATTATCACCAGTGTAATTTTTGGTGTAACTTTTACTGCTGTTAAATTCGTTCAAAAACTTACTTAATATAGAGTGCATCATAAAACTTATGTTATTTCTCTTTGCCAAAAAGAGAAAAAATACAACAACGCTAGGTAAAACAAACGTGATTATTGTGAATATCAAAAAAAGGAAGAAGATGAATGACATGTATATTTTTTTATCATTTTATGATTAAATAGTAACAATTATAATTGTCATGGTAAATAACATGTTTATCCAGATTGAAGAAACACCAAACCCAAACACGCTGAAATTTCTTCCTGGTTTTGAAATTCTGAGCGAAGGAGAAACAGCTGATTTTTCAAATGCAGATGAAATAAAGAACTCCAAACTAGCAGTAAATCTTTTTCAAATAGAACATGTTGTAAGAGTATTTTTTGGTCATGATTTTATTTCGGTAACAAAATCAGATAGAATGAATTGGGATATAGTAAAGGTGGAAATTTTAACTACAATTATGGATCACTTTACTTCTGGTGGAAAAGCATTTGATAAAGAAGGAGTAAGTGATAATAAAATGCTAGAGGAAGAATTCTTTAATGAAAATGATATAGAAATTGTAAATAGAATAAAAGAATTGATGGAAAGTTATATTAAACCTGCAGTTGCTCAAGATGGTGGTGATATCAAGTTCCGTGGCTATAAAGACGGAATAGTTTACGTTGAACTGCAAGGAGCTTGCTCTGGGTGCCCAAGTGCTGCAATTACCTTAAAACAAGGAGTGCAGAATATGCTAAGCTATCACATACCAGAAGTTTCAGGTATAGAGACTATGCTATGACTAATCAAACAGTTAGAGGAACAAAAGATCTCCTGTTTGATGAATGGTACAAGTTTAAACACATAGAGCAAACAGCAAGCAGAATCTCAAGTTTATACGGCTTTTTACCTGTTCAAACTCCGATATTTGAATACACAGAAGTCTTTACAAAGACTTTAGGTGATAGCTCAGATATTATCACTAAAGAGATGTATACTTTTATTGATAAAGGGGGAAAGAGCATAACTCTGCGTCCTGAGTTCACTGCAGCTATTGTTAGGTTACTCATTGAAAAAAAACTACAAGCGCCGATAAAATTATTTTCAATAGGGCCTGCATTTCGCTATGAAAGACCGCAAAAGGGAAGACAAAGGCAATTTCATCAGATAAATTTTGAGGTTTTTGGCATAGAAGATCCAAAAGCTGATATTGAATTGATATCACTCGCTCAGCACTTACTAACTGAATTTGGCATCAATAAAAATGTAAAGCTGGAAATCAACTCTCTGGGTGATAGTGAAACAATAACTCAGTATAGAGAAGCTTTGATATCGTATTTAAAAAAGTTTCAAAATGACCTATCAGAAGATAGTCAAAATAGATTGATTAAAAACCCACTCAGAATATTAGACTCTAAGGATAAGACAGATAAAGAAATAATCTCTGACGCACCAAAAATCAGTGATTATTATACAAAAGAATCTTCATATTTCTTTGACCAGGTGTTAAATGGACTGCAAGCTCTTGGCATACCTTACACTGTAAATAGCAAATTAGTTCGAGGTCTAGACTATTATTGTCACACAGTATTTGAATTTGTCACAGAAGATTTAGGTGCACAAGGAGCAGTTTTTGCCGGTGGAAGATACGATAATCTAGTATCTTCAGTAGGTGGAAAACACACTCCAGCAATAGGATTTGCAGGGGGGATTGAGCGTATAATGGAATTAATCAACTATGCTGAAAAAAAAGAGAGGCCTATTTATATAATTCCAATCGGTGGAGAAGCTGAAGAACATGCTCTAACACTTGCAAGTGAATTACGCAGAAATGGTTTATATGTGATTTACGAATATAGTGGAACTCTAAAAACCCGAATGAAAAAAGCAAATCAAGCAAATGCAAAAGTTGTATTAATCTTTGGTGATGAAGAGCTAAGCAGTAAAACTTTAAAAATTAAAAATATGGACACGGGTGAAGAAAAAATGATTGCTCGCGATAAAACCGTAGAAAATATCTAATCAGAAGCAATAGGAGTGTTAGCTATAGAAGAAAATTCCTCTGCACAAGAATTTTTCATAGCATTTAATATATCATAATCTGTAAAATCTAATTTTATCGGTGTAATAGTAATAAAACCTCCTTTTATTTTATCTACACTACCACTGCCTGAGTGTTCCCGAGACCAATTTAAGCTCAAAGAACCATTTAAGTTTTCAGTAAAAGTTAAATCACCATCAATGTTATATTCACCTTGTTCAGCAAATTCGACCCCTTTCACTTTTTCTGTAGCAGGAAAATTTATACTCATCACTATATCTTTAGGCCAACCAACTTTCATTAGCTTGGCAATAACCTTTGGTGCAAAAATCTTTGTATTGTTCCAGTCTATTTTATCATGATAAACTTGGCTCAGCGCAATAGAAGGTATAGATCTTGCAGCACCTTCCATTGCAGCACCGATTGTGCCTGAATAACAAATATCATCGCCGACATTTGATCCAATATTTACTCCAGATAATATTAAGTCTGGTTTTTTATTCATAATTTTATTTAACGCGATAATGACACAATCTGCGGGAGTACCAGACACACTAAACTCCCTTTCACTATGTTGACTTATTTTAATAAATTGCTTTACTGGATAGTCAAGAGACCTTGCAGCTCCACTCCTATCAGTATCTGGTGCCACTATCCATACTTCCGATGCAAAATTGTGTGCAATTTCTTTAAGTAATCTTATTCCTTCACTCTCAAAACCATCATCATTTGTTATCAATATTATCATATATAATACTCACCTATCAAAGTATACTGATGAGGTTTCTTTTCATAACCATAGCAAAGAACCTGCTACGAATCAATAAGGAAAAATTAGAGGGTGACCAGGTTGCCATCGTTTAGTTTGCTGTGAGTTAATCGTAAATACCAATTTTTAGCTTCATACCTAACTCACAATCAAAGTTTAGTAAACTCTAGAGGCGTGCTAAGCAGCAGAAAACCTTGCTATATTTCCCAAAAATGCTTTCACTCTTTCAAGGCAAGTGGATGGTTCTGCAGGTATTGCTACTTCATCTATCTTACCATATATTGCTGCATCTACGACTTCACCTGTTATTAATTCCCTTAGCTTTTGTTTTATCTGTCCTCTACGAATATGTTCTCCATAGTCATTATAAAACTTCACATATAACTCTTTAAATACAAATTCTTTTATAGCACTTCTCATATGAGAAATTCCATCCTTTACTTCATCATTTGCATTGCTCAAATCCACTTCAGAACCTAGCGAATATAAGTCATCAAAATTTTCTTTTAAAATTTTTATTTTAAAGTAGTGCTTATCTACAGATCTCTCAAGAAATCTTTTAGTAGCATTACCGGCCAATTCTCCTATTATCTGAGGCTCTAGTTGAGCTGCAAAATTATTTTCTGCTTCAAGGCCACTTAATGCATAAATGATACGATTAAGCATTCCAGGACCACATTGGCGATTACTTTCCTCAAAACGAACCAGCAATATGGATTTCAACAGCTCTACATCTGCATTTTGCTTTGTTGCTGCAATTAAAACTAGATTTATGGCCTGTGTTAATGTCAGTCCGGTTTTGGAATCTACCCACCTTACCCATTCTCCTTCTCTATAATTATCTACCTTCAAATAAGGCGCTATCAGTTCTTTCTGCTGATTTGTCAAACCGCCTATATAGTTTTTAAACTCTTCATCCAGCTCATTTGACGGAGTCCCATATTCTTCCTTTAATTTTTTGGCACACTCAATAACACTTTGCTCAAAACTTCTAGTATGAACATTCTGATTACCAGTACCTACATCACTTACATTAAACAAAAAGCTCATTTGCTTTACACTTAAACCCAGAGGCGAGAAGAGCTTTATTAATGGATACTTTATTAACTCAAGAAGTGCTACTGGGATCAATAATATAGTATTAATAAGCACTAAACATATTCTAAGACCCAACGCTCTACTATTTGATAATGTTCTGCTAAGCTCTGATATCTTCGATGAACAATACAAAAATGGTAATTGGATACAATATATTGAGTATATAGAAAAAAATAAAATCTTATCTTTCAACCCTATTGTCGGGTCATTATATACTTCAGAAAAAATGTTATCATCACTATTTTCATTTTTGAAAGATTGATAGCTACTTGTAATCTTTTCTGTAAAAATAGAACAGAGCTTATGCAGTCCGTAGCACAAAACACAAGTGGCAAGTAAAACTGCAAGTGTTCCAAAAACAGCTAACACCTCACTTGAAGTTTTGGCAAGAAGGAATGCATAAAGCGCATCAATAAAGATCTCAAGTAAGTAGTCAAATAAAAAAATTGCTCCAATAGCAGCACCAACTAATAGAACATACCCACAAACAACCAAAAATGTTTTTAACCTCGGATTCATAAACCACTTCTTAATAACCTATTAATATACTTCTCATTATATGCTTAAATTAAAAAAATGCAAATTTTTATACAAAAAAGATCAATTGAAATTTTCGAGCTTCAGCTATATTGTTAATATATTCAGATAAAAATTAAACATTGTCGTGTCAAATAAAATAGGCTTTTTGGCTATTTTCGCCTTGGTGATCAGTAGCCAAATCGGCTCTGGAATTTTTATGCTCCCAATTAGCCTTGCGCCATACGGCGCTTATAGCCTCATAAGCTGGATTATATCAGGATTTGGTGCTATATCTCTTGCTTTAGTTTTTGCTTCACTCTGCGCAAAATTTCCAGAAACGGGCGGTCCTCATATTTATGTGAAACATGCTTTTGGTTCTACAGCAGCTTTTTTTGTTGGTTGGACATATTGGGTAAGTTCGTGGGTTAGCTCAACTGCTGTAACGATTGCAAGTATCGGTTATTTAGCCCCGCTTTTTCATAATGATATACAAGATATACGTTTGCTTTTAGAAATAACATTAATTTTAGCTATTATGCTAATAAACTTAAGGGGAGTAACTACTGCTGGGCATGTTGAGCTTCTGCTGACCATTGTTAAAATTATTGCACTTCTCGCAATACCTATCGCAGGGTTGTTTTTCTTTGATAAAAATAATTTTATTGTAAGTGAGGAAGTATCAAACTTTACAATATCACAAACTCTTGCTCGTTCTACACTCCTTACTCTATGGTGTTTTATTGGACTTGAATCAGCAACGGCACCTGCAGGATATGTCAATAATCCCTCTAAAACAATACCAAGGGCTATAGTGCTTGGAACAGTCTGTGTTGCTGTGATATATTTCATCAATAGTCTTTCAATTATGGGATTGATAAGTTGTAATGACCTAGCTAGTTCAAAAGCACCATATGTTGATGCGATAAAAATTATGTTTCCAGGTAATTGGCATTTAATTATTTCTGTTGTTGCCTTTATCGTTTCTGTAAGTAATTTAAATGCTTGGTTTTTAGCTGATGGACAGGTCACCTTAGGCCTTGCAAAAGACAAGTTAATGCCGCAATTTTTTGGCAAAAAAAATAAGCATGATGCTCCATTATGGGGAATAATACTCAGTACTTTGGGGGTGTTAGTTTTACTTATCCTAACGTCAAACAAAAGTTTTGCTGAGCAAGTAACTTCAATAATTGATATCTCTGTGGTGTCATTTTTGTTTATCTACTTAGCATGTAGCCTTGCTTTTCTCAAAGTTAATATACAAGACAAAAGCTACTGCAAATTTTTAATTGGAGGTGTGGCTGTATCTTTTTGCTGTTGGGTAATATACGAGACTTCTATAAAAACATTGTTAATATCAAGTCTATTCCCTTTAAGCGGAACACTTATTTATCTACTTTGGTATCATAAACTAAAAACTTAACTTAAATTTTTTATTTGCTAAAATTCTTAAGCTATACTACTGGCTTACATTAATAGAATTAAGAGGTATTGTGTCAAATAAAATAGGTTTTTGGGCTGTTTTTGCTTTAGTCATTAGTAGTCAGATCGGCTCTGGGGTTTTTATGCTTCCAATTAGCCTTGCTCCATATGGCGCTTATAGCCTTATAAGTTGGATGATATCAGGAGCTGGTGCTGTGTCTCTTGCGCTAGTTTTTGCTACGCTATGTGCAAAGTTTCCAGAAACAGGAGGTCCTCACGTTTATGTGAAACATACTTTTGGTCCTGCTGCAGCGTTCTTTGTTGGTTGGACATATTGGGTAATCTCATGGGTTAGTACAACAGCTTTAATAGTTGTGGGTGTTGGCTATCTTACACCATTTTTCCATGAAGATATCAAAAGTATGCGTTTATTTTTAGAGCTGTTGTTATTTACAATCATTACATTAATAAATTTAAGGGGAATAGCTACTGCAGGGCACGTTGAGTTTCTGCTCACGGTTGTGAAGGTTGCTGTATTGCTTGCAATACCTGTAGCAGCGTTGTTTTTTTTCGATAGAAATAATTTTATCATAAGTGAAGAAATATTAAGTCTTACAACATCGCAAATTCTTGCCCGCTCTACACTCCTTACTTTATGGTGTTTTATTGGACTTGAATTGGCAACAGCACCTGCAGGGTCAGTTGATAATCCAGCTAAAACTATACCAAAAGCTGTGGTGCTTGGCACAGTTTGTGTTGCTGTTATATATTTTATCAACAATTTTGCAATTATGGGATTGATCAATGGCAACAATTTAGCAAGTTCAAGAGCACCATATGTTGATGCGATAAAAATTATGTTTTCTGGTAATTGGCATTTAATTGTTTCTATAGTTGCATTCATTTTTTGTGTTGGCAGTCTAAACGCTTGGGTTTTATCTAGTGGACAAGTTGCTTTTGGTCTTGCAGAAGATAGACTAATGCCAAAATTCTTTGCTAAAAGGAACAAGCATGGCTCTCCTTTTTGGGGAATAACAGTTAGTTCAATTGGAACTGCAATTTTACTAATTCTCACTTCAAACAACAATTTTGCCCAGCAGATTACGTCGATTATTGACTTTTCTGTAATTTCATTTTTGTTCGTTTATCTTGCGTGCTGTTTTGCCTTTCTAAAGGTTATTATACAGGAGAGGAGTTGTTATAAGCTTTTAATTGGTAGCATAGCAACAACCTTTTGTTGTTGGGTGATATTAGAAACCCCTGTAGGTACTCTGCTGATTTCGAGCCTGTTCACTGCAAGTGGCATACCCATTTATTTATTTTGGTACTGCAAAACTTCTGTGCAACAAATTCAGTAGTGAGAGATACACTTTAAATGGTTAATATTTATGGGCCAAGATTTTTTTTCTCTTTATCTACTTGTTCAATATTACCATTCTCAAGTTTGCTACCTACTTCTTCTGTGCGTTTATTATCTATGTAGATCTCATTTTTTGCTTTATTAGAAAGACCTATTTGCGATTGCAGTTTTTTATACTCTTCTTTTTCAGGCGTGAAAATTTTCACTAAAAATCTTCCTATTATTGGTATTGAACTTAAAAAATCCTTTAGTCTGAAAGGTTCTTGCTTTTTATTTGATAGATACTGATCTGTCTTAGGAATTTTTACACCATACTTTTTATCATCAAAATTTATCGCTGGCTTGCTTTTTTTCGAAAGAACATCTTGAATCTCTAATCTATTGACTTTTTCAGGCTTTTGAAATGCAGATACTACAGATTTGACCTTAGTGTCATCATGTTTTTTACTCATTTCATTCTACCATGCAATATTACTAGTATCTTATAATTATAACTAAATTATGGTTAATTGCAAGGTAAAAATATTAAAGTAATTGTAAATTTTATCAGTAAAAATATAATATAGCTTTAGAATCAAAGGTTTATTTATATGGGATGTAAGATTGCAGTTATTGGAGCAACAGGAAGAGTAGGGTATGAGGTGTTGAGCATACTTGCTGAGTTTCAAAAAGAGGGAAAGATTTTGATAGATTCTGTTGTTGCTTTTGCATCAAAAAAATCAGAGGGAAAAAAGGTAAGTTTCGGCGATGAAGAATTAACTGTCTTAGACCTTGAGAACTACGATTTTGTTGGAATTAATATAGCAATTTTCTGTGCTGGGTCTCATGTTTCCGAGAGATACGTACCGATTGCAACTGAAGCTGGATGTATTGTCGTAGATAATACCTCTCATTTTAGGATGAAAGAAGGCGTGCCACTAGTTATTCCAGAGATCAACAAAGATAAAATTACGGAGTATAAAAACCATAACATAATATCTAATCCAAATTGTACTACAATACAAATGTTGCTGGCATTACATTTATTACACCAAAAAGCAAAAATAAAGAGAATCGTTGCTTCAACTTATCAATCAACTTCTGGTGTAGGTAAAGCAGCAATGGATGAGCTTTACAATCAGACAAAAAAAATCTTTATGAATGAAGCTAAAAAACCTGAAATATTTCCTAAGCAAATAGCATTTAATTGCATTCCTCATATAGGAGAGTTCATGGAAGATGGTTCTACAAAAGAGGAGTGGAAAATGCAAGAGGAGGCAAAAAAAATTTTAGAAGAGGATATAAAAGTAACTGCAACTTGTGTCCGAGTACCTGTTCTTGTTGGTCATGCTATAGCAGTAAATGTAGAATTTGATCAGCATATAACTGAAGAAGAAGCTCGTGAAATGCTCAGTGAAGACGATGGAGTTTTAGTGCAAGATAAGCGCAAAGATGGTGAATATATGACTCAGGTTGATGTTGTGCAAGAGGATGCCGTATACATATCGCGTATTAGAAAAGACGATACCGTTAAACACGGATTAAATATGTGGATAGTAGCTGATAATCTACGCAAAGGTGCAGCACTAAATATAGTGCAGATCTTGGAGATCTTGATCAAAGAGCATTTATAGCTCAATAACTTAAATCTATATTGACATGTCCCATTTTACGCTTGTCCCTAACCTCTTTTTTCCCATATATAGTTAAACTAGCTTTTTCGTTGCTCAAATATTTGTGAGAATTATATATATCATTACCTATTATATTTTTTGTCATGCAAGGAAAGCGTAATACTACTTCCTGCATAGATAGACCGCATATTATCCTAACTAGCTGCTCGAATTGACTAACGTTGCATGCATCCAAGCTCCAGTGGCAAGAATTGTGGGGTCTTGGGGCCAGTTCATTAACTAGTAATTCATGATTTTGAGTGATGAAAAATTCAATAGCTAGAATTCCTACTACATCAAGTGCAGTTGCTATTTTCTCTGCAGTTTTTTGTACCTCTTGGGCTAATTTATTATCTATTTTAGCTGGTGCTATTGAAGTATTAAGTATTCCGTCAACGTGGTGATTCTCTGCTATAGGAAAAAAAGCTACTTTACCGTTTTTATCTCTTGCAACGACTATTGAAACCTCTTTCAGTAAATCAACACTTGCTTCAAGAATGTACTCTTTATTCCAATCGAAGGAAGCAAATTGCTTCAGTTCAGAATCATTTTCAATCACATATTGTCCTTTTCCATCATAACCCATTTCTGTTGTTTTTAGCCTCACTGGATAGCTAAAAGTTTCACTACTTTCTAGTAGCTGATTATAATTTTGTATACTTTTGTAATCAGCAGTTTTTATGCTTAAATCTCTAATAAAATCTTTCTCTCTCAGCCTATTTTGCGAAATGTGTAACGCCTTTTTACCTGGATAAAAATCTGTATGCTGCGACACAATATCAATTGCACTACATGGAATATTTTCAGACTCAATAGTGACTAAATCCACACTCTGTGCAAAAGATTCAAGTGCCCTCTTATCACAGAAGTCTGCTATTGTTAAATCATCAGCAACAGAACAAGCTGGATCGTTTTTAGTACTGGCAAAAATATGCGTTTTGTGCCTAAGTTTTATTGCAGCGATAGCAGTCATTTTACCTAATTGCCCACTTCCTATTATTCCTATCACTTTTTTATCCAGTGGATCTGTTTTGTTCATCATGTAGATTAATATTTCCTAGTTAGAGTACGATAATATGCTTGGAAAATCTATGAAAAAAGTGTATAATTGAAGTGTGTTAAACTTTTATCATGAACACTTTACGATGACCATGAAATACACACTTATTACTAATTCTGTTGAAGTTACAGTTTTGCCAATTTACATTGAAGAGCAATCCATTCCTTATGAAAATTGTTACGTATGGATGTATAATGTTAAGATAAAAAACAAAAGTTCATCAACCATTCAATTATTAAGTCGCTATTGGCAAATAATAGATCATAAGGGCAAAATAAATGAAATTGCCGGAGTTGGTGTTATTGGAGAACAACCTGTAATAAAATCTGGAGAGGTATTCAAATATACAAGTGGAACATACTTAAATACACCATCAGGAATAATGCAGGGTAAATATGAATTTCTGAACGAAGAGAGCATAAAAACCTTTGATGTTATGATACCACCCTTTTCCTTAGACAGTCCATACGTTAACACTAGACCTCATTGATTATCAAGATAGTGTATTTGTTCAAGTGCATCTGAAACCAATGCTTCTTGTCTTGTCATTTGAGCTTCCATAATGTCATCCGAGTAGCTGATACTGAGATCCAACTAAGTTGATAAACATGAAAGCACTGACCATTTGCTTCTATAGTTGTCTTTTTTCGTCTATCTTATTTTGTTACTCTGCTGAACAGATGCAAAATAGTTTATTTTTGATTCTTATCATCAAGTGTGAATAAGATTATTGTAGAGGTTAAACCTATAATAACTATCATTAACGAAAATGGGGCAGCTTCTCTGTAACGCTCATCGCTGACAAGTTCATATACTCTAGTTGATATAGTTTCAAAATTAAATGGTCTGATAATTAGTGTTGCCGTGAGTTCTTTTACCGTATCCATAAACACGAGCAGAAATCCCGATAGTATGCTTTTCTTGATAAGGGGAATATGAATATTCAGGCACGTGGAAATAGGCCCATGACCCATAGTATATGCAGTCCATTCAATTTCATTTGGTGTTTTTTTGAGTCCCGACTCTATCGCCTTGAAAGATATAGCAAAAAAACGAAATAAATATGAGTAAACTAATGCGCCAATAGTTCCTACCAAGCTAATTTCTACAATATATTGAGTAATGAAAGAAGATATTCTGCTTAAAAACATTATTATGCTAATTGCAATAATTGCATTTGGAATTGCATATCCAAGAGAAATGAGACGTGCTATATTGCTTATTACCTTATTTTTACGTGCTGTATATCCAATAATTATTGCAATGCTGATCGAGATTAGCGCGGTAATAAATGATAAACTAATACTGTTTGTTATTATATTATAAAATCTTGCTTCGTATATGAAAAAGCCTTTCTCTATGCTCCAATATATAAGTGGAATCATTGGTAAAATAAAGCCTATTAATATCGGCAATAAACACATAAGATAAGAAAAGATCAACGATATAGAACCGTTTATACTACGTTTATTGTGATAATCTGCATTAGTATTGATTGAAGAGTAAGATATTTCTCTTTTTTGTAGTTTTTTCTCGATAACTATTAGTGTTGCAACGAAAATCAGTTCTGCAACTGCCAAAACAGTAGTTGAATATTTGTCATGCAATAAAAACCAAGTACGGTATATTCCTGTCGTGAAAGTATCGATAGCAAGAAACTGTGGTGTGCCGAAATCCGTAATTACTTCCATTAGTACCAAGGATAACCCAGCTATAATTGATGGACGTATGGAGGGTATGATGACAGAAAACAGACTCTGTAATGAGGAGAACCCAAGTGTTGATGCAATAGTGACTGAGTTACTAACGCTCTTTAGACTTGAGCGGACCAACATATAAACGTATGGATATAGACTAAATCCCATTACTAATATTCCACCAGCTAGAGATTTTATTTCAGGAAACCAATAGTCACCTTTGCTCAATTGAAAAGTATCTCTTAACAAGCTCTGAATTGGACCTGAAAACTCTAACGTGTTTACATAAACAAACGATACTATATATCCAGGAATTGATATCGGAAAGAATAAGGCAATCTCAAAAATTCTACTTCCGGGAAACGAAAAAAATGTAGTAAGCCAAGCTGGAATTACTCCAAATATAAAGGATATTAACCCTACTCCTACCATCAAAATCAACGTATTGAGTATATATTCAGGAAAAAGTCTACTAATTACCCATCCAGAGTTTGCTGATTCTGTAAATAGAATCGATATTAACGATATTATAGGGCAGACAAATAATACACTTACTAAAAACAAGAATATATTTTTAAATACTCTCAGAAACATTAACTTGAATCTATATTTGATATTAAAATGTTATATGCAAAAACTAAAGATATCCAGTAATTAACAGCCGCCCTATTGAATATCTTCATAATTTTATATATTATGTTTCAAATCGATAAACTAATTAATTATGAGTTTTGTCATTGCAACTTTCTATCATTTTGTAAAACTCTCTAATTATTATGACATGAAAGACGAAATAAAAGTTGCATGCGACAACGTTGAATTAAAAGGCACTATACTCCTTGCAGAAGAGGGTATTAATGCAACTGTATCTGGAGAAAGAAACGCAATTGATAAAATACTTGATTTTCTACGTTCTGATGACAGGCTAAAAGGTCTTACTTGGAAAAAGAGCTCGGCAGAATATCAACCATTTAGTAAGATGAAAGTGAGATTAAAAAGAGAAATTGTGAATCTTGGTGTAAGTAATCTCGGTACTTCCGTTAGAGGCCAGTACGTTGATCCAGAACATTGGGATGATTTTATCTCTCAACCCGATGTTTTAGTAATAGACACACGAAACGAGTACGAAGTAAAACTAGGCAAGTTTAAAAATGCAATTAACCCACATACTCAACGTTTTCGCGATTTTCCTCAGTGGGCAGAGTCATTTTCTGAGAGTAAAGACCTGAAAGTAGCTATGTACTGTACTGGTGGAATCAGATGTGAGAAATCTACAGCATATATGAAAAGCCTTGGATTTAAAGATGTTTACCATCTTAAAGGCGGTATTCTTTCCTATCTTGAAAAAACTGGTAATAAAAGTGGTAATTGGGAAGGCGAGTGTTTTGTTTTTGATGATAGAATTGCTGTTGATCACTCACTCGCCCCAAGTGATAAAATAAAATGCATATTCTGCTCAAGTAAAGTTTCAACTGATGAGCTGAAATCAGTTCCACGTGGCCAGGTAGTTTGCTCTGATTGTAAATCTTTAAGTATTGAAAGAAATTCAGAATACAACACGAACCTTTAACAATTTATTTCTCTTTGCATATTTGTAACCTTAATTTTATCAAGGCATTTACCTACAACATAACCCGCTCCAGCTCCAAGTAATGTACCAACTATAGCAAATGCAATTAACACTACACCAGAAACACCGATAAGAGCTAAAGTTTCTTGCCCTAAACAACATGCTGCAACTAGACCAGCAACTAAACCAATTCCTACACTTATACACCTAAGTTTCATATTATTACTAATATTTCTACCTTTTCTATATTGTATAGATTGTATACTATGATCAGTATCATCATCTTCAAAAGCAAATTCTTTGATATCGTCTCTTGTTTTTAAACAATCGATAAGCTCACCTATTGTGTTGTTAGGAAAATTATGTAAATTTATAACGCCATTTTTTATAGATTGTTCAGGTATCATTTTATTTTTCCATACTATTAGAATATGTTTTTACTACACTGATTATCTTAATAATTGGTAAATTCCCATACAATAATAAGTAGATAATCTTACTACTATAGGTGGGACTAAAGCGCGATAAGATTAAATTCCTGAAAAATGTTGGTAAGAAGAGCTTTTCCAAAAACAATAAAGTTAAGAGTTGAAGAGATAGTAAAAGAGCGACTTACAGTTAATCCAATTGATTTTGGTGAATCGTTTTGTTACAAACTCAAAGGATACAGAAGACTGAGAACTGGCGATTATCGTATCATGTAAATGCTGCAAAGTATGAAGTGTTTCAATAAAACACAGAAAAGACATTTACGAATCTGAGGCTCCATACTAATATCCTTCCAGTATTAACTTACTGTAACCTTTCCGGTTCCTATTCTTTGTAACGGTGATCTCTAATTCGTTATTAGAGCCTATTTTATAGTAGCTGTCTCTGTAGAGTAGTAAAATTATAGGGGTATAGTCAAAAAATGAGTTATTTTTGAGCTGAGCAAAGCCACCTAAGGTGAAGAGGAAAGAGGGCTGTATAATGAAATATACAATGCTTATAGGAAGGTTCTAACTTTTATAGATGTATTCTCTATGCTCTATTGCAGTAATTATTACTGTACGTTCTAATTTACTTATCCTATAAACCAAACGATAATCACCAGATCGTATTCTACGATGTCCTTTGAACTCACCGAGCAAGGGATCTCCTGCCTTTTCAGGAGAAAGTGTAAGACGCTCTTTTACAATTTCTTTTATCCTTGACCATATTGTCTTTGGAAGATTTGGAATGTCTTTGTGAACTACATTTTCCTCATAGCAGATTAAATACTTATCACCAGTTGATGTCTTCATGCCTGATGAATTTTGCATTTCGAGTGTCACGTTGAATAGCGAGTTTGGCTATTGCCATATCTTCTTCATTTTCAATTGCTTCTTGTATAAATTGCTCTGCTAGCTCTTGAGCTGATTGATTCTTTACTTTAGCTAAACGAGCAAGGCTTTTTAAAACTTTTTCACTAATATTAATGCTTGAATCAGCCATAAATTTTACCGAAATCTACTAATAATTATACAATATTTTCCTAAAATTTTCAATAAAGAATTGTATTGACGGATTATGATAGATTGAGTATATACTAGTATTAGCTTTTAGGGAGAAATGACACAGACGTATTGCAAGACATCATTAGGAATAAGGAAGGTATGCTGGCTACTGGATGTATTTCTATGATAACAACTACTCTTCATCATCAAAAATCAAGAAGGCTCTGCAACTTGATAACTCTATTCTTTTATTGACGTAGATGACTCTGAAAAATTGCGGAGCTGAAGTGCTATGGTTATTGCGGTTTAAGAACAAAACGGAAAATCCTATGTTACACTAGAAATAATGTGCGGAAAAGGGGGGATTCGAACCCCCGACATATTTTCATATGTGCACGCTTTCCAAGCGTGTGCTTTAGACCGCTCAGCCACCTTTCCATAGTTATTCATAATATTAAAAATTATGCTGCTAAACAACTGGTATATATGGTTCGCCACGGAAATTCACAGTATTGTTAAACTTGTTTTTGCACGTTAAAAACGCTTTATCACAACCTGCAAGTATCGAATATTTATCTCCGGTAGAAATTTGATATGGAGGAGAAGCAAATAATGTAACTACTTTATTTTTGTATTCTTTAACTACAACTTCAAATGTTGCTGAACTAAAGAATTTTACCACTCCGTGCTTATAATATCCATCACTTTCGATTAAATTAGTGTCTTCAAATCTTCTTTCATCTATCACTTTAGTAATTGTGCTCATTCTACTAAACTTTTTAGCATCAGCTTTACATCTATCATCGCAAAATTGTGCCCTGCATACAGGAGAATATAGCTCTGTTATGCTTCTCTCAAGCTTTGTCGCAAGACCTCTAATTTCAGCGATAAACCTCCCACTATTTAATGTTACTTTACCAAAAGTTCCTGCATGCAAATTCATAATTCCCTGACTCAAATCTTTATAATTCACAAGAAATA
This sequence comes from Wolbachia endosymbiont (group B) of Pammene fasciana, assembly GCF_947251495.1. Lineage (NCBI taxonomy): Bacteria > Pseudomonadati > Pseudomonadota > Alphaproteobacteria > Rickettsiales > Anaplasmataceae > Wolbachia > Wolbachia endosymbiont (group B) of Pammene fasciana. The sequence goes on from NZ_OX366360.1 coordinate 152,241, forward strand.
TTTCAATATTTGCAAAGTCATACCTTCCTGATAAAACATCTTTTTCTTTAATATCAGCACTATTTAATATTCCTTCAATTTCTAAATTATCAGTTCTCAAATCGCTATTTAATATTATACTGCTGGCTATAAAACCGCTTGAAGATTTATAGAATACATTATTGAGATTTAAATCTTCATCATAGTCAGTAAATCCCATTACTTCTCCACTTACAAGTGTTAATTTCCAGCAAGTAGCGATGGTAAGTAATTCTCCAGTTAAATGGTTTTTTAGTTTGGTTTGCATACTGCTTAATTGATTGAATTTGAAAACGTTCGATAGGTAAGGGATTATATCCATTATCTGAGTAGCCATAGGGTGTCATGCCAGCGCCCAGACTATTGGCATCCAGTTAAATTTACGAGTATAAAAGTAATGTTAAAATACAACGTTTCTGATGATGATGGAAAAATGGATCCCAGTGTCAAGCACTGGGATGACACCATTTACTATGCAAATTGCCACAATTTTCGTACAGCTGTGACTGGGATGACATTACTTATTGTGTGAATAAAATAAATACTCGTAGAGTTTATTACGCACTGGCTTATGTTTATTTGATCGATGAGTAAATGCTAACAGATAAGATACACACCACATTCAAGTTGTGGTGTGTATTACTAGAACAAATTAGAAAGAAAACTTCACACCAGTGAGGAGAAGAATTCCTTTGTTGGAAGGTACATCAGCATTATTTTTATCTTTCAGCGCACCTTTTTCATCAGTCATAAAATAATGTAAGGCTGCATAAGGAACAAATTTGCTCTTATTGCAAGAAGATAGATCATACTGAACACCAAGTGCAACATCATGAAGCATATCTTTATCACTCATTCTGCTACCAAAGTATGTCACGCTTGTGTAGATGTTATCATATTGATAACCAGCACCTGCAGTCCAATACATGGTATTGTTATCATTAAATTGCTTTAAGCCATTTTTTCTAGCAATATCAGTAGTCTCTTTATATTCTTTTGAAGCAAGGTCGAGTTCCTTGATACTCTTAGGTTGACCAGATTTGCCTAAATATGCAAAAGAAGCAGCGAATTTTACACTTTGATCTTCATCAATCTTATAATCAGCGCTTGCACCCAAATTAATGCCTGCCAGATTATTGTATTCTATGAACTCATTATAAAGGTGCTTATCTTTACTCGGTTGCTTTGAAAACCCATATTCACCAACTACGGAAGTTTTAACTTTTATATTATGTTTACTAAAGTCATATTCATATGATGCACCAGCGCTTACTATATGCTCGTAATCTGGTCCAACATGTCTTAACGTTTCCTTATGCTTTACCTCATCTTGCTTTTGAGCATTTTTAGAAAGAACTGAATCTATTTCTTTTACAACGGATAAACCACTATCATAGCGAGGTGAGTAGCTAAGACCAAATCTTGCACCCATATAATTTGGTGAGTAGTAAGCAGCTCTAAACGGCAATGTGGTCATAACGTCTTTGTTGTATTTTCCTGCCATACGGAAGGAGAGTTTTTCGCTCTCGCTCGAGAAGCTTTCAGTGTAAAGACGTGGTGTTACGTAAAATGGGAAGTTTGCAGCACTTCCTTCTAAGTTTACTTTTCTGAACCAGTCACTATCTGCAGCTCCATCAACAGTTGCAATTCTTGTTGCATCAAGTCTCATCAGAGACTCAGGACCAAACTGATAACCAAGTTTCAGATCACCATATTTTGAATTCAAAAACACATGTGCACTTCTACCTCTTGCAGCATTCACGCCTTGTGAAGCTCCTTTACCTTCAGTAACTGGAACATGGAATTGTACATCGGCACCATAACGAAGACCAATATCCTCATTTTTATTTTCAGCTCTTAAGTGCAATATTGCATCTGAAATCATGCCCATGTTTTCACTGTAATCACCAATATTCCCTATCCCTTTAGGAAATATTGGATTTGCTCCTTTTATACTATCTGGAGTATTGTTAAAATAATCTGTAGATTTACCTGGCATAACATTATAATGGTTATAGCCACTTAGCCCATGGTTACCATAACCTTGAGAATCAACAACGCCACCGAAAGTTATTCTTAAACCATCCCCTTGATTGGTATTGATAATATCAACCCCACCAACTGAAACAACAGGACTTGCCTTACCTTTTTCCTCTGTATTGCTGTTAACAACTTTTACATCCTTTTTTATATCTTTAGCTTCAATTTTAGCATTCTTAGTTTTAGAACCCTTAATTTTTGACTTTTCTACATTAGAATTTTTAGTGCTTAGAGCTTTCGCCTTTGAATCCTCTATAAGCTTTGCTTTTTTCTCTTTTGCTAGCCTAATTTCATCTTTTTTCTTTTGTTTTGCTACTAATTTTAACTCTTCTTTTTTCTTCTTTTGTTCAGCTGCTAATTTTAACTCCTCTTTTTTCTTCTGCTCAGCTGCTAATCTTAGTTCTTCTTTTTTCTTAAGCTCCTCGGCTTTTTTTCTTGGATCAGCATTACATATCCTGTCCATTTTTTCTTTTAGTTTCTTATTTGACGTCTTCATCACTTCCATCTTTCCAGAAGTTTTGATTGACTCGTTACTCTCTTGCTTTTTTACTTCCTTCATACTCTCGTCAGAAAAGTCAGCAGCAAAGCCACTGAAAGAACATAAAGTCAATAGAGAAGCTAGAGCAGTTCTAGTATAAATAGATTTTTTCATGAAGTGCCCCCAAAAAATTTTAAAATCATAACATAAATAGTATAAAGGTGTTGAAAATCCAACTTAAAGCAACCTTATAGCGAAAATAAAGGTAAAATGCAATACTTTAAAAGCAACTTTCTTAATACGCTCAACGTGTATATTAACCAAAATTTAGTACAGAGGTTTGCTTGTTAGTGTATTATAACTCTATACTTATTCTATGGAAGTAAAATTTACTCAAAGTAAAAGCATAAAAAGATTAAATTATTAATATAAATTGTTGACAATAATATTAATTTGTATTATAGTTGGTAGATTATTGTTTTATTTTTGATAGATTGGGGTACTTATGGATTTTAGTTTTTTACGCAATTGGTTTAGCACTACAGGTGCTGCTACAGGCTCAGAGCCAGGTAATACTGAACAGCCAGACTCTATTTCAGTAGATGATGGCAAATACGAGATGAAAGAATATGACGATGAATTTGAGATCATTGAAGATTATGAATTTATAAATCGTGCTGATCCAAATGAGCCATGTTCTTTACCTTCTGACTATAAAATAGATGAAAGTATTGTAAAAATTGCAGGATTTGATAGAGAGAAATTATTAGAAATGGGTAATTTCTGCAAGATAAGCTATGGCGATGATGATGGTAAATTAAGTAAAAAAAGATGTAACAACCTAGCTCAAAGAGTATACAAAACTGAATTTGAAATTGTAGAAGATTTTGAAATTGTTCCATCTACTGAAAAAATGTATAAAACTAGAGCTGAACTCATCAGCGAAGGTTATGAAATTATTCCATTTGGTAATAGCTTTGAAAAAGATGCTGGTCACGTTTTTATAAAAGGTAAAGAAATAACAATAGCCTACCATGGTACTCGTCTGAGCCAGAGTTTTAATGATGGAATTACTGATATAAATGTACTTTTTGCTACTTCGGAATTTTTACCTGAAGGTGGAAGAATTCATTGTGGTTTCTATAATTCATTTATGGATTCATGGCCTAATCTGTATGGCATTTTGAAATCTCATGCTGAAAAACAGGGATCAGAAATCAAGGATTTTAAAATTAATCTCACAGGTCACAGTATGGGAGGAGCTATTGCTAAGATAGCTGCTTTATGCCTCAATAAAACAGAAGGAGCTGAAGATGTTCATGTTGCAACTTTTGGTGATCCACGAGTTTTTGATCTTACTGCTAGTGAATTTTATAATGATGTTCTTCAAGAAAAAACCATTAGAGTAACTCAACATAGACAAGACCCAGTACCAGCGGTATCACCTGGTATTTGTGGTTATGCTCATGTAGGTGCACAATTGAGAATATCAGTACCTGAAGGATATTTTGTTCATCAAATAGATGGTTATCATGAAGCCATTAAAATAATGGATGAAAAAGATTTCCGATCGAACAATAACGTTTCTCTCTTTTATTACCCTTCGAGAATATTAAGTCGAATTAACTGTGCAGTTTTAGGTAATGCTCAATATTATGCTGCTAAAATAAAACAGAAGGAGCTGAAGATGTTCATGTTGCAACTTTTGGTGATCCACGAGTTTTTGATCTTACTGCTAGTGAATTTTATAATGATGTTCTTCAAGAAAAAACCATTAGAGTAACTCAACATAGACAAGACCCAGTACCAGCGGTATCACCTGGTATTTGTGGTTATGCTCATGTAGGTGCACAATTGAGAATATCAGTACCTGAAGGATATTTTGTTCATCAAATAGATGGTTATCATGAAGCCATTAAAATAATGGATGAAAAAGATTTCCGATCGAACAATAACGTTTCTCTCTTTTATTACCCTTCGAGAATATTAAGTCGAATTAACTGTGCAGTTTTAGGTAATGCTCAATATTATGCTGCTAATTTAGGTAATTATATTCTTGGTGGACAAAATTTTTTCGAGAAAGTAAAAAAGGAATACCAAGATAAAAACTTAGAAAATTTTTCTAAGCTTGAACAAGCAGAAGTTAAGCAAAGGGCACATCAAAATGTCTTTTCTACTACAAGGAGTTTATAACTACTATACAGAGCAATCATTAGATTGCTCTGTAGCATCTATTCATTTAAATTCAATATAAAAATTTTCACCAGAAGTTATTTTCCATTCTTCTTTAAATTTCTTTAGGTGTTCTTTTTTTTCGCATTCTAAAAGCAGTTCTTCTATGCTCTTATTATAGCTTTCTGTAGTAATTCTTCCTTGATGATGCATAAACCTCAAATAAATCAAATAAGTGTTAATCACATCTGTTTCACAATAATCGCGAATCTCTTGTATTTTGCCACTATCATATAAGTCCATAACTTGTGAACCATCAACTCCAATCTTACCGGGAAGATTAAATGCTGCGCAAACTTCGTTCATCTTCATTCTTGCAGAAGCTCCAAAATCAGAGAGAGATTCAAGCAAATCACAATGCCAATCACTACTGTACCTCTGATTGTAACTATTCCACTTATCGCCAGCTTTGTGAAAATATTCTGCTTGAATGCCATGAACCATAGCACGGTACTTCAGTACCGGTATATCAAAAGTGCGTCCATTGAACGAAACTAGTCTTGGCTTTTTCTCTGATATGTAGTTAAAAAATCCCTTTACTAGCTCTTTTTCATTCGAGTTTACTGTGCCTCCAGATCTTATTTCTTGTAGTGTGAACATTTCATAACCGCTCTGGCGTGTTATATTACAAAGTAAAAAACTAATGACTACAACAAGGTGGAAGGGCTGACGCAGAAAAGAGTTTTGCCCGTTTGTTATTTCAAGATGATATTTTGTTAATGCGTTCCTCTTTTCTTCTACACTGCTATCATCACTAATATTTAGTAAATTCTTGCAGGAATTTACATCTGGTATAGTTTCAATATCAAATACCAACAAAGAATTAAGCATTACTTATATATTCCTCAGGGCGATCAGTCCAAGGTCGCACTTTTACGAACAAAAAGAGATGAACTTTACACTCAAATAACTTTTCCAATTCTGTACGTGCCTCGATATTAATTTTTTTTATGCTACTGCCGTCTTTTCCTAGCACTATTTTCTTATGATTATCTTTCAATACAAATATGATCTGTTTTATGACTAAACTCTTATCTTTTTTTTCCTCAAATTGTTCAGTTATAACAGCTGTAGAGTATGGCAATTCTTCACGTAGGTTCAAGAATAACTTTTCTCTCGTAATTTCCGCTGATAAAAAATCAGCTGAGGAATCAGTTATTTGATCTTTTTCATAAAACCAAGGGCCTATCGGTGCAATTTCAGACAAGTAACTAGTCAGATCAGAAAGTCCATCATTCTTCAGTGCCGAGATCGTAAAAATTTTTTCAAACTTATAAAGCAAATTTAGGTGCTCATGTGCCATCTTGAGCTCTGATTTCTTTACTAAATCAGTTTTATTGATAACCAAAATGCATCTGCCTTTTGTGCGCTCCAGTCGTGCAAATATCGTTTTTATTCTTTCTATATTTTTTAGGTAATTGTTTACATCAACAAGCAACAAAGTAATGTCACTATCCTTAACTGCTCCCCATGCAGATTTGACTAAAGCTTTTTCAAGATTTGTTTCTGCTGAAAACACTCCTGGAGAGTCAGTAAAAACAATTTGCGCATTGTTGCATATAGCAACACCCCTTACCTGCGTCCTTGTTGTCTGCACTTTAGGGGTGACAATTGCAATTTTCTTGCCTACGATGCTGTTAATTAGCGTTGACTTTCCAGCATTTGGCAAACCAGCTATCGTTACAAATAAGCATTTTTGTTCTTTCACAAAGGAAATTATAAAGAAAACTAAATGCTAACGTCAATTGATTATTATATAGCTTTCTCTTCCCCTTTTGAAGAAAAACGCTCAACTATAGGTGATATAATATAATCATTCACTTTTTCAGCTATTGGTTCAATAACACAAACTGTTACAAATACCCCTGCGATTACTGCTATGGGTGCTATCACCGCACCTGCTAAAGCTGCCGATCCCATTCCAAGCATTGCACCAGGGAAAACAGCAGTTGCAGCTGCAGCAAGACCAACTCCAATTGCAGTACCTACAGAACAAGAACAAGCAGTCCGAAAAAAGACTTCTTTGGAGAGTCTTCCATTAGAGATTATCCGACATGCAAGTAAGGCTGCCGGAACCGCAGCAATAATTCCACCCATCACCAAAGGTGACAGAGCTGTAAAACTGAGCGCTAAGCCTGTAAGTGCTCCTATTGGTATATCTGTACCTAAGATAAATAACATTGGTTTAGTCTTGTTGTCCATATAATCCTCCTAAATAATAATTTTCTAAAAAGCTTTTAGCTACTTTTAGTATAGCTGAACTAGTTTAATAGGGGAAGGAAATTTTTTATGTTAAAATTAAAGAGCGGGAGAAGGGGTTCGAACCCTCGACCTCAACCTTGGCAAGGTTGCGCTCTACCAACTGAGCTACTCCCGCAGTTAAATTCTGCTTAGATTCTACTTCTAATTATAGGTACATATTACAATTTGTAAACCCTACATGCATGAAAATCATGAGAGCCAATTTTCTATGATCTTTTCGTATACTTAAAACTCATTTTTGATTATTGTATGTGTCATAAAACATATTAAATTTATGAGAATATTTATATATAAGGACGACCTGCCAGCCAGTGCAATACCGAATGATATAAAATCTATAGCTGTTGATACAGAGGCAATGGGGCTACTGCATAGCAGAGATAGATTATGCCTTGTTCAGCTCTCTTTCAATGATGGCAACGCTCACTTAGTTCAATTCAAAAACGATTATACAGCTCCAAATTTGAGAAAAATATTAGAGGATAAAAATATAACCAAAATATTTCACTTTGCGCGGTTTGATGTGAGTATAATACATTACTACCTGCAAATTTGGGCACTGCCTTGCTATTGCACGAAAATAGCCTCACGTTTAGTTCGCACCTACACAGATAATCATAGCTTAAAAGAGTTGTGCTTAGAACTACTTGATATAAAATTAAATAAGCAACAACAATCTTCTGATTGGGGAAATGAAAATTTAACAGACAAGCAAAAAAGTTATGCTGCATCTGATGTTTTATATCTCCATAAAATAAAGGAAAAGCTAGATTTAATGCTAGAACGTGAAAATAGAAAAGAATTAGCCGAAAAGTGCTTTGAATTTCTTTCTACTCGTATTGAGCTAGATTCAATGGGTTGGGGGAGTGTAGATATCTTTAATCATCATATGTAATCACTTCACTTGAATCCAGAAAAATTTAGTTGATCAGCTGTTAATTGATACGCTATATTTATAAAAATTTAGGTATTTTATGAGTGATGATATTAAAGCGGTAAATGATCAAAATTTCGAATCTGAAGTTGCTAACCACAAAGGATTTGTGCTGGTAGATTTTTGGGCAGAATGGTGTGGACCATGCAAAAGTCTGATGCCACGTATCGAGCAGTTAGCCAAGGATAGAAAAGACAAGATCAAAATCTGTAAGTTTGACATAGATGGAGAAACTGAGGTGCCAAGTAAGTATGGAGTTCAATCTATACCTACTTTAATCATATTTCAAGATGGTAAGGAAATTGCACGCAAAATTGGCGCAATAAATGATTTACACAGTTGGGTTGATAGTGAAATAAGCGAGTAGACAAATTTCCTTTTGTGTGTATTATAAGTGTTAGTAAAAGGGATTGTAGCTCAGTCGGTTAGAGCAGTTCGCTCATAACGAATTGGTCGTAGGTTCGAGTCCTACCAATCCCACCACTATTGATACAATTGCAAGGCCTACTCTCTTAGATAAGCTTTTTGCCTTATTAAAGTACTTGGTTGTTAGTGTTTGAAAACTCCATGATATTAGATTCCTTGCATAACTGGAATTCAAAAATTCCAGCGCGGTTTTCTTATTGGATCCCAGCTGGGATGACGACTGGTTATGAAAGAAATCTATTGTCAAAAAAAATTACTTCCGCGTATTTTCAATCTAATTATAATTAAAGTTAGAGATATTTTAAGAGCTCAAATTTGTCTGCAGACTTTCAATTAACTTTTCAATAAAAAACGTAGCGTATCTTTTTCAGCGTATACACACATCTGTCATATGTGCGCTGTGTTTTTTTCTAATCTTTTTATACAGGAGGATTTTATGTCCAGAATTCCAGATACTTGACCTTTACTTTAGCTAATAACAGGCGCCTGTGATTTTTATAAAGAAAGTGTAGGAAAAACTATTTCCAGGCATAAATTTGCTATGCATACCTAAAAAGTAATGATATTAGCATAATGTTCATATTTGTATGCTAATATTAACATTATTTAAATTGAAGAATATTATGGAACAACAAGCATCAAACAAAGAGAAAGGGATTGAATTTAGATATAATCAATGTAAGGAGAAATGCCATTCCTACAAAACAAAACGTACAGACCAAGAATGCCTAGATAAATGCTATGAGAAGTACGTTTCTAAACTTTATCCACAAATTAGTGAGAAATTATTGGCTAGTGAAAACAATCTCTATGATGAAAGCACAAAATTATCACTTATGGCAGATACTCTAGATGCAATGTTTTTTTAATCACAAAAGAAACACTTATTTCAATATTTGCGGGGATGTTAGCTTTTGAGGTATACTCTGACTTATTGAATAATTCTTTAAATTGGTAAAATACTGTTTCTTTTCCTCTATTTCTTTTTCACTATTCTTTTCACATATCACTTCTGTTTTTATTTCTGGTTGTTTCTCTTGAGCCCTTCTTTTCGATCTGTGAAACATAGCCAACTTCTATTGCTTAATAATATGATTAAACATCTATGTCCTCTTTGAGGAACCTTTCCTTGATTAGCTATAGCTGATTACGTTTTCCCTCTAACGTATATCTTAACAAATACAAATTTTCTCATAGAAAATCTGTTTTAGGCACCATTCTTAATCTCTTTATTTACTTGTTTTAACAAATTAGTTGAAATCTTTAATATTTTATGCTATTATTAATATATTGATCACTAACTTTAATTATTAGGAGAAAACACAATGAGAAATTTATTTAACAAAACAGACATATTATTTTGCACAGCCGGCATTACTGCTATTGTAATTCTAGCAACATCTAGTGTACCTTCCCTCACAGCTGGTGCCCTTATTACTTTGGTTCTACTGGCATTACGCTACGTTTCAGTCTATACTTTTACTGCTTTAGCCCTATTATTATTGCCTTATTTGATAGTTTGTTTCCCCTTTGCAGTACCTGCAGCTATTGGTTTATTTATTGCAGTTGCAGCTCTAAAAGCATGCTATCTGCTATTCAAACGCTATGACATATTTTCTGCTCCGGCCATAGCTCTTAAAGAAGTATATATGTATATAGAGGAGGTATATACAGCATTGAAAGTGGCATTTACATCTGTAAAAAGTGCATTCAGTGATGGTCGTGCGCTCGATCTTTTTAAACGTGACATTCTATTACCACTAGAGAATGTACTGAGTGATAATCGTGTGCTTAATCTTGTTAAACATAACGTTTTATCACCATTAGAAGATATATACACAGCATTGAAAGTGGCATTTACATCTGTAAAAAGTGCATTCAGTGATGGTCGTGCGCTTGATCTTTTTAAGCGTGACATTTTATCACCATTAGAAAATGTGCCTACAGCACTTACAAATACTGAGTGGAGTCTAGTAGAAAGTCTGAGGCAGCAAGTAAAAGTATTTGCAAAAATCCTTATGTAATCTAGGGTCAAACATGGCAAAGCATCAGATTGTACTTTGGTATATTACTTTATCGAGTAAGAAATATATTATATGTCTTTTGTTTTGCTACATTTCTTAAAATATAAATAGTAGTTGACTAATGTAAATTTTAGCATTATACTTAATATTTTAAGTAATATCTTTGTAATGTTAACTAATGCTAACTATAAACAAAAAAACCTCAATGTTATTATATTAATGAACATCACACTGTCAATTATCTGTATGGACCTCATATCAGGAAAAAGTTTAACTATGAAAAATATTGAAATAATGTTCCATGGAAGTGTTTCTATATTGTTATCAATATTAAAATTGCTTACCATTCTCGATAAACAAATTAGCAATAATCTGGAACAAACTTCTAATATTTTTAGAATATGCAGTTTTGTTGAAGATTATATTCCAAAAGATATTAAAAAAAATTTTTCATTAGAATATTACTTATCAGAAAATGTATCAATAGATGATAAACTTACTAAGTCGCTTGATAACATATTATCTCAGTACTACAAACTTCTTGCAAATGAAAGCACAAAACAAATCTTTGCATGCCATTCAGAAAGTGGAACTAGCATTTATAGTAGTGATTTTGTAGAAGATTCAAAACCTTCCTACTATACTTATGATGCTAAATTTACAAATCATTTTTCAGTTACAGATACATCACATTGTCAGAACTTCTATACTAGATAGAACTTGATTTTATAGATAAGACTGAACTGATAAATGGCTATGCACTAGATCTTGTTAAACTTAACATTTTATCACCATTAGAGAATATATATAGAATAAAAAATTAACTTACAATGTATCTATCTTTATATTTATTGGAATTAAGGTAGTAATGAGAAATGTCTCTTGACATTTGATAAACCTAAACGTAGCCTAAAATAATTTAGTGTTTATTTATGACATTTGTTCAATCACTTAATAATCAATTAGATAGTTTACACTTATTAAAACACCCATTTTACGAGTTATGGAATGAAGGTAGCTTAAGCCTGCAGGCTCTGCAAACCTACGCTAAGGAATATTATCACCATGTTGCTGCTTTTCCTCGTTATATCAGCGGTATACATTCCTTGTGTCCGAATTTGAAAATGCGGCAAGTTTTACTTGGTAATTTAATAGAGGAAGAACAAGGCGACGAGAATCACCCAGAATTATGGCAGCGTTTTGCTGAAGGACTGGGAGTAGCACGATCTCAACTTCTTGAGGATGCACAGGTTAAGGAGACACGAGAATTAGTTGACGGTTACTTTGATATTGTAAGATCAGGTTTTGTAGAAGGTCTTGGAGCTCTGTACGCTTATGAACGTCAAACTCCAGAGGTTTCTAAATCTAAAATTGAAGGTCTAAAAAAACACTATTCAATAAATGATGAGCGTCCTCTCAAATTTTTTACTGTTCATATGGAAGCTGATGAGTGGCATTCTGAAGAATGTGCAAACCTTATTGCAGATTTAAGCGAAGAAGAGCAAGAGAAAGTCATACAAGGCGCTAAGAAAGGAGCAAAACTCTTATGGGGTTTTCTTGACGGCATGATACGTTTGTCATTAAACTCAGTGAATGCCTGCATGTAATCTTCTTATATCTGATCTGCGGCTTTGGGTTCATTTAGGATGTAGCGCAGAAGAGAAGTTCTCTCCCCAATTGGTGAGTATTGATATTGATCTCACTTTTAAATCTCCTCCTTCAGGGCTTACAACTGATCAACTTAAAGATACTATCTGCTATTTGGAAGTAGTGCAAAATATTCAATCTCTTGTTCAGGGCAAGCAATTTAATTTAATCGAGCATTTAACTCATGAGATATACAGAGCCATTAATAACCTTTTGCTGCGAAAGAAGCATATTATTTCTTCTGTCAGGGTGACTACTCACAAAATCGCACCACCAGTTCCTGGTGTACATGGGGGCGTTTTTTTTACTTACTGTAATGAATTGCAAGAATGATCTATATTTCTATTGGATCAAATATAGGGAATCGCCTTTCCCATTTACAAAGAGCTACTGAGTTACTAAAGAAGCTCTATTTAAAAGACTTAAAGTCTTCGATCATTCTAGAAACTAAGGCTATTTTACCAAATGGTGCTCCACCTGATTGGAACAAGCCATTTCTCAACATGGTGTCTATGGAAGTTGTTTTTCTTCTCCTGAGGAGCTATTAAAAGGCTTAAAACAAATCGAATGTGACATTGGTCGTCCACAAGTCTATGAAAAATGGGCACCTCGTGTTATTGATTTAGATATTTTGTTATGGGATGATCTAACGTTTGATACACCTGACCTTAAAATTCCTCACCCAGAATTGGTAAACAGACCATTTTTGCTCCACTTGATGGCAATGGTTAACAAAACATTTGCTTTCAATGTTCAAGAATGTTTTTCAAAGAGTTTTACGATTTCACCAAAGCTTATGGGTATTGTTAACATTACCCCTGATTCATTTTCAGATGGTGGTCTTTATTATGATGCGAATCGAGCAACCAAGCAGGCATTGCAGTTGGTATCAGATGGTGCAAGCATAGTTGATCTTGGAGCTCAATCAACAAGGCCTGGAGCTTCAATAAAGACGCCAGAGGAAGAGTATGAACGTCTAAAGCCAGTACTTGATAATCTTAGCGACTATATGAAAACTGGTGATATTAAGGTCAGCATTGATAGTTTTTGGCCGAATGTTATTTTAAACGTTTTGAAGCACTACAATATTGCCTGGGTAAATGATCAGAAGGGAGATCTGAGTAGTAATACCTTAAAAGAAGTTGCTAGCAGTGGGTGTAGTGTCGTTATTATGCATTCACTTTCGATACCACCACATAAGGACAATATTATTCCACATGATATTGACCCAATTGATATCATAAATAATTGGGCAGAGGAGAGCATTAATAGGTTACTTGACCTTGGTTTTGATGAAAATTCAATAATTATTGATCCTGGTATTGGTTTTGGCAAATCTATGTATCAGAATATTCAGATTTTACGCAGTATAGAAACTTTACAAAATTTTGGCTGCAAGGTTTTAGTTGGCCATTCCAGAAAATCATTTATTTCTTCTTTTTCCATAGAACCTGCCTCTAATAGAGATTTAGAAACGGTTGCTATCTCAGCTATACTACAAAATAAGGTTGATTTCCTTAGAGTGCATAATGTGCGTGATCATATGCGATTTTTTGTAGCCCAAGCTGTCTTAAAGGGATGAAGATTATTGGAATTATGGCTGTTGACCCTAATGGGGTAATTGGAATAAATAATGATTTGCCCTGGCGTTATCCAAGTGAATTCAAACATTTTTGTCAAGTAACCGACAAGCAAGTTATTGTGATGGGAAGAAAGACATTTGAAACCGTGCCTCAGAGCATACTAAAGAATCGTACACCTATTGTTTTCTCCCGTAACAAGTGTTTTAATAGAGGCCCAAAATGTACTGTTGTCTCTTCCATGCAAGAATTTCTGTCAATTCAAAGTAGTTCTCAAGTCTTTGTGATTGGTGGGGCACAAATAGCACACCTTTTTTTAGAGCATAACCTAATCTCAGAATTTATTATAACTGAAATTCACAAGCCCTATAAGGGTGATACATACCTCAATTTAGCATTTTTTGATGGATGGAATAAAACTATTCTCGTCAGAACAGAAGACTATACTATATTCAATTGTATCCGTTCGGCAGAGTAGTAAAATAAGGTAGGCGAGAAAAGACAACTATCAGTGCATGACACTGGCTCCTTTATGATGGTCAGTGCCCAGAAACTGGCATCCAGTTAAATTTATGGATCTCAGTGTTAGCTACTTAAATAACAGGGGAGAGCTACTAAATGACATCTTCAATTTCTGTACAGCTACATCGCAAGAAAGGAAGCACTGGCTTTCACATTAGCAAATTCCCTGAATAGATGAATACAATTTAATGCATAATGAAGTGTGACCTTAGCCAAAAAAAAGCAGCAAAAAAGTTAACGCGTTCTAGACGTAACTTTACTAAGTACCATTTCTCTTAATTCTTCAGTCAGTGTGCCACTATCCAAAACACTGTTATGAGGATCATCTCCATATATAAACAGATCATCACGAATCTTAATCGGATTACCATTTAATAATTGATCACCTCTTATCGCATTTACCAATTGTGCAGGCAGTGGTATTAATGTGTCTCTTGCGTGATTAATAATTACTATTGGCGTTTTTTCATTTTGTGACTTTTGCAAATTATCTGCTATATCAAAGTCTAAAGCGAAGGCTTTTAGTATTCTTTTTAGTAGGAATAAAGGCAGTATACTCAAAATTTTCGTTTGAGGCATTGGAAAATGCTCTATTGCTGTATGAAAAGAACTAAAAGTGCTAGTGAAGACGATTCCTCCAAGTTTAACATCTCTATTCGCAAAATGCCTTGATACTTCCGATGCAACTGCTCCTCCAAAAGAATGACCGAAAAGTATAATATTTTCGGGTTTTACACCTTGATATATTAGTTGATCAATTTGCTCTATTGAAGACTTGAATAACTTTTGATCCTTATTTAGAAACGGAATCATGAGTAGGAATATAGATAAAAAAACACAAGCTGAAGCTGATAAGACTGCCAATCCAGCTGTTCTAGCTGTTATTGGATTAGTGAGCAGTATGACAGTAGGTGGCAATATTGATGCTAGTAAGCATACGAAGCTGGTTAAGGCATAAGTTACTATAATTTTGAAATGCAGCCGGGTATTTGTGTGCATGAGTGTGAAAATTAGGTATATCATGGTGGTGCATGAGCTCAGATTGCATATCTTTACAGAATGTAGTTGCATTTTTATAATTATCCCCTAACCCATGAAAGAATATAAGATGTATTTCTTTTTCTTTAGTGTTAGGCATTATTTTCACTATTAAATATTTTCAATTATATACTATTCTTATAATTTTGTTGAGCTTTTTCTATGTTAACTAGTGAACCGGCAATCTTAAAATGCTTGCAAGATCTACTTACATCAAGGTGCATGAGTTTTTTTTGTATCCGTTCATCAGAGTAGTAAAATAAGAAAAAGAGAAAAGAAGACTAAATGAATTTCATCCGAGTAGCTGATACTGACATCTATATAAAGACAATCTAATGCACTCATTTAAAGTGAAGTTTTCTGGATCCCAGTGTCTAGGCACTGGGATGACAAGAAAAGAGTTGACTTGAATGACACCGAATAGGTACTGGGACAGAGGCTACTTGAATAATATTTCACCATGTCATTCCAGCACTTGATGCTGGAATGGCTTTGTTGCATAGCTCAGATAAAAAGAACTGGAAGTTACTGACGAAATTCACTATAAAACAGGCATTTAACCTACGAAAGAAAAATATGTCACAAAAAATGAGAGTCAGTAACTGCCATGGATATAACAGATTTCTGCAAGAAAGAGGAAATATTTTTCATTTTATTAATGAGGCAATAGAAAATTGGTACGAAAATAGCCCCAAAATGCGAGGTGGAAATTATATTTATAGTAATAAAGTTGTGATTTTAGTGCATATAGTCGCTAGTCTCTTTAGAATTGGCTTAAGACAAACGGTAGGGTTTATAAAAGGATATTTGCAGCAAGTAGTTAGCAGTCATTAGCTATTCGCAGGCTTCAAGAAGGTTTCAATATTAAGATCAATGATTGCAGAGTTGATAAAAACAATATGGAAGATATTGAAATTGCCATAGACAGTACAAGTATCAGATAATACACCTGGTCACAGTAAGGAAAATAGCGAAGTATCGCAGTTATAAACAGGTAAGAAAGCTACACGTAATATTGAGTATAAATAGTAAAAAAGCTATAGCTGCACAATATAGCAATGGTGCCTACTCCGACCATTATGGTGCTTGCGACTTGCTCAGCTTTCAGCATGCTATAAAAGCATTATATGCAGACAGAGCCTATCAAGCTTTATAAATTGTGCAAAAAATATGATATAAAGACAAAATTTTACCGAAAAATCGTGCAGCGGAGCATACAAAATTGGATTATATGGCTGAAAGGAATGCTGCCATTAGATTATGTGGTAAAGACGGTGTGAAAGAGTGGAAGAAGGAAGCAGTTTATGGAAAAAGGTCATATATTGAAGGATTTTTTTCAAGATTAAAGCAAATATTTGGGTTTAGTTTTAGAAATAGATCTGAAGTAAATCGAGAAAAAGAGTTGCTAATAAAATGTTACTTACTCAATAAATTTACTGATATTGGCATGGCTAAGTTTTAGGTAGTTTCATGAATTTTTTATGCTTTACCCACTATCCGATAAGCGATGCAACAAAGCCTGCTGGAATCCAGAAGTTTTTTGAGCACAAAAGTCATGCTAAGTTTTTGTTGTTAAGAAAGGCTGGATAGCTACTTGAATGACACCATTTGTTACTGTGTTTTTGTCTATCTTATTTTGCTACCCTACTGAACGAATACACAAAATCTAACTTTTTTCTATACAACCAGCTAGGTCAAGAAAGGTGAATCTATCTCTTGTTGCAAATGTAAGATTGACTACCTTGCAATATTGCTCTTTGTTCCAATTAAGATGCTCCGGTAAGTACGGAATTGATAGATCTTCAAATACTTTCTGCAGGTGTTTTGCAGATAGTAAATTTTGCTTAATTAAACTAGAAATATTACTCCATTCTTTGTAAATAATCTCTTGAATTTTTTGCTGCATAATTTGCTTCTGCTTTAGAATTTTTATAAATTCGGTATTACCAAAGCACTGAGTTATATGTTTTACATCTAAAGTGATCGGTTTGGTAATCGGGTTTTGTATTGACAATATCTCCTCTTGCAAGTTAGCCATAGTAATCGTCGTAACAGCAATTTTTTCGCCATGTAACGAGGAGGAATAATCTTTTGTTACCGTCTCCATTGCATGAGCTATCATATGTTCTCCTTGGCTTGCAGAGTAGCTGCCTTTTGACATCACCATTCCAAGTCCTGAAATCAATAAGGCTTCCATAAGTAATAAAACTACTCTTTTATCTTTTTTAGCAAGTGCCAAGTGTTCTCTGAGCAAAATTTCCTCCAGATTGCGAACAAGTTTAAAGGGGAGTTCATTATATTCTGTGCCAAGTAATAGATGAGATAATAGCCAATCGGCTTGTACTGTTGAACGGCAGATGAAATCTGCAAATCCACTTAATGTGAGGCGTGGTGGTGCGTTGGCAATTATATCGTTATCAATGTATATTGCCTTTGGAAGATGTGCTCCGAACGATTTTTTATATCCATCAACTAATATTGAAGCGTTTGCAGAGCTATACCCATTCATGGAAGCGGCTGTTGGGAACGATATATAATCTTTTTTCTCGAGGTAGCTTGCATATTTGCAGATATCATTAACAGTGCCACTACCAAATGCAACCATTAAGTCACTATCTTTTGCTTTATTTCTAACTAGGTTTACAGTTTGGAGGGAAGCAGCGCTGTTCAGTCTATTTGGTGTCATCCAAGTAGCGTGACACTGCGATCCATCATAGTCACGCGCTGGAATGACAGTTGTGGCTGGAATAATTAAATGAGAAACTTTATTAAGTATGTTTTTGTTTAAAAGTTTTGCTGTATTTTCATCTGCAATCAGAAAAATGTCATTTCCGTATTGTCTACATATTTCATAGATATTATCAGCAAGTACTGTTACTTCCCTAATAAGAACTTGTTCTGTGTGCTGTAATATTTGTTTTAAATATCGCATAGAATGTTTACAATACGGTAATGTTAGTATTTCAAGATTGATATGAAGATTGACCCTGTAGAACTAACTAAGAAATTAATTTCTTTTAAAAGTATAACACCAAAAGACGATGGGGCAATAGAGCATATAGCAGCCATTCTTAAGAAAAGTGGTTTTGAATGTGAGATTTTAGAGTTTGGTGATAAAGTTAAAAATCTTTATGCGAAATATATAAATGGAGTACCAAACTTGTGTTTTGCTGGACATGTTGATGTTGTACCACCAGGTGAGTTAAAAGATTGGATATCTGATCCATTTAAGCCAGAAGTTAGAAATGGAATGCTATACGGAAGAGGAGCAGCTGATATGAAAGGCGGAGTAGCTGCATTTATTGCTGCTATCGTAGATTCAGTTGCAGGTAAGTTTCGATTCAGTGGTTCAATCAGTGCATTGATTACCGGTGCTGAAGAAAGCACGGAAGAACATGGAACAAAGGCCGTTTTGGAATGGATGAAAAGTAAGCAAAAAAAGATAGATTTTTGTATAGTTGGAGAACCAACGAGTAGTGAGAAATTAGGTGATACCATAAAAATAGGTAGAAGAGGTTCTGCAACATTTAAATTGATTTGCCATGGTAAACAAGGGCACGTTGCCTACCCAGATCTAGCAGATAATCCAATATATAAAATG
Organism: Wolbachia endosymbiont (group B) of Pammene fasciana; assembly: GCF_947251495.1. NCBI lineage: Bacteria > Pseudomonadati > Pseudomonadota > Alphaproteobacteria > Rickettsiales > Anaplasmataceae > Wolbachia > Wolbachia endosymbiont (group B) of Pammene fasciana. The sequence continues at coordinate 171,043 of NZ_OX366360.1, forward strand.
GTATCGATACTAAGTAAGATAAAAGATACCACTTTTGATACTGGTAATAAATACTTTCAGCCTTCACATTGCGAAATTACTACTATCGACGTTGGAAATAATACTAATAATCTAATACCTAGTTCAATAGCAGCAGGTTTTAATGTTCGATATAACAATACACAAACACCGGACGTTTTATATAAGATGATTGATGCAATATGCACCAATGTGACTAACGATTATAAACTGTCTATGCAGAGCAGCAGGGACGTTTTTCTCTCTACTCCTGATAGAAATACTGATATTATGCTTGATGCGATAAATAAAATTACCGGTATTGATGCTGTGCTGAGTACAAATGGTGGCACATCTGATGCTGCGTTTATTAAGGATATTTGTCCAGTAATTGAATTTGGTATGATCAACAAAACCGCACATCAGGTAAATGAATGCGTATCAATAGACGATATACATAAATTAACAGCTATATATAAGGAGTTTATAAAAAATTATTTTTACCCCACTAATAAAATATTAAACCAAATCAATGTAATTGGTAATACGCCTGATGGTCCATTATTAGCTTGAGGTGCAGTTGCATAGAGAAGAAACTTACTAGACACATTTTACCAACCCCTTATTATAATATTAAGGGTATTTTTGACTCAAAACTTGTCTTTGATCTGTGCGAGCTTAATAACAAAAATTCAGTAGAAAGCTTATTGGCGAAAATTATCTGTTCAGCAGAGTGACAAAATAAGATAGACAAAAAGGGTGTAAGAACAAATAGTGTCATGCAACACTGGCTTTTGTACACAAAACGTTGTAAAGCGCTTTTGTCAACCTGGATCCCAGCTGGCTTTGTTGCACCACTCAAGGAAAGAACAGGCAGTTACTGATGGAATTTGTTATAAAATAGATATTTAGCCGACAAAGGAAAAATATGCCAATAAGAATGAAAGTCAGTAACTGCAATGAATATAACAAATTTCTTCAAGAAAGGGGAAATGTTTTTCATTATATCAACGATGCCATTGAAAATTGGTACGAAAATAGTCCAAAAGTAGCAGGTGGCAACAATGTCTACAGCGACAAAGTAGTGATTCTAATTCACATAATAACCTATCTATTCAGGATTGGTCTTAGGCAAACAGTGGGATTTATAGAGAAATATCTTGAGCAAATAGGGAAAATTTTGCAAATTATCAGCTATTCGCAGGCTTCAAGAAGGTTTAAAAAGCTTAATATCAAAATCAACGACTGCAGAGTTGATAAGAACGATATGGAAGATATTGAAATTGCTATAGATAGTACAGGTATCAGCATCTACAATAATATTCCAGGCCATAGTAAGGCAAATGGTACAGATAGAAAGTATCGCCGCTATGAGCAAACAAGAAAGCTACATGTAATGCTAGAGATAGGTAGTAAAAAAGTTATAGCTGCAAAATACAGTAGTGGAGTTTATTCCGACCACTATGGAGCCTGTGATCTTATTGAAAGAGTGGATACCAAGTATAACATAAGCACGATATATGCAGATAGGGCATATAATCGAAAGAAGTTATACAAACTGTGCGATGAGCTTGACATAAAGACAAGGATTCCTCCGCAAAATAATGCAGTAGAGCATCCAAAGTTGGATTATATGAATGAGAGAAATTCTACAATCAAGCTCATAAAGTCATATGATGAAGATGGTATGAAGAGGTGGAAAAAAGAGATAAATTATTGGAAGAGATCTTATATAGAAAGTTTTTTCTCGCGACTGAAGCAAATATTTGGATTTAGTTTTAGGAATAAATCTGAGATTAATCGTGAGAAGGAACTGCTACTCAAGTGTTATTTGCTTAACAAATTTACTGAAATAGGCATGGCTAAGTTTGATATAGCTTCATGAATTTATTATACATTACCCACTATCCGAAGAGCTGTGCAACAAAGCCATCCCAGCTCGGATAACAAGAAAAGAAGCACTGGTTTCACATAGATCTGAACAGATATAATTTCTTAAACATTTATAGCTCACATAAAACCCGGTCTGACTGTCATAAAGGCTACTCATTGCAGCAGACAACTTTCGCACTACTTCAAATTCTAATTTTCAACTTAAAGAGGTACGTAATGTCAAATAACTTCAATTTCAAAGAATTTTTTCACCATCACGAAGCAAATAGCACTTTAGATGATATACAAAGGTACTGCATACTGTGGCAATCAGTGATATCACAGGCAATGATTGATGCAGCAAGTAACTGTAAAAAAACAGAAAGCTTGGTAGAGAAACGTAAAGCAATTTCCTGGCTATCAGACTTCAGTCAAGATTTTGTTGAAACATGTATACTGGCTGATTGCGATCCATTATACGTAAAAAACAAAATACAGCCAATTCTAAAAAAGATAAAGCCCTTTTAATGAGGTTTACCCCTCTCACCAAGAAAAATATCATTTAATCTTTTTTCTATAGCTTCATCTATATCTTGGATTAATAGCTGCTTTATCATATTCACTTTCCGTTCTGCCTCTTGAAGATTATTGTTACCGTAACTGTTCTTATTACTATAACCATAACTACTGCCATTTGGTTTATTACTCATTTTTCTTCTTGTGCTGAGTATCTGAACTATCTTCTCCTTGAAAAAAGACTTCCAGCCTGTGCCAGAAAATAATTTGTAGAGAAAATGCGGAGTAAGAAACGCTACTAATATTCTAATAGAAACTCCATAACCCAAATCATCTCTATTTTCATAATACCATTTTAAATATTGATACAAATGGTAAAATGCATTTTTGAAAGAGCTAAACTCTACAGCATACCAAAAGCCACTGGTGAGAAACATGAGCATAATGCTCGATGTATAAAGATACAGAGTGAAAAGAAATAGCTTGACAACTATATCTTTCAAGCTGCCCAGTATATAATTAAATAACCTTAATTTATAAAAAAGTGATATCATTTCACGCACACTTTAATAAAGCTGGGGTGGAAGGATTCGAACCTTCGCGTGGCGGTATCAAAAACCGCTGCCTTACCACTTGGCTACACCCCAATATTGTTTATATCAATAACATTATTAACCCAATTAGTAAAAGATTTATTCGCTTTTCCTATGGGTATTATCACAACGGCTGGTTGATCATAAGAATGCATTGCCTCGATTTTTTCTACAATCTTATCAGTCTGATCATTCCTGCTCTTCATAATTGCCACTATTTCACAATTACTATTAATTTTACCTTCCCATAAATACAGAGAATTTACTTCGGGAAATATATTTACACATGCAATTAACTTCTCGTTTAACAATTCTTCAGAAATAGTCTTAGCCTCTTTCAGGTTTGAAAAAGTTATATAGACTAAAACTAAGTTGCTCATTAATCGCTACATAAATGCATTTTTACTATACTCTACTTAGATTTATTCATCAAGAGAAAATAGGAGAGACCTCTTCAGTGCTTGACACATAGAAATTGAAGATGTCATTTAGTAGCTCTCCCCTTGTCATCCCAGTAGTTCTCCTCTTGTCATGCAAGTAGCTATCCAGCCTTTCTTAACAACAAAAACTTAGCATGACTTTTGTGCTCAAAAAACTTCTGGATTCCAGCAGGCTTTGTTGCACAGCTCTTCGGATAGTGGGTAATGTATAATAAATTCATGAAGCTATATCAAACTTAGCCATGCCTATTTCAGTAAATTTGTTAAGCAAATAACACTTGAGTAGCAGTTCCTTCTCACGATTAATCTCAGATTTATTCCTAAAACTAAATCCAAATATTTGCTTCAGTCGCGAGAAAAAACTTTCTATATAAGATCTCTTCCAATAATTTATCTCTTTTTTCCACCTCTTCATACCATCTTCATCATATGACTTTATGAGCTTGATTGTAGAATTTCTCTCATTCATATAATCCAACTTTGGATGCTCTACTGCATTATTTTGCGGAGGAATCCTTGTCTTTATGTCAAGCTCATCGCACAGTTTGTATAACTTCTTTCGATTATATGCCCTATCTGCATATATCGTGCTTATGTTATACTTGGTATCCACTCTTTCAATAAGATCACAGGCTCCATAGTGGTCGGAATAAACTCCACTACTGTATTTTGCAGCTATAACTTTTTTACTACCTATCTCTAGCATTACATGTAGCTTTCTTGTTTGCTCATAGCGGCGATACTTTCTATCTGTACCATTTGCCTTACTATGGCCTGGAATATTATTGTAGATGCTGATACCTGTACTATCTATAGCAATTTCAATATCTTCCATATCGTTCTTATCAACTCTGCAGTCGTTGATTTTGATATTAAGCTTTTTAAACCTTCTTGAAGCCTGCGAATAGCTGATAATTTGCAAAATTTTCCCTATTTGCTCAAGATATTTCTCTATAAATCCCACTGTTTGCCTAAGACCAATCCTGAATAGATAGGTTATTATGTGAATTAGAATCACTACTTTGTCGCTGTAGACATTGTTGCCACCTGCTACTTTTGGACTATTTTCGTACCAATTTTCAATGGCATCGTTGATATAATGAAAAACATTTCCCCTTTCTTGAAGAAATTTGTTATATTCATTGCAGTTACTGACTTTCATTCTTATTGGCATATTTTTCCTTTGTCGGCTAAATATCTATTTTATAACAAATTCCATCAGTAACTGCCTGTTCTTTCCTTGAGTGGTGCAACAAAGCCATTCCAGTGTCAAGCTACTCGGATGACACCAAAGAGGCTACTCGAATGACAAGAAAGATACTGTCTTGCTAGTCAACAAAAAAATTACTCAAGCTGTATCATAAAATCAAAAAATACTTCTGATTGTGTAACAGTACACAGATTACAGTTAGTGAATATGTTGAATGGATTGGAAGCATTTTTTGATTTTAAACTACAGTCAACATCCTAGTTCTGTAATTCTTGATATGATTTGGATCAAAAGCACTTTTGGATGTCAGGATACCGAAAATGATATGGAGTAGCTTACGCATTGCAGCTCCCACAATTGCCATATTATGCTTACCCTTCTTCTTTAGTCTTTGGCAAAAACTCACAATGATAGGATTGTGATTCTTGGCTACTATGGCAGGAAAGAAAAGGGCCTTACGTAATGTTTGTGAACCTGATTTACTTAATCTTGGTTTAGAATGTACAGATGAACCTGATGTTATATTTTTCGGTATAACTCCTGTATATGCTGCCAATTGTCTGGCATCTCTAAAAGCTTTTATGTCAGGGATTTCAGCTAAAATAGCTACTGCTGATTCCTCTCCTATGCCTGGAATAGTCAGTAGAAGTTGAAAATTTTCCAACAACTCTTTGTGTTGCTTTAATAGTTCACGTACGGAGTTTTTTATTGTTTCTATTTTTTGAGCTATATTCATTGCAAGGTCTTCCCAAGCATTTGCAACTTCTTTAGGCAGTCTCTCTTTTTTTTCTAGGTGGTTATTTACTAATGCTAATTCATCTTTTAACGCAACTGAGCAACGATAAAGATGTTTTAATTTTTTCATTTCAGAAGAAGGTGGTGTCCAACGAGTTGGTTCCTGTCTTTGGCAATAATCAGCAATAATTTCTGCATCAGTCTGATCATTCTTTTGTCTTACGAGTTTACTCCTTGTATAAGATTTAATACAATAAGGATTTACAACACTAACAAAATGTCCAGCATTGTGCAGAAATTCAGCCAAAGCTTCGCTATAACAACCAGTAGCCTCCATGCATGACTTTACTTCTTCCACATTATGCTTTTGTAGAAAACTCAGCAGACCTTGAAACCCAAGATCATCGTTCTTAAAGCTTCTTTTCCTAGTTTCACGCTTTTCTTTTTTACTTATGAATGAAAGAAAAACATCAAAGCGATCTTTTGATACATCAATTCCAAGAAAGTTGTTGATCATATATAACCCCATACGTTACCATTTAAAACGAAAAGTAAGGCTAACCTTGTGGATACAGAATTAGAGCCATTTAGGTCTTTCTACGATACCGTCCAGCCTATACTTTTGAGGAGGGAACTCTTATCTTTCTTACAGATTTTATATCTAAGAGGGGAAACAGAGTTCTTCCCTCCTCCACCTAATGCTTAAGCTTAAAACATTAGATGCTTTTTACAAGATACAAGAGGGCTACTCGGATGACAACGAAGGTGCTGGAATGAAAGGAGTGTAAGATAAAGCTACTTGTATAACTGTTGCACATCCATAAACTCCTTCTCGTTTTGAATGCTAATGGTAGCGTGAGTGTTGAAAGGTAAAGGGTCATTTATATGTCCATGGCCTACTCCTTTCATTGTAAATACTGGAAAGTTGACACTTTTTGCAAACCTTTCTTTTACAATTTCGACAAGATTATCATTATAACAGTTAACAAAGTCACCGAATATTACTGCATCTACTCCATCAAAAATATGAGCTTGTTTTAGGTGATCTAGACTTCGCTCAATTGAATATGGATAAACTTTTATGTCTTCTAAAAATAGAATTTTGTTTTTTGCGTTTATTTGCCAAGCAGTTCCTATGCTATTTTCAACCAAAGTCATATTACCACCGATGATTTTAGACTCTAATTTGCCATTTTTTAGTCTAATGCCATTGTCGATCATTTTTAGGTTATCAAATCTGATAGAGTTGCGTTGCTTAAGAATTAACTCTTTTAATTTTTCAACAGAGGTTTCAGCAACAGAGTTATTTACTATCATTTCCAACATGGTACCGTGAAGAGTTTGCCAGTCATATTTAACTTGCAGATAAATATGTAAAGCAGTGATATCACTATAGCCTATAAGAATTTTTTTGTTTTGAGCAATTCTTTCTTTTTTATCATTGGGTAACTTTTCTAGATAGGGAATTAGCCGAGAAGCCCCTTCTCCTCCTCTGATACACCAAATTATTTTGCTATCATCAGTGAGCGCATTAACCAAATCATTCGCTCTAAACTCATCAGAGTTAGAATAAAATGGGTTGTCATTACTGTATATTTTCTCCGAAATGTGAGGATTAAAACCCAAAGTTTTTACGGATTCTTTTATAGTGGGCAGATCCGATTCTTTTCCCTTCGAAGAAGGAGCAATAATATCAACTTGATTTGCAGGATTAGTGAGTAAAAGGCATAGAAAATAAAGAATAAAGGAATACATTAAAATATCTTATGAAACTCTTGCTTTAATATATCATCTAATTCGCAAAGAGAAACTTTTACTCCTAGTTTTTCCATTGATGTAACGCCGTAATCTTTTAGTCCACAAGGAATAATACCCTCATAGTGGGAAAGGTTTGGAGAGACATTAAGCGCTATGCCGTGATAAGTTACCCATTTTCTCAAGCGAATGCCAAAAGCTGCTATTTTTTCTTCTACTCCGTTGTTGTTCACCCAAATGCCTATTCTATCTTCCTTAAATTCCCCAAGTATATTAAAGTGTTTTAAAACATTTATGATCCAATTACTTAGGTCTCTGATATATAGTTTTATGTCACATTTGTTTCTTTTTTTAAGATTTAGCATTAAATATATAATGCGCTGCCCTGGTCCGTGATATGTATATTTACCACCCCTACCTGTTTTATATATAGGAAATAATTTTTCAATAATGTCATCATCTGTTGCACCGATTCCTGCTGTGTAAAGTGGAGGGTGCTGGAGCAGCCATACTAGCTCATCAGACAAATTATTGTAAATTTGTTGAATTTTTGCTTCCATGAATTTCACAGAATGGTTATAATCAGTAAATTGGTTAGAGATTAGCCATTCTGTCATGTTCTATTTCTTTAGGTCTATCAAAGCCATTCCAGTGTCAAGAACTGGGATGACATCATTCTTGTAACACTAATTGATATAATTCAACTACAATTTCAAATTTTTAACAAAATTTTCAGGAGGCACATATGAATTTTAACATTTTTCAAAGAAAGAAAAGCAGTGAATACTCTGCTTTGCAACTAATGATGGAACCAAGTTGGAGTAGGCGTGATTATGTAAGTTTTGCTGAGGAAGGTTACATAAAAAATGTTATTGCCTTTCGAGCAATTAATATGATCGCAAGTGCTGCATCTTCGGTACCTTTTACTCTCTGCCAGCTTACTGACCAGGGAAAATCACAACTAAAAGCGCATCCATTACTGAAGTTACTTTATTCTCCTAATCCAATGACATCAAAATCGGAATTTATTGAAGGGATTGTGACTTATCGATTAGTTAATGGCAATTCTTATGTATTGATGATTGAGGCGCAGAACAAACCAACAGAGCTTTATCTTCTGCGCCCTGATAGGGTTGAAATTATTCCAGGGAGAAGTAACGTTCCTTATGCCTATCGTTATACCGTAAATAACAACAGTTATGACTTTAAAGTTGATAAATTGACTGGGCGTTCAACAGTACTGCATCTTAAAACCTTTAACCCTTTGAATGATTGGTATGGACTTTCACCAATTGAGGCAGCTGCATATAGTATAGATCAGCATAATCAGGCTGGTGCTTGGAATCAGGCAATGCTGCAAAATGGAGCAAGACCAAGTGGTGCAATAGTTGTGAAATCAGAAAAGGATGGAAGCGTTGGAAACTTAAGTCAAGAGCAGTACCAACGCTTAAAAGCGCAGATAAATGATCATTACTCAGGTCCTGTCAACGCTGGAAGACCGATATTACTTGAAGGAGGTTTAGAGTGGAAGGAAATGAGCTTATCACCGAGGGATATGGATTTTATTGAGTCAAAACATAGCTCAGCTCGTGATATTGCGCTAGCTTTTGGCGTTCCGCCGCAGTTGCTTGGCATACCGGGTGATAACACTTACAGTAATTTAGTTGAAGCACGTCTTTCCCTTTGGGAACAGACGATTTTACCAACGCTAGAAAATATTATCTGTCACCTGAATTCTTGGCTAGTGCCCAAGTTTGGCAAAGATTTATGTTTGTCATATGATAAAGACGCGATAGAAATTCTAATGGAGAAAAGACAAAAGATGTGGAAATACGTGCAAAACGCAAGCTTCATGACGCTCAATGAAAAAAGAGAAGCTTTTGGCTTGCAACCGTTACCCGGTGGTGATAAGTTGAATTGATGTTTATATAGTATAGATATTTATACTAAGCTGTAAGAAATTAGAGGTATTTTATGTATCAAGAACAAGAAAATTCAGTAAGTAATTCTCGATTGACTCTTCCTCATATGGAATTATCGTTGAGAGCCAAACAAGATACTAATCCAACAGATAATGAAGGTCTTGTCCCTTTACATTATGCTGCTTGCGGAAATCGCTTAGAGCAAGTGAAATTATTGCTTAAAAACGGAGCAAATGTTAATGCATTGGATAATTATGGTTTTACTCCTTTACATTATGCTGCTTCCATAAATTGTAAAGAGGAGGTGGAATTATTGCTTAAAAACGGAGCAGATATTGATGTAAGAAATCATTTCGGTGCTACTCCTTTATATTTAGCTGTTCAGGGAGGCCATGAGAATGTGGTAAAATTATTGCTTAAAAACGGAGCAAATATTAATATAGCAGATAATTCTAGCAAGACTGTTTTACATTTATCTGTTCTCAAAGGCCACACAGAGATAACAAAGTTATTGCTTGGAGATATGGAGACTCCAAGTACAAGCTGCATCGATATAAGCATTGAAGAGTTACAAGTAACTAGTAAGTCTTATTATTAGAGGGTAGATGAAGTTTACTATCTCCTAAATCGTATCTGTTCAGATTCATGTGAAATCAGTCCTTTTTTTCTTGTCATGAAAGTAGCTGACACTGGGATGGCTGTGCGCCGTAGAAACACGGAAAGTGTTGAAGCTGTGCAGTAGATGAGGGAGGGCCCCTCGGAGCCGGTTTGCAAGAGCAGGCTTCAAACAGCCATAAGCTGCTTTGGTAAAGAGCTAAGGTAGTGAGCGTTATGGAAAAGGCACAATTATGTGTCATGTATGAAATAGAGAGACGAACGCAAGTGAACCACTGATGAAGTGTCGAAAGCGTAGAGACGACGTCAAAACCAGGGGGTAGTCGTTAACCTGGGATGAATCTACTGGGAGCTTGTTTACTGGGTAGGTGGCGTCCGGCATAAAAGTGGCGTGAATCTATTTTAGGCTATTGCATGGAACTACGGGAACCTGTCGTTTCGATGAAAAGGGAGAAGTCCAAAGAGCTGATCTCTGAGGATGAGAGTACCGATGCGAAAAACAGGGGCGGATTAGCTCGTAGTAGCGAAGAAGTTTCTGTAATGGAAATGGAGTGAAGGGGCTAAGTTATTTAGTTTTAATTATTTATCAACCGAAAGGGAGGAGTTAATGAATAAAACAAAGTCTTTTGATATACCGAAGCAACTTATTTGGAGAGCTTATAAACAAGTATCGAAAAATAAAGGTGCAGCAGGTGTAGATGAGGTCTCGATAACAAAGTTTGAAGAAAATCTAAAGGATAATCTATACAAATTATGGAATCGGATGTCATCCGGAAGTTATTTTCCAGAGCCGGTAAAAGCTGTTGCGATACCAAAAGATACAGGAGGGCAAAGAATTTTATGTGTGCCTTCAGTATTCGACAGAATAGCGCAAACAGCAGCTACAATGTATCTTGAGCCGTTAGTAGAACCGAAATTTCACGAAGATTCATATGGTTATAGACCAAATAAGTCTGCGCTGGATGCGGTATACACAGCACAGAAGAGATGTTGGAAAAATGATTGGACGGTAGATCTTGATATATCTGGATTTTTCGACAATCTGGACCACGATTTAGCACTGCAGGCTATCAAGAAACACACAGACTGCAAATGGGTCATACTGTATGTTGAGAGGTGGATGAAAGCCCCCATTCAGCAAGCAGATGGCAGTAGGGTAACAAGGGATAAAGGAGTTCCGCAAGGAGGTTCAATAAGCCCAATCATTTCAAGCATATTTATGCACCATGCGTTTGATATGTGGATGAAACAAAATTATCCAACAGTACCATTTGAAAGATATGTAGATGATGCGATAGTGCACTGCAGAACTAAAAGACAGGCAGGATTTATGAAAGTAATGATTGAAGAAAGATTGGCTAAGTGTAAATTGAAGTTACATCCTGAAAAGACACAGATTGTGTACAGTAAGGATGATGATAGAAAAGAACAATTTCCTAAACAAAGCTTTGATTTTCTAGGTTATACTTTTAGACCTAGAGTAGCAAAGAATAAGATGAGGAATTATTTCATCTCATTTCTACCTGCAATTAGTAACAAAGCCAAGAAGAAGATCAAGAAAACCATAAAGTCATGGAGAATACATCGGATTACATGGACCACACTAGAGGAAATATCGAAGAAGATAGATCCAATAGTCAGAGGCTGGTTTCAGTACTATGGCAGGTTTTATAAATCAGAGATGTATCCATCTCTTAGAAATATAGAGAGATACCTCATAAGATGGGTCAGGACAAAATATAAGAAACTTCGTGATCACGGAAGACTAGCAAAGCAATTTCTAGGAAAAGTGAGAAAGAGGTCTCCAAGTATTTTCTATCATTGGACACTTGGGTTAGGATCAAAAGGCTAAATAATGGGAGCTGTATAAGCCGAGAGGTTTCCGTGCAGTTCTGCGAGAGACTGGTGGGGAAGCTCCGCCGGTCTACTCTCCTTGTTGCACAGCTCTTCGGATAGTGGGTAATGTATAATAAATTCATGAAGCTATATCAAACTTAGCCATGCCTATTTCAGTAAATTTGTTAAGCAAATAACACTTGAGTAGCAGTTCCTTCTCACGATTAATCTCAGATTTATTCCTAAAACTAAATCCAAATATTTGCTTCAGTCGCGAGAAAAAACTTTCTATATAAGATCTCTTCCAATAATTTATCTCTTTTTTCCACCTCTTCATACCATCTTCATCATATGACTTTATGAGCTTGATTGTAGAATTTCTCTCATTCATATAATCCAACTTTGGATGCTCTACTGCATTATTTTGCGGAGGAATCCTTGTCTTTATGTCAAGCTCATCGCACAGTTTGTATAACTTCTTTCGATTATATGCCCTATCTGCATATATCGTGCTTATGTTATACTTGGTATCCACTCTTTCAATAAGATCACAGGCTCCATAGTGGTCGGAATAAACTCCACTACTGTATTTTGCAGCTATAACTTTTTTACTACCTATCTCTAGCATTACATGTAGCTTTCTTGTTTGCTCATAGCGGCGATACTTTCTATCTGTACCATTTGCCTTACTATGGCCTGGAATATTATTGTAGATGCTGATACCTGTACTATCTATAGCAATTTCAATATCTTCCATATCGTTCTTATCAACTCTGCAGTCGTTGATTTTGATATTAAGCTTTTTAAACCTTCTTGAAGCCTGCGAATAGCTGATAATTTGCAAAATTTTCCCTATTTGCTCAAGATATTTCTCTATAAATCCCACTGTTTGCCTAAGACCAATCCTGAATAGATAGGTTATTATGTGAATTAGAATCACTACTTTGTCGCTGTAGACATTGTTGCCACCTGCTACTTTTGGACTATTTTCGTACCAATTTTCAATGGCATCGTTGATATAATGAAAAACATTTCCCCTTTCTTGAAGAAATTTGTTATATTCATTGCAGTTACTGACTTTCATTCTTATTGGCATATTTTTCCTTTGTCGGCTAAATATCTATTTTATAACAAATTCCATCAGTAACTGCCTGTTCTTTCCTTGAGTGGTGCAACAAAGCCCACTGGGATCCAGTTTGACGAAAGCGCTCTACAAACCCCAACTATGGATTAGCCAGCAAAGAAAGGCATAGAAATAGAGGGCTTTTTCGACTGCATGGAATAGGAAATCAGAACAGAAAAAACATGAATTAGGAAATTTGTTGGCGATCTGTGTCTTGTGTGCTCAATCTCAAATTTGTTTTTCAAGGAGTCGAAAACAGTCTCAACAATCGATCTTTTCCTTAGTAAAATCTTCTCTTTAAGTGAAATGAGTACGTTTTTCATACCTTTTTTTACTTTAGTGACGAGTTTTAGGCCTCTATCAAAGAGTTTCTCAAAGAGCTCTTTCTTTATATAGCCCTTATCTCCAAACAAAAGTCCGGTCAGTCTTTTAGTGAGAGTTGGCACAGGTTTTCTGTCATCAACGTTACCTTTGGTTAGAGTAAGTGATTCCAATTTCATTAATTACCAAGTGCAATTTAAAGCCAAAAAACCAACCATATGTGCTCTTACTAATTTCTGCCAAACCATCAAAAACTTTGTTCTTGGAGATTCTTTTTTTGTGGCAAACAGCGATTGTAGAAGTGTCTATGTAGGCAATACCTGTCATTTTTGCTTGTTTGCAGAACCATTGCAAAAGTAATGCTAAATACCATAAAACCCGTGATTTAAGAGCGATAAATCGGTCATATGTTGGCAATTTAGAAAACTCAGATTTATAAAGTGGCAGATAAAGTAGGTAAAAAGCTTTGAAACTTTTGCAAGGGGATTGATGATATAATAGAATTATGGTGAGAATTTCCGAAGTCCGGTATTCTAGTTGGTTTTCTTCCTTTTGATAGGAGCATATTAGCAAAATTATCATCGACTGTGCGACAAAAATCCTCGACGCAACAGTAAAGTTCTGTAATATCTTTCTTCATGGGTAACCTCTTAATTATTGATAAAATACTTGAGCTTACCCTGTTTTCCTCTTCTTAGCTGCACTTTTATCTCTTTATTTAATCCATAGTTGGGGTTACAACGTTTTTTGTGAAAAAGCCAGTGTCAGGCACTGACCATTTGTTGCTACGTTTTTGTCTATCTTATTTTGCCACCCTGCTGAACGGATACCCTAAATCATGTAGCTAAATGAGTTAACTATTTTTCTTGCTAACTAAGGTGTTGTAAATTTGGTCTACATCAAAACTCATCTTAGGGCACCAAATAGGGCCATCTAAGTGTGCCTCGATATAAAGAGGACTATTATGATTTGGTAGTATGAAAAAGAGTCTGAATATAGAAGTTAAGGAGAACTTAGATAAGATTAAATTAGAAGAGATAGAACCTGATGCTTGATCGATACTAAACTGTGAACTAGTTGAACATACACCACTGTTAATACTTACTTTTCCATTAATATTTTCAAAAAGCGTACTGCCATTATATATATCAACGTAAGCAAGCTTGGAAATTTCAGGTTTATTCTTACTGCTTAACAACTTAGTGATGAATGAATTAAAATCCACATTTGTAAACTCTATTTTCTGTGCTTGAAAGTTTACATTTCCTGATAAGTTACTAGCCCAATCATCAAAGCTTGTCCCTTGAGTTTTGATTTCACCACTTAAGCTTATCTTGCCATTTATGTTATTAACTCCTATAACTTCCTTGGTGTCCAAATTTGCAATAGAAAATTTTATGTGAATTGAGCCTGCTTTTAGATAACCCTGAAAAAACATTTGTCCATGTTCTAGTATGTAACTTATCTTTTTGATAGTGATAGTGCTGTTTCTTATCACTGTATCCAAGTTAAAATCTTTTAAGACGTTTTGCCCAATTTTAAATTCTGTAGTTTTGATTTGCACGTTTGCATCAAAATCTCCTTTCTCATCTAAAAAATTAAGCTGCTTTGTTGACCATTGAATTTGATTTATTTCATTTCTTGAGTTTCTTTTTACCTCTAATAGTTTTGGTAATTTAAAGATATTTCCATTAAATTTATTACCTGTAAGGTTTACGTCTAATAAAGGCTTAGTGTATTTTTGATCCACTAATATTTTTACACTACCGGTAATGTCGAAATTTTCTCCGAATAACTTTATTTTATCTGCAACTAGCTTGTTCTCTTGTATTTTTAATGAAAAATCCAAATCTTCAATTTTTGTACCATTGAATATAGAATCTTTAACACTAGTTCTTATATTTACATCATATTTAATATTTTTCAGCCATTGCACTTTGCTGAATAATGAATAATCATATTTATCTATATTAATGTTATGTATGCTAAATTTACTATCGATCATATTGTGTTTTTTTGTGTGATTTACCTTAATTGATCCTTGCCAAGATTCTTTGTTATTTAGCAATCTGATATCTGAAAGAGATAATATTCTAGGTGCTAAATATAGTTTAGAACTTGCTGTAAATTGACTTTTCTCTCTTTCTTGCATCTTGATAGAAGGTAAAATATGTGAAATGAACGACTCACCCTTTATCAATATATCACCATTAAATTCAGACAAGTTGCCATTGTTTGAAACTTTTCCTGATAAGCGAGATATATTATTGGTTCCAGGAAACTGAAGAAGAGTATCAACGTTTATTTCGCCATTAGCAAATTTTAGCGTAGCATGAAATTTGTCCAATATCCTGTTTTGATATTGAATATTTGAAGCTTCCATATTAAAATCCAAGCTCAGGTTCTTTGGCACAACCTCTCTAAAAGATTCTAAAAGACCCTTCATATCTGTTGTTTTGTGTGAGCCGTTTTTTAGGTCGACTTTACTAAAACTAATATTGATATTAGTATGATCACTTTTTCTATCATTTTGTATTATACCAGTGCCTTGCATGCTTTTGGACTCAATTTTTAAATCAGTTGCCGTAAACTCGCTTTCATTGAGATTGATATTGGATGATATCTCAATATTTTCGCTGGGAATCACATAAGAAAGGAAGCTAAGATTAATGATTTTTGCCAAGCCGCTCATAGAATCAGAATTATTATTAATCGTCAATACTAAATTGCCCTTGAGCTCTTCTTGATTTCTATTACCTTTAAATAGCAAATTTGCAAAATTTGAATCAACACTAATGTGTACATTATTTTTTGTGACATTAACCTTTCCAGAAAAATCGTAATTGTTGTCACCAATCTGTACTTCACCAAAAAACTGCTTATTTTTTTTTATAGCAACTTCCTTGATATTAATAGTATCGGCGTTAAAACTTATTTGGCTGTCCTTTATTAATATATCAACTGTATTATCATTGGCTTTCGTATTCATAATATTAAGTAAATTTTCTTTGTTGCTTTTCATGCCCAAAAATGAGATTGACTCTGGTTGCAATGAAAATGAAAACAACGATAATAGCGATGGCCTTATTTCAATTTTTTTTGCACTAATTAAATCTGATAATTTTTGCTCCTTGTTTTTGTTGTATTGTACATATACATTGTGAATAGTAAGTTTTGGAGTAATGAGCGAAACTTCAATTTTTCCTCCAACATGTACTTTAGCATCATACGTCTTCTCTAACTCTTTTACGATATATTCTCTGTAGCCACTCCAATCCTTAAAAGTTGCAGCAACGTGCATGAGAATTAATAGCAACGAGATTGATAATATGGCGTATAAAGAAAGTTTCATAATAGACCTCTCATTCCAGCATCCCTTCTCTTCTTGTCATCCCAGTCTGGGATCCAGGAAATTTGATTAGACATTAAGTTAATTAGCAAAAAAGTAGCTATTCTTATGTTAAAGCACAGCATTTTTACATGAGAAGCTGGTCTGATGAGCACTGGGTTCCCAGTGGAAATTGCTCTCAAACCACAACACTTATACAGTTGTGTGTGTGACACTGTGATCCAGTGTGACTTAAATAAGGTTTTCCAGATTATATAATCAACAAAATTTCTGGATCCCAGTGCTTGACACTGGGATGACAGGAATAGGTTATGGGATGAAAGAAGTGGATATTGGAATAGTAGCTGAAATGACATATAGCAATACAAAGGGTGTAATTTACACATATTTCAAATTATTCAAATTTCCTCTAAAAATCAGGTAAAGAGTGCTAGAATAAATAATAACACTCAAAGCTATTAAAGTTACTAAATAAACAATACGAGCTAGCCCTCTATCGAAAAACAACCCTGCTGATAAGTAATTAGAGAGATAAAGAACTATTGACATAACCAATGTTGCAGTGAGAATTTTTACAATATTTAGTAATAATGCTTGGCTAATCTTATACATCTTATTTATTGTTAAATAATTAATCAATAAAATAGAATTTATCCAAGTGGAAATGGAAGTAGCAATAGCAATTCCTATATGTTGGTATTTGTTCATTAATATGAGATTTAGTATTACATTAATTCCAAGGCACGTTAATGAGAACATAGTTGGTATTTTTAGCTTTCCCCTAGCAAAGAATGTGGGTAGCAATACTTTATTTATAATAAATGCGGGTAAAGAAAGAGAAAATGCTACTAATGTAGGAACAGTTTGCTGCACTGCATAATAATCAAATCTGCCGTAAGAAAAAAGCGTAAGTAAAATTATGTCAGGAATAATGATAAAAGCAGCAGTTATTGGCATAATTAATATTAACCCTATATTAAGGGCCTTGTTCTGTATTTTGACTATATTCTCAGTATCATTTATTCGTTTTGAAATCAGAGGAAGAAGTACTGTACCAATTGCAGTGCCAATTACTCCTTGCGGTAGTTGATTTAGTCTATCGGCATAATATATATAAGAAACTGCATTTGGTATAAAACTCGCCATGATTGTGTCAATCCATACACTTATTTGTATTACACAATTGTTGATAATTGCAGGTATCACACGTTTAAAAAATAATTTTACTTCGTTACTTAATTCTAAACTAAAAGAAAAGAAAGCCTTTAATTTGTATGCACTAAATATTATTAAAAGTAGCTGCAAAATCCCTCCAATCAGGACGGCTATAGAAAGGTTATGAGCCGGTGTTTCAATGTAAGGTAAAAACAAACTGATGATTAAACAGAGGTTCAAAATGATTGGTGAAATAGCTGTTGAAGCAAAATGCTGTTTTACTTGCAACATTCCACCAATAAGTGATGCGATTGACACGAAGATTATGTAGGGCATCATAATTTTCGACAAAGTTACAGTAAAGGTAAATTTATTTTGGTCAAATCCAGGAGTGAAGATTTTGATCATGTAAGGGAAGAAGGTTTGTGTGATAAGGCAAAAAATTACTAGAATAATAAACGTAATGGATATTACACTACTTGCGAAATTAAATGCCTTTTTATTATCATATGACTCTGCAGAGTATAATGGTATGAATGAGGTAGTAAATGCTCCCTCTGCAAAAAACGATCGAAATAAATTAGCAAAGCGAAACGAGGAAAAGAATATATCTGCAAGAGAAGTTGCACCAATAACCGTAGCAATCAATACATCTCTTATTAGCCCTAAAATTCTTGAAATAGCTGTAAAAAAACTAAATGTGAAAATACTTTTAAACATATCACGATTTCAATACGATTAACTATAATGCTAAAAGCATAAATGAAAATGTTTATTCGCTAAACTTAAAACTCTATGCAAAAGTAGGTAGCTTAAATAATTAATTGACTATTTATGCTTGTGTGTTAGAAATTTTATACCTTGGCGGGCGTAGCTCAGTTGGTAGAGCGTCAGTTTGTGGTACTGAATGTCGCCAGTTCAATCCTGGTCGCTCGCCCCACTAAAATTTTCCACTTTACATAAATATAAACATTAGATATTTTTTCACGGCCGTTAGCATTCCTTGTTGCTCTAGTATTTAGATGGCGGAGGGGAAGTTTGCGATTTAGAGTAAAAATGATGCCTATTAATTAGTGAGAGGGATTGTATGTATATTTGTTTGTTAGCTTATAGTATAGTGTCAGCACTAGGAATATTAGCTTGGTGGTTGAGTTTTGACACTTCATCACCTTTAGCCATAGGTGCAATTGCTGGTTCTATGGCTCTAGCATTGATTGCGGTTTTGCACGTAGGATGTTTGCTATATAAGTTTTGCAAAAGAGATCCTATTGAGGAAGATCATGGAAAAATAGCAATTTTTTTGGGTATGTCTATACCTATAAGTACTATGATTGGGGCAGTGCTTAATGCAAGTGTGATTGCTGTTCTTCCTAACCCAGTAGTAACAGTGATTATCTTAGTAAGTGCAATAACAGGGCTAATAGCAACAATTATGGGGGTTTATGTAGCCACATCTTTAGTGCATTGTGCAGATGAAGCAGCAATTACATTTGCAGCAAGTGCAACTTCGATTACAGATTCTACATTTGTTAGAATATCTCAGGAAGAAGAAGTGGATGAGCGTATTACCTCTCCTACAGTTGAAAAAGTTTCTTCTGTAAAAGAGACGATAATTTGAGCTAAGTTAGTTTGTAACACTGGAATCTGTAAAATTTGACATCAATCACTGATAGTTGGAATATTATAGATTAGGAATTACTCAAGAAGATGCATAAGTACGACGTAGTGGTAGTAGGTGGCGGTCATGCCGGGTGTGAAGCAGCTACAGCTGCAGCACGTCTTGGTGCAAGCACGCTACTTATAACTCACAAAATTTCAACTATAGGAGAGATGTCTTGTAATCCAGCAATTGGAGGAGTTGCAAAGGGTGTTGTAGTTAGAGAAGTAGACGCCCTTGATGGAATAATGGGGAGAGCTATCGACCGAGCAAGCATACACTCGGTCGTTTTAAATGGCAGCAGAGGCGCAGCAGTATGGGGCCCACGTGCACAAGCAGACCGAAAATTATACAAAAAAGCAATACAGGAAATTATTCTAAATTATAACAACTTGACAGTAAAAGAAGAGTCAGTTGACGATTTTCTTATCGAAAGTGATAGCAATGGAGAATCTTATATAAAAGCTGTAATAACAGACTCAGGTGAACGTATACTGACAAGCAGAGTTGTTTTGACTACAGGGACTTTTTTACGTGGTGTGATTCATATAGGAGAGCAAACAACTCCTTCTGGAAGAATAGGAGATAAACCTGCAATAGAGCTTGCAAACACGCTAAAGAAGTATGATTTTAAACTGGGCAGGTTACGTACCGGAACTCCACCGAGGCTTGATCGTGGCACTATAAACTGGTCGGTATTACAAGAACAAGTGGGTGACAATCCACCTACACCATTTTCTTATCTTACAGAGAAAATTAACCAGCCTCAGGTTTCATGTTTTATTACTCATACTAATGAACATACACACAGAGTAATTCGAGAGAATCTTCACAGATCAGCTTCTTCATATTTAGATAACGTTATTGCACCAAGATACTGCCCATCAATTGAAACTAAAGTTAAAAAATTTGCAGAAAAAAATAATCACCAAATATTTCTAGAACCAGAAGGGATTGATGATAACACTATATATCCAAATGGAATTTCAAATTCATTGCCCATCGAAGTGCAGTATGAAATGATAAAGAGTATAAAAGGGCTTGAAAATGCAGAAATATTAAGACCTGGATATGCAGTTGAATACGATTATATCGATCCACGAGAGCTATTTCATACTCTCGAAACTAAGAAAGTTAAAGGACTATATTTTGCTGGTCAAATTAATGGTACCACTGGATATGAAGAAGCAGCTGGGCAGGGAATTATTGCCGGAATCAATGCAGCACTCTCTTTATCTCAAAAAAGTTTTGTTCTTCATCGTACAGACTCATATATCGGTGTAATGATAGACGACTTGGTCACTAAGGGAATTACCGAGCCTTACAGATTATTTACCTCGCGTGCAGAATATAGACTGGCAATCAGGTCAGATAATGCAGATAGAAGATTGACACAAAAAGGTTATGACATCTCTCTTGTGTCGCATGAGAGATACTCTGTTTTGCAGGGTAAACTTAAATCCATTAAGCAACTTGAGGAGAAATTAGAGAGCCTAACAATTACTCCTGAGCAGCTCAGGTCCTATGGCATTAAAATATCTTATGATGGAATAAGAAAAACAGCATTAGATTTGCTCGGTTATCCAAATATTGACTGGAATAAATTACGAGAAATATGGCCAGAGTTAAACATGGGTTCCAGTGTCAGCTACTTGCATAACGCCAAAGCACCTCTTCCTGTCATCCAAGTAGCTGACACTGGGATCCAGTACTTGAATGATGATGGAATGGATGCAGTTGACACTGAAAAAAATGTAGATTCCAGCGTCATGTGCTGGAATAACACTATAACTGATAGCATAGCCAAGAATGAAATATATGAAGCAGTTGCAATTGAAGCAAAATACAAGCCTTATTTAGTAAGACAAGAAGCAGATATGAAGTTTCTACAAGAGGAAGTTAATACTCAAATTCCAACTAATTTCAACTACTCACAGATTAAAGGCTTGTCAACTGAAGTGATAGAAAAGTTGCAGTCAATAAAGCCAGCAACAATTGGTATTGCGAAGCAAATACAAGGTATCACTCCAGCAGCGATAGTTAGCATATTAGTGTACCTTAGGAATAAGAAAACGAAAATAGCTGCTAATTCTGCGTAACATGTCAAAAATCGAAGAATTTCGCTCTTTTATGCACGAAATAAATGTTGATACATTTATGTTGAATACTAAAGACGAGTATTTAAATGAATATTCAAAAGAGTTAGCAGAGTTATGTGGCTTCACGGGAACAAATGGGCTACTTATCGTTACAAAGAGTAATAAGTGCCCATTTTTTACAGATGGACGCTATATCACACAAGCTCGCAGTCAGCTCGATCAGGGCAGTTTTCGAGTATATAATATACAAGAAGAGGATCCACACAAATGGGTAAAAGCAAACTTAACATTGACTACCTCACTGGGTTACTATCCGCAATATTTTACTATGAAGGACATAAGAAAATATGAAGGCATTTGTAAACTAGTACCATACTTAATTAAAAAAGATAGTAGTCATAAAGCACAAACAATAGTCTCACATGTATCTGGTGAGAGTGGTAAGGATAAATGTGAAAGAGTAGCTAAAAACATAGAGGCTGAAGCAGTGCTTCTGACTGATCCAAATTCAATTTCGTGGTTATTAAATTTAAGAAATGAAAGTTCTGAATATACTCCTTGTATATTGGGTCGTGCTATATTGTATAAAAATGCCAATGTTGATTTATTTATTCAAGATAAAGAACATTCAACTATAGAAGCAAATTTTGATAACCATATAAATGTTTTTGATATTAGTGAGCTAGAAAATTCACTACATAAGTTAAATTTGGTGGTGATAGATCCAAGCACGACTCCAATGAGCATTATGAATGCAATAGATCCCTTGTATAACCATTATTTAAATGAAAAATCAGCTTCGGTGTCATTCCAGTGCTTGACCAGAAATAAAAAAGCATGGATCCCAGTGTCAAGAACTGGGATGACAATAAGTAATGAAAGAGGTCTAATAGAAAATAAGCAGATAATTGAGAAGGAGGATCCTTGTTTGATTCACAAAGCAGTAAAAAATCAAACTGAAATAACTGGAGCTATAAGTGCGCACATCAAAGATGGAGTAGCAGTTATAAATTTTCTATATTGGCTTGAAAACAATATTGACAGTGAAATTACTGAGCTTGAAGCTGAAGAAAAAGTTTTAGAATACAGAAAAGAGCAGAATTTGTTTAAGCAACCGAGTTTTCCAACAATTTCAGCATTCAACGAGAATGGAGCAATCATTCATTACCGTGCAAGCAATAAGACAAATAAAGTCATTCAAGAAGATGGGCTGTATTTAATTGACTCTGGTGGTCAGTACCTTGATGGCACAACCGATGTTACAAGAACTATAGCAATTGGTAGTCCAACCAATGAGCAACGAGCTCACTACACAATAGTATTAAAAGCTCACATTGCGATAGCAAGTGCGGTCTTTCCTTCTGGCACTACTGGTGGAGAATTGGACATATTAGCGCGTATACATTTATGGAAATTTGGAATGGATTACATGCACGGTACAGGACATGGAGTAGGAAGTTACCTTTCGGTACACGAAGGACCGCAAGCAATATCAAGAGGAAATAAAGTGGAACTCATTCCAGGCATGATACTTTCTAACGAGCCTGGTTATTATATTCCAGGAAAGTATGGAATAAGAATTGAGAATCTGATGTATATTGAAAGGCGAGAAAACGTCTTTTTAAGCTTTAAACAATTGACCTCTGTTCCTTATGATAAAAAGCTAATAGATATACAAATGCTTACTGAAGATGAAGTTAAATGGATAAATAGCTATCACCAATTTGTTTATAAAAATATAGAAAATGGCATAAAAGATAAGGAATGGTTAAAGAGAGTATGTGAACCTTTAAAATAGTTAATTTGTCATTTAATCAAGTATTAATATAGTTGTTCTTGTATTGTTTTTAATTAAAAACAATATATAATATTAGTTTCAAATAGGTGTAATTATGACAGATAAAGTGCAAGATGATGAATTTATGAAGCAGTACATGGATACTTGCAAAGAGCAAATAGAAAAATTGGCAAGCGACCCTAATTTGCTTCAACAGACCTTAAAGCCATTCATGCAAATGTCTCAGCAACTTATGGCTGGCGGTATGCTAGAAGGAAATATGCCTAGCATGATACCTGATATGGGTGGTATGGATATCAACAAGATGATTGCTCAGATGAAGGAAATGTATGATTACATAAAGAGTAATCACAAAGAGCTCATGAGAAAAGATGCTTCACAAATTCAAGAGCTTGATGATTCCAGCAGAAGATTGAGAGGCTTGGTCAAGAAATTGATAGAGAAAGTTGAAGCTAAGTAGTATTTATTCATATCAAAGAGCTATAGCAGTAGTGAGGTCTTGTTCCTCAAATTTAGTATTACCATAGAGTTAAATATAAACATAAAGGGATGAAGAGATGATTGAACTTAAAAGCCAAGAAATTTGTCCAAATGGAAATAAGAAAAATTTGATTATTTTTTTTCATGGTTGGGGTTCAAGTGGCGATAATTTCGCTCACCTTGCTAAAGTTATGAGCAAATTTTTACCCGATTCATGTTTTGTGGTACCGAATGCTCCGTTTGAGAGGGAAATAGGTGATGGTTATCAGTGGTTTAGTTTAGAGGATCGTAGTGAAGAAGCACTATATAATGGGGTGAAAAATGCTGCATCAATTGTAAATCATTTTATTGATACAAAATTAAAGGAGCTTAATTTAAAAGATACTCAGCTTTCTTTAGTTGGATTTTCTCAAGGGGCAATGCTTGCAATGCATGTAGCTCTTACCCGGCTTCAGTCTTGTGCATCGGTTATTGCATATTCTGGTAGGTTTCTTTCACCTTCAAAAATTGCACCGGAGATCAAATCAAAACCCAGCATATGTGTTATTCATGGTGACGCTGATGATGTGGTACCTTTTTCTTCCCTTGATTTAGCGGTTAAAGCTCTGAAAGAAAATGGAGTAAACGCTCAAGGATACCCAATTCATGGATTAGGCCATATTATTAATGAAGAAGGAATAAGGTTAGGGGTTGAGTTTATCAAGAAGAATTTTGGAAATTAATTTCCATGCACTTGTTTTGCTTTGGTTACGGATATGTAGCTAAATTTCTATCGAAAAAATTGCTAAATTTAGGCTGGAAAGTTAACGGTACATCAAGAAATAAAGATATACAACTTTTTGATTATGAAAAGGTTGATCAAGATCTGCTTAAAAGCGTAACACATGTTTTAGTTTCTATTCCTCCAGACGGCGATGATGTTATGGAGAGATACGGTCATTGTCTGGAGAATATTAAATGGCTTGGTTATCTGTCTGCAACTAATGTTTATGGTGACCACTGTGGTAATTGGGTGAATGAGGAATCTGAAACAAAGCCTATAGAAATTAGAGGAGAAAAGCGCCTTGAGTCTGAAAAGAAGTGGCTAAGTAGCAAATTGCCTGTACATATTTTTCGTTTGGCTGGGATATATGGTCCTGGTAGAAATGCGCTAATTGACCTGCAGCTTGGCAAAGCAAGAAATGTGAAAAAAATTTTTTCTCGTGTTCATGTTGAAGATATATCGAATATTTTATTTTCTTCCATGCAAAATATAAAGCCTTATGAGATATACAATTGTGCAGATGATTTACCTGCTACGCAATCTGAAGTGGTCACGTATGCAGCCGAGCTTCTCAATATTAGCCCTCCAGAGCCAGTTGAGATTTCTTCCGTACCAAATTACGCACGGGGTTTTTATTTAGGGTCAAAAAAAGTAAGCAATACTAAAATTAAAAAAGACCTTGGTGTCTCTCTAGTTTATCCTGATTACAAGGTGGGTTTAAAGAGTTTGTATATATTAGAATAGAGAAAATAGATTGCCAGATGCAAAAAATTTTTCTTGAATGTTCCTTGTTTTGATGTAGTACCACTAGGCATACTATTATATAGAGGTAAATATGTTCAGCACTCAATCGCTCCCGGTTGAAAATATTCTATTACATCAAGCCGCTTATAATGGTAACATAAATGAAGTTAGGTTATTACTTAATGTAAAAACTGATATCAATATCAAGGATAAAAAAGGATTTACAGCCTTGCATTTTGCTGTTTATTCAGGACATTTAGACGTAGTAAAGTTACTAATCAGTAAAGAAGCTAATATTCATGCAAGAACTACTAAAGGCAGTACAGTTTTACACTTTGCTGTTGTAGCTAAAAGCAAAGCTATAGTAGAGGAGTTAATTAAAGCGGGAGCTGATCCCAATATAAAAGACTGTACTGATGGTAAGACACCTTTACATATTGCTGCTCAAAATGGACTTGTAGAAGTTGTAAAGGTGTTACTTAATACTCAAGAAATTGAGATTGATGCTAAAGACAATGAATTTGGTATAACAGCTCTGTACTTAGCCTCTCAGAACGGACATACTGAAATAGTTGAACTATTAATTAGCACAAAAAATGCTGATGTTAACATAGTAGATAAAAAAAATAATGTCACACCCTTGTATCTAGCTGCTCAGAATGGGCATGAAGCAGTAGTCAAGTTGCTTCTTGATAATGGTGCTAAGGTCAATGGCTGTAATGTCGATAGAGATCCTTTAAGTGTAGCTATCAAGAATGGCCATAAGAAAATAGTTGAGTTATTACTTAGTATAGAAGGAATAAATGTCAATATTGGCGATAAGATTGGCAATACACCTCTACATATAGCAGCTATAACAGGCCGCAAAGAAATAGCAAGATTACTATTAGCAAAAGGAGCTGATGCTAATATTAAAAACCATTCAGGAGATACTCCTTTACAAATAGCTGAGATAATTGAAAACTCTACAGTTTTTATGCTTGAAAAGGATACAAATTCAGTACTTCTTGTGAAAAAAGGAGTTAAGGAGCTTTTGTCACAACATGTGAAGAACAACAAACCTAGCTCATCAGTAGATAAAATTGACGTATCTGTTCAGCAGAGTAGCAAAATAAGATAGATGAGAAAACTAGTTTGTGACATTGGCGTCCAGTTAAATTTACATGGATTCCAGTGGGCTTTGTTGCACCACTCAAGGAAAGAACAGGCAGTTACTGATGGAATTTGTTATAAAATAGATATTTAGCCGACAAAGGAAAAATATGCCAATAAGAATGAAAGTCAGTAACTGCAATGAATATAACAAATTTCTTCAAGAAAGGGGAAATGTTTTTCATTATATCAACGATGCCATTGAAAATTGGTACGAAAATAGTCCAAAAGTAGCAGGTGGCAACAATGTCTACAGCGACAAAGTAGTGATTCTAATTCACATAATAACCTATCTATTCAGGATTGGTCTTAGGCAAACAGTGGGATTTATAGAGAAATATCTTGAGCAAATAGGGAAAATTTTGCAAATTATCAGCTATTCGCAGGCTTCAAGAAGGTTTAAAAAGCTTAATATCAAAATCAACGACTGCAGAGTTGATAAGAACGATATGGAAGATATTGAAATTGCTATAGATAGTACAGGTATCAGCATCTACAATAATATTCCAGGCCATAGTAAGGCAAATGGTACAGATAGAAAGTATCGCCGCTATGAGCAAACAAGAAAGCTACATGTAATGCTAGAGATAGGTAGTAAAAAAGTTATAGCTGCAAAATACAGTAGTGGAGTTTATTCCGACCACTATGGAGCCTGTGATCTTATTGAAAGAGTGGATACCAAGTATAACATAAGCACGATATATGCAGATAGGGCATATAATCGAAAGAAGTTATACAAACTGTGCGATGAGCTTGACATAAAGACAAGGATTCCTCCGCAAAATAATGCAGTAGAGCATCCAAAGTTGGATTATATGAATGAGAGAAATTCTACAATCAAGCTCATAAAGTCATATGATGAAGATGGTATGAAGAGGTGGAAAAAAGAGATAAATTATTGGAAGAGATCTTATATAGAAAGTTTTTTCTCGCGACTGAAGCAAATATTTGGATTTAGTTTTAGGAATAAATCTGAGATTAATCGTGAGAAGGAACTGCTACTCAAGTGTTATTTGCTTAACAAATTTACTGAAATAGGCATGGCTAAGTTTGATATAGCTTCATGAATTTATTATACATTACCCACTATCCGAAGAGCTGTGCAACAAAGCCATTCCAGTGTCAGCTACTCGAATGACATTATGGAAGCTGTGATGACAAGGAAGGAAGCACTAGAAAGAAATGGGTGTCACGCACTGGGATGACATTATGGGAACTGAGATACAAGAAAAGAAACACTGGTTTGACATGCATCTGAACAGATACTCTCAGTGATGTAAATTCAACTTTACCCCATTTGCAACCATCAGGGTCCTTTGACTATAATCCTAACAATTCTTTTCTAATTTCTTCTTTAATTGTATCAATAATCTTTTGATCAAGTTTATTTATTAAGGAATCATCAATACCTGTGATATCATCTGGATTTTGTATCATTTTTTCAATAGCATCATCTATTTTTTTTACTCTTTTTTCATTAATTTCCTCAAATATAGGTTTAATTTTCACATAACCAGGAGCGCCCTTGCTATAACTTTTGCTGCTTTCGTTGATACAACCACCAGCACCATATGTTTTATTCACGTAGTTTTTACTACATTTTGTTACATCTTTATACCCAATCTCACCATTTTCTATATATGCTATTTTATTATCTTTACTAGAGTTTAGCTTGTCCCCTTTCTTAATTTCTTCTTTTAATTTTAAACTTTGTTCATGAATTATTGTATCTTTGTAATCCCTTCCCCCATAGGTTCTGTATGTACCTCCGCCTGCAACAGTAATTAAATCTTTACAAATTGTTTCTGAAGAGTCTCTGCACATTTTTATTAAAGTTGGTCCCCCATCCTTGTTAGATTCATCATCTTCTTGTCCACCACCTCCTTCTGTCACTTTTACTTTAATATATGGATAACTAGGGTTGACTCTCAGTTTAGCTTTAATGTAATCACCTGGCATTCCTAGTCTACTTATAGTAGACCGAGCTTTATCAGCTATATGACCAGCTTCACCACCTCCCCATGCTTCTATTTCAACGTAATCATACATTGACAGATCATCTGTATAGCCATCTCCAAGCTCATAAAGTTTTTGATCCCTGTCTTCAATAATCTTCTTCTTATGTTTCAATTGTGCTATTATTATTTCACGCAATCTCTTTTTTAAACCATCTAAATCGAATCTGCATAATTTATCAGCAAAAAAGACTTCTGTTCTATTTGCTTTAATCGGTTGATTTTTTAATTGTGTGCACTTTTGTATTTCACCTTTCTCGTTTTTTACTGTTTTACCATCCTTATCCTTGCAATCCACTTCCTCATATCTTAAGTAAAATAGTTTATCATTCTTATCTACATACTGTGTTGAGCGACTACATACTCCATCAAAGCAGAGGCAACCATCATCACCGTGATTACAGTTTTTTTCTTCATACTTTCCATCTGTTAACTCATATACTATTTTGCATTTGTCTTTGCATTTGTCACAATTTTGTTTTGTATCTACCTCTTTATCCTCTTTTGCCATGCAGTTATCTCTAGACTTATTTTCAGCAGGAATGGAAATATATCCTTTTTTATTAAATATTATTTCATTCAGTGCATCTTGTGGCTTTGCTAAAACCTCAATTGTTTCGTTACAGGGAAAATAATAAAGCTGATCAGACTCCTTTGAATAAACAGTATTGTATTTATTGTATCTTGCCCCCATTGATTTTAGCGATATTAGCTTACTTTCTTTTTTAAGAACAAACTCCTCTGGTTCTGGTTGCCACCCAGAAAGGCAGAGCATTTTACTTTTAGAATTTTCTTTATATTTTATTTCTACTTTTGGATATCCTGAGCCATCTAGTTTGCACTTACCATTCTGAAGCTCTTTACATTCTGCTTCGATATCGGGAACATACCCATATTTTTCTAGAACTTCAAATTGCGAATTATTTTTTAATATACCTTCTATTACGCTATCGATGTCGCTTTTACTGTTACTGCTATCAGTTGTTTTTGCCACTATTGCTGGCTTTACTACTTTTAAAGGTAGATGGCCAACATATGTAGGAGAATTTTTATTAACATAAAAAGTACAGATGCCATTACTGTGAGTTCCACGTGCGTCATAAGTACAAACGTTCTCACTCATCTTCATTTTTACTTTTAGCGTATTTTCGCCTTTACCCTCATTAGGCTTTGGTATGCTCACTTCTTCAATCTTTGGAGCAGGTGGCGCTGGGAAGCAGCGAGCAGGAAATTGTAATTTTCTTTTGGACTCTTCTCTCTCAGTACCATAATATTCAGTGCAGAGCTGACCTTTTTTTCTATAAGTTTTAAAGTGATGGTGGGTATCTTTATCTGGAATAGAGTATGTAGCACTTTGAATGTTTTTATTACTTGAAATAACGCGTGGAAAAGGTAGCTCTCTTCTTTCCTTCAGCTCACCAATAATGACTCCAACTCTTGGATGGAAATAATCATTTTCTTCATTTGTTATAGGGACAATTCTAACTTGTGGTGGTGACATCGCAAGTTGTTCACAAAATGCAGGTGGGCCAGGTGCAAGTTGCACAGGGGCACACTTTACTTTTGTTTGATAGCATGTATCACAAACTTTTTCCATCTCTCCAGGACGAAAAATATTTTCCCCAGAAAATACTCTAGAGCCCCATGAAGAAATTCCTGACATACAAGCCCCTTTTTGACTACAAGCACATATCTTAGGAGAATTAGCAAATTTTACTTTTTCTTCATCAGTAACACCATCTGCCCATTCCCATCCAAGACCTTGGGCAATTTCTCCTCCAGCTTTTGTTTTATCTCCTTCCCAATCTATAAAAGCTGCTGCAGAAACTCCAGCTCCTGTACTCTGCGTTCCATATATCTGGCGGCAGAATGTTCCACTGGATAATATATAACAGTTGTCGTTCCCTTCGTAATCGCAGACCTTAATCTTTGGATCGAAGTAACCTTCTGGTCCCTGATTATTTACTGCTGTAACTTTAATAAATTGCAATAATTTTTCGTCAAAATCTAAATCGCTCCACTTGCCTTTAAAAAAATTCGCAATACCTTTTCCTGCTTTACTTCCTGTAGCTTCAATTTCAGTATTACTTTTTACAAATGTTGGACAATCAGCATATCCTTGATAAGAAAGACAAAATATCAAGGAGAATATCAATAAAAAATTAAGCTTTACATTTTTCATAGAACGCCGGTAACCACTTACTCACTTTTTCGCCTTTTTCCTTTATTGCTTCATACATATACTTTATAGTCTCTTTATTAGCTGAAAGTACATGTATTTCTTTCATATTCTTCAAATCTAGATTTAAAGTTACTAAACCTTTGTATTGCTTTATCAAAAATAAACCTTCCTGTGTTGGTGTTTGCAAAATGACATTCAGTTCCTCTTTCGACAGAGAAAATGCTTTCATGTATAACCTGTTTGCATTTATGTTCGGCATCAGGATTCTCGTATCGACATGCTTATCTAAATATTGAGTAAACTTGCTAGCAAATGCTAGGTTTAAGTTTTCAGTACTTAGAATTACTACAACATTTAACTTTGTCATTCTTTGCATCCAGTCGTCAAACTCTCCCTCTGTAGGAAAAATATTACTTATCTCCCATGCTTCATCCAAAACAAGTATTGCAGGTGAGCCATCACATTTTGCTTCGAAAGAGTATAAGAAATAGTAAAGTATCACGGACATACATTCTTTTTGCTTAGTGAGATTTGCAGTATTGAGGGATATAGTTTTTGTTCCCCAGTCAATGTCTGACTCATCACCATCTTGGAATAAGTAAGCAAATTCACCTTCACCACACCATTTACTTATTTTGCCTCCAAGAAGTAAAAGCACTTCAGAAATTTGAGAAATAGATCGCGATTCTCTTGGTATAGCAAATATAGAATCTACAATTTTTTTTGTCTTTTCTTCTACGTCTACCAAACTTGCATCTGCAACCATCCTTTTGATCAATTCAACAAGCATATTGCGATTAGAAGCACTATCTTCAATGTTCAGTGGGTTAAATTTTAGACTTTTATCTTTATATTTTGGATCAATTATGTAATATTGGCCGCTTACTGCTTTAGTAAATATTATTGATTTTCCAGTATTATCCAATATAACAATCCTAGGGTTAAATTTTCTTGATTCCGAAAGTAAGAAATTGATCAGTGAGGTTCTACCTGAATTTGGAGCTCCAAGTATTGTGGTATGACCATTATTTTTCTTTCCATGAAAGTTAAAAAAGTAAGGACTGCCTTTTTTTGAAAAAAAAACTGTTACTGCTTCTTTCCATCTTCCTCCTTTTAACGTACCTGATGTAAAATCATGCAACATAGCAAAGCTGCAAGCATATTTTTCTAATATATTTTTTGGTTGTGTAACAAAAGCAAAGTTTCCAGGAAGCTGTGCCCAAAAATGATTTTCCATGTGCAGATCAGTCCTAAACATCATCAACCCGATTAACGACATTACAGAGGATAAATCACTGATATTTTTAGCTAACCTATTCTTATCATCTGCAAAGATTGTAACAATAATTTTCTGTTGACAAAAATCCATAGCAGAAATTTTTTCAAGCTCTATTATTTCATTTATTCCTGAGTTTTGAAGTAAGGTATTGTCCTCACTGATTTGTAGTATATTAATTTGTTTTTTGAATTCTTTTACTGCTTTATTATTACTAGTAAATATTATTATTTCTGTGATGATAAGCTCAGAGTCAAGTTGCAAACACCTATCTATATTTTCTAAGGGGATTTCTCGATATTCCTTTATGCAAAAAATAGAACCAAACTTCTGTTGACCTTCAAACGATGTTTGAAATTTATTGAAACCAAAAGCTACTTTTAAATTTTTAACATGCTGCGATAGATCCCTTTCACATATTGGATAATCTTTGTGCGTTAATGTAATAATGTAATGGAGAAATTCCATCATTTGAGAATATATTTTGCCTTCACTAGACCTAAGGCCCAGTTTTTTAGCTCCAAAAGGTTCTAAATCTTTTTGAATCAGGTCAGTTATTTTTTGTAATTCTTGATGATTTTTTTGTAAAAATAACTTGTGCCTATTCTTTATCCTGCCAAAAAAAAATGCATTATTAATATGTTTGCCAAAATCACTAAGTAACACCACAATGTATAACTCATTTATATACTGTAGTTTACTATCAACTAGTTTATTAAACCACGTTGAGTGTAGCTGATCGGAAAAGTCTGAAGTTTTATTCCACTGTAAGCTCAGTTTATTGCGCTTACGGACAGTGTGAATCCAAACGGTAAAATATAAACTCTTGATATTTTTTGATATACTTTTTCTAATTTCAGTTCTAAGATCACCATAGTTATCAACTGAAGAATAGTCTTCTAATTTGATTATTTTTAATAATTCCCCCTGTTTTGTTAGTATAGTTTCTTCATCGTAGTGGCAAGCATAAGGGATAAAATCTAAATTAATACTTTCTAGTAACGCTAAATTGTTCTTTTTTTCAGAATTAGATCTAGTGGCTGGTACTTTTGGTTGCATACAATATCATGCGTATTCAATAAAAAGATAATAAAGAATCATCTATCTTACTTAATCCTTATCTTCTTTTTTGTTATTGGATTGTAACTGTATGTCCTTTGCAAAGTTGAATTTTTCTTTCAGGTAATCTGTTGCCTTTTCTGTGCTTCCAAACATCATGATCAGTACGCCAAATATTATCATGAAAAAAATTAGGCCTCTGAACACTACTGCAAGTATCACTGTAGCTATACATAACCCTATAATTGTCGAAGGATTCATATTTTCTACAGTATCTTTAACTGAAAATGAAGAAATAAGTTCTTTCAACGTTCCTGGTATATTTTTCAATTCATCACTTGCTTTGCTAGAACATGACATGAAGATAAAACTTAACAGGGCTACAATAGCAAAAACTCTACCCAATTGAATACGCATCAGCTAAATACCTTTAAGATACTCCTCAAATGTAACAATTTTTACATCAATAGGCAAGAACCGAATTCACTTGCTCACCATAAGTAACTCATATTTAACTTTTATCACCGTGTTAGCTCTTTATTATCAACAAGAGGACTCACACTAATGGATGTCAATTTACTTGACAGAAAGTTTGAACACAATTCAGCAGCAGCTGCTGTAGCAAACACCGCAGCCACCACAAACAGTCCTGCTCCTACTAATCCTGATGTCATTGCTCCTGCAACAATGCACCCTATTGCTAAGAGAGCAGAACTTGTTACAAGTGCGACGTGAAGATTTTTGTTTTTACTATTATTTTCATAATTATTGGATTGCATTGTATCTTTTACCTTACTGCCTGTCACTGAGATCACACAATGAGGCCCTTCTTCAGTCTTCTTATAATGTTTAGAAGGGGATATTCTTCCGCTTGGGCCTTTGGGCCTTGTTTTGTTCGGATGTGCTAATTTTGTTTTTCCTTCATCTTCTAGTTGCAAACTATTATCTTTCTCAGCAGGGTTTAATTTTAAGTGTACACTTTCCTCAGATGAAATGCTTGTTACTGAAGTTAAGCTGTTCCTTCTGCTACTTGATGCCAAGCTAGATGAATTTATTCCACTATCTAAGTCACTGCTACTACTGAGTTTAGAAGTATTTGCACCGCTTGGCACTTCTACAGCATTCACAGTTATATTAGGCTTTTCATTTTTTAAATCTTTACTATCAATCGAAAGATCAGATTGACTATTCAATTGTGATTGTGCGATCTCCTTTCTTGCTTGCGATTGTTTTGATGTAGGATGTGCTGAAGCACCATAATAACCTGAATTTCTCAAGGTATTGTATTTTCCAGGGGTTCCTTTTCCACTTACACCCTTAGCTAAAGAATCCTTTTCCAGAGGATTAATACCTGAATTTTTGGGAATTTCAACTTCACCAGAAAGACTTTTTTTGTTAAATAGTTCCATAGTATTATTTTGTCTATTTGCTTGATTACTTCTAAGACTTTTCTGATTTTGAATAGTGCTACTAGAATGATCTTTGTCACTACTTTTATTAGTAATCCCTGTAATCTCTAAAATTATTCCTAATATTTTTCCTCTTCTTGTTGGTGATCTTTGTGATGATTTTTCTTCATTGTTAAGTACTGAAGGTTTCATTAATTCCTCTGACTCTATCACTTCTTTTTCCAATGCTGGAAGAAATTTCTCGGTGTAATAATTATAATATTTTTCTTGCTCTCTCAGTAATTTTTCTAATTTAATTAATATGTTCGGATCAGCTCCTTTGTTGAACAACTCTATGCATTTTGCGATAGTTCCATCTCCCTTTTTTAGATTTTCATGATTATGTCTTTTTTTTGTGACCTTTTTGTATATATTGGTGAACAGTTTACGATCTTCTTCATTACTCAAAGATTGAATAAGCTCTTCTATTTGATAAGGTAAATCATTACTTCTAGATTTTTTTAAAGTACCTAGCATAACATTCCTCTCATACAAATAAAATGTATGAATACCTCTTTAGCGTTAATTTTACATTAAAACTGGGCAGTTATGCCTTATTACGGATAATTATAGCAATTTGCTAACTATTTTCTTTGCTGATTACTGATTTTGCATTTCAACATAATTGCTTGCCTGTTGAACTAGCATATCTATTACTTCTTTTACAGGCTTTTCTCTATCAACCATGCCAACACTTTGACCGGCCATTAAAGATCCTGTTTCAACATCTCCATCAATTACTGCCCTTCTTAAAGCTCCAGCCCAGAACTTTTCTATTTCAAGCTGCCCATTTTCTTTTGAGATCTTTCCATTTTGATATTTATCGATAATGTCTCTTTGATGCTTCATAAAATCATCACTTGCTTTGTTAACTATAGCTCTTACTGGAATTACAGGGAAATCAGCACTAATCTGCACAGAAGATACAGCATTACGCGCAGCTGATTTGATGAATACTTCTTTAAAATTTTTGTGAGCGATTGACTCATTCGTGCAGACAAATAATGTACCTATTTGACAGCCACTTGCTCCCATTTCTAGGTAGTTCACTATCATTTCACCTCTTCCTATTCCACCTGCAACAAACACCGGTGTTTTCTCATTTTTAAAATGAGGTAATATCTCCTGTGCGAGAACAGAAGTGCTAACAGGACCGATATGTCCTCCTGCTTCCATACCTTCTATTATTAACGCATCTACTCCCATTTTTACTAACCTTTTCGCGAGGCTTAATGCTGGTGCAAAACACATAACTTCAATGCCCGCACTCTTGATTTTTTCTATATTAGGCTTCGTTGGTAGTCCACCGGCAAGCACTATATGGCTTACTTTCGTTTCAATGCACACATCTATCAACTCACTCAACTTTGGGTGCATAGTAATTAGATTTACACCAAATGGTTTGTTAGTTAATTTCTGTGTCTCTATGATTTCTTTTTTCAGTAAGTCTGGAAACATTGCACCGCAAGCAATCACGCCAAATCCACCAGCATTTGAGATTGCTGAAACCAAATTTCTCTCTGAAACCCAGCTCATAGCACCACCCATTATTGAAAATTCACTACCGAGAAAATTCGTTCCTTTCTTCCAAAGCTTGCTCAACATATAGCCTATATCATACGTTTAAAAATGTTTTGTTTATCTATGAATGTATGTTTCAAAGCGCCAAGTATATGTAAGACTATAAAGAGTACCATAAAATACGCAAGTATCGAATGTAGCTGATTAGCTGCACTAGCTAGCTCTTTGTTTTCATTGATTAACAAAGGGATATGAACAAAATATTTGATCTCTTTACTAGAAGCAGAAGACATGACATAACCAGATAGTGGCATTAGCATCATCAAAGCATACAAACCAAAGTGTACCGTTTTGCTCGCGTTGATTACAAATCGAGAAAAATTTGCTGGTAATGGCGGAACATAAGTAAAGACGCGAAAAAATATACGTACTATAATTAATCCAAGAACGGTGATGCCACAAGCCTTATGAATAGCGTATATGCTGAATTTAATTTCACTGCTAATCGGCAAACTTTTCATGTACAGTCCAGAACAAAGCATACCAATAATAAGAGCAGACATTAACCAATGAATGATCCTTAAACCTAAACTATATTTATTGTCTTTCATTAATTTTGATTACTCTAAAGTAGAATTTATATAGTAGAAAAACTATTTCTCAATCAAAATTATCTATACATAATTTCGCTGCCTTGATCAACATAAGTGCAATAATTGTATGTGACACATAAACATTGTCTATCAGATCATGAGGAGATGGTGAACTTTTAAGGAGTTTTTCTATTGTATTGACTTTAAACACATTTTATCCTATACAACTTTAATACCTTAAACTGCCAAATATGCCTGATCTAAAGACAATGATGCTAAATTTTGGTCCCCAGCACCCAGCTGCACATGGGGTGCTACGACTTGTTTTAGAGATGGATGGTGAAGTGATCGAGAGAGCAGACCCCCATATTGGGCTTTTGCACCGTGGCACTGAAAAATTGATAGAACATAAAACATATCTTCAAGCTCTGCCTTATTTTGACCGCCTTGATTATGTGTCACCAATGTCACAAGAGCATGCATATTCGTTATGTGTAGAGAAATTATTGCAGTGCGAAGTTCCGATTAGGGCAAAATATTTGCGTGTTCTATTTTGTGAGCTGACAAGAATACTAAATCATTTACTAAATATCTCTTCCCAAGCGCTTGATGTTGGGGCGATGACTCCTCTTTTATGGCTCTTTGAAGAGAGAGAAAAAATACTCGAGTTCTATGAAAGGGCCTCAGGTGCAAGATTTCACGCAGCTTATATAAGGCCAGGTGGACTTGCAGCAGATATCCCAGAAGGTTTGATTGAAGATATTGCAAAATTTATAGAGCAATTTCCAAAGTATATAGATGATGTTGATGAACTTTTAACGGAAAATAGGATATGGAAGCAACGCACTGTAGGAATTAGTGAAATATCAATAAAACAGGCGCTTGATTGGGGCTTTAGTGGACCAATGCTCCGTGCTGCTGGTCTTGCTTGGGATTTGCGGAAAAGCCAACCATATGAGATATATGATCAGCTAGATTTTGATATACCTATCGGTCAAAATGGTGACTGTTATGACCGTTATTTAGTTAGAATGGCGGAGATCAGACAATCTATCAGCTTGGTGAAGCAATGCATAGAGAAGATGCCTGAAGGGTCAATAAAAACTGAAGATAGAAAAATTTCTCCACCGCCAAGAGCAGAAATGAAAGAATCTATGGAGGCTATGATTCATCATTTTAAGCTTTATTCAGAAGGATATCATGTGCCAGAAGGTGAGGCATATGTGGCTGTTGAAGCGCCAAAAGGTGAGTTTGGAGTATATATAGTTTCAGATGGTACCAATAGACCTTATAGATGTCGAATAAGAGCACCTGGCTTTGCGCATTTACAGGCCTTAGATTTCATGGCAAAAGGACACATGCTTGCTGACATTGCAGCAATTATCGGTTCACTCGATATAGTCTTTGGTGAGATTGACAGGTAATTATTGTAAAATAGTAAATCAACTAATGGTCAATACATCCTCTATTAAAAACTGCACAAATTCATTTCCATTCCAATAATTCATAGAGATTTTACCTAAAATTGATTTAACATTTCCCTGCATGATAGCAGAGCCAAGCTCAGTATTTGCAGAGCGAAACGCAATAGCTTTTACCATAACATTATCATCAGCAATAAAACATTTTATATGATCAACTCCTATAACTTCCGGCTTTCTTATCTTTGCTCCTTGGATGATAAATCTTGGTTCAGGATTGCCAACACCAAATGGCTCTAAGCGTTGCAATTGATTCCACAGGGATAAGTTTATTGCTTTAGCTGTTACTATACCATCAGCTTTTATGATTTTGTCATTTGTAGAGTTTGCAAATCTTTCAGTAAAGAAATCATGTAGATCACTTATTTTATCTTCCTTAATCGAAAATCCTGCTGCCATACTGTGACCACCACCTTCAATGATTAGGTTGGTAAATTTTGCAGAAAGAACCGCAGCGCCAATATCTATTCCAGAAATTGACCTGCAGCTTGCTTTTCCTATTCCATTGTTTAAAGATATCACTATCGTTGGTAAGTGAAACTGCTCTTTTAGTCTTGATGCAATGATACCAATTATTCCCTGGTGCCAATTACCACTTACCATTATAAAATTTACACCTAAGTGGGCAAAATTTTCCGCTTGTGTTATAGCTTCCAAAATAGCCTCATTTTCTAGCATTTTTCTTGCATTATTCAAACCTATTAGTTTTAGCGAGATTGAATGCGCATTTTCTTCATCATCAGTGGAAAGCAACCTTGCACCGAGCGATGCTTCTCCAATTCTTCCTCCGGCATTTATACATGGCCCAATACTAAACCCTAATCGTGAAACACTTGGTTTTTCAAGGATTCCCAAAGCGTCAAACAAAACACGTAAGCCAACATTTTTTCTTGCTGACATAACTTTTAATCCTTGTAAAACAAAAGCCCTATTTAGGCCTGTAATCTGCATAACATCGCAAACAGTTCCAAGAGCAACCAAATCCAGTAGATCAAATAAATCTGGTTCTTTTTTGTTGGTAAAAAATCCTTGCTCACGTAGGATTCTGTTAAGAGCAACAATTAGCAGAAATGACACTCCAACTGCTGCTAAGTTATTATAAGGAGAGCTCTCATCAAGGCGGTTGGGATTAACAACTGCTACAGCACTTGGTAATTTTTCTGTTCCAAGGTGATGGTCGACAACTATAATATCAAGTCCAAAGACTTTTGCATCTTCTATTGGTTGATATGCAAGCGTACCGCAATCAACAGAAATACATAAATCAATACCATTCTTTTTAAGTTGTAATAAAGCATCTGTGTTCAATCCATAGCCCTCATCAACACGATCTGGAATATAGATTATAGAGCGTGTTCCAATCGCTCTTAGGTACCTATTAATCAATGCTGATGACGTTGCACCATCAACATCGTAATCACCAAATATTGCAATATTCTCATTATTGTTTATTGCTTTTATTATGTGAGAAACAGCTTTATCCATATCAAGGAGGTGAAAGGGATCTGGTAATAGCGATCTGATTAGTGGGTGTAAGAAGTCATGTGCATTTTCTATGTTAACACCACGAGCAACTAATATTCTTGCTAATATTTCTGGCAACTCAAATCTCTGTATAAGAGTAAAAATCTCCCTTTGATCTGCTTCTTGTAACTTCCACAGTGCATTTGTTATGCTGCGTTTTTCAATATCAAGTAGCATATTTTTTGTAAATAAAACTACTTTACCAGAACTTTTACGCTTGTTCTATAATTGTGTTAGACTTCTGTATAACCCAAAGAAAGATATAGGAGAGTGTCACTCGAAAGGAATCACATTTATTTTGACAAAGAGCATCTGTAAAATCTGATACTTCTTCTTGCATAACATGCTCTTTAATTAGTATTATATCTATATTAGCATATAAGTGTGAATATTATATTAGTGTAATTACTTTTTGGTATACATAACAAATTTATGCCTGGAAACAGTTTTTGGTTACTCAAACCTTTTCTACCTTTATTTCATATTCTTTAAAGTATTTTTTGCACTTTCTTTATAAAAACCATAGGTACCAATCGGTTTTTAGCTTAAGAATAAAGGTTAAGTATCTGGAATTCTGGACATAAAATCCTCCTGAAAAATTAGAAAGAAAATGCAGCGCATATACAACAGAATTTGAACACGTGCTGAAGAAGATACACTACGTTTTTTTTTGAAAAATTGACTGAAAAGTCTGCAGACTGAGATAGATTTTTGAGCTCTTAAAATACCCCTACTGTCAGAGTAAGGAAAGCGAGAAGGTTTGTCAAGCAATCTTTATTGGCTGTTGTACTAGAATTCAGTTTTTCGTATAATTTGCTAGAATTTGTGTGAAGAATTTTAAATATGAAAGGCCTATATATTAAAACTTACGGCTGTCAGATGAACGTTTATGACTCCATTTTAATGGAGAATATAGTTAAGCCTTTAGGGTTCAACGTTGTTAGTGATGCAGAACAAGCTGATTTGGTGATATTAAATACTTGTCATATTAGAGAAAAGGCAGCAGAAAAGCTTTACTCAGAGCTTGGAAGAATCCATTCATCACAAAAAAATAAGGAAATGACCATAGTGGTGGCTGGATGTGTAGCGCAAGCAGAGGGAGAAGAAGTGTTCAGAAGGGCTCCTTTTGTTGATATTGTTGTTGGTCCGCAGAGTATCGCTGTTTTACCGGAGCTGATAGTCAAAGCAAGCAGAAGTAAAGGTCATGTAATAAATACTGATTTTCCAGAAGTTGCGAAGTTTGATAAATTGCCAGATGAATGCTATGGCAATAGCCAGGGGTCTTCTGCGTTTCTTGCCATACAAGAAGGTTGTGATAAATTTTGTACGTTTTGTGTGGTACCATATACACGCGGGGCTGAGTATTCACGACCAGTAAATGAAATATTCCGTGAAACATTGAAGTTAGTTGCAAATGGGGCAAGGGAAATCAATTTGCTCGGTCAAAATGTTAATGCTTATCATGGAGAGTGCGAAGGAGAGGTGTGGGATTTAGGAAAATTAATTAGTCACATTGCTAAAATTGAAAAGCTAGAAAGAATCCGCTACACAACTTCTCATCCAAGAGATATGCACGAATCTCTCTACTTGGTACATGCGGAGGAATCAAAACTCATGCCGTTTGTTCACCTACCTGTGCAGTCAGGTTCGAATAAAATATTGCATGCAATGAATAGAAAACACACGGCAGAGGAATATTTGGGAATAATAGACAGATTGCGCAAATTGAAACCTGAAATCGAATTTTCTTCTGATTTTATTGTTGGTTTTCCTGGAGAAACTGAAAAAGATTTTGAGGAAACTATGAAGTTAGTAGAAAAAGTAAAGTACGCTCAGGCTTATAGTTTTAAATATAGCCCAAGGCCAGGAACGCCAGGGGCGGAAAGAAAAGATCAAGTACCAGAAGAGGTTAAAACAGAGCGTCTTCTTCGTTTACAGGAATTAATTAGCAAGCAACAACTTGAATTTAATCAGAGTATGATAGGAAAAACTATTCCTGTTCTATTCAGTGATAAAAAAGGTAAACACCAAAATCAAATTATTGGTAAAAGCCCATACATCCAATCAGTATGCGTTGATGATCCTGACGACAAATACAAAAATAAAATAGTAAATGTAAGGATATTGGAAGCTAGGCAAAATAGTTTGTTGGGATGCGCTGCCTAATTAGAGAAAAGTGTTCCCATGGTCTCATGTAGAAGCACTTTGTGTGTTTTTATAAGTTTATAAGCTATCTAGATTTAATCCTTAAGGGACTACAACTCTCTGTTACGCAATCATATGAG
The DNA here is from genome assembly GCF_947251495.1 of Wolbachia endosymbiont (group B) of Pammene fasciana. NCBI lineage: Bacteria > Pseudomonadati > Pseudomonadota > Alphaproteobacteria > Rickettsiales > Anaplasmataceae > Wolbachia > Wolbachia endosymbiont (group B) of Pammene fasciana. The sequence continues at coordinate 212,559 of NZ_OX366360.1, forward strand.
ACTTGATATAATAGATTTGCGGGATTTTTTTCTTTTCCCACTGATAGTGTACCTTTTTAATCTTTCCAGAATTATTATATTCATAGGAAACTGATTCCCAAACAAAGCTGCTTTTACTATTATTTTTGTTAGCATCATGAAATTTCTGATAAGGCCAACTTCTATTGTCTTTATTCATCTTTAACTTAAGTAAATAAGTCTGATTTATTAATATGCTGTATAATAATGTCAATACCTATCTATGTTTATAGAAACAGAGTTTTTGAATTTGTAATTTTCCAGAAAGCTCTATATTCTTTGATTTTATCCAGTTAAAATGAATATGAAGTATTATCCTGATACAAGCAGCAGTCCTGATTTTTCATTGCTAGAAAAGGAAATCATAAAATTTTGGCAGGAAAATAAAATTTTTGAGCAGTCAGTCGAGAAACGTTCCAAGGGTCATTGTTTTGTATTTTATGATGGGCCTCCGTTTGCAAATGGACTTCCGCATTACGGACACTTGCTTACTGGTTTTATAAAAGATGCATTTGCAAGATATCAAACTATGCTGCAAAAAAGGGTTGAACGTAGATTTGGTTGGGATTGCCATGGCTTACCAGCTGAGATGGGTGCAGAAAAGGAACTTGGAATATCTGGTAGAACTGAGATAGAGAAGTTTGGCATTGAAAAATTCAATAATCATTGCCGTACTTCTGTAATGAAATTTTCATCAGAATGGGAGAAGTATGTAAATAGACAAGCAAGATGGGTAGATTTTCATAATGACTATAAGACTATGGATAAGTCATTCATGGAGTCGGTCATGTGGGCATTTAAGCAGCTTTATGATAAAGGTCTGGTGTATGAATCAATACGCGTTGTTCCCTATAGCTGGGCGTGCGAAACTCCACTCTCTAATTTTGAAACAAGGCTTGATAATGCATATAGAGAAAAAATTAGCAAAGCTGTAACTGTTGCTTTTGAACTTTTAGAAAATCCAAAGCAATTTAAACAAAAATGTAGATTACTTGCTTGGACTACAACGCCTTGGACATTGCCGAGTAACCTTGCACTGGCAATAGGAAAAGATATTGAGTATTGTGCAATGTTAGTAAATGGTGAAGTCTGCATCTTTGCTGAAAGTTATTTAGAGAAATTTGTCGGCCACTGTGAACAAAGCAATATTCAATATGAAAACTGTAATACAAAACTTAAAGCGAGTGATCTTGCAGGTCTTTCCTATAAACCACTGTTTGATTACTTTAAAGATACAAAAAATGCGTTCCGTGTTTTCAGTGCTGATTATGTTACAGCAGAAGACGGCACTGGTGTCGTGCACACTGCTCCTGGATTTGGTGAAGAAGATTTTTACCTTTGCCAAAGCCATGATATTCGAGCTGTTTGTCCAATTGATAACGGTGGGAAATTTACTGCAGAAGTTTCAGATTTAACAGGAGTTCATGTTTTTGATGCCAATGATACAGTAATAAAAAAATTAAAAGAGCAGGGGAGTTGGTTTAAGACTGAGCAACATATTCATAATTATCCTCACTGCTGGAGAACTGATACTCCCTTGATCTATCGCACTATGCCTTCTTGGTACGTTGCTGTGACAAAGTTTAAGGGAAGAATGACAGAGCTAAATAAGAGAGTTAATTGGATGCCAAATCATATAAGAGATGGTCAATTTGGAAAATGGCTTGAAGGAGCGCATGACTGGTCTATTTCACGCAATCGATTTTGGGGTACGCCAATTCCTGTGTGGAAATCAGATGATGCAAAATATCCAAGAGTGGATGTATATGGTTCGATAGCAGAACTAGAGCGAGATTTTAATGTTAAAATAGATGACTTGCACAGACCATTTATCGATACTTTGATAAGACCAAATCCTGATGATCCAACAGGAAAATCAGTTATGCGTCGTGTGCCTGATGTGTTTGATTGTTGGTTTGAGTCTGGCTCGATGCCGTTCGCGCAAGTTCACTATCCGTTTGAAAATAAAGAATGGTTCGAGAAAAATTTCCCTGCGGATTTTATCACTGAATATATAGCACAAACAAGAGGATGGTTCTATACGCTTTTTGTGCTTTCCACTGCTTTATTTGATAGTGAGCCATTTAAGAATTGCATATGCCACGGTGTGGTTCTTGATGTGAAAGGTCAGAAATTATCCAAGCGTTTAAATAATTATGCAGATCCAATGGAGGTTTTTGACAAATGTGGTTCTGATGCGCTGCGTTTTCTTATGCTATCTGGTTCCATTGTTTGCGGTGGTAATTTACTACTCGACAAAGAAGGAAAATCGATACGAGATATTCTGAAGGACGTAATAAAACCTATTTGGAATAGTTATCACTTTTTTACCATGTATGCAAATGCAGATGGAATTAGAGCTGAGGTTTGTAAAGATTATCAGAGTACCATTGATCGCTACATGATTTCCAAATGTTTTGAAGCTGTGGAAAGTATACAAGCTTCTATGAACAACTATAATTCCCAAGAGGCTTGTAAAACCCTGATGAATTTCTTTGAAGTGTTAAATAATTGGTATATTCGTCGTAGTCGTGAGCGTTTTTGGAAAAATGATTTAGATCAAGACAAAACTGATGCTTATAATGTTCTATACACAGTTTTTTATTACATACTACGGGCTGCAGCTCCTTTGTTGCCACTCATAACAGAGACTATATGGCAAGGGCTTGAGTACAAAGAAACATCTGTTCATTTGGCTGATTTTCCACAATCAGATAGATATGACAGTGAACTCATTGCCAAGATGGATTTGGTAAGAGAGATATGTAACTCTGCATTATCCATCAGAAATACGTTTAACATGCGCATCAGGCAGCCACTTGGCAGTATGACCATTTATCATAGGTCTTCCTGCGATTTCCTTAAAAATGAATATCAAGAGATAATAAGAGATGAGGTGAATGTAAAAGAACTAGAAATAGTAAGTGAGTTGAAAGAAGTTGCGTCACTAGAGCTAAAACTAAATTTTCCGCTACTTGGTAAGAAGGTTGCAGATAAAATCAAGAAACTAGTTCAATATGTCAAAGAAGAAAAGTGGAGACAAATTGAGAATGAGCAAATATTTCTGGGAGATGAAACAGAGAGCTATACTATAGAAAAAGGTGAGTATGAACTATTATTAAAAGCAAATAGTGAATATTCTTCTGTATTTGATAACAATAAAGGGATTGTTGTTCTGAGTACTGAGCTCAATGATGAACTAATTCTAGAAGGACTCGCGAGAGATGTTGTGAGGCTTATTCAAGAAACTAGAAAACAAGCTGATTTCCATATATCAGATAGAATCAGAGTAATAATTAAAGCAGAAGATGAGAAAATTAAGGAAGCAATAACTACATGGAATAAATATATAAAAGAACAGACCCTTGCCTTATCTTTGGATACTAATAAAGAGATCGAGGCCGATTTCTATTCTAAAGAATATCAAGATTTGATAGTTGGTATTAAGTTAATAAAGTTGCAAAGTTAGTAATATTTATGATATACTGAGACTGCTTTAGGTAGGTTTGTAGTATGAATCAGATTGTTGCAGATGATTGTAAAGAAATTGTTGATTTAAATAACAATAATGATGATTTAGATAAAGTACAATCTATTTCCAATGTTGCTTTGGAAGAGGAAGAAGAGTTTTTTGATGCTATGGAAGATGTTTCTAATGTAGAAGAAGGGAATGATTTAGGTGTTGTTACTTCAGAAGAGAGAGAATTTATTTCTGATTTAGAGGAAGTGGAAGAATTCTTTGATAGCAAGGCTGCTACTTTTGATATTCCACTCAGTATATTTCATTATAAAGATTACAACTCTGACTTTTTTACTTCCTGGTATAATATATCAAGAGAAATATTTAGGGAAATAAATAGAGCTTGCCCAGAAAAGAAAGTGTTAAATTTAGCTCTATCAGTTTTAGTACTTCCTTATATTGTTTTTACTGCAATGGGGTTAGTCATATATAGTAGATTTAAAGCAGACAGCAAGACACAAGCTGATGTAGGTGAAGATAAGACAAAAAAGAGTGAAACAGGTGTGCCAAAAAGATTGGCATATGGCGCTCTTGCTGCAATGGCAATTTTTGTTAATGTGACTGTGCTAACAGCCTTAGTTATTCCTGCAACAGTTGCTTTGGCTACTTTTTATCTTTTAAATAGAGATTTATCTCACTCTTTAGTTACTGCTCTTAAAATAACTATGGGGCAGTATTCTAATAAGCACCAAAATATAGAGGTATCTTTTCATGAAATGGAGGTTTCTGAGTCAAGCATTGCATATGATATGGAAATAAAGTTTCCACCGCAATTTAAACAATTACTTAGAGATTTATGCGATAATGAAAATAATCAGTGGTTTAGTGTAACGCGGGATTCAGAGCGCAATATCGTACTGAAATTGTCAACTAACATCAATTTAAAAAATGGTCTTAAGCCCTTGCGTAATAAAATCAAGAGTGTGCTTGCAACTTCGATTCAAGAATGCGCAAGAACTATGGAAGAGCTGATGAAGCTAGAAAAGAAAGATATTACACATGATAAACTGAAGGAATTGTTGAACGAATTCAGGCTGAAAGTTGTAGATAGTATAGGCCATCAATTGACAACTCATTTGATAGAAAATGCTTATCAAGTTGCCTTCATACAAGCAATTAAGTTTCAGCAAAATAGACGGGGAGAAGATTTTTCACTGGAGGATGAGCTAAAAAATACTTTAGTGAAACAGAAATTAGAAAGTCAAGGTAAGGAATTACCAAATGAGAAAGAGATGATAATAGGAGATATAAAAAAACTGAAAAATAAAGAGGCACTTGATTTAGCTGATGAAGATGATCGATTAGAAGCATTGGGAAAAGTAGGTGGGATAACAAGAGATATAAGTGATGATGCACTTCCTGTATTTAAAGCAGAGTGGGAACGACTTAAAGAAGAAGGGAAAATAGCTAAGAGTACAATCATTGATGTTTATAAGGATATATATCCTCAAGAAACGAAGAAAGCTCTAGATAACACTAAAAGAGAGATTGAGTGTTTAAAAAAAGAAGGACAGGAAAGATATATTAGGATACATGCAAAATTGAAAGGAATATACGAGATTATAAAAAAGAATAGCTTAGCGGAGGATAATTTAAAAAGAAGATTAGAAGGTCTTTTTAAGTTCGAGTATGATAATCAAGAGGTTAAGCAAAGGCTAGTAAAATCAGTAATGAGAAAAGCCAAAGATAAGTTAAGCCGATTAGGTATATTAAGCCTGATAGAGGAGCAGTTTGTAAATTTAGAAAACAAGATAAAAGCTTCTTTAAGTGAAGAAGCTTTAGATGAAGTGAATGATTTTGTAGAAAAGGTGTATTTAGAAATAACGAAATGTAAAATGCTAAATTTATTTAGAGGTCAAGCAAAGGGTATAGAGAATTCATGTAAGTTATTAGAAAGGGAGGCACCAGATCTAGTAGAAAAGATTAATTCACATCGAGTGAGAATTGAAAAATACTTAAAAAGACCTGAAAAACCTATGCTATTGAGAAAAATAATAGAAGGGAGTAAGGATTTAAATAAGTACTTAAAAGATGAGCAAGAGAGAAGAGGAGAAAAGCATCCAAATACAAAGCTAGTACAGAAGCACTTAGAAAATAACAAAGAAATTCTAAAAACATTAGAACAGTTGAAATTGGAAGAAAAAGGATTATTGATAAATGAAAAAACAATAAATGATTATAGAGAAGAACTAGAATCTCGTGAAAAAATAAAATTTGCAATAATAGAAGATGATTTACTGAAGGCGTTCGAGCATGAAACTTTTAACGAAGAAGCAATTAAGAAGTTACTAGAGAGAGCAGAACTTGAGTACTATTTGGCAGAAAAGTGCATAAAAAGTCCTGTGATTAAGACAAAAGACAATATCAAACATTTTTGTCAAGATTTATTGTCTCCTTTAATAAATAGGTTGGTGGAAAATATAGTAAATAATGTACCAAAAAGTGATAAGAGTTCATGGCTGCAGCCTATAAAAGCTATTAGGACAGGCTTGGGATATATTCAAACAGGTCTTGCCGTTGCAATGCGTGGGGATAAGAGCACAGAAGGAAAAGCGTTGAGTGTGGCACATGATACTCATAAGGAAGTAGAAACATTTCTTCAACATTTTCAATCAAGTTATGAGGAAGTAGGAGTTTTTTTGGGTAATTTATTTTCTGATGATGGAACGACATTTAAAAATGATGTATGGCCTAAAGTAGAAGAGCATTTGCATGGAATGTGGGATAGGTTTTTCAAGGATATTGAATTCAAGATAGGAAATAAATTGGATGAAGTAAACGTGACACAGCAAAATCAGGAAACGGCGATTACGGCTTAATGATGAGCTCTCAAAGTTCCTTCAGTATTTTCACACACTAAGTTGACTATCATATTTGATTCTTTTTGGATTTCCTCTTCAGTTAAAGTGTGAGTTGGAGAGCAGAAAGTAACTGAAAATGCTATAGACATCTTATTCGATTCTATATTGTTTCCATGATATACATCAAATATCAAAACTTCTGTGATGAGCTCTGAGCTTTTTTTCACCATATTGATTATACTGCCTGCTGCTACATCTTTATTTACAATAAATGCAAAGTCGCGTTTTACACTTTGATATTTATAATCGATAAATTTTTTTCTACTTATAGGTAAATTTTCGATATTTTCTAATATCAACTCAAAGCCTACAATTTTTTGTTTGATGTTAAAAAAATCCAATATACTCGGATGCAATTCTCCAAAATAACCAACTATTTTACTTCTAAAAGATAAGGAGCCTGATTTTCCTGGGTGATAATATTCTTTTTCTGCTCTCTCTATTGCTAAATTATCACAATTGACATTAAAAAGTTCCAAAGCTGTTATGAGGTCAGCCTTTGCGTCAAAAATATCTATTTTTCTATCAGTGTTATAGTGGTTTTTCGGCGAATTATTTCCTGATCTAATTCCACTTAAAACGTACTTAGACTGAGCCTCACCATTATAAATTGGTCCAATTTCAAAAATTGCGAGATCAGATATCCCGTGAGCAATATTATCTGCAGTGACTTGCAACAAATTTGGTATGACACTTGGCCTCATTATATTGAAGTTATTATTAAATGGATTGTCGATAATGAATAACTTATTCAAGTAACCAAACTTTTCAGCTATTGATTCACTCATAAAAGACCAAGTTATCACTTCATGAAATCCTCTGCTTGTCATTAAAATGCGCAAATCATCTTGTGTCTCTTCTTCTACTGTAACGTCTTCTGCTAGTTGCTCTTCCTTTATTTTATCATAGCCGTATATTCTTACTGCCTCTTCAACTAGGTCAGCAGGTATTTTTATGTCTGGTCTCCAGCTTGGTACTTGTATATTCCAATTACCTTCGGTTTTTTTATCGATACTAAACCCTAGCTTTGTTAAAATATCGAATAGCTCATTAGGTGATGCAGATACACTTCCAAGTTTGTTTGCATCTTGATAATCAAAATTTATCTTGGTATCAGCCTTATTCAAATTGCCAGCAGACACTATGCTTGACACTTCTCCGCCACATAAATCCAAAATCATTTTGGCTGCAAGATTGAGTCCATCAAGGGTAAATTCAGGGTCAATTGAACGTGCAAATCTGTAACTTGAGTCTGTGGAGATGCCTAGCTGCCTTGAAGATTTAGTGATGGAGATGGGGTCAAACCAAGCAGACTCTAAAAAGATATCAGTAGTTTTAAGTGTACATTCGCTATACTTGCTGCCCATAATTCCAGCAATTCCATGAACATTTTTATCATCAGAAATAACGCTTATGTCTTTGTTTAATAAGTACTCTTTATCATTTAAACCAATAAATTTTTCTTCGTCATTTGCTTTGCGTACTATGAGCTCTCCTTCTATTTTTTTTGCATCATACGCGTGCATCGGGCGCCCGAAAGATATCATAATGTAATTAGTAATATCAACTATTGCAGAAATGGAGCGCATTCCTATCGATTCCAATTTATCTTTTAGCCATTTTGGACTCTCTTTATTTTTTACATTAGTGATATATACTCCACTAATAAAACTCTCCCCATCGATGACTTTGACGTTTATTAGTGAGTTCATAGAAGCGGTAAGTTGTGGAATGATTAAAGTCTTTAACGTTCCAATTCCAGTTGCTGCTAGATCACGTGCTATTCCATAAACACCTAAGCAATCTCCACGGTTTGGAGTGATGTTTATGTCAATTACAGGATCGCAATTGAAAAATTTATCTCCTGTTTTATAATCATCAGAAAGCTCGATTATTCCTTCACTTTCATCTTGAGTCAGCGAAAGCTCAGAGGCAGAGCAGAGCATCCCTTCACTTAGCACTCCTCTTATTTTTGTAGGCTTAATTGTAAAGTTGCTTTCTGGCAATGTGCTACCAAGAGATGCAAGTACAGTCTTCATGCCTTCTTTAACATTTTTTGCTCCGCAGACTATCTGCAGAACTTTACTTCCATCATTTACTCTACATAATTTTAATTTATCAGCATTTGGATGAGGTGCGACTTCTAATACTTCTGCAACAACAAACCCGGCCAATCTGGAATTGTCGATCACATTCTCTACTTCCAACCCTATGTGAGTTAATTTATCAGTAATTTCCTCTAAACTAGCATTGGTTTCTAAGTACTCTAATAACCAAGATAATGTGAACTTCATTTATTTAACAGAAAATAAAAAAGTTATTGTAATGTAAAATATAATGATTTTAAAGCTTGTTGTAGTGAGTAGCTTCTCTAATTGTAAAAAACGAAGGAGAAGCCTACTTTTTCTACAAAGAAAGAATTTTCTTTATATCACCTTTGCAGTCCATTTCCATGCAGAGTTGAATGTTCATATTGTGATCATCTATATGGAAATTATAAATGTAAGCATCACCAGTGAAATTTCCTATAACATCATGGCTTTCATTTAGCATTTCACCTGCCATGTGGAAAAGACCAGTGTCTGAGTTAGAAGAATAATCTGTAAACTTGATGTACCCGTTACCACATTCCTGTTCTAAATTTAAAGGTGGATTAGTAAAATCTATTTCGTTCATAATTGCCTCATATTAAAATTAAATTATAGTTAAAATAAGATGTTAAGTCAAGAATTTAGAATAAGATTGGTAGCTGACTATAATTTGCATTTTAATTGTATATTTTGTTAATATATTAATGCTATAATAATACAGAGCTCCTTATCTTAATTCTTGACTTTATTTTATAAAATTTATACTTTATTTACTGCTGCAGTTTAAGTATACAGGGTCAAAATGGCGTTAAATCCGCTAGAACAATTTAAAGTATATACAATAATAGAACTACCAAAATTATTTGGGTATGACATAAACTTTACCAACTCATCTCTTTTTATGATGATCTCGGTGATATTAATGGTACTGTTTTTGCTCCTTGGAATAAGAAAAGGTGCAGTAATACCAGGATATTTGCAAGCTGCAGTTGAATATGTATATGATTTTGTTGTTTCAATAATAGAAAGTAACACTGGAAGCAAAGGTTTGGAGCACATTCCTTTGATATTTACAGTATTTATTTTCATTTTATCGTGTAATTTAGTTGGTGTTCTTCCTTATAGTTTCACAGTTACAAGTCATGTGATAGTTACCTTCGCTTTATCAATGGTGGTTTTTACTTATATAACGATTGTTGGGTTTAAAGAAAGAGGAGTAGAATTTTTACGCATATTGCTACCAAAAGGAACTCCTTCGTGGCTTGCACCTATAATCATCATTATTAAATTATTTGCTTATTTAGTAAGACCGATTAGTTTATCAATAAGGCTTGCAGCAAATATGATTGCGGGTCATACAATCATCAAAGTGATAGCAGGATTCGTCATAAATATGAACATATTTTTTACACCTGCACCTTTTTTGTTTATAATTGCACTAATAGGATTTGAAGTATTTGTTGCAGTTTTGCAAGCTTATATATTTACTATATTAACATGTGTATATTTGTCAGATGCAGTAAAGTAATTGACTTCCTTGCAGAATATTTTACAATTATATTATAAAGAAATAGTTAAAGGTAATATATGGATTTAGTGGCTTTAAAATTTATAGCAATTGGTTTGGCTGTATTTGGAATGCTCGGTGCTGGTTTAGGTATAGCTAATATCTTCTCTGCTATGTTAAATGGGATTGCGAGAAATCCTGAGTCAGAAGGTAAAATGAAAAGTTACGTTTATATTGGTGCTGCCATGGTTGAAATCATGGGGTTGCTGGCGTTTGTACTTGCAATGTTATTAATATTTGCTGCTTAACAGATGCCACAGCTTGATGTTTCAACTTTCTCTTCTCAAATTTTTTGGTTTTTAATTTTTTTCTCTTCACTTTTTTTTGTAGTCAGTTGTTTGTTTTTACCGAAGTTAGATGAAATAATAAGCACTAGAAGTAAAGAAGTGTTAGATTCATTTAATAGTTCTATTCACCTTTTAAGACTTACAGAAGAGCAAATTGCCAAGTATAATGCAGCTTTAAATCAAGCTAGAGTACGGGCAAAAAAAATCATAGATGATGCATTTGCTCAAGTAGAAGAAATGAGAGCGAATGTTAAGGATATATTGGAAGAGGAAGACAAGAAGATGATTAAACTTGTTGAAGAAAAGGTAGTACAATTTAAATCTAAGTATATTAGTGAATTAAAACAAATGGCTACTAGTATTGCTTTGATTTACTATACTAAGTTAACTAATTCTGAGATTGAAGAGGAATTTGTTGCTGACTTGGTGTCAAAAGAATTTTAGGGTTTTTATGTCTACATTACTAGTTATAAGCCTTGCTTTTTTAGTAGGTTTTATCCTCTCATATAAATTGTTAAGGAAGGTAATAAAAAACGCGCTTAACAATAAACGTAACAAAAGCAAGTTTTCAAGTGAAGAAACTGAAAAATTCAGAAAAGATATGTTGGAGTATTACAAAAAATCTTCTGAAAAATACAAAAGATTAGATGCAGAAGTTAACAAAATGATGAATGAAGCACTTGATAAGGCTAATAGTATTATTAAGCATAATAGACAGCAACTCGATCAAACGTTAGATGAAAATTCCCATTCTAATTTGAAGAAAGTTACTGACCAAGTTGAAAAAGCTCTTGGGGATTTACAAGCTAACACAGCGAGTATAGCTGCTGATGCTGTAAAAAAAATAATGCATGAACGTAAAGATGATAAGCGTAGTAGTGAGGTTATATCTTCGTTTTCACGTGACTTGAGCAAAAAGTTGCATTAAGTTTAATGCCTGTACTTCAAACTGATAATGTAGAAAAAATTAAATTTGATTCTAGTTTATGCAAAGAACAAGAGAAACTTTTCTACTATAGGTTTAATATAATTCCTTGGCAAAAATTAAATGATACTACTTTTTTTATGGTTGAAGACATAAGCCAAGATATCAACCTTTGGGTCGAATCTCATTACGGTATTGAATATGTATTGATAAAAGTAGATAGCAAACAGATTTTAAATCTTCTTAACTCACACTTTGGTATTTCAGAATTCGCAAGTAACTACTTATATTATAAGAATCCTAATTTTTCAGCTAAAAACATTAGGCTCAGTTCAATCTTTTTTTCCTCTTTCTTTGTTATGATTTCGACTTTAACACTGACAAAAAAATATGCATATTTTGCTTTGGTGTTGATATTTATAATCGGATGTTCTAGTTCTTTATTCAAATTTGTAACTAAAATTTTTGGCTTGCGTAAAATTTCTAACCAAAAAGCAGATTATGATAAGATGAATGAACCTATATATACTATTTTATTGCCTGCTTTTAAAGAGAATGCGGTTATAAAGCAATTGATTAAGAGCATTGAAAGTTTGGATTATCCAAAATCAAAATTAGATGTAAAGCTTGTGATAGAGAGCGATGATCAAGAAATGTTGGCAGCTATAGAAAAATGCACTTTACCACAGTATTTTGAAGTAATAAAAGTGCCTCATTCTCTGCCTAGAACAAAAGCTAAGTCATGCAATTATGCTATGAGCTTTGCTAGAGGAAAGTATGTGGTAATATATGATGCAGATGACAAGCCAGATCCGTTGCAGTTAAAAAAAGCACTAATTGAATTTAATAAGGGCGACGAAAAGTTGGCTTGTGTACAGGCGAAATTAAATTACTATAACTTTGGTTGCAATTTTCTTACAAAATTCTTTTCTCTTGAGTATATGAACTGGTTTCAATATTTTTTGCCTGGATTTCAAAAAATGAACATGCCAATACCTTTGGGTGGTAGCAGTAACCATTTTTCAGTGGAAATTTTAAAGAAAGTGCTTTTTTGGGATGCTTACAATGTCACTGAAGACGCTGACCTTGGTTTGAGACTTGCGCAAATGGGATATAAAACCAGGATTATTGATTCAGAAACATTGGAAGAATCACCAACTACTGTGTTTGCTTGGATCAAACAAAGAGCACGCTGGATTAAAGGTTATATGCAAACTTATATCGTTCATTTAAAAAATATAAAATTACTTTTTAAGCACACTGGGCTTAAGGGAGTTTTGCTATTAAACCTTTTTGTTGGTTCCTCAGCTTTTATATTTTTCACGACTCCTTTTTTGTTACTTTCATTGGTGCTGACTCAAATTTTGAATGAATTATTCTTATATTATTTTATAATAGTATACGGTATTAACTTGATTTTTTTGATAATAGCTATCAGACAACAAAAAATGCCTTTTTATTTTTATATAGTATCAATATTTTTTCCCGTCTATAGTCTACTACATAGCGTTGCAGCTTTTCTCGCTTTGTGGGAATTTGTTATTCACCCTCAGCAATGGAATAAAACTCAGCATGGATTATGGAAGCAAAACCTGTAGCTATTTGGCTTTTTCTCTGCTCTCTCATGGTGATTTGCATGGTGGGAATTGGTGGATTTACCAGACTTTCAAAAGCAGGATTGTCAATCACGGAATGGAAACCAATTACCGGAACATTGCCACCGCTGAGTGAACAAGACTGGCTAAAAGAAAAATCAAAATATGAAGCTACACCTGAATATAAAGCATTTAATTATGGTATGAGTATGGAAGAGTTTCGCACCATATACTTAATAGAATATGTGCACAGGTTAATTGCAAGGCTGACAGGTTTAGTTTTTATCTTACCATTTATATACTTTACACTAAAAAAAAGAATACCTAAAAATGCAGTAATAAGGTTATCTACAGCACTATTATTTGGAATTTTACAAGCTTTTGCCGGTTGGTATATGGTTAAAAGCGGTTTGGTATCTAATCCTCATGTTAGTCACTATAAGCTCGCACTTCACTTACTGCTTGCGTTGGTTATCTTTGCATTATTGTCATATCAATTTTTTGATTACCAAATCAAACCAAAACAGATAATTAAAATTAATAGCAACATTACATGTTACATATGGATAATTTTAATCCTAGTGACAGTACAAATAATCTTCGGTGCATTTGTTGCAGGGCTAAATGCTGGTTTAATTTATAATACCTTTCCACTAATGGATGGACAAATTGTTCCGGAAGATTTATTTTACTTACAGCCTGCTTGGCTAAATATCTTTGAAAATAGAGTAACAGTGCAATTCATACACCGGGCATTGGCATTGCTGATATTAGTTCTGACAGCAATACTCACAATAAAAAATGCCAGTATAAAACCATTATATGTTATGCTATTCTCCGTCATCATTCAGGTAATTCTAGGAATAGTCACTTTGTTGCTGCATATACCAATGGCTATTGCTATAGCCCATCAAATGTTTTCATTTATCTTATTTGGATCAGGTTTATACTGCTTGCGTTATTTAAGAAATCAGATCTAATACCAAATCACCAGCATGTATATTTTTTCCTTCTTTAACAGGGATATTTTTTATCACCATTTCTGATTCAGCACATATTATATTTTCCATTTTCATTGCCTCCACAACAAAGAGAGGTTGTCCTACCTCTACCTGATCTCCAGCATTGACGTGTAATTTAACCAATAAACCGGATATTGGAGATTTTACAGCGTCTACTGAAATCCCTTCTGTTTTGTTGTTTAGCATTAATTTGCTTAGTTCAGCTACATGAGGTTTCAATACACAACATTTAGCTTTCATACCTGCGTGTCTTATAAAGTATTTGCTACCTTGCCTTTCTATTTTAAGTGCTATATTGGTATCATCATTAATTGTGATATATAGTAATCTGTAACTTGATTTCCACTTACCCACCACGGAGTATTTATTGTGGTTATATACTGTTGTTAATGTGTTATCTTGATACTTTGCATTTACGGAGTACTCATTGTCATCTATTTTCACTATGAATGCTTCGTCTGTTGACTTACTGTAATACTTTCCCTCATTTTCTAAGTGAACATACAGTGCAGCAAAAATAAATATTTTAATATATTCCTCTGTGATAAAATCGCCTTGAAACCCACTAGGATAATGGTCTGGAATGAATCTTGTGTGGAGTTTTGCTGCAATAAAGTTTGGATGATGGAAAATGGATTCTAGAAATTCTATATTATTTGTTACTCCTTCTATATAACATTCAGACAATGCTTTTTGCATTCTGCTGATTGCTTCTATTCTATCTTTTCCATAGGTTATAATTTTTGCAATCATTGAGTCGTAGAACATGCTGATTTCTGAACCGCTAGCTACTCCATCATCTATTCTTACATCATCTGGTTTGTCGTAATATTTGATTCTTCCGCTGGAAGGAAAAAATCTCTTTGATGGATCTTCAGCGCAAATTCTGCTTTCTATTGCAGAGCCAATAAGTTTAATATCATTCTGACCAAATCTTAATTTTTCTCCGCAAGAAATTCTGATCATCTCTTCCACTATATCTATTCCAGTGACAAATTCTGTTACTGGATGCTCAACTTGTAATCTCGTATTTACCTCAAGAAAATAGAAGTTTTGGTTCTTATCTACAACAAACTCGACAGTACCTGCTGAAAAATAATCAACTTGCTTTGCCAAAGAAACACATTGAGCATACATTTTTTGTCTTACTTCTTCACTAATAAATGGGCTTGGTGTTTCTTCTATTATTTTCTGGTTATTCCTCTGTACCGAGCACTCTCTCTCCCCAAGACACACTATATTGCCGTATTTATCTGCTATGATTTGTATTTCAATGTGTCTTGGCAGCTCTATATATTTCTCTATAAAAATACTGCCATCTTTAAAACTTTTCTCTGCTTCATTTGTTGCTGATGTAAATGCTAGTTCAATTTCTTTTTTGGAATATACAATTCGCATTCCTTTGCCACCACCACCTGATGCAGCTTTGAGCATAACGGGAAAACCAATCTCTTCAGCAACGATGGCTGCGTGGGCAGCATCTTCGATCTTACCCATATATCCTGGCACTACATTTACTCCAGCTTTTCTTGCCTCTTCTTTTGCCGTTATTTTATTGGCTGTAACTTCTATTGTTTCTGCACTTGGACCAATGAAATCTATGTTATGTTTTTCCAGAGCACGGGGAAAATCTGGATTTTCTGCTAAAAACCCATAGCCAGGATGAACCGCCTCGGCACCTGTTTCAACTGCTACTTCGCATATTTTTTCGATATTTAAGTAACTAAGATAAGCAGGCGAAGGGCCAATGTGCCTTGACTCATCTGCTTGCTTTACATGCACAGAATTTGCATCTGCATCTGAGTACACAGACACACAAGATATGCCCATCTTGTGCGCAGTTTTGATTATTCTGCAGGCAATCTCCCCTCTGTTCGCTACTAAAATCTTACTATACTTCTTTCTTATCATCTTATAAGTATACTTTCTTAAGTTAAGAAAGTAAATTTCTATATTACTACCTGCAAATACTTCACACTGGGGCTAAACCACTATCTAAAAGTTGCATAACATCAGGATCTGTCACTATAGTACTTTCGTTATAGAGGCCATATACTTCATTACATGCCTTAAATAACAGATATGAAGATCCTCCAGAAGCTATTGTTGCTATTGAAGCCAATGCAAGAGATTGAGAAGCCGAAAATAGAAGATACAAAGATACACACATAGCGGTAGCACACACTATAGCTCCTACTATATATAAGCATATATGAAACTTCTTATTACATATAAAGCCACATTTTATATCTGCAATTTGCTTAACTTCCTTCTGCTCTGAAGGATCCAAGAAGTAAAGAGGTGATACTGCCTTATTATCCTTAATATAGCTTTTATCGAGGAGTGCTTCCTTAATATATTTCTTATTATTCTTAAGTTCCTTTTCTAATCTTTTTACTTCTTCCCAGTCTTTGGCTTCTTTTGCTTTTTCAACCTCAACCCTGGTACTTTCTTCTAAATCCTTTATGATCTTCTGTAACGCAGATAATAGAAACCCTTTACTTGCTGCTATATGAAATGGGTTTCCATTTTCATCAATTCTATGCTTAGCTACACAAGCAACTCTTTCCTTGCAAGAATCGACAAATTTATCCACATTCCCTTTTCTTGCAATTTCAAATAAATTATCCATATATACACCTCACTGCATTCACTAATATTAAATTATACAATGCAGTTTGTTAAAAATAAATGTAAATTGATCTTTCAAATTTACTATAGTTCCACGTTGTTGCAAGTACAAATTTTAGTTATCATCGGTTACGTTATCACAATAGACAAATATGCCAGGTATAGTCACTAGATTCGCTCCATCACCAACAGGATTTTTACATATTGGAGGAGCTCGCACAGCTTTGTTTAATTGGCTCTATGCGCAGCGTCATGGTGGCCAGTTTTTACTAAGGATTGAGGATACCGACAGAAAACGTTCAACACAGGAAGCAATTGATGCAATAATAGATGGGTTAAAATGGCTTGGAATAAGCTATGATGGAGAAATAGTATATCAATCAAAAAGAATAGATAGACATATTGAAGTTGCAAATCTTTTAGTTGAAAAGGGTAGGGCGTATCATTGTTACTGCCCCGAGAATGAAGTTGCGGAGAAGAAAATAAGAGCAAGGGAAGAAGGAAAAATATATAAGCATAAGTGTACTCATTCAACATCAAATGCAGAGCCTGTTGTTCGCTTCAAAGTGCCAGACTCAGAAGATATTGTTGTTGACGATAAAATATACGGCCAAGTTACAATAAGTAGCGACCAGCTTGATGACATAGTAATCTTGCGCTCTGACAATACTCCAACATATATTTTTGCTGTAGTGGTTGATGACCATGATGCTGGAATAACCGATATTATACGTGGCTCTGATCATCTCACTAATACCTTCAAGCAATTACTAATATACCAAGCTCTTGATTTTGATGTCCCACGCTTTGCACACGTACCGCTTATTCATGGAGAAGACGGGAATAAGTTATCTAAAAGGCATGGTGCAACAAGTGTTTGCGATTATGAAAAGATGGGAATATTGCCACAGGCAATGCGTAATTACTTGCTAAGACTTGGCTGGAGTCATGGCAACGATGAGATTATTAGCGATGAGCAAGCAATAGAGTGGTTTAATTTAGAAAGCATCGGTCGCTCACCTGCACGGCTCGATTTCAAAAAACTGGAGCATTTGAATAACCACTATATTAGTAATATGAGCAATGAAGATATTCTGACTCTAATGCTTAGAGAAAATACTCTAACTGACAAAAAAAAGGGCTATTTACTGCAGGGACTGACAGAGCTGAAAAAAAGAGCAAACTATTTGACCGAATTATTGGACTTAGCAAAATTTTATATTCAAGTTGATTTTAGTGAAGAAGCTCAGCAAATTGTCAAATCTAACCTCAATGTAATTAAGTTACTTGCATCATTTCTTTCGAGTGTAGGTAGTGAAGATTGGAATAAGAATTTTTTATCTTCTCAGATTAAGGAATTTTCAAAATTACATAATATAAAAATGAGCGATATATACCACTCATTACGCGCCCCAATAACTGGAATAATGGATGCGCCTGGAATCATCGATATCATGGTAATTCTTGGTAAAGATGAGTGTATAAAAAGATTGCAAGCAATTTAAATAAAAAATTACTTGACAGACTCTGGTGGCTTCATTATAGTGGAGAATGAAGATTTTTTAGGATCCAAAATCTATCTTCACCTGCAGGTTTTTTCACCAAATAATCAAATTTCAGCAAAAAATATATAAGTTTATTTTTGCTAGCTCTTTATTCATATAGGAGGGTTTATGTCTAGAATTCCTGATACTTGACTTTTATTTTTAAGTTAAAAAAACAATTGGCGCCTATGGTTTTCACATTAAATCATTTTAAATTGTTAAAGTTAATACGGGCTTTTTTTGCCTTTTTTTATTGGTATTTTTTTCATATTTTATTATATCATTATACTGTGGTACCATATAGACTTCAGTTTCATGATAAGGGGAGCAGGCTCCGTCTCAGCTATGGAATTAAAAAATGACTATGCATAAGATCTAATGGTGTGTCTAATCTATAGATAATTTTTTGTATTGCTAAGTTAATATTTTACATATCTGTTCAGCAAAGTGGTAAAATAAGGTAGACGAGAAAAGACAACTAAATGAGTGTCATGAAAGTAGCTTACACGTAGCTGTAGGAATTTCATTTTTTAAGGTAAATTACACAGCAAATATTGTCATTCAAGTAGCTGACACTGTAATTCCAGCTTCTATAATGTCATGCCAGTGCTCGACACTGGCATCGAGCAAAATTTATCACAAACAAGACAACATTTTCAATTAAAAAATCAGTGTCTGGGTGCTAAGATGACACCTTCATAAGGGAGCCAGCATCAGCTACTTTCATGACACTCATTTAGTTGTCTTTTCTCGTTTACCTTATTTTGCCACTCTGCTGAACAGATATTAAAATAGCAAGCCTCAAGGTCAGAAGCCTGCTATTACTTACTGATTACTTTACATCAATTTTCTTGATGTGTTTCTCTGATTTAGGTATGGTTACATGCAATACCCCATCTAAAAAGTTGGCAGATACCTTATCTTGCTCTACATTTGTTGGAAGTTGAATAGATCTATAGAAAGAACCATAGTACCTTTCTTTGTGGTAAAACTGCTTATCTTTTGATTCATTATCACATGTTTTTTCACCCTTCACTATTAAGTTATCGCCAGATATACTAATGTCTATGCTTTCTTTAGGAATACCTGGTAACTCTAATGATAGGCAATAGCTTTCCTTTGTTTCATAAAGGTCACAAACTGGTAGTAGGCTACTGCCTCTTTTAGAAAGCTCTGGGTTCCATCCTGTAAAGAAGCTATCAAATATGTCATCAACGGCTCTTTGTAACCCTCTTACACTAAAATTATCACGATTATTGTTTTTATTTAAATGAACTATATTACTCATGTTGTACCTCCTTTTACTAATACATGCATTACATAATCACTCCACTTATTAATTTCAATCCTAAATCTAAAATTTTTTAGATGCGAAAAATTTTCCCCGTTTACTATAACTTGATTATGAGAAAAAATCTTATTTGGATTACCACGAGTAGTTCTATAAACTAGATTAACTGTAAAAAAGGGCAAGTGTATGCAAATTTATTACTTCTCTTTCCACTTCCACAATCAAACAATTTTGAATGTTTCTTATTTGACTTGCCAACAATGAGAATTGGTATAACTGCTAGCTCCGTCTTTCAGCTATGGCATTAAACAATGACATGCATAAGATCTAATAATATGTATAATTTATAAATAATTTTTGAGGTAAATTGTGAAATTGGGCGTTAATATTGATCACGTTGCAACCCTTCGCAACGCACGTGGAGCTTCTTATCCAGATCCATTAAAAGCAGCAAAAATAGCTATTGATGCTGGAGCAGATTTTATCACCGTACACTTACGAGAAGACAGAAGGCATATCAGAGATGAGGATGTATTCAATCTAAAACAAAACATTAGCACTGAGTTGAACCTTGAAATTGCAGCTACGGAAGAAATGCTCAAAATAGCAAAAGAAGTAAAACCCTACTCGATTTGTATAGTACCAGAAAAAAGAGAAGAATTAACAACCGAAGGTGGCCTGAATATCGTGAATATGCACAGTAAACTTTCTGGTATAATAGAGGAAATGCATAGCTTTGACATAAAAGTCTCACTGTTTATCGATCCAAATATTAATCAACTAAAATATCTTGAGAAGCTAGAAAGAAAGCCTGACATAATAGAAATTCACACGGGGGATTACTGTGATAATCCATCAGAAGAAAAATTAAAACTTATTACTAACTCTGCAGAATACATTAATAAGCTAGGAATAGAATTCCACGCAGGACATGGCATAAATTATAAACATGCTAAAAGAATAAAAGAGATACCTCACATCTCAGCTCTTAATATAGGCCATTCTTTAATCAGCGAGGCTATATTTCATGGCTTACATAGTGTAACTAAAAAGATGAAAATGACAATATCTAAATAGCTGATGCTTTCTCTTTGTTATTTAAAGCACTTGAAAGAGCTTGACTTGCTTTAAACCTTACTCTTTTCCTTTCAGGAACGGTCATAATCTCACCATTTTGAGGATTACGGCATTGTCTTTCCTTACTTATAGCAGTAGAGAATGTCCCTATTCCATGCAAACGTATTTCACCTTTACGATTTAGATCGTTCTTGATTGTTTCCATAAAAATATCATGAAGCTTACCCAAACTAGCTTTTGTTATATCTATACCTTGACTAGAGCACTCTTGACTCAGTTGGTTTACTATATCTTCTTTACTCATAAATTACCTTAATATTGAAAAATTACATAAACAGCATATTATGCTAATACCAATAGTCAACTAAATTCGTCATAAAAAGAGAAAATGTCATAAAACCTTGTAAGAACTTGTATAATATTTACAAAAAAATACCATTATGAAACAATTATCTCTTAGAAAACTGACATTTTTTCCGAGCTTTATGTTGACCATATTTCTTACGCTCAACAACACGTGAATCTCTAGTTAGGAATCCACCCTTACGTAATATAGAGTGTAGATCTTGACTTATACTACTTAAAGCTCTGCTTATTCCATGAGCTAAGGCACCTGCTTGGCCAGATAGTCCTCCACCTTTTACAGTTGCAAACACATCATACCTATCTAACATAGAAGTTACTATGAATGGCGCTTTAATCATTTGACACACTGATTCTCTTTTAAAATAAGAAATTAAATCATCTTTTTTATTAACACTAAATTTTCCACTTCCTGGCTTTATCCATACTCTTGCTACAGATTCTTTCCTTCGACCTGTGGCATATGAACGACCAAGTGAGTCAATCATTGCCTTTTTTGGCTGATCATTATTATTTATTTTCACTTTTTACTCCATTATTTCTTATTTTTACGATTTAAAGAGGCAAAATCTATTTTTTCAGGTTGCTGTCCTTGATGCTTATGTTCTGAACCAGAATAAACATACAAATTTTCAAACCGTCTACGTGCCATAGGACCATCATCAAGCATTCTTTTTACTGCCATTTTTATCACACGCTCAGGGAATTTGCCATTTAAAATATTATCTGGAGTAGTTTTCTTTAAACCACCAGAATAACCTGTATGCCTATAGTAGATTTTATCTTTAAGTTTCTTTCCGGTAAAATGTACCTTTTCTGCATTAACAATAATTACATTATCTCCACAATCCATATGAGGTGTGTATTCAGGCTTATGCTTTCCACGCAATAGCGCTGCTACAAACGCTGCAAGCCTTCCTACTACTAATCCTTCTGCATCTATAACAAGCCATTTTTTATCGACTTGTTTCTCTTTTAAGAAAAAAGTTTTCATATATCAATACATAACAGTAGATTATGATACACTGAGTTGCTTGATAGTGTCAACAACATTAGTTATTGATTATTAAAGTAATTTATGCTAATAACTTAAACAACATGCTAGAAAGCAAAATGTTTCGATTGATTATTATACTTATAATTGCTTTTGGTACTATAGGTTGCTATGCAATCGATTTGGAAGAAGCCATAAGCAAAGCTATCAAAAACAGCTCAAAAATAAAGTCTCAGTTTTACCAATATAAGAGTGCTGAAAAACAGCTGAAATCTTCTGGATTGGCTGGATTTTTACCTGACATTAATTTACAATATAATTTCGATAGTAATTTTAATATTATTAACGATCGACAAAACTCTGGAAAGCGTCTAACATTAAGCCAAAGAATAATAGACGGTGGGGGCACTTTTGCTACATTTAGCCGATCAAGTCATCTTCTTAAAGCAGCAAAAATTAGATTTCAGCAGTCAAAGCAAGAAGTTGCACTCAGCGCTGTGAAAGCATATGTTAATGTTTTACAAAAGGCAGAAATATTAAAACTGGGGGAACATAAAGAACGTGTTTCTTTAGAACATTTGTCAGCTATGAAAAAACGCTTTTCTCTTGGAGAAGTTACTAATGCTGAGGTTTTATTCGCAAAAGCAAAATTTTCATCTTCTATATCCAAAAGAGTTGATGCTGAAGGTGAATTAAAGCTCGCTAATATTGCTTACTATCATTTAATTGGTGAAGATGCTGATAATCTTCACGAGACTAATGGTAAACTACCTTCTATACCAGAATTAAATGAATGTTTACAGTTAGCAAAAACCAACAACTTGTCCCTAAAAGCAGCTATTTATAAAAAAAGAGCTGCTGGAATGGAAGTGATTGCTGAAAGTTCCAAGTGGCTTCCTTCTTTGAATCTAAGCGCAAGTAAAAATTTTGGAAAGGACAATATAAAATTAGACACGTTACTAGAAAATGTGAATGTTGTCTTTACTCTTGATATTCCGATCTTTAAAAGAGGAGTTAATGTTTTTGGTGTTAGTAGAGCTAAAATGGATGCAAAACAATCCACTTACGATTATTACGAAGCAGTAAAAAATATAGAACAAGCAGTTATAAATGCTTGGAATAACGTGCTGACAGCAAAAGCTATTATTAAAGCAAGTCAAGAAGCAGAAAAAGCAGCAGCTTTAGCATTGGAAGGAGTTGCGCAAGAAGTAAACTTAAATTTAAAGAGCACAATTGATCTTTTGGATACTGAAGATGAACTATTTAAAGCACGTTCCGATCTAATTCAGGCAAAAAGCAATTATGTAATTAGTGTTTACAACTTGCTTTTTATGATAAATAGTATAAACCTTTAAATTTAATGGTATGAGCGATAATCAATCTGTAAAAGATATACTAGAAGATATAAAAAAAGCTATATCGGGTAAAAATCCAAGTGGTGATAGAGCAGAAATAATAGATGAAGATGATGACGTATTATGCCTTGAAGAGGAGTACCCAGAAGACATCGAAGAAAAAGAAAATAGTGAAGAAGAGAATAATTGCCAAAGTGAGAAAATGAATAACCAATTTAATAGTTACAACTCAGAAGAGAAAAATTTGTATGATAATATCCAAATGAGTAATAACAAAGTGAGCTATCAAGAACAAAGTAACGAGCATTTAGTTTTAAAAGAAAATATGGAGGAAATTAAAACATTGCTTGAAAAGATGCAAAGCGAACTACGGCATAAACAACAAAAAAGAGCGGATCTTACTGTTGAAGAATTAGTTGTATCTCTTTTAAAACCTCAGCTTTCAGAGTGGCTGAATAAGTATCTACATGCATTGGTAAAAGAAGTAGTTGAAAAAGAGCTCAAAGATATAATCAATAATAAGTAGGTTATTAGTATAAAGACCAGAGTAAAAACAGCTAGAGGTAGAAAGTTATCTTCAACAAGATGGCTACATCGCCATTTGAATGATCAGTATGTGCAAAAAACCAATAAGGACGGTTATAGATCGCGCTCGGCATATAAGTTAATAGAAATAGACGATAAATTTAAACTACTCCAACAAGGGCAAAAAATTATTGATCTTGGCGCTTTTCCTGGTGGATGGTCACAAGTTGCATCTAAGAAAGGAGCGAGTGTGATTGCTGTTGACATAAAACCAATAAACGCAATTAGTGGAGTAGAGTGTATACAGTGTGATATTATCAGCGAACTTGAAATTTTAAGAGAAAAATTCAAGGATCACAAATTTGATGTAATTTTATCTGATATGGCACCAGAATCTTGCGGTTTAAAATCGTTAGATCATATCAGAATTATGCTTTTATGCGAAGCAGCGCTCAATTTTGCAAAGCATTTTTTGAATCATGATGGCAAATTTGTAGTAAAAATTTTTCAAGGAGAGTCTGATAAAGATTTCTGCAATGAGCTAAAAAAAATGTTTAAAACAGTAAGATACTTCAAACCAAAGTCAAGTAGATCTGAATCTACAGAAATGTATTTGGTCAGCTTAGGCTTTATTGGTAGCAACTCTTCTATATAGAAGATACTTACAGAAACGTTGACGAATCTTATCCTATTAAACTGAAGATTAATAACGCTCGCACAAAAGCCCCTTTTTCTTGCTTGAGTGTTTATGATAGTTAATTAAATTCTTGACTTTATTGCTTAAGTATATAATAATTAAAGTATATTATATAGGAGAGTTTGATATGACAAAGTATGAAGATTTAACAGCGGAACAAAAGAAATTATATGATCGGTTAAAGGATGTGATAGAAAGTGAACAGGATATTACTCTTACTCTTGAAGAAATTAAAGAAGCAGAGATATTAAAAGAAGTTCTTACTACTGCAAATATAATTGAAGAGTTAGAAAATGGTACGAAGTATAATCTAACACTGCTTGGCTATGCTATGAATTTCAATAATTTTAAGGAAACAATCAAAGTTATTTTAGAAAAAATTGAAGATAAAGAAAAAGTTCTTACTACTGCAAATATAACTAAAAAGTTACCAAGTGGTACAAAGTATAATCTAACACCGCTTGCCTATGCTATGAATCTCATTAATTTTAAGGAAATAATCAAAGTTATTTTAGAAGAAATTGAAGATAAAGAAAAAGTTCTTACTACTGCAAATATAACTACAAATTTACCAGGTGGTACAAAGTATAATCTAACACTGCTTGGCTATGCTATGGCTTTCAATAATTTTGAGAAAATAATCAAAGTTATTTTAGAAGCAAGTGAAGATAAAGGAAAAGTTCTTACTACTGCAAATATAACTAAAAAGTTACCAGATGGTGCAGAGTATAAGCTAACACCGCTTGCCTGTGCTATGCATTTCAGTAATTTTGAGGAAATAATCAAAGTTATTTTAGAAGCAAGTGAAGATAAAGGAAAAGTTCTTACTACTGCAAATATAACTGAAAAGTTACCAGGTGGTGTAGAGTATAAGCTAACACCGCTTGCCTATGCTATGAATTGCAATAATTTTAAGGAAAAAATCAAAGTTATTTTAGAAGAAATTGAAGATAAAGAAAAAGTTCTTACTACTGCAAATATAACTGAAAGTTTACCAGGTGGTACAAAGTATAATCTAACACTGCTTGGCTATGCTATGGCTTTCAGTAATTGTGAGAAAAAAATCAAAGTTATTTTAGAAGCAAGTGAAGATAATAATATGTTAGAAGAAGTTTTTGCTCGTGTAGAAGGAAATGATCGTCAAAGACTTCAGGAGATTTTAAAAACATTAAAAAGTCAAGAGCAAGATGAAGGGCAAGAAACTAAAATTGATAATTGGCTAGCAAGACTTGCAAATAGCATGTCTAATTGTGAAAGTAATGAAAAGCCTTTAGTGTCTGAAAGTAGCGTGCCTAGAACTGAAGAAAATATAGTAAAAACTACTAATAAATCAATAATGATTGGTAGTGTTTGTGGTGTTGTAGCTGCATTAGCAGTTGGTGGTGGATGTTTTGCTGCTGGTGTTGCATTACCAATATTGACTTTAATTGGTATAGCTATTGCTGCTTTCGTACTTACAGGACTTGTTACTGGTGGTATTACGTATGAAGTGTGTAAGCCTTGTAATGAGCTAAATGAAGTTGATTTACAATCAGAAATTTCTTCAAAGTCAAGTGTAACAGTGTAGTTAAGTAGAAGGAAGAAGTCTCTTCTTCCTTTTCAAGTAGCTGACACTGATTTTCATCCAAAATAGTTTCATTCAAGTAGCTGACACTGGTTTCTTACCAAGAAAAACTTAGCATAACTTTTGTGCTCAAAAAAACTTCTGGATTCCAGCATCAAGTGCTGGAATGACATGGTGAAATATTATTCAAGTAGCCTCTGTCTCAGTGTCCATTTGGTGTCATTCAAGTCAGCTCTCTTCTTGTCATCCCAGTACTGGGATTCAGAAAACTGACCAGGTTGGTCACGCGCTGGCTCTCTAAAATTACTTTAGCTACAAATATTAAGAAATTTACTAAATAAAAAAAGACAAAAGAATCCCTGTATAGCGAGTTTTAATAATGTAAATTGATAATGTGCTAACAAGCGCGATTTGGCTGAATGTAGAAAAAATAAAAAAAGCTGCTATAATTTTATGTAATTTGCCAATAAACACCTGAATTTTGTCGTTGAGCCCAAAAACAAGGATAAATACCTTTATTAGTATAATAAGGAAAGTGGGAAGGTTTGTCAAGTAATAAAACTAGAGGGCTCAAATGAAAGAAGGTAAACTCTAAAGTGTACGTTCAGTAGCACTTTCTATAAGAGAGATTGTATTATCTATCCCATAAAGCTTTATAAAAGATCCCATTCTAGGACCGGTTTTTTGGCCAAGCAGCGTTTCATATAGCAACTGAAACCAATCGCGTAAGTTATTGTAATTATGTTTTTTTCCGATGGAGAAAACCTGAGATTGAATCTCTTCAGCAGTGGCTGTAATAGGCAGGGAATGTAGGTTGTTCTTTAAATCTAGTAACGCTTCTTTCTCTTTTTCGTTTGAAGCTTTATACGCTTTTGTTGGCTTGATAAAGTCGTGATAATACCTAACTGCAAAATCCGAAAGCCTATCTAGCATTTTGTTGCTTTCTGGTGTAACGTTTGGTGCATAAGTTGATATAAAACCCCAAAGAATCTCTTTATTTTCAGCATTACAAGCTGCTGCCAGGTTTAAAAGTAACGAAAAATTTATGCCTGAAGTTTCTACGTTTGGAACTTTACCCTGGTGGATGTGCCATACAGGGCTATTTACATCCTTTTCTTTACTTTCATTATAACGCTTAGCAAACTCTAAATATTCATCAGTTGATTTTGGTATCACATCAAAATATAAACGTTTAGCTTTTTTAGGACTCTGAAAGATGTATAACGCTAAACTCTCTGTGGGTGCATAAGTTAGCCACTCCTCAATTGAAATACCATTTCCTTTTGATTTTGATATCTTCTTTCCTTCTTTATCAAGAAATAACTCATAGCAAAACAAAAGCGGTGGCTTTTCTCCAAGTATTTTACATATTTGACTTGAAAGCACAGCAGATGGAGTCAAATCCTTTCCATGAGCTTCGTAATTAACTCCGAATGCAGCCCACCTCATCCCCCAATCAGGTTTCCATTGCAGTTTACATTTTCCTTTTGTCACTGGAACTTCTATTTTTTCCCTGTTTGGGTCTTCATACGTGATTGTTCCTTTATCTGTATTTGTTTCAATTACTGGAACTTGTAAAACTTGGGAAGTTTTTGGGCATATCGGCAAGAATGGACTGTAAGTCTGCTGCCTTTCTTCCCGAAATGATGGAAGCATTACGTCCATCACTTTATCATAATTTTTCAGCAGGAGTAAAAGTTTTTCATCGTAAACACCAGATTTATAACACTCTGTTGCACTCCTAAATTCGTATTCAAATCCAAACAAATCAAGAAATTTACACAACAACGAATTCATGTGATGACCATAACTCTCATGAGTGCCAAATGGGTCAGGTATCATGGTTAATGGCTTGTTCAGATTCTCTCTTAGCATTTCCTGATTTGGTACATTATCTGGTATTTTTCGCAAACCATCCATATCGTCGGAAACTGCAATGATTTTGGTTTTTATACTAGGAGCTATTTTTTTTAGAGCGTTTGCAATAACTGTGGTACGAAACACTTCCCCAAAAGTACCAATATGTGGTAAACCCGAGGGACCATAACCAGTCTCAAATATTATCTCTTTTTTATTAGGGAATTCTTGTAGTATTTTTTCTGCTTCTTGAAATGGCCAGCTTATAATCATTGAATTTAAATTAATTATCTTACCTAAAGTGCTATTCATTTCAATAGATTTTTAATTAATGATGTAGTATTAGTGTTAGAGCTCTTATTAGAAGGTTAAAGATATGTCTACTGGCAGCATACAAACGAATCAATTATTTAAAGGTCTTACAAGACCTGCAATGCTCTTTGGTGTGAGTTATATGTTTGCAATATTAAACGTTCTAATTTGCATGCTAATTTTCATTAATACAAATGATCTTAGAGTAATTCTCCTGATGTTACCAGGTATACATGGACTTGGCTATATAGCTTCTGCAAAGGAACCGTTGTTTATTGAGTTATTTATGGTAAAGTTGGGAAAATGTTCCAAATGTTTAAATCGGTTTTATCATGGAGCCAATTCTTATGACATTACTTGATGTTATGCAATGTTGAGATTTAGAGCTATTCAATCAAAGAATAAATCTATTCTAAGTAGAGAGGTTCACGCTGCCGAATTTATACCTTATTCTTGCTATTGGAATAGTACAACCTTGATAACAAAGCAGAATTGGTTAGTTAAATTTATAAAATTAAATGGCTTTGCGTTTGAAACGGCCGATGATGAAGACTTGGTGATACAAAATAATATCAGAAATCAGATGCTAAGAAGCATTTCATCTCCAGCATTTAGTTTGTACTTTCATACCATCAGACGTAAGAAAAATATTTTTTCTGATGAATTTGCAAATCAGAGTTTACCAAATTTTTTTGCTAACCATGTAAATCTAAAATGGAGAGAAAAACACGCAACTAGGCAATCTTTTATTAATGATTTATACATTACGATTATTCGTAGGGCAGATACAAAGGGAGTAGAATTTTTATCACATCTACTGAAAAAATTTGGGCATGTAACTTCAAAACATGCTTGGGAAAGTGATATGCGTGATACCTATGAAGATTTAGAGGAAACGACAAATCGTATAGTAACAAGCCTTAGGAATTATTCGCCTAAAGTCCTTGGAGTAAAAGAAACTCCAAACGGACTGTTTTGTGAAATAATGGAGTTTCTGTCTAGAATTGTAAATTGTGGCTTTGTTACAAATACGCTTTTTCCACTAAAAACTGAAATATCAAGATACTTACCAGTTCATAGGTTATTTTTTGGCCATAAGATGATACAGGTTGTGACTCATAATGAAAGTAAATATGCTGGAATAGTTAGTATCAAAGAATATGGAAATAATACTTCCGCAGGAATGCTTGATTCTTTTTTACAACTTCCTTATGAATTTATTATCACGCAGTCTTTTCAATTTACAAATAGGCAAATGGCAATTGCGAAAATGCAGATACAGCAAAATCGTATGATACAATCTGCAGATAAAGCTATTTCTCAAATAGCAGAAATTTCTCATGCGCTTGATGATGCAATGAGTGGTAAAATTGCGTTTGGTGAACACCATTTAACTATCTTATGTATAGAAAAAAGCCCTAAATCATTGGACAATGCTTTATCATTGGTTGAATCGGAGCTTTCTAATTGTGGTGTTTATCCTGTTCGTGAGAGGGTTAATCTAGAACCAGCATTTTGGGCGCAAATTCCTGGTAATTTTGATTATATAGTAAGAAAAGGTACAATAAGTAGTCTTAATTTGGCCGGTTTTGCATCTCAACATAATTATCCTACTGGTAAAAAATTCAATAACCACTGGGGAGATGCTGTTACAGTTTTTGATACAACATCTGGCACTCCATTTTTCTTCAACTTTCATATAAGGGATGTTGGACATACTATGATAATTGGGCCAACAGGTGCTGGCAAAACTGTTTTAATGAATTTTTTATGTGCTCAAGCAATGAAATTTTCTCCAAGAATATTCTTTTTTGATAAAGATCGCGGTGCAGAAATTTTTTTAAGAGCACTTGGTGGTATCTATACTATAATAGAACCAAGAACTAAGACAAATTTTAATCCTCTGCAACTTGACGATACTCCTGATAATAAAACATTTTTGATGGAATGGATAAAATCTTTAATTTTAGTGTACAACGATAAATTCACTTCAGAAGATATTGCTAGAATTAATGATGCAATTGAGGGAAATTTTAAATTAAAAAAAGAAGACAGATTTTTGAGAAATCTTGTACCATTTTTAGGGCTTGCGGGTCCTGATACTCTAGCTGGAGCAATATCTATGTGGCATGATGATGGCTCTCATGCTGCAATATTTGACAATAAAGAAGATTTGCTAGATTTTTCAAAAGCAAGAGTGTTTGGCTTTGAAATGGCTAGCTTGCTAAAAGATCCTGTTGCTCTTGGGCCGGTCTTGATTTATTTGTTTCATAGGATTAGTATATCGCTTGATGGCACTCCATCTATTATTGTTCTTGATGAAGCATGGGCGTTAATAGATAATCCAGTTTTTGCACCTAAGATAAAAGACTGGTTGAAAGTGCTGAGAAAGTTAAATGCTTTTGTAGTTTTTGCTACTCAGAGTGTTGAAGATGCAAGTAAAAGTGCTATTAGTGATACGCTTGTACAGCAGACAGCAACACAAATTTTTTTGCCAAATCTGAAAGCTACTAGTGTCTATCGAGATGTTTTTATGTTAACTGAACGTGAGTACATACTGATCAAACACACAGATCCAAGTACTAGATTCTTTTTAGTAAAGCAGGGAGTTAATGCTGTAGTAGCTAGAATAGATCTGAAAGATTTGGATGATGTGGTCAACGTGTTATCTGGACGTGCGGAAAGTGTTCTATTGTTATATGATATACTGAAAGAAGTCGGAGATGATCCAAAGATGTGGTTGCCTGTGTTTTATCAAAAGGTGAAAAATGTTTAAAACTAAACTGTCATTACTGTTAGTTGCGATATTTTTGTTAAATATAGATTTTTTGCTCTCGTATCCAGTGTTTGCAGATACAGTAAGTGGTACTGACAAAACGGAATTTGTTAGCAGATTTAATTCTACTGGCAGCTTTAGTCGTGCTTCTAATCCTGACTGTAAGGCGTTTGAAACAGCTGCAGCAGTTGCTGGGATAGCAATTGCTATTGGTGCAATATTTACTGGTATTGTTTTGATTGTCTCTTCTGCTGGTTTATTTACTGCTCTTGTTATCGTTGGAATGATAGCTGCAATTGTTGGGGTTTGGAAGGCGATAGGAGGACTTGTTGTTTGTGAGCATAGTTTTGTTAAACACCCAGTTGCACGTGATCATGATGGAAAGTATAAAGATTTCGAATTCTCAAAATCAGAATACTCAAAATATTCAGATTGCACAAATAAGAATTATCAAAAGGAAGATGAATATTTTAAATGTTTTGATGGGGCAAATAGATCAATAGAAGTAGGTAGAAAAATAGAGAAGGGCATTTTAAACTCCATACCTGACCAAAATACTGGTGGTTATTACTGGCCAAAAAACGGTGTGCAATACAGTGAATATATAGAAGTATGCCATAGAAATCCTTTAACATTTAGCAGATTGTTTTGGTTAGATACATCAATAAAAGCAGACTTTGATGTTAGAGAGAAGGACACTGGATATGAAGGTGGGTCATGGTCTCCAAAAGTTGATGGTGATCTGGAATGTAAAGTTCTTAAAGCAGGACAAAGCGAAACCATACATGGGTCAACATTCAAGGCAGTAAAAAAAATGGACAGATTGTGTGTGGAGCTGGCAAGTGTGAGAATGCTTGGTATCAAAATGACTCCTTGGCCGCAAGGGGTTGATATGGGATGCACAGAATTGCCACCTGACCCACTTGCTCCTATGTGTGAAAAATCTGTGATGATATTCAAAAATAAAGATGGTACAGGTGAATATGAGGAAGATCTTAATGATTCTAAAAATAAGGACAAAGATTACAAAACTATTATAAGGGAAAAGAAAGGAGAGGGAAAAATTTTTGTAGGTTATAATAATGCCAGTTGTTTTAGCCAGTATGTCTCTGAAGCTTGCTACAATCAGGCAGGGAGTAAATCATTAGCTCCTCTTCCCATCACTTCTATGATAGTGCAATGCATTAAGGAATCGTTAGATAATTTAGTTGCAGGTATTGATTCAAGTGGCAGTCCACTTAACGATCAAAATGGACATAACAAGGGCAGTTTCTTATCTGTAGCACAGAAAAAGCTAAAAAACACCGTAACTGCTGTCTTAGTTTTGGCTTTAATACTGTTCTCTATAAAAGCCATGTCTGGTGGTGTTCGCAGTCCTCAAGAAATGTACATGTTGATTATTAAGTTTGCTTTAGTGATTTACTTTACAACAGGTAGTACCATGTCTCATTATTACGGAGAATTAACAAAACTTTCAAATGGTTTGTCGGAGATAGTATTGCAAGCATCATCTGAGAGCAAAGGTATATGTAATTACGAAGCAGGCAAAGATTATGAATACATGCGTAAAGTAGATGGAAAAAGAATATCTTACAGCTATCTTGCTCCTTGGGATAGGCTTGATTGTAGAATTTTATTCTATTTAGGTGCCCCTTTAGATGGAATTGGTGGCAAAATTGGTACTGGAGGTGTTGCAACGTTAGCGGTCTTGCTTGGCGCTGCTCCTGTCTTGTTAGTTGCAGGTTCGGTGATTGGTATTATTTTCGCTGGTGGACAAATTTTAGTAGCTCTTGTCTGTATATTTATGGCCATTTTGATGATGATGGTTATTTTATGGATGTGCTATGTATTTATCTTATCTTTAGTTGCGCTTAGTGTAATTATCATCTTATCACCTTTATTCATTCCTATGGTTTTGTTTCAACATACTAAAGGATATTTTGATGGTTGGCTAAAAGAGTTAATTACCTACAGTTTATACCCAGTTATCCTCTTTGCATTTCTATCTTTTATGTTCATAGCATGTGATAAAATCTATTTTAAAAATTTAAATTTTAAACCGGACGAGTTATATAAAAATGAACAACCGGACAAGTCATATGAAAAGAAACAAGCAGAAATCTCATATAGCAAGAAAAAACAGTGGTTTAAATTGAAAGATGGGGAATGTGATAAAAATGAAACTACTCTCGCATGTATGATGCAAAATTATAGCTTTAAAAAGAGCAGCATACTTGGTCTATTCGACTTTACATACATGGAGTTTGGCAGCTCTCTAATCGGAGAATTATTAAAATTGTGTTTAGTATTATTCCTCTTTTACCACTTTTTAAACGTTCTTCCTGGCATGGCTGCTGAGCTTGCTGGTAATCACAGAGCAGCACTTGGTTCAGGTAGCACTCCTGCACAAATGGTGAATAAAGCTTTATCTGCTGCCAAAGCTGCTGCTGGAGGTGCTGGTCAAGTTGCTGCTGCGGCTGTAAATAAGGCAAGAGGGGCTATTGGAGGAGGTGGAGATGATAATAAGGGATCGGGATCTTCCTCTAGTGAATCTATAAAATCAGGTGGAGAGTGAGCGCAGGTGAGTAACAGATGTTTGAACATTTGAGCAACCAAAATTTGGTTAAGCTATGCATAAGTTTTGTGATACTCTTTTTATTATCTGGGTGCGGGTGTATTAAGCCAGAAGATTCATCAGGCTTGCGTGAGAAATTGGATATAGTGTCAACAGAGCAGAAATGGGTTGATTCTGGAGTCTATATTTCGGATAAAATAAAAGTAACAGAGATTAATATAGTACCTAATAAGGTTAATTTTTGTTCGCAATATAAAGATTTTGCAATTGAACCTGGAGTAAGAAACGTTACATTACCGTTTGCGCTTAAAGCTGGCGATGCGATAAGCTTTAGTGTTGTTGGAAGTAAAATGTGTAAAAACAATAATGGCATGGTCACCTGCAAAAAAATTGACGAAAATTGCGGTGAAGGGGAAAAGGAGTATTTTTCACATGTTTTAAATCAAGAGAAGTGTCAAGGTGAAATATGTCCTAATAAATATGAAATAGGCAATGCACAATGGTTAAATGGAAAAGAGTACTGGTCTTCAGAATTAGATCAAAGTGAAAGAGAGGAAATTAGAAATGTCATCGACTCTATAAAACAGCAAGGGGAAAATGTAGACTGTAGCAAGCTTTCAGAGAGCAGTGCAAGTAAGATAGATACGCGCATTTTAAATTTACTCTGTGGACGTATATGTAAATTTTCTTTCGGCAGCGGAGAAAAAGGTTGCGTATATATTGAATACAATAGTATAGAAGGTGAGATATTCAATACTTTAAATTCTAGAGGTGAATCTGTTATTGCTGAAATTATTGATAACGTATTAAAGGAAAAACGGGTAAAAACTGACATTACACTATTACGTGTTCACATGGATAATGAGGAATTTGAACACATTCCAGGAGGCGGTATATGTATTAACTGTGATCATAAGATAGATCGTAACCATCCAAAACCAGAGTTAACTTTTAGTTTAGGTGATGGTAAGGGCAAGGGTGGTTTCAATATAAGAGTAACGAAGAACCATAGTCTAAAAAACAACTTATATATACATGTTTCTGATAAGTTTCCTGAGCACAATCCTGGTGAAATTCTGGGGGATATACCTGTGGATATCAGTGAAGTTCATAATACTGAGTATATGGAAAGATTAAAAGAAAAGCTAAAAGACAAGAGTGGCACTATATATTACGGAATAAGAGATCATGGCTGTGATTATAAGAAAAATGAGGGTCAGTTTAGTATTAACCTTACAACTAAAGAGCCACCTGTAAGAACTTTTAGTGCGATATATAATTTTTTTGATGAAAAAGTAAAAACTGCATTTTTCGGTTCTAGCTACAAAGACACTAACGCGATTCACTCTGATACTAGACCTGTGAAGTCTCTTTATCAAAGTTTTGTAGCATCAAATAGAACAAATACCATCAGATCTACAATAGTGTCGTTATTAGTATTATATATAGTTTTATACACCCTTTATTACTTTTTTGGATTGTCTCATGCTTCTATATATGAATTTTTAATTATATGTGTAAAGATAGGAGTTATTACCCAATTGCTGAACGATAACAGTTGGAGTTTTTTTTATAACAATGCATTTTCTATTTTTGTTAATGCTCCAAAACAGTTAATAGAAATAGCAAATTTCAGAGGTACAACATCAAATGTTTTTGAATTTCTTGATTTACCGCTCAATAGGTTTTTATCAGCACACTCAGTGTTACTAATAGTATCTCTTATATTCTCCGGTCCTTTGGGTATTGTATCGTTTTGCTTGGTGATTTGGGGTTTGATAACAGTGAGCTTATCGATGTTTAACGCCTTATTTTCTTTTATCACATCTATAGCAATAGTTGCATTATTGCTTTCCTTGGCGCCTCTTTTTATTATTTGCCTTCTATTTGGATATACTAGACAGATGTTTCACAATTGGGTCAAAAATTTAGCAAGATTTGCAATTCATCCGGTAGTGCTTTTAATTTTTATATCATTAATAAGCCAGGTTATGGATTATATTGTGTATTCGGTCTTTAATTTTGAGGTCTGTCCTACATGTATACTTAATCTTAACTTAAAGATTTTTAATCCTTGTATTATTTATGGTTATGCTTCCAAACATGCACCTAATATCACCGCTATGATGGCTTTTGTGATTTTGGGACATGCTATGAAAGCTTTAGTTGAGGCATCTTCAACAATATCTGATTCGTTGTTTGGTGTTTATGTGGCAAGCGAACCAGGAAGGCAATATCAGCAAAGCTTAATGGGAACAGTAGGTTTAGATGAACAAAGTATCCAAAGAAGAGCAGGTCAGCAATCTGGTACACCAAGTCGAAGACCTCAAATACCACAATCAGCTCAAAGATCAGCACCTAAAATACCGACAAACACAGGAAATCAATGATGAGCAGAAAATCATTATTATTGATACTATGTCTTGTAATTACTGGCTGCACAATGGATTGTGTTGAACCTGGGCTGCAGAGCAGAAATACTAGTGTCAGTATAGATGTTCCAGTTCGTGAAGCTGGCGAAGGAGTTAAAATTCATTGGGTTGATTCTGGTCAAGTAATTAGCAAGGATGAGAAAATCAAATTTACTCTTGGTGGGTCAGTAAATTTTTGTCCTCTTAAAGAAGGGAAAAATCCAAAGAGAGTACTTGTGCCCGCTGTATTTTGTGCTAATGATTTAATACCAAATTACAGTAATAAGTTAACTGATAATGCTAGTCTTGATGAACGAGAAATATGTGGGGATATAGGCTTTGGAAATAATGAATTCTATAGCAATAGACGTTATGTAGATACTGGAATTAAAGCAAATCCTGGTGATAAGTTAAGCTTTAGCTTAGTTCCCAGAGAGATAACGATTGATTATGACAATCCACAAGGAAAAGGTATCAGTTTTGATGATAATTGCTATAGAACTGAAAAAGGGGATGAAAAAGATAGAGCTACAATAAGAGACATGCTAAACGGAGGAAAGTTCTTTTGTGGAGAAAGTGGTAAAAGAACTGTAGTAGAATTTCCGCCGCTGAATAAAGAAGAAATGAATAAAAGAAGAGTGCTAGTTGGCAATGGCTACACTCCATATGATAATAAGGTACATTTTAATAAGGATTATATTCAAAATTCATGGATAAATGGTGCGTTGTTAGATCTACGACGAACTAAAATAGGACTGAATGAATTATGTAATGGGAAAAGGTGTGATTTTAATGAGCTGAACAAATACAGTTCTTATGAACTTAATTGTTACTATAAGAATATATGTTACAACGCAAAAGGTATAGGGGAGAATTGCGTCTCTTCTATAAGGTATGAGAAGTATGATAAAGGAAATACATGTGACATGTATTCTCACCTTAAACGTATTGAGGATGAACTAAAAAAGATTGAAGAAAATAAGAGGGATTCTAAGCAGATTGACATTAATTTAATATCAAATTCTAAATTAAACTTCAAAGAGGACAGAGGAGATATTTCTTGGGCCGAAGCTCTTGTTGCAAAAATTGGCGATTTTGATGATCAGGATACTGCTAAAGGTATTCAATGTTTTCCAAATGAGAAAGGTGCGAAAGGAGATAATGTATGTTCACAGATTAATTATAAATTTGAAGATTACTCTCTGAGATTAAATCATGATTATAAAATAAAAGGTATAACACCTGGTAGTAGTGTAATGCTTGCTATAGCAAGCAATGGCAATTACTTTCTTCATAGAGGTGGATATCATGTTGAAGTAACTAGATCATGTAACTTTGATGGTGGTAAAAAATTGTATGTGTACTTAGGTGATAATCCGCCAAGGGATCCATCTGCTCGAAAGACTAATGATTTCAAAAAAGTAAGGAAGTTAGATAAAATAACAGAGGATAATGTAGACTATTACATAATAGATGGAAGTCATTTGGTAAATGAAGAGTCTAAGAAAATATATTTTGGTATTAATGTAGAAAACGTAGAGAAAGATGATATTACGGATAAAGATAGCAAATATTATGAAGATAACAAATACACAGTAAATTTATTTTTAAAAAGAAAAATAAACGATTTTATTTCATCAACTATAAGAAATATCTTTTGTATTGCAACAGGAAGAGAATGCCCCTCATGTGATACAACAGCAAGAGAAAAATGCTCCTCATGTACTGAGACAGCAGGGAAAAAATGCGAAACAGGAATTGTAGGTAGTGTTGAAGATTTATACAAAGGATATGCAAGAGGCCTTCTACAAGGAGTAAGAGCTTTGCTTATTCTATACGTTATATTTACTGTTGTTGGCTATATGCTTGGAACAATACAATTAAGTAAATTCGATTTTATTATAAGAATATTCAAAATAGCATTTATAGCTTTTGCTTTTAGTGATAGAAGTTGGGAATTCTTTGGTACAACTTTGTCTGGGCTTTTTGTTGAGGGTAGCATTTATTTAGTTGATAGTTTTTCTGGCTATATAGGAGAAGGAGGTAAAAAATTTGCATTCTTAGATTTAACAGCGGGAGTATTATTTACAGGAGAAACATGGCTGAAATTTTTATCTTTAATGCTATCAGGACCTTTTGGCTTTATTGCATTTTTGGCAATACTTTATGCCACTTTTGTGTTTTTAAGATGCATTATTAGTGCTACGTTTAAGTATGTAATATCTACTATTTTAGTGGCATTTTTATTGTCATTGGCACCTTTATTTATCGTATTTATTCTATTTCAACAAACTAAAACATTATTTGATAATTGGATAAGAACGCTGGCTCATGTTTCATTGCAACCAGTCATTTTATTTTCATCCTTGTCTCTTTTAAATCAGTTAATGTATTCAGTTCTATACAACCTCACAAATTTTTCTGCATGCTATCAATGCTTAATTAGTGTAAATTTTTTATCGTATGATCTGTGTCTTATGAAATCAATATTACCTCTTGGGTATAGTCCTGGTACTAGTGTTGATGTTGCGCTCAGTACAGGAGAAAGGGCTGGTGGGCACTTTGCAGCATTACCTATAGATCTAATCCAGGCATTTATATATCTCATCATTGCTAGTGCAATGGAAGCTTTTGTTTCTATATCAGAAACTATGGCGCAGGCGTTGTTCAGCTCTGGTTATGGAGTTGCTCAAAGTGTTAGTCATATTTCTAGGAGCGCATCACAAGCTATGCTGTCAACTGTTGGCCTTGATGATAGAACCCAAAATATGATACATAACATCAAGCAGGGAATGAGTAAAGATCGTAGCAAAATTGAAGCTAAATTGCCTGATACACCAAAGCAAGCAGATGGGAAAGGGAGTGCTGGCAGAGAAATGAGCAAATCTGAAACACTAAGCCAGCCAGATAAGCAAAAGGATTCTGATAAAACAAAAGGACAAGTCAAGGAAGATTGATGAGATATATGGAGTAACTAATTAAAAAGATATTTGAAGTAAGGTTTTAGAAATTTATTCTGTATTGGAAAAAGTTTAGGTATGCAATCACGCTTAGGCAAATGTTGGTTTAGGTTATTAATTTTGGTAATCTGTGTTCTGGTTACAGGTTGTAGTAAGAATGATATGCCTTTTCCAAGATGTATATCTGCTGATTATTTTGGTCCTGAACCCATTGCAATTGGTGCTCATTTTCCAATCGGTCATGATGCGTTTTTTCCAGAAGGTGAAAGTGGAGAACCTATTGATCCTGAAACCGGAGAAATCAATTATGGTTTTCACCCTAATCAAGTAGTGAAGTGGAAGGATACCGGCCTTGAAACCAATGGAGATAGTTTAGTAGTACGAGTAAATGGTGCATGGACATCTTGGAGCAATAGTAATAAGAAGAAATCTCAAAGTAGTTATAGTTTGGAAAGTTTGGAGCAGTTAAAATATGCAACCAAATTTGAAAGAGGGAAAGGTGACAACAGTCTGCCTGACTTTCACTTAGTTTGTAATGATTATAAACCTAGCATACAAAAATTTTCAAGTAAGCCTAAAGAAAGTTGCACTGTAAAGTGCAAGTGCATTAATGAAGATGATAGCGCAAATACAGTATCACGTGGTGCTCCATGTTGGTTTACTAACGGCCATGGTGCTTATCTTTTATTTAAAAGGCCTAGCGATTCTAGTCCTAACGAAAATTTAAAATCCATGCGTAACCCTGAGTCTCCTACTGTACATCTAGGTTACAATTCCGTAGCGGAAGATGGAAGTGGGCTTTTTACTTTAGACAGAGATAACACCACATTACAGGACAGGAGTTGTAATACGGTGAGGTTAGAAAAAGGATGGAAAATATATGTAAAGATATTAGATAGATATTATCTAGATAATGCAGGTGGCTACTCTTTTGAATTTTTGAGCGGAGTGCAGAAACCAAGTAACTTTGGATTTTTTGATTACATTTATAACTATCTAAAATGTGTATTATTGATTAACGAAAATTGTAAAAAGCATTTTGATAGCAATGATCCTGCAGCTGCACAGGCGATGTTCGAAAATATAGCTGAAAAAAGTACGAGCTTTCACAATTTTGTTCTTTCCTTGCTTGTTCTATTTATAGTGATTTCATCGCTTCTTTATCTTTTTGGAATGATAAGAGAAACTAAGCATGATATGCTCATCAGAATGATGAAAATCACTCTAGTAATAGTGCTTATATCTCCTGGAAGTTTTAGATTTTTCTATGATCATTTTCTTGTTTTATTTGTTAAAGGTCTTGAACAATTGATAAGCATAATTACTAATTTTGCTCCCAACATGAACACCGGAGGTAATTCAAACGTTGCTCAAGGAAATGAAGCTAAATTGTTTAGCTTCATGGAGGATATGTTTAATAAGTTTTTTGCTTACTCTGTTTGGAAAAAGTTTGCAGCATTTTTACATTATCAAATGTGGGCAAGTCTCCTTATGATACCGGCAATTTTTATAGGGATTGTCTTATATTTCCTGCTGTGTATGTATGCTTACATAATATTCCTTTCTGGTTTTATGGGTATAGCTTTTCTTGTAGCTATAATGCCGCTATTCCTAATCTCTATTTTATTTTCACCACTGAAAAGTCTATTTGAGGGTTGGATAAAATTCTGTATTAGTTTCTGTTTGCAATCAATTATGATATTTACCCTGCTGTCATTACTTGCTGCGATGATAATGAATACCTTTTATAAACAGT
The DNA here is from genome assembly GCF_947251495.1 of Wolbachia endosymbiont (group B) of Pammene fasciana. Lineage (NCBI taxonomy): Bacteria > Pseudomonadati > Pseudomonadota > Alphaproteobacteria > Rickettsiales > Anaplasmataceae > Wolbachia > Wolbachia endosymbiont (group B) of Pammene fasciana. Next base: position 253,132 of record NZ_OX366360.1, read on the forward strand.
TAGGCTTTACTGTGTGCTATAATAAATGGCTTGAAATAAAGTTATGTGCTCCAAAATGGGTATTTGGTGGTTTTTGTATAATTGATAAAGAATACTTTAGCTGGACTCCAGGGCAAATTTTTGTACCTTATGCTATTGGAGAGGCTTCTACATTGAACGTAGATAAGAATATAGAAGGTGTAGAAAAACTAAGCAGAATAGGTGGTACAGTAAAGTTTACTGGTGGCGCTGGATATATCCCTCTTCCACCAGATTACATTAATAAAGGTTTTCGTTATATAGATTATCCTTTCTTTAATCCAATTCCTGGAACTAAAGATAATCCAGCAGACCACTATATTGCGGAAAGTGATATGATAGTTAGTAATGGCTGTAGTGCAAAAGATCTAGTACGCTTAACAAATAGTTTATCTCATGCATCAGAGAGGGCTGACATTATATTACTGATCAACAATATAGAGAAAAGGATAGGTGATGTTAGTGAAATAATAAAACGCTACTGTCAAGATATAAATAAATGCAATAGTTATAGGGAAATAATTAATGAAATAAGATCTTTAGTGCGGAGTGCGATAAAAAAACAAGGTTGTAGAATACTGAAACTTCATGATTTATATAAGGATCCCAACAGTGAATACTGTCAGAAATGTAAAGATTGTGAGGATTGCAAAAATTATAAAGAAAATAGTGATTACCAAAGGGTGCAAGACATACAGAGAGGTTATTTAATCAACGCAGGAGAGATCTTTGTATTGTTCTTGCTTTCGTTTTTGATGTTTTCTTTGAAGGAGTTTGTACAACAGATGGGCTCAAGCATTGCCGGTGGTGGGTTTGGTGTTTACAATATATCTAGTATGTATCAAGCATCACCTGTGACTGGTTTAATGCAGGGATTAAAACAACAGATGCAAGATAAAATTGGTGGAGGGCTAGAGTCTTTAGGTAATTGGGCTACTCATGTACCGGACAGATTAGCTGGAGGTACAGCTAATTTGCTAGGTAGAATACCAGGAGTTGGGGGTGTGCTGAAATATGCTATTAATGTGCCACGTAAGCTTGTAGGTGCTACTATTGAAGCAACAAAATTTGCAACATCACCTAAAAATGATGTTGATAAGCTTGAGGAAAAAATCTACAGGGCGTTTGGAATTGATAAAGAAGATATTGCACATAGAAGAATTGATAAATATTTAGAATATTATAAAGGATATGTAGGATCACATTTGGGCTATACAATAGAAGATGCTATGAAGTTTACTTGGGAACATGGTCTCGACTCTATAGGAATTAACCCTGCTACAGGAGAAAAGGATGGTTACCAGCATAATCTACTCTATAGAGCAAAAACATATAGACGGGAATTTCTTGAGAAGCTTCATGACTACACTATTGGCCGCAAGAGAGAACCAGAAGAAGATGAATCATCAAAAGAAAATAAGCCTAATCAATCAAATCGAAAATTAGGTACGGAACCAGAAACCCTAAAAAACACTACAGAAGCTATACGTGCCGGAGAAGATAGAGAGCGTCAAGATAATGAAAGGAATGAGAACATAGAGAATGATGAAGAATCGTAATTTCAAAGGGCTAAGTTATTATGGTCTTCAGCAAGACGAAGATGGTAATATCAAGTTAAACGATTACAATGATGTTTTAAATGCGCGCAGAGCGAGGGTAGATTTGTTACTAGATAGCACTAAGCAAGGTGATGTTAGTCTTTCAAAGCTAAATAAAGCTCTGAATGAGAGACTTATAGATGATAAAGGGCTATCGTCAGAATTTGACAAAGAAGACAAAGAAATTGCACAGAAGGAGCTTAAGATGTTCTCTATTTTAGACGATCTTGATAATCTTGCAAACATTGAAAGTGAAGATCTATTAGAGGTTAGTTTGTTACTATCAGATCTTAGTTTTATAGAGAGAAATATTGTGTTGAATGCCGATCAGAGTTCTGATCTAATAGGGTTCAAAAATCTATTTATAGAAAAAAAAGCATCTGGTGAGGAATATAGTGATGAAGAGTATCACAATTTCCTCGATAGTATAGAGAAAATCAATACTTTAATTAAGTTAGAGTTAGAAAGTAGAATTGAAGGGATGGGTCATGATGAAAAAAACAACCATGATGATTTACAAGACGAGATTGGTCGTGCAATCAGTATAGAAAATAAATCAAAGAAAAGCGATTGATCTTGCGTTCCTCCACAAGCAAACTTCTTTCTATTAGACTGCTGAAGCTATGTTGACATTAAATGTGTATTATAAATAATTAGTTAACTTCGAACTTGTTTTATATGTTACGTGTTATTGCGGGTAAATATCGTGGAAGAAAAATAACTACAGGCAAGAATTTAGCTGCACGGCCCACTATGAGTAGTGTCCGAGAAGCAATATTTAGTATACTTTCTTCAAGAAAACCTATTTATAACCTAAATGTACTTGATTTATTCTGCGGAAGTGGCTCTTTTTCATTTGAAGCACTTTCTCGAGGTGCTAAACATGCATTCATGGTAGATTCAGATTATTACAATTTGCAACTGCCTAAAAAAACAGCAGAAGATTTTGGAATTACGAACGATATCACGTTAATTTGTTGCAATGCTAACGGATTACCAAGACCTATTTCAAAGTGCGATATAGTTTTTATGGACCCACCTTATAATATCAATCTGGTTAACTCAACTTTAGACGAGTTAGCTCACTCAGGCTGGTTAAATGATAATGCGTTAATAATTCTAGAAATGAGGAAAAATGAAGGTTTTGAGTGCAATAAAAACTTCAATATAATTGTGGAGCGTACCTACGGTATTGCAAAAATAATTTTTCTTTCTTCACTCACTTGAATTTCTTTTGTAAACATCTATAGCTAAGCTAAGTAAGATTTTTCCGAGGACTGAAAGAAAAAATCAATTCGTTTTGGTGGGAATACGGTGTGTAACAGCAAATCAATACGAGTTGATATACTAGAAGAAGCAGTATGGAAAGAAATGAAGATGGTACTCAAAGAACCAGAGGCAATGACTAAGGAATATCAGCTCAGACTCGTAAAACATGAAAGTACGCAAGCAAAGGATTAACTTGAAAAGCGTGCAAGTAAAATAGAACAAGGTATAGAAAAATTAGCTTATGTATATGCAAGGGGTCATATAACGAAGGAAAAGTATGACTTAGAAGTTGAGAGCATGGAAAAGGAGTTAAAGGAATCAGAGATCAAAGGGAAGAAGCTATCGATGAAAAGAGTCTACAGAGAGAATTAGATTTTATCACAAACAGTGTAGAAAGTTTTTCCTCTGAGAGAGCTTAATCAAGCAGACTATGAAACTAAACTTGATATAATAAGAAAGTTAGTTCAACGCATTGAAATTGACGATGATAACGTACATATAGTGTTTCGATTGAAAGAACTTACTCTCGAAAGGCAAAAAAAAGTGTTCAACATTGTATCGGGATGCCAGTGTCAGCTACTTGCATGACATCCTCTTGCTTCTATAGGTGTCTTTATCTCGTCTACTTTATTTTGCCACACAGATACAATGGTTTCACATGCACTTGGTAGGCTATCTATTTTGACAAAGAAGGACTACCAACACCTTCAGCGTTTGCATCACTAAACTTACTTGCTACTTTATCAATAGTCCAAACGAGTGGCGTAACAACGAGCGCAGCAGCCCAAATAACAGCACTAACAACATAACTCAAAACTGTGTTAACAAACTGAGCTAATGCACTACTATGGACACGTGCCTTACCTGACAACATGGATGAATAATCTATCAACGATTTTGTACTGTACTTAAGATCACAACCATCTGTTACTTTCGCTAACCCTTTTGCCGGCCAATATGATAGATACGCCAATGCTAGATATAAAGGTTGTAGGGCTATATTAGCTAATGTATAAGTAGTAAGATAAGTCAGAGAATGACACCTCAAACTACCAAAAGCTACATTTTTCACTGGCTCAATAACACTATTAATATAATAAACGGACTTATAGAAACTATTTTGTGGAACTTCGTTACCTTCAACGCTTTTTCTAGGAATATCTCCGAACTTAGCATATCTACTAAAATTCTTGAATAAACTTGACATATTACCCCTCTAAAAATAAAAAATAATTACCTTGTCAGTATAGTTCATTTTAGAATAACTGCAATAAACATCTTACAAATTATGTGTTGCGCAAAAGCACATATTAACATACCATCGAAAATAAAGAGGTCAGCATGAGTTTTACTTTACCTGAGTTGCCATATGATAAAGCAGCTTTAGAACCTTACATATCTGCAAATACATTGAATTTTCATTATGATAAGCACCATAAGGGATATTTAAATAAACTCAACGAACTGGTTGAAAACACAGATTATCAACATATGGAAATTGAGGAATTAGTAACGAAAGTTCATGGAAATAATAATACAGTTCCTATTTTTAACAATGTAGCACAAGTTTGGAATCACACTTTTTATTGGAATTCAATGAAAAAAAATGGTGGTGGTAAACCTAAAGATGATGGTCTTCTAGCAAAAAAAATTCAAGATGATATTGGTGGCTTTGACAAATTTTGTGAAGAATTTTCAAATTATGGAGTAAGCCAATTTGGTAGTGGATGGGTGTGGTTAGTGCTTGAAAAAGGAAAACTCAAAATCACTAAAACTCCAAATGCGGATCTACCGCTAATTTATGGCCAGGTGCCACTACTTACTATGGATGTATGGGAGCATGCATACTATTTGGATTGCCAAAATCGCAGAATTGACTACATAAAAGTTTTTCTTGATCATTTGATCAATTGGGATTTTGTAGAAGAGAATTTAAAGAAGAATATATAAGATGAATATACCACAAGTAACAAAACTAGATAATGGTCTGCGCATAATAACTGAGAGAGTGCATGAAGTTGATTCCGTAGCTTTAAATATACGAGTTGGTGTTGGCAGTAGAGCTGAAAGTGCAAGTCAAAATGGAATATCTCATTTCCTAGAGCACATGGCTTTCAAAGGAACAAAGACAAGAACTGCTTTTGAAATTGCAAAAGCTTTTGACGATATAGGTGGAGCCTTCAATGCCTGCACCGGTAGAGAAAGCACCAGTTATTATGCAAAGGTTCTTAAAAAAGATATAAAAACTGGCATTGATATATTAATAGATATATTAATGAATTCTACATTTCCAGAGGATGAATTGGAACGCGAAAAGGGTGTTGTAATACAAGAGATTTTTCAAACTAATGATTCACCGAGCGATATCATTTTTGATAAGTATTTTGAAGCAGCTTATAAAGATCAACCATTTGGTAGGTCAATCTTGGGTACGCAAGATACTGTTAAATCTTTTACTCGAGCTAATCTAGATAACTATATAAATGAGCATTACTTTGGCGAGAACATTATATTTGCTGTTGCAGGAAATGTTGAACATGAGGAGGTTGTTCAATTAATCAAAGACTTTCTCTCAAAGATTCATTCAAAAGAGCTAAAAAAAAGCGAGAATGCAAGTTATACCGGTGGTGAGTATTTAGAACATCGTAAATTAGATCAAGTACATTTATTAATTGGTCTACCTAGTGTTTCTCGTGATGATAATAGATATCACACATTCAAAGTTCTTGATGCCATACTGGGAAGCGGAATGTCATCACGCCTATTCCAGGAAGTAAGAGAAAAGCAGGGGCTTGCTTATTCCATTTACTCATTTAACTCTAGTTATGCTGATACAGGAATGCTTTCGATTTTTGCTGGTACAGATAGCAGTAATCTAGATAAGCTTTTGAAAGCCATAACGACAGAGTTGAAGAAATTGTCCACAGACGATCTGAAGGAAGAAGAAGTAAATAGAGTAAAAGAGCGAGTAAAATCCCAAATTTTAATGTCACGCGAAAGTGTTAGCTCGCGTGCTGAAACGTTAGGACACTACTACGGTAACTATAATAAATACATCAGTAAAAACGAATTAATAGAAAAAATTAGTGCTGTTACTATTTACGATATAAAAAAAGCAGCAGAAGAATTGCTATCTCAGCATGAAAGAATTACTTTAGCTGCGATTGGAGAAATTAATTCATTGCCAAGTTACGATAAAGTGGTTTCTATGCTTAGTGTACTTTAATTATGTTGCTTATGCTCACTAAAAAGTTCAATGAATGGTTGCAAAATCCTTTCTATAAAAAGTTTGCTTTCTGGTTCATCGCATATACCACTAATCATTTTATTGAAAGTTTTTTCGCTGTTTTGTAAAAATAAATAGCTTTCTACTGATTGCATAATAGACAAGGCAGTTAAAATTCCTCCTATCACTAAACAAGAAGCTATAGCAGGTACGGTACCCACTGCAATTCCAGTTGCGATTAATGATAAACCAGCTAAGAGTGTAAAGGCTGAAACGCAAAACGCTATTTGATGTTTTTCTTTATTTTTAACCATAAATGCCTCACAAAAATTATATTTCTAGTATATCCGTATATATAATGTACTGTCAAGTTTTTAAAGAAGATTAAAAAATGCAACGCACATGTGCAAAATATGAACTAGGTATATAATTCACAATGCAGCGGTATTTCACTAATCCAATTATTTTTTTCCTGATCTAGCCTATCATTCAATATTGCTTGTCTTATTGATTCCATCAACTTATTCATGAAGAAAACATTGTGAATGGTAACGAGTGTATAAGCCAGCAACTCTTTAGCTTTCAGTAGATGGTGTATATAAGCTCTTGAATGTTTTCTGCAGGTAAAGCACAAACAATCACTCTCAATTGGGTTATCATCTAGTTCGAATCGTTGATTTCGCAAATTAATATGCTCTTTGCACTTTGAAGAAATAGAATCTCTATTTTTTACTTTAACAAGCGCGCCACCATGTCTTGCGAGGCGAGTTGGATGCACGCAATCAAATGTATCAACTCCAAGCTCTACTCCACGAAAAATGTCTACAATTCCACCAATACCAAGCAAATGAGTAGGCCTATCTTTTTTTAAATGTTCCATAGTAAAGGAAACTACATCATACATCTGCTCTTTACTTTGACCAAGTGATCCACCTATTGCTTGACCAAAAAATGGCAAATCGTTGATAAAATCACAACTTTCTCTACGCAAATCTTGATACACTCCGCCTTGACTAATTCCATAAAGCACCTGTTTGCCATTATTATTTTTTTCAAATTCATTTAAAGAACGTTCAGCCCATCTATGGCTCATGAGCATCGATTTCCTTGTGTACTCCTTGCTGACGTGAAATGGAGTACATTCATCTAAAACTAAGATTAAATCTGCACCTAATTTTTGTTGAATTTGTATCGACTTTTCAGGAGTTAGACAATAAGTTTTACCATTTATGTAAGAACGAAAAATTGCCCCATCCTCGCTAATTTTGATCAGAGTTTTTTGTTTCTGTCTTACTCCCTTTATCTCTTCTGAAACTGATCCGTGTCCTAAACTAAATATCTGGTATCCACCAGAATCAGTGAGCATTGGCCCACTCCATCCCATCATCTTGTGCAAGCCACCAAGCTTTGCCACAGTATCCTCTCCCGGTTGGAGCATTAGGTGATAGGTGTTGGAAAGTATTATCTGAGTACCTGCTTCTCTGATTCTCTCGATATCTGCAGCTTTAATAGCAGCTTTGGTTGCACAAAATATAAATGCTGGTGTTTCTATACTTCCATTTGGAGTTTTGATCGTTCCAACTCTTGCAGAACCTGATTGCTTGGTTATCCTAAACGAGAACTTTTCCATCTATTTACTTGAAAGTTCTGCTATGATATTTTCCACTTTTTCAGGAGTGAGGTTTTCATAAAAATCGTTATTGATCTGTACAACAGGGGCATTAACACATGCACCAAGACATTCAACTTCCTTTAAAGTAAATAGATTATCTTTAGTGGTTTCACCGATATTGATTCCAAGCTTCTTTTTAAAGGTACTTAAAACTTCCTCGCTATTGCATAACCAGCAAGGAGTTGTTCTACAAACTTGTATTAGATATTTACCTACTGGCTTTAAATTATACATGGTATAAAAATTTACCACTTCATACACGCGAATATGTGGAATATGAAGCATGTCAGCAACGTAGCGCATGGCAGATTCAGGAACCCATCCGCATTGTTCTTGTACTAGATACAGTAAAGGCATAACAGCGCTTCCTTCTCTACCTTTAGGATACATCTCTATAGACTTTTTTGCTTTGCTAAGATTGTCTGGTGTAAAACTAAACTGCTCTTCTTTCTCTTTCATCTAATAAGGTTCATGTAAATCTCAACAAATTATACTTGAAGAGTTAACAATTGCAATTGTTGGTTTTTTGAGCTCTACAATATTATATCTGTAGAGTGGGTGCACTCAATTTGTGAATTCTTTACTGCTACTCATTTTCCATATTTCGCTTTGCAGATTATAAAGGTATTAATTTCTTAATTTTAGTTAAAATTTTCATTGACATTAACACGCAGAAATAATCATAATAGCATTTATTAAGATTTTAAATATAATTATGCCTATATTAAGTAGATTATTTGGAGTTAATACAACTATACTGAAAGTTAAAGAAGCGATAGGTTTTAATCCAAAAAACGTAGGGTTGATTGAAGGAAATGGAGTTACTTATGGACTCAGCTATCAAGATAACGGCAATGGAAGCAGTAGAGTAAAGTTACTTATTAGCTCACTATATCAATCAAAAACATACGAGTGTGATACAGGTGTTAACGTAGCAAATGAATTTAAGGGCCAATTATCTCCCACACTAATAGAAAATTCAGCTGAAGTAGATAAAGTTGGAGTTATCTTTCCTACAGAAGAAATTAACAAAAAAGAAAAGTGCATCAAAGGCTTAACATTCAACACTTACGAAATCAAGCATTCAACTAATGTTCCCTTAGTTGAATACGTAGGAAAAGTAAAATTGTACAAGAACATTGATATAAATAATCTTGCAAATGAAGACAATAGTTACTTTCAACCAAAAGCAGTAAAAGTTGGTAATGGTAATGTCATTGTAATTGCTCATAACTTAAAGGATCAAATTTTAGTTTCTTGGTACTTAGAATTAAAAGTAGATGGAAAGTTCAGAGCTTTACCTGGAAAAGCAGGTATTATAGAAAGAAAATTATTCAAATTTGACAATCCAGGGCAATTAGTACTAGATGAAAATACGATGCTTTATGCACAGATGAGAAAGATTACTAAAAATCAAGAAGTAAGAACAAACATTTTTAAATTTGATGTGGCTGAAGTAGTTCAGAATCTGAAAGATAGAAAGGGAGCTAATGACTTTTTGCTTGGTAATAAAAGCGGCCAATTAAATATAGCACCATCTACTATCTATAATCCAGGAAAAATAAACTTTTTACAGTATGTAAGACGAACTGAAGGTGATGATTTAGTTGCTTTTCTTGCGAAAAAACAATCTTCTAATACGCAAGAATTGCATTTAGCAAGGCTTGCTAAGAGAGGACCAAAATCAAATTTTACTGTTTGTGAATGTGAAGATCCTATAGAACAATTGTATGTTAAAGACAATGGTCAAGGAGGTTTTATCGTCACTGTGGTAAGTGGAGAGAGTATTATAACTTTTAATAGAGAGAGCTCTGGAAAATCTTCTGAAGCAACGATAATACCGACAAGCAGTATCAAAGCTCTCAGTGATTTTGTTAATATCATTAACGGCCAATTGATGCCTAGTATTATTTCCAGCAGTACTGTGGCTCCTATAACTGTTACAGAGACGGTTGTGACTTCTAAGAAAACGACGACTGCTGCAATTACTAGCACAACAGAAACCGACACTGTAAAGACTACCAAATTAACAACAGAAGCATCAACTATCATTGTACCAACTTCCACAATGAGTAAATCTTCAACAGAGTCAACAACTCAGGCAAGTACAGTAACAGTGGAGTCAACAACAGTAGCATCAACTACCACTGCACCTACTTCTACAACGAGTAGGCCTTCAACAGAGTCAACAATTCAAACAAGTACAGTAACAGTGGGGCCAACAACAGTAGCAAAAACAACTACTACTCCACAAGCGACCACAGTTGCTACAACGTCAACTAGTGTGCCTTCGGAAACTGAGACAAGTACTGTAAAATCTACAGCAGCGACTGTTGAGTCAACTTTTACAGCAAGCAGTACTACGATGAGTAGGCCTTTAACAGAATTAACAACTAAGATGAGTACGGCATCAGAATCAACAACAGTAGCTGAAACTATTGCGACCTCACAAGCGACTATGATTACTACAATGCCAACTAATGTGCCAACAACAAACTCAGAGGCAACTATACAAACAGTGTCCACTATATCAAATACTGGAACAAAGGTAACAACTCCTTTGTTCACTACAACTTTACTTCCTCAAACTACTCCTTCACCACAGCCCGCTCAGCTTGCTATAGAGTCTAATAGGGCAGGAATGATAGGTGGGTCTTTGGTTGGAGCGATAATAAGTATTGCTGGAATTATAGGATTCATAACATACAAATATGTTAAGGGTCGTAATTCTGCCCCTGTGTTAGAACTAACTAATTTCAATGATAGAAGGCGATCATCTTCAAGTGGCAATAGCGATGAAGAAATTTTTATCGCTAATAACAGAATGAGACATATATCTATGCGAACTATGGATCAATCTGAAACAGTGCTAAACAGTATATCGGTGGAGAGTAGTAGTCGGTCAAGAAGTAGCTCATCGTCTTCAAGCGGTGGACCAGGATCTTGACTGACTGAGCTAGAGTCTAAAAGTGAAAAAAGCTTATCTTGGGATAGCGATGATGTACCGGAATATCACCTTTAGCTATTTGTCTGAATGTTTTTAGTATGTAGACTGTTAGGAAATTTTCTTTTGCTTTTATGATTTTAATGTTAAAGTATAATTCCTAGGTGCAATAAGTAGCTGCTGTTGTGTGATAAACACAGCAGAGGAAAGTCCGAGCTCCAAGAAAAGGTAGTGACGGGTAACGCCCGCCGGAGGTAACTCCAGTTATAGGGCTACAGAAAATTACCGCCTAAATATTATTAGGTAAGGGTGAAAAGGTGTGGTAAGAGCACACCATAACAATGGCAACATTGGTAGTCAAGTAACCAACACTAGGAGCAAGATTAAATAGAAGTAGATTTTATGTTTTTCTCATATCTACTCGGGTAAATCGCACGAAGTAAATGGTAACATTTACTCCAGATAAATAGCTACATAAACAGAACTCGGCTTATATTTCACCTAGGCAATGCATGAATGTCAGCCATACTATGTAAATGTATCAAACATTTCACATACCCTGTACGCTCAATTTGACCACCTATATTCCTTTTACTTCTTGGCTTATCTCTTTATTTTATTGTCCCAAATTTGGGAGAAAAACCCTGGACTTGAAGTCCATCCTTTTAAGAATATAATTTTAAGGTGAAAAATCTGAAAGAATGTGGAATATTATAGAAAAAGCAGTCACTCTGTATATATATCACATAGTGTGGATAACAAAATATCGATATCCAGTACTAGTTGGAGATATTGGACAGAAAGCTAAAGAAGTTGTACAAGAAGTATGTGCAAATAATCAAGTAGAAATTATCAGAGGTAGAGTTGCGTCAAGTCATGTACACGTATACGTTTCTGTACCCCCATACTTAAGTATTAGTAAGTTAGTGCAGTTAATAAAAGGAAAAAGTTCCAGAAAAATCCAGCAAAACTTTCCAGAGCTAAAAAAGAGATATTGGGTTGTGGGCAGTAGGCTACTTTGTCAGGACTAGCGGAAATGTAACTGACGAAATGATAAAAAATTATATTGAAAATCACTCTAAAAAAGAAGATAAATTTGGTGACTTTCAAGTCGAAAGTTAGCATTCTATGCTCTCTCTCAATCTTTGGATTTTAATCCATAGTGGTTGAATTCCTTTTGAACTTAACAAAGCTTGAATTTTAACCGAGCTTTTCCTTTAACTAGTCATTCTCTATCTCTAAAGCCTTACTTTCTTACCTATAACTTTTTAGCTCCGCTTCCAACTTTTCTATCTTTTGTTGCAAATCTTTGTAAAGTTCTAAAAGACTGACCACGTTACCTCACTTTTAGGATTAGTTTTTATCTTACTAAATCTACCTTTTCGCTTCTTCAATCAACAAGTAAATAAAGCATTTCATGCGCTGTCCTTGACTTGTTCTGCTTGATAGTCACTACTGCTTTCGCTTATATTAACACTAGAGTATTCTTCATCGTCAACATACTCTTTTAGAACATATCCTCTACCCCAAACGGTTTCTATGTGGCTTATTCCGTCATTTGCACTTTCAAGTTTTTTACGTAATTTACACATAAAAACATCAACTATTTTGTTGTCTGAAGGTTCGTCCAAGCCATTGTAAAGATGGTTTAAAAACATTTCTTTTGTCAACACTGCTCCTTTACGCAATGCCAGCAATTCTATCATGGAATACTCTTTGTTAGTAAGGTGAACTGTTTTGCCTTTTACCTCAACAATCCTGTGATCAAAATTGATATTCATATTACCAATCTTTATCACTGATTCGGGATGGCCTTTAGTACGTCGGACTATGGCCTTAATTCGAGCTAATAATTCGCTCTTGTGAAATGGCTTGGTTAAGTAATCGTCGGCACCATACCCAAGTCCTTTAGCTTTATGGTTGGCAGCGGAGATACACGAAAGTATTAAAACAGGAACTTTGATTTTTGCACTTCTTAATCTTAACAGTATATCATATCCATCAATATCACCAGGCAGGTGTATATCTAGAATAACTAGATCGTAACAGTCTCCACCCGAGGAAACCATATTATTGTTATAATCTTGTGCAGAAGTAACAACGTCGCAAAAATGTCCATCAGAAGTTAAGGCATTAACTACAGTCCTTGCACTTACTTGATCATCTTCAATTAATAATATACGCATATTTTACACCCCATAAATAATTTATAATTTTAGTAATATATATAACCAAGGAAAGTAACAAATCAAATTTTTATTAATGAATAATAGAAATTACACTTATTAATTAATAGTTAATGTGTCGTTCCAAAATTATACAAAGAGATCTAAAATACAATAGATATACTATAATAATACTATTTTTAGTAAATATTGAATAGAAGCTATTTTTATTAAAAGAATACTTAGGTTAATAGATATTTAAACTATTTTATACTTTTATGTTATATTTTTAATTTACTTATTCTACAGTTTTAAATTATAAGTAATACTTTCAGGAATATTGAGTGGTAATATCAGTTTTAGGTGCTGGCGCATGGGGTACAGCAATTGCGATTTCATTAAGTGGTAAGAAAAATGTAATTTTGTGGACTCGCAATAAGGCCATATTTGAATCAATTAAAGAGAAAAGAGAAAGTGACAAGCTACCTGATTGTCCAATTTCTGATAATGTATCAGTAAAATTAGCTATTGAAGATGCAGTGAATGCTTCAGTAATAATTCTAGCTGTTCCCACTCAGTCTCTAAGGGAGATATGTCATCAATTGAATGATTGTAACCTAAAAAAAAATGTAGCAATAATTTTGGCTTGTAAGGGAATAGAAAAATCTACATTAAAATTACCTAGTGAAGTAGTCAATGAAGTTTTACCTAATAATCCTCTTGCTGTTTTTTCTGGTCCTAGCTTTGCTATAGAAGTTGCAAGAAAATTACCATATTCGATGGTTCTTGCATGTCAAAATGAAGTATTAGGTTTAAAATTAGTATCAGAGCTACAGCAAGAAAATATTAAATTGTACCTTAGTAGCGATGTTATAGGAATACAGGTTTGTGCAGCGTTAAAGAATGTTTTTGCTATAGCATGTGGGGTTGTTCTAGGTAGGTTTGGGTTTAATGCTCATGCAGCATTAATTACGAAAAGTATGAGTGAAATTAAGGCTTTATACTCAGCAAAAGTTGGTGACGGCAATGTAGATATAAATACACTACTTGGACCAGCATGCTTAGGCGATTTGGTTGTGACATGCACATCATTAAATTCAAGAAATCTATCTTTTGGATCTAAAGTAGCTAATAGTAATGGTTCTAGTGCTCAGCAGATTTTATCAGAAGGTAAGTCGGTAATTGAAGGTTTTAACACTGCTAAGTCTGCATTTGATTTAGCAGAAAAGCTAAAGATAAAAATGCCCATATGTGAAGCGATCTATAGATTGCTATATGAAAATACTTCTATAGAAGATACTATTTCTGTTCTTGTAAATTAGTTTTATATTTCGGTATATTGTGAAATTTTTATATAAATTAATATCAACATGGTGGCTATCTGGCACGGTAAAACACATGCCAGGTACTATAGGCAGCTTGGCTGCTTACCCAATTGTTCCTATATTACTCAATGACAGAATTTTAGGTACAGCAATTATTTTTTTTTTATTCTTAGTTGGATTATGGTCTACAGGCAATTATATACAACATTACAAAGCTCCGCATGATCCAAAAGAGGTAGTAATTGATGAAGTAGTTGGTCAGTTGCTGACAGTACTTCTAGTTTCAATATTATTAGAACAAGAAATGAATAGCTCTGTATTGTTGGTGTGCTTTTTCTCCTTTAGGTTTTTTGATATAATAAAAGTGTGGCCTATAAATTTGATTGATAAAAATACAAAAGGTCCTTTAGGTATTATGCTAGATGATGTTGTAGCTGCAATTTTAGCCTTTGTTTTTATAGGAGCCTTTTATTGTTTATTGTTGATTTATGCAGAATAAAAAAATTTGTTATTCAAGCTTAATTATTCAGAACCTAAAGGATTATATACTTTATGCAACGAATTTGTCCAAGTGGGAAATACATGACGAATTTGATAATGTTATATTTACAGTAAATGGTACCAGAGAATCGTTATTTAATTTTGTGTTTTGTGAAGATCAATGTACTGAGCTTTCCATATGCAGAACTCTAGATTATCTCAAAGCACGAAATATAGAAGCAACATGGATAATAAGTCCACGTATAAAAATAGGGGGTATTTTAGAAAAATGCGAAATAAAACACGTTAACGCACCAAAAAAAGTTTTACTCAATATAAAAGATTATTTTTTGCCTGATGATGCTGTTCCAAATTTGAAGTTCAATGTTGTAAATAGTAGTGAGCTCTTAGAGCAATTAGATTTACACACTTCTAAAATTTTTTATCATAGAATTAGTATTGTTAGCACGTTTTTTCGCCAATTATCGAATTATGATGATAAGAGCTCAAGGTTAAGATTTTTTCTTGTAATGCTAAATAACGAAATTGTTGGAACATGCGGTCTTTATATTCAAGACAGCATAGCTGGTTTTTATAGCGATGGAGTTTTACCAATTTACAGGGGTCGTGGAATAGGAACTCAAATGGTTCTAGAAAGAATAAAGATAGCTAGGCAATTTGAATGCAAATACATAGTAGCACATTGCATGAAATCTTCTGTAAACCTTTATAAGAGATTAGGCTTTAGGGTATTTGGCAATCTTCACTTATATACCTCTTCAGTACAATCTCTTTGCTGAGAGGTTACAAATTTTTATATTTGTTTTGGAATGCCATGTTTTTTTTGTATGAAATAGTTTTACTACTAATTCTAGTATTCTTCTTTTTCTCATATTCTAAATTAAAAATTAGTAATAAAATTAAGGACTTACAACATCAAAATGTTATCATAAATAATTTAATAGATACTGTGAATGATGGATTTTATATTTGGGACGCAAAAAAACGTATAGAAAAATTTTCTCCCAATTTACTAATTTTGCTTAATACTGTTTTTTATTCATTTAATGAGTTTGTAAATTTTTTTGAGCAATCAGAAAGCTTAATTAAAAGTTTTGCTGAGGCAAAGGAAATAAATAAATCTTTTACTCTAGATTTAAAGTCAAAAGACAGTGAGGTTTATTGCACATGTTATGGTAAAAGCATAATAGATTATTCTAATAATGTGATTGGTGTGTTGTTATGGATAAGGAATATCTCCGATTATAAGATAAAAGCTAATGAACTTGAGTTAGAAAATAGTAAGCTTATGCGAGAATTGGAGAGCTATAAAAAAATTTTTGACTCTTTACCATTTCCAATACTGAAGCACAATAAGAATAAAAAAGTAAGGTTTTATAACTTATTTTATGATAAATATATAGGCAGCTCTAAAAAATTTACTGTTGCGAGTGGCTCCTATAACGTAAAACCAGGAGAGTGTGTAATAACTTACAAGAACGAACCTAAGGTTTTTAATTTTGTTGAAGTTCCAATGCAAAATTCTAATAGCATAGTAATGTATGGAAAAGATATTAGTGATGAAAAAAAATTACATACTGAGCTAAGCAATTGTTTAGCTGCACAAGAAAGTTTGCTTGAGAAGCTATCGATTGCTGTAGCGATATATAGTAAGAATCAAAAGCTAAAATTTTATAATAATGCTTTTATAAAAACTTTTCAGTTTGATCCAAAATTTTTGGAGTCTTATCCAACTTATCACGAGATTATGCTTCACCTATTTGAATCTAAAAAGCTTTTAGGAAAAAAGGATTTTCAAACTATTAATAATCAAAGACATGAGTTGTTTAAAAGATTACTGGAATCATATGGTGAAACAATACATTTCATGAATGGAAGAACGTTTAGAGTATTAACAATACCCTATGCTTCAGAGGGTCTACTATTTTCTTACGAAGAGTGCCAGAAATAACACTCAAATTCCTTCTCTCTCTACCATAAGCTGTTTTACTTTCGCTATCGCTTTTGCTGGGTTAAGCCCTTTCGGGCAGGTTTTTGTACAATTCATTATTGTATGACAACGATACAACTTAAATGGGTCGTTTAAAGAAGCAAGTCTTTCTTCTTTCTTATTATCACGACTGTCAGCAATCCATCTATAAGCTTGCAGTAATACCGCTGGCCCTAAAAATTTATCACCATTCCACCAATAGCTTGGGCAACCAGTCGAACAGCAAGCACATAGTATACAATCAGACAGACCATCCAATTTTTTTCTATCTTCAGGAGATTGAAAGTATTCTTTATTTTGTAAGGCAGATTTATCTGTTTGTAACCAAGGTTTAATCGATTTGTATTGCTCATAAAATTGGCTTAGATCTGGAACTAGATCCTTTACTATATACATATGAGGTAGTGGATATATTTTTACTTCACCTTTTATATCATGTATAGATTTAGTGCATGCGAGAGTGTTGGTACCATCAATATTCATTGCACAAGATCCGCATATTCCTTCTCTGCAAGAGCGTCTAAAAGTTAAGGTTGAATCTATTTCATCCTTTATTTTTATTAATGCATCAAGTACCATAGGGCCACAATTATCCATATCGATAAAAAATGTGTCTATTCTTGGATTTTTATCATCATCAGCAGACCAACGATAAATTTGAAATCTTCTAATATTTTTTGCTCCAGTAGGAGTAGGATAAACCTTGCCCTTTTTATTAACTTTAGAATTTTTTGGTAAAGAAAACTGAACCATATTGCTTACCTTTTACAGCTAAAACCCCTTTTTTGTAAATAACATATTTTGGTATTATCTACCATACTTTTCCTTTTCAAATTCAAGCAAAGCTAAAATCTTGCTCTCTAAACTTTTCATTATAATTTCTTCATCTTCTTTTTGATGATCATAGCCAAGTAAATGCAGCAATCCATGAACTAACATGTGTGCAGTGTGAGTGAGGATAGATATACAGTACTCATGAGACTCTCTTTCTATTGTATCTACTGCAATTGCTATGTCTCCTAGATCACATTCACTAGATAACTGTTCGCATGGAAATGATAGTACATTAGTTGGCTTATCTATTTCTCTAAACTTAAGATTAAGTTGATGTAGCAAGTTATCATCAGCGAGAGCTATTGATATATTTGGTTTATAATGATCTATTTTTAATTCTTTTAGAGAAGCATTAATAATATTTAATACAAAACTCTGTGGGTCCTTCGTAATACTATGCCACCTCTTATCAAGAATGCTCACTTCTAACATTCGCTCATCCTTATTATTTCATTCCACTCAGTCTCTAAAACCGGAGAAACTGATAAACGTGATTGTTTTAATATAACCATATTTTTTAAAAGTGGGTTTTGTTTTATACTACTTAACGTGACTTGATTATTTAAAGGTTTTAAAAGCTTTACATTCACTAGTCCAAATTTGGAATTATAAACATGATAATACTCCTTTAATACTTCAACTATTCCAAGTATAACTCTCTCTTTACCTGTATGATAAAAAAATGCAAGATCACCTAATTTCATAGCTCTCATGTAATTTTGAGCTTGATAATTGCATACACCATTCCACTGCGTCACCTGCTCCTTTTCCATTTTTTGCCAGGAGTATTCGCTTGGTTCTGACTTTAGTAGCCAAAATTGCATTATTTTTTTCTTCTTAAATAAGCTGGTATATCATAAACATTGCTGCCCCACTTAACTCTTTCATTTGTTTGCTCAGTTGAAGCATATTCTTTTGTTTCTGATATTGGAATTTGATTATAAGGCCATTTAAAAATTTTTTCCTCTGCTGGGATCTTGTTTTGATTAACAGATGAATTGTCGTTACAGCTATCAATGCCAGTTGCAAGAACAGAAACTCTAACTCTTCCCTCCATCGCCTGATCAAAAGTGGCACCAAATATTATATTTGCATTTTCATCCACTTCTTCACGCACTCTATTGGCTGCAGAATCAACTTCAAATAGAGTCATGTCTCCACCACCAGTAATATTAATCAATATTCCTTGCGCACCTTTCATTGATACATTGTCAAGCAATGGATTAGATATCGCAGCCTCTGCAGCACTAATTGCCCTATCTTCTCCTTCTGCCTCTCCAGTACCAATCATTGCTTTACCCATCTCACTCATTACTGTTTCTATATCAGCAAAATCAAGATTAATCAGTCCTGGCATGATCATTAAATCAGTTACTCCTCTTATGCCAATATGCAGAACATTATCGGCGAGTTGAAATGCGTCAGCAAATGTAGTTTTCTCGTTAGCAATTCTAAATAAATTTTGATTGGGAATGACAATAAGTGTATCTACGTATTTTTGCAACTCTTCAAGTCCAAGCTCTGCAATGCGCATACGTCGCACACCTTCAAAACCGAACGGCTTAGTTACAACTCCAACAGTCAGTATCTTTTTTTCTTTTGCTCCTTTATCTTTAACTACCGCTCTTGCTTCTCTGGCTGCTTTTGCAATTACCGGTGCAGCACCTGTTCCAGTACCACCACCCATCCCTGCTGTGATAAAGAGCATATGGCTATCTTTTATATGCTCCATAATTTCATCAATTGATTCTTCTGCTGCACCTTTACCAACATCAGGTAAAGCACCAGCACCAAGACCCTTAGTTAAGTTGATACCAAGTTGAATTTTTTTATCACACAATGACTTCTCTAACGCTTGAGCATCGGTATTTGCTACGACAAAATTTACCCCTTGCAAATTGGATTGGATCATGTTGTTTACAGCATTTCCGCCAGCACCACCCACTCCCACAACGGTAATCCTTGGGTGTAATACAGGTAGCTCTGGTAAACTAAGGTCAATTGACATTTAAATTTTACTCAAATATTAGTGAATTCACTTGATAACAAGTTACTGCTTTTTTAACAATATGCAAACATTTTTCATTTTGACATACGCAAACAGTAAACAAGATTTACTTATTCTTAACATTGTTAATCAGTAGGTGTAATAATTGCAGGCTTCCAAACAACACTACTTGGAATGCAAAAAAAATTGTAAAAAAGGGATAGAAACCTATCCCTTTAACTTTGTTGAAACTGCTTTATTATTTTTGTTGTTGTACCAATTCAACTATTCCCGCAACTTCATACAATGCTGATAATGGATCTTTATCATTAGCAGCAAGTAGCTTACCACCATTAACTTTAGGCTTATCACCGTCTTTTTCACAAGCATTAAGTACTGCTTCTTTGACTCCCTCAATTTGAACTGCCTTATTACTGTTCTTATATGCAAGCATAGGTGCAGCTATTATAGCTGCTACTGCAGCAAGAACTACTAAACTAGCAACAAGTGGATGAGCAACTGCAAATGCAGACATTGCAGTAATCGCAGGACTAACAAGTGTTGCAGCTTTTGTTCCAACTGTACCAACAAAAGTTGCATAAGCTGGACTTAAAAAATAAGCAGCTGTAAGAGAAATTGCTGTTGCAATTGCTACAAAAGTGGCAGCTGTTTTATACGGGTGGTCTTTTACAAAACCACAACCATGGTTATAAACTTCTTTAGCTTTACCCTTGATTTTTTCTACTATCAGCATAACTTTACTCCAAAAATATTAAAATTTCACTAATGGTAGTATATGACAAAAAAAAGCTGCCTGTCAAGTAAATTAATTTATTTATACATTCTTATTCTGTAATTCAGCGCCTCTGCAATGTGTGCTCTTTTTATTTCCTCACTTTTTACAAGATCTGCAATGGTTCTTGCGACTCTTAATACGCGTGTATAGCCTCGATTAGAAATATAATTTTCTTTCAGTACGTATTTTAGCAATTCTAACCCTTCCTGATCTGGTTCAGTGAATTTATTTAATGCTTCACCACTGACTTCTGCATTGCAACGAATATTAAATTTACTATAACGCTCAGTTTGAATTTTTCTTGCTGCTATCACTCTTTTTCTAATATTTTCAGTGCTTTCTCCTTCTGAAGAAATTTCAGGAGAGAGTATACTAACGTTTGGCATTTCAATGCATATGTCTATTCTATCAAGCAAAGGTCCTGATATTTTATTTCTATAATCTGTGCCACATTTTGGAGCTTTGTTGCACGATCTACTTGCATCACCTAAGTAACCGCACCTGCAGGGATTCATTGCAGCTATAAGTTGAAAATTAGCTGGATAAGTAATGTGAGCATTTGCACGTGCAATAGTAACTTTTCTATCTTCAAGTGGTTGGCGTAGAGAATCAAGCACAAGCCTTGGAAATTCAGGTAGCTCATCAAGAAATAACACACCATTGTGAGCCATGGTGATTTCCCCAGGCTTTGCATTTTTTCCTCCTCCTATCATCGCTGGCATGGAGCATGAATGATGAGGTTCACGAAAGGGACGAGTTACTTTAAATGTTTCGTTACCGGCTTTTGTTATGCTAGAGATAATATTCACATCAATCATCTCTTGTTCAGTCAAATCGGGTAATAGCCCTATAAATCGCTTAGCAAGCATTGACTTTCCAGTACCAGGAGGTCCAACAAGAAGCATATTGTGTCCACCTGCTGCTGCAATTTCAGCTGCTCTTTTTGCAACAACTTGACCTTTAATATCCTTTATATCTGGAACTGAATTTTTTTCTTTGGGCGCAGCGCTATAGTTAAAAGTTACCGGCTGAATTAACTGCTCACCCTTAAAATGTCTGATAATATCGGTTAATTTCTCTATAGCCAGAATAGAAACATTCTTTACCCATGAAGCTTCTACTCCATTTCCCCTTGGGCAAATTACTCCTTTATTTACCTGTTTTGCATTGATTGCTGTTGGAAGTACTCCTGAGATTGGTATGACTCTGCTGTCTAGTGCAAGCTCGCCCATGATTATATAAGACTGAACTTTTTCAACTGGTATCACATTCATTACAACAAGTAATCCAACAGCAATAGCTAAGTCATAATGACTACCTTCTTTAAGCAAATCCGCAGGGGAAAGATTAACCGTAATCCTTTTTGGAGGTAACAGAAGATTGATTGAATTTAACGCTGCTCTGATACGCTCTCTGGATTCTGCAACAGTTTTATCCGGCAGTCCAACAATATTAAAAGCTGGAATACCATTTGCCATGTGAATTTGTGCATTAACATTTACTGTGCTGGTTCCCTGAAGAGCAACGGTATTTATATTTGCAATCATACTATATTATATAAAGTTATTAATATAATATATTGACAAAGTAACGAAGTAAACAGTAGCTGTTAAAAGTGGTTTAATTTAGCAAAAAAGTGTAGTACTCTATCACTTTGCTGATTATATATGTTTATAAGAATAATCGCTTTTCTTTTGCTATATTCAAGCGCAGTTTTCTGTAGTGATTGTAACTTTAACTTACCGTATCGTGGGCTCAGTTGTGATTTGGATCTATCATATAGAAATTTAAGTAATATAAAGAAATTATTGAATAACAAAGATAAGTTCGTTGCACTTACGTTTGATGATGGACCGTCTTATAATAGAGCAGGAGATATTATTAATATTCTGGAGAGCAATAAAACAAAAGCGACATTTTTTGTGCTTGGTGGACGTATAAATAAAAAAACATATGAGATAGTAAAGAAAATCCATGAAGCAGGTCATGAGTTAGGCAATCACTCTTGGTCGCATAGGAAGTTGACATCACTTTCAAGTGAGGAGCAATTGCAAGAACTGGAAAAGACAAATATAGCAATTAAAAATGTAACAGAACAGAGTGTAAAATGGTTTCGTCCACCATATGGATGTCACAATGATAATTTGATCGAAAATACTAATCGATTAAATATGTGTTCCATACTATGGACAGTTGATTCTCTGGATTGGCAAGGTGATAAATCAGAGATTTTGGTTGAAAGAGTTTTAAGCAATGTACATAATGGAGCGATTATATTGTTCCATGATCACGATAACAAATCAAATACAGTTGAAGCTTTACCTCAGATTATTGAAATACTAAAAAAATCGGGTTACAAACTTGTTACCTTAAGTGAGTGGGAAGAAAGGGTTTGTGATGTAGTGAAAGCTAGAAATGTGCCAATAAAAGGAGGATGAGTGCGTTCTAAAGGAATTCTATGTGGACAAAAAACAAGGTCTTCAACCGTAGGTTATTCATATTAGGTGGTATTCAGCTTACTATTTCTGCTATTTTTAGTTGTAGGTTGTATACTTTACAAGTACGAGATAGACAAAAATATGAAGTGCTATCCAATAATAATAGGATAAAAGTTGTTACTATTGTGCCTAAACGAGGCAGGATTTTGGATAGGAATAGCGTTGAACTTGCAGTAAACAAAATTTCGTATATTGTTTTGTTTGATGGGCAAAAAACCTTTACTAGGGAAGTTGATTTCCAGATGTTATCAGAAATTAAACCTGATGCAACAAAATCATCAGATACAAAAGTAACTGCTCTTTATAAACGTTATTACCCGTTTGGTTCGATATGTTCTCATATAATCGGATATACAAAAAGACAGCAAGACATAAATGAAGCAGGGGTTAGTGGAATTGAATATACATATGATCATGTATTAAAAGGCAAGACCGGAAAATCTGAGCAGGAAATAAATTCTAAGAAGCGTATCATGAGAGAGTTATCTAGCATACCGCAGCAAGACGGACAAGATATACAGCTGACAATTGATGTTGATTTACAGAAGAAAATTGCAGAGATATTTAAAGACCACCAAGGTTCCACAGTGGTAATTGATGTAAATAACGGAGAAATTTTAGCATTATATAATTCACCTTCTTACGATAATAATCTTTTCACTAGCAGATTATCAAATGAAACTTGGAAAAATTTAAACAATTCTTCATTACCGCTTGTAAACCGTGCATTATCATATCAAATTCCACCTGGTTCAATATTTAAAATAATAGATGCGCTTGCGGGTTTAAAAGATGGAATAATAACACCAGAAGAAAAGTTCTCGTGTAGGGGATATATGAAAATAGGTGAACGAAAATTTCGTTGCCTAAAAAGCAAAGTCCATGGATATGTATCTTTAAACGAGGCAATGGCCTTCTCATGCAACACTTACTTTTATAATATAGGAAAAAAAATAAATGTAGATTCTCTACTAGAAATGGCTAGCAAATTTGGTATAGGAAGTGGACCATTAATTGGAATGTTTAAGGAAGAAGCCCCGGGATTGTTGCCTGATGTGGATTGGCGTGCACGCAAGCTATATTCAGAGTGGTATTTAGGTGATACTATTAACTTAGTTATAGGACAAGGGTATTTACTTACAACGCCATTACAGCTTGCGGTTCTTGCAGCGAGGGTTGCAACAGGAAAGGAGGTAATTCCCCACATTGAGATGAGTAAACCAGGGCAAGACTTTCTTGATATTGATGTGAATCATGAGCATCTTAGTGTGGTTCGAAAAGCTATGTTTGACGTGGTGAATTCTAACTATAGAAAAGGACTAGGCAGTATACAAATTGCTGGCAAAACCGGTACACCAGAGATAAACTCTAAAGGTGAAAGTCATAAATTGTTTATCGCTTATGGCCCCTACCATGATCCGCGCTATGCAATCTCAGTGTTTATAGAACATGGCAAAACTCCACGCCAAGATGTTGCAATTGCTAGTGAGATATTGCAATATATGCTTGAAAAATGAACTTATGAAATTGCCATATATGTTACTTGTAATTTATATATTCAAATCAGAGCTTTGAGGTTAAAAAAAAGAAACGCAAATTGCATAAACCTTTTCAATTTAGTGCTTTAATGTTTCTAACGCAGAGAAGGTACTATCTTTATTTTCTATGGAGGAAGGTAGACTATTTTGATTATCACCATCAATTGAAGTAATAGGGCGAGTTAAAGCAATTTTTATAACTTCATCAATATTCTTAGCAAAAATTACGTTGACCCCTTCTTTAATATTTGCGGGAATCTCCTGCATATCTTTCTCATTTTCACTTGGTATAATCACAGTTTTGATTGATCCTCTTAGCGCAGCAAGCAATTTTTCTCTCAAGCCCCCGATAGCCAAAACTCTACCGCGCAATGTTACTTCGCCTGTCATAGCAACACTTTTGTTAACTGATATATTTGTCATGAGAGAAACAATAGACGTACATACTGCACTGCCAGCAGAGGGACCATCTTTTGGCACAGCACCTTCAGGTACATGCAAATGTATATCATTATTTTGGAATTTTTCGGGCTTTATACCGAAAAATAAACAATTTGATCGCACATAACTATACGCAGCTTTTATAGACTCTTGCATAACTTCTCCAAGCTTTCCTGTATATTTTATCTCCCCCTTACCAGGAATTAGGACTGACTCTATCATCAAAATATCACCACCTGTTTCAGTATAGGCAAGACCAGTTACTATCCCTACCAAACTCTCATTTTCTGCAATGCCAAAGGTATACTTACGTACCCCTAGATAATCTTGTAAATTACCAATCTCTACGGATATTTTCTTATTTTTATCAGTTAATATTGCTTTAACTGCTTTTCTCATGAGTTTTGCAAGTTCCCTTTCCATGCTTCGCACGCCGCTTTCACGTGTATATAAACGTATCAACTCGTATAATGCTTCATTGGTTATTTCCCACTCCTTCTGATGCAAACCATGCTCTTTTTTTAATTTTGGAATAAGGTGATGTGTAGCAATACTGATCTTCTCGTCTTCGGTATACCCAGATAATTGTATAATTTCCATCCTATCACGCAAAGGATGCGGTAAATTTAAGCTATTTGCTGTGGCTACAAACATTACACTTGAAAGATCAAACTCAACTTCCAAGTAATGATCTGTAAAATGTTTATTGTGCTCAGTATCCAAAACCTCAAGTAATGCAGATGCAGGATCACCACGCGAATCAGAACCCATCTTATCTATTTCATCAAGCAGGAAAAGCGGGTTGCATGAATTAGCTTTTTTCATGTGTTGAATGATTTTACCAGGCATTGAGCCAATATAAGTTTTCCTGTGTCCTCGTATTTCAGACTCATCACGTATACCACCAAGAGATATGCGAACAAAATCTCTTCCTACTGCTTTTGCCATAGACTTAGCTAAAGAAGTTTTACCAACACCAGGTGGTCCAACTAAGCAAAGTATAGGACCCTTTATCTCTTTTACTCTCTTTAATACTGCTAAAAATTCTATTATTCTATCTTTTACTTTCTCTATGCCATAATGATTTTCATCTAAGATTTTTTTAGCCGCATTTAAGTTAATTTTTGCATCTTTGTACTTTCCCCATGGCAAATCAAGCAACCAATGCAAGTAACTAGATATAACTGTTGCTTCAGGAGAAATGGGATTCATTTTCTTATATCTCTTTAAGTCAGTTATGGCTTTCTCTTTTGCTTCCTCAGAAAGCTTTGTTTCATTTATCTTTTTTTCAAATTCATTGAGTATATTCCCTTCATCTCCATTTTTAAACTCACCTAATTCTTTCTGTATAGCTTTTAATTGCTCATTAAGGTAGTAAACTTTTTGAGTACTTTCAACCTGTGATTTAATTGTCTTATACAAGCGGTTTTGTGCACTCAAAATACTTATTTCTCTCTCAATAAGAGCAAAAACTTTTTTTAAACGCTCTTTTGGGTTATAAACTTCAAGTATGTTTTGCTTGTCTGATACCTTTATATTTAAGTACGAAGCTATCATATCTACAATTTGATTAACCTCTTTAACTTGATCAATGGGGTCAATAATAATCTCGGGCCGACTTTTCTTGCTTAGTTTACACCAATTGTCAAATGCATCTATAACAGAACGCCTTAAAGCTTCTAAATCAATATTATCTTCATTTTCTCCATACTCATAATGACCATCTAACGCTACTCTGGCCTCTAACAAAGTGTGAGAGCTAATATATTCTATAACTCTTCCCCTTCTTACCCCATGAATCATGACTTTTACTGCATTGTCAGGCAGTTTTATTAATGGTTGTATAATGTTTGCTAACACACCTACTTCATAAAGATTCTCTGGCTCTGGATTATCAATAGAACCATCTTTTTGTGCTATGAGAAAAATCTCGTTTTGGTGACTACTGCTACTTATTGCATACTCTAGTGCATGAACAGATTTTTCTCTACCTACGAATAAAGGCAACATTATATTTGGAAAAATTACTACATCTCTTAGAGGTAATACTGGTAATACAGTAGAATTAAAGTTTACAGCACGTCCAATACTCATAATATATGCCTCAAATTAATCATTAACCGTTATAACACTACCCTTATTATTATGATTAATCGTCACTTTGCCTAATTCTACCATTTTCTTAGTAACCGTTATAGTGCTACCTTCAAAACCTCCGTTGCCGGATATATACATAACATCAAGCAAAAGTGACTCTAAGATAGCACGTAACATCCTTGCACCTGTTTTATAGCTTATAGCTTTTTTAGCAATAGCTGATATTGCTTCATCTGAAAACTCAAGGTTTACTTTACTAAATGCAAGCAATGCTTTATATTGTTTTACTAGCGCATTTCTTGGCTCTGTCAACACATGTATTAAATCTTCGTGATCCAGCTCATCTAGAACAGCAGTTATTGGAACTCGTCCTACAAATTCGGGTATCAAACCGAATTTGATTAAGTCCTCAGGTTGAGCATCGCGTAAAGCATTTTTTTTCTTTTGTGCTTTAGACTGACTTATATCTGCTCCAAAGCCAACTGATGTTCCCTTTTTTCTTGCCTCAATAATTTTATTTAGGCCTTCAAAAGCTCCTCCACAAATAAATAGTATATTACTAGTATCTACTTGTATAAACTCTTGTTGCGGGTGTTTTCGCCCTCCTTGTGGCGGAACATAAGCAACTGTACCCTCCATAATCTTAAGCAGAGCTTGCTGGACCCCTTCACCTGAAACGTCACGGGTTATTGAAGTGCTTTCAGATTTTCTTGTAATCTTGTCTATTTCATCGATAAACACTATACCATGCTGTGCCTTTGCAACATCATAATTTGCAGCTTGTAATAGACGTGACAACACGCTTTCTACATCATCACCTACATAACCTGCCTCAGTCAAAGTTGTCGCATCGGCCATAGCAAATGGCACATCTGAAACTTTAGCAAGTGTTTTTGCTAGCAAAGTCTTACCAGAACCAGTAGGGCCAATAAGCATTATATTTGACTTCTCAATTTCAATATCACTTATAGAATGAAGTTGCACCATGGATTGACAATGGTTATACATAGCCACAGATAAAACGTGTTGCGCATGTTCCTGACCTACAACATGCTTACTAAGAAAAATTTTTATATCTTCAGGTTTCTTTAGTAATAGCTTCATATCAGATATATGATCTGAATTAAAAGCTCTCTCTTTCTTTTGACTTATTGCTTTATGGGATAACTCTATGCATTCATTACAAATGAACACCTTTAAACCATCTGAAGAGTTAGTAATCAATTTATCTACTTCGTTTTGTGCCTTGTTACAAAAAGAACAGTAGTGTAAATCATTATTGTTATCCATTAAACTACCTTTTGTTTAACTTTAATATTTTCAATCTTCATATCTTTACGCTCAGCTATTACTCTGTCAATTAAGCCAGTTTTCATTGCTTCTTCAGGATCCATGAATTTATCTCTTTCCATCATTTCTTCAATTTTTTTTAGTGAATTTCCAGTATGTTTTTCATAAATTTGATTTAATTTTTTCTTAACTCGCAAAATTTCATTAGCATGTATTTCTATATCAGTTGCTTGCCCATGATAACCACCAGATGGCTGATGTATCATAATTCTTGGATGAGGTAGCGAGTAACGTTTACCCTCCGCACCAGCTGTAAGCAACAAAGAACCCATAGATGCAGCTTGACCTATACACAAAGTTGAAACGTCTGGATTTATATACTGCATTGTATCGTAGATCGACAAACCAGCAGTTACAACACCACCTGGTGAGTTAATATACATACAAATGTCTTTATCGGGATTTTCCGATTCTAAAAATAAAAGCTGTGCTACTATTACGCTGGCCATGTTGTCTTCAATAGGGCCAGTTACGAAAATTATTCTTTCTTTTACTAGCCTTGAATATATGTCATAAGCCCGCTCACCGCGACTAGTTTGTTCAACTACAATTGGTATAAGAGTCATACCTTTTCCTATCAAATATTATCAAATAATTCCTTTAATTCTTTCACAGAAACAATCTGTTCTTCTTTACTAGCTTTTTCTATCATATAATCCGTCACTTTATACTCAAGCGCTTGCCCTCTAACTAATTCCTGAAATTGTCCATCTGATTTAAAATGTTTAAATACCCTGTCAAATGATACATCTTTACTGACATATTGATTTACAATAACATTCATAATATCACTTTGAGTTAATGATATTTCATGTTCTTTACTGAACTCCATGAATAGCATTGCAAGCTTTACGCGTCTTTCAGCTTCTTTACACGAATCATCTTTAGCATTCAACTCTCTTTCCACTCTCTGCTGTTCCTGTTTTACTACTTCTATAGGCAAATCAAAACTATAACTAGCATCCAAACAATCAAATAGCTCTTTCTTAATTAAGAGATCTTCCATTTCTTTACACTGATTATCAATTACTTCTTTTACATGATCTATTAGCGAAGAATGATCTTCAAAACCAATTCTCCTAGCTATTTCATTATCACTTTGCAAATCTTTGGCAATCTGAATGTCATTAACTCGAACAGAAAAAGCAGCCTCCTGTCCCGCAAGGGAAATTACCTGGTAATCTTCAGGAAATCTCAACTTAAAGCTTTTTGTTTCCCCTTTTTTCATGCCAATTAATTGATCTTCAAAACCATTTATAAATGTTCCAGATCCTAAATTAACAGTAAAATTTTTGCCACTTCCACCTTGAAAGAGCTTATTTCTAATTCGCCCTTCAAAGTCAATTATCAGTTTATCCTCGTTTTTTGCTTGATAAGAAGCATCATCAACAGAGACAAAGTTAGGAAATTTTGTTTTTATAGAATCAATAAATTCTTTTATGTCTCCCTCTTTGATTTTTGCCTTAACTTTCTTCAAATTTATTTTATCAAGATCTATTACTGGCACTTTTGGCATCGATTCAAAAGATAATTTGTACAGAAAGTCACCTTTTTTATCCTTTTTATCAAGGTTTGGTAATGACATAATATCAACCTTAGGATGGATGTGAGACTTAACTTCGATTTTTTTCATTAAATCACTTGAGCAATAGTCAATCGTATCGTTTATCACATATTCCAAAGCTTCGTTTTTATAATTTGTAATAACAAGATCGTAAGGCATCTTTCCTGATCTAAATCCAGGAAATTTTGCATTCTTCGCTATTTCTTGTAATCTAGAGTTTATCTTTTGTTCTATATAATCACTACTAACTGTGATTTCATACTCATACTTTAGTTTATCTACACTAAGTTCCTTATAGGTATATATATTACTTAATGTATCTGCTTCGACTGCATTTTGAGGTATATTACTAGACATTACAACCTGTTATCAATATTTTATTTATGTTTTAATAAAGCCATTTTACCAGAATTTAAGTTAAATACAATCCTTAAGAACAGGTTCTTATACAAACAAAAGTGTACTTAGTGATTATAAATTTTCTCTTAAAACCTGAGTTACATGACTTTAAGTGCGGATAGAGGGACTTGAACCCCCACGAGCAAGCTCACCAGGACCTAAACCTGGCACGTCTACCAATTTCGCCATATCCGCAAGAGCCCTTCATTAACTTATAGATAACCACTTCTGTCATCTTATGCAATTTAAAGATTAGATTTTAGTACCACAGACTGAACTTATAATACTGGTTAACTCCACTATGAGTCTAAGCCTAAATTACTTTAACTAACACTATTAAGATAAGTACTGTCTTAGAAATATTCAAGGCTTATTCAATTTATAGTATTTACACAATAAAAAAAGCTTATTAATATTCTTTAATTAAGGCTCTAAACTCTGGAAATTAATAATGAGATTAATAGCAAGCTTCTTACTCGCAATTTTTCTGATTACACAGAGTGGCTGTACGACTCTTGTAAGTGGTATAGTGGTAACAGCAACTGCAGCGGCTACAGCAATAACAATGCAAGATAAATCCTTGGGAAACATTATTGATGATACAACTATAGTAATAAGAATCAATAAGGGACTCTTAAAACACGGACTGTTCTCATCTATAAAAGTTAAAGTGAGTGAAGGAAGAGTATTACTCATTGGAAATGTTGATAATCATGAAAAGCAACTCACAGCAGAGAAAATAGCTTGGCAGCAAAAAGAGATTAAAGAAGTGATAAATGAAATAAGAGTCACACCAATTAAAATGACTTCTATGCTAGATGTTACTGTAGATGGTATGATAACAGCAGAGATAAGCACGAGGCTTCTGGGAAAAAGAAATATTAAATCAATTAATTATAGCGTTAATACAGTTGATAGAGTCGTTTATTTGATGGGTATAGCTCAAAATAAGGCGGAATTAAAAGCTGTAATAGCAATTGCAAGAAAAGTAAAAGGAGTAAAGCAAGTTGTAAGCTATGTGAGATATAGACATAGCAAATTGCGTCATTGATGAAAATTTACTTGAGTGTTAGTACCATGTAGCTAAGCCATAAAACTCCTTTACAAATTTCGTCAGTTCACTCTTATGGTATGTATAACAATGCTACAGAAAATAATATCATAGAATTCAATAGAATAATTCCTAGAAAATCTCTACATACTAAAAAAAGTAAAATGCTATTTAACACTCCCAAGCTTAAGAATAAATAGCAAACATCTATATCTCGTGCGATATGGCGTTTTATTCCTGAGATTTTTTTACCAGCGTCATAGCCTTTTTCTTCATCAGTGTCTGCGTTCTTTACACTCTGAGTGTCAATTATGCAAAAGCTGATTTTTTCTTTCCAAACATTGTTTTGTCGGACCACACTAACTATTTTTTTTAACATGCACTCCAAAATACTTTTTTTTTATTTCCTTTTACTTTTTCACTCCATTTTTGAAATAATCATAACAATTGCGCCGTTTTGGGAAACTCTTTTGGTAGCATCCTCCACTGATAACCACTTTTTAGGGCGTACAACACTCCGCAAAATATATTCATACAAATCAAGTTTTCTTGGTTTTGTTTTTTCCACAAGACTCCAGATCTGGTGAAATAATCTCAAACTTCTCTCGACTTATGTCACTTGGGTATACACTCCTCATATATCCTAATTTATACACTCTATTTCTTACTTTATGCCTTTCTTGAGATTATGAACAGGTTCTTAGAAAGCTAGCGTTCTACTAGTCATGTTCTTTATCTTGCTTTACAACAATGCATCTTTTCATTCCAGCCAAGTCGTATACGTATTCCTGAAAAGCCAGTCCATATAA
This sequence comes from Wolbachia endosymbiont (group B) of Pammene fasciana, assembly GCF_947251495.1. NCBI lineage: Bacteria > Pseudomonadati > Pseudomonadota > Alphaproteobacteria > Rickettsiales > Anaplasmataceae > Wolbachia > Wolbachia endosymbiont (group B) of Pammene fasciana. Next base: position 285,204 of record NZ_OX366360.1, read on the forward strand.
GGGTATTATTTTGTCAATATTGCTCTGATCTTCGCCTATTTCCAGTATCGCAAACCCATCTTTTTTAAGACACTTTTTCAATATTGGAAAAATACTCAGGTAACAGCTCAATCCATCGATACCACCATCAAGAGCAATTCTTGGCTCTTTTTGCACTTCAGCTTGCAGATTTTTTAACTTACTTCTTTTAATATATGGAGGATTGCTTATTATAAGATCAAATAAATCTCTACATTCTGTCCACGAATTTGGAAATATTTTAGCTCTGTTGAGAAGATTATGTTTCTTTGTGTTCTGGCAGGTAATTTTGTATGCTTCCAGGCTTTTTTCAAAACCAACTCCAATAGCATATTCATACTCACTAAGTATGGAGATCAACAAACAGCCTGTGCCTGTGCCAAAATCTGCAATTTTTATTTTTTGCTTCTTATTTTGGTAATATTTTAACACTGTTGAAATTACTGTCTCACTATCTGGTCTTGGATCTAGAACATGTTGGTTAACTATAAAATTTTTACTCCAGAATTCACGATTACCTATTATTTGCGATATTGGATATCTTTCTGCTCTTTTTTTTGTTAATTTCCAGAATAGAAGCTCTTTGTTTCTTGGTACCTGATTGGTGTGATTCATGATTGTGAATGATCTTTCTACTCCAAGTACGTACTGCATGATGATTTCACAATCCAAATGTGGTGATTCAATTCTATGTGATGATAGTAGCTTTGACCCTTCTTTAATTAAAGCGCTGATTGTTTTCATTATTCTAAAAACGTGTTCCTTGTATGCAAGAACAGCAAAATTGAGTATAGAATTTTGAACTTAGGGTAGCTGCATTAAATCTAAGTGTCAAGAGTAGGATTGTAAAAATCATCTGGCTTTACTGGTAATTCGGTTAGTATTTTTGCATTAATGTTAGAAACTCTTGGCTCTATTATAAGGATTATTTTCTGCATATTCTTTGATAGCCATCACAGTATATTACTTGTTCCATATCTATATTAATTCGACCACAGCAAGTGATAATTTCTTAATATTAAAACCAATATGCGCTTTAGCATATAATTATCAGTAGCTTTCAAAGCAATTGGGCTGAGATTATTAGAGTAGTAATGTTTATTTTTATATTGACTATTGAGGTTTATTATTTTATAACTAAGACTTAGTTATTTTCAGAGTTTTAAATTTACAGTATATGCCTACGATAAATCAATTAATATGTAAGGGTAGATCAGGGTTAACTCGCAAGAAGAAGGTGCCAGCTTTGGGAAAATGCAATCCTCAAAGAAGGGGTGTTTGCACTAAGGTATATACTACAACTCCTAGAAAGCCTAACTCAGCACTACGTAAGGTAGCTAGAGTAAAGATTAGTGGATACGGTGAAGTGACGGCTTATATACCTGGCGAAGGTCATAATTTACAAGAGCATTCCGTTGTTTTAATACGTGGTGGGCGAGTTAAGGATTTGCCGGGTGTACGTTATCACATAATAAGAGGTGCTCTTGATCTACGTGGTGTGCAAAATCGAAAGAAAGCCCGTTCGAAATATGGTGTAAAGAAATCTGGTTAAAATTTATGGCACGTCGTAATAAAGCAAAAAAAAGAACAAGCCCTGACTCTCGTTATGGTAGTGTCTTGCTTATGCGTTTTATTAATATAATTATGAAATGTGGTAAAAAGTCTATTGCAGAAAAGATTGCTTATAGTGCTTTGTCCTTAGCTGAAAAGAAAATAGGCAAAGATGCCTTATCAATTTTTGAAACAGCAGTAGAAAATGTTACCCCTTCTATAGAAGTACGCTCTCGGCGTATTGGTGGTGCAACTTATCAAGTCCCTGTTGAAATTCGTCAAGATAGAGCAATTTCTTTGGCATTAAGGTGGATTGCTAGAGCAACTTCTGCTGCTCGCAAAAAGAGTGGTAGAACTACTGTTTATTGTTTGCAGTCTGAAATATTAGATGCTTATAATAAATGTGGTGGTGCATTTAAGATGTGTGAAGAAAAGTATAAAATGGCTGAAGCTAATAAGGCATTTTCTCATCTTCGTTTTTAATATTAGCTGATTGATTGTGGTATGGAAGTTTTAATATCTAGGTATAGAAATATAGGAATAATGGCTCATATAGATGCTGGCAAGACCACCACAACAGAGCGTATTTTATTTTATACTGGTAAACAAAATAGGATTGGTGAAGTGCACGATGGTGCGGCTTCTATGGATTGGATGGAGCAAGAGAAGGAGCGTGGCATTACAATTACCTCTGCTGCAACAACATGTTTTTGGAATGATCATAGGATTAATATAATAGATACTCCTGGTCATGTTGATTTCACTATTGAGGTTGAGAGATCTTTGAGGGTTTTGGATGGTGCAGTTGCTGTATTTGATGGAGTTGCTGGAGTTGAGCCTCAGTCTGAAACGGTTTGGCGTCAAGCTGATAAATATACCGTTCCTCGTATCTGCTTTGTTAATAAAATGGATAGAATAGGGGCAAATTTTTATCGATGTATCGATATGATAAAAACGAAGCTTGGCGCATCACCTTTAGTTATTCAGTTGCCAATAGGAAGTGAGAAAGATTTTAAAGGCATAATCGATCTTATTTCTATGAAAGCTATTATATGGCAAGAAGAAACATTAGGCGCTAAATTTTCTTATGAAGATATTCCTTCTGATTTGCTTGATAAGGCTCAAGAGTATCGAAATCTTTTATTAGATGCTGCAGCTGAAATGGATGATGAGGCGATAAATACTTACTTTGAATCTAACGATCTGCCAATTGATTTGTTGAAAAAGTGTGTGAGAAGCGGGACCATTAAAGGAAAATTTGTCCCTGTATTATGTGGGTCAGCTTTTAAAAACAAAGGCGTGCAATCACTTTTAGATGGTGTGGTTGATTTTTTACCCTCTCCTATTGATGTTGATGTAATTATTGGAACTGATCCTAAAGATTCAGAAAAGAAAATTGAGATCAAACCTTCAGAAAAAGAGAAATTCGTTGCTCTTGCGTTTAAAGTGATGACGGATAAATTTGTAGGTAGCTTGACGTTTATTCGTATTTATTCCGGTAAGTTAAAATCTAAATCTGCTGTGTTAAATGCTGGAAAGAATGAGACTGAAGGAATTGGTAGAATGTTGCTTATGCATGCAAATAACAGAGAAGATATAAACGAAGCTAAAGTTGGTGATATAGTTGCCTTAGTTGGATTAAAGAAAACAATTACTGGTGATACTTTATGTTCATCTGATTTTCCTATACTATTAGAGCGTATGGAATTTCCTGATCCTGTTATTGAAATTGCTATAGAACCGAAAACCACCTCAGATCAGGAAAAATTAGGTGTTGCTTTGAATAGATTGGTTGCAGAAGATCCTTCTTTAAGGATGTCAGTAAATGCAGAGAGTGGGCAGACTATATTGAAAGGTATGGGTGAGCTGCATCTTGAGATTATTATTGATAGAATGAAGCGCGAGTTTAATGTTGAAGCTAACGTTGGTGCGCCTCAAGTTGCATATCGTGAAACTATCACTAAATCTGTTGAAATTGATTACACTCATAAAAAACAATCAGGTGGTGCTGGTCAGTTTGCTAAAGTTAAAATAAAATTCGAACCTCTTGAGCCTGGTTTTGGCTTTCAGTTTGAAAGTAAAATTGTAGGCGGTGCTATTCCAAAAGAGTATATACCTGGAGTGCAAAATGGCTTAGAGTTGATAAAAGAAGGTGGTATAATTTCCGGCTTTCCATTGATTGATTTTAAGGCTACTCTTCTTGATGGTGCTTTTCATGATGTTGATTCTAGTCCTTTGGCTTTTGAACTTGCTGCTAAAGGTGCTTTTAAGGAAATGGCAAATAAAGCTGGTCCAAAAATGCTAGAACCTATAATGAAAGTGGAAATCATTACTCCTGAAGAATATATGGGTGATGTTATGGGTGATATAAATAGTAGAAGAGGCAGTGTTGTTGATATGCTGGATTTAGGTAATAATAGCAAAATAATTACTGCTTCGGTTCCTCTTGCAAATATGTTTGGTTATATAAATGTTTTGCGTTCTATATCTCAGGGAAGAGCTCAGTATAGTATGCATTTTTCTTGTTATGAACAAGTGCCACAATATGTGGTTGATGAGTTAAAGTTAAAGTATAATTAAAGGTTAGTAATTATGACAGCGATAGTAGAAGCATTTGGAAAGCCGCATGTAAACGTGGGAACGATAGGACATGTGGATCATGGGAAGACAACGTTAACAGCGGCGATAACAAAGCATTATGGTAATTTTGTAGCATATGATCAAATAGATAAAGCGCCAGAAGAAAGAAAGAGAGGTATAACAATAGCAACAGCGCATGTTGAATATCAAACAGAAAAGAGACACTATGCACACGTTGATTGCCCTGGACATGCTGATTATGTAAAGAATATGATAGTAGGTGCAGCACAGATGGATGCAGCGATATTGGTAGTGTCAGGGGTTGATGGGCCGATGCCACAAACGAGAGAGCATATATTGCTGGCAAAACAGGTGGGTGTTGGATATATCGTGGTATATATAAATAAAGCTGATGTTGCTGATGCTGATATGATAGATTTGGTAGAGATGGAAGTGAGAGAGTTGCTGAGTAAGTATGGATTTCCAGGTGATGAAGTGCCTATGATAGTTGGGTCTGCGTTAAAAGCATTAGAGGATGATAGTAGTGAGTATGGAAAGAAATCAATAGATGAATTGATGGAGAAGTTAGATGAGTATGTGGCAGTACCTCCAAGGCCTATAGATTTGCCGTTTTTGTTGCCAATAGAAGATGTATTTTCAATATCGGGCCGAGGGACGGTAGTAACAGGAAGAATAGAGAAGGGGGAGATAAAGACAGGGGATGAGATAGAGATAATAGGTCTGAAAGCGACGCAAAAGACGATATGTACTGGTGTTGAGATGTTTAAGAAGTTGCTAGATAAGGGAAGTGCAGGACTCAATGTAGGAATACTACTAAGAGGAACAAAGAGAGAAGAAGTGGAGAGAGGGCAAGTATTGGCAAAACCAGGGACAATAACCCCGCATAAGAAATTTAATGCGGAGGTGTATATATTGAAGAAAGAAGAAGGAGGAAGGCATACACCATTTTTTGGAAATTATCAGCCACAGTTTTATTTAAGGACAACGGATGTAACTGGGAGCATAAAATTGCTAGATGGAAAGGAGATGGTAATGCCAGGGGACAATGTAAGTATAGAAGTGGAGTTGCAAGTACCAATAGCAATGGATAAAGGATTACGTTTTGCGATAAGAGAAGGTGGTAGAACTGTTGGTTCTGGCGTTGTTTCGGAAATTTTAGAGTAAACTTTGAATTATAGGAGTGTAGCTCAATTGGTAGAGCGCTGGTCTCCAAAACCAGAGGTTGTAGGTTCAATTCCTATCGCTCCTGCATTAATATTATGGTAGAAATGTTAAAAAACCTGTATGTTTTTTTTTGCGATATAAAGCAAGAAATAAGGAGAATTGCTTGGATAAAAAAACAGCAGGTATTGTCATCTTTGTTTATTGTAATAACTGTTATATTATGCTTTTCGATTTTCTTTTGCTTCGTAGATTTTATGTCTCTTTACGTAATTAAGACTTTATTTGGAATTATTTATGGAATATAAGTATAAATGGTATATCATTAAAGTCGATTACGGGTATGAGAAGGATATATGCGAGTTGGCAACCAATACTGTTTACTTTAAGGAGGTGTTTATTCCTTATCAGACAGTATGTGATGTAAAATCTGATATAAAAGAGTTATGTGAAGTATATATATGTATGCATCTGTGTGATGAAAGCAAAAATATTTTGAATCAAATGACTGGGTTTTGTGGTGATGAGTCTGGTCATTTTGAGATGATTTCAGATGATGAGGTAATTTTAAAACGTAAGGAATTTAATAGATATAAGTGGTACATTTTAAGAGTTGCCTCTAATTATGAAGAGAAAGTGCGCCAATATATATTAGAAAATTCTATGAGATTGAATATTAATAATTATTTTAATAGGGTTTTTATTCCTTGTGAAGAATTAAGTGAGATGGATTTAAAATCTAAAAAAAATGCTAAACGAAGGAAGTCCTTTCCTGGTTATGTCTTTTTATACATGAATTTATGCGATGAGGTATTAAATTTTATTAATAATATACCAAAATCTCTTAAGGTTTATGGATTTTTGAAAAATGGTAATGTTCCAAAGGTGATTGAGGATAATGAGATTCGCTCAATGTGTAGTGCGCTTTACAATGCTCAAGAAACGAAAAAGTTGAGTTATGGTTATGAGAAAGGTGAAAAAGTAAAAATTAATGATGGTCTTTTTCAAAATTTTACTGGTAAGGTAGATATGGTAAATGATGAGAAAAAAATTATTAATATTGAAGTATCAATCTTAGGTAAGCCAACAATAATAGAGCTTGATTTGGCTCAAGTAGAGAAAATAGAGGATTAATTATGAGTAATGTAGTTGCTAAGATTAACTTGCTTATGGAAGCTGGAAAAGCAGTTCCAGGACCGAAAATTGCTTCAGTACTTGGCCCGCGTGGTATACCTGTTCCTAAATTTTGTGAAGCTTTTAATAAAGCTACTAGCGCTGCTAACGCTAGTTATAAAGTAGGTGATTTAGTAACAGTGAGAATTTCCATAAAGGATGATCGCTCTCATGATTTTACTGTCAGCGGTCCGCCTGTGGCTTATTTGCTTAAGCAGGAAGCTAAATTAAGTAAAGCTTCTGGTAATTCTGGTAAAGAATTAGTGGCTAAATTATCTATGTCTGCTATCATTAAAGTGGCAAAGTGTAAGATGGTTGATATGAAAGTGGATAATGAAGATTCAGCAGTGAAGATGGTTATAGGCACTGCAAAATCTATGGGTATAGAAGTTGTGGAAGGTTAGGTAAATGAGTACATATAATGATAATTCTAAGCAATGTTTGGAGAAGGTTGTTGAGTCTGCTTCAGCAAAATTTAATGAATCAGTTGATATCGCAGTCAATTTAGGTGTAGATTCACGTAAATCTGAAGAGCAGGTGCGTGGTACAGTAGTTTTGCCTAAAGGTATCGGGAAGAATATTAAAGTAGCTGTTTTTGCTCAAGATAAACATTTATTAGAAGCTGAAAAAGCTGGTGCTGATATTACAGGAGGAGAAGATTTAATTGAAGAGATAAAAAAAGGTAGAAAGTTGAATGTTGATTGGTGCATCACTACTCCTGATTTCATGGCAAAAATCACTCCTATTGCAAAAGTATTGGGTGCTAAAGGGCTGATGCCTAACCCTAAATTTGGTACTGTGACTTCTAACATTGCGGAAGCTACTAAAACCATTAAGTCTGGTCAAATAAAATTCAGGACGGATAAAAAAGGGGTTATTCATGGTAAATTAGGAAGTATTAAATTTGATATTGATGATTTGCTGGAAAATTTAAAAGCCTTTCTTAAAGTAATTAGAGACAATAAACCTGCTTCTGTGAAAGGAGTTTACTTTAAAAGCGTTTTTTTAAATTCAACTATGGGTAAAGCTCATAAAATAAACAAAGTAGAAGATATAATTTAAGGGAGCGAAATTGTGAAGCGTAAAGATAAGGATGAATTTATACAAAACATAATGAATGTGTTTGTAAATAATGATTTCTTAATATTGGTAAATTTCAAGTCTATGAATGTTAGCAATTCATTAATTCTTAGGAATAGTCTAAAATCTGTAATGGGTGGGATGTTAGTAGTTAAAAATACTCTAGCTTGCTTGGCTTTGGAAAGGACTGGTAAATTTTCTTATTTATCAGGTAAATTTTCTGGTTCTGTTGCTATTATATATTCTAGTGCTATAGTAGAAGCTGCAAAGTTAATAGTTGATTTTATTAATGCTAACAAAGAAAAAATGTCTGTGATTTGTGCGGCTCATATAAATGAATTGTTAACAGTGGAAGATGTTAACAAATTGGCTAAGCTTCCCTCTCTGGATGAATTGCGTGTTAAAATTATGCGTTTAATATCTTATGATATTCCTGCTCGGTTAGCATTGTCTATTAATTCATCTTCTATGAGGCTTATGAGAGTTTTGGATTACTATAGTTCTAAAAAATAAATTTGTTGTTAAATAAGGTGGTCAGTATGAATAATGTAACAAGTGATTTGGTTGATAAAATATTATCTTTAAATCTATTAGAAGCTTCTGAACTTGTAAAAGTTCTAGAAGAAAAAATAGGGTTGCCTAGTGGTTCTTTTCTTGGTGGAGCTGTTGGTGCTGGGGTGCCTATTAGTGATAATGCTAATGCTCCTGTTGCTCAAGAAAAAGCTGAATATAAAGTTGTAATCAAAGAGATTGATGCAAGCAAAAAAATAGGAGTGATTAAAGCTATTAGAGAAGTTAATTCTACATTGAATTTAAAAGAAGCGAAAGAATTAGTTGAGTCTTTACCCAAAGATTTGACTGCTAATGTTTCTAAAGACGAAGCAGAAAAAATAAAGCAAAAACTTATTGAAGCAGGAGCAACTAAAGTTGAGCTTGAATAAAATGTTAGTATATTAATTTTATGTTGATATAGCTCTTTTAATTAGTGAAGGTATTTTAATGGTTGATTCTTCTTATATGTGTGCTTCTAGTGCTTTTGTTCCTAGAGTTTCTTATTCCAGGTCGATTGATTTAAAAGATTCTTTGTTGGATTTGGTTAAAGTCCAAAAGGGGTCATATAATTCCTTTACTCCTAATAATGAGAGTAATGAAAGACTTGAAGCTATCTTTCATACAATTTTTCCAATATCTGATCCTTTGCATAGGGCTACTATCGAATTTTTGAATTGTAGGGTAGATGATCTTAAGTATAGTGAATCTGAATGTATAAAACGTGGTATAACTTTTTCTGCTCAGGTTATTGCTTCTATACGTCTTGTTATTATGCAGGATGGTGTTTCTCTTGAAAAATATCAAGAGATTAAAGAAGATGATGATCATTCTAAGCTTGCAACTGTTATAAAATCTGCTGAAGAGCAGGAGGTTCGCTTTTGTGAACTGCCTATGATGACTGATAAAGGTACTTTCATCATCAATGGCGTAGAGAAAGTTATCGTTTCACAAATGCATAGATCTCCTGGAGTGTTTTTTGATAGTGATAAGGGAAAAACTTACAATTCTGGCAAATTGATCTATTCTGCTAGAGTGATTCCTTATAGGGGTTCTTGGCTTGATATTGAGTTTGATGTTAAAGATCATTTGTATTTTCGTATTGATAGAAAGAGAAAGTTGCCAATATCAGTTTTATTAAAGGCTTTGGGCTTATCAAATAATGACATACTTAATAAATTTTATGAAAAAATAGAGTATATAAAACATAAAAGTGGCTGGAGAGTACCTTTTTCCCCTGATAAATTCAAGGGAGTGAGGCTTCCTTTTGATTTAAAGAATGTTGAAGGCAATGTGTTACTTAAAGCTAATGTTCGTATTACTTCAAAATTAGCTAAAAATCTATATGATAACGGATTGAAAGAGTATCTAATTCCTTATGATTCTATATGTGGTTTATTTCTTGCAGAAGATTTAATAGATAGTGCTAGTTCTACAAAAGTCTTATCTGCTGGTGAATCTATAAAATTAGAGGATATAAAAAAGCTTGAATTATTATCTATAGATAAAATATCAGTGTTGAACATAGATAATGTTTCTGTTGGACCTTACATATTAAACACACTTTTCTTAGATGAAAACATGTCTTATGAGAACGCTCTATATGAAATATATAAGGTTTTGCGTCCTGGTGAAGTTCCTGTTTTAAAGATAGTAGAGGAGTTTTTTCGTAATCTTTTCTTCAGTTCGGAATATTATGATTTGTCTAACATTGGTAGATTAAAACTTAACTCTTGCCTTGGGTTAAATTATGAGGAAAATTTAACTACTTTAACACATGAAGACATTATTGAAATTATAAGAAAAATAGTATTGTTACGTGATGGTCAAGGATCTGTAGATGATATTGATCATTTAGCAAATAGAAGAGTCCGTTCAGTTGGAGAGTTTATAGAAAATCAATTTAGAACTGGATTATTAAAATTGGGACGGGCAGTAGTTGATTCTATGTCTACTTCTAGTTTAGATAAAGTCTCTCCATCTGATTTTATAAATCCAAAAGTGTTAACCAATGTCTTAAGAGATTTTTTCAACTCTTCCCAATTATCTCAATTTATGGATCAGACTAATCCATTATCTGAAATAACACATAAAAGAAGGTTGTCAGCGTTAGGTCCTGGTGGTTTAACAAGAGAGAGGGCGGGATTTGAAGTGCGTGATGTTCATCCAACTCATTACGGAAGAATTTGCCCTATTGAAACTCCTGAGGGGCAGAATATAGGCTTAATTAATAGCTTAGCTATATACGCTCGTATTAATAAATATGGGTTCATTGAAAGTCCTTATAGGAAAGTAGTTAATAAGGTTGTTACTGATCAAATTGAGTATCTGTCTGCTATAGATGAAGGTTTATATTATATAGCCGATACCAGCGCAAAGCTTGATGAGAACAACTGCTTTGTTGATGATATGTTATACTGTAGGTATGCTGGTACCTTTGTAATGGTAAATAGTAATCAAGTAAGTTACATTGATTTATCTCCTAAGCAGGTAATATCGGTTGCTGCTTCTTTAATTCCATTTTTAGAAAATGATGATGCTAATAGAGCGTTAATGGGTTCAAATATGCAGCGTCAAGCTGTACCTTTATTGAAGCCTACTGCTCCTTTGGTTGCTACTGGCATGGAGTCTTTCGTAGCTTCTGGCTCTGGTGCTGTAGTTTTAGCAAAACGTGGTGGCATAGTTGACAGCTCAGATAGTAACTCTATAGTTATACGTGCTTTTGACAAAGGAGGAATTAACTACTTGGATGTAGATATTTATCATCTAAGAAAATTTCAGCGTTCTAACCATAATACTTGTATTAACCAGAAACCACTGGTGCATGTAGGTGATTGTGTTAAGGAAGGTGATGTGATAGCTGATGGTCCTGCTATTAATAACGGTGAATTGGCACTTGGCCAAAACTTGCTAGTCGCTTTTATGTCTTGGCAAGGTTATAATTTTGAAGACTCAATCATTATTTCTAGTGAAGTTGTTAAAAAAGATCTATTTACTTCTATTCATATAGAAGAATTTGAATGTGTTGTACATGACACTCCTTTAGGGTCGGAAAAAATAACTCGTGCCATACCCGGTGTTAATGAAGAAAATCTTTATCACTTGGATGATAGTGGTATAGTAAAGGTTGGTACAAGAGTTGGTCCAGGTTATATTTTGGTGGGGAAAGTTACACCTAAGCATTCTCTTTCATTGCCTCCTGAGACAAAATTGTTAATGACAATTTTTGGTGAAAAGTCATTTGATTGTGTGGATTCCTCTTTATATACATCTCCAGATATTGAAGGGATAGTGATTGATGTGCAGGTCTTTACACGCAGAGGGGAAGAAGAAAACGAAAGGGCGTTTCTTATTAAGCAAAAAGAGGTAAATGATTTTGAGAAAGAGCGGGACCATATAATCAATGTTATTAATCAATATTTCTATGATGAATTAAGAAAAATTCTTATTAATTCTGGCTCGCAAGATCGAGAAAGTATTAATTTTATTGAACGTGAGGGATGGTGGGATATAGGATTGAAAAACCAATCTATTTCTAAGCAAGTTGAGAGCTTAAAAAAAGATTTTGATGAAAAAGTATCACATGCGATAGCAAACTTTAAGCGAAAAGTAGAAAAATTGCATGAAGGCTATGATCTGCCTCAAGGTGTGTCGATGTCAGTAAAAGTTTTTATTGCTGTAAAACATAGTTTGCAGCCAGGGGATAAAATGGCTGGTAGACATGGAAATAAAGGTGTGATTTCTCGAGTTGTTCCAGTAGAAGATATGCCTTATTTAGAAGATGGTACTCCTATTGATATTATTCTTAACCCTCTTGGCGTTCCTTCGCGAATGAATGTAGGTCAAATATTGGAAACGCATGTAGGTTGGGCTTGTAAAAAATTAGGAGAAAAAGTAGGCAATATTCTTGATGAGATCAATAAAATCAAACGTGCTTTTTGTGAGGCAATTAGATCTCTCAGTGATGATGATTTTGAAAAATTTGCAGCATTATATCTTGATAATAAAAAATTTGAGGATATTAATGATGATGAAATAACGGCTTCTATTTTAGATACGCCTAATAAGGATGAATTAAATAATGAATTGACTACATTAGTAGAGAATTATTTCAACTCTTGTAAAGATGCACACAGTAGTTTACGTCACTTCCTGATTGAGGTTTATAGTTGTGGCAGTAATTTATCTATTTGTAATAACATTCGCGATATTAATGATAATCACCTCATTGAATTTGCGTATAAGTTGCGTGATGGCATTCCTGTTACTGCACCTGTATTTGAAGGTCCAAAAGATGAACAAATAGTAAAGCTATTTGAACTTGCTGGATTGGATAACTCTGGGCAAGTTGTATTATATGATGGTTGCTCGGGTGAGAAGTTTGATCGCAAAGTTACAGTTGGTTACATGTACATGCTTAAGTTGCATCACTTAGTAGATGGTAAAATTCATGCGCGTTCAGTAGGACCTTATAGCTTAGTTACTCAACAACCTCTTGGAGGAAAGTCTCATTTTGGTGGTCAGCGTTTTGGTGAAATGGAATGTTGGGCATTGCAAGCCTATGGTGCTGCTTACACTTTGCAGGAAATGTTAACTGTGAAGTCTGATGATATTAATGGCAGGGTTAAGATTTATGAATCGGTAATAAAAGGTGACAGTAACTTTGAATGTGGAATTCCTGAATCCTTTAATGTCATGATAAAAGAGTTGCGTTCCTTGTGTTTTAATGTGGATTTGAAGCAAAATGACATAGTAATTGAAGATATATCTCATACTAACATCGCGCAATCTTTTAATGAGGTTAGCATTTCCATTGCTAGCCCTGAAAGTATTAAACGTATGTCTTATGGAGAGATAACAGATGTTTCAACTGCAAACTACCGTACATTCAAAGTTGAGAAAGGTGGATTATTTTGTCCTAAAATTTTTGGTCCTGTCAATGATGATGAATGTTTATGTGGAAAGTACAAAAAAAGAAGACATAGGGGCCGTATATGCGAAAAATGTGGAGTAGAAGTTACATCTTCTAAAGTAAGAAGAGAAAGAATGGGTCATATAGAGCTTGCATCTCCTGTTGCTCATATATGGTTTTTGAAGTCACTTCCTTCAAGAATTGGAGCATTATTAGATATGTCTCTTAGAGATATCGAAAGTATTTTGTATAGTGATAATTATGTTGTAATAGATCCTCTTGTTTCCTCTTTTGAAAAAGGTGAAATTATTAGTGAGAAAGCTTATAATGAAGCTAAAGATAGCTATGGGGTCGATAGCTTTATAGCTATGCAAGGTGTTGAAGCTATAAGAGAATTGCTAATACGCCTTGATTTACATGAAATTAGGAAGAATTTAAGACAGGAGTTAGAGTCTGTTGCTTCTGAAATGAGAAGAAAGAAAATTATAAAGAGATTACGTATTGTTGAAAATTTTATCAAGTCTGGAAACAGACCTGAGTGGATGATACTTACAGCTATACCTATTTTACCACCTGACTTGCGTCCCTTGGTATCGCTTGAAAGTGGTCGACCTGCAGTTTCTGATTTAAATCATCATTATAGAACTATTATTAATCGAAATAATAGATTGAGAAAATTGTTAAGTTTAAATCCTCCTGAGATTATGATTCGTAATGAGAAAAGAATGTTACAAGAGGCAGTTGATTCTCTTTTTGATAATAGTCGTCGTAATGCTCTGGTAAATAAAGCTGGCGCTACTGGATATAAAAAGTCTATTAGCGATATGCTGAAAGGAAAGCAAGGTCGTTTCCGTCAGAATCTTTTAGGAAAAAGGGTGGATTATTCTGGACGTTCTGTAATAGTTGTTGGTCCAACTTTGAAACTAAATCAGTGTGGATTACCGAAAAGAATGGCTCTTGAGCTATTCAAGCCTTTTGTTTACTCAAGGCTTAAAATATATGGAATGGCTCCAACTATTAAATTTGCTAGTAAGTTAATAAGAGCAGAAAAGCCAGAAGTTTGGGATATGCTTGAAGAAGTAATAAAAGAGCATCCTGTTTTGCTAAATAGAGCGCCTACGCTACATAGGCTTGGTATTCAGGCTTTTGAGCCAGTCCTTATTGAAGGTAAAGCAATACAGCTTCATCCACTTGTTTGTACAGCATTTAACGCTGACTTTGATGGTGATCAAATGGCAGTACATGTGCCAATTTCATTGGAAGCTCAACTTGAAGCTAGAGTGTTGATGATGTCAATTAATAACGTTTTAAGTCCTTCTAATGGAAGACCGATTATAGTTCCTAGTAAAGATATAGTGCTTGGTATATACTACCTAACTTTACAGCAACTTAAGAAGGATGATTTACCACTTTTTTGTGCTTTTTGTGAAGTTGAGCATTCCTTAAACAACGGTACTCTGCATATTCATTCTCATATAAAGTACAAAATGGAACACATCAATAGCGATGGAAACATTCAGTATAAAACTATTTGTACAACTCCTGGACGTTTAATATTATGGCAGATTTTTCCTAAACATGAGAATCTAAGCTTCGATTTAATAAATCAGGTATTAACAGTTAAGGAAATAACTAGTATTGTTGATTTAGTATATCGTAGCTGCGGTCAAAGTGCTACAGTGGTATTTTCTGATAAATTGATGACACTTGGCTTTGAGTATGCTACATTTTCTGGTACTTCTTTTAGTCGTTGCGATATGGTCATACCTGAAACTAAAGCTACACACGTTGATTATACAAGGGGTGAAATTAAGAAATTTTCTGCACAGTATCAAGACGGACTAATCACTAAAAGTGAGAGGTATAATAAAGTTATAGATGAGTGGTCTAAGTGCACAGATATAATAGCGAATGATATGTTAAAAGCGATATCTCTGTATGATGAAAATAGTAAGTACAATTCAATATATATGATGGTTAGCTCCGGTGCAAGAGGTTCTACTTCCCAGATGAAGCAGTTAGCAGGAATGCGAGGGTTAATGACCAAACCTTCTGGTGAAATTATAGAAACACCTATAATTTCTAATTTTCGCGAAGGATTAAATGTATTTGAATACTTTAATTCTACTCACGGTGCGCGTAAAGGTTTAGCTGATACTGCACTTAAAACTGCAAACTCTGGATACTTAACTCGTCGCTTGGTTGATGTATCTCAAAATTGCATAGTTACAAAACATGACTGTAAAACGAAAAATGGCCTTATTGTAAGAGCTATAGTTGAAGGTAGTACTATAGTTGCATCTCTAGAGAGTGTTGTACTGGGTAGAACAGCTGCAAATGATATATATAACCCAGTAACCAAAGAGTTATTATTAAAAGCAGGGGAACTAATTGATGAAGGTAAAGTAAAGCAAATCAACATTGCAGGTCTTGATGTTATAAAAATTAGATCGCCTTTAACTTGTGAAATAAGTCCTGGTGTGTGTTCTTTGTGTTATGGAAGAGACCTTGCAACTGGTAAAATTGTTTCAATAGGTGAAGCAGTTGGTGTTATCGCTGCTCAATCTGTTGGAGAGCCAGGTACTCAGTTAACGATGCGTACTTTCCATATAGGTGGGGTAATGACTAGAGGTGTTGAATCCTCAAATATTATAGCTTCTATTAATGCTAGAATAAAATTAAACAATAGTAATATAATTATAGATAAAAACGGAAATAAAATTGTGATAAGCCGTTCCTGTGAAGTCGTTTTAATTGATAGCCTTGGTAGTGAAAAATTGAAGCACAGTGTGCCTTATGGTGCTAAACTTTATGTAAATGAGGGTGAGTTAGTAAAAATTGGTGATAAAGTTGCGGAATGGGATCCGTATACACTACCTATTATTACGGAAAAGAGTGGTACAATATCTTACCAGGATTTAAAAGATGGAATTTCAATCACTGAAGTGATGGATGAATCTACAGGGATATCAAATAGAGTAGTAAAAGATTGGAAATTGTACTCTGGTGTAGCTAATTTACGTCCTCGTATTGCACTGCTTGATGATAATGAAAAAGTAATAACACTTTCAAGTGGTGTGGAAGCATGTTACTTTATACCAGTTGGTGCAGTGCTTAATGTACAGGATGGCCAAAAGGTTCATGCAGGTGATGTTATCACAAGAACGCCGAGAGAGTCAGTTAGAACTCGTGATATTACTGGTGGCTTGCCTAAGGTTATAGAATTATTTGAAGCACGTCGTCCTAAAGAGCATGCTATCGTTAGTGAAATAGATGGCTATGTAATGTTCTCTGAAAAAGACCGTAGAGGAAAACGCAGTATAGTAATTAAACCTGTAGATAAGCAAGCTTCTCCAGTTGAGTATTTAGTATCAAGAAGTAAGCATGTAATAGTTAATGAAGGTGATTTTGTGCGTAAAGGTGATTTATTGATGGATGGCGATCCTGATCTTCATGATATTCTACGTGTGCTTGGGTTAGAAGCGTTAGCACACTATATGATTTCTGAAATACAGCAAGTTTATAGATTGCAAGGTGTGCGCATAGATAACAAGCATTTAGAAGTGATCTTAAAGCAAATGCTACAAAAAGTAGAAATTACCGATCCTGGTGATACTATGTACTTAATTGGAGAAAATATTGACAGGCTGGAAATTGATAGAGAAAATGATGCTATGGATAACTCTGGAAAACGACCTGCTCATTATCTTCCTATTCTGCAGGGAATTACTAGAGCAAGCCTTGAAACTAATTCCTTTATTTCTGCTGCCTCTTTCCAAGAAACAACAAAAGTACTTACGGAAGCAGCATTTTGCGGAAAGAGTGATCCTTTGAGTGGGTTAAAAGAAAATGTTATAGTAGGAAGGTTAATTCCTGCTGGTACGGGTCTGATTATGAATAAGGTGAAAGCACTTTCGCTTTGTGAAAATATAGATAAATATGAAAAATATTTTGATATTGAGACTTATGACGAAAAATTGCTGAGTGATAATAGTTATCAATTACATTCTGATGAAGAAGAGAGTGTGGTGGCATCGCACTATGATCAGTCAAATTGAATATATCTAATGAGGTAGTATGTTTAATCTGTTTTTAACTAAAAAAATCGATTATATTTTCTTTCACCTCTGTGCTGTCTATTATGTTATTTACTCTTACACGAAATTCAGATGAGTTTTGAAGCCCGCTACTGTACCATCCTATATGTTTGCGGGCCATCTTTATTCCTGTATCGCTTCCATAGTACTCAAGAATACTGTCATAATGCTTGAGTATTATGCTTAATCTCTCTGAGGCTGTTGGCTCAGAAACTTTATTTCCACTCAAAAAGTTTATTGCTTGATTAATCAGCCAAGGTTTGCCGTAAGCACCACGACCTATCATTACTCCATCTGCCCCAGATTCTTTAAGTGCACTTTGAACATCATTCAAACTCTTAATATCTCCATTTACTATAACTGGAATTTTTACCTGCTCTTTAACATTTCTAACGAATTTCCAATCTGCTTGACCATTATAAAGCTGTGCCCTTGTCCTTCCATGTACAGTAATCATCTTTGCTCCCAAATCTTCTGCAATTTTTGCCAAGCGCGGAGCATTACGATTTTCGTCATTCCATCCAGTACGCATTTTTACTGTAACTGGCACACTCACTGCCTTGACTACAGCTTCTATTATCTCAGCAGCCTTTTTTTCATCACGCATAAGTGCTGACCCTGCGTAACCGTTTACAACTTTTTTAACTGGACAACCAAAATTTATATCTATGATTTTTGCACCCATGCCCTCATTTAACTTTGCAGCTTCCGCCATAACATCAGGCTCACAACCAGCAAGTTGTACAGCGGTTAGTTCATCGACTTTTGCTTTTTGCATGCTCTGGCGAGTTTACATGATCATAGCTCTGCTTGCAATCATTTCTGAGACTAGCAAACTTGCACCAAGTTTCTTTACAATACTCCTAAATGGATAGTCAGTCACTCCAGACATTGGCGCTAAAATAACTGGAGAATCAATCGTCAAACTTCCTATTTGTAGGGACATAGATTTTATAGATTAATTACTTAAGCCCAAACGTCTTGCACACGTTGTAGTAACATTTTGAATAATCGAACTTATGGTAGATTGTGCCTCCTCTTTCTTACTATCTTCAGAAATGAGCTGCTGTATAGTATCATGTAAAATTCCACCTTCAGCAATGGATTCTTTCCACTCTTCATCCTCCATAAGTGCTTTTGCGAACTCTCTTCTTTTTTCTTGCAATTCTTCTGGCTTAGGCTTGTACTTTGATAACTCTCTGTCAATTTCATCAAATGATTTATCCTCGTTGAGCATTTCCGTAATCCTATGAGCATTTTCTAAAGCAAATACTCCACAATTACAGCCATCTTTTTGCTGATCAACCGCAGAACTCTTTATGCTATCATTTCCTATCTCTAAGGTTTCCTGCAATATGCCCACTATATAACTAGTATCAATTGGCTTACTAACTAATTTGTTTTTGTGTTTTCTTGCGCAATTTAATGTTTCTTGAACATCATCTTTTTTTTCCTTAAGGCTGACATTGTCTGGATTATTTTCTTTTTCCCTTATCAAATCTCCGATTTCATTGCCTAAAGGCTCCACACATTCCGCAGTAATCTCATTAGCAAGACTTATATCGTCTTTTACCTTTCCTTCAACCTCATTTGGTAATTTATTACCAAATGAGTCACAATAATAAGCTCTAAATTGTCTGTTACCATTACATGTGACTATCAGTGTTACCCAATGATTTCCTCCTAAATTAATAATCGAGGCAAAGATTTTTTTTGTGTTCCCTTGTTCTATTTTATACTCTTTCAGTTTTGAGTTTAAAGTACTCACATCACCAGGAATACAAAAAAGTATGTTGCCACTTGAATTTTCTGAATAGTTATATACAGCTCTTGCAATATGAGAAATATCATGTTCTTGTAGCCAGTAATAGTAATTTTCTCTATTTGTCTGATGCATAAGAGTTTGTAAATCTTCATGAAACTCCTTGCCACCCAAACCACTATCTCCTGAAGCATTAGAATTTCTACGACTATTTTTACTTGAGGCAGGTTCACTTCCTGGTACAATACCACTATCTGTAGATGGAGAATAGGAATTTCTACGTACCCTCTTATCCGAATCATTTGTTTGTCTTGATATAGTATCTAGTCCACTATCCAGTGATTTACTTCTTGTGAATTTTTGCTCTTTTGGACTCTTTTCTTCCTTTACAGTTCCTTTTCCATCAACATAATCTTTTACCAAGTAAAATAAAGGTTCAATAACCATCTTGTATGTTGCTGTAAGCACTATTCCCATTAAAATCCAAACTATAGGGTTGGAGATGAGCATAGCAAGTGGTAAGGTTAAGAGGAAAGATCCCATTATCAATCCCAAACAGCCAATGGTAAATGTAGTCGCCAAATATATACAAAAAGCGTAGACAGCAAATCTTCCACTAGCCTTAAGTTTAGTGAAGTGAGTACTCTCTTTAAATGTATTGTACTTTTCTCGGATGCCCAACATGTTATATTTTATGAATACTACGTTAACTAATTCTAGCAAATTATGAAGGTAAAATCAATATTAGCATTTATATGTAAAAATATTGAGCATTAAAAGCTTTTGAAGTACAGTAATGATGTTAGTAATAGCACAACATATGCATGATATAGAACATATACGCAAAAACCCTGAAGGATTTGAAAAAGCAATAAAAAGCAGAGGGGTGAAAGAATTTACTACAGAAGAAATATTAGAGATTGACCATAAAAAAAGATCACTGACTACTAAATTGCAAGCTTTAAATAAGCAACGCAATGAGATCACGGAAGAAATAAAGAGGCTTAAAATGAACAAAAGCTCCTGTGAAAATGAGGTAGAAGTGTCAAGAAACATAACAAATGAGATAGAAGCAATCAGCTTAAAAGAGCAAACGGAGAAAGATAACTTAATGAATATCTTATCTAACTTACCAAATATCTCTGCACAAAACGTGCCAATAGGTGAAGATGAGAGCTCTAACGTAGAAATCAGAAAATATGGAGAGAGAAGAAAATTTGATTTTACACCAAAATTTCATTATGAACTCGGAGAAAGGTTAGGCTTGATGGATTTTGAACAAGCAGCAAAAATTTCTGGATCAAGGTTTACAATATTAAAAGGACAGTTAGCTAAGCTTGGACGAGCATTAATAAATTTTATGCTGGAAACACATGTTAATGAATTTGCCTATACTGAGGTGTATCACCCAGCCCTGGTGAAAAACGAGGCGATGTATAACGTTGGTCAGCTACCAAAATTTTCTGATGACTCATATTTAACTACCGATAAATTAAGATTAATTCCCACAAGTGAAGTAGTTTTAACAAATTTAGTTGCTGACAAAATAATAGAAGAAAAAGAACTGCCTATTCGTTTTACTGCATATTCAGAATGTTTTCGTAAAGAAGCTGGCAGTGCAGGACGAGATACAAGAGGTATGATAAGGCAACACCAATTTGGTAAAGTGGAGTTGGTAAGCATCACAACTGAAGACCAGTCAAAAGACGAGCTTGAACGTATGACTAGTGTTGCCGAAGAGATATTAAAAAAACTAGAATTACCGTACAGAGTAATGCTACTTTGCAGTGGCGATATGGGTTTTGCTGCACAAAAGACTTATGACATAGAGGTATGGTTACCTGAGCAAAATAAATATAGAGAAATATCAAGCTGCTCAAATTGCGGTACGTTCCAGGCAAGAAGAATGAACACTAAATACTTCTTAGAAAATGACAGAAAAACAAAAAAATACGTTCACACTTTAAACGGCTCAGCTTTAGCCATAGGAAGAACAATTGTTGCCATAATGGAGAATTATCAAAATTCCGATGGGTCAGTTACAATACCAAACGTGTTGCAAAGATACATGAGTAATGATACTGTTATAAGCAAACAATAATTTTGACATATATAGAAAAGCGAGGAAATAAAGATGAAGGTTTTGGTTATAGGTTCTGGTGGGCGTGAGCATGCTTTACTTTGGGCTCTAAAGAAGTCTCCTATCTTGACTAAGTTATATGTTACTCCTGGTCGCCCGGCCATGGAGAATTTTGGAGTTCTTGTGAATATAAATATTCAAGATTCAGTGGATGTTACACAATTTTGCAAGAAAGAAAATATAGAGCTAGTAATTATTGGTCCAGAGCAACCGATAATTAATGGACTTGCTGATGATTTAACTGCGGAGGGGATAAACGTTTTTGCTCCAAGTCAAGCAGCTGCAAAACTTGAGGCATCAAAGTCTTTTACGAAGGAACTATGTAAACAATATGGTATACCGACCGCCAAGTATGAACGTTTTATTGATGAAAGGTTAGCTAAAAATTTTGTCCGTAGTAATAAAATAAAATTGCCGCTTGTAATTAAAGCAAATGGAATTGCAGCAGGGAAAGGTGTCATAATATGCCACACAGAAAATGAGGCTTTTTCAGCAATAGATTCAATGCTAGTGGAGAAAAATCTTGGTGAGTCAGGTGAAGAAATAATCATAGAAGAGTTTTTAATTGGAGAGGAAGTAAGTTTTTTTGCTCTTATTGATGGGTTGAAGGTAGTAACCCTTGGGTGTGCAAAAGATTACAAGAGAGTTGGTGAAAATAATGAGGGACAAAATACTGGAGGCATGGGGTCATACTCATCACCTTCGATTATAAGTAAGGAGATGGAGCAAAAAATTATCCAAAAAATAATATATCCTACAATTCAAGCACTGACTAACATGGGAACATCCTATAAAGGAGTACTCTTTGCTGGTTTAATGATTTGCAAAGATAGTCCAAAGCTTCTTGAGTATAATGTTAGGTTTGGGGATCCGGAAATACAATCTATGTTACCTAGACTTGATCCAAATTGTGATTTGCTAAAGTTGATGTTATCAGTTGCAGAAGGCAAGTTAAATACAAAAATGGTGGAGTTTAATCACAAAACTACAGTTTGTGTAGTCGTTGCAAGTAAAGGCTATCCTGGTGATTATCAAAAAGGAGAGGTAATTAAAGGATTGGATAAAATTGAAAACATTCCTGGAGTGCTAGTATTTCATGCTGGTACTAAGCTAGATGAAAATGGTAATTGGATTTCCGATGGCGGAAGGGTACTAAATATAGTAGGAGAAGGAAACACTGTGGAAGAAGCTAAAAGTAAAGTGTACTCAGCATTAAATTTTCTAGAATGGTCAGGTGGGTTCTTCAGGTATGATATTGGTAGTTAATTTAGCTCATGCAGAAACGAAAAAAGTCACTTTGCAAGCAGTAAACTAAAGAAAAACATGATATCTGTTCAGATTCATGTGAAACCAGTGCTTCTTTTCTTGTCATGAAAGTAGCTGACACTGGGATGACACCCTCTATTATGCAAATTACCTGCTAATTGCAATGTTCGTACAGATGTGGGTCACGCGCTGGAATAACACCCTTGGTGGTAACAACTAAAGAAAAACATCAACTAGGTTTATATTCTATTACTACTGTTTTTGCAATTTTGTCATTAAGGAACTGTTTATGCTTATCAAATGTTGCAAACAATATGATAATAATTGGTAAAATTATAAATAGACTAGAAATACTCAATATTGTATAAAAAATTATAAAATATAACACTCCAAAAGTTCCTGTTCTGATTATTGTTTGTGTTATAGTGATTTTTTCAAGTGTATTTTTGTCTTTTATATGCATACGAAGCAATAATTGTCCCGGAGTTCCGCCGAATTCTATTATCGTAAATGCATAAAATATTAATTCCAATATCAACCCTATTACTTGTATAGCTACTGCTTTATCTAAAATCATTTCAGTTACATTGAGTGATAGAGAATATGCTAAAGTAAATCCAATGATAAATCCGATAACAAACCCCATTCCCTGTACTAAAATATAATCGATTGCAAATGCAAAAATACGTCTTGTAATCCCTGCATAACTTATTTTAGTATCCATACACTTTCCATATTTTGCAATGCTATAACCAGTATAAAAGTTCATTATTAAATAACCGTAAATATGCTATTTTAGCAACATTGACCCACTTTATTATTTGAATTAACATTAAATCATTTACAGTTAAGGAAGTTATGTCAACATCAGTCACAGTTGCGTATGGTGATGGTATCGGACCAGAAATTATGGAAGCGGTGCTGTCGATATTGCGTGAAGCGAAAGCAGAGATCTCAATAGATATTATTGAAATAGGGGAGCGTGTTTATAGTAAGGAATGGTCTCATGGAATTTCTCCGAGTGGTTGGGAATCTATCGAAAGGACAAAGATATTACTCAAATCTCCAACAACAACCCCTCAAGGTAAAGGGCACAAAAGCTTAAACGTTGCACTCAGAAAGAACTTAGGGCTGTATGCAAACATTAGACCATGCATTTCGTATCACCCTGTTATAGAAAATAAATTCGATAAATTTGATGTTGTTGTAATACGCGAAAATGAAGAGGACGTTTACACCGGAATAGAGCATAGGCTCACTGGTGACTCGTACCAATGCACTAAAATTATTACTAGATCTGGCTCAGAAAAAATATGCAGGTATGCTTTTGAATATGCGAAAAAACATAACAGAAAGAAAGTAACTTGCCTGACTAAAGACAACATAATGAAAATGACTGACGGCGCTTTTCATGCAGCGTTTGATCGTATTGCAAAAGAATATCCGGATATAAAGGCGGAACATTATATAGTTGATATTGGAATGGCACGTGTTGCCACAGAACCCGAGAATTTCGATGTTATAGTAACTGAAAATCTATATGGCGACATATTATCAGACATAGTAGCACAAACCTCAGGTTCTGTAGGGCTTGCAGGAAGTAGCAATATAGGTAATGAATATGCAATGTTTGAAGCGGTTCACGGCTCTGCTCCTGATATTGCAGGAAAAAATATAGCTAATCCTTCTGGTCTTTTAAATGCCGCAGTACATATGTTGGTCTATATTGGTCAAGTGAGTACTGCAAAACTAATCTACGATGCATGGCTCAAGACTTTGGAAGATGGAGTACATACCGCTGATTTATATAAGAAGAAAAGGAGTAAGCAGAAAGTTGGTACCAAAGAATTTGCAAAAGCTGTTATAGATAATCTAGGGAAAAAACCCACAACGTTATCTGAGCTTATAATTAGCAGTGATTCGGATAGTAAAATAAATAAAGTACAAGACAATTACGAACAAGATTACAAAGTTAAAAAGCTAGTGGGTAGTGATATAACGCTTGCTTGGGACAAATCCAACAATTTTGATCAAATAGTTAGGTTATTTGAATCGAGTAATCTGAAAATGATAGCAATATACTCAAAAGGACTTGCAATTTGGCCAGGAGGCTCAAAGTCTTCAAGTGACCAAATAATCTGCAGGTTTATTGCAAATAATGAAATTACAAATAGTGATGTGAATAACTTGCTAATCAAATTTGAGGAACACAATTTTGATGTGGTGAGAATGGATAAGTTGTATTTGTATGATGGGAAAGAGGGTTTCTTCTCTTAGTGGTTGCTTGATATTTTTATGCTTGTGTGAAACATTAAATATATTATACTAATAGCATCGTGTATTTATGTGAGGTGTAGTAATGAGTCAACATTTTAAGTTAACTGGTCAGGAGTTTTATGATAGTAATGGTCTGTTTAACGTACTAGAGATAAAAGCTGAACAAATTGTAGGTAAAGATTATCAAGCTCTTAGCAAGTTTCTGAAAAAACAATATAATAAATTGATACTTGTAAACCATCCTGACAAAGGTGGAAACAAAAATAGATTTGATCAGATTTATAAAGCTTATCAAGAGCTAAAAAAGTACATTAAACCTTTGGAGTCAGGAAATCCTTGTGTTAAAGTCAGCGTTGATGCTGAAAGTAATGGACGTTTAACGGCAAGAGAGTTTCACTATAGGAGAAAGTTGTTTAACGAGCTAAAAATCAGTGAGGAAGAAGCTGTAGGTAAAGATTTTGATGGGTTGATTGCTATACTAAAAAGAAATGATTGTTCGTTTGGAGAAGACCTAAAAAGCTATAATGAACTTCAGGCTCAAATAGAGAGGATTTTGCTAAATCCAAATTTAGATAATTTTCAGAGGAGTGTACAAAGTGCAAAGTTAATGCAAGAGTTATATCAATATATAGCAAAGCCAAGCATACAATTATTCAATTATATTTCTCCTCTAAAGGAAAAAAAGAACCTAGTAGATGAGGATAAAAAAGAATTAGCGTTAAGATTTATAGAACGTAAAAATGCCTTACTATTTATTCGGACTCTTAGTGTTCTACCCTTAGGCCTGTTAACTACAGTTACTATAGGTTGCTATTTTTCATGGTGGATCATAGCATTTAACATCGCTATTAGTAGAGCCTCTGGTTTATTAGTGAATTATTATATGGAAAAGTATAAAAATTCAGAAATTTCTACTGATGAATTCATGAGTAAAATGAGCTATATCGAGCTAAGTAGTAAGCTTCTTATCAACTATCCTTTAGCTGCTTTTTCTGTTTATTTAGTTACAATAAATTTCATTGCTAATGGATTAACTGTTGGTGGAGCTGTACTTGGTCCACTATTGTTATTGGCAGTATTAATTGAAATGTTAGCTCCTGTTTTCTCAAAAGGCTGTGAAATATATGCTGACAAGCACACAAAAGATTTACTAGAAGAGGATCCAAGAGATAGAGTGCAAAAGGAGACTGATCTGTTAGGACGGTATGATCCACGAAGGCTATTAATGCCGATAATTATGCCTCTTGTTAGAAAGTGTTTTGCAGAAGTGGCAAGCAAATTTGCTGAGAGGAATTTTGATGAGGTAAAAACTGATATGTCTGATGTTAATACTGAAGGACTATCTAATCCTCAAGCAATTGAATTTGCACAGCAAACAGTATAGTATAAGCTTTTAGCTCTATGCATGGACTCAAAAAAAGTAGAATTAATATTTGAAAAATTTCAACAGTCAAATCCTGCGCCAAAAATAGAGCTAAATTATACCAATCATTTTACGTTATTAGTTGCAATAGTTCTGTCAGCGCGGACGACCGATATAAGTGTTAATAAAATTACAAAGGAGCTATTTAGTATCGCTGATACGCCAGAAAAGATGTTGAATCTTGGGCAAAGTGAGCTGAGAAAATGCATAAGCAGTATTGGTTTATATAATTCCAAAGCAAAAAATATAATCGGGCTCAGCAAAATATTGATTGAGAGGTACAATAGCAAAGTGCCTACTAATTTCGATGATTTGGTATCTTTACCAGGGGTTGGGAGAAAGAGCGCTAATGTGTTCTTAAATTCAGGGCTTGGTATTCCAACATTGGCAGTTGATACTCACGTTTTTAGAGTGAGCAATAGAGTTGGGCTTGTGAAAGAAAAAGATGTACTTAAAACAGAGCAGTCTCTTTTGAATGTAGTGCCAAAAAAATACCTACTTTATGCTCATCATTGGCTAGTTTTACACGGTAGATACATTTGCAAGGCACAAAAACCTTTGTGTGAAGCGTGCACAATTCATGATTTATGTGAGTTTGAATGCAAGAGGTATAAAGTCTAGCACAACACTTCGATATTTCTTACTTTTATCATCCAAGTAGCTGATCTCTATGATGGTGTCAACCGAGTAGCTTACACTGGGATGGCTTTGTTGCATCGCTTATCGGATAGTGGGTAAAGCATAAAAAATTCATGAAACTACCTAAAACTTAGCCATGCCAATATCAGTAAATTTATTGAGTAAGTAACATTTTATTAGCAACTCTTTTTCTCGATTTACTTCAGATCTATTTCTAAAACTAAACCCAAATATTTGCTTTAATCTTGAAAAAAATCCTTCAATATATGACCTTTTTCCATAAACTGCTTCCTTCTTCCACTCTTTCACACCGTCTTTACCACATAATCTAATGGCAGCATTCCTTTCAGCCATATAATCCAATTTTGTATGCTCCGCTGCACGATTTTTCGGTAAAATTTTGTCTTTATATCATATTTTTTGCACAATTTATAAAGCTTGATAGGCTCTGTCTGCATATAATGCTTTTATAGCATGCTGAAAGCTGAGCAAGTCGCAAGCACCATAATGGTCGGAGTAGGCACCATTGCTATATTGTGCAGCTATAGCTTTTTTACTATTTATACTCAATATTACGTGTAGCTTTCTTACCTGTTTATAACTGCGATACTTCGCTATTTTCCTTACTGTGACCAGGTGTATTATCTGATACTTGTACTGTCTATGGCAATTTCAATATCTTCCATATTGTTTTTATCAACTCTGCAATCATTGATCTTAATATTGAAACCTTCTTGAAGCCTGCGAATAGCTAATGACTGCTAACTACTTGCTGCAAATATCCTTTTATAAACCCTACCGTTTGTCTTAAGCCAATTCTAAAGAGACTAGCGACTATATGCACTAAAATCACAACTTTATTACTATAAATATAATTTCCACCTCGCATTTTGGGGCTATTTTCGTACCAATTTTCTATTGCCTCATTAATAAAATGAAAAATATTTCCTCTTTCTTGCAGAAATCTGTTATATCCATGGCAGTTACTGACTCTCATTTTTTGTGACATATTTTTCTTTCGTAGGTTAAATGCCTGTTTTATAGTGAATTTCGTCAGTAACTTCCAGTTCTTTTTATCTGAGCTATGCAACAAAGCCCACTGGAATCCAGTCTTTCTTACCAACAAAAACTTAGAATAACTTTTGTTCTTAAAAAATTTCTAGATTCCAGACTCATGTTTCAATGTTAAACAAGGTACAATAGAATTGAGTAGGGTAATTTCTAGGGAATTATTATATTCTAGAAAAAGTAAAATGTCATCCAGATAGGCTAATGTACAAGGTAAGCTGAATGTCTATAAGGAAAAACAGCAAGGCATTTTAGGATTTGCTATAAATCGCATCAGGAGCTCAAGAGTACAGTTTACAATTACAGATAGGTATAGTTGAGTTTAAAGTAACTACATAAATTTACTACAATTTTCATACCTATAAGCTGCTATGCAACAAAGCCCTGTGTGGGTATAATTTTGACAGGATACAAAGCTTAATGGAGAAAGTTACGAACATCAGTGAAAAACATGGCAATTTTATTCTCATTTGCAGCTGCTATCACGTCTTGATCTTTCAATGAGCCACCTGGCTGAATTATAGCTGTAATTCCATGCTTTGCACTTTCTACTATACTATCTGGAAATGGAAAAAATGCATCTGAAGCAAGCGCTGCGCCTTTACATTTTTCACCTGCTTTTTTTACTGCAATATTCACACTATCTATTCTGCTTGTTTGTCCTGCACCGATGCCAATAGCACAACCGTCTTTTGCTATCACTATTGCATTGGATTTTACATGTTTACATATTTTCCAAGCAAAAATAAGATCTTCCTTCTCTTTTTTTGTTGTAGTGCATTCTGTCACTCGGTTTATTTCTTCTACTTTTACTGTATGGTTATTATTTTCTTGCACTAAGAACCCGCCAACAACATTTTTGATTTGATATTTTGCATTTTGCTGAAGAGATTGATGAATAATCACTCTTAAATTTTTCTTTTTTTGTAAAATTTTTAGTGCCTCATTGTTTACCGATGGTGCTATCATCACTTCCAAAAATATCTCGTTTAATTTCTCTGCTAGCTTTAAATCTATCTCCCGATTGAAAGCAACTATTCCACCAAAACTGCTTATTTCATCACATGATAGAGCTTTTTCATATGCTTTTAAAGCACTATCACTAACAGCAGCGCCACATGGATTATTGTGCTTTATTATCACTGCTGCAGGTTCTTGAAACTCAGAAATTATGTTAAGTGCAGACTCTATGTCGACTATATTATTATAGCTCAACTCTTTTCCATGTATTTTCTCCAGTGGATACTTGCTAAATTGATTGCTATAAAATGCAGCTTTTTGATGAGGATTTTCACCATATCTGAGTCCTTGTGCTTTACATCCATATAAAGTAAAAAACTCTGGTAACTCATTGCTTTTACCCTGTGATAAAAACCAATTGTAAATATTAGAATCATACTGTGCAGTCAGAGCAAATGCTTTAGTTGCTAGATGTTTTCTATATTCTAATGTTGTCTGATTGTTATTTTTGATCATCTCAGCTTTCAGTGTTTCGTAATCTTGAATGCTAGAAATCACTGAAGTGAAATGAAAGTTTTTTGCTGTAGCTCTAATTAATGCTACTCCACCTATATCTATTTGTTCTATGATTTGCTTCTCACTTGAGTTGCTATTAACCGTTTTCCAAAATGGATATAAGTTAGTTATAAGCAGATCTATCGGCTTAATTTCTAGATTCTGCATTTCCTTTTCGTGCCTTTTTCGATCACAGAGTATTCCTCCATGAATTTTAGGATGTAAAGTTTTCACTCTGCCATCTAGTATTTCTGGAAATTGTGTGTAATCTGAAACTTCTTGCGTTTTTATTCCCGCACCTGATAGCACTTTATAAGTATTCCCTGTTGAGAGAATTTCTATTTGTTGCTGCATCAAAAACGATGCAAGTTCAATTATATTTGTCTTATCGTATACTGATATTAAAGCTCTTTTAATTTTCATATGGAAGGTTTCTTAAGATTATATCTAAGAAAAGAAAATTTGTCTATATATAGCTACTACGTCATACCACTGCGGTATCTCGTTGTAGATTCCGCTAACAAGCACATAGCTGTACGAACATTGTGATACAAGAGATCAAGAAAGATGTCATCCCAGTCCCCAGACACTGGGATCCAGAAAACTTCACTTTAAATGAGCACACCAGGTGGCTGTACAATAGAAACTGGATTCCAGTTGGCTTTGTTGCACAGCTCTTCGGATAGTGGGTAATGTATAATAAATTCATGAAGCTATATCAAACTTAGCCATGCCTATTTCAGTAAATTTGTTAAGCAAATAACACTTGAGTAGCAGTTCCTTCTCACGATTAATCTCAGATTTATTCCTAAAACTAAATCCAAATATTTGCTTCAGTCGCGAGAAAAAACTTTCTATATAAGATCTCTTCCAATAATTTATCTCTTTTTTCCACCTCTTCATACCATCTTCATCATATGACTTTATGAGCTTGATTGTAGAATTTCTCTCATTCATATAATCCAACTTTGGATGCTCTACTGCATTATTTTGCGGAGGAATCCTTGTCTTTATGTCAAGCTCATCGCACAGTTTGTATAACTTCTTTCGATTATATGCCCTATCTGCATATATCGTGCTTATGTTATACTTGGTATCCACTCTTTCAATAAGATCACAGGCTCCATAGTGGTCGGAATAAACTCCACTACTGTATTTTGCAGCTATAACTTTTTTACTACCTATCTCTAGCATTACATGTAGCTTTCTTGTTTGCTCATAGCGGCGATACTTTCTATCTGTACCATTTGCCTTACTATGGCCTGGAATATTATTGTAGATGCTGATACCTGTACTATCTATAGCAATTTCAATATCTTCCATATCGTTCTTATCAACTCTGCAGTCGTTGATTTTGATATTAAGCTTTTTAAACCTTCTTGAAGCCTGCGAATAGCTGATAATTTGCAAAATTTTCCCTATTTGCTCAAGATATTTCTCTATAAATCCCACTGTTTGCCTAAGACCAATCCTGAATAGATAGGTTATTATGTGAATTAGAATCACTACTTTGTCGCTGTAGACATTGTTGCCACCTGCTACTTTTGGACTATTTTCGTACCAATTTTCAATGGCATCGTTGATATAATGAAAAACATTTCCCCTTTCTTGAAGAAATTTGTTATATTCATTGCAGTTACTGACTTTCATTCTTATTGGCATATTTTTCCTTTGTCGGCTAAATATCTATTTTATAACAAATTCCATCAGTAACTGCCTGTTCTTTCCTTGAGTGGTGCAACAAAGCCCACTGGAATCCAGAAATTTTTTGAGAACAAAAGTTATGCTAAGTTTTTGTTGGTAAGAAAGGCTGGTGTCTGGGCACTGGGATGACAGTAGTGTGAGATGGGGCTACTTGGATCTAATTTGCTATTCACAATCCAATTATTAACTTGTTTAAATAAATATTGAATTTTTATTTTAATTATATAATAATTAAATATATCATTTAAGATTAAAGATGAGATTATGACAAGTGATCAATTACTAGCAGAAGTACTGAGTATAATTAACGATAAGACAGATTTAAATGAAGATAATATAATTCAGGAAATACAAGAAGAACTAGAGAAACAGAATCAAGATCTACATGAAGAGTGGAAGAAAGTTAAATTTGATGTAAATCATTTATTTAGTCAAGAACTTACATTGTTGCACGTAGCTGCTAGAGGTGGCTTTGAAAACGTAGCAAAAGTCCTGGTAGCAGGAGGAGCTGATGTTAATAAGAAAGATAGTAAGCGCGAGAAGATTCCTTTACATTTAGCTGCTGAAAATGGTCATGTTGAAGTAGTAGAATTTTTCTTAAATAAAGGAATAAGTGTTAATGTAATGGATAAAGAGGGCAATACCCCTTTGCATTATGCTGCAGATAATGGAAGTAGAAAAACAATATCAATTCTAATAAGAAAAAATGCAGATCCTTGGTTAAAGAATTTTCATGGTAAAACTCCAGTGAATATTTATGCATTCAAGCATCCTAATGGCTCTGGATACTTAATGCAGCTGAAAAAAGCGAAAATTCAAGGTTATATCGTTTTTGGCTCAATGTTGTTGTTAGGTGCTGCTATGGCAACATCAATTGTTGCGGTTAATTTAATTGTACCTGATGTGCCTGTATTAAAGGTGTTATTGTGTGTAAGTATTTTGTATGCATTTGCATCTATAGCTAAATATATTACGTACAAAGCGGCTGAATTGGATGCTAAAAATGAGATTAAAAACGAGCAAGATTCAAACATAATAAATATTGAAGAAGTGAGTGATGAAAAAAAATCGGTTAATAAAGCAACGCGCTCAAAAAAATTAAATGATCTTGTTTGTGCAATAAAAGGCTCTTCTAGAATAGAGATAGTTGATCCAGACAAGCAGAAAAAAGTAACACTTGATGATGTTATTGTTTCAGAGGAAGTAAGAAAAGAGTTAAAAATGATTTGTGGTCATATATCAGAGAAGAAGAAAGCTCTTGAAATGCTAAGTTGCAAAATGCCAACAGGCTATATTTTATACGGTCCACCTGGAAATGGTAAAACTCTTATTGCTCGTGCAATTGCATGTGAAGCTAGTGCTAAATTTATTAGCGTTTCTGGATCTGAATGTATGCAAAAATATGCTGGACACAGCGCGCATTACATAAAAGATCTTTTTGCAAAAGCGAGAGAAAATGCTCCTTGCATAGTCTTTATAGATGAAATAGATGCTGTTTGTACAAAACGTAGTAATAGTGGACGAAGTGATGAAGAACACAACCGAATTGTAAATCAGTTTTTATGCGAGCTTGATGGTTTTAATCCTATAGAAGGCGTGACAATCATTGCTGCAACTAATCGTCTAGAAAGTTTAG
Source organism: Wolbachia endosymbiont (group B) of Pammene fasciana (assembly GCF_947251495.1). Classification (NCBI taxonomy): domain Bacteria; kingdom Pseudomonadati; phylum Pseudomonadota; class Alphaproteobacteria; order Rickettsiales; family Anaplasmataceae; genus Wolbachia; species Wolbachia endosymbiont (group B) of Pammene fasciana. The sequence goes on from NZ_OX366360.1 coordinate 317,776, forward strand.
ATGAAGCAGTAATTAGATCAGGTCGCCTCTCTAAACATATTGAAATTCTTTTACCAGATAAAAGCCTACGTGAAAAAATATTGGGTCTTTATACGGAAAAAGTGCCAATGGCACCAGATGTAAATCTAGCAAAACTTGCAGAAGAAACTAATGGTTTTTCAGGAGCTGATCTAGAAAATTTGGTAAATGAAGCAAAACTTCATGCTGTAGATCAGATTTGCGAAGAAGAGTCAGAAGATGAAGAGCTAAAAGTGACAGTGAACATGGATGATTTCAATAATGTACTTAAAGATCTTAAATCTAAAAAGGTTGAGGTTAAGAATGAGAACGAGGCAGTGAATGATTTTATAGAGTTTTGTAAAAATATTTCAAAATGTACAAGTTCGAGCAAAGATTCTTCTTACTTAGCTACATAGAAAACATATGGATCTCCTTATTGTAAAGCAGGAAAGTGATTCAGCAAATGTAAATGCAAAAGTAGAGATAGAGTACAAAAAAAGCAGGTAAAATTTAGTTGTGTTAGATAGATTTTGACTTTCTGCCCTTTTTCTTACCGTTTATCGCAAATCTCCCTAACGTTTATATCTCTCTTACAGATTCATTCAAACTTAATTAAGTGGGAGTATTGTTAATGCGAAAAGGGTTTAATTAAAATGGTATGGCGTGTGAGGAAGACATACATCAATTGGTAGAAAGTGGATTTGATATTAACTCAAAAGATGTAAGCGGAGTCACTCTCTTGCATAAGTTTACAAAAGAAGGCGATTTAGTTGGAGTAAAATCATTATTAGAGCACGAAGCTGACTTTAATGTTGTGGACAATGAAAATAGAAATCCACTGCATTATGCTATTATGCATGGACACAAAAAAATTGCTAAACTTCTTGTTAATCAACTGACAATTAATTCTAGAGATAAAAATGGATTTACTCCACTTCACCTTGCTACACTACAAGATGACACAGAATTAATGGATTTTTTAATAACAAAAGGCGCAAAAATTAATGAAAAAGATGCTGAGGAAGGCTATACTCCTCTTCACATAGCTTCATTATACGGTTCTAAAAAGAGCGTCCAGATTTTAATTGATAGCGGAGCAAATCTTGAATGTGAAGATAACAACTTTCGTACTCCTTTATTTTTGACCATTTATCAATGTACTACACATTATGAAAGTAGAGCAGAGATTATAGAATATCTGATAAAGAAAGGTGCAAACATAGAAGCAAAAGATGCAGAAAATAATACTACGCTTTTTCTAGCAGCATATAACAACAAAATGCAACTGGTAAAGCTTATTGTAAAGCAAGCAAAAGCTAAGTTAAAAGAGTTTATTTGCACAAAAAATAAACATGGTTTTGATGCACTGGATTGCGCTATTAAGCATAATAATAGGCAAATGGTAACATTTCTTGTTTCAAAGGGAATAGAAGCAGATGACCAAGATTGTAGCGGTAACACCAGGTTACATAAAGCTAGCTATAATGGTGATACTAAAGCAGTTAAGTTCTTATTGGAGCTTAAGGTAAACGTTAATGCCGTCACTAGATGCAACAGAACTCCTCTGCTACTTGCAGCTAAAAAAGGCCATGTAGAAATTGTAAGAATGTTGTTAGCAGTAAAAGCCAATATGAATATTTGTGATCAACAAGGTTTTACACCTCTGCATCTTACTATTCAAAAGGATTATTTTGATATAGCTCAGCTATTAATAGAAAAAGGGGCAATTAATTGTAGTAATGATTATACTGCAATAGATATGTTTATTGACAAGGCTCATAGCAAAAAAAATATTGAAGAAAATTACAAAAAATTTTGTAGGTTTTTGATGCTTTACTTGAAAGAGCTACATAGTAAACACAAAGCCTTTTGTGTACTTTCAATCCTAGCTCTAAGCTTAACAATTATAGGTTTACCATTTATTTTCAAGCCTATTATTAAATATAGAGAAAGAAGTAAAATATATAAAAAAATTAGGGCTATGCTGATTTATATTTAAGTATAACAGGAGAACTAAGCTAATATATGACAATTATCTGCTCGATAAAAATGGAATTAAATGTATCCGTTTAGCAGAGTGGCAAAATAAAATAGACAAAACCATAAAAATAAATGGTGTCATGCAATTTGAGCTTCGGCATAGATCCCACATAAATTTTTTGGTACATATTTTTTCAACATTAATTTCGTATTCCATTCAAAGAATATTAATATTGGCATATAAGTATGAATATTATGCTAATATAATTACTTTTTAGGTATACATGGCAAATTTATGCCTGGAAACAGTTTTTCCTACACTTTCTTTATAAAAATCACAGGCGCCTGTTATTAGCTAAAGTAAAGGTCAAGTATCTGGAATTCTGGACATAAAATCCTCCTGTATAAAAAGATTAGAAAAAAATGCAGCGCACATATGACAGACCGCTGAAAAAGATACGCTACGTTTTTTATTGAAAAGTTAACTGAAAGTCTGCAGACAAAGATAGATTTTGAGCTCTTAAAATATCTCTAATCGTCATTATAATCAGATTCAAAATATGCGGAAGTAATTTTTTTTGACAATAGATTTCTTGCATAACCAAGTGTCATTCCAGCTGGGATCCAACTAAACACTTTACAACGTTTTTTGCGCGAAAAGGCTGGATGCCAGTGTCAGCTACTTGCATGACATCGTCTTGGATGAAAATCAGTACGTGATGCACCAAAAATTGTGCATCAAAAGGGTGTCATTTGAGTAACTTTTTTGTTGTCGTGCCAGTGTCAGCTACTTTCATGACACCTATTTGTTCCTATGATAGTCTTATCTGTCTATCTTATTTTGCTACTCTGCTGAACAGATACGTTTTTTTTACCTTTTTTATTCTGTAAATTTTTTAGTATTTGTATGTTTAACATAAGAACTACACAAGACTACAAATGGTGAATCAGCATTACCTTAAAGAGAGTACCCATATTTTCAGTTAACCTTAAAAATTCACTGAAGATCTTATTCTTCTGTTCATTACTTGCATTTTCCATTAAAGCTTGCGCTCTTTCCTTTATACCAAACAAATATAAAAATTCTCTTTGAGTTAAAATCTCACAATTTAAGTATTTTAATGAATCTTTTAACGCTTGAAAGTTTACAAGTGCAGTAATATCACTGTTACCAATATTTTCAAGAAAATTAGCATACTGATGCTGCCTTATCGATTGCAAAGTGCTCTTATATTCAGGATATACATAACCATAATCTATAATCAGGGCAGCTCCTCCGTTATTGACTATCTTATTCTCAAGTTTCTTTAATATTTCGATTCCGGCTAGGCATACTTCCACTACTGCACCATTGAAACCCCCTGTCATTCCAGTCTGGAATCCAGTTTTTGGTCTGGTTAAGCACTGGAGTGACAATGAAAGACTGCCATCATCTTGTTTTATTACTCTATTTTCATACCACTGCCCATCACGATAAATAAATTGGTCAATTGGAAGGGCGTCAAATAACTCATTTGCAAAAAAAATAGTTGGCTGATTTGGTAAGTTGTCGACATCTGTGTGCCAATTAATATCTAATCCCTTTAATTTTTCCTTTTGTATTTTCTGTAAAATAGGGCTTATCTCAACTAGATGAATGTCCATTGAGCTAAAAAAACAGCTATATTTTTTGGTGACTCTTATTACATCATGAATGAGTGTTCCTTTACCTGGTCCAAGTTCAACTAGAGAAAATTTTGATGGCTTTCCTAATTTTTCCCATGTATTCATTATCCACACTGCAATTGTTTCACCAAATAGCTGACTAATTTCAGGTGCAGTAATGAAGTCACCATCTTTGCCAAGTGGTAATTTATTCATGTAATAGCCGTACTCTTTATGATATAGAGCAGCGTTCATAAAATCACTGATAGATATTGATCCTTGGCTTTTATCAATTAATTCGTGTATATAAGTGAGCATATTATTAATAAACATTTAACTATAGCGTGCCATACTATAAAATAGTGGAGTATTTATATATATAATATAAGTTTAAAAACATATGAGTAGTATTCCTTTGGTTATGGACAATCAAGATACGGATTATGTTACCCTTATACCTCAAGATGATGGTATTGAATATAAATTTAAAGAAGCTATCAATTTTGTAGAAAATAAGGTTGTAAGTGCTGATGGATTAACTTTAGCGGAGGTATTTCAAGCATTGGTTCAAATGTTGAATGGTGATCTAGAGTTAGTAAAAAAAGTGTTAGCATATACTAATATTATGGTAAAGCATGGAATGAGGGTAGCAAAAGAGTCACAGCTAAGCAGAGCCGATGTTCGTCGAGCTTTAGAAGGCAAAGAAAGTGTGTTTAATAGGCAAGATTTTATCAAAAAACCACCTCTTGTATCTTCTATAAAATCGGTTAAAAAGAAAAGTAGAGGTCTTTAAATGGTTGAGTCTATAAAAAAATTTACTGTACAGTGTGATTTCAAAGGACAGAATGCACCTTTTGCAGTATATATAGGAAATCCAAAGGGTGATACTCATCCAATTCACCATCAAGATTCATGGCTTGCAAAGGAGCGTGGAGGAAACATTCCTAATAAAGTTAAAGAAAGTTTGCAAAAATTATACAAGCTGTCTCAAGAAAACGGGATCTCTTTTCCAGAATTATGCGCATATGCCATTACTATAGTTAGTAATAATGATAAAAAAAGTGACGGTAAGTAGTTAGATTCTCAATATTTCATTTATAGAAGTTTTTGATCTCGTCTTCTCGTCCACTTTTTTTACTATAACTGCGCAATAGGTTGAAATGTTGTTTTTAGGTGGAGTAGATCCTGGTACAACTACAGAGTAAGGTGGTACTTCACCATAAAATATCTTGCTTGTTTCTCTGTCAATAATTTTTGTTGATGCTCCAATAAACACCCCCATACTAAGGACTGATCCTTCTCTTATTATAACACCTTCGGCTACCTCACTGCGCGCTCCAATGAAGCAATTATCTTCTATAATGACTGGAGAAGCTTGAATGGGCTCAAGAACTCCGCCTATTCCCACTCCACCGGAAATATGGCAATTTTTTCCTATTTGTGCACAACTACCAACTGTTGACCAAGTGTCTATTATTGTGCCAGAATCAATGTATGCACCAACGTTGATAAAGCTTGGCATTAGAACAACATTTTTACCTATGTAAGCAGATTGGCGGACAAAACATCCAGGAACTGCTCTAATTTTTGAATGGTAAAATTTTTCTTCATTCCATTCACTAAACTTACTACCGATTTTGTCAAACCAGCAATTGGTGTTGTCTATTATTTTGCTTTCCTCAGTGAGGAAATGTAATAATATTGACTGCTTTATCCACTTATGTACTATCCATTCTCCACTTGATAGCTTTTCTGCTACTCTAATTTTACCACTGTCAAGTAACTCAATTACCTCTTTGATTATTAATCTTGCTTCGTGTTTTAGATTATAGTCGTTAAGTTTTTCTTTATCTTTCCAAATATTTTCTATCTCATCTTGTAATTTTTTAGTTGCAAATTTTTCATTTATTATATACATATTGATATCAAATTTATATTATTTTATACGTAAGCACTATGAAAATACAATGTCATAATTGTACTAAAACTTACTTAGTATCTCGTGGGCAAATAGGTGAATCTGGAAGAAAAGTGAAATGTACAAACTGCAATCACATGTGGCATGAGTATCTAAAAGAAATGTCAAGTGAATTGTGCCCTGCTGGTATACAAGAAAAAAAAGCTAACTGGAGGCAAAGTTTAACTCTAGCTTTTGCAACAGTTGCAGGGTTATGCGTTATAATTGTTGGTGGTATCTTTCCAGGAGAGGTAAGTAAGATATATAAAGCAGTTAGTTCATATAAAGATTCAATAAGCCATAAATTAGGATACAAAAAAGTGCAAACGGAAAATTCAAGTGCGAGAGAACTTGTTGTAAATGAGTTTTATCAAGATTACCTTTTTCTATCTAATTTTAGATCTAATTAAATAGGCATAAGTCATCAATGTTATGCAAATAACTACACTTATTCCTTTATGATAGTGTCATTCCAATTTCAGCTACTTTCATGACGCCCTATGGTTGTTATTACATCGTTTACTATAGATTTGTTTCAGAAGCTTACATCCAGAAAACTTGTATAGATTTTTTCTACTTCTGTGATATTATAAGCCTGTGATGATAAAATAAGTGGATATGGATAAGTCAGCGTATGAAATCATAGAGCATGAGTATGATGTGGTGATAGTGGGTGCAGGTGGAGCAGGGCTTAGAGCAACACTTGGAATGGCTGCAACTAATTTTTCAGTTGCCTGTATTTCTAAGATTTTCCCTACACGGAGTCATACAGTTGCAGCACAAGGCGGAATTAGTGCAGCCTTGAGCAACATTGCTGAAGATGATTGGCGCTGGCATGCGTATGACACAATAAAAGGTTCAGACTGGCTTGGCGATCAAGATGCAATAGAGTATATGTGTAAAAATGCTGCCAAAGCTGTGATTGAACTTGAAAATTTTGGTGTACCCTTTTCTCGTACGGAAGATGGAAAAATATATCAGCGTGCCTTTGGTGGAATGACAACTCACTTTGGTAAAGGAAAATCGGCTCAGCGTACTTGTGCAGCAGCAGATAAAACTGGGCATGCAATTCTTCATACTCTATATCAGCAATGTCTTAAATTTAACGCTGAATTTTTTGTCGAATATTTTGTAATCGATTTGATTATGGACAAAGGGACATGCTGTGGGGTGATAGCTTGGTCGCTGTGTGATGGTACGTTGCATAGATTTCGTGCACATTCTGTGGTAATAGCAACAGGTGGTTATGGACGTGTTTATTTCTCTGCAACAAGTGCACACACCTGCACAGGTGATGGTAATGGCATGGTGGTGAGAGCTGGGTTGCCACTTGAAGATATGGAATTTGTGCAATTTCATCCAACAGGAATATATGGCTCAGGGTGCTTGATGACGGAAGGATGCCGCGGTGAAGGTGGGTACCTCGTTAATTCTCAGGGTGAGAAGTTTATGGAACGTTATGCGCCAAAGGCAAAAGATTTGGCTTCTCGTGATGTAGTAAGTCGAGCAATGACAATTGAAATTAGAGAGGGAAGGGGAGTTGGGCCAAAGAAAGATCACATGTACTTGAATATATCGCATCTTGATCCGGAAGTGATCAAACTCAGATTGCCAGGTATTAGTGAAACAGCAAAAACCTTTGCAGGAGTTGATGTTACTAAAGATCCGATACCTGTTATTCCAACTGTTCACTACAACATGGGCGGTATTCCAACCAACTATCATGGGGAAGTGATCACGTTGCAAAAAGGTAAAGAAGAAGTGGTAGAAGGATTATTTGCAATAGGAGAGGCAGCATGTGTTTCTGTACATGGTGCAAATCGACTAGGTTCCAACTCGCTTCTTGATCTTGTGGTTTTTGGTAGAGCTGCCGCGCTTAGGGCAAAAGAAAAATTGAAACCTGATACACCACATAAAAAATTGCATTCAGACTGCACAGACTTGATAGTAGATAGATTTAATAAAATGAGATTTGCTTCCGGAGAGTTCAAAGTAGCAAAAATACGAAGTGAAATGCAGAACACTATGCAGAAATATGCATCGGTATTCCGTGTTGCTGAAGTTTTAGAGGAAGGTAAAAAAGCTATAAAAGAAGTAGCAAAAATGATGCCTAACATTGCAGTTGAAGATCGTAGTATGATATGGAATAGTGATTTGGTTGAAGCTCTGGAGCTTGCCAATATGATTCCACAAGCAGTTATTACCATGGAATGCGCAGCTAATCGCGAGGAAAGCAGGGGTGCTCATGCTCGTGAAGATTTCCCTGAACGTGATGATAAAAACTGGATGAAGCATACTATAGCATGGCTTAAAGAAGAGAAAAGCCAAGTTAGTGTAGAAATTGACTATAAAAAAGTTGCTGAAAAAACTCTGAGCGATGAGATTGATTTCATCGCCCCGGAAAAGAGAATTTATTAGTTAACCCATCTGGTTTATTTATAAATTGACGTAGTATTGATACATAGCTCATTTGAGTAGCTGGGCTTTCTTTATGCTCCGATTGATTTGACGATCTTTGTACTTCTTGCTCTGCTGAGTTGTTAGCTAAATTTTGTTGTTCAGTAATATTTTCAGGTTGTTTTGCAGCTAGGTGATCATCTTTACGGCTTTGCTTATCGTTGGTTAATTCCTTAACAGACTTCCTAATGCCGCTAAGTCCCAAAGTGAATATCAGACAGACCACTCCTGTTATAGCTATGATGGGTAACGCTGCTCCAATTGCAATTTGTCCTTGAAAGCAAGAAAGTGTTACCATTGTAATAATAGTAGTTGCTACTGTGATTGCTAACAATACACTAGCTCTCCTGCCCGGATCAATGCATTTCCATACAGCAGATGCTCCTTTTTTTACACCAGAACCTAGCTTTTTAATGCCTGATTGACATTTTTTCGAAGCAGTTCCACAGTGGTATTTTTCCTCAAGCTTCTCTTTTAGTTCTTTAGCTTTCTCCTGTGCTTTCTGTGGAGTATTTGAACAATCTTTTAGATCGCGTAAAGTTAAATAGTACTTTTTAGTATGGAATTCTGGATCTTCTAACCATAAAGAATCAGGGTTAGCACCGTTTTGTAATAATGCTGCACAAAACTTTGTTGTATTATCATAATTAGTTGCTAAATCAAAAATTGTTTCTTGCGATAGGTATTCGATACTTTTTTTTTCTGCTTTTTTCTTTAGTGCTAATTCTAGAGGTGTATTGCCTTGCCTGTTAGTTGCTTTTATAGCTTCATCTAATTTATCTTCAGATATTTTTCTTTCTTTTACTAAGGCTGATATTAATTTCAAGCATGTAACTTTTTGCTTCCCTCTCAGCAAGGCAATATGGTGTAAAGCATTATTACCATCTGTATCTTTCAGGCTAATATCTGCTCCTTTTTTCAATAATTCCTTAAAAGATTTTTCATCTTTATCTTTAATTCCTAAATGTAGTTGATAATTATCATTACTATCTGGAGTATTTATGGTATGGGCTATAACTTCTTCAACTTTTGTTTTTATTTCTGGTTTTCGCTCAGCCAATTTTTCTAAAAATTTAAGATAGTATTCATTTTGCTTTTTAGATAATTTTTCTAAATCCTCTGTAGGTAAGCTTAGCTTGGCTCCATACTTTAACAATTTTGCAAGAAACTTAAGTGTGTTATCGTTATCTTGGATTGTGTGAGAATCATGTTTCCCTTTTATTATCTTGTTAATTAGTGCTACCTGAAAAGGAGTCTTTCCTTCTTGATTTTCACTATCAACAAGTTGTACTAAATTTTTCTCGTTAGCTATTTTTATCAAGGTATCTAGAAACTTAAGCTTTTGTTTCTTTTTGAGCGATGCAATAAGGTGTAAAATATTATTTCCTTTTTCATCTGTTATGCCACTGATATTTGTGCAATCTTTTAGGTATTTTCTAAATTTCCTGTTGTTTCCATTTTGGATTGCATTTAGTAATTGAACGTCATTATCAGAATCCGATATTCCGTTTATTCCATCTTCAAAATCGCTATCAGAATCTGATATTCCGTTTATTTCATCTTCAAAATCGCTACCGTAGCCACTGTCTTGTTCGCTGTGCCTACTAAAACAACTTTTAGTGACTTCAGAAATTACTTGTTTTTTTGTTTCATTTGATATTCTTTTCGATCGTTCTATTACTTCACCTAGCACTGGAAGGAAACATTGGACATAATATCTGTGATATTTTTCCTGTTCTCTAAGCGATTCTTCTAATTTAGTTAATACTTCAGGACTAGCGCCTTCCTTAAATAACCTTTTACATTCCTTGAGTGTTCCATCTCGACTTCCTGGTTTTTTATGCTGATGTTTTTCTTTTTTTACCTTTCTCTCTATAATATTATACAATTGCTTGTCTTTTTTATCTTGTTTTTCATTTTTGTTTATACATTTGTCTAGTTTATTTGCATTACTAACTAATACACTTGAATCTATAACCATATAAAAACCTCAATATTAAAGCTATTTGGCGTTAGCGCTTCAACTAACAACCTATTGAATTGGACTTTTAAATTGAGCTAGATGTTATCGAAATATAGGTGGAAAGCTAGTTTCTATTAGAAAATCTGTTGTCATAATTAAATCCCCACTTTAGCACTTGTCTACTATTTTAACTATTTTATCTTAAAAAATAATAAATGTGGCTAAACTGTGAAGCATGAGTGCTCTGAAAGAGACAAACCAATGTTTTTATAGATCTTTCAAACTTGATTTTTCTTCTAATTTTTTAAGCATTCCTTTACTTAGTATTGATTTTATCTCTTCTACGCTTTTATCAAGATCATCATTAATTATTACGTAATCATATTTATTACTTTTACTTATCTCTTTTTGCGCTTCGGCTAATCTACGCTCTATTTCAATTTCATCATCACTATTACGCCTTTGTAGACGCAGTCTAAGCTCTTCCATTGAGGGAGGTAGTATAAAAACACTTACAACTTTTTCTCTTAAGATTTCAAACAAATGAAATGCTCCTTGCCAATCTATATTCAGTAAAACACTTATTCCACTGCTCAGGTTTTGTTCTATAAAATCTTTTGGTATACCGTAAAAATTCTCAAAAACTTTGGCATATTCAAGCATTTGACCAGCCTTACATAGTTCGTGAAACTTTTCTTCAGTAACGAAAAAATAGTCTTTTCCGTTTACTTCACCGGGACGAGGTTTGCGTGTAGTCATAGAAACAGACATAACTAAATCAGTTGATTGCTCAAGTAATTTTTCTGATATAGTAGTTTTTCCAGCTCCAGAAGGAGAGGATAGAATCAGTAGTATGCCCTCATTTTTTACGGTCATTTTTCTTTATTTAACAAGTACATTATAGAGCTTTTTTAAGACTTTGTATTTTTTGAATCAAAGTTTAAAAGACTAGAGCCCTCTAAATTAGAATTTGATAAATTGGCATCAATAAGAGAGGAATTATCAAAGACAGTATAACGTAAATCGGCTTTTTCAAGATTTGCCTTATTCAAATTAACGTTTACAAACTTTGCTCTGCTTAATATTGAATTAGAAAAAATAGCATTTTCTAAATTCATATCTTTAAACTCAAAGTAAGAATAATTTACATCAAATTTTTCACCCTGCGATATTTTCTCTTGCAGATCTTTAATTGAAGTTATAGCACTCTCTAGACCTGTAATTTTGCTCTGTCCCTGATTGTCAATCATAATTGAATTATCAAATTTGCAATCTGTTAAATGAATATCAGCAATTGAACTTTTATATATGCTTGAAGAGAGGAAAGAGACATCACTCACTGTTGAATTATTCAAATTGCTAAGAAAAAAACTAGTCTTTCTAAAGGCATTATCATAAAACACGGAGGATTTGAAATCACTTTCAATAAAGTTTGAATTAGTGACTTTTGACTTAGACCAGCTCGAATTATCAGCTAATAATTTGAAGAATATTGAATTTTCTATCTCACTCGAATCCATATTATGGTGGGAAAGAGTACTATTATAAATTTGAGAGTCTTTAATTTTTGTCTTATACATTGAAGTTGTGGAAAGATCTGAATCTTCTATTTTTGCAGAGGTAAACAATGAATGGTCAAAGAACGAACCATTCATGTCAGAATTCACAACTTTAGTATTATGAAACTTTCCATGACAAATGTTAGCGTTATAGGTATTAACTTTATGCAATTCACTAAAACTAAAATCAATATTAGATAAATCAGCATCCTGAAGGTCTGATTCGAAAACATATGCATGTTTTATCTTGGAACCATTTAGTATAGATTTAATGAAGTTTGAATTATCCCCTTTCACATAGGAAATTTGTGAATTGCTTAAATTGGCTTTTTCAAAGTTACTATCAACTATAATAGAAGCATTAAAATAGGCGTTCGAAAGATTGCTACCTGTAAAATCCAATTTTTTTATTTTAGCACCGTATATATTAGCGTTTTTTAGTGAAGAGAATTGTATCTTGAGCTTGTGTGCATCCACTCCAAAGAAACTTGCATTGTCGAAATTATTCTTCTGCATAACAGTGTCGTTTATTTCACTATCACTAAAATTGATGTAGCTGGCACTTGAGTTTGATAAATTGGAGAAATTCATTTTTACATTCAAGAATTTGGTATGCAAACCAATTATATTACGCATACTTACTTTGTTGAGATTAGAATTGACAAAATCAGCATAACTGATATTAGATTGATCAAATATGATATCTGTTAGATTTGTAGAAGCAAATTTTGAAAAACTTAAATTTGTGCCTTTTATTTTAACACCATGTAAATTAGCATTGGAAAAATTAGCACCACGCAAATCAACATCGATAAAAGACACATCTGATAAATCGGTGTTAGAAAAATCGGCACCAATTAAACTTACTCCATCAAAAATAGATTTGCTTAAATACAATTGACTAAAATTAGCACCATTTAAATTAGGACCAAAACCTTTCTTAAAATCTTGTGGTATGCCTGCTTTGTTGCACTGTACTAAAAATTTAGCAAAATCTTTTGTATTGTAAGATACGTATTTTACATCGTGCAGAGCACTTAAAAAATCATTGATTGCATCATCTCCATAGCATAAATGACCAACTAAAATTAATATCAAAAGTCTAATTATCTTTTGCATCGCAGGTACTTTCTTTTGTTTTTATAGCAAAGTTATACATCTCTGAGTCTTCTTCATTGTTTATTTCTTTATCCTCTAAAAGGTATGGCATCATTTCGGCAATTGCGTTTATTATGTTGATCTGATTCCTTTCGATTGCTATTTCAATAGGGGACTTAAAATTATTATCAACTACTCTAGGATCAGCACCTTGTAATAAGAGAAAGCGAACTGTGTCTATTTCACCTTGTTTCACTGCATAAATTAGAGGAGTATCACCCAATTTATTTCTAAATCTTAGTATTTCTTGAATTGTTAATCCAATTTTTTCTAGCTTATTTATTACTCCTCTTAGACAAATTAAGTTGCCCTTCTTGATGCAGTAAAAAAATTGCTTACTGTAATCATCAGTAAATATAGTTTTAGGAAGGTGCTCGTTTAGGCTATCATATTGTCTTTTATATATAGACTTGCTTTTATGTTTTTTTATTTCTTTGTTTAGCTTTGTCCATTTTTCGCTTTCTTCATTTTTTTTGTTTACAGGTGTTATATTGTCAGGCTGTTCTTCTTTCTTTTTCTCTGTTAATTGGCTTGTTGAAAGTTCGGTGTCTTTTTTGCTAATCTCCTCTTCAGGCTGTAGGTTTGTTTGATTATTGTGACTGATTTTCTTCTCTTCAGGTTCTTCTTTTTTTTCTTCTGATAAAGGACTTGTTAGAGCTTTGGTATCTTTTATATTAGTCTCCTCTTCAGACTGTAGGTTTGTTTGATTACTTGAAGGTACTTCTTCATTGATTACATTTGTTGGGTCTGTGATTTCTTTGAGTTCGCTCAGAAGCGGCGAAGTTTTTTCAGCATCAGTGTTGCTTTTCGATACGTCTTCTTGATTTATACTGCTTTCATTTTTATTTTCTTCAGGCTGTTCTGCAGCAAGCAGGTTAGATATAACAATTAATAGTATGAAGAATGCTTTATATTTCATAAACATTGCAAATATAGGCTTAATTAAAATGATACTATAATCAAATGATTAATCTACAGTAAAAAGTGCTTTAGTTATTGTACAAGTATGATTATGTAAAAATTTATTTTTCTCTTTTATCTAGGTTTTATCTGAAATTGTCATTCGAGTAGCTGACATACAACTGTACGGACATTAAAGAAATCAGTATACAGCTGTATGAACATTGTGGTAATTTGCGTACTAAACAATGTCATCCCAGTGCTCCGACACTGGGATCCATTTTCCATCATCATTAGAAACGTTATATTTTAGCATAACTTTTAACTCACAAATTTAACTGGATGCCAGTGCTGGCTACTTTTATGACATCTATCATTTTATGTTTATAGTATTTTTTGCAAATAAACGTTCGTAGTTGTAAATTAAATGCAAAAAAATACTTGACACATTTGGTAAGTTGATTATTATCAGTAAAAATGAGGGTATTTTAGAGCTCGAAATCCACCTTATTCAAGTCTGCAGACTTTTCAATTAATTTTTCAATAAAAAATATAGCACAGTCTACTTCAGTGCGTACACGTACGCTTAATTTCTGTCATAAGGTGTGTTATATTTTTCTAAATCTTTTCTTTATAGGAGGGTCATTATGTCTAAAATTCCTTAAACATTAATTTTTAACTTAAACATTTATTAAATAGTGCAGTACTGCCTTACGCGTTGCTAATCCAAACTTTACTTGCTGTAAAATAACACAATCTGCTATATCATTGCTAATCTCGATACCTCTATTTATTGGTCCTGGGTGCATAACAATTGCATCTGGTTTTGCGTGCGATAGTTTTTGTGCATCAAGTCCATACAAGTGAAAATATTCTTTTTCTGAATAATTATTATTCATGCGCTCTTTTTGCAACCTTAAAAGCATAATTACGTCAGCATCCTTTATACCTTCAGTTAGTGAGTAGTGAAGTGAATCTACTTCAGAAAAATGTTTACACATCAAAGCTGGTGGTGCAACTAAGCTTATTTTTGCTCCAAACATTTTTAGCAATCTTATATTTGATCTTGCAACTCTACTGTGCAAAATATCTCCACATATCACAATTTTGAGGTTTTTTATTTGCTTTTTATGACTGATAATTACGAGATAATCTGCAAGAGCTTGAGTTGGGTGTTCACTGCTTCCATCGCCTGCGTTGATTAGCGAGCAGTTGACATGCTTTGCCAATGTATTAATAATACCACTACTTTTATGCCTGATTATCATATAGTCAGGATTCATTGCATTTAGTGTTTTTATCATATCTTTTAGATCTTCCCCTTTGTTAATAGAAGAAGATTTTATTGGTAAAGTTATAACATTTGCTCCAAGGCTCTTTGCTGCTATTTCAAAAGATGCGAGCGTACGTGTTGAATCTTCAAAGAATAGGTTTATGACTATTTTATTTTTCAGAACATGACTATTTTCAACTTTTTCTTCAAGGTATTGGTTGGCTAATTTAGTTATATTTTCTACATCACCGATTGTGAGGTCTGAGATATTTAATAAATTCCTTCTCTTGTCCATAGCTCCTTTTTTGAGCTTATTCTACTTTCTTAATTTCAATTACACAACTGTAAAGTAAAGTAGAAGGAAGCTATAAAATTTTATTTCCACTTACATTCATCTGCTATCATAACAGCCTCAAAGAGATGCTTCTCAAGCTCACTTATAGGCAGAGTACTTTGTAGGTAATTTCCCCAAGATTTTAACACATCAGAAGTTTCAATACCTTCAACAATAGGATATTCTTGATTTTTTTTAGCATATAGCTCTTGAGCCTGTTTGCTTACAAAAAACTCCAATAAAGCTATGGCATTTTCTCTGTGTTTTGCGTTTTTTGTTACTGCTGCACCACTAATATTCACCATTACACCATCACTCGGAAAGAAAGCTCCTAACTTTTCTGTGATATTCTTTTTATTTTCTGATGAAAGGATTCTTGCAAAGTAGTAGCTATTTACTATTGCAACATTGCCTTCACCAGCGGCTACAGCATAAATTTGATCTGTGTCACCACCGCTTGGTTTTCTTGCCATGTTGCTTACAATTCCACTCACCCATTCTTTTGTTTTTTCAAAACCATTTTTTGCAATCATAAAAGCGATCAATGATCGGTTATATGGACTTGTGGAAGAGCGTACTAATATTTTCCCTTTCCATTTTTCATTCGCTAAATCTTCATAGGTACTTAATTCCTTAGGATCTACTGATTCTTTATTGTAAACCAATATTCTAGCTCTTTTTGTGAGACCAAACCAATAATCTTGATTATCTCTAAATTTTGCAGGTATGGCATTTTTTAGAGTCTCTGAATCCACTTGAGATAAGAGCCCTCTTTTTTTGGCTAAAATCAAATTCACTGCATCTGCAGTTAAAAACAAATCAGCTTCACCGCCATTTTCCATACGTGAAAGCAATTGGGAATAATCGTCAATGATATAACGTACCTTGATGCCAGTGGTTTTTGTAAAATCATCAAACAAACTATGTACTAATTCTTCTTTACGAGATGAATAAACGTTTACTACTTGTGAATCATCAATTCCGCTATTTTTATATAAAAAATTAACGACTATCAATAAAGCCGCTACTAAAGATATAAATATTAAACCTTTTTTCATAAACAAACCCCTTCCTTGTCATCATCTCAAGCTATCAAAATAGCAAGGTCTTAGCAAGTGTAAATCTTCAAAACGTTGCAGTTACAGTACTGGAATAGCGATAAAAAGAAGTACGAGCCAGATTTAATTAATAATATAAGTAATATCTGGATGGCCACATCGTTCAGCAACTACTTGTAACAATTTTGAACTAATCTTTTCTTGACTGCTTTTTACAGTTTTAATAGCTGTTTCATTAGGATTTTCACTATTAGCATCTTTTGTATCTAATAACAAGTAATCTTTAAAATCAGTTTTGCTCCAATGATGAATTGTGCAAGCTAAAGTGAAAAGCAGTAGAGTGCCTGAAATTGCAACGATTGGCCAGTAAATAGTAGGATTTGTGTATGAACTTACTATGTTGCTCAAACCACCTGTTGAATAAAGTGCTAAAGGGAAGGTTATGTTTCCAGTAATAAGAACTGTTCCTAAGATAGGAAGCCATATTCTATCATTGATTAATGAATTTACTTTACTCTTGTAATAGATTGGCTGGCCTGTAAGTTCTACGATGTTTGAATTACTTTTTGCTTTTTCTGGAAGAGAGTGAAACGTAAAGTAAACACGATTACCGTTGCTATATTTTAATACCAAAGACTTGATGCATTTCTCATCTTGCTTAAGTGTATCTAATATCTCACCTAAAACTTCTTGAGTGTCTCTTTTTGTAATCTTGTGCTCCTTAGTACGGACTGCTTGCATAAGTTCCCACGTAATTCCCAAGACTAAACAAGACGCTAATACCACGCCGAATATAGTAACAGGATTTACGCTGCCGATGAATCCAATGAATTCTCTTTGCTTCACAGCTAAAACGATTGCTGTAATACAACACGCCGTAACAAGGCCTACAAAAGGCATTGTAACTTTCTTCTTTTGCATCGTATATTTTACTTTCTGTAAAAATCTGTTTGTCTTTTTATTATCTCCAAGCAAGGAGTTTTCAGAGTCATCTGTTTGATATGATGGTGGAGGAGAAGGTGATCTGCTAACTGATACACTACCTGAACTCTTTTTCGAAGTTTTTTTACTTCTATCTATTGATGCATAAAGAGGTTCTGAACTGTTCACATTCGATCCTTCTTGCCTTTCTTCATAAGAACTTGATTCGCTAGCCGAACTTGTATGTTGTAAAATTTCATTTTCACCATTTGTTTGTTTCGTTGTTTTGCGAGGTTGTGGTTGTGGTAGAATTGTTTGTTCTATTCCACCTCTTTCAGTTGTTCTGACGTTTCCTACGTTTGCTGATTCAGGCATATTTGCTCCAAAATTAATCACTATATTGTGTTGATTACGTTATAATTATTAAGATATGGTAAATACTAATTTAAAGATAAGTATGAAGAATTTAGTATAAAAATTGCTTATCAAAAATCCTCTCGTCTAATGAGCAATCTTTATCAAAAAGCAGAGTGACTGTGTTTTCGTGATCTTTCTGCATTTTTATCTGCGATATATCAGGAAATTCCTTGTAATCTGATACTACAAGTGCTGGACGATTTTTCACATCATTGATATCAATTTGCACTATTGTATCATTTGAGATTAGCGCTCCATTCCAACGCCTTGGGTAGTAGCTATTAATGGAAGTCAGTGCAAGTAAATTTGAATTAAGTAGTAAGATTGGCCCACCGGCAGAGAAGTTATATGCAGTGCTACCTGTTGGGGTAGACAATATAATTCCATCTCCTCTGAATTTTTCTACTTTTAGCTTATCATTAATGGTAATATTCATCTCCACTATTTGATTTGCATTTCTAAAGACATACACTTCATTTACTGCGATGTAATGGTGTTTTTTGCCACTTATGTCTGTGGCTTCCATTTTTAGTAAAGTTAGCTGAGTAGGAACTGCATGTTCTATATGATCAATTAGATCTTCAAAGCATTTATTCATCAAAAATCCGACGTTACCGGTATTTATTCCATACACATGTATATCTTTATTTCCTATGACGTAGTTGTGTAGGGTGCGTAGCATAAAACCATCGCCACCAACAACTATCAGCAGATCAACTTCATGCTTACCTGCTTCTGCTATATTGATAAAATTGAGTTTCTGTAGTAGTTTAGATACTTCCTGAGACTTGGGTAGCGAAGAAGCAATATAGCCTACATTTTTATATTTATACATGTTAAATAAAGAGGGGAGGAACTAAAAAAGACTCCCGTATTTATCATTAAACTTAGCTATTTTACTATCCTTCTCCCCTGAACCGCTTGTCAAACTTCCAGTCCATGCAGGATGAGTAAGAGGATCTCTATCAAGCTTTATTCTTTGACCTTCTTTTCCATAAGTGGAATAAGTTTCAAACTCTTGACCATCTGTCATAACTATAGTAACTTTGTGATAATCGATTTCTGCCATTGTTCTTACAAATTTCTTACCAGCTAAGATTTTAGTGAATCTGGTTCATTTGGTCAATCATTATTGTGAAATATTGACAAAAAATAAATAAAGTAGTATTCTCAATGAAGAATGAAAAATTTTTTATGATTTTTGCTTTTCCTGGTCAGGGCTCCCAATTTGTAGGAATGGGAAAGAGCTTATATGATGAATTTTCAGTTGCAAGGCAAGTATTTGATGAAGTAGATGACGTATTGGGTAGAAAGCTGTCTCATTTGATTTTCAATGGCCCTATTGAGAAATTAACTATCACGGAAAACGCTCAGCCAGCTATAATGGCAGTGTCAATTGCAACGCTACGTGTTATGGAGCATGTGCTTGGTAAATCTCTTCACAATGTTCAGTATGTTTGTGGGCATTCAGTTGGCGAGTATACAGCGCTGTGTGCTGCAGGGGCATTGACGCTTGAGTCTGCAGTCAAATTGCTAAAAGTTCGTAGCGAAGCAATGCATGAAGCTTCACTAAAATGCAAAGGTGGAATGTTTGCTCTACTTGGAGCAGAAATAAGTGAAGTAGAAGGTATATTAAAATCAGCTCAAATTGATTGTGAAATTGCAAACGATAATGGTGGTGGGCAGGTAGTGGTGAGTGGTACTGCAGAGGCTCTTGAGGTCTTACCTGATTTATTCAAAAACTCAAGTGTCAAGAAAATGATAAAATTACAAGTTAGTGGGCCTTTTCATTCATCTTTTATGAAACCTGCTGATGAAAAACTTCTGGAATTTTTAAAAAGCATCAACATAACTCGCCCTTCGATTCCTTTTGTATCAAACGTTACAGCTAAGGAAGAAAGTGATCCAGAGATCATAAGAGCTTTGCTCGCTAAGCAAGTTGTAAGTAGAGTAAGATGGAGAGAGATGGTTTTATATATGACAAGCCATGGCACTAATAAGTTTGTTGAAGTTGGCCCTAACAAAGTTTTATCCAATTTAGTTAAAAGAATTGACCAATCTATCAGTGTGAAAAATATAGATAGTATTGGTGATATTAATAGCTTCTTTGATGAATCATTAATGTTGACAGCAAAAAATTTAAAAATAAAAGCTTATAACTAACATAAAGTAAAATTTGTACTATTTTTTTGCTTTGATTATTGATAGCAGCGGAATGTCAAACATCGACACTAAAGAATATGATCTAGCGTTGGGTGGTACCACGGTTAAGCTTTTTATTAAAAGTAGCGATACAAGTGGGATCAATTTTATTAATGTGCATCAAAATGAAGTAACTTCAAAAGGGGCTGGTGAGCATATACTCCAGCAGTTTGGTGGAAGAATGCTATACATTACTCATGGTGATGGTACTCCGCGTAATGTAGAATTTTACTTAAATGGTGAGCGGTATGAATTCGATCCCAATCGCATGTTTGATGATGTAGGTGCAGAAGCTAGCTTAAGAGAGTTTGGCAGTGTTTCAGAAGATGCTTTGAGAGCTGTTAGAAACTTTGCAGAAAGAATTTTAGATTTTTTACTTCCTGGTCAAGATCACGTTATCGCTCTGCACAATAACTACAATTCTCCCAGCTACTCATTCAAGAGCTATTTTTCCCCACCACTTTCTCATGATGTGCTAAAGATTTCTCCAGAAGTGTGTCCGGAAAGTGGAACGGGTGAGTTTTTCTATACGACAGTTGAAGATTGGTTCGATGCTTTAAAACAGAAAGAAATTTTTAATATAGTATTGCAAAATAACAAAGCAGTTGAAGATGATGGTTCTTTATCTGTATATGTAGGGAAGAATAATATTCGGTACTCTAATGTGGAAGCTGAGCATGATCATTTAGAGCAGCAAATAGATATGCTATCTTCTATACACAGTGTTTTATTTCCTCAACCCTTAACAATAGAGTTATAGCAACATGGAACGCACTAACGAACTACCTGTCATTTCATTTGGCTTTTTGAGTCCAAGTAGCTGTAAAATAGTAGGAGCAATATCAGATAATTTTCCATCTCTCAGTTTTAAATTTTCACAAGATATAATAAATGGAACTTTATTTAGAGTGTGCGCTGTGTGAGGTGTGTTATTTTCTTCATCGAACATACATTCCACATTACCATGGTCTGCTGTAACAATGAGTGCAGTATTACCCACTTCTTTGACAACGCTGAGTACTTTTGCAAGGCAATCATCTACAGCGAGCACAGCTTGCTTGGCTGCTTTTATATTACCTGTGTGTCCCACCATATCAGGGTTAGCGTAGTTTACAACTATCAGCGCAAATTCTTGAGAATGAATTTTTTTTACAAGCTCTTCTGTGAGCTCAAAGGCTGACATTTCAGGCTGCAGGTCATAAGTTTTAACTTTTGGTGAAGGAATTAGTATTCTTTCTTCACCAGAAAAAGGTTCTTCTCTTCCACAATTAAAAAAGAAAGTCACATGCGCATATTTCTCAGTTTCTGCAATGCGCAGTTGCCGTAATTTATTGTCTTCTATTATCTGTCCCAAAGTGTTGGCAAAAGATTCAGGAGGAAAGAGATAAGGGATTTTTAAGTCCGCTTTATATTGCATCATACTTAAAATTGAAGAGAATTTTGCCACTTCAGTATAGCCTGCTTTACCAAGACAAATACTTGCCAATTGTATCATTCGATCAGCACGAAAGTTAGCCAATAGCAATCCATCTTCTGGTTTTATACCTTGATAATCGCCTATTATTGCGGGCCTGATAAATTCATCGGTTATATTATTTTGATAATTTTCATCAATAAGCGATACTGCATCATCATAACGAGGCGCCTTTGCAAATGCGATGGCTTCATAAGCTTCAATTGTTCTTTCCCACCTATTATCACGGTCCATAGCATAATAACGCCCAGAGACAGTGGCGATTCTTATATCATTTTCCTTTATGCTTTCTGTAAATTCTTGAATGCATCTTTTCCCTGAATTTGGCAATGTATCTCTGCCATCTAAAAATGCGTGTATTACAACTTTAATTCCGCGCTGTGATATCTTGTTTGCTAAAGCTGAAATGTGCTTTTGATGCGAATGAACACCACCATCTGATATCAATCCCATTATATGGCATATGCCATTCTTACTTTTTAGATCATTAATAAAATTCTGTAGATTTGCATTATTTTCTATCGTTTCGATTTCTTGATTAATACGCTGAAGGCTTTGCATTACCACTCTACCACTGCCAATATTCATATGGCCAACTTCTGAATTGCCTATTTGGCCTTCTGGTAATCCAACATCAGTTCCACAGGCAGATAAACTGCACTTTGGATAATTAGAGCTAATATGTTGCCAACAAGGTGGATTTGAATTGCTAATAGCATTGTATTTACTATTTTCTATTCCATTACCCCAGCCATCTAGTATACATAAAACGACTGATTTAAAGTTCATATAAAAGTTAACATCGAAACCCTCAATGGTACCAAAAACAAACTCTTCTCACAACTTTTGTGTTAAAATAAGAGATAGAAAAAGCTGCTTGGAGGCAATGGTATATGAAGTTTTTCATAAAATA
Source organism: Wolbachia endosymbiont (group B) of Pammene fasciana (assembly GCF_947251495.1). Classification (NCBI taxonomy): domain Bacteria; kingdom Pseudomonadati; phylum Pseudomonadota; class Alphaproteobacteria; order Rickettsiales; family Anaplasmataceae; genus Wolbachia; species Wolbachia endosymbiont (group B) of Pammene fasciana. Next base: position 339,986 of record NZ_OX366360.1, read on the forward strand.
TTTTATTAAAGTGATTGACAGTTGCTGAAGTGTTTACTAAAACACTTGCATAGCTTTAATAGTGAGGTCAAATGAGTTATAGCCAATATGTAAAGGATAATACTTTAGCAACATCAGGTGCTATAATTAATGTTGATAGATTAGTAAACTTTTTAAAAAGCAATACAAACATTACAAGACTTATTTTACGATGTTCAAAAATTAATTATGAGGTTATAAAAGAATTAGCTCAGCTTTCTCATCTTACTTCACTTGATCTAAGTTGCAGTTATGTTGGTACAGAAGGTGCAAAGATTTTAGCAAGCGGGAATCTTATAAATCTTACTTCGCTTGATTTAGGAGGAAACGAAATTGGTGATGAAGGTGTAGAGGCTTTAGCCAGTGGAAATCTTACAAGTCTTACTGAGCTTAAATTATATGATAATAAAATTGGCGATAGGGGGGCAAAAGCTTTAGCAAGTGGAAACCTTCAAAAGCTTATTTTACTGAGTTTAGGATGGAATGAAATCAGTAATGAAGGTGCAGAGGCTTTAGCAGCAAGTGGAAACCTTAAAAATCTTATTACACTTAAAGTATATGATAACAGCATTAATTACAGAGATGTACAGACTTTGGCGAGTGGAAATTTGGTGCGTCTTACTTCGCTCATTTACAATTATTGCAGTATTGATGAAACATTGCCAAAAAATGTCCTTCCTCAATTAAAAAGGAAATGTAATAAAAGAAAAATAGGAGAGGAGCCAGATAGCAAGCTAAGTGAAGCGCAGACATCTTTGCATTTTGACAGTAAAGGCTTTAAAACTATATAACTTCACACGTTTTGTCTGTTTAAGAGACAAAAAAAAGGTAGTGAATTTTGGGCTAAAAGTGAAATGTACAGATTGTATAAAATAGTGCTCCCCGGGCCGGATTCGAACCAGCGACCAATTGGTTAACAGCCAACTGCTCTACCACTGAGCTACCGAGGAATAAACTGCTTTCAACTTATCACATTGAACGCCGATTGTAAACGATTTTTATGTAGACTTTAGACCTAGATATCATTCCAGTGCATGGAGCTGTAATCTAGTTCTTATTACCTGATATGCTCATTTGACAGTTAAGTCTTCTCTACCCCTATTTGCATAATACCTTCGTTTACGGTTAAAAGATATCGAGGTAGTAGGGTGTATTAGTTTTTGCAAGCTGTTATTTTGCTATGGATTGCTGTAATGGCATCATCTATTTTATTGTTATCACAGCCTGTTTGGGCAAGTTCGGCATTTCCACCGCAATCCCTTCTGGTTACAGTAGATACTAGCTCTTTTGCATTGATCTTATTAGTTAAATCTTTACTTACTTTGACAATCAAAACTGTTTTATCCTTTTCTGTTACCATGAAGGCTATTACAGTTTTCGGTTTTTGTTGCTGTAGAGCAAATTCCCTTATGATACTTCCTGGAACGTCAGTAAAAGTGTGGCTTACGAAATTTATTCCATTTATTTCAGTACTTTTTATATTTTCTACACTGATAATCTTTTTATAAAGATTTTTTATTTTGGTTTCAAATTCTTTGCGCTCTTGGCTTAAAATACTGAGTCGACTTATTATTTCATTTACTGGTGCTTTTACGCATTCTGCAACTTTTTTTAAGCTAATTTCGTTATTGCGTACATAATTAATTGCTTCTTGACCGGTTAAAGCTTCAATTCTTCTTACTCGAGATGCAACGGAACATTCTGCTGCTATCTTAAACAAACCAATTTCTCCGGTACGCTCCACGTGTGTACCACCACATAATTCTTTTGAATCTCCAATTTTTACAACCCTAACATTATCACCATATTTTTCACCAAATAAGGCCATCGCTCCTTCGTCTATTGCCTCATCCATACCTTGAACTTTTGTGGACGTAGAAAGATTTTCTCTGATTAGAGAGTTTACTATATCTTCTACTGAAGACAGCTGATCCTGAGTGACTGGCTTATTGTGACTAAAGTCAAATCTTAGTCTATTTGGTACGACTAGAGAACCTTTTTGAGTAACGTGATCACCTAAGATTTTTCTGAGTGCAAAGTGTAGAAGATGTGTAGCTGAATGATTTCTTCTTAAGTCTTGTCTTCTTTTTTTGTTAATACTAGCTGTAACTGTATCACCTTTACGAACTGAACCAGACTCCACTATACATCTGTGTAAATATAGGTCATTAATCTTGTTGGTATTTTCCACTATGATTACGCCTAAATCTGGTGTCATTCCAGCGCGTGACGCTGGAATCTGGATCCCAGTATCAAGTACTGGGATGACAAGAAGGAACTTTCCAATATCTCCCACTTGTCCACCTGACTCTCCATAAAAAGGTGTTTTATCAAGTATAATAGTTATCTTTTCTCCTTCTTTTGCAGAATCAATTACTTCATTTTTAGAGGAAATTATTGCGAGTACTGTTGCATCCTTTACTTCATCACGTTCATAACCAACAAATTCCGTTTTGCCAAACTGATCGATTAAATTAAACCATACTTGTTCAACAGATTTTTCACCAGATCCAGTCCAATTAGCACGTGCTCTTTCTTTTTGCTCTTTCATTGCATTATCAAAACCTTTTTGGTCAAAATTTATTTTCCTTTCTTTCAAAATATCAAGTGTGATATCCAAAGGAAATCCATAAGTGTCATATAGTTTGAATGCTGATTCTCCAGATAGAGTGTCACCTGATTTTAAATCTGCAGTGAATTTGTCCAAGAGATTAATGCCTTTCATTAAAGTGTCTTTAAAGTTTTCTTCCTCTGATTTTAACGTTGTTTCTATTAAGCTTTTAACTCTGATTAGCTCTGGATAAGCATCTCCCATATAAGCCAAACTTGTGCCATCTATGAGTGCAGGAAAAACAAGGTTCAATAGAGAATCATTATATCCAAGTAGGTGGATATAACGTGCTGCTCTCCTGATCAATCTGCGTAGTACATAATTTCTTCCTTCATTTCCAGGAAGCACTCCTTCTGCGATGAGAAATGCAGCTGCACGAAGGTGATCTGCGATAATCTTATGAGCTACTTTATTTTCCGTATTTCCACAGTACTCTTGCGATTTACTTACCAGAGCAGAAAATAGGTCAATATCATAGTTATCATGAACGTTCTGCATAACAGCTGCTATTCTTTCAAGGCCCATTCCGGTATCGATGCATTTTTTTGGTAATTTTTGTAAATTACCTTCTTCATCTTTATTAAATTCCATGAACACCAGGTTCCAAATTTCAACAATTCTGTCGTCTTCATGTAAAGCGGAATTTCCATGATCGTAAAAGATTTCAGAACATGGGCCACATGGACCAGTATTGCCCATGCTCCAAAAGTTATCATCTGTTGTAATTCTTATGATTTTATCATCTGAAAAGCCACTTATCTTACGCCAAATTTCATATGCTTCATCATCAGTGTGGTAAACAGTTATGGATAGTCTGTTTTTATCAAGAGACAATTCTTCAGTAATAAATTTCCACGCAAATTCTATCGCAGTTTCTTTAAAGTAATCACCAAAGCTAAAATTTCCGAGCATTTCAAAAAATGTGTGATGCCGAGATGTATAGCCAACATTTTCAAGATCATTGTGTTTACCACCTGCTCTGAGACACTTTTGACTTGAGACGGCACGTTTCATTTCAGTTTTTTGCGTGCCGGTAAAGATGTTTTTGAACTGTACCATACCAGCATTTGTAAACATGAGTGTTGGATCATGCTCTGGAATCAAAGGAGAAGAAGGAACTTGCTCGTGATTATTATTTACAAAAAATTTTATAAATCTTTCTCTAATTTCGTTTAGCTTCATCGTTTTTACTGAGGTTATCTATGCATAATAAGTTGTAACAGAAGTAAAATCAATTTATCAATCTAAATATTAATATATACATTACTTAGTATAATAAAAGTAACTTTTACATAAAAATTTTAATAAAAAGATATAGGTTTAAATATTTTATCCACTAACATAGAGAAGTATTTGTTAATTCAAATAATATTTTTGTTAATTAATTTAAGGAGTGTGAAATGCCAAAAAAATTCCAAAACACTAAGAATAGCATGCGAAAGAGAGAAACAACAAATAAGCAGGAGATGGATGGTCCAACAATTAGAATTGTATCTGACTTGGAAAGTATAAAACAAAACAGAAGAGTAGAATTTTTAATTAAAGGAGAGAATTTAACAGTAAAAGACCTCTCTATATCTTCTAGAGCAGCTGAGATAGGCTTGGTTACAGGAATAGTAAATTCAATAGACATTCCTCAAGCAATTCGTGAATCGACAATAGATGGAATTATTTTAGGTCTTAAGAGTGGAGAAATAGAAAAAAGTAAAGAATATAATTATAGAGAATTTAAGAAAATATATCTAAAAAACCTTGTAGATGAATTGGGTAAGGATAGTTCAAAAAAGCTAAAAGAAAGAACTGATGAAAATAGCCAATTGAGAGAATCTACTACTGAAGAAATTGATTATCAGATGCAGGAAGATGTAACTATCGAATCAGCTTCTTTAACAAAACAAGAATTCGATTTTGCATCAAGCAAAGTAACTACTAAAGAGATTAATGACGTAATAAATGAAATAGAAGAATCAAATGCTAGTTATGGAATTACTCCTGAAGATATAAGTAGTGTTTCCCGTTTTGATAGTAATTCACAAGAAGTGTTAGATCATTCTATATTTAATAGCACAGATGTGGAAGGGCCTAGATTACCCGAAATAAATGGAGGACAGTATATAGGAATAGCAGGGATTGCTGGTGGTATATTTGGTGGAGTGCTAGCAGTAGCTTTTGCAGGATTAGGATACTTTGTATGGCATAGAAAAAATAGGGAAGGTAGCTACGATGTTGAAAAAGCGATGAAAAACCTTCCTGAACAAGCTCAACTTGAGCATTCCGGATCTACATCAGAAATAGAATCTTTGCTCAGCAATGCTACATCGGTAGCACATCTATCTTCTCAGATTAGTGTCGAGTAAGATTCCAGAGTTTGATGGCACAACAGTGCCATCAACTTAGCTCTTACAGCACTTATATGCTCTGGAACCAAAGGAGAAGAAATTTTCCTGTCTTACAAAAAATTTTATAACTCTTTCTCTAATTTTATATCGTTTTTACTAAGGTATAATAAATTGCAATGAGAAATTCAGATATTAATATATGTATTATTTAGTATAATAAAAATATAAAAATCTTAGTGAAAAGATGTGGACTTAAATAATTTATCTTTTATACATAAGGAAATATTGGTCAGCTTGGGGGTCATATATGTCAAGAAGATTTAAAAATACTGTAGGAAAAAAAAGATCAATCAATAAGGAAAAAAGGAATAGATGGATTAGTATTGAATCAGAATTGCGAGATGTAGAACAAAACAGAACAATATATTTTCTATTGGGAGGAGGTGATTTAAAACTTAAGTATGTATGTATGCTTGACGATACATCTTATCGTATTCTTGTTGCTGAAGGAGAAATAGTGCATGCAGAAAATCCAAAAGTGATGATTGATGATATTGTTTCTGATCTCAAGAGTGGAAAAATACGAAGTTATAAAAGATATAATGCCAAAGAGTTTTATGAAAAGTATCTCAAAGAGTTTTTGAGTAATGAGAACTTGCAAAAGCTGGAAGCTGGTGATATTGAAAATACAACAGCAGAACTACCAAACTTAAAACAAGTAATGGAAGAAATGAAAAAATCAAACGCTAGCAATGGAATTACAATGCGAAATATAGAAAGTGTTCAAAATACGACGAATATTTTGGGTAATCCTATGATTCATGATACAAACTTGAGAGAGTTTAAATTATTGGAAACACCTTCAAACGAGAAAAATAATATAGTGTTCACAGTAGGTATGTTAGCAGTAACAGTAGCTTTGGTAGCAGCTGTACCATTTAAATGTTGGTTTTATAATAGAAAAAATAAAAGCCATAGTAGTGCTAAGGAAGAAACTCCATCTAGTTATTTATTAAGTGCAATAACTTTAGAAAGTGGAACTAATTCTATTCGTTAGCCAAAATATTGCAAAAATAGAATTTTTTTATTATTTTTTTACAGTTTCCTCATTTAATAATTTTTATGCTCTAATTATTATACTTAATTTATCATTACCTGTTGTGTAAACAGGATGAGAATTTTCAATAATCTACATCCTTTAGTAAGAAAAAATCAATACATTCACGATAAATTTACCTCATATCTGTGTTTTATATGTGGAATTTCGAATGGAAAATTATGCAGGCAAAGAAAGAAGAATAGTGAATATAGTTACTCAACATTGGAGTGATATAAAAGGATCAGATAGAGAATGGCCAGAAAGACATGAAATAGACACTGCAGAAATCATGGAGTCATGGCAGCATTGTTTTATCATTGAAGTTAAAGATCGAGGTTATATTTGTGAAAATGCAGGAGAAAAAGCTATTGAATTCTATGGTTTTGAAAAAAAGATGTACATCGATGATAAGTATGCAATTGATGCACCATTTTTGCGGTTATATAAAATAGATGCAGTTATTGATAAACTTGAGACTGTAATAGAGAGTAAATGCTCAATTAACGAAGAGGAAGAAAGTGAAAGTGTTAAAATAAGGCAAGTATTGCTACCAATTGGGAATGAAGAAGGTATAACACATATACTGGGTGTGATTACATTCAAGCTGCTTTAAAATACAATTTTAATTTGATTCTTTAATAAAATTATCTATACTCATACTTAATTACTAATAAAGAACTAAATAGTGGTGTTTGTAAATTTGTTTAGAATATGACGAAAATAAAATTAAAAACAAAATCTTCTGTCAAAAAGCGCTTTCACCTTACAGCTAAGGGTAAAGTCATCTCTACTCAGTCAGGTAAGAGACATGGCATGGTAAAAAGAAGTAAATCTAATATTCGTAATCAACGCGGTACAACGATTCTCAATAAATCTGACTCGCGTATAGTTAAACTTTATATGCCTTATGGTATTTAATAAAATGGAGGTAAGATAAAAATGGCTCGGATAAAGCGTGGAACCGCTACTCATGCTCGTCATAAAAAGGTATTAAAATTAGCAAAGGGTTATAGAGGACGGGCAAAGAATTGTTATAGAATTGCATTACAAAGGGTTGAAAAAGCACTACAGTATGCTTATAGAGACAGAAGAAATCGCAAGCGTGATTTTCGTGGTTTGTGGATAATACGTATTAATGCAGCGGCAAGAGAACATGGACTTACTTATGGTAGGTTTATGCATGGTCTTAAACTTGTTGGAGTTGATTTGAATAGAAAAATTCTTGCTGAGATGGCTGTTAATCATAAGGATGATTTTGCTAAATTAATAGAAACTGTAAGTAGTAAGTTAGCAGAAAATTCCTAAAGCAAACACACCTGAAAACATGAGAATTATTTTCATGGGGTCACCGGGGTTTGCTGTTGGTGCGTTAAACTTACTATTGAAATTACAGAGTGAAGTAGTAGCAGTATATACCAAAGCTCCAAAGCCTTCTGGACGTAGGCAGAGGTTAACAAAATCGCCAGTACACATCGTTGCTGAAAAAAGTGACATAGAGGTATGTACTCCTGCCTCTTTAAAATCTTCGATAGAGCAAGAAAAGTTTGGAAATTTTAAGCCAGACGTTGCAGTTGTTGCTGCGTATGGATTGATACTTCCAAAAGAAATTTTAAATATTCCCAAATATGGTTGTATTAATATTCATCCATCATTGCTGCCTAGGTGGCGCGGTGCAGCTCCGATACAGCACACAATTTTAGCCGGAGATCAAGAAACCGGAGTTAGCATTATGCAGCTAGATGAAGGATTAGATTCTGGCCCTATTTTAAAACAGAAAAAATTTCTTATTGAAAAAAGCGATAATTATAAGACGTTGTATGATAAATTGTCTGAATTAGGTAGTGATTTACTGCTGAAAGTACTAAACGAAATTGAAAAGCAAGTTCCCTTAAAACAGAGCGATAACGATGCGTGCTATGCTGACAAAGTAAAAGACTATAAAATTTACGCAAGTGACGCCTGTGAAATTGCTTATAGAAAGGTTAAAGCATTTTATCCAAAAGCATTCATTAAGGTAGAGAATAAACGTATCAAGATACTTGATGCTGAATTTGAAGCCTTCACTTCAGGACAAGGTGAGATCATTAATGATAATATGCATATAAGTTTAAAAGGTGGTACTTTAATTCCTAAAGTTGTACAAATGGAAGGAAGAAATCCTTGCGATATTAAAGATTTTGTTCGTGGCTTAAAATCAAGTTTAACAAAAAAATTTATAGAATAGACTACTTTGAAAGGAGAGTGAGGAGAGCTAAAGCAACTTCTACAATTTGGTATTCCGCTGCTTGTTAGCGGAATCTACAACAAGATACCGCGTTTTGGTGTACGAACATTGCAATTTGCAGGTAATTTGAGTAGTAGATGGTGTCATTCCAGTGCTTGACACTGGAATGGCTTTGTTGCACCACTCAAGGAAAGAACAGGCAGTTACTGATGGAATTTGTTATAAAATAGATATTTAGCCGACAAAGGAAAAATATGCCAATAAGAATGAAAGTCAGTAACTGCAATGAATATAACAAATTTCTTCAAGAAAGGGGAAATGTTTTTCATTATATCAACGATGCCATTGAAAATTGGTACGAAAATAGTCCAAAAGTAGCAGGTGGCAACAATGTCTACAGCGACAAAGTAGTGATTCTAATTCACATAATAACCTATCTATTCAGGATTGGTCTTAGGCAAACAGTGGGATTTATAGAGAAATATCTTGAGCAAATAGGGAAAATTTTGCAAATTATCAGCTATTCGCAGGCTTCAAGAAGGTTTAAAAAGCTTAATATCAAAATCAACGACTGCAGAGTTGATAAGAACGATATGGAAGATATTGAAATTGCTATAGATAGTACAGGTATCAGCATCTACAATAATATTCCAGGCCATAGTAAGGCAAATGGTACAGATAGAAAGTATCGCCGCTATGAGCAAACAAGAAAGCTACATGTAATGCTAGAGATAGGTAGTAAAAAAGTTATAGCTGCAAAATACAGTAGTGGAGTTTATTCCGACCACTATGGAGCCTGTGATCTTATTGAAAGAGTGGATACCAAGTATAACATAAGCACGATATATGCAGATAGGGCATATAATCGAAAGAAGTTATACAAACTGTGCGATGAGCTTGACATAAAGACAAGGATTCCTCCGCAAAATAATGCAGTAGAGCATCCAAAGTTGGATTATATGAATGAGAGAAATTCTACAATCAAGCTCATAAAGTCATATGATGAAGATGGTATGAAGAGGTGGAAAAAAGAGATAAATTATTGGAAGAGATCTTATATAGAAAGTTTTTTCTCGCGACTGAAGCAAATATTTGGATTTAGTTTTAGGAATAAATCTGAGATTAATCGTGAGAAGGAACTGCTACTCAAGTGTTATTTGCTTAACAAATTTACTGAAATAGGCATGGCTAAGTTTGATATAGCTTCATGAATTTATTATACATTACCCACTATCCGAAGAGCTGTGCAACAAAGCCATTCCAGTGTCAAGCACTGATCTTCAATCTCCCTACATCTCTGCGTCACGCACTGAAATGACACCCTGAAGCTTTAGCTATAAATATTAAGCAAGCAAAAAAAGGCAAAAGAAGCCTCATGGAGATAGTTGCTCCACTCTTTTTACTTGATGCTGCTCAAGCAGGTCACTTGGATGTAGTAAAATACTTAGTAGAAATAGCAAACGCAGGTGTTAATTATGTAGTTAGTACTCTTAGTCTACCTCATTTTGACTATGAAAAAACTTCTCTTGGAAAAACTGCTCTAATGTTTGCTGCTAAAAGTAGTCATTTTGTATAGTTTTATCCAACTCAGACGTAGTTTAACCCTAGAATTTATCCTTTGCAATTGTAATAAGGTCTATAAACTACTGCAAATCCAAATTTCTATTTGATCTTACATTCTTATTGTAATAACCTCTATGGATCACACAGCATTAGTCGTGTATCTGAACAGATACTTTTGTACATGGATCAGCTTTATGTGTATCAATTCTGTCTACTTCAAGTTTCCAGCAAAACTACTTTCTAATGTATTGCTTTCAATCAAGTTCTTTGTTAAGCTCACTGTTAGTGGATGTCAATTATCTTAACATAAAAATCAAGGCAGCTTTAGGTATAAATACGAGTAACTCGTATAAGTAAAGAGGCTATAAGAAGTTTCTTACCATTCTATTCAAACGGGTTTTAAACTTTTGAAATGTCATGACATTGTTGATACGTTTGTCAAGAAACGACAGGGTATCTGCAAAATCTTCTGAATAATCATTGATAAAAAAAAGTATCGTACTTAAGTACACTCCAGCTAATATTGCTCTTTTTGTATAGTAGTTAAAATCTGTTGATTGATCATGAATGCCATACCAAATCGCGCTAACAGTTCTGTACAAGAGTTTACTAGAAAAATATGTATTTTGGGGTAATATAGAGAATGATAAAACATTTTTTAAAAACTCTCTGTAATTTTGTAACTTAGCATAGTTTGAAAGGCGTATTTGGACAGCTAACTTTATCCGCTCTCTTACCTTCATATCTTCTAAATTGGAATTCCAAAGTTCAGTTTCCATTGAGCTATTTAAGTCCTCTGCTATGTACTCCAAAGCACTATATATTCCATTTTGAAATTTACAAAAACTATTGGCTAGGTTAAGGTTCGTGCACACTTTCAATAAGGTTGCATCACTTATTCCTTCAAATGGAACAACCTTAATCAGCTCATCTACTATTAACTTTTGTTCCATACAATATTATACTAAACATCACATATAATTATACCTGAGATTTTCAAACATTCTGCAAAATGCTTCACCGCGCTCTTCAAAATTTTTCCACTGATCAAAAGAAGAACATGCAGGAGAAAGTAATATCGCTACTTCTTCTTTGCTATTTATGGCCTCTTCAAAAGCCAGTTTAAATGCGTTTTCTAGATTATAGCACTTCATATAATCTATTTTGTTCTCCATAATGTTTGCAAAAACTTCAGTTGATTCTCCAATAAGAAAAGCTTTTCTAATCTTGGTGAAATGCTTGCTTAATGATTCTATTCCGCCTTTTTTGCTTTTTCCGCCAACAATCCAGTATATGTTTTTATAAGATAAAATTGCCTTTTCGGTCGATTCTGCATTGGTTGCTTTGCTATCGTTGATAAAAAGTACATTATGTATTTTGCCAAGAAATTCATTTCTGTGTCTTAGCCCTGGAAAGGATTTGATTTCATTGACAATAGTGCTGCTATCTACTCCAAGTAACTTGCACACAGCGTGTGCAGCTACTATATTTTCTACATTGGATACTAGGTTTACTTTCATATCACTCATTGATAAGTTGTGATTCTCTAGTTTTAGCGAGATCTCCTGAATCTCAGCACTCCTTTTGTCATCCAAGTAGCTGACACTGGGATCCAGATAATTTCGATCTATACCAGTAATCTGTTCACTATAATCAAGCAAATTGTTATCTGCCAATGATATTAGATCTCTTGCACTACCCTCTGTCATCTGGGTAGTTGGCAATGGTTTTTCTTTTCTGGTCACGCGCTGGAATGACACCAGGGAATATGTTACTGAAATTGGAATTTTGTTCCCAGTGAATTTATTGAATACATCAGCGGTAATTTTGTTATCACATCCTATCACGGCAATCTTGCTACTGTTTATCAGTTTTAATTTAGTTGCTATGTAGTTATTCATACTTCCATGTCTATCTATGTGGTCTGGTGTGATGTTTAGCAATACAGAAATGTCTACATTAATTTTATTTATTAGCTCCAATTGAAAAGAGGAGAATTCAATTACATAAATTTCTGCATCTCTTTCTAAATCCAAAATAGGCACACCTAAATTCCCGCCAATAGCTACTTTTTTCCCTGTGGATTTTAATATGTGCCCTATTAGTGACGTGGTGGTTGATTTGCCATTTGTTCCTGTAATGCCTATAACCTTCTGATTTGTAGTTTTAGTTTCAAGAAATAGCTCAATGTCTGATTTTATTTTGCAGTCAAAGCTTCTTGCAAGTTTTACTACCCAATGCGTTGGTATTGGCACTCCAGGGCTCAAAATTAGTGTGCTTATCTCATGCCAATTATACTCATTGGGATGAGTAAAGTTACACTCTTTATATATCTTTTTTGCATTTGCTATTTGCTCTTTATTATCATCCCATGCATATATTTTTGCACTGCTTTTTGTTAGAGCATTAATAACGGACAAACCAGTTTTACCAAGGCCGAAAACCGCAACACTTTGATTTTTGTATTTGTTTAGTTGCACTTCTAGATAACTTATGCGAACCATTTTATAAAGATATAATACAAATTATAATGACTTCTTCCATAGTTTTTGGCAGTGCTTAACTTTATTGTCACAACCTTAGCCAATAGAAAACTCCTTGACACATTTTGCCAGCTCCCTTGCCATGACAATAAGAGTATTTATCCTTTAGAATTAATTAAGAGAAAGTTTTTTCTCGACTTGTTGTATAATTTGATAAAAGTGATCAAAATCTAAGCTTGCACTACCAATTAAAACTCCCAATAGATTTGGAATACTGAGCAAGTTTCCTATATTTTCTGAGCTGACTGAGCCACCATATATAATGTGTTTTTTACCAGTACACAATTTTATTATCTCTATCACCTCAGCAATTGCGTCATTATTTGGCACATTTCCTGTTCCTATTGCCCATATCGGTTCGTATGCTATGGTATATTCACCTTGTGTTGGCAAACGGTTTTTGCATTGATATTCTATTACTTCTTTTGTTTTTTTATTTTTATAATCTTCTGAGTTTTCACCTACACAGATGATTGGGTGTAATCCTGATTCTATTGCTGTTTTCGATTTAAGTTTTATTTCACTATCTTTTTCATGAGCCCTTTCAGAATGTCCAAGTATTACGTAACTACATCCTAGTTCCTTCAACATTCCTGCACTAATTTCACCTGTGTAAGAACCGAACTCTTTATGATGGCAATTCTGTCCTCCTATTTTAATATTGTTGTTCAACTCTATATTGCTTGGAAATGATGTAAAAGGAGGGCAAATTACTAATTTAGAGGTAATTTCGTTGCTCTTGTTGTTAAGTTTGCCTATAAAGTTAACAAATGAAGAACGTGTTCCATTCATTTTCCAATTTGCTACTATTAAAAAAGACATCAATTTTTCTTATATGAATGAGAGTGCCGGCTGTCGGACTTGAACTGACAACCTACTGATTACAAGTCAGTTGCTCTACCAATTGAGCTAAGCCGGCATTAAATACACTGACAATATACAATTATTGATGAATTTTCGTCAACTAATTTTTAAAATACTGCATACTAAGATCATATGAAAAAATTTTTACTGAAGCCAAAAAAGAGTCTAGGGCAAAATTTTATTTTATCGAATGAGATAATAAAAAGAATAGTTGCCTTAGCTGGTAGCCTGAAAGATTTTAATGTTATTGAAATTGGTCCTGGGTATGGTGCGTTAACAAGAGAAATATTGGCATATAATCCAAAGTTTCTACTTTCTATAGAAAAAGATAGTAGTTTAGTGAAACATCACGAACAATTGCTAAATGAGCATCAGGGAAAATATAGAATTATAGAAGCAGATGCACTTAATGTTGTAGAAAAAGAGCTGGTAGAATGTCCAGTCAAAGTCATTGCTAACTTGCCTTACAATATCTCAGTAGCGTTATTTTTAAAGTGGTTAAATAATATAAAATTTTTTACGAATTTGACGTTAATGTTCCAAAAGGAGGTAGCAGAGCGTATTACAGCAGAACCTAATTCTAAAGATTATGGTTCCCTATCAGTGCTAAGCCAGTTACTATGCGACATAAAAAAGGAATTTGATATTGAACCTAAGGAATTTTTTCCAAGACCAAAAGTATATTCTTCAGTAATTACAGTAAAACCTTTACCCACTCCAAGATTTGCAGTAAATTTAGAAACCTTAACAAAGCTAACACGTGCTGTGTTCGCTCAAAGAAGAAAGATGCTGAGAAATAGCTTGCAAAGTATAACTAGTGATGTCTCAACTACTCTTGAGAATGCTAAACTGAGTGGAGACGAACGTCCAGAAAGCTTAACTATTGAGCAGTTCTGTTTGCTAGCAAATAATATAATTATGCGATAAATATATTAGGAGCTACATACCTCTTCTATCCTATTTTGATCTAAAAATAGCTGGAGCCAGGCTAATTTTGCAAAAGCTCTATTGCAATTTCATTAATTGGCGTATAAGCTTTAAATAAAGCATATGAAAAAAATGGAAGCTTGTTATTCGTTTGACGATGTACTTCTCTTACCGGCCTATTCTGATGTATTGCCTCGTGATGCAGACACAAGAACTTATCTAACAAATAATATAGAACTAAATATCCCTCTCATATCCTCTGCAATGGACACTGTCACTGAATCAGGCTTTGCAATAGCTATTGCCCAACATGGTGGAATAGGTTGCATACATAAGAATTTATCAATAGATGAACAAGTGTTAGAAGTAAGAAGGGTGAAAAAATATGAAAGCTGGATCGTGTATAACCCAATTACAATTTCCCCAGATAAAACAGTTGCAGAAGCAGTTTCATTAATGAGAGAGTATAATTATTCCGGCATTCCTGTAGTTGATCAACGCAAGTTAGTGGGAATTTTAACTAATCGAGATGTGAGGTTTATTGAAGACCAGAACATGAATATAAAAGTTTCCGAGGTAATGACAAAAGATAAGTTAGTAACAGTTCGAGAGCAGGCAGTAAATAGCGCCTCAGCAATGAAATTGTTGCATGCAAATAGAATAGAGAAGCTTTTGGTTGTTGATGAAAATTCTTGTTGCATAGGTCTAATCACAGTTAAAGACATCGAAAAATACAATAGATATCCAAATTCATGTAAAGACAGTAAAGGTCGACTCAGAGTTGCCGCTGCAATTGGTACTGGTAAAAAAGACGGTATAGAAAGATGTGAAGCTTTGGTCGAAGAAGAAGTTGATGTGGTTATTGTAGATACCGCTCACGGTCATTCCGAGAACGTTATCAGCACTATTAAGGAAATAAAAAAGATGTATCCGAATACGCAATTAATCGGCGGAAATATTACAACAAAGGAGGCTGCTGAAGCGTTGATTGATGCTGGTGTTGATGCAGTGAAAGTTGGAATAGGGCCAGGATCAATTTGTACTACCAGAATAGTTACAGGCGTTGGTATGCCACAATTCTCTGCGATCAAGAATATTGCAGAGGTTTGTAAAACAAAAAACGTCAGACTAATTGCTGATGGTGGAATAAAATATTCGGGAGATGTTGCAAAAGCTATTGCAGCTGGTGCTGATACTGTGATGATAGGTTCAATCTTTGCTGGTACTGAGGAAAGCCCAGGTGAGATTATCATGTATAAGGGTAGAGCATATAAGGAATATCGAGGAATGGGATCTATTAGTGCAATGAAACGAGGGTCAGCTAGCCGTTATTTTCAAGATTCAAAACTTGATTTAGTCCCACAAGGAGTAGAAGCAAGAGTTCCTTTTAAAGGTCCAGCTTCAGGAGTGATCTGTCAGTTAATTGGTGGGTTGCAAGCTGCAATGGGTTACACTGGCAACCGTAATATAGAAGAGATGAAAAAAAACTGCAAATTTGTCACTATTACTTCATCAGGGTTAAGAGAAAGTCATGCTCATGATATAATCATTACACAGGAAGCTCCAAATTACGCTTACCAAGCATCTAATTTATCATCTGATTCAGAGTAAATACAATCCCCTTTTGAGTGGGTCATTTCAACACTGGTACACAATTGATATTAATATTAAGAGTCAAAAAGATGTCATCTAAGTGGCTGACACTGGAAAATCGATTGTAAATAAACTGACTACATAAAATTTTTGATCAAAATCAGTGCTATAAGTTGGAATAGCAACTTAAGGTAGATTGCCAGCTTAATATATTTTGATAAATCCAAATTATTTTAGCTATAAGAGAGCTTTGCTTTTTTGCTCCATCAGAATTGGCTTACTTTTAGTGATTCATGGAGTTAAAAAAGTCAGCATTGCTCTTTGTTAAAAGTAATTTGTCACGTAAAAACTCCATTGCTTCAACAGATCCCATAGGGTTAAGTATCCTACGCAATACCCATATTTTATTTAGTATGGCCTTATCAACTAATAGCTCTTCCTTCCTTGTTCCGGATTTTGTAATATCAATAGCAGGGAATATACGTTTATCAGCAAGTTTTCTATCTAGTATAATTTCAGCATTACCTGTGCCTTTAAACTCTTCAAAAATAACATCATCCATTTTTGAACCAGTTTCTATAAGGGCTGTAGCGATGATTGTCAAAGAACCACCATTTTCAATATTACGAGCTGCTCCAAAAAAGCGTTTTGGTCTTTGCAGCGCATTTGAATCTACACCGCCGGTTAGAACCTTTCCAGACGAAGGAATGACTGCATTATAAGCACGTGCAAGACGAGTTATAGAATCAAGCAAAATCACTACATCTTTTTTGTGTTCAACCATTCTTTTAGCTTTTTCTATTACTATTTCAGCAAGTTGGACATGACGGTAGGCAGGTTCATCAAATGTAGAGCTTACCACTTCACCCTTTACAGAGCGTATCATAT
This sequence comes from Wolbachia endosymbiont (group B) of Pammene fasciana, assembly GCF_947251495.1. NCBI lineage: Bacteria > Pseudomonadati > Pseudomonadota > Alphaproteobacteria > Rickettsiales > Anaplasmataceae > Wolbachia > Wolbachia endosymbiont (group B) of Pammene fasciana. Next base: position 356,655 of record NZ_OX366360.1, read on the forward strand.
CTGTCACCTCTTCGGGTCTTTCATCTATAAGTAATACTATTAGTTCTATTTCAGGATGATTTGTAGCTATAGAGTGAGCCATTTGCTGAAGCAATATCGTTTTTCCTGTACGAGGTGGAGCAACTATCAATGCTCTTTGTCCTTTTCCAAGAGGTGTAACTATATCTACAGCACGCATGTTTATATCTTTTTTATTATCTCCGCTACTGTTGTTTTCAAGGATGAGGCTTTTTTCAGGATAAAGCGGAAGCAAATTATCAAAATGGACGTACTTTCTTAATTCACTGATTTCAGTAGAGTTTATACTTTGAACCTTAGTTAAAGTAAAATATCTTTCTTTATCACCAGGTGGCCTTATTTCTCCACATGCCATATCTCCTGTACGTAAATTAAACTTCTTTATTTGGCCATTGGAAATATAAACATCATCGGTACTTGGAGCATAATTTGCACTTGATGAACGTAAGAAACCAAAACCATCAGGCAATATTTCCACTACTCCACTTCCTGTGGTTATGCCTCCTTCTTCACTCATTTTCTTCATTAAACTGAATATCATTTCCTGTTTTAGCATCCTGCCATTGCCTTTACCACTAGTTGAAATTTTTCTTTCTTCAGCTAGCTCTAACAATTCTTCTGCTGTTTTCTCTTTCAATTCGCTCAGGTCCAATGTTTTCTTGTTTTTTTCAGCACCTTCACTGGTCATTTGTTTTACTGCGTCAGCATTATGAATTTGTTCGCTTTTTTCAGGTTGACCTACAACCCCTTCTTTTGCTAAGACATCTTCATTGATTGTTGTCATAATCCTCCAAAAATTTTAATTGATGCTTACTAACCTAAAACGTGAATATAAAACAATAAATTAGGCTGAGCTAGTTTTCAGTGCGTATTTAGACTTAATTATTATTAAACTAGATACTTTACTTGCATTATACTGATAAAAACTAACAAGTCAAGTCAATTTAATATTAACAAAGTACAAGAATTTGAGAATCATCAATAGCTATTATTTATATTTTTTAATCTTTGTTTCTTCTCTTCTTCTACTTTCGCTTTTTCTACTTCCGCTTCTAAATTTTCCTGGCTACATAAACCAAGTAGTACAGGATCTTGAGGTTTGATATTGAGTATGTTATGATGAGATCTATCTCTTACCTGCTCAACTGTGTAATTTGTTGTACCAACTAGCTTAGCTATTACATTATTGTTCAAGATAGGAAATTTTTTTACCAAATAATAAATCGCATTAGGTTTATCTCTACGCCTTGCTGTGGAAGCAAAGGCAAGAAAGCTAATCGTCTTTGCCCTTTTTTTCATATTTTTTATAATCAAATTTGGTACACGATTTGGATTTTTTTTGCAATTATCGATTTCTTTTTCAGTAATTATTTCAGAAATAATAGGGTCATACTTTTCAACTTCTATTTCCTCATCAGCTATGTCTTGTACTTTTTCAAGGGATAACTTGCAACATTGTGCTATTTGATCAAAAGTTAAGCTAGTGTTATCAACCAACCAAGCAGCTACTTGCATGAGAAATTGTTCATTTCTATCTTTATTGTCTTTAGAAGATTCCATTGACATCGAAAAAACATCTCCCATTTTAATATTCCTTTACTGTTATAGAAATAAAATATAAACCATTAAAACTAAAAAAGCATTAACTTTGTCATCCAATGGCTTTTTGGTTTATATTTCTTATCTCTTAGAACCTGTTCATAATCTTTTGAAGAGGAAAGAAGCAAAAGCAAATTTGTAGGCTAGTATTAAATTTACGCTCGCAATTTTTCCAAAGTCGCCTACATTTTTCCAACCAGGCAAAAGAAGATCTCTCAACAACCCATCTTTTTGGCAATACAGCAAAGGTGCTTCACCTCAACAGTTGCACCAATAGTTACTTTTATCTGTGTTGCAAAATTTTCTCCAGTGTAGCCTGCATCAACCAGTATGTTTTTAACTTCAGAGAGACTTTCTTTAGCATTTTTAACCATTGTCAAAGCACTGCTACGATCAGTTATTTCTGCCGTTGTTATATGAATTGCGTGTGTCAAACCTTGTGTATCAACTGCGATATGACGCTTTATTACTGAAATTTTCTTGCCAGCATCATAACCTTTTTCTTCAGCAGTATCGGTATTTTTTACACTTTGGGCATCAATGATGCAGAAGCTTGTTTTGGTATTTCGACCACTGTTCTCTCCAACCAATTTTTTTAAAGACAATTTCTAGAACATTTTCTCTATCTTCATTCGTTTTTTTACTCCATTTCTTGAAGTAATCGTAAAAATTTCGCCATCTTGGAAACTCTTTTGGAAGCATTCGCCATTGACAGCCACTTTTTAGTACATAAAGCACACCACAAAATAACTCATATAAACCTAATCTTCTTGGCTTTGTTTTCTTTCGCACGCTTTCTAAAATTAGTCTAATCTTTTCGAATTTTTCACAACTTATGTCACTTGGATATGTATTCCTCATACTTTACCTCATGTCAACTATACCTCATCTTACCATATTCAGAGATCACTTACAGGCTCTTAGGTTAATATAAGCTTCCATTCAATTTAATACACTACAATATTACATATATTAGCTAATTTGTTAATAGATTTACAAATATTAAATTATTGCTATTCTAAATTTAAGTGTTAGTTAACTAAGTTTACAATGAGTATTAGAAATTTTTTTACCAAGGCAATCGTTCTCCTTTTAGTTTGCTTATTAATCTTTATGGGGATTGGCAATCTTTTATCAAATGATGATGAAAGGAAAGAATTAGCTAAAGTAGGAAAGGAAGTTATAACATCAGATGAATATAAATTACTATATCAAAATTATAAAAAGCAAATTTCTGGATCTGATGTAAGTAAAGAACAAGTAAAAAAGCTGAAATATGATTTACTTAACGCACTTATAGAGCAAAAACTATTGTTTAACCTAATTAGCGAACTTGGATTAAAAGTTGGAGAAGAATCTATCAAAAGCCACATAAAAAATACCAAGTACTTTCAGGACGATAAAGGAGAATTTGACCATAATAAATTCCATCAAACTCTAAATAGCCTGCATATAACAGAAAAGGAATATATAGAAAAACTAGAGAAAATCCTGCCTGCAATGATGTTCATGACTTCGTTATTTAAAGATAATTATCCGGTAACTTTTGGTGAGAGTGTTGATGAGCAGATATACAAAAATCGCTACCAAACTAGAGTAGTTGATATTGTTAAAATAACTGAGAATGCAATTACAGACGTTCCTGAACCAGATGATCAAGCCTTACTTGATTTGTATGAAAGAAATAAGTCCAATTTTTATTACCCTGAGTATCGAACTGCGCAATACATTTCTCTGGATCAAAAATATTTTGAAGATCAAATCAGAATTTCAGATGAAGAGGTTGATAGTATAATAGAACATCAGGAACTTAAAAATCAAAGAGACATATTCAATGTGATATTTCCTACCAAAGAAAAAGCTGAAATAGCAAGAAGAGCACTTGAAGAAAGTAAAGCAAGCTTTGAACAAATAATAGAAGAGTTTAATAAAGTGAAACTCGATGAAACCAGAGTAAATAATATAACTAAGGATTTCTTACCTGAAAATATGAGAGAAAAGGTATTTGCTCTCAAAACAGGTGAAGTAAGTGAAGTTTTAACAAGCAATTTTGGATGGCACGTAATAAAGGTAGAAAGCATACATCAAATCTCTGATGAAGACTTGGTTGATTTAAAAAAAGACATAAGGTCAGTTTTAACCAATCAAAAGTCTTTTGAAAAAGTCAATGATTTCATAAATCAAGTGAATTATAAGATATACAATGGTGCAACGATTGAAGAAATCTCCAATAATTACAATTTACCTATACAAACCATTGGTCCAGTAGATGCTAGTGGGAAAGACCAAAGTGGTAATGAAGTAGGAAATTCCAGTGATTTCATTTCTTTCATTTTTTCACGCGAGAAAGATCAGAAGAATTATTTTAAGGGTGTTGGAGATACTGTTGTTGGTGTAAAAATCAGTGATATCGTTCCTCCTAAATTACAAAATTTTGAAGAAAGTAGGGAATCAGCCATAAAGCTTTGGCGTAGTGAATTTATAAAAGAAAGAATGTTTAAAATGGGACAAGAAGTAGCAGTTCAACTAAGAGAAAAGACAGATTTGGAAGAAATGCAAGGTATAAAATTGGTTAAAGGCCAGCAAATACAACGCAATGAACAAAACTACCCTTTTTCTTTCATAGAAGAGATTTTCAATATGAAAACAACTAATTCGGTAACAGATCCTATTCAATACAATAATGAAATTATAATAGGCGTTCTAAAAGAAATGCATTCATCAAATGGTAAATTAAACATGCTTGACACCGGAAAACGTGTGATGATATCGCTAAAGGAACAGTTAATTAGCTATCTAAAATCAAAGTATAGAGTAGAAGTTAATCATGCTATGATTGATGATATATAAAAAAGTTTATTATCTTCCTTTTATGAGTGATTGGAGGGGGCTATATTGTATTTTTAGGTAAAAGAGGTACAATTAGTTTGACTTGAGCTGTTTATTGTATTTAAATTGTAATTAATATATGAATAAAGGTTGACATGGCAGTTAAAATAAGGTTAGCAAGGTTTGGGGCAAAGAAACGTCCTTTTTATAGGATAGTTGTAGCCGACTCACGAGCACCAAGAGATGGGCGCTTTATTGAGAGAATAGGACAATATGATCCAATGTTGCCAAAAGACAATAAAAATCGTGTTGTGGTAAAAGCTGATAGATTAAAACATTGGCTAAGTGTAGGAGCGCAAGCAACTGAAAGGGTAATGTGGTTCATTAAAAAAGGCATAGTAGATTTAGAAACAGAATCGAAAAAAATAGAAAAGAAAAAAGTTGAGAAAGTACAAGGGCAAGAAGCATAAGTCCTCTTAAATGCTAAACACTGATTTAACAAAAAGTAGTAAATTAGATGATATTGTATCTTCTGATTTATTGGCTATGAATGACTTTATCTTCAAAAATGTCAATGATGAAGGTACTAAGCTTGCTACCGATATTACATCTCATCTTATTAATTCAGGAGGAAAAAAGATAAGGCCTAAGCTCATTTTTATTATGTGTAAAATGCTGAATTACTCTGGAGAGAGTAGGGTCAACATTGCTGCATCGGTAGAATTTATACACAACGCTACTTTACTTCATGATGATGTGCTTGATGAAAGTAAGGCACGCCATGGAGTTGCAACAGCAAATAAAATTTGGGGGAATAAATCAAGCATTTTAGTTGGTGATCTATTATTGACCTTAGCATTTAGATGGCTTATAGAATGTGGGAATTTAAGTGTTCTCTCTATTTTATCTAAGGCATCTAATTTGCTTGTCAAGGGTGAGATAAAGCAGATGACAACGCGTTTTGACCCTAGCACAATTAGGAAAAATTATTTTAATATCATTGGAGAAAAGACAGCATCTTTATTTTCTGCATGCTCCGAGGCTGCATCAGTAGTATCTGGAGCCACAAGTGACGAAACAGAGAGGCTAAGGAATTTCGGGTTTAATTTTGGTATGGCATTCCAAATAATTGATGACGTGCTAGATTATACTGCTAATCAAGGCACTTTAGGAAAGCAACTTGGAAAAGATTTCTTTGAAGGTAAAGTTACTTTACCTTCTATTATAGCATATGAAAAAGGCAGTCCATCAGAACAAAAATTCTGGGAGAAATCTTTTTCTTCAGCTAGACACAATTTTGACCAAGCATTACAATATATTAATCATCATAATGCCATTCATGTTTCTATGGAAGAAGCTAAACACTATATTAATATGGCGCAAAGTAATATTGATACTTTTTCTGATTCTCTTTATAAAACTGCTTTGATTGACTTTTTAAATGCAAGCATAGAAAGACAAGGATAGCTAACGCTTGATATTTTTGATTGATTGTTATATATTTATTAAGTTTGTAAGGGTGAATGATATGTCAGATAGTAATAAAGAGAAAAAAAAGAAATTTGCAGATATGGTCAGTAAACGAAAAGGGGATGATCAAGAAGATCAGCAAACAGGTGATTTAAGTGAAGAGCTTAATATATTAAAAGAACGTGCAGTTCAGCTTGAAGATCATTTACGTCGCGCTGTTGCGGATAATGAAAACGTTAAACGTATAATGCAAAAGCAAATTAGCGATGCAAGTGATTATGCAGTCACAAAATTTGCACGTGATATGATCGACTCTTGTGACAATTTAAAAAAAGCAATGGAAAACTTGAAAGATGGTGATCCTATTCATGAAGGAATAAAAGTGGCGCACCAAAAGATTGTGAGTGATCTAAAAAAACATGGAATAGAAGAAATAGATCCAATAGGTAACTCTTTTGACAGCAATTTACATCAAGCTGTTGTGGAAAGAGAAGATAATGAAAAAGAGCCTGGCACTATTGTAGAAGTACTACAAACTGGTTATACCATTAAAAATAGGTTGCTTCGTCCTGCAATGGTTATTCTTTCTAAAAAATCTGCTGATTGCGAAAGTAACTAATAAAACACTCAAGGTATGGAAGAAGTTGTCTTCTCAGGTATTCAGCCAAGTGGAGTATTACACTTGGGCAATTATCTTGGTGCAATTAAGCAGTGGATAGGCTTGCAGGATAAATATAAATCTCTTTTTTGTGTTGTTGATCTGCATGCAATCACAGCAAATAAGCTTCCCGCAAATGAATTAAAAAATAATATTTTTAAAGCAGCAGCAACTTATATTGCATGTGGAATAGATCCGGAAAAGTCGATTATTTTCAATCAATCCGCAGTTAGTGGTCATGCAGAATTGGGCTGGCTGCTAGGGTGCTATACACCAATTGGTTGGCTTAATCGTATGACTCAATTTAAAGATAAGGCTGGAAGCGATAGACAAAAAGCTTCTCTTGGGTTATATAGCTACCCAGTACTTATGGCTGCGGATATATTGCTGTATCAAACTAAATATGTTCCTGTTGGCGATGATCAAAAACAGCATTTAGAACTTGCACGTGATATTGCATCAGCTTTTAACAATCATTATAAATGTAGTCATTTCATCATACCTGAAATCTTAACTTTGGATTGCACATCAAGAATAATGAGCTTAAGAGATGGAGCAAGCAAGATGAGCAAATCTGATTCTTCAGAATACTCATGCATTAACCTTGACGATACAGATGACTTGATTGTCAAGAAAATAGAAAAAGCAAAAACAGATTCAATTCTAGGCTTTGATTTTGCTACTTTAAAGTGCCGTCCAGAAGTAAACAATTTGGTAAACATTTATTCAGTGCTTAGTGATTTAAATGTGGAAAAAGTGTGTGAAGAAGTGAATAAACATGATATGAAACACTTTAAAAAAGAGTTAGCTGACTTAATCATCAGTGTTATATCACCCATACGTGAGAAGTTGAACGGTCTTTTGAAGGATCAGCTCCATTTACATAAAATATTAAAAGAAGGTACAGAAAAAGCAGCAGAGATTGCAAATAACAATATAAAAAAGATCAAGGATATTATAGGGTTTGTTCAATAGGTTACAACTATTTCTTCCCATGGCTTTCAAATCGTGCAGCTATTTTCTTTACACTAACATGAGTGAGAAGAGGTTTTTTACTAACCGGAAGTTTAGAATCGGACTTTGCTGTTATGGGGTTCATTTTAGATCTTTTATTTCCTACCGGAAATGAGTGAGATTGGGAGGCAGTTTCTTGCGATGGTGCAGGATCTTTCTTCATACCGATATCTGCTTGTGTTGCAGGGGTGGCTTTGCTCTTAGCAACTTGATTTTGCTCAAACTTTCCTACTATTGACTTTACTCTACCGTCCTTCTTGCTATTTACTTTTTCTTTTATAATAACCGCTTTTACTTCTGATGATGCTTTATCAGCAGATTTTTTCAGGATTGGTTTACTTTCAGCTGATTTTTGCGAAGTCACTTCTACTATTATTGGTTTCGTGCTCACTTGTTGATCAACAATATCTAGCCTTTTAGGATTTGACAGTATTTCAGATTTATCTTCTTTAGTTTCTTGCTTAATTTCTTGATTGGTAGCGTTTAGCGCTGGTGGCTCTGGAGCCTGTCTCTTTTTATATCCTCTTCTTGTTCCTGCATTTTTCTTAGGTTTCGTTTTGTGAGTTGGCTCCTTTTTAGCTAACTTTGAGTCTTCCGAATCTTTTGTTGAAGATTTACTACTTTTCTCTTGATAATTTGATATTTCCTCATGTCCAGACTCTTCACTTAATGAACTTTCATAGCCTGAATCTTCAGGAGATACATTCTCTATTTCTGGTTTAAAGTGTACCTTTTTTGAGGCAGTAGGAGGTGGCGGAGGTGCTGTTGTTGGCCGTTTTATTCTCTTCATAACTAATTTTCCTACCGGCTGTTTTCCTTCTTGCAGCTTAGGAGTATCTTCCTTCTGCTTTGATGTCGTTTTATTTTCCGTGCTTACTTCGTATGATTTATGTTCTTTATTGCCTTTTCCACTCTGTTTCGAATCTAAAATTTCTTTAAGTCCTTTCTTGAATAGATTAATTGTACTTAAAATATTTGTGTATTCGGCTGCTTTTTCTATAGTGAAACCTGATAATTCATCACCAACAAAATTTTTTATGTCATTATCATTAGTTGGAATATCTTTTCCCAAGACTCTATCTAATATCCCTTTTAATGTTCCAATAAAACCGAGTGGCTTTGTGCTCAAAGGTTCTACATAATTATTCAAGTCGCTATATATAACAAATTTGGCTACATCTTTTGCGTTGTTTGTAAAATTCTTCAGAGCTTGAGATAAATCTTTCAGTGTTTCATCATATTGTTCATTAATTTTTTTTGTATCCTTCAGCTTTATGACTCTTATCAAAGAATTGAGATTTTTATCATAATTGTCACTTTTAAATAGATCACTCATACCAATTACTGTTTATCGTTTACTTAAATATAAATTCAAAGTATTAAGACCGAGTAAATGTTATATGACTTATCCTCTGACTCATAAACGCTTGCGTTCCTTAATGTGCAAAAAATTTCAATAATCTTCAATCAGCAATAGTATAGAAATCCAAAAAACAAGTAGCTAACACTGGAATCTAGGAATTATGATTGGGCACAAGTTGATGAGTATAGTTGTTTTATGTTGAAATACAGCATTTATGGAAAGATTAGATGTCAGTCTAGAATGACACCCTTTCTGGAAAACTCGGATTACAGTGTTTGTATAACTTAATAATTAGAAACTAAAGGAGTTCTTTTTTAAAAAACTTAAGTTATACTTATAAGTATTTGATATCTTTTGTAGTGATTATGCTAAGTCTAAGCTGCCTTTATGGTGATAATGCAGAATTTGTAGAAGAAATGTATAGCCGTTATCTGCAGGGCGATAAATCAATCGGGGAGGATTGGAATAGGATTTTTTCAAGCAATTTAGAAATGAATAAAACGGAAGCCTGCAATGCACAGCACGCAGTCAAGTCGGATGATTCAATTTCTAGCTTAGCAAATTTCTTCAGATCTTACGGTCATTTTTTTGCGGACTTAAATCCATTATCACCGCATGTAAATAAAGAAATAGATTATCAGAAATATTTGAATATCTCTCCAGCGCATGATGCTGAAATATATAGAGATATTTACTGCAAGAACATCGGGTTTGAATTTATGCATATTTCCTCTTATGAGGAAAGAGTGTGGCTGCAGGAGAAAATTGAAAATCAGGTCTATACGCTAAGCCCTCAGGATAAAAAAGAAATACTAAGGCACTTGATTGAATCTGAGATGTTCGAGCAATTTCTCCATATGAAATTTCCTGGATATAAGCGTTTTTCTATCGAAGGTGGGGAGTCAGCCATTGTTGCAATTGAAAGAGTTATTAGTGATTCTGCAGCTTTTGGTATTGAAGAAATAGTTCTTGGTATGGCCCACCGAGGACGGCTTAATGTTCTAACCAAAGTTATGGGGAAAGAATATGCGGCAATGCTGTCTGAATTTCAAGGCAATCTTGCATACCCAAGTGGTCTTGAGGTATCTGGTGATGTCAAATATCACCTTGGTTACTCTTCTGATCGAGCACTTGCTGGTGGTAAAAAAATACACTTAAGTTTATGTCCTAACCCATCTCACCTTGAGGCGGTAAATCCAGTTCTAGCTGGAAGAGTAAGAGCGAAGCAAAATATAAGATCTGTGCTTGGAGTGTCAATTCATGGTGATGCAGCTTTCATCGGGCAGGGAGTGGTTGCCGAAACCCTTACTTTGAGCAACATTGAAGGTTATACAGTAGGTGGTATCGTGCATATTGTTATTAATAACCAAGTTGGTTTTACCGCCAACCCATCCTGCGCACGCTCATCTTTTTATTGCACTGATGTAGCAAAATCAATAGAAGCTCCAATATTTCATGTTAATGGAGATAATCCAGAAGCTGTGAGTTTTGTTGCGAATTTGGCAATGGAGTATGTGCAGAAATTTAAAAAGGATGTGGTGATTGACATAATATGCTACCGCAAATATGGCCATAATGAAGGCGATGAGCCAAATTTTACTCAGCCACTTATGTATAAAGCAATATCAAAGCATAAAACTCCAGGCACGCTGTACGAAGAGAAGCTGACTGCAGAGAAAGTGCTAGGTAGCGATGAAGTAAGTAAATTACGCAGCGAATTTAGAACAAGATTGGATAAAAGCCTTACTGAGTCAACGACTTATACTCCGAAGAAAGCTGACTGGTTTGATGGAGTGTGGTTAAAACTCAGGAGAGCAAAGTTGAACGATTTGAGTGAATATTATACGGACTCTGGTGTTTCACCAGATGAGCTAAAAAAATTGGGCGTACACATAAATAGCAATATTCCAAGCAGTTTTAATATCAATAATAAGGTCAGAAAAATACTTGATGGAAGAATAGAAAGTATAAATTCCGGTAGCAACATAGACTGGGCAACTGCTGAAAGTCTTGCATTCGCGTCATTGCTTAGAGAAGGAATAGGAGTGCGCTTGTCAGGACAAGATTCTGGTCGCGGCACCTTCTCGCACCGTCATTCAAGACTTATCAATCAAGCAACGGAGGAAGAGTTTATTCCACTAAACAACATAAGTGAGAAGCAAGCTCGCTTTGAAGTTATAGATAGCGCACTATCTGAGTATGCTGTGATGGGTTTTGAATATGGATATAGCCTTGATTCTCCTTATTCACTTGTGCTCTGGGAAGGGCAGTTTGGTGATTTTGCAAATGGCGCGCAAATTATGATCGACCAATTTATCTCATCTGCAGAAACAAAGTGGTTGCGGTCAAGTGGTCTAGTTCTACTTTTGCCTCATGGTTATGAAGGGCAGGGGCCTGAGCATAGTTCTGCTCGTATAGAGAGGTTTTTGCAGCTCTGTGCAGAGGATAATATGCAGGTGGTTAATTGCTCTACTACTGCGAATTATTTTCATGCTTTACGCCGACAAATTAATCGAGATTTTCGTAAGCCTTTAGTGGTGTTTACACCTAAATCACTATTGCGTCATAAAAGCGCAGTTTCTAACCTTTCTGACTTTGAAGGAAAATTTCTTACGGTAATTCCAGAGTGTAGAACAGGTTTAGTTGCAAGTGATAAAATACGTAAAGTTGTAATATGTAGTGGTAAAGTTTATTACGACATAATTGAAATGCTTGAAGCACAAAAAATAAACGATATAGCAGTAGTGCGTTTAGAACAATTTTATCCATTCCCGGCCGATAAACTAAACAATGAACTCGAAAAATATAAGAACGCTGAAATTATATGGTGTCAAGAGGAACCAAAAAATATGGGAGGATGGTTCTTTGTCAACCCATTGATAGAAGAGGTATTGTCTGGCCTCAATGCTCAAGCAAAAAGACCTAAGTGCATTGCAAGACCTGCTGCTGCATCTCCTGCATGTGGTTATGCTAATATCCATGTTCAGCAACAAGCAGAAATTTTGAAGCAAGTTGTGCATGTACAATTGTGCAAACACTAAATGGCAATTGGTCAGGCTCATTAATTGTACCTAGATAACTTATAGCAATAAAAAAATTTCCATATCACAAAGAAGATTTTGGCAAGCAAAACTAGTTTACAGATTCTTAAACTTTATATTCTATAACTAGAATAAATTTTAAGGAGTATTTTATGAGTAATAATAACACTTTTCCATTACAATCCCATGCTATTACAAAAAAAGAAGAGAGACCAAATTCTCGAATAGAACTTAAGGTTGAAAATGACGAGCTTATTGATGTCAAAACAGGTGAATCTACTGGCAAAAATTATGAAGAATGCTTTAAAGTTATGCTAAAGAATAAAGATAATATTACACTTAACCAATACGATAGGCTTGAAGGAGAGTGCAATGATAGTGAATGCCAAGCTTGTATGGATGCATTTAATGCTGCTATAATAACAGTTACCTGGATTGAAACTTAAGACGTAAAGGTAGAGAGGCATTTTTAAGAATAAAATAAATGGAGTCAGAAAAATCAGCGAATATATTTTCGAATATTGTGCTTAATCTGAAATCAATAGTGCTCAATAGAATTTAGACATAGGCTCGTTGAGCCTATGTACACCCAGATAACTTACAGCAACCCTCGATAAATATATGGTTGATTACTGAGGCTTAGCATTGCTTATGGTAGCCCACTTAATTTATTTCACTTCCACCAAGGGAATATTGTTCCAGCTATTGCTGCCATAGTTATCAATAGAAGCGTTTAGGTAATCTGTATCAAAGCGTACTGGTACATCAAATTCGAAGCTTGCGGTGATTATTGTGCCTTTTGCTGGTGGTTTCATAAATTCTATTTCTCCAGTTGAATAATTTACTGAATATTTTTCTGTCTTTTCACCATCTAGGTAAATTTTTATTGTATCATGCACTGGCTTTTTAATAGTTCGTGTATGCTTGTCTTTTCCACTTATGTAAGTTTTCATCAGTTGAAAGATCGTTTTTTTATCGTCTCCTATGCCAATTTCTTGATTGATAACTGTAAAGTCTGACCAATCCTTAAAACGAAATCCTATTGCTTTACCTTTTCGTGCCTGAAAAAATGTTATGAGTTCTGTTAGCTGCTCGTTTGACCTAACTCCATAAGCTATGTTATACCTGGCACGTGCACGAGACCAATTAATATTGCGCTGCTCACAGCCATTATGAGTTGTTACAATGTCAGTGGAAAATTCCGGTCCTCCAGTGGAACCATAAGATATATTTTCTGGAAATCTAATTTCTGTAAATGACATATGCCCTCCTGTAAAAATAAAATTGAGTTGATATAGATGAAGTAGGAAAGATCTTAAATTTTTGAAGCTGCTTTATCAATCAGGCTATAAATTTTAAATCCCGTTTCTTCTAAAAAAGTAAAGGTGTTGTTTTCTCCTACCTTACCTTTCAGTTCGTTAATGTCTTGATGACTCTGCGTTAACTGATATGCACAAATACATGCAACAACTAAAGCCACTCCAGCAAAACATGCTAAAGGCATTGGTTGAGTAAAAACAGCAGCTATAGCAGATGCTGTGAATGCTATAGCTGTTATTACAGCAGCTATGCTATAAATAGCTTCTCTTCTGTAACAACTATTGATTAATTTCTTTTCTATTGCCTCTTGTTGTGTTTCTTGCCCTTGTTGATGAGAAATAGTAATTACTGTATCTGTATGAATTGGATCACTAGCGCTGGTATCAATTCTCTCTTTTTGTGTTTTTTGTTCTTTATGATCTTGCGCAATTGCTGCTTTGCTAGTTCTGATATTATATTGTTCTTCTTGCTCTGATTGATCAGAAGCAGGAACTTCTTTCACCTCACCAAAGATTTCTTCATTAGAAACTGGTTGACTTTCTGTTATATCTTCAGAAATTTCACTTAGGAGTGGCACAAAATGCCTCATGTAATTCACTACTCCTACAGTTTTTTTGCTACTATCTATCTCTAGTTGATTGAGATTTATATCTTGTATAAAAACTTCTGGATCATCATCATGTGCTGTAATTTTAGTTACCGTAACTTTTTGACTATCTTCCTCTATTGAATAAATATAAAGTTCCACTTTGTACTTGTCGCATATCATTCTACCTTCAATGTTTGGACGACCCCATATAGGTGCGTCAGCTGTATGTGTATTAGTAATATACTCTAAATATTTGAAAAAAGACTTCGCCTTGTCTTGCTTATTAAGTCCATTTTCGCTTATTACTTCTCCATCCGGATCTTTTTGAGGTACGAAATACTCTCCGGCATCTCTTATTACCGCTTTATAAACCCACTGATCTGGCTTTTTGTTTGCTCTAGCATAATCTGCGCAGTCTTTTCTTAATGATTTTGCAGTAAAACGATAATCAGGTTTTATGTTTAATTCATTCAATCCTTGAGCCACAGAGTCAAAAAAGCAATCCCCTGTCTTTATAGCAGCCCCGATTTTTAGCTTTTCAGGATAAGCGCTCTTTAGATTATGCAATAAATCACTTGATTTTTTGAAAAAGAGCAATTGGCTCTCTTACATAGTTAGAATCTCTCATGTTATAACTCCAAAATAATAATTGTATTTTAATAGATTAACCAGCCTAGGAAGGCTAATTACTTAAGGTCGTGCTGTGTTGCAAGCAAACATCACCTACTTTTCTTGAACTAATATGTAGCCTATACATATTGTTACTTACTATATCTTAACTATACTTAAACTCTCTTGTGCTGTCAAGCAGGAAATTTATTAATCTTTTAACTCATTCACTTTTTTACGTAATATATTCAAATCAGTTTTTCCTACAAAAAGACTATCTCCTATTATCAAAAAAGGTGTACCGCCTACTCCCAAATCCCTTACTAAAAGTTTGCTGTTGTTTATCATTTGCTCAATTTTGTCTGCATTATTTTTCATAGAGTTGTTAAAATCGTTCTCGTTGATCCCTATATTTTTCACTATACCTAATATAGTTTCATCTGAAAATTCTCCTCTGTGATCTAGTGCAGCGTAGTGAAAATCTAAGTACTTTTCTTTATCGATAAAATAAGTTGCTAAAGCACCTTTTGCTGCCTTTAAAGAATTGTTACCAAGTATTGGAGCATCCCTAAAGATATACTTAACTTTGCCATCATTGATCAATTGTTTTACATCGTTCTTTATAGCTTTGCAATATCCACAAGAATAGTCAAAAAAACCTACAGCTATGATATTGCTATTTTCATTTCCTGAGTAAGGATAAGTAGAGTCGAATATTTCATTTTTATGCTGAGAAATTTTATTTTTGGTTGCATTAGCATAACTATTTTTAGCTGACTCTTCCTGGAGAGCTTTTAGAACTCTATCAAAATTTTTACTGATGTAATTATCCAATCTCTCACCTATATAATCATCATTTAAGTTCTGAATGCGGTGTGAAAGCCAATTGTTTATTACTGGTAAACTTGCTACTGCAAGTATAAAAATCAATAAAAATGGTATTTTAGACATACACTTACTTAAAGAATACAAATATTAAAGAAATGCTCAATGTTAAAACATTTTTATCAAGAAATGCAAACTTTATATATGTTATATCAGAGAATCTGGTGATATTAAGTAACGAAAACTTGTGTAGAATAAGGCATTTGAGAAATTTAAGCAATCCTTACCGCCGCGTATAACAATTGTAACCGCGGCGGTAAAAAAGTTGATTATTTTATAACCGCTGCGTATAATACTGACAAACACGGCGGTGAATTATATGAGCGAACCAATAATTGGTAGAGAGAAAGAAATAGCCATTCTAGAAAATAAGCTTCTTCCCTAATCAGTTGGCTGTTTGTATTGTAGGTGGCATTGTACAAGTCTAGTAAAATAATTTTTCAGTAAATGTGGTGACGTAATGAAATTTCTAAAAACTATCTTTAACTTAGCATTACTAGTATTTTTCATGTCTACTATAGCTGAAGCAAGGTGGGCTAAGTACGAAGATGCTTCCGTTGAGGTTGAATTTTCTAATGTTAACATTAATGTTAATAGAGATGGTACCTATGAAACGGAAGTAGAACTACAAGCAAAAATACTCAAGGAATCCGGACGTGATAGGTTCTCTCTATACAGTCTTGTTTACAATGATGATAGTGCAGATTTTACTGTTTTAGAGGCTAAAACAACTTACAACGGAGAAGAATATATAGTAACTGAAGACATGATGGAGGATAAACCGCTGGCTAGCCCTAGCAAAGGTTTCGATCAGTTAAGGCAAGTAACCATCTCATTCCCTAAAATAGAAATTGGTACGGAAGTATATTTAAGATATAAGCAAGTTAACAAAAAGGTTCCCGTTGATAATTTTTATGGCTTGAGCTTTTCGTATTATGGGGATTATTTACAAGCAGAAAATACTAAAATCAATTCTGAATTGCCTCTAGAGATTAAAGTTAATGATCCAAGAAGCGTATTAGAAATTGCTGAGGAAAAAAAGGATGATGTACATTCTATAAGCATTGCTTTAAAGAGAGCAGTTTATGAAAACACAACAAATGAACCACATAATGGAATATTGAACATAAAACACAACACTTGGGTATCACTTTCAAGCTTATCTGAATGGGAGGATTTAGCTAAAAAATTAGCTCCTGGATATCATAGCGTCATCAATCAGCCGCTTCCTGCAACTTTTGAAGCTATAGCAGAATTTGCTGCCAATGAGAGTACCGATGAGGAGAAAATTAATGCAGTTACTTCTTTATTGAATGAAAAAGTTCAGTACATGGGAGACTGGCGTACAGTGTCAGGAAAATATTTCCCGAGAGATTTAGAGAAAATTGCTGATTCTCAAGTTGGGGATTGCAAGGACTTTTCTGCCAGCACAGCTGCTATTTTACAAGAACTTGGTTACAAAGTTCAACCTATTTTAGTTATGAGAGGAACTACTAATACTTCTAACTCTGAAGCATTACCTAATATGGGTAATTTTAATCATGTGATGCTCAGAGTAACAAATAGAGGTGGGAAAATATATTGGATTGATCCAACTAATACCGTCAGTATGGCACAGGGTATTTTTCCAGACATTGCTGATAGAAACGCTTTAGTACTCGATTCTGAGGAAGCGGATTACATAAAAATTCCTGCTGTACAAGGTGAAAATTCAAAAGTGATATCCCATAGTGAATTAACTATAGAAGATAATGTTGTAAATGAATATGGCCAGCTTACCGTGCAAGGGGAAGCAGCCTTAGGCTTAACAGGGGTTGGATTGTATTATTCAAATGAGCAATTAAGGGATTCTGTTTTTCGTATGATTAGTGGAGTATATCTTGATGAAGAAGAAAAGAAGTTCTTAGAATTGCCTGACCTTACTTTACGTAATGTAGAAGATCTTACAATCAAATATGAGTTTCAGCAAAAAAATAAGATTTTTAAGACAAATCTAGGACCTGCTTTGAATTTAGGAGATAATTGGCTTAATGATGTTGTCAATACAGCTTCTGACCAAGTGTCAGATCTTTTTATTGGTGTTCCTAAAACTAAGGAAAGCCATATGATAATAAAAGATATCAAAATTAAAAATTGTGAAAATTTGAATTTTGAAATAAATTCTCCTTGGTTATATGTAAATAGGTTCTGTAAATATCAAAATGATGGAACCGAATTTAGCAATTTAATAACCATAAAGAAAAGCTTTATTACCAATGAAGAATTAAAGACTGCTGAATATAAAAACTTAAAAAGCGAATTGGAGAATAATTTTTCTAGAGCCTCTATAATAATAAGTGAATGAGTTGTGCTGGGAAAAGCACTTCTTAAAAGGCTTAAAATTTTTAAAATATGTACAATAACTTACGCGACTTCATCAGAGCATTAGAAGAAAAAAAAGATCTAATTAGAATTAAAAAAGAAGTTTCAACTATTCTTGAAATGACAGAAATTCATCGTAGGGTTTTGTCAAACAAAGGACCAGCTATCATCTTTGAAAATGTTGTCACAGAAAATGGCAAAAATTCAATTCCCGTTTTAGTGAATTTATTTGGTACTATTGAGAGAATTGCATTCGGACTTGGTATAAATTCTGATGAATTAAGGGATCTGGGTAAACTTCTAGCATTTTTGCGATCACCTGAGCCACCAAAAACCTTCAAAGATGCTGTGAAAATGTTTCCTCTACTAAAAGTTGTATTGTCGATGCGGAGCAAAGTTGTGAGCAAAGCCCCATGTCAAGAGGTGGTGCTAACTGGGGATGAGGTGGATCTTAGTTTGCTACCTATTCAGACATGCTGGCCAAACGAGCCTGCACCGCTTATCACTTGGCCACTTGTGGTAACAAAAGGACCAACAGCAGACAAGCAAGATAATTTCAATCTTGGAATATATCGTATGCAGGTTGTGAATAAAAAAACGACTCTCATGCGCTGGCTTGCACATCGTGGTGGTGCAGGTCACCATAAACGGTGGAAGGAGAGGGGACAAAATATGAAGTTTCCTGCGGCTGCTGTGATTGGTAGCGATCCTGCAACAATTATTGCTGCGGTAACTCCGGTGCCGGAGACTTTATCAGAATACCAATTTGCCGGGCTGCTGCGAAAAAAACCACTTGAGCTTGTAAATTGTAAAACTATTCCTCTTCAGGTTCCAGCTCATGCAGAAATTGTTTTGGAAGGATATGTAAGTTTGGATAATTACCAAGATGAAGGGCCATATGGAGACCATACCGGTTACTATAATGCTGTTGAACAGTTTCCTGAGTTTAACATCACTGCAATTACAATGCGCAAAGATCCAATTTATCTCAGCACTTTTACTGGCAAACCACCTGATGAACCATCAATTCTTGGTGAAGCACTCAACGAAATCTTTGTGCCGATTCTTATCAATCAGTTTCCGGAAATAGTAGATTTTTATCTGCCCCCAGAAGGTTGTTCATATAGAATAGCGGTAGTGTCGATAAAAAAGGCTTATCCAGGGCATGCAAAAAGAATTGTTATGGGCACACTATCTTTTCTCAAACAGTTCTTATACACGAAATTTATTATAGTTGTTGATTATGATATAAATATACGTGATTGGAAAGAGGTGATGTGGGCAATGTCAACAAGAATGGACCCTGTGCGTGATACAATTACGATAGAGAATGCCCCAATTGATTATTTAGATTTTGCTTCCCCTGAAAGTGGTCTCGGAGGTAAAATAGGGTTTGATGCAACAAACAAACTTCCACCTGAAACCAAACGAGAATGGGGAAGAAAAATTGAAATGAGCGAGGAAATAATAAAGAAAGTTACAGAGAAGTGGAAGGAATATGGGTTGACAGATGATTAAACTATGATGTAGACTACCGCCGTGTATTTAGGTGTGGTTTGTGAGGCTTTTATATCTTTTATTTTTGTCGGCATGTTTTTCTCTGTATTACTATGTGGGTCCTACATTCTCGCCTTGCCCAAAAGCAACAGTTTGCTTCTCACCTGAAGAAGACTGTGCTGTACCGATAATCAGCGAGATAGACCAATCTAAAGAATCTATCTTAGTTCAAGAATATACATTTACTCTTGGAACAGTTGCAAAATCTTTGATTAACGCCAAAGAGCGTGGTGTTGATGTTAAAGTCGTCTTAGATAAATCACAACTCCATTCAAAATATAGTGTCATAAGCGAATTGTTTTCAAATGGAATACCGATTTGGATCGATAATAAGCCAAAAATTGCTCATAATAAGGTAATAATTGTTGATAATCAAAAAGTCATCACAGGATCGTTTAACCTCAGTAAGACAGCTGAAAAGGGAAACGCTGAAAATTTATTAATTATTGAAAATTATCCTGAATTAGTCCAGCAGTATGTGAAGAACTGGGAAATACGAATGTCACAATCCTATCAATATGCTCCCTAGATACTTGATATCAAAAAAAGTCTTTTTATTGATAGATTTAATTTCTTGTGATATAATAAATTAAAAGGTTTTAAGGGGTAGGTAATGGATTACATAAATGATGCTGCTGATAGTTACGCTGCCATTCATGATTTTTTTCAAAATAATGGTGTTGGAGATTACAAAGTTCAATGCAATTATGGTGGTGTACCGTATGCTACTGACAAATATGTACATTCTGGAGACAAATTTTGGAGCAATAATTTTATAGACTCACATTTTGGAAGGGAAATAAAAATGTATCCTCAAAGTGAGCTTTTAGCTAAAGAGTATGCTGGTAATACACTACCGGTTTCAATATCACTAGACAAGGATCTAATAAAAATAAAAGAATGTCAGAAAAAAACTAAATTTGTAGAACTAGAAGGGGAATCAGGTGATATAGTATATGATAAGCAAAAGCATATAAAGTGCTACACGACAAAGTTATCATATGACGATGTTTCTGTTCATAATAAAAACGAAGTTTCAATACTGAATATTAGATATGATGTGCCAAACGATCCAAGATACAGTTTAAACATAGCCTTCACAAAGGTTAATGATAATAAACCAGGGTTTTGGCAAAAGTTTAAAAATATGTTTTAATAGAGTAGCTTCTAAATCAAGGGGATTTTGTTGAAAAATGAATATCTACTTAATAATGAATTTGGTCAGTAGCTACTAAGTTTGTTTCATAGCTATGCAACAAAAGGTTTGTGCCCTCACGTTTATTCTCTGCAACACGAAAAGTTCGTACAGTTGTACATGCTATGTAGTAGATAAACTTCTACTATATTTTTTTATTCAACTTACCTCTTGTCTATTGAATAGATTTTGTATTAAACCTAAAATTCAACGCACCTAAATATATAAGCATTCCCAACAAAATCATAGGTATAGAAAGCAACTGTCCCATAGTTAAATTGAACCATAAATAGCCAATTTGATAGTCTGGCTCGCGGAAAAATTCAACCATAAAACGTGCTACTCCATACAACATAACTGCAACTCCAGTTGTTGCACCATAATACAATCTCATTTTGTTCAAGTAAAATAGTGAATTTACAACTACGAAAAGTAGCGCTCCTTCAAAAAATGCCTCATAAAGTTGGCTTGGATGGCGCAATAAATTATCACCACTTTCTGGAAATACCATACCCCACGGCATAGTTGTAACCCTGCCAAATAACTCTCCATTTATAAAATTACCTATGCGGCCTAGAAGTAAACCTATCGGAACTCCACAAGAAATTAGATCCAGTGTGTAAAATATAGGAATGTTATGTCTTCTACAGGAGATTATTACTGCAAGCAAAACTCCTATAGCACCGCCATGAAATGACATACCTCCTTCCCAGGTCTTTAGTATTTCGATAGGATTGCTTATATAGAGAACTGGATCATATATCAATACGTACCCAAGCCTACCTCCAAGGATAATGCCTATAATAACGGCTGTTAATAACGAATCGTAAAAATTCTTAGTAAATATTTTTTGATTGTCTAGCTTATGTAAATACCAATATGCAAAAACTATACCCAAAACATATGCTAAAGAGTACCAATATATAGAAACAGGACCGATGCTAAAAATAACTGGACTTAAAGACATATTTTACTACAAATTATTCTTAGACAATCTACTTTTCTCACGTTCCCACTCTCTCTGCTTTATGGTTGCTCTCTTATCATAGAGTTTTTTTCCTTTCACAATGGCAATTTTAGTTTTTGCCAACCCTTTATCATTAAAATAGATAGAAAGTGGCACAACAGTTATTCCAGAGGTTTTGATTTGACCAATTAGCTTATTTATCTCTTTTTTATGCAAAAGCAATTTTCGTTCTCTTTTTGGCTTGTGATTCTTTTGGTTTGCAGCTTTATACTCTGCGATATGCATATTGTTTAGCCATATTTCACCTTTTTTTTCAGTAACGTAAGCATCAGAAATGTTTGCTTTTCTTTCCCTTAGTGATTTCACTTCACTACTTAAGAGGATCATACCTGCTTCAAATTCTTCTAAGATAAAGTATTCAAACCTTGCTTTTCTATTTTCTGCAATAACTTCCATATCTAAAGATATCTTTAAGCTTCAATATATTACAGAACTTTTGGTTTAATTCATAACAAAACAATTATCTCAGTAAATGCAAGTTTGGTTAAAAAAGCTCCAATCTTCCTGCAAGTGTAATTTGTTCCACTCTTCCTACTGCCATTTCAGCCCTAGGACTAGCATTACCTGACAAAGAACTTATCACATCTTTGCAGCCCCATTCAATAGCAAAGTGTAAAGGAGCATATCTATTATTGTTCTGTTTACTAACATATGCCCCACTTTCAATTAAAATATCTCTTATACTTTCATGATCGCTAGCAAAATGCAAAGGAGTGCGTCCACAACTATCCCACACATTAACACATGCTCCATGTTCAATCAGAGTTCTTACTATGTTTTCATTATCACTTTCAGCAGCAAAATGCAAGGGAGTGCTTCTATAATTATCCCACGCATCGACGTATGCTCCGTGTTCAATTAGAGCTATTACTATGTTCTCATAGCCACTCTTAGTAGCAAATGTAGAGGAGTGTGTCCATCATTGTTCTGCGCGTTAACATCTGCTCCACATGCAATTAGAGCTCTTACTACACTTTCATTCCCACCTTCGGCAGCAAGATGTAAAGGTGTACATACATCATTGTCCCACGCATTAACATTTGCTCCACTTTCAATTAAAATATCTAATATGCCTTTGTGGTTCCATTCAGCAGCAAAATGTAAAGGAGTGCATCCATCGCTGTCCCATGCATCAACATATGCTCCATATTCAATTAGAGCTATTACTATGTTCTCATAGCCACTCTTAGCAGCAAAATGCAACAATGTAGTTTCTACAGGATCTAGATCACTATGTGTAGTGAATATATGATTGATATTAAATCCACTATCTTCCCACCTCCGTAAATCAATTCTTTCTAATTTTATTTTTATTCGTTCAACTATGTTGTTCTTGCTTAAACCTGAAGTATCATTTATTTCTTCAAGCATTTTTAGAAAATCATCAAGCGTCATAATCTCCACTACTTATTAAAATAACTTGGTTATTATGTTCTTTGACACAAAAATCAAGAACTTTTTATTTTTCTAAAAAATCATTTAAGTTATACTCCAAATCATGAAAGTCAGGCAAAATATTAAGTTTTTTTCTCTATCATTTGTGATTTTGTCTTCTCTATGGATTACATTGTCTGGTTATTTTGAGCCTTTTTTTATTCTCTGTGGAGTATTTTCTTCTGTGTTCACATTGATTATCTTTAAAAGGTTAATTGATGCTGAAAGTGCCCTTAGTCAAATTCTAAATGATAGTGGTAGGCTGTCACTTTATCAGCTTATAAGTTATATACCTTGGCTAATTTACCAAATTATTTTTTCAAGTATTTATGTAACAAAAAAGGTGCTACGATTCAAATCTACAGTTGAGCCAATTGTTATTGTAAGAGAATGCATAGGACATAATGATAAGACCATTGCATTATTTGCTAACTCGGTTACGATTACTCCTGGAACTTTAACTATCAATGTTGAAAAGAAGCAGAAAACATATTTATCTACCATATGTTTGATAGATAAAGATCTTGAAAGTGGCATTTCTGAAATAGAAGGTAAAGTCTTAAAAATGCTACACCTAGTTAAGTAATTGCTTTAAATAAGTTAACAGCGTCTCTGTATTCTCTTCTTAGGCTTTCAAGCATTTCTTTTGGAAGGCTATCAATAACAGTAGAACATAAATAATTGTACAAATCTTCTAGCCTTGATATGTTATTTTTCTTCTTGCTGTTGAATTTGTACGGAAAAATGCCCTCCATAATTTCAATATCAACAACCTTATTTAAAAATGCATTTTCACTTGTTATGCTTATTCTTGTAAGTATAGTATTAATTTCAGGTTCATTACTCGTATAAATATCTGATAATTCTGCCATTTTAATGACGTATAAAGTTACTACTTTTGATAAACAATTATCAGAATATTCACAATTTTTTATTACCTCCCACTGAGTAACCTGAGACTTGCTTGTTTTTGCATTGCTTGGTAATTTATTCATTGAATTTTCTCCATTTAATTCAGTGTAGTAAATTATACTAATACTTTGTTAAATAAATAATAACGCAGCCATAAAAATATGCATTTATTTACCATAAATTGTATAATATTCCTAAAATGAAATGTTAAAGTTACTTCAAACTGAATGATTTCTTTAATTCCATGTTATTCAGCAGTGTAAAATATTGCTACACAATAGTATTTATTCTAAAATAAACTTTCCTTTTGAGCTATTTTATTAATATCCATTCTTACGGCTGCACTAAAATGAAAAAGATAAAACTCGGAATACTAATTTCAGGTAGAGGATCAAACATGCAGGCTTTAATAGAAGCATGTCAAGATCAGAATTTCCCTGCTGAAACTGTGTGTGTTATCACAAATAATAGTGAAGCTGGAGGCCTTAAAATAGCAAAGCAAGCAGGAGTTTCAGCGTTTGTTGTTGAAGATAAGTCACTTGATACTGATAAAATTCATGAAATACTTGTTCAACATAAGGTTGATTTAATTTGCCTTGCAGGGTTTATGAGAATTATAAAGGCCAATTTCCTGAATAAATGGCATAACAAAGTTATAAATATTCATCCCTCTTTACTTCCGTCATTTAAGGGCCTAAATGCTCAGGAGCAAGCTCTGAAAGCGGGTGTAAAAATTACAGGATGTACTGTGCATTATGTTACTCCTGAAATTGATGCTGGAGCCATAATCGCTCAAGCTACTGTTCCAGTGTTACCAAATGATGATGTTCACAGTCTCTCAGAGCGCATTCTAGCTGAAGAGCATAAGTGTTATGTAAAAGCAGTAAGATCAATAGTAGAAGGTATTAACTATTGACCTTGAGCGTTTCTTCCAACTTCAACAAAAAATAAATTTTCAGGATTCAGTAAAGAACTTGCCAGCTTGTTTACTTTTTCCAATTGAACATCATTAATGATATTTGCATAATTATTTATATGGTTAATATCACGATCATCTATCTGCATACTATCCAGTAACGTTGCTGTATTCGCATTATTGGATAGAAAAGAGAAGATAAGGTTATTTACTAAACTGGTTTTTGCATCCTTGAATAATTGTTCGTCAATTCCTTCCTCTTTTATTCTGCTAAATGTATCTTTTACTGCTGATATAGCTTTGCTAGCAGTGGAACTATCAGTACTCATAAATCCAGATATAATATTTCCATGCTTATTAGGAACATTACGTGCACTAACACCATAAGTAATACCTAGATTTTGTCTCAACTCTTTCATCAGTATTGAGTTTAGACTCATACCACCAAGCGCATTAATCAAAACACTAGCATTATAGTAATTAGGGTCTTCATATGCTATGCTTTTTTGAGCAAAAAGTATTACACTCTGTGGTATATCCATAAAAACGCTCTTACTTTCTGCAGGCCCAAATTCATTTTTTACAGATACCTTCCTAACTTTCGATCTTTTTGATGGTAACTTAGATAAATATTTATCGAGCAGCGTACTAACTTCTTCTTTTGTTGCACAACCAACAATACTAATAACGATATTATCCTTAGTAAAACTACGCTTTATGTATGTTAAAACATCGTCTCTAGTAATGTTCATTATAGTGTCTAGAGTTCCATATGGATCTCTTGAGTAAGGATGTTTTTTGAACAACAATGTATCTAACTCTTTTGCAGCAATAAAATAAGGGTCTTTTTCAAAATTATTAAAGTTTACTTTGGCTTTTTCGAATACTCTATTTAACCCCTCAGGATCAACTTTAGGGCGCATTATAGCATCACTCAGTAGTGAAATTGCATCCTCTAGATTCTCAGATAAAGTGTTTAATGAAACCCTAAATGCTTCTAAACCAGCAGTAAAATTTAAACTAATTCCTTTATCCTCAAGCTTTTTCGCAAAATCTTTGGCATCATTTTTTCCTGCTCCTTCTTGAATTACAAGAGAAGTAAACCAAGCAAGCCCCTGCTTTTCTGCACTTTCATACACACAACCTGCATCTTTGAATGATATATTAAGTGAAACTTTTGGTAGATCATGGTTTTCAACAAATAAAAACTTAAATCCTTTATTAGTAGTAACCTCCTCTATATTTAAGTGACTGCTTGCTTGCAAATTAAAGCCTAGACAGAAAAAAAATAGAAATACATATTTACTTATCTTCATTATTACCTCCTTTTGGTAGCAAACGACCAACTAATTTATTAGTAGAAAAGATAGCGTGAACTTTATTATTTACATCCTCTAGATTGACATCATTAATTTTGCTATATGAAATGTCTATTTCATCAAGTGGAATACCTAGTGCTAGACGTGGTATATAAAACATTGCTATATTAGTTAAATCAGATAGATTATCAAGCTGTGCTGCTTTGTATTTAGACTTTGTACTTTGCAACTCTTCACTTGTTATTCCTTCAGAGTTAAAGTGATTAATAGAATTTTCTAACTCTCTTGCAACAGCATCCAAATTCACCCCGCTTTTTGGAGTTACCCGAATCTCAATGTAACCATTACTAAAAGCTAAGCTATTATAATAAGCAAACACTTCTACTGCTACATTCTTATCTAGAACTAAATCTTTATATAGCTTACTAGACTTGCCATTCCCCAAAACATCAACTGCCAAATCAACAGGAAAAGTTTCACTTATTTGCTCAAATAAAGGAACACTATAGCGAAAGTATAAAACTGGCTCTTTTACTTCAGTGCTTTCTAAAATTACCGATATATCTGCATTATGTATTGAATCTTGGTTCGGATAATGCTTCACTACAGGCTCAGCTTTAATTGCACCATATTTTTCCTTTGCTAATCCCACTACTTCTTCAAATTCTACATCACCAACAACGAGCAGTATAGCATTACCTGGATGATAATAGTTATCATGAAACCTTGTTATGTCATCTTGATTGTAAGTTTTAATATCGCTCTCCCAACCAATAACAGACCTACCATAACCATTACGATAAAATGCACTGTTCATTTCCTCCCATAGTAAAGCTTCAGGATTATTATCAAATCTCATCTTTCTTTCTTCTAATACGATATTTTTTTCTCTATCTATTTTGTCTTGAGTAACATCAAAATTGCCCATTCTATCTGCTTCAATTTCCATTGCTAGTGGTAAATCTTTTTTGAGAACTAATTCGTAGTAGCAGGTGTATTCTTTAGTGGTAAAAGCATTAAATTGGGCCCCAATGCTGCCCAAAGTGGATTCTATGTCTTTAAATTTTCCTGTAGTTTCAAACATTAAGTGTTCAAAGTAGTGAGCCAAGCCTGCTTTGCCAATTGGGTCATCCATTCCCCCAACTTTATATATTATTGCATGAAAAACAGCTGGAATTCGGTGATTAGGTACTACATAAACATCCAATCCGTTACTGAGCTTAGCATGCTTTATGATTTCAGCTTCCAAAGAAATCGGACAAATGAAAAAAAACACAGATAGTATAAAAAAACTAAAGAATTTGCGAAGCATTATTTCATTCCTCATTTTGCTTAGAGATAGACCTATCATATATATACCACTTATATAACAATGTACACATTCCACAAACTATAGATAGATCTGCTAAATTAAAGGCTGGCCAATACCAATCATTGATATGAAAATATATGAAGTCATATACAGCTCCCCAATAGATTCTATCAATTACATTTCCGATCGCTCCACCAATCATCAGAGAAAAACTAAGGTAAATTGACTTATCATTAGATTTATATATCAAGTATGCAAGTATACCAATTATTAATATTGAACATGCTGAAAAAAAGAAGCTGCCATGCGGCAGAGTACTACACATTCCAAAGCTAATTCCTGAATTCCAAACTTCAACTAATTTCATAAAACTAGTAATCTCGATTGACTCCCCCTCATCAATCAAAGAGTTTATATACAATTTACTTGTTTGATCGAATGATACTATAATCAATATAATAACTAAACATATCCTTTTCATAAGTTTATCTTTAACTGGTAAGCCTTCATTATATCACGGTCTATCTGTTTTGTTAACTCGTTAATACTATGGAATTTTTTTTCTGCCCTAATAAATTTTAAAAGTTGTATGTCAACCTTAAAATTGTATACATTTTCGTTGAAGTCAAATATATGCATTTCTACTATAGGTTTTTTTAAGTCCTTAAATGTAGGTCTCATACCAATGTTGACTACTCCATATAGCCAACTTGAACTATTTTCAGAAAATGCAACTTTGGCGTAATATGTACCAAGCTTAGGTTTTATCATGTAATCTTCTATCGGAATGTTTATGGTTGGAAACCCTATTTCTCTACCTCTACATGCACCTTTTGTTACAATACCAGAAACTTGATAAGACCTACCAAGCAATTTATTAGCAATTTCTATTTCGCCTTTTTGTAAACACTCCCTGATTGAGGAAGAAGAGCAAATTTTTCTATCGATTATCAATGGCTCTAATTTAGTTAAAGAATATTCATACACCTGAGAATATTTTTCTAGAGTTAATATGTTACCCAATCGTTTGTGACCAAAAGTACAACTTTCTCCAACAGTTATATGTTTAGCACCATACTTCTTTACCAAAATCTTACCAATAAAGTCATCGCAGCTAACCTCAGAAAAACCTCTACTAAAATTAATAATATACAAGTAATCTATACCATAGCTGCTGATTAGTTCCTTTTTTTGTTCTTGGTCTATTAACCTAAAATTGTTCCTACTAAATAAAACAGTTGATGGGTGAGGCTCAAAAGTTAAAACTGCAGAGGGTAATCCTCTTTCTTGTGCTACCTTCTTTAGATTGGAAATTGCAAACTTATGTCCTAAATGAACGCCATCGAAATTTCCGAAAGTTAGTGCCACATTATCTTTTATCCCTTGCTCACAGTTGTAAATAATTTTCATACAATTTGATATTTTATATATATTTTTTATATATAATAGTTGTATTTTATGAACTATGGAGATAAATCGTGAAAAACACTAAAGGAAAAGTTGTAATATATGTGAAGAAGTACTGCCCATTCTGCAAGAAAGCAAAAGAGTTATTGGATGAAAAAGGTGTGAAATACGAAGAAATTGATGTACTTAGAAACTCGGATTTGTTTGACGGTATAAAATCAAAATATAACGTCAGGACAGTTCCACAAATTTTTATTACTGATGAAAATGGTGATTATGTACATCATATTGCTGGATGTGACAAATTGATGGATCTTGAAAAAGAAGGAAAGTTGGATAATATGTTAAATAACAATGAAGATAGCATTAATGCAACAGCTTACACAAGCGGCAGTGATGAACACGAGGGATGTAATATAATACATAATGAAGATTTTATGTGATTTTTTTGTCTTACTGTTGCTGGCATACCCACTTTAAACAATTTTTAATGAATTAAAAATACAATTCATCTAGTGAGTTTTTTTAGTGGGAAAAAATGATAAAAAATATTATAATTGTTAGCAAAAACTTAATTAGTATTGAATTAATTAACAAACAAGATTTAGAGAGTTTCATCAAGATTTTCACAGTGCTTGATAAGCATATAGCAGCTAAAACTCTTTTTACAGAAGAAGTGACAATAGAGTATAAACAACACAATTGCATAGAAGTTGTTGAATTGATAAAAGATACAGGTTTTACATATCATGATGTTGAGAATGTGTTAAATCACCTAAGTAATCATGGAATGAAAGTACCAAGTAGCGTTATAGCAAGCACCCTTTCTTCTTCATACAATCACGCACTTGAGTCTAAGGATGTAGCATTTGCCTGTTCTAAAGGGTTGCCACAATTTTACATCAGGGTAAATAAGAATACCTTTATAATGACTCCTATAAGTGAAGAGAATCTGGAATTGAATTCGCAAAATAGCAAAATGCTTATAGAGTCATTAAAGAGCGAAAAAAGCACTTATGATTGCATAGTGGAAGAAAATATCATCAAAGTTATAGTGCATTCTGAAATACATCAGGCTATAAACTCGATTATAAAATCACTGATAAAGTCTTGCCTTTTAGCAAGAGATGAAGAAGAAAAATTCAAAGAGAAATTGAGACAACTTGCTTTTAAAGATCAAGCTTTCGTTGAGTATTCTAGCATCAAAACCATTCATAGATATCCGAATAACCATCCTCTGAGAAAGCATGAAAGTGTTATTAAAGATATAGAAAATATTTTATGTGATTTCATAATAAATGAGAACAGCGGGTTTGCTATAGAGCGGTTAAATAGACTGGGCTCAGAAGTCTCTCCAAATACTCCAAGAATCATCACTAAAACTATAGATAAGCTTGTTAAGTTTCACTAAAATGTTGTTGGAATGGTTTTAGCCAATGTCTACATATATCTGATTTTTACTGATTGAGTGGAGCAATTGAGCTGCTCTCTGTCATCCCAGCGTTTAACACTGGGATGATTTCGTTGTATGGTATCTTATATAGTGTTTTACAAATTCACATAGCTATTTCAAATTTACCCATATCAATGTCAGTAAATTTATTGAGAAAATATCACTTAGTTCTTTAAATTTATGTTTTTGAATATATATTAATCATTTATTTTCAAAGCCTCAATAAAAGCATTTTGTGGAATGTTTATGTTTCCCACAGAATGCAATCTTTTCTTACCTTTCTTCTGCTTTTCAAGCAGCTTCATCCTTCGTGTGACGTCTCCACCATAGAGCTTGGCTGTTACATCTTTTCTATACGGGTTAATCGTTTCTCTAGCAATAATTTTTCCGCCTACTGCCGCTTGAATCGCGATTTTATATTGCTGGCGTGGTATCAAGTCTTTCAAACGTGCACATATTTCACGGCCTCTTTTTTCTGCCCTGCTTTTATGAACAATGCAGGCTAACGCATCCACAGGTTCTCCATTAACTAAAAAACTTAATTTATCTATCTGACTTTCCTGATAATCGGATATTTCCCAATCTAAACTTGCATATCCCTTGGAAATTGATTTTAGTCTATCGTAAAAATCAAAAACAACCTCAGACAGCGGTAATTTATACTTCAGTAGTGCTGTTGTCGTATTACCAACATAAGATAAATCCTGCTGTTCTCCTCTCCTCTCTTCACACAGAGATAGAATCTCTCCTAAATATTGATCAGGTACCATTATAGTTGCAGTGATCCACGGTTCTTCCACTATTTCAATTTTTGTAGGGTCTGGCATATCGCTTGGGTTATGGATATTTAAAACTTTACCATTTTGTGTTGCAACTTTATATATAACACTCGGTGCAGTTGCTGTTAGATCTAAATCAAATTCTCTTTCGAGTCTTTCTTGAATGACTTCAAGATGTAGCATTCCTAAGAAACCGCAACGAAATCCATAACCTAGGGCATTTGACGTTTCAGCATCAAATGTAAAACTAGCATCATTTAAATGTAATTTTTCTAGTGCTTCCCTTAAATATTTAAAATCATCTGTGTTATTGGGAAAAATACTGCAAAATACTACAGGATATACTTCTTTAAAGCCAGGTAATGCCTTGCTGCACGGCCTTTTCTCTTCAGTAATAGTGTCTCCTACTTTGCAGTCTGCTACTTCTTTCATTGAAGCAGTTATAAAACCAACTTCACCTGCTGAAAGTTCACCAGTCATAACTTTTTTAGGAGTGAAAATACCGATATTATCGACCTGATATGTAGCATTATTAGACATCATAACGATTCTCATGCCTTTTTTTAGTACTCCATTTTTAACTCGCACTAAAATTACTACTCCTAGGTAAGGATCATACCAACTATCAACTAAAATTGCTTGCAGTGGAGCATTTGTATCACCTTGAGGAGCGGGAAGTTTTGTCACTATAGCTTCAAGTACATCCTTTATCCCAAGACCAGTTTTTGCCGATATCAAAATTGACTCAGTTGCATCAATTCCGATTACCTCTTCAATCTGAAGCTTTATCCTTTCTGGATCTGCAGCAGGAAGATCGACTTTATTAAGCACAACTATTATCTCATGATTATTGTCAATTGCCTTGTAGACATTTGCCAGAGTCTGAGCTTCAACTCCTTGGCTGCTATCTACTACCAAAAGTGAGCCTTCACATGCGGCTAAGCTTCGGCTGACTTCATATGAAAAGTCAACATGACCTGGTGTGTCCATGAGGTTGAGGCAATATTTATTACCATTATTTGCAGTGTAATTGAGTTTTACCGTTTGTGCTTTGATTGTAATTCCACGTTCACGCTCTATATCCATTGAGTCAAGTACCTGATTGGTCATTTCCCTTGTCTCAAGACCGTTACATTCTTCTATCAAACGATCAGCAAGAGTTGACTTCCCATGATCTATATGTGCTATTATTGCAAAATTTCTTATATTGTTCATAGATCTACTTATTTAAGTAGATCTATTTTACATTTTAAGTATTACAAGAGCAATTACTTATATCTCTCTTTGCTAAAAACATTAAGCTGTCCTTGCCAATGGACGGCAATGCTCATTAGCTGATGCTTGCTTCACTGTGCTACTTGGATCTTCTTGCTGTCTACACGTTTTTACTGCATCAGCAAGGCTTAGGTAAGCATCACCAACTTTAATCTTTACATCTTTATTTTTTTCTAAATCCGCATCAGTTGGTCTATCACTT
This sequence comes from Wolbachia endosymbiont (group B) of Pammene fasciana, assembly GCF_947251495.1. Classification (NCBI taxonomy): domain Bacteria; kingdom Pseudomonadati; phylum Pseudomonadota; class Alphaproteobacteria; order Rickettsiales; family Anaplasmataceae; genus Wolbachia; species Wolbachia endosymbiont (group B) of Pammene fasciana. The sequence continues at coordinate 389,199 of NZ_OX366360.1, forward strand.
ATTATTCTAATACTATCATCACTGTTAGCACCTAATGTAATGCTACATTCCTTTCCGTCTACATACCAGTTAAACTTTATTCCATATTGAACTGTGGTACCTATATGATAATATCTAATCCCCTCATGTATTTTACCACTGATAAATTCTTTTTGATCTCCACTTGAAAGAAGAAAACCGGCAATATTGTTTTCTTTACAAAAATCACTATTTAAAAATTCGCTTACTTTAATATCTGTGCTTTTATTGTCTTCTTTTAGCTTAATTATTGTATAAAGAAGGTCTGAATTACTATCCCTTTTGATTGACATCGCATCAATAGTGCCGTTTTCTATATACTTGCTAAACTCTGCTTTAGCTTTCTCTTCTAACTCTTTTTTCCTTGCTGCACTTTGTTCTTGTTGTTGCATGTTTTCTAGCACTTCTTTCATTTTTTTTTGGAGTGATTCGATATCCTGGATTAACCCGGATTCATCAAAGTCGAAGATCACGAATGCTTGGCCCAATCTTGTCTTCAATTCTTTAATTATGTTTACTATCTTTAAGATAGACTCTAAGTTTTGATAATGTACAATAATTTTTTGAGCATTTAGGCTACCCTTATTGCCATCCCAGTCAGAACTAATGTTATCAAATATTGAATTAAGTCCTTTATAAATGGTTATCAATTCATTTGATTCCTCTTCGCCTATTCCATTACTTTTAATACTGCTAATACAATTATTGAATAACTCTATCTCTTTAGAATCTGCAAATAATACACCATACAATTTTTTATGTGCTACTGCATCTTGTATCTTTTGTTTTAGTTTCTTTAATTCTTCTAATTCATCACTATTCATACATTTTACCTCATAAAACTATTCAATATTATATACATAAACATTAGGGAATGTTAGCACTTTCTATATGCTTGCGCACTTCCTATTATTCCTTTAACATAGCTGACACTTTTTTTGAATGAGAAATCACTTTATTAATCATATAATTCTCATGATTGTTATCTATTTTAGGCAGCTCATACAGATAATTCACCATTATTCCGGCTGACTGACTAATGCCTTTTTCAGAAGTATCAGCCATCCAGTTGATTTGTTTGATTGATGCACCATTGCTTAAATGAAAGTGTGCTACTGGATCATAAGCACCTCCACCACTGCTTTTAACCTTTAGCAAATAATGTGCACAAAGTTTCAGTAGGGACTGTTTTTCGCATTCAATGTTAGTTTTTATGCTTTCTAAAATTTCTGTACCTGATTGTTTTATATTAAGCTTACCTAATAAAGCTACGTCTTGATTTTTTAGCCATTTTGTAAATCCAGGAACTGGAGAAAGAGTTGCATACACTTTTACGCTTTTAAATTCTTGCGATAGTTTTTCTACGACTCTCTTTATTAAAAAGTTACCGAGGCTAATTCCAGATAAACCAGTTTGAGTGTTTGATATTGAATAGAATATAGCAGTACTTGCACTGCTTGGGTCACTTGAAGGAACTGACTCGTCCAAAACGTGTTGAATACTATCTGCAATCTCATTCATCAGTGCAACCTCTACAAAAATTAAAGGTTCATTTGGTATTTTGTAATGAAAGAAAGCAAAACAGAGATGATCAGAATCTAGTCTGTTTTTTAAGTCACCCCAAGAGGAAATTTTATGTACAGCTTCATATTTTATAAGTTTTTCCAACAATGATGCAGGTGAATCCCAGGTGATTTGATGAAGATCAAGTAGATCAACATCAACCAAAGTACAAAGTATACTTTTTAATTCGTTTTCTAGTGGACTTAGACTTTTATATTGATTCTTCAGCTTGAGTACATCAGAACGCATATCAACAATAAACTTAAGGCCCTCCGGTAAGGAGATAAACTGCTTCAATATTTTAGAGCGTGGTGATTCAAGGACTTTTATTAAGTCTTGTTCAAACTTATAGCTCGACTCAGAATCTTGATTTTTCTTATATACTTTCATTTCTTCATCTATTTTCGTTTTATCCGGATTGAACTTTTCTGCCAGGGTTTGTAAAAATTTTATTTGACCTGCCTCTGATAAACTCAAGTACAAATTACCAAGAGATACGGTGTTCTTACGTGCTGAGACTTCACCCCCCTTTGGGTTTAAGCATTCGTTCATCTTCAAGACTAAACTATCGACATCGCGACTACTACTTAAATCAGGGCCAATATTGCCAACCCATGACCTTACAGCATCTGCTACTTCACCTAATATTTTAAAAAATCCCTTTGTTGCTTTCTTATCTTCAACTTTTACTATATCAGTTTTTGCTAATGATTCTTTTGTCATATGTTCCTTTTATCGTGTATCTATCTTAATTTAAAGAAAAATCTTAGTCTATAAAGAAGGCATATATTTTCATGGTACAACTATTTTACAATCTATTTAAAATTTTCGTAAAGAGAGTTAGATTTTTAATTTCATTATTTCTCTTACAAAAGTACTTTTATTATAAAAATGCCCTTTTGCCTCTTTCTTTTCCGGGTAAGGCTGATTTTTTAATTACCTAGTCGAAGTTACTTAATTTTTACACATCTATTGTAAAGTACAAAATCTGACTTTGGAATGAAAATGCTAGCTGATGCTTGGACTTTATTGATAATTACGCTACTTGAAACTATACTTGGTATAGACAATTTAATCTTTATTTCTCTAGCAATAGATAAGGTGCCAAATCTGCTGAGAGAAAGAGCCCGCCTTATAGGTTTTGGCTTAGCGCTATTGATGCGTTTTGTAATACTATTTTTTACATCATATATACTATCAATGCAAAAGCCTATATTTCACGCTGTATCGCTAGATATCTCAGTAAAGGATTTACTTATGATTGCAGGAGGGTTATTCCTTATTGTTAAAAGTTCTATAGAGTTATGGAGCGAAATTTTTGTACATAAGGAGAACAAAACAAAGGCAAATGTTAAATCACAATTTTTTTTAGTTGTGCTACAAATTATATTAATAGACTTAGTTTTTTCGGTTGATTCAATATTAACTGCCATAGCATTAACTCACAATATGATAATCATTGCCATAGCATTTACATTTTCCATATTAGCGATGCTATTTTCATCAAATTATACCGCTCAGGTAATAAAATCCAACCCAAGCTTAAAAGTAATTGCCATTCTATTTATTTTACTCGTCGGTGTATATCTAACACTTGAAGGGCTTCACATAGAACTACCAAAAGCATATTTGTATTCTTCATTTATGTTTGCAGTGCTTGTGGAAGCTATAAGCAAAATAAAGACAATGCGGCCTTGAAATTATTTTGCACAAGGCAAAAGTCTAATTTTTATTCCGGTGTGTGACGAATATCTGTACGAACATTTCGATGTCATCCGAGTAGCTGACACTGGTTCTTTTTTTCTGGATTCCAGCGTTACGCGCTGGAATGACATTAAATAGTTTTCCTTAAAATTTGAGTTATGCAACCAGCCTCTTTGGTGTGATTCGAGTAGCTGAAACTGGAATGAAATTATTGCTACTCCCACTCAATAGTTGCTGGTGGCTTGGAAGTTAAATCATACACAACTCGATTTACTCCGGAAACTTTGTTAACAATTATACTACTGACGTCTTGCAAAAACCTCCAAAATACTAACGAATGTTGATCTTTATTTTCAAATGGAAATGCATCAGCTGTCATGCCATCAGATGAAGTCACAGCCCTTAAAGCGCAAACATATCCGTATGTACGATTATCTCCCATAACTCCCACAGTTTTTACTGGTAACAGTACAGCAAAAGCCTGCCATATTTTATCATACAGATCATAATTTTTCATTGTGTTGATATATATTTCATCTACTTCTTGCAATATTCGTACCTTTTCTTCATCAACCTCACCTATGATCCTCACTGCAAGTCCAGGCCCAGGAAATGGATGTTGAAATATTATCTCATCTGAAAGCCCAATTTCTTTGCCAAGCAGCCTTACTTCATCTTTAAAGAGATAGCGTAAAGGTTCTACTAATTTCAGATTCATTTTTTCTGGCAACCCACCAACATTGTGATGAGATTTAATTGTACTAGTGTTTCCTGAAGCGTGCCCTGATTCAACTACATCAGAGTAAATGGTGCCTTGCATTAAAAAATCCACATCACCTATTTTTTTTGCCTCTTCTTCAAATACTTCGATAAAAGTATTGCCGATAATTTTTCGCTTTTCTTCCGGATCAGTTATTCCCTTTAACCTACTTAAAAACAAGTTTGATTTATCAACGTAATTTATTGGAATTTCTTTTAACATAGCAGTGGTCTGGCTCTTACGCAATAACCCAGTATCGATAAAAATACAGTTTAATTGTTTTCCTATAGCTTTGTGTGTAAGAACTGCTGCAACACTTGAATCAACCCCCCCACTTACTGCAGCAATTACTTTTTTCTCCCCTACTAAGTTTTGAATTTTTTCCTTCTGTTTTTCAATGAATGACTTCATTGTCCAATCTCTCTCACAATTTGCAATATCTAAGAAATTAGAGAGAAGTTTACTACCATTTGTCGTAGGCTTAACTTCAGGATGGAACTGAGTGCAGTAAATCTTCCGCTGTTCGTTGGCAATTATTGCGATTGTTTGATTTATTATACCTGAGGCAATAGCAGTAAATCCTTGCGGTATAGTTTCGACACTGTCTGCATGGTTCATTAGCACATCGACTTCGGAATTAACGTCCCAAGTATCCTTTATAATTGGGGATTCTTTTAGTATCTTGATTTTAGTTTTGCCAAATTCCTGATTGAATTCTTTTCTTACCTTTGCCCCGAAATAATGACAAATGAGTTGCTGTCCATAACATATTCCAAGTATAGGAGTGTTTATTGTTTCGTTAAGTTTTATAATTTTATGTGCTACTTCACTTACTTCAGAGCAATTGTCATTTACAGATTGCGGTCCTCCAGAAAAAATAAATCCATTGAATTTTGATACTGTTTCGAAATCGATATTGCTTGGAAATATTTCACAGTAAACGCCCATTTCCCTGATTTGTCTTGCAATAAGCTGTGTAAACTGTGAACCAAAATCAATAACGGCAATTGCTGACAATGTGCTCCTCCATATTATTTAAAGCAATATTTGATAATAAAGAAAACAATAAAGTAAGTAAACTAAGACCTGTTTAAAAACTTTAATATATGACTAAAGTAACTTAAATTTACTGCAACAGATTTATGATTAAGCTGTCTTAATTATCATTCTGATACTCTCTTCTTATCATAATAGCAACCCCAACATCTTTCCTTAAGTTGATGCCATTGCCTGAACGGATACGTTTAATATATATATAAATTCCTATCTTTTATATCTAATAAACCAAGTGTTGGTACGATTGTTGCTTTCAGGAAGATGACGGTTTCTACTGTCTTAGCCAGTTTTTTTGACTTTTGATGCAATAAGTTTTGGTTATCTTTTCTATGCTCTATAAGCCCACCAATTACCATAGCTTCGCCGCTCTTAATTTTTAACGTAGAGTGCATTTCTCTGGTTTCAATAATTGGAATGTCACTATTTAATTTCATTTTATTCTGTTGTGCGACATATTCTATATTTGGGTCTTTAGTGTAATTGTTAATTCTTGATAAGGTTGGGTGTATATCCATAAATATTTCGTTAGTATCAATGTTAATGCTTGGGTGGATTATTAACACCACACCTATTGGAGTGCTATTCATCTTGGTAATTAAGGCATGATTGGAGTTTCCGGTATCTTTCTGTATATCGGAAGTAAAATAGATATGGTTTTTAGTAAATGAAATCATTGCTTGCTGATTATTTATAGCATGTACTCTAGGGCTTGAAATTACGGTTGAAGTGCCAAACTTGTCTAAAGTTTTTACTAAATTTTCTAAATCAGAGTTCATTACCAGGCTAGTAATGGAACTATCTTGATTTGTTATAGATTTTGTTTCATTATGCAAATCATTTAAGTTGATACCAGAAAGGTATTTATCGTCTAATACAACTTCAACTATTTTGGCCTCGATCATTACTTGAGAAGACGCCAATTTCTTAACTTTATTAATATATTCTTCAACAGCTTTGTGAATATCTTTTCTAGCATTTAGAATAATGACACCAGCTTCTCTGTTGGATGAAAGAAATTCACCATCATCCACTCCATTAACATCCATTATTGCATTTAAGCCTTTTTCTAATGAACTCCATAAGTCACTGCTATATTGAGACTTTCTAACATTCCTGTCAGCATCGCTGCTTGTAACATTGCCACTAACGACAAAATTGCTTTGAGCAGAGTGTTGAATATTGATGAAGTCTACGTAATAATTTTGTGCATATGGCAAATCTTGTTCAATTCTAATTACACCATTATTCATTGAGTAACGCAATTTGGCGCTGTTGGCTATATTCTGAATTACTTCGTTTATGTTCTTATCTTTTAGCTTTAAAATAATATTACCTGATATTTTGGGATCTATGTCTAAGTTAACGTCAGAAAGTTTTCCTATCTCAATCAGTAAATCCTTTACTGGTACTTTTTCATCAACATTAATCGAAAGAAACTGATTACTGGTTGTAAGATCGGGAAACTCTACCGGTAAAGGTATCATTTCTGGTATTGCTGGTTCGTTATTCTTCAAAGGAGTATTATATTGTTGCAACGAATAATCGTGCTTATAATTGTCTATATTAACAGAATTTTGCTTGTTAGGTAGATGTGTACAAGAAATAATGAAAAGGAGTATTAAACATTTTAAAATAGCCATGAGGGCAGCATACAAATCTATACTAATAGTTTTCTATAAAAATGTTAAAAATGTATTTAATTGTATCCGTTCAGGGGAGTGGTTTAAGAAATGATAGATAGGAGATTATGAAAAGGGTTTAGCCGCATGGAAGTGGGATGAAAAGAAGCACTGGTTTCACATGCGTCTGAACAGACACCATTTTACAGCATTTTAAATTTGTCCTGTGCAATGTTTGTACAGTTGCGATAAAAATTACTTGACAAATTTTGACAGCTTTGTTATTTTGATAGTGAAGATATTCTAGAGCTCGAAATCTATCTTCGTCTGCAGACTTTTCAACTTCATTAATTTATAATCTCTAGTTAAAGTATATTGTACTTATGTATAGATAACTTCTATCATAGCTATATACATTTTTCTGAGTTTTTTTGTATTACTTAGGAGGATCATCATGTTTAAAATCATGGATTACGCATATCATTGACATAAATGCCTTAAAAGGACAGATGGTACCTACGTCCTCTTTATATAGATTATGTATTTGTTCAGATACGACTAAATTGTGTCTAGTGTAGAAAAAATTAGACAAATTCAGCCTTATATAGAACCAAATTCAACGGAAGTAGAATTATCCTCATTTCCATAATAGTAAGGATTTGCTTCTTGCGTATTATTAACAGCAGTTTTTAATAGTACTTCCTTATCACTATTCCATGCAACTTTCTCCATAATTGGAATATAATCCTTACACTTTTGATTATCTCCACAATCCTTGATTTTACTATCATCATTTAGATAACGCTTCAATGCATCATAGTATACTTTAGTGTTATTACCCTCTTTATCTATCATTTGTCCTAAGGTATTAACAAGTATCAATGGTGCAACTTGTTTTGCTTTTACAACACTTGTTTCACTGGACTCTCTAAAGAGATTAGGACATGCTCCTCTGGAAAAAAAGCTCTTGTTGAATTCTGGATTACTACGGTAAACGTTCGGGTAACAGAAACTCTTAATCTCTTCTTCTTGACACGCTAACTCTATTTGATCATCCACACATTTTTCACATTCTATATTACCAAGCCAGGATATTGAATTAAGATCCTCTGTAAAGGCAAATTTAAAATTTACTGCACCATAATTACCATTTGCTCCCTCTTCTATATATTTTGCAATCTTAGGATTACTGTACATCTCAGGATATAATTCCTTTAGTAAATCAGATGCACTAAAACCTTGACAACCTATCTTATTATCAACTTTATAAAAATGAGAATATGGCCCACAATTTTCATACTTGGAACAATCTGAGGTTACTTTTCGAGATGTAATTTCTCCATTTTCATTCTCTCCTTCATCAGTAACAGGTTCGCCCGTATCAATTTCACCTTCTCTATCGGTAACAGGTTTATCTATACCACTTCCTTTTTTACATTCTTCAGCTATTTTTTATACCACTCAGTCTCTGCTGATGATTGCTCTACATTTTAATTTCCGTAGCTGTTCACAACATTACACTCTGGAACTATATACCTAATATCGCATGCTGATTTCTCTCTTTATCTTCTGCAAATTAATTAAATGAAGGGCATTAAGTATCCACACTACTAAAAAAAGTGTGGTACAAAATATAAACATTGCAATGAGTGGCAGCAGTAAAGAACCTTCTATTGCTACTCCACCTTTTCTAAAAATACTTGCTGGCTGATGAAGAGTAGACCATAAATTCACAGAAAATTTTACTATGGGAATATTTATAGCACTAAAAATGGCAAATACTGCTGATGATTTCTCTGCTCTTGCTTGATTATCAAAAGCGCTCCACAATGAAAGATAACCAACATACAGAAAGAACAAAATCAGCATTGAAGTAAGCCTTGCATCCCATACCCACCAAGTACCCCATGTTCCTTTTCCCCAGACGCTACCTGTGATTAAGCATATTGCCGAAAAGACTGTCCCTGCAGGAGCAGCAGCATGTGCCAAAACACTAGCAACGCTATTGTTCCACACCAATGAAATGAAACTGAGTGATGCAATGAGTCCGTATATTCCAAGAGCAAGCCATGCAGAAGGCACATGAAGATACATAATTCGTACAATTTCTCCTTGTTTATAATCTCCTGGGGAGAAGAATAATGCCAAGAACATTCCAATTAAAAAACATGCGAAACAAATAACCCCAAGCCAAGGTAGAGCTTTTTTAGTAAAAGAAGTGAAATTTGTAGGCTTTAATAAAAACATTTGTTTTGAGAATAATTGTGTTAAGAATTTATCAATTAGTTTGAGTTTTATCAACAAGATAGTTTTTCTATATTTACGTAGTATAATAAATTAGCACAATTTCAGTAGCAGATTGCTTGCTATTATTTTTAGTATAACGTTGATGACCCTTAAAAAGCTTAACCTACACTTAGTGTCAGATTCAAGTGGTGAAACTGTTATATCAGTTGCAAAATCAGCCCTGAAACATTTTCGTTCTGTAGAAACTATCGAATATGTTTGGTCTTTTGTAAAAGAAGAAGAGCAGATCGATAAAATTCTGGAGGAAATTGAGAGAAAAAGTGATGAGCATAACTTTGTTATATGCACTATTACTGATGATGGGCTCAGAAAATATCTAAAAGATAATTGTATCAAGTTAAAAATTCCATATCGAGCAATATTATCACATATTATTAGAGAAATCTCATCCTATCTTGAAATTGAAAAGGATGAAAAACTTGACCTGTATACTGAAATAAATAACGAGTATTTTCAGCGTATTGAGGCAATAAACTATACCATCAATCACGATGATGGACAAAATATTCAAGATATTGATAAAGCCGATATAATTTTGGTTGGAGTTTCACGCACATCAAAATCTCCCACTAGTATGTATTTAGCTTACCGAGGCTATAAAGTTGCAAATGTTCCTTTTGTTAGCGAGATACCCTTTTACGTCGACTTAGCAAAATTAAGAAATAAACTGACTATAGGAGTAACAATAGACGTAAGAAGGCTAATAGAAATACGCAAAAATAGACTGACTTCAATTAATAATGAAGGTAATAATATATATGCTGACCCTAGAAAAGTAGAAAAGGAAATTAAAGAAGCAGAGGAGTTCTTTAAGCAAAATAACTGGCCAATTATTGATGTTACGCAAAGGTCGATCGAAGAAGTATCAGCAACAATTATACAATATTTTAATAAAATTTAATCAATTGACTAACTCGCTGTAAGTGATAATAATGTAAGGTAATTCTATTCTTACTGTAGATATGAAAGTTAAAGGATCGCTAAAATCTCATCGTAACAGAGATAAAAATTGTAAAGTTGTGAAAAGGGGTGGTAAGGTTTATATTATAAATAAGGTAAAGCCAAGATGTAAAGCGCGTCAAGGTTCTTAGCTTTTTGTTTTCCTTTTTATGTCATATGTTTTTCATATGGAAGCATGGTTAGAAAGAAACAAAAACTGTTGTATAGCACTGCCCATTTCTTCTCTTACATTATATTTTGGTATTAACATGATTACAGGCAGACGTGGCTTGTTAACATTAATTAACTTAAAAAAAAGAAATTAATTACGTGCGTCAACAAGTCCATGAATTTTAGTTCCACCCTAAGCCCTCTTGAGCTTGAGAATTTTTTCTATATATAGGCTGAGCATGAATGACATCTGATCATCAATTATGCAAATCTTGTTGTGCATACTTAAGTCATTTTGCCAAAATTCCCTTTTTGCATCACCTTTTAAACCTCTTGTGTATACTTCTGTAATTGTGGTAAATTTTTGATCATTGGCAGCCACTTCTCCACACTGCTTCCATACATATTCTCAACTTCTTCTCGCTTTTACTGTGTATTCCTTTTGTGCTCTTTAAAACGGTACCTTCTATATATATATTTATTGTCATTAGGCTAAGTTACCGCTTTTTTTCCATTTTTATACTTCCTGCCCTTGATTAATTTGACCTGCTAACATTTTGTTTACAGGGCCTGCTATTAACTCTGCACAATTTATTCTTATGGTAAAAACTTCTTCTTCACTCTTATTTTTCCTTAACTTGACGCATATGGTTTGTTAAATACTCCCGTCTGTCAAGGAATTTCTACTCATGAAGGTTATGGCTTGGAAGATTACTGAAATTTTGAAAAATGTAGTCTACTTCTATATTCAAATATATCAAGCAGTAATTCAAAATTAGCTATTGTACCTTTTGCACTATTATATGCAAGGTTGAGCAATTCTCTGTCCTCATATAAATCAGCAAATTTAAACTCCATGCACCCTGATTGTTTTGTGCCTAGAATATCTCCGCTACCCCTCAGCATCATATCCTTTTCAGCAATATAAAATCCATCTTGTGACTCACACATAATCTTTAACTTTGAATACGAACTTTTACTGAGATTGTCATATAACAGTACACAAAAAGACGGTTTATTTCCTCGTCCTACTCTACCTCTTAACTGATGTAATTGCGATAACCCGAACTGCTCTGCATTCTCTATAATCATAATAGTTGCATCTGGTACATCTATGCCAACTTCTATCACAGTGGTTGCAACAAGCAGAGAAAATTCATTTCTCTTGAAGGAAAACATCACTTGATCTTTCTGCTCTTGAGTTAGTTTTCCGTGTATTATTCCGACTCTATCAAAAAATGTCTTTTGTAGTTCCTGAAAGCGCATTTCTGCTGCGGCAATATTGAGTTCTTCGTTTTCTTCTATGTATGGACAAATCCAATATGCTTTTTCGCCTCTATTTATAGCATTTTTCAGTCTTTGAATAATATCTGATACTTTTTTAACGTTCATAATAACGGTTTTTATTGGCAACCTAGATTTTGGTTTTTCCCTTAAAATAGAACATTCAACATCACCATACATAGCTTGCTGCAAGGTTCTTGGAATGGGAGTTGCAGTAACAAAAAGTATATCGGTATTTTCTCCTTTTCCTACCAACCGATTCCTCTGTATCACTCCAAATCGCTGTTGTTCGTCTATGACTGCGAGTCCTAAATTTTTAAATGTAACGTTGGCTTGAAATAATGCATGAGTACCAATTACTATATTTAAAATACCACTTGCAAGTTCGTTCATAATAATCTTTCTTTCCTTGCGCGCAGTTTTACCGGTAAGCAAAGCAACTTTTATATCAGTACAAGATAGAGCTTCTTCGATCCAATTATAATGTTGCTCAGCCAAGATAGTAGTTGGTGCCATTAGAGCTGCTTGCATGTTATTTTCTACCACATTCAGCATCGCAAAGAGTGCAACTACAGTTTTGCCACTCCCAACGTCACCTTGCAGCAGACTTACCATGCGGTATTTGGATTTTTGTCTCTCTGAAATTTCATCTATCGCTCGAATTTGATCATTTGTTAATTGGAACGGTAATTCATTTAAGACCTGCTCTTTGTATTTACTCAATATTATAAATTCTTTTCCCTCTTTTTTTACATGATTTTCCCTTGCAAGCTTTAGTGCCAACTGGTACGCAAATAGCTCATCATAAGCAAGTCTTTCTCTGCAAACTTCTGCTTCTGCGAGTGAGCTCGGTCTGTGCAATCTTATGATGCTTTCTTTCCAATTCAGCCATTTCTTTTGCTTGATTAATGTTTCATCTATCCACTCTGGCAAATCAGGCAAATCTTTTAGATTAGAACTTATTATGTTTCTAATGCTCTTGTTAGTAATACCGCGACATAATTGGTAAATTGGCTCTATGCAGGCTATTTCTTTAAATTGATTGATATCAGACAACATGTAATCTGGGTGAGTAATTTGCCAATGTTCGGCAAACTTTTCAAGTTTACCACTGATTACTATATCTGTTCCAACTGGAAATAATTTATACAAATATTTAACTGAGTAATTAAAAAAAACTATAAATAAATACTGACTTTCACTTTCAACGATTATTTTATATGGCCTACCTCTAACAGTGGGGCGCTGGTGCTCATACACTTTTGCCACAAAAGTTGTAAATTCTCCCACTTGAGCATCAGGTAGTGATTTACTTCTATCCACATAACTGAGCGGCCTATAAAACAGCAAGTCCATTACTCTGTCTCCGCCGCAAAGTTTAGTCAATATTGCGGAATGAAACCTTGGTATATTCTCAATTTTACTATTTAGAAAAGTCAGCACACTTGACTGCTCATCAACATTCATACTGTGTAAAACCGTTTATTCATAATAGAGCCTTACTAAAATCCTGTCACCCTATTATGACTGTCTATGTTAACTATATTATTGACATATTAACTATTTTTATGTATTATTATACTATCAGCAATTCATATCAAAGTATTAACAATGAACAACTCTATACAGGAAAAAAAGGGAAATCCAGTAGTTACACTAAAAGCTCAGGCAGAAAAGTTTGATTTCAGTAAGTTAAGAGCTTCAAGAGATAATAAAGCAGCAAATTCTGGTGAAGCTATATATAAAGATTTTGACAGAATGGACTTTGTTATTAAAGACAGAAATATAGACAAAATCTTAATTAAAGCGCTGGTAAACAGAAATAAGGAAGGATTTGATAAGATTTGGGAAGAATATTGTGAAGATCCGGAAATCCCTAGTGATAAAAAAACTGATCAATATAAAGAAGAGATTAAAAGATTTTACGATTTAGGCAAAGAACACACGCATCTATTACCGAAAGAAGGAGATAAAAACAAGAGTTATCGTGCATTTGCAAAAGAAGTTTTTAAGGAAATATTTGAATATGCCAACGCTCAGGTTCCAAGTGACTCTATCTTAGAGGAATTGGTTACCAATTGTAATCAGGCAGGGTATGAAGCTGGTGTATTTATAGAATCTCAATTTGCACTTAGCCAACATTCATTGAAAATACTCTCACCTAAAAAAGTTATAAATATCTATTATGTTGACCAAAATAATGTGAGTGTTAGATCTGATATGACATTACCAATACTCTCCCAAGAGAGTGATGTTCAATTAGGTGACAAGGTATGCGATCTATCCAGCTCACTAGAATTTACACTTGAATCTCAAGATGGGAAAGATGATGTGATATATAAAGATGGCAAATTGTCACTTACTGTGCCTAGAAAATTGAGAGATTACAAAATTGATGGCAGAAGTTTATTTGATACCATTAAAGAATATTTCTACAAATTCTGCGAGAAGTTAGGATTCAAGTTTGAAGTAGAAATAGAACACAATTTTGAAGAAGAAGATTCTTTATATGAAGGTGAGGAGTATAACTTTGAGGGAGCACGTCTTGTGTTTCAAGAACAACCTCAAAACTATATAGAAGATCCAGATGTGGATCCTCTTAATAAAAAACGTGAAATTTCACCTTGATAATATGTACTAGACGCAACTTAATCTGACAGAAAAACTAATGTCAATCTCTATGTTTGATGCTACTAATATTTTTCTAAAAAGCAATATGCTTGCTATCAAGAAAAGTCTGCATAGCAATATTTACCTAAATGAGGCCTTGTCTCAATTCCTAAATATAGCTGTGATTTTCTGGTTTATCATAGCCCATATCAGTCAAAATGTGCGATAATAGCACCATCAAAGAAAGATATATTAAAAAGATTAGCGGCAGTAATTGCAGTTTTCTCTGTTTGCCATAGCAACTCTTGAGTAGGTATCAATAATAATGATAATCTATATATCTGCTATAAAACCTCGAGATCCGTAGAATAGGGCTGACTAAGGTTCTCATACATTCCTGTATGCTGAGAACATAAAAGCTCTTTTGATTCTATTCCTAAATCCTCAAGTATTTGTTCCTGTTCAGCTATAAGTTCTAATAGCCCTGTTCCACTTTCACTTACTTCACTTCGTTCAAGACACATAAGTTCTGTTAACTCTGCTATGTCTTCTCTAGAAAGCTGATTTTTTTCAGAAAAAGTTGCTTCACTCATATGGTCCTCTTTTTGATATAAAGAGTATCTTATACAAGAGAATAACTAAAATAATCTAAACTCTTGTGTCATATTTGTAGCTTGGTGTAGTTATATGGTACATTTCAGATAAGAGTACTGATTATCTAATTGTAGGAGAAGACCTAGTCAAAATATAAAAAAGCAGTGGAATTGGGGGTGGTAAATTCAGAAGTGTCTGAATAACTGTGTGAACTAAGTTCGGAGGAGAATAGTATCAAGAAAGGAGAAAATTATATGGTCTTACCTTTATTGATGTATTAATTGAGAAGAGTTCTTAAAAGTTAATGTTTTGTTAGTTGTTTCATACTAAAATAGGCATATATAAATAATTAGGAGAATGTTATGCGGTCTAATTCCAATTCACTTAATAAATACGGATATGTATCTGATGCAAATGGATTGTCTCACCAACAAATGGGAATGTATGATGATTTAGGGAGATATGAAGTTGCTGATGAAGATATGATGTACCAAAAAAACTATGGTATTATTGGTGATAGTTTAAAAAAAATAACAAATCTGACTGGAGATACAGCAAAGAGTATAGCAGATTACCTTATTAAACCTGTTAGTGATCAGGTTGCAAAGCAAATCGTTGTTCCATTAGGAACGGAGATTATAAGTAAAATTGTCGTACCTATTACAAAGAAAGTTGCAGAACAAAATCAAGACATGATAAAAGAGCTAACAGATAAACTCATGGTTCGCGTGGAAGATTTTGCTCGGTTACAAATAGAAAAATTAAAAGAAGACGTGAAGCAAGAGATAACATCAATACCAGGTAAAGTTTTAGAGAAGATAAAACCTTCTTCATGGCTTCCATGGAAAGCAGAAAGTTTGGATGAAGCTTATTCTGACACTTATGTACCAAATGATATAGATGAATTTGCATGGTAGAGCTTCAAGGTTTAGCAAAATGTTTTTTGGTTTATATTTGCTTGAGGTTAACATCATTGGCATTAAGCTTTTTTTAATGCTAAATGATCTTACTGTATATCTACAAATTCTTCCTGTGATTTTCAACTCTAGAGGTTATGCTTAAATTATAATATCTACCAAAAAAATAGTCATTTTGCTTGGATATTTGATATAATTTAGATCTATTAAAGCAAAAGCATGAATGAAGTAATAACATTTGGTTGTCGTCTAAATTTCTACGAGAGTGAGTTAATCAAAGAAGCATTAAAAAAAGCAAAGAGAGAAAATGTTGTTGTAGTGCATAGCTGTGCAGTGACAAACGAAGCAGAACGCCAAGTGAAGCAAAAAATACGTAAGATCTATAAAAACGACCCAAGTAAAGAAATTATCGTAGTTGGCTGTGCCGTTCAATTAGATCCTAAATCATATAGTGATATTCCTGGTGTAAGTAAAGTGCTAGGTAATCAAGACAAGCTCAGAGCTGAAAATTATCTACTAAATAATGATGAAATCTTAGTCATTGATAACCAAGTAGAACCTATTCTCATTAATGGATTTGAAGATAAATCAAGGGCATTTATTGAAATTCAAAATGGTTGTAATCATAGTTGTACATTTTGCTCAATTACTGAGGCAAGAGGAAATAATCGATCTGTGCCAGTAAACAATATTATAGAGCAAATTAAGATTTTTATAGAAAATGGGTATCAAGAAGTGGTGTTTACAGGTGTTGATATTACTGACTTTGGTACAGATTTGTTTGGTAAGCAATCACTTGGTTCGATGGTTAGGAGAGTTTTAAAGGATATACCACAGTTAAAGAGACTAAGACTTTCCTCTATTGATGTTGCTGAAGTTGATGATGAACTAATGGATTTAATAGCTAATGAGTCAAGACTTATGCCTCACTTACACTTGAGTCTACAGTCTGGTAATAATTTAATACTAAAGAGAATGAAACGTCGTCACAATAGAGAACAAGTGATAGAATTTTGTCATAAAATGAAGAGCTTAAGACCTAATATAGCATTTGGCGCTGATATTATTGCTGGATTTCCAACAGAAACTGATGAAATGTTTCAGGATACAGTTGATTTACTGAAAAAAATAAATGTAGTTTATCTACATGCTTTTCCATATTCAGAGCGGAAAAACACACCTGCTGCACGGATGCCACAAATATCAGAGAATGTACGTAAAGAACGAGTAAAGCATCTAAGAGAAATAAATAAAGAAATGATGAGCAGTTTTTATCAATCTTTGCTCGGCACTGAGCAAAGCGTTTTGGTTGAGCAGAATAATATTGGTAGAACAGAAAATTTTGCATTAATAAAACTTACATCAAGAGTTCAAGCTAAAAGTATTGTGAAAGCTCATGTTAAAGGAATAGAAAATAATTGTTTAATTGGAAATATTATTTCTTAATTTTTGTACATTAAAGGAATATATGATATAGTAGTTATACTATAAGTGATAATTCATTTATGATAATTAGAATATCTATTGCTTTATTTTTCATCTTCATTCCGTGTGTCTATTTTTTTATTACTTATATCAGTAACAATACACACATTGAGCAAGTGCAGCCCTTAAAATTAGAAACGGACAATAATGAAAGTGTGATACATTCTGAAGAAGTTACTGAAAAAGAAGTGCCAATAAAATGTCAAGAACTTGAAAGTAGTTCACCTTCTGTTTTCCAAGTAGCTAATCAGAAAAATATATGGCCAAGTATTGCAGATCAAGCTGAACCTACAAAGGAAAAATCAAAAAAACTTGATTTCTATGTTAGTGCTCATGGTGGTAAGATATATTCTGATAGCTCAGAAGTATTTGTGGAGGGTATACGTGCAATAGGAAAAAGAATTCTTGCTTTAGCTGAGGGCCGTTATGGTGGTTTTCTTTTAGACCTATTCTTAGGAGATGAAATTAAAAACATAAAAAAATTTAACGGTAAAATTGATTTTCAGTGGCTTAGCAGCATATCTGTAGGTTACTATGCTGGAGAAAATGGCCGAGTTGATTTTGAGACCATGTATTCTAAAGTCAATATTGAAGATAGTAACTCTCCTCCGGTATTTGATAAATCAGCAAGTGTATCTGCATTCTTATTAAATTTTTACTATAACCCTAATGTTCAAAATACTCAATTTGCTCCGTATATTGGTCTTGGTATAGGATCAACAGTTTTTAGATTAAAAAGGATTGATAAATCATCTAAAAATTTAATGCCACTGAATGTTCCTTGGCTTGTTTATCAAATAAAGCTTGGTGTTGATTACTCAGTAATTCCAGAAGTTAAAACCTTTCTCGGCTATCGTTACTTTAATATTCCAACACCTATTGCAGACGATATATCCACTCATAATATTGAAGTTGGTTTGATGTTTAATTTTTAGTAATAATATCTTTTCAATTCTAATATCCTGATTTCCATTCAGAAATTTGATAAATCTATCCATATCTTTAATCTTATGGCCATATCCTTTGTGATAGCCTGAAGATGGTTTCTGTTTCTTTTTTCCTTTTCTTCCACAAATATATTGGTTTTATGCTCACTAAATTGGTGAGCATGTTACAACGTTTTTGACGACGAAAAGACTGGATAGCTACTTTCATGACAACCATTTAGTTGTCTTTTCTCGTCTATCTTATTTTGTCACTCTGCTGAACAGATACTAAAGTACTAGCTTTTGTGGGTTGATGCACAATTCTATCAGAAGTTTTGTGACTATAATTGCAGAAAACATCGAGCATAAAACTCCTATCGATAAAGTGATAGAAAATCCTCTAATTGCTCCGCTACCAATAATGAACATTATTCCTGAAGCAATTAGTGTAGTGAGGTTTGAATCAAGAATTGTTTTTATTGCGTTTTTAAATCCTTCTTCAATGGCACGAGCTGTTCTTTTTCCTGCTCTTATTTCTTCGCGGATGCGTTCAAATATTAAAACATTTGCATCCACTGACATGCCAACAGTTAGCGCAATTCCAGCAATTCCAGGGAGAGTAAGAGTTGCTTCAAGTAAGGTAAGAATGAGTAGTATAGAGATTACATTAAAAACGAGTGCAACAGACGCTAATAAGCCTAATTTGCCGTAAGTAATGATTATAGATAAACCAACGGCTATGATAGAGATTATTGCTGCAATTTCTCCTGCTTTTATTGACTCTTCTCCAAGGCTTGGACCAATGTTTTTTTCTTCAATTATTTTAAGTGGTGCAGGTAGTGCACCTGATTTTAAAAGTATTGCAAGTTCACTCGCTTGTTTTTCAGTGAAATTACCGCTAATTTCTCCCTCTCCATTTAGAATAGGTTCACGTATTGTTGGTACAGTTAAGACTGTGTTATCTAAAACAATTGCAAAAGGCTTTCCTACATTTTCTTTAGTAATTTTTGCAAATTTTTTACTTGCTATGCTGTCGAATTTGAAATGTACTGTTGGTTTACCTAAATTGCCAAATCTAACTGATGCGTTAACTAATGAACCACCGCCTATTTCAGTTTTGCGGAATATCGGGTAGGAATTACCCAAAGAATCCTTGAGCATAATCGTAGTGTCATGATCGATATCTTGCATTTTAGCTACATTGGTGTTTGCCAAATGGAAGGCCAGCTTGGCTGTTTTGCCAAGCAGAGATTTTATCTGCTGAGTGTCTTCTACTCCAGGAACTTGGACTAATATCTTATTTTGTCCTTGTTTTTGCACACTTACTTCCTTAGTACCAAGCTTATCTAAGCGTCTTTGAACATTAACTATTGACTCTGAAACTACTTCATTGATTAATGAATTCTTATAATGCGGTTTATATGAAATGAAAATTGCAGTATTTTTTCTACTCAATTCTAAATTTGGGTTTATTTTATGTATTAACGTTGAAACTTTTTTGTAATCATCAATATTATTTAAAGTTACAACCACTTGTTTATCGTTTTTTGCGCTAAATTCAATCTTTTGTGTTAACAGACCTTCTTTTATTTCATCGGTTAGCATGCTTAGTTTCTCTTTGAAGTAAAAATCTAAGTCTACATTTAGAAGCAGAGATGATCCACCTTTCAGGTCAAGCCCTAAATTTATTCTCTTTTTTGAGGTAAAGAACTTATTATCAATAAAATTTGGCAGTATTATATATAAGGACAGCAAAAAAATTAGTAACACTGAAAGAGATTTAACTGTGAGCTTGTTTAGCATAAATTTAAACTATACTTAGGTACAGTGTAAACTGAATGGTTGCTAATCACAAGCACCTAAATGAAAAGGTCCGTGAAAGATAAAAAACAAGCCTAGAACCAATATCTCTATAATTGATTTTGTTCTTCTAGAACATCATTTATTGAAGCAGTATAAACACATGTATTAGGTTCAGAGTTGGCTCTCAGATTCTCTGTTTGTTTTGTCTAATTTTGTCAATTGCAAGGTAAGTGCATAAACCAAGTGTTAAGAAAATAACTATGCTAAGTAGGTATGTGATTAGCAAGAAATTTATTATAACTTAAATCTTTCCAACCGAGAGGACTAGATAGAGAGGGGTGAGAGGAAAATCTGGGAATTGCTACTACTGCACTTAATGCTGTTAGAATAATAGCGACAGTAGTACATACAAGAGGTAAAATATTCTTTTTATTAAATCTGCCATTAGAATCTTTTAAAATATCAAACATACATACTCCTAGATTACTAAATGTTCGTGATACTAAGGGCTAATTGTAAAATGTTCAATAACTAAATTGGAGATAATAAAAAATGGGCATAGAATATAGACATATAATATGAAGGATATATGCTAGTTAAAATAGGTACGAGAGGAAGCGACCTTGCGATCATCCAAGCTTTGGAAGCAAAACAAAGATTATTAGAGTCTTTTCCTAATCTATCCGTTGAGATCATTAAAATCAAAACTTCTGGTGATAAATATGCTAATGTAACCCTTGCTGAAATAGGAGGTAAAGGACTGTTCCTCAGGGAGATTGAGGCTGAATTACTCAAAAATAATATAGATATGGCGGTTCATTCGCTAAAAGATGTACCTGCGTTTTTCTCGAAGGACTTAACAATTCCTTGTGTTTTAGAGAGGATAAGTCCATGTGATGTATTTATTTCTCATAAATATAAGAGCCTAAAAACTTTGCCACAGCAGGCTACAATTGCAACTTCTTCAATAAGAAGAAAAGTTCAGCTGTTAAATCTCAGGCCAGACTTAAATGTAGTGACACTGCGTGGAAATGTGACAACTAGACTGCAAAATCAGAATTTTGATGGAATGATTTTAGCTGAAGCAGGGCTGATAAGATTAAAAAAATATCACTTAATTACAGAGGTATTGCCACCAAAAGTCATGTTAAGCGCAGTAGGGCAGGGGGCAATTTGCATTCAATGCCGAAAGAATGATATAAAAGTTATCGATCTTTTAGAGAAAATTAATAATAATATGTCTTTTATAAGGGCAAAATCAGAGCGCAGTTTCATGAAGACAGTAAATGGTTCATGCTTTACACCGCTTGCAGCTTTAGCAGAATATGTGAGTGAAAACATGCTACATCTTTATTGTATGTTAGCGGGCGAGAGAGTTATATACTTTACTGAACGCACTTCGTTTGTAGAAGATGCAGAAAAAATGGGTATGGATGCAGGATTAGAGTTAAAATCAAAATGCTTATAAGCTTACCTAAAGTATGTGGAATCTACCGTTATAATGTTTCAATGTCTAAAATGACTTGGTTAAATGTTGGTGGCCAAGCTGATGTACTATTTAAGCCACGTGACATTGAAGATCTAATGTGCTTGATAAAAGATGCGGAGTTACCAATTAGCGTTATCGGTGCAACATCCAACATAATAGTGCAAGATAGTGGCATTCGAGGAATAACGGTGAAATTAGGTAAGGAATTTGCGTATATTAAATGTAAAGATAATAGCTCCATAGTTGCAGGTGGTGCTGCACTGCTTAGTAACCTTGCATACTTTGCCGGAGAACAGCAAATTAGTGGGCTTGAGTTTCTTGCTGGAATTCCAGGAACAGTTGGCGGTGGGGTAGAGATGAATGCAGGTGCATATGGTAGTGATATTGCGAGTGTTGTAAAATTTATAAGGGCAGTGAATCTAGAAGATGGAAATTTATATGAATTCTCCAGCGAAGAAATGGGATATTTTTATCGTGGACATAGTCTAAAAGGCAGGTGGATTTTTATTGAAGCTGAATTTAAAGGAGTAAGTTCAGAGTATGAGCTTATATTGCAAAGATTGAAAGAAGTTATTGATAAAAAAAATAAAAGTCAACCAGTAAGAGGAAAAACTGCTGGTTGTATATTCAAAAATCCAATAGGCTGCAAGGCATGGAAACTGATTGATGAGTCTGGCTGCCGAGGATTAAGTAACGGTAGAGCTAAAATTTCTAAGAAACATTGTAATTTTCTACTCAATTACAATAATGCAACTGCACTTGACTTAGAAAACCTTGGCAACAGAGTACAAGATGCAGTAAAAGATAAATTTAACATTGAACTTGAGTGGGAGATAAGAGTGTTAGGTAGATAGCTGCTGCTGATTATCTTAACCTAATTCCAAAAATTATTGTATAATATTATTTTGAGGTTTTATTTTCAATGCGCAAACTTGCAATATTCTTTTCTATACTATTTGCAGTTGTCGCTTACTATTTAAATAATGAAGTGATATTTGAAGTAGCAAAGCTATTTAGTGATATATTCATCAGTTTGTTGAAATTAATCAGTTTACCTTTGGTTTTTCTATCTATCGTATCCACAATTTCAGGGCTTAAAGACTCAATTGAAATTAAAGTATTACTTAAGAAGACGCTGTTTTATACGCTGCTTACAACCATTATAGCTGCATTTGTTGCGCTATCTTTCTATTTATTCATAGATCCAGTAAGAAAAAATTTCATAAGTAACACAATAGAAAGTGTGAGTGACAGCAACCACAATTACTTCTCATACTTAAAATCACTCATTCCATCAAATTTTGTGCAAGTTTTTCTTGAAAATAACGTTATTGGCAGCATATTGATTGCTTTTTTGATGGGTGGAGCTATTATTTCGCTCTCAAAAGAAAAACAGGATATATTACACCAAATATTCTCTGCACTGTTTGATACACTTCTTAAAATTGCTCAAGGGTTGTTAAAGTTTATTCCTCTTGCTGTATGGTCTTTTATCACATGTTTTTTATACGAGTTAAAAGGTGGCAGCGAATTCCATAGTCTTTTTTGGTATTTTGCTTGCATAATGTCTGCAAATTTCGTGCAAGCATTTGTGATTTTACCACTACTCATGTGGTATAAAGGTATATCACCAATTCAGACGCTAAGGGGAGTTATGCCGGCACTCATACTGGCATTTTTTTCTAAATCATCCAGTGCGACACTACCGACAACCATAGACTGTGTGCAAAATCAGCTAAAAGTGCCAAAGAAATTGTCATCTTTTATTCTACCAATATGTACAACTATCAATATGAATGCGTGTGCTGCATTTATTTTAATCACAGTGATGTTTGTTGCGGAGATGAATGGGCACACATTTTCCTTAAGTGAGATGTTCATATGGATTTTCTTAGCTACAGGAGCTGCAATTGGCAACGCTGGAGTGCCGATGGGGTGCTATTTTATGGCAACTAGTTATTTGGTATCAATGAACGTTCCTTTGTACATTATGGGGCTGATTTTACCTATTTATACAATCATTGATATGTTTGAAACTGCAATAAATGTTTGGTCTGATGTCTGTGTAACGCAGATAATTAATAAAGAATGTAAAACTTAGAATGATACTAGACAATCCGATAATAAAAGAGTTTGAAGAGGCTGGTGCGATTTTGCACGGACATTTTGTACTCTCGTCAGGGCTGCACAGCAACACTTACATACAATGCGCTAAAATTTTTGAAAATCCAAGCAGAGCAATGAAGGTTTGTGAGCTATTGGCAAATAAAATAAGAAAAGAGCTTGTTGAACCCATAGACTTAATACTATCTCCTGCAATTGGTGGAATAATTGTGGGTTATGAGATTGGTAGACAGCTTGGAATCCGAACAATATTTTGCGAACGTGTTAATGGTAAATTTGAATTACGCCGTGGATTTGAGATTAAACAAGGTGAGAAGATATTACTAATTGAAGATGTGATTACCACAGGTAAATCTTCACTTGAAGCAGTAAAATGTGCAGAAGAGAAGGGAGGTAAAGTTGTTGTTGAAGCTTCTTTGATAAAGAGAAGTAGTGAAACAAAACTACCTTTTTCTATTATATCTTTGATTGAACTGAACATTCAAAACTATAGCGAGAAAGAACTGCCAAGTGAGTTAAAACAATTACCCATAACGAAACCTGGGAGTAGAGAATATTTAACAAAGTAATTCTATATAGTATATTTTCTCTTGGTTTAGCTAAGGGTTTTATGGGTTTTTTAAATTTTGCCCATAAAACCCCTTTCATGATTAAAAATACACTAAATCTTGGTTTTCACATGTTTCATCTCGTGCAGCAGAAAACAATAAGTCTGCACTCTCATTCAAACTATTTGCAGCAGTCTTTAAAACCTCAGATTTTGCTTCTATAAGTTCGCATTCAATCTTGTCTATTCTTGTATCCAAATCCCTATGTGCATTTTCGATTAACTTATTCATTTCATATTCTAGAAATTTGCTTGATTTTTCACTTTGTTCAGTGAGGAAATCACCTATTTTGCTTGTGATTTCAGGTTTGATAAGACTTTCAATTTTTCTTCAGTGTATTTTTTTACTGCTTCTTCTACCTGAGTTTTTATTGTCCCAAATTTGGGAGAAAAACCCTGGACTTGAAGTCCATCCTTTTAAGAATATAATTTTAAGGTGAAAAATCTGAAAGAATGTGGAATATTATAGAAAAAGCAGTCACTCTGTATATATATCACATAGTGTGGATAACAAAATATCGATATCCAGTACTAGTTGGAGATATTGGACAGAAAGCTAAAGAAGTTGTACAAGAAGTATGTGCAAATAATCAAGTAGAAATTATCAGAGGTAGAGTTGCGTCAAGTCATGTACACGTATACGTTTCTGTACCCCCATACTTAAGTATTAGTAAGTTAGTGCAGTTAATAAAAGGAAAAAGTTCCAGAAAAATCCAGCAAAACTTTCCAGAGCTAAAAAAGAGATATTGGGTTGTGGGCAGTAGGCTACTTTGTCAGGACTAGCGGAAATGTAACTGACGAAATGATAAAAAATTATATTGAAAATCACTCTAAAAAAGAAGATAAATTTGGTGACTTTCAAGTCGAAAGTTAGCATTCTATGCTCTCTCTCAATCTTTGGATTTTAATCCATAGTGGTTGAATTCTGGCTTTAGCAAATCTGCAACTTCTGGTCCTACTTTTTTCACTGCTTTTTCAGCTGCATTTTTTGCTGCTTTTTCAGCGTTTGCTTCTACTGACTTTACTGTCTTATCAATTGAAGTCGATATTTTTTTTTCTATTTGATTAGCTTTTTCGCTAGCTATTTTGTTAGCTTTTTCTTCAGCTAAAGTTAGCATTTTTCCTTCTATTTTTTTTACTTCATCTTGAGCTGCTTTTCTAGCTTCTAGTTTTAAATCGTTACCCATTTTAGATATTACTTGATTCGCAGCTTCTTTTGCTGTTTTGCTTATACCAAGAATTTTATCAAACATTCCTGCACGATACACTTGAGAGCCGAAGTTTGATTCGTCAGCCAAATTTTTGTAATTGTATTCTTTCATAATGTACTCCTTAATTTAAAAACTATACTAACATTAATATACAAGTACAAAAATTATATTAATATTAGTATTGCTTTTCAGGGCAGTAGTATAAATTTATAGTACCTTTTGAAAAAATTCATGACTTGACGGCAAAGAGCATTATATTGGTATCATGACTGACTTGGAAAAGATGAGAGAAAAACTGCAAAATCAAATTAATTATCATAATATCTTATATTATCAAAAAAGTAAGCCAGAGATAAGTGATGCTGAATATGATGAACTGAAAAAAAAGTTAGCTGCAATAGAGCCAGAAGCTTATGCAACACAAGATAGTGTTGGTGCTCCGCCTGATGAGAGATTTTCTAAGGTGGAACATCAAGAACCTATGCTTTCTCTTGAGAATGCTTATGATGAACAAGGTGTAGAAAAATTTTT
The DNA here is from genome assembly GCF_947251495.1 of Wolbachia endosymbiont (group B) of Pammene fasciana. Lineage (NCBI taxonomy): Bacteria > Pseudomonadati > Pseudomonadota > Alphaproteobacteria > Rickettsiales > Anaplasmataceae > Wolbachia > Wolbachia endosymbiont (group B) of Pammene fasciana. The sequence goes on from NZ_OX366360.1 coordinate 414,917, forward strand.
GTCTAAAATAAAGAGATTTTTAATTGCAGATGAAATAGAGATATTATGTGAGCCAAAAATTGATGGATTGTCATTTTCTGCAATTTATGAAGATGGGAAATTTGTTAAAGCTGCAACTCGAGGTGACGGTTTTGTAGGAGAGGATGTAACTCACAATGTTGCAACAATAAAAGGCTTTCCTAAGTTTTTACAAGATGTGCAAGGAAGACTAGAAGTAAGGGGTGAAATATATATCAGTAACAGCGACTTTTTAAAGTTAAATGAAAATAATGAATTCGCTAATCCTCGAAATGCAGCTGCTGGTTCTTTAAAGCAATTGAATGCGAACATTACAGCAAAAAGGCCTCTTAGATATTTTGCTTATTCTTTAATTGGTGGAATAGAGAAAAGTCAAAGTGAAGTACTAGAAAAACTTGAGAAACTTGGTTTTTGCGTAAATGAGCATCGTTCCTTAACAAGTAGTTTGAATGGAATGCTAAAGTTCTATAACGAGATCTATGATTGTCGTTATAACTTGGATTATGATATCGATGGGATAGTCTATAAAGTGAATGATTTGGTGCTACAAAGTCGTCTGGGAAGTACACACAAAGCGCCACGCTCAGCGCTTGCATATAAGTTTTCTGCGATTTATGCGAAGACAAAGTTAAATAAAATATTTATACAGGTGGGTAGAACGGGGGTTTTAACTCCAGTTGCAGATTTGGTACCAGTTAATATTGGCGGAGTGCTAGTTAGCAGAGCAAGTCTACATAACCAAGATGAGATAAAACGTAAAGATATAAGAGAAGGAGATGTTGTAACAATTAAAAGAGCTGGAGATGTAATTCCTCAAATTGTCAAAGTAGATGAAGGTTCTCGTCATGCAAATATGCCTGAATTTGTGTTTCCTGACATATGTCCTGAATGTGGTAGTAAAGTGCAGATTGAAGGAGTTGCAGTAAGATGTCCTGAAGAATTTAATTGCAAGGCTCAAATAGTAGAAAAACTAAAACATTTTGTGTCAAAAGATGCATTTGACATTGTTGGCCTTGGTGAAAAACAAATAAAGTTTTTTTATGATCTGGAACTAATAAGACAAATTCCAGACATTTTTATTTTAGAGGAAAGATTAAAAGAGTTTTCCTTAAAAGAGCATCATGGTTGGGGCGAGAAGTCAATAGCTAATCTATTAAGTGCTATACAAAGCAGAAGAGTAATCTCTCTAGATAGGTTCATATTTTCTTTGGGTATCAGATTTATCGGCCAAGTTGTAGCAGAATTGCTCGCAAATTATTATGTATCTTATGATAACTGGTATAATTCGATGTCATCAAATGATGTTGAGTTGGTAGGTATAGATGGTATAGGAGAAAAAGTAGCTGAATCTTTAAAATCGTTTTTTTCTCAGGAACGTAACATTAAAATGTTAAATGATCTTACTGCATATCTGCAAATTCTTCCCGTGAGCTCCAACTCTAGCGATTCTTTTTTGAATAACAAAATTATAGTGTTTACTGGTAAGCTACGTGCTATGAGTAGAGGGGAGGCAAAAGTAAGAGCTAAAGTTTTAGGGGCAAAGATCAGTTCAAGCCTTTCTACTAAAACTGACTATTTAATTGCAGGAGAAGATCCAGGTTCAAAATATAAAAAAGCAATGGAATTGGGTGTGGAAATTTTAGATGAAGAACAGTGGAACAGATTGTGCTAAACACAACTTAATCTGACGGGAATGAATTAACTGATAGAAGAATTGAAAACTAATATCAGACTCTTATTTAATACAATTGAACACTCCTTGCTCTTTATAAACAGTTATGCAACAAAGCAAGTTAAATAGCTAAGCACCCCTCTAATATATGATTTCTCTTTAACTTTTTCTAAATATGGACTAGGTAATTCTTCCTTATCTACAGATTCGAAATCATCTTTCTCAAGAAACAACTCATGTATTATTTGTGCTAGTATCATAAAGTCTTTCTTTTTAGGGGACTGAACAAAGCCTGGATATTGCTCATCATGTGCAGTTTTTTCATAAACAGATTGAATGAAAGTAGATATTCTTTTTTCTAATTTTCTCAAATTTTCTACCAATTGCTTTTCCCCTGGTAAAGGTATTTGAAGCTTTTTTTGCTTTAACACCTCCTTTTCTGATATGTGACCAGAATCGTTAATAAACTTACGTGTTATTTGCTCTAACCTTTCCAAGTCTATTTCTGTATTATAATAAGAAAGAGCTGGATAATTTTCATCTTGGCACAGCTTATTATGATAATCAGAAGCTTCAATAAACTTATTTACTATTTCTTTTAATTCTTGTAAATCATTTAGCTTTTGATTGAAATCAAGATATTTTTTCAACTCCATCCACCACTCATATTTAGCAGATTTTTCTTGTTTTTCTATTTTATTTTCTAGCTCTTCTACTACTTTGCTATCTGCAAATGCTTTTATATATATTTCTTGAATAACAGAACAGAAATTTTTTTTAGAGAACTGTCCTGTACATATATAATTAATGGTCTGAAGACGCTCATTTTTTATCGAGTATGTTAGTATATTAACTAAACTCTTTAAAAGAACTTGCTGCCCTTCCGGATTGTTTTTTATATTCTTTTCAACTAAGTTCAACATTTTTTTTATCAGTCGTTTATTATCAATTAATGAGACTATAGCCAAAATTGTTTCGATCTGCCCTACTTTTCTACTAATGATCTGATTAAGATTTTTTTCATTGAGCTTGGCAATATCATTGCTTACAAGTATAAAGGCATTTTTATATATTTCCCGAATAATTGAGAATTGTGAATCAGGGTACTCGCGCCTATTTCTAGTAGATTTTTGTGTAAAATGTTCGTATAGGTTTGTAACAATTGAAACATCTGGTTTATTTATAGCTTCCCTTAAAGAAAGAACTAACATTTTCTTTAAGTTAGCTTGTTTATCTATATCAATTAAAAGTCTAGGATCACTTTCTACAGCTAATATCTTTTTCCACCATAAAGTCATAACTTTTTTATTAAAATAATATAGCTTAATTATTAACTATATCTATGAGAAAATCAAGAATTATGTATTTTTTTATATTTTATATAGGATTATTAATATTCACTTTAGTTTCAGAAACATACTGCAAATTAGAATCATAAAAATCTTTAATGTTCATTTTTCCAAAAACGCAAAAAAAGTACCTACCTTTATGAAAACAAGCCTATAAAAATATGGTTGTAAAAATGGAAGCCTAAAATCATTGCAACAAAGTTAGGCAAATTGGTTCATATGTAAATTTAGTGAAAGTAAACCAATATAGCTGATTTCATGGTATAGCAAAATCACTATATTGAAAAGTTTATATGGTACACCAATTGATTCTAAAAAAAATGTTTTCACACTAACTGGTTTTGGGTGCTGGAAGTGACCAAATTACTTAAGTTGTTTAATACTGAATGAGTATAAATTTATTTTCTTCTACTAATCGTACATGGCCCAGAGTGGACAAATGGGAAGATTATACTATTAAAGATCTATAATATTAGAGCTCTGCCTAAAAAGTAAATTCATTAACTTTTATTCCACAACTTTGCAGTATTACTTATTTAATGATGAGATAAGAATTACGTATTAATAAATAATATAGGTTAATATAATAATAGAAATATTGATATATTAATAATATTATTATACTCTTAATATAATTAAGTAATTAAGAGAAGTTATGAGTATTGTATTGTTTTATGAGAAGTTTAATGATGAGGCTTTAGATAATGGTAAAACTCCTTTAAGGGGAAAGTTTAATGAAATAATTAAAGATTTAGAGGAAAATAACAGTACAAGCCAAGGGAATATAAAGTTAATAAAAGGTGATGGGAATATTGAATATTTTCGAGCTAAATTAAGTGATAGTGACAGATTACTCTTTACAGGTATAAAGATTGATAACAAAGATGCTTTTGTTATTTTAGAAGTAATTCTGAATCATGATTATCATAAGTCTAAATTTTTAACAAATAGAGAAAAAATAAAAAACATAGAAATAGTAGATAAAAACAATGAAGAAATTTCTGATAATGTAAGTACATTGGAGATTGAAGATGCTCCACAAGTTAGTTATCTCGGTAAATTTATTACTTTTAGTGCAAAGCAAGAAGATATAGTTGAAAGGGTTAAATTACCTTTAGTTATCAATGGAGCTGCTGGAAGTGGAAAGACATCAGTGGCTTTAGAGAGCCTAAAAAGGATAAAAGAGAAGTTTGAGGGAGGAAAAATTCTATATATTACCAAATCCGAAAATCTTGTAAAAGAATCGAAAAAGTTACTTGAATACGAATACTACGATGATGAGTTCAAGATTGCTGCTCCAGAAGAAATTGATTTCTTATCTCTTCATGAGTTTCTTGAAAAGCAAGCAGAAGATATAAAAAGAAAGAAGCCAATCAATAGAAGTAAGTTTTTTTTATGGTTCAACGAAATATGCAAAAAAGATAAATTTAAAAAGTATAAAAAAGACGGAGATAAAATATTCGAAGAATTTACAGCTGTGATAGGTGGAAGAAGCTTATTAGGAGAAGATGGAAAAGATAGGTATGCTAAATTAGGAGACAGACAATCTATGTTTTCTGTAGACGAAAGGAACAGTGTTTATGATTTTTTTAAAGAGTACAGGAAGTTTATAGAAAAAGATTCAGAGTATTATGATCCTAATCTTGTTACTAATAAGTGCATTACAGAAGGAATGTATGATGCGATTGTTGTAGATGAAGTTCAGGATTTAACTGAGAGCACATTAGATCTGGTGTTAAAGAGTTTAAAAGATGAGAATAAGAGTAACTTTTTACTATGTGGTGATGTTAATCAAGTAATACATCCTAGTTTTTTCTCTTTATCCAAGTTAAAATCTTTTCTTTGTCAAAATAGATATATAGTTGACCAAGGGTCAGAAGTTTTTTATACCCTTGAGAAAAATTATCGTAATAGCGAGCAAGTTATTGAATTTGCCAATCGTATACTACATCTTAAGAATTATTGTTTTGCTTCAGAAGATAAAATAACAGTAGACAACGCTTTTCTCATGAAGAGTGAGACTAAGAACAAAGGGAACGTTGGCTTTATTATTGATGATAAAAAAGAAGAAATAGCAAAAAAAGTAAATGAATCTATAAATTGTGCTGTTTTAGCTCTGGATGATGAAAGTAAAAAAAGTGCACGTCAGTTATTTGATACTCCACTTGTGTTTAATATACATGAAGCCAAAGGCTTGGAATTTGAAAATGTGATTCTTTACAAGTTTACATCATGTAAAGCTTATAATGAAATATGGAATATAGCATGTCCAAATAAAAGTGAGGGGGAGATAGATAATACTATTAATAGAATTCGTGATTCATATAACGAAAGGGAAGTTAACACTTCAAGAAATAAGGATAAGAAAGATAAGTCTTTGGAGAAATATAAATTTTATATGAACGCTCTGTATGTTGGAGTTACTCGTGCTGTTGATAGTGTATATATTATAGATGATGAGAGTAATTTATTGAAAATAATAGAGCCAAGGGAAGAAGGTAATGTAAATATTGAGCAAGAAGAATCTAGTCCTGAAGAATGGAGAAATAAGGCACTAGAGTTAATAGAGAAAGGAAACATAGAGCAAGCAGAACTTATAGCAAGAAAATTGCAAAACGAAGGAAAAAAAGAGTATGCTGAAGAGATTATGAATGTATTGAGAGCTAAGGGGTATCATGAAGAGAATCAGATCTTGGATAAGAACAAGTATACAAATTCAGTGTTAGAGAGTGATATAAGTTCTAGGTCTTCACAAAGCTCAGAACATGAAGGAAAAGATGATGATATTATCAAGCTTCAGAATGAAAATAATCAAAATAAAAAGAAGAAAGCTAAAAAATATCATCAAGTTCAAAAGGTAAAACCACAGCTTTCTTTAGAAGATAGTACTAATAGAAAACACAATAGCAAAAAGCCTCATAATGAAAAGCGTGAACAGAACCAAGGTAATGATCAGGAGAAGGAACCATTAAAGAAAAATAAGGAGTTAATGAGTGTAATATGTAGAGACAATATAAACCAATTTAAAAAAATGGATATATCCCAATATAGTGAACTAGAAATATTCATTTTAGCTTTTTCTAAAGCTAGTTTTAAAATAGTTAAATATTTAGTTAAGGAAAAAAAATCTATTATTGATGCTAGGAATAAGAAAGGTTTTACTTTTTTACATCTTGCAGTACGCATGGGTCATTTGGATATAGTTAAATTTCTTGTGAAGGATTGTGAATTTGATGTTAATGCTAAGTCTAAGGAAGATGTGACTCCTTTACATTTTGCAGCACTCATGGGTCATTTGGATATAGTTAAATTTCTTGTGAAGGATTGTGAAGCTGATGTTAATGCTAGGACCAAGAAAGGTTTTGCTCTTTTACATTTTGCAGCAGGAGAAGGTAAAAATAATGTAGTTAAATTTCTTGTGAAGGATTGTGAAGCTGATGTTAATGCTAGGAATAAGGAAGGTTTTGCTCCTTTACATTTTGCAGCAAAAAATGGTCACGTAGATATAGTTAAACTTCTTCTCAAGAACAAGGCTGATGTTAATGTTAAAACTAAGGAAGGTAGTACTCCTTTGTTATTCGCACTAGATTGTAGACATTTCGAAGTGGCTGACCTTCTGCTTGCTGATCCAAATATTAATGTTGATTCTATAAAAGCTGCATCTATTAACAAGGAAAATAAAGAAGGCAAAGAAAAATTTTCTCAAAAATTGCGACAGGATTATAATTTGTTTCAAAAGGTAAAAGAAGCATCAAATGAAAAGGATAAGGGTAAGCTAGATGAATTGCTTGTAGAGATAGAAGAATTACTGGAATCAAAAAATAAACATGGTTTCAAACCAAGCTTAAACTACTCTCCAGATGGTAATAATGAAAATACGACTATTGAAATTGCTATTCAAGCTGGTGGAAAGTTATTAGATCTTTTATATGCTTATGCTAAGAAGAATATAGGTACAGACACTGAAATATTTAAACGACTCAAACATGCTAAAGAAAACTCTCAGTCTAAGAGAGATCTTTGTGATGTTTCTGTTTTAAAACATTCTACTCCAGATCAAGGCTTTTTGTTTAGTAATGGTTAATGCTTCCTTCTATAATGCAAAACCCATACTTACCCAACCTAATCAATTACTTGCAATCTGGATTCCAGTGGGCTTTGTTGCACAGCTCTTCGGATAGTGGGTAATGTATAATAAATTCATGAAGCTATATCAAACTTAGCCATGCCTATTTCAGTAAATTTGTTAAGCAAATAACACTTGAGTAGCAGTTCCTTCTCACGATTAATCTCAGATTTATTCCTAAAACTAAATCCAAATATTTGCTTCAGTCGCGAGAAAAAACTTTCTATATAAGATCTCTTCCAATAATTTATCTCTTTTTTCCACCTCTTCATACCATCTTCATCATATGACTTTATGAGCTTGATTGTAGAATTTCTCTCATTCATATAATCCAACTTTGGATGCTCTACTGCATTATTTTGCGGAGGAATCCTTGTCTTTATGTCAAGCTCATCGCACAGTTTGTATAACTTCTTTCGATTATATGCCCTATCTGCATATATCGTGCTTATGTTATACTTGGTATCCACTCTTTCAATAAGATCACAGGCTCCATAGTGGTCGGAATAAACTCCACTACTGTATTTTGCAGCTATAACTTTTTTACTACCTATCTCTAGCATTACATGTAGCTTTCTTGTTTGCTCATAGCGGCGATACTTTCTATCTGTACCATTTGCCTTACTATGGCCTGGAATATTATTGTAGATGCTGATACCTGTACTATCTATAGCAATTTCAATATCTTCCATATCGTTCTTATCAACTCTGCAGTCGTTGATTTTGATATTAAGCTTTTTAAACCTTCTTGAAGCCTGCGAATAGCTGATAATTTGCAAAATTTTCCCTATTTGCTCAAGATATTTCTCTATAAATCCCACTGTTTGCCTAAGACCAATCCTGAATAGATAGGTTATTATGTGAATTAGAATCACTACTTTGTCGCTGTAGACATTGTTGCCACCTGCTACTTTTGGACTATTTTCGTACCAATTTTCAATGGCATCGTTGATATAATGAAAAACATTTCCCCTTTCTTGAAGAAATTTGTTATATTCATTGCAGTTACTGACTTTCATTCTTATTGGCATATTTTTCCTTTGTCGGCTAAATATCTATTTTATAACAAATTCCATCAGTAACTGCCTGTTCTTTCCTTGAGTGGTGCAACAAAGCCATTCCAGTTTTAAGCTACTCGGATGACAGAGAAAGGGCTACTTGCATGAAATGAAAAGGAGCACCGAGCAGATCACTTCTTCACAAAGATCTTATCAGCAACACGCATATCAATTATGCTCCAATTGCTAAAAGTAAAGTCGGTTGTATTTTGCAAGTGGCTTAAATAATCCCATGCGCTATAAGGATTATCTTCAGGCAATTTTACTGTGGAACTGTCATCGAGTATGATATTCCATCTTCTATTTCCTACATAAATACAAGAAGAAATATGATCACTTAATTGAGTTTTTCTCTCTAGTATATCTTTAATGAATTTTAGATTTGATAACGAATTTTGTCCTTTAATTACAACGAGGTTATCTATCGGGTAGTCATTTACGATCACTTTACCTTCAGAATCAATTACTGAAGTTCTGTTATCATCTTTCCAAAGAGCGAAAGGTGTATGTTCATCTACATCAATGTGTAAGGTATTAGGTAAAATTCTATAAATTTTTACATATTTTATCCATTTGCTTACAGATTGTATATTATCTGTTAGTTTTGAGAGTGATACATACATGATAGGTTGCGTTCTATCTACTAAACTTAGAATGTCCTTTTCATTTGTAAATTTGTTTCCAGTAACGGTTACTTTGTCGATTAAAAATCCATTGCTAAGTAATAAGCTCGATAAGCGATTGTTACACCAAGTAAAGTAGTAATTGAATCGATTTGTTATTTTATCAAGTGAACTATAAAGTACTAATGTGAGAAAAAGTGCAGTGATAATAACAAGAGCGCACTTGCGCAAAAAACTTCTTTGGCTTCTAGTAACATTGTTCAACATCGGCTTGATCTCTAATATTCCTGTGGTGTAAACTGTCTTCGACAATAATTTTGACTAATTCATTAAAATCAATTCCTCTTGTCAATTTTGCAATTTCTGGTACTAACGACAATTCAGTAAAGCCAGGATGTGTATTAACCTCAAGCATTTTTAAAGTGTTATTTTGGGGATTATAACGGAAGTCTGAGCGGGAAACAGTTTTACATCCTAAAAATTGATGAACTTTTAACGCGTGTTCCAAGGTTATTCTATATATGTTGTTAGGAATTTCAGCAGGAAATATATGTTCTGCAAATCCATCTGTATACTTTGCTTCATAATCATAGAATTTATTTTTCGGTCGTATTTCCATAGTGCCAATTGCTTCATTCAGTAATACAGCAGTATGTAACTCTATACCCGGTATGTATTCTTCTATGATCATCTTTTCCATTATAGTAGAACTATTATTTTTCAGCTCTAAGTAATCCTCATGTGAGAAAATCATGTGTACTCCAATGCTTGAGCCTTCGTTAATCGGTTTTAAGACGTACGGATAATCAACTTTAATATTATTTTTTAGCACATCTTCTCGACTAATTACATAGCCTCTTGGAGTGTCGATATTAAGAGAATGGAATATATGCTTTGACATCACTTTATTCATAGCAACAGCCGAAGCCATAACTTCTGAGTGTGTATATTTTATACCTAAAATCTCCAGTAAACCTTGAATACAGCCATCTTCACCATAAGGTCCATGTAGGGCAATAAAAGCAAGAGCGGGATTAGTTTTTTTAAGCTTTTGAGCAATGTTGCTATCAACATCTATTTCTATTGCATTATATGAAAGGCTATCAAGCGCCTTCTTTACTGCTTTTCCGCTCATAAGCGATATTTCTCTTTCGCAAGAAAATCCACCACTTAAAATTGCTATATTTGGAACCATAAGCACCCTAATATTTTGCTATATATCATATATAAAAGATACTTTTATCTTCAATAGAAAAAACGCTTTGAAAAATTCCACAGCTGTACAGATATTGAAACTTGCAGATGGTGTCATGCAAACTGGTTCCTTTATGATCAGACACCAGATTGCAAGTAAAACTGGAAGATCTTTTTCAGTAATATTCTTTAAAAATTTAATTTTGTAATCCACTTGATTTCCACTTTACATCTTTGTAATCAACTGTTTCTACACCTTCAATGTCATATTGATCAGCAACTACAGATAGTTCCATTTCATGATCTATTAAATAGTCTTTCTGCTAATTCTTGAGTGGGCTGCTTAGTAAACTCAACTAGCTTAGCAAAATGCTGTAAGGTTTTTTTACTGAAAGATACATTAGCGTTTGCCGTAAGTTTTACCAAAGTTCATGAGTAATTGTACAATATTTTCCTGAAATTTTCAATAAAGTAAACTTATCTGGAAAGTAATTATGCTGATATAAATATTACAATTTTATTAACACATAAATGCTACCGTGGCGTTAGTTTTTTAATTTAGGAGTATATTATGGTTATACCTACACAAAACTCGAATTCATTAACGTTTCAGGCACGTAACCTATCTCATATTTGCCACAAAAACTGTGAAGAGGCGTTCAATGAAACAGACAAACCTCTATGCAAGGCTAGATGTGACGTTTTCTTTCCAGTGCCTGAACCTCGTTCACAAATTAGTGAGAAATTAATAGATATTGCAAACAATCTCCGTTTTGAGAGTGCACAATTATCGTCTATGGCAGATGAAATAGACGCTTACAATTCAATGTCTATTTAATCAAAAAAATGTAAGTCTATTTTTGTACTCTATGACCCTAAATTTTCATCAAAATAAGCTGTCTTATCCTTTTTTTCTTTATACTCTTCTGCTGTATCTAGGGGTTGCTTTTTAGCTGTAATGTTTGGCCATTTTTGCGAATATTCTACGTTTATATTGTAAAATGATTTAAAGATTTTTTGTTCATTATTCAGTAAGCCTTCATCTAGCTCTAGAATATCTTTTATGGAATCATCAGTTACAATTGCATCTACTGGACATTCAGGTATACACACTCCACAATCAATACACTCATCTGGGTTAATCACGAGCATATTTTTACCTTCATAAAAGCAGTCAACTGGACATACTTCCACACAGTCTGTATATTTACATTTTATGCATTTATCTGTAACAAAATGCGTCATAAAACACTGTATATTTACATTATCTTGGGTACACTAAATTGATAAGAAATTCAAGCCTTTTATGAAGATAAATAAATTAAATAACGAAGAATTAGAAATATGGCTAAGCTTGGCTAGAACTGTGGGACCAGTAAAGTTCTTTAGTATACTTAGAGCATGTGGGTCGCTATATGAAGTGCTTAAATATCTTAATAAGTTGACTAACAAGGATTATGGAATTCAAAATGCACGAGAAGAAATTAAGAATGCAGAAAAAATTGGAGCTAAAATAACACCAGCATGTGATCCAGATTACCCTGACATTTTAAGGAATATCTCTGGTTTTCCTCCTGTAATAACTACACTTGGTGATGTATCATTATTAAGTCGTGAGATAATTGCAATAATCGGTGGACGTAATTCTTCAATGAATGGAAGAAATTTTGCCAATAAGTTGGCACTCGATTTAAGCCAAGCTGGTTTCATCATAATTTCTGGGCTTGCAAGAGGGATTGATACTGCAGCAAACAGTGTAATATACAAAAATTACCCCACTATTGCTGTTACAGCAAGCGGAATTGACGTAGTATACCCAAGAGAAAATTTTGATCTATACAAAAAAATTACTGAAAATGGCGGATTAGTAATGACTGAGCTTCCATTTGCTACTAAACCAAAACCTCAGTATTTTCCTCAAAGGAATCGAATTATATCTGGTCTATCGCTGGGTGTTGTAGTGATTGAAGCATCGAAACGTTCTGGCTCTCTAATAACAGCAGATTTTGCTTTAAATCAAGGGAGAGAGGTATTTGCAGTTTCTGGTTTCCCTCTAGATTCACGCTGTAGTGGTAGTAATTATTTAATTAAAAACGGTGCTAAGCTTATCGAATCCGCTGATGACATAATAGAGAGTATTAGGTTTAGTTTACCTCCGCAGCAAAAAAACCTATTTAATGTTGAGGGTTCTGTCGCATCTATAAATCCTGGTATGTAACATTTGTAGGAAAGTAGAAAAGAAGTGATATGATCATCTAAAAAAAAAGCAAAGATGTTTCGTATTAGTTCAAAATTATTGCCATATTTCAAAGGATTTAGCTTTTCAGCAGAGATAATAATGTTATCTGTATATATGAAATGTAGATTCTCTTTGAGCTATCGAGATTTGGAAGAAATGCTGAGTATAAGGGGAGCAAAAATTGATCATGCTACGTTACAAAGGTGGGTTATCAGATTTGTGCCACTGATAGATGAAGCGGTAAGGAAAAGGAAGAAGCAGGTTGGCAGTAGCTGGAGAATGGACGAGACCTACGTTAAATTAAACGGCAAATGGGTTTATCTATACAGAGCACTAGATAGTCTTGGTAATACTGTAGACTTTCTGTTGTGTGCTCGTAGAGACAAGTCTGCGGCACTTGCGTTCTTTCGTAAAGCCTTTAGAGAGAATAACCTGCCTGAGAAAGTAGTAATTGATAAAAGCGGCAGTAATACTGCTGCTCTTGATGATTTGAATACAGAAATTTCTGAAGATTGTAGAATCATGGTTTTTCAAATAAAATATCTAAATAATATTGTCGAACAAGATCATAGATTTATCAAAAAACGAATAAAGCCAATGCTTGGTTTTAAGAGCTTCCACTCCGCAAAGATTACCATTACCGGCATAGAAAATATTCGTATGATTCAAAAAAGACAAATTATCGGGGCTAATGATAATGTTTCTACTTTTTAGAATTTTGCTATGCTAATTGCTCTATAACTCCCATAATCCCAGTTTAACGATCTTCTTGTACCACAATTTATAGATGCGACAGAACCAATAAAACACCACTACATTATGCTGAAAGACTGAAAACAATAGAAGTTTTACTAACGCGAGAAGATATAGACCCTCTGGTAAAAGACGATAGCGGCAAGACACCATTTGATTACGCTAAACCTGAGATAAAGAAGGCTTTGATGAGTAATAAATACGGTTCTGAAAAGAATAGTCTACTCCATTTAGCTGCACAAAGAGGAGAAATTGAGATTGTAGAATCTATTTTAAAGGAAGAAATCAATATTGATATTGTAAATAATAAAGGTCTATCACCGATTTACCTTGCTGCGGAAAAAGGGCATTTACATGTAGTAAAGTTATTGCTGAAAAAAGGAGCAAATTATACACCTGTTCTGCACTTAGCAATCAAGTCAAATAATTTAGAATTACTTAAAGTTTTATTTAATGAAAAAAATGGAGCGTTACTCTGCAGAGATACCGTTGTTAACTTTCCAACCCTTCATAATAAATATATAGCACAGAGAGAAATAGCAGATAAAAGAATGAAAAAACATAATAATATTATGTGCATCTGTATTACAGTTAGCGCAGTAGCAATGGCAGCATATATAGGTTTAACGGTAACAGCAATAAGCAGTGCAATCATTTTTACAACAATAACATGGGTATTTGCGCTTATTATAGCAATAATGGTAAGTGAGATGAGCAAAAGATATATAGAAAACGAATTTCAGAAAAAGATGTTTATGGAATTAGAAGGGCAAAAAGGAACAGAAAGTGTCAGATCAGAAATTGATAGTGTTGAAGTAGAAAGTTTACACAACAGTTGTTTGAGTGGAGTATAATGATCTACAGTGCCAGTTTTTATTCAGGATTAAAGCCAGATCCACTACTTAAAGTATCAGAGTGGGCGAATGAGTATCGAGTTTTAGCGCCAACTGCAGCATCAGAGCCAGGAAAATGGAGAACAGAGAGAACTCCTTATTTAAAAGAAATCATGGATTCACTTTCTCCTTCTTCACCTGCAGAAAAAGTAGTATTCATGAAAGGAGCGCAGATTGGGGGAACAGAAGCTGGTAACAATTGGATAGGCTATATCATCGATCAAACACCAGGGCCAATGCTAGTAGTACAGCCAACAGTTGAAATGGGAAAACGTTGGTCAAAAGGAAGATTTGCGCCACTGATTGAAAGTACACCATGTTTAAAAAGTAAAGTAAAAGACCCAAGATCAAGAGATTCAGGGAATACTGTACAAAGTAAGGAATTTCCAGGTGGAATTGTAGTAATAACAGGTGCAAATAGCAGTGTAGGACTTCGCTCTATGCCAGTAAAATACCTCTTTCTTGATGAAATAGATGCATATCCAGGAGACTCAGGAGGAGAAGGAGATCCAGTACTGCTCAGCATAGCTCGTACCAATACATTTGCACGGCGAAAGATCTTTTTAGTATCAACGCCAACGATTCATGGAATAAGCAGAATTGAGAAAGAATTTGAAGCAACAGATAAGAGATATTTTTTTGTACCATGTCCGCATTGTAATTATTACCAAATATTAAAATGGTCACAAATAAAATGGGAAGATAAAAATCCAAATACAGCACACTATATATGTATAGAATGTGGTGAAAAGATAGAAAATCATCAAAAGACAGAGATGCTTGAGCGTGGAGAATGGAGGCCTACTAATAGAGTAAAAGGTGAGAAAAAAGGATTTCATCTTTCAAGTCTTTATAGTCCAGTAGGCTGGTATAGCTGGACTCAAGCAGTAGAAGATTTTCTTCATGCAAAAGAAAGTGAACAATTACTGAAGGTTTGGATAAATACTACACTTGGAGAAACCTGGGTAGATAAAGGAGAAGTACCAGACTGGAAGCAATTATTTAACAGGAGAGAATTTTTTCAGATTGGCACAGTACCAAGGAGAGAAGTGGTACTTACTGCAGGAGTAGATGTCCAAAAAGATCGTCTAGAGGTGGAAGTTGTAGCATGGGGAAAAAGTCGTGAAAGTTGGTCAATAGACTACCAGGTATTTGAAGGTGATACTGGAGGAGGAGAAGTATGGGGAAAACTTTCGGAGCTCCTCAATCATCATTTTATCGGTGAAAATGGTCTTGAATACATGATAAGTATGATGGCGGTTGATGCTGGGTATGCGACACAAGAAGTATACAATTGGGTAAGAGGTCATCAAGGCTCTGGAAGAGTAATGGCAGTAAAAGGTGTAAATAAAGCATTAGTACCACTTAGCAGCCCAAGTAGAGTTGATATAACAGTTGGTGGTCAAAAGCTAAAAAGAGGAATAAAGCTCTGGCCAGTAGGAGTATCGATATTAAAATCAGAGCTTTTTCAACTACTTAATGTTTTAAAAAACGGGGAAAAAGAAAAAGTGTCAGCAGGATATTGTCATTTTCCGGAGTATGCACCTGAATATTTTAAGCAGCTAACGGCAGAGCAATTAGTCAGCAAAGTAGTAAAAGGTTATACCAAACAAGAGTGGCAAAAGGTAAGAGAAAGAAATGAAGTACTAGATTGCCGAATTTACGCAAGAGCAGCATCAATAGCACTTGGGATTGATCGTTGGCCAGAGAGTAAATGGAATAGTTTAAGTGGAAAAATAGAAAGTAAAAAACCTAAGAAAGTAAGACAGAGTAAGTGGCTGGAAAATGTATAACGAAGAGTATTTAGTTCAAGTCGAAGAAGCGATAAAGAAGCTGCAAAACGGAGAGCGAGTAGTATCAATTGCATATGGTGACCATGTAGTGAGATATGCTGAAGTTCAGATAAATGATTTACTAAACTTAAGACAACGTATTAAAGCTGAGCTAAAGATTGTTGGAATGAAACCGAAGAGAAAGATTGTTTTTTCAACGAGTAAAGGGATCATATAATGATAAAAATCGTTAAAAGGAACCGTATGACAAAAATTATAGCAAAAGAATATACAGAATTTTTAGAGCAGCTCAAAGAACAGATTGCTACTAGTCGTTATAAAGCAGCACTAGCAGTAAATAGCAAACTCATTGTGCTTTATCACTATATTGGTACAGAGATCTTAAGGCGCCAAAAAGAACATGGTTGGGGTGCTAAAATCATAGATCAGCTAAGTAAGGATTTGAGAAGCGCATTTCCAGAAATGAAGGGATTTAGTGCTAGGAATCTTACTTATATGCGTCAATTTGCTGCAGAATATCAAGATACTGAATTTACGCAGCAGGTTGCTGCACAATTGCCTTGGTTTCATATTGTAGTTATTTTAGATAAAGTAAAAGATCCAAAAGAAAGACTATTTTATTTTCAAAAAGCTATAGAGCACGGTTGGTCACGTAGTATAATGGTGATGCAAATCGAACGTGAATTGCACAAACGTCAAGGAAAAGCTGTTACTAACTTCAAAGATAAGTTACCTTCTCCCCAGTCAGATTTAGCACATTATACATTAAAAGATCCATATATTTTTGATTTTTTGAGTATAGGAGATGACGCTCATGAAAGAGAAGTGGAAAAAGGTCTTGTAGGCCATGTAGAGAAGTTTTTGCTTGAGCTAGGGGAAGGATTTGCATTTGTAGGTAGGCAATTTCACTTAGATGTTGGAAATAAAGACTTCTATATTGATTTATTGTTTTACCATTTAAAGTTACGTTGCTTTGTAGTAATTGAGCTAAAAGACAAAGATTTCAAGCCAGAATATGCAGGTAAAATGAATTTTTATCTTTCAGCCGTTGATGATTTACTAAAGCACGAGACAGATCAACCATCTATAGGATTAATTTTATGCAAGTCAAAGGATAACGTGCTAGCTAAGTATACACTGAAAGACATAAATAAACCGATAGGGTTGGCAGAATATAAAATTACTGAAAATCTACCAGAGAATGTAAAGACAGCCTTGCCAACAATAGAAGAGCTAGAGGCTGAGTTATCCAAAGTTTCAGATAAGGAAAAGTAATGCTGTTAAAATCGTTCAAGCAATTATTTAGCAAACCAAAGATAAAAAGTTTAGCATGGGATGCAGCGGGCTCAGGAAGAAGGGTAATGTATTGGCAAGGAGAAGCGGGAAGCATAAATAATTTGCTTTCTCAAAGCCTTGAGCACCTGCGTAGTAGATCACGTGATATGGTGAGAAAAAATCCATATGCAGCAAATATAATTGATACGATAGTAAGTAACTCTATTGGAACAGGAATAAAACCACAATCAAAAGCAAGAGATGGAGAATTTCGCAAAAAAGTACAAGAATTATGGCTAAAATGGACAGATGAAGCAGATAGCTGTGGAATAAGTGATTTTTATGGATTACAAGCTCTAGTATGCAGAAGTATGATAGAGGGAGGAGAATGTTTTGTACGTCTGCGGATCCGAAAACCTGAAGATGGTCTGTGTGTACCTCTGCAATTACAAGTACTTGAATCTGAACATTTAGATAATAAAACAAATCAAACTTTAGCAAATGGTAACATAATCCGTAATGGCATTGAGTTTAACAGGCTTGGGCAAAGAGAGGCATATTACTTATTTAGAGAACATCCAGGAGAAAGCTCGTTTGGAGAATCAGTTAGAGTACCAGCAAATGATGTTTTACATATCTATAAACCTTTAAGACCTGGACAAATTAGAGGGGAACCTTGGCTTTCTAATATACTGCTGAAGCTTTATGAGCTTGATCAATACGATGATGCAGAGCTGGTAAGAAAGAAAACTGCAGCAATGTTTGCAGGGTTTATTACAAGGCTCGATCCTGAAGCAAATATCATGGGAGAAGGTGAAGCAAGTGAGCAAGGAGTAGCACTATCTGGCCTAGAACCTGGAACAATGCAGCTTTTAGACCCAGGAGAAGACATCAAATTTTCGGAACCATCTGATGTTGGAGGAAGTTATGAAGCGTTTATAAGACAGCAACTGAGGGCAATAGCAATAGGTACAGGAATAACATATGAGCAGCTAACAGGAGATTTAACAGGTGTTAATTATTCATCAATCAGAGCTGGATTAATAGAGTTTCGTCGTAGATGCGCTATGCTGCAACACAACATTATGGTATTCCAGTTTTGCAGACCAGTATGGAATAGATGGCTAGAGTTAGCAGTGCTTTGTGGAGAACTGAGTATAGATGAAAAAGTAGTAAAAGCAGCGAAAGAAGAAGTAAAATGGATACCACAGGGATTTGATTGGGTGGATCCACTGAAAGACCAGCAAGCACAGCAAATGGCAGTAAGGAATGGATTTAAGAGTCGATCGGAAGTAGTATCAGAAATGGGTTATGATGTAGAAGAAATTGACCAAGAAATAGCAGAAGATCAAAAGCGAGCTAATTCTTTTGGACTTTGTTTCGATTGTGACGTTAATGTGCCATAAAATACAATAAGGGGAGGAAGGTGATGTGGATAAATAAACCAATAATGGTAGAGAGAAGAAGTTTTGAACTACTATCATTATATAACAGCAAACAACCTATCTTTAAGAATTTAAAGCATTTTCATATAAATCCAAAAGGAATAGCAATAATACGTATTTATGGAGTTTTGACAAAAAAAACAGAAGCTTTTGATCATATTTTAGACATGACTTCGTATGAAAATATTCATGAAGAGATAGAGAGTGCTTTAGAAGATAAAAGCATAGAGACGATTCTACTTGACATAGACAGTCCAGGAGGGGAAGTAAACGGTGTCTTTGACCTAGCTGATTTTATTTATGAATCAAGAGCAAAAAAGAGAATTATTGCAATAGCAAATGATGATGCATATTCTGCTGCGTACGCTATAGCCTCTAGCGCTGAAAAGGTTTTTGTGTGTAGAACCTCTGGTGTTGGAAGTATAGGTGTTATTGCAAGTCACATTGACCAAAGCGGTTTTGATGAAAAGCAAGGAATAAAATACACAACTATTTTTGCAGGCAAGAGAAAGAATGATTTAAATCCACATGAGCCAATGACGTCTGAAAGTCTGGAAAGCTTACAAAAAGAAGTAGACCGACTATATGAAATGTTTGTGCAGCTAATAGCAAGAAACAGAGGTCTTTCAATTGAAAAGATTCGATCAACAGAAGCAGGTCTATATTTTGGCGAGAAAGCAGTAGAAATAGGTCTTGCAGATGGAGTTACAACATTTTTTGAATTTATTAACAAAGGAGAAAATACTATGAATAAACAAACTACAACTGACCTAGAAACTGATAATTTAACTAAGTATCGTACTGAAGTTGTTGAATTAATACGTTTATGTAACTTATCACGAATGCCAGAGAAAATAGGAGAATTTATTGAGCAGGGCGTAAGTGTTGAGCAAGCAAGGGAGGTTTTAATGGAATTACTTGCAGAGAGAACGAAGAAGACAGAGATACTGAGTGCAATACCACAGAATTCGCAGGAAGATTTGATGACACAGGTAGCGAAAAGTCGGTGCATTTAAATTTTATAACCGCCATATATAGTGCTCTGCGGTAAATAAGTGTCCAAAATGCGCCATAATGGCTAATTATAAGGTAATAACCGCAGTGTATAGCAGTTATAAACACGGCGGTAAAAAAAATAAAAAAAGGAGAGAAAAAGACATGATAAGTATAACTGAAGGAAATAATTTAGGCGATCTTCTGAAATATGAAGTGTCCAACCTATATTCAAGAGACCAAATAACAGTAGCTAAAGGTCAAAATCTTAAGCTTGGTGCAGTAGTTGCCAAAAAGACGGAAGATGGTTTTATTAGAGTACTTAATCCTGCTGGAACAGATGGCACACAAACAGCAATAGGTGCAATAGTAAGTGATGTAAATGCGACAGAAAATGCCAAAGCAGTAATTATTACTCGTGGTGCAATACTAGCAGATCATGCAGTTGTGTGGCCAGCAAATATCACTGAAGAACAGAAAGCTGAAGCAATAAAGCAACTTGAAGGACGAGGGATCATTGTCCGCAAGGGAGTGTAACTTAAATTAATAAGGGGGAAAAAGAATGCAAAATCCATTTACAAATACAGCATTTAGCATGACGGCACTAACAAATGCGATGAATATATTGCCGATAAATTATGGACGAGTTGAAAATCTAAATTTGTTTCCAAGTAGGTCAGTAAGATTTAGACATATTACAATAGAAGAACATAATGGAGTTTTAAGTCTACTACCAACGCAAGTACCAGGGGCACCAGCAACAGTAGGAAAACGTGGTAAAAGAAAGGTAAGGACATTTACCATTCCTCATATTCCTCATGATGATGTGGTGTTACCAGAAGAAGTACAAGGAATAAGGGCATTTGGATCAGAGAGTGAACTGAAAGCGCTGGCAGATGTAATAACTGACCATTTGCAGCTAATGAGAAATAAACATGCAATAACGTTGGAGCATTTGCGTATGGGAGCGCTGAAAGGAATAATTTTAGATGCTGATGGGTCAGAATTATTAAATCTGTACAACGAATTTAAAATAACACCAAAAGTAGTAAATTTTGCCCTTGGAACAGCAACAACAGATGTAAAACGTAAGTGTCTGGAAGTATTGCGGCATATTGAAGACAACTTAAGTGGTGAATATATGACCGGGATTCATGCTTTAGTAAGCCCTGAGTTTTTTGATGCACTTACTTCTCATACTAAAGTAAAAGAAGCATATGAAAGATGGCAAGAAGGAGCAGCGCTTCGGAATGATATGAGGTCAGGGTTTACGTTCTGTGGAATCACATTTGAGGAATATAGAGGGCAAGCAACTGATCCTGAAGGAACCGTGAGAAGATTTATAGAAAGAGATACAGGGCACTGTTTTCCAGTAGGAACAGCAAGTACATTTACAACATATTTTGCACCAGCAGACTTTAATGAGACAGTAAATACCCTTGGACAGCCACTATATGCAAAACAAGAGCCAAGGAGGTTTGATAGAGGAACTGATTTACATACACAGTCAAATCCTCTGCCAGTGTGCCACAGACCAGGAACATTAGTAAAAGTCGTTGCAGCATAACAATACTGGTAGAGTAACTACAAGTTGGTGAGGCACAAGAGGACTCTACTAGTATATACCTTATTAGCATACTTATGAAAGAATGCAAGAGAATATTAAGAGATTACTAAAAGATTGTTTTGCCCATTTAGGAGAAGTGGCTTTGTATAAATCAAAGGATAAGTCATACATGGTACAAGTATTAAAGCAACAGCCAGATAAATTATACGAGATTGGTGAAGGACAATTTGTGGAAGAAACTTTAGCGTTAGAAGTAAGTGCGTTTGATGTGTTAAGGCCAATAGTAGGAGATGTTTTTGTTATAGGTGATCGAAGATATAAAGTACACTCACCGCCACTTAGAGACAAGTCTGGAATAACGTGGAAAATAAAAGCGTATGGGGTGTAAAATGTCTGTTCATATAGAAGTTGAGGTAATAGAAAATGTAAATGCTAAAAGAAGAAAAGTAGAATTAGCAACGGTAAAGGCATTAAACAAAACGGCACTATGGTTAAAAGCGCAAGCAGCTAAGGAAATCAGTGAGGAAAAGCAGATAAAATTAAGTTTGATAAGAAAGAGATTAAGAATTTTTAAGGCGAAAACTAGCAGATTAGACGTGTTGATTAGAGCAAATCTCTATGACATTAGAGCATCGACAATTGGCAAG
This sequence comes from Wolbachia endosymbiont (group B) of Pammene fasciana, assembly GCF_947251495.1. Lineage (NCBI taxonomy): Bacteria > Pseudomonadati > Pseudomonadota > Alphaproteobacteria > Rickettsiales > Anaplasmataceae > Wolbachia > Wolbachia endosymbiont (group B) of Pammene fasciana. The sequence goes on from NZ_OX366360.1 coordinate 436,562, forward strand.
ATACAAAAAACAAGAAGAGGATCGAAAGTAGGAAAGCATGAGTTTATAGGAGGATTTGCAGCAGTTATGCCAAAAGGAAATAGCGGTATGTTTAAACGTGAAGGAAGAGCAGCATTGCCAATAAAGGAAGTTAAATTGCCACTCGAACCTGAGGCTTCAAGGATAATAGGAAATCTTGTTAATTATGAGGTTGAGAAAGTGTTTACAAAATTTTTTGAACGTGAATTGAGCTATAAAGGATGAATTTGAAAGATTTACATGATAAAATTTGTACCACGCTGAAGAAAGAAATTTCTGCGATACAAACATGCGAAGTATATCCAGCAATAAGGAAAGAATTAGTAGCACCGGCAGTATTTATAGAATTATCAAGTCTAGAGCAAGGAAAAGATCCAGGAACAGAAGAATTAGCTCTGAAAGCAAGATTTGAAGCTAGAATAGTAGTTGATAGCACAATCGAAAATGCTCCTCTTATTGTCAGAACATTAGCTGCCGAGGTGGCAAAAGTTGTAAACAAAAATACATGGAATATAAAAAATGTTTCACCAGGAGAATTTATCTCTGCAGAAATTGACGGATTTAGACCCGAATTAGATGCATATTTGGTGTGGATGGTTGATTGGAGTCATCAGCTTCATTTAGGTAAATCGATATGGACAGAAAATAAGATTAAGCCACATACGATTATAATAGAAGAAAATGTTAGAGAGTAATTTTGCTATTTCAGAGCTGCAAAGAAAGTTAGCAAATATTGTACGAATAGGAGTTGTAAAAGAAGTAGATTATGAGAAAGCAAAAGTAAGAGTGAAGATAGGAGAACTTTTAACAGATTTTCTTCCATGGATAACTTCTAGAGCAGGAGAGGAAAGAAGCTGGCTACCACCAAGCATAAATGAACAGGTAGTAATATTGTCACCATTGGGAGAGTTATCATTAGGAGTAGTACTAGCTGGAATATATCAGCAAAATTATTCTGCTCCAGAGAATAGTGAAATGATTAACAGTTTAGTATTTCAAGATGGAACAAAGTTATTGTATGACAAAGAGAGCAAGAATCTTGAAATTTCTGTAGTGGATAAATTAAATTTCAAAGTAGGAAAATCAGAGATAGAAATGACAAAAAGTGGAATAAAACTGAAAGCAGAAAGGATCGACTTAAATTGAACAAAGGAATAGTGAGGTTAGGAGACTACTGTGGAGAAGCTATACCACATTTCTGCATTAGCGGAAGTAATAATGTTTTTGTAAACGGTAAGTCAATATGTAGACAAGGAGACAGTTTTAGTGAAGGAAGAGCATTAACTGAAGGATCAAAAACAGTGTTTGCAAATGGTCTTAGTGTAGGAAGAGTAGGAGATATGTGGGTTTAAAGTAATAAAAGGCAGTGAAAGCGTTTTTGCAAAATAGAAATGAAGGGTATGGATGCTAAAACAGGAAAAGCGTTAGAAGGAATAGAGCACTTAAAGCAGTCGATAATTGATATACTGACCACTCCTATTAACAGTAGAGTAATGAGAAGAGATTATGGTTCTCGATTATTTGAATTAGTAGATAAGCCAATAAATAGAGATTTAACTTTGGAAATCTATGCAGCAACAGCAGAAGCACTGGGGAAATTTGAGAAGAGATTTAAGTTAGAAAAAGTAAAGATTGCTGAAGCTAAAGAAGGAAAAATGACTCTTGTACTTGAAGGTATGTATCTTTCAGAAGGCAAATTCATAGGTATTAGTGGAATAGTTGTTTAGAAATGCAGACATCTAATATTATTGAAAAACTAAGCTATGAGGAAATCTTTTCCAGAATGAAGGAGGAGTTAGTGTGTAGAGATGAAACCTTTTCAGCGTTAGTAGAATCCGATCCAGCGATAAAGATTCTGGAGGTAGCAGCCTGGCGAGAACTTTTGCTCAGACAAAGGATGAACGAAGCAGTAAAGAGTAATTTACTGAAATTTGCAAGGGGAGAAGATCTTGATAATTTGGCTGAATTTTATGGAGTAGAGAGGCAGAAAGAAGAAGATGATGAACGATTTAGAAAAAGAATTAAAGCAAAAATAGTGGGCTCAAGCACGTGTGGAAGCAAAGAACACTATCGATATCATGCACTGTCAGCAGATAGTAGAGTAAAAGATGCACTAGTGGAATCAACTATACCAGGGAAAGTACAAATTTCAATCTTATCAACACAATTATCCACAACTGGCATAGTGTCAGAAGAGCTACTAGAAATTGTAAAAAAGCAGGTTACTAGAGATGATATAAGGGTTTTAACCGATACAGTAACAGTGATAGGTTGCAATATTACGGAAATAGATATTCACAGCAGAATGAGCATAAGTCCTATAATATCAGAGGAAGAAATCAAGAAGCAATTTATTAAGAAGTTTGAAGAAAGTAGAAGGCTGGGATGGAGTGTAACAAGATCGTGGATAATAGCGAATCTATTTGTAGAGGGTGTAGAAAACGTAGAATTAATAGAACCAAAAGAGGATGTTGTGGTATTGGGGAATGAGTGTGCAGTGCTTGGCCACGTCAAGTTAGATAGGATTTAAAACGTATTTTTTTTGTTTTGTGCCAGTGAGGGGATTGCGTGCAATAAGTGGTTTAAGGTTCACTGGATCCAATGTTAGGGAGACGAAAGTATTGATTTTCTTCCAGAAGTTGTAACTTGTTTTTTAAAGTATGGATAATATGGTCAAATATTATGGAGAGTGTTTTCGATATTAAGAACATCTTTATTTTTCTGCAATGATCTCTTGGTTACTCATAAGCTACCTAAATAAAGGAAATTAAAGCAACTTGAAAGAAAAGACAAATGAAAAGTTTATTACCGCCAAACGCAACAAAGCAAGAGCAAGCACTGGTTAATGCAATCGATTATAAAGTTGATCCAAGCAGGATAAGAGGATTTAAATTTAGCCTAGGGGAAAAAATATTGCCGTGGTTGATTGAGGAATATGGTTTAGAAGAGATACTGCGTTGGGTAAAAGATAGAAGAAAAGCCGTAATAGAAGGAGTAAAATTTCAAAGACTGCGAGGAACACCTAAATCACTTAAAATAGCACTCAAGTGGGCAAATATAGAAGACATTACAATCATCGAAGAACCACCCGGTAAACACTTTTTTGAGTTGCAAGTAGGGATAAAAGAGGTACCAAATGACTTCTTCGTAGATGCAGTAGTAGAACTTGCAAAACTATCATTACCAGCAAGATCAAGGCTAATGAGGATTTTCAATGATCACTATAACGTTGATAGGTTTATTTTAGATGAAAGTTTATTCGGCAGCTTATTGTCAGACTATTCAGGTAGAAAAGTTGAAAAAGATGGACCAGTATTATCGTTTGGAAGAGTAAATTTTTTCAGGTCTAGTGGTCCAGTTATTAGGATTATAGAAAACTATCTACGCGATCATTATGAACGAGCTTTAAGCAATGATATATATCGCCTAGATGTAGCAATCCTTGGAGAAACCGAGCCTCACACAAGGGATTATAAAGGCATCTATGAAAGAGATCATTTGTGGTACAACTTAAAAGCACTATATCCATTACCACAGAGTTTATTACCATCGATTAAATTTGCAAAAGCGCAGATAGTATTATCAGACAGTTGGGATTTAGGAGACATAAATACGTGCTTTCCAGTTAGTAGCGTAGAAGAAAGAGGAAATAAATTTGTATTGGGAAGCGATAAACTTTCAGGGCAGCATTGGAGTTTAAAACACAAGCCAATTTTAGAAAGGTTTAGCGTTACTCACCACTACAAAATAGAAAACTATACAGATCAGAAGATTACAAAATATGGTTTAGCAGAACACAATATTAAGTATGAAAACGATTTAGATTCAGACCAAAAAGATTCGATACATGAATTAGAAAATTACATTTTAGTATTTTACCCAGGAGTACTGAAGTGGCACGAACATAGACATTTGCACAGAAGTTGGAAAAATAGTCAAGTAATATGTCTAATAAGTTAAGTACTTATATTTAGATTCTCATATATTATATTAATATAAGGTTAAAGTGTATGAAATAAAAAGAAAAGGACTTGCTTTCTCATGCTAAAAAGGACATGACTTGAATAGCAGCAGGTAAATATAAGAAATTTGTCTGGCGCTAGAAAAGCTAATTTTGTGAGGTATGAAATGAGTTTTAGCAAGAGTAAGTTTTTTAAAGAAGTATCAAGTAACGATATTAATAAAAGAAATGAAGAAGGAGAGACGATATTGCACCAAGCAGTAGAAATCTCTGATTACAAAACAGTGAGATTATTAATAAAAAAAGGGGCAGAGGTAAATGCAAGAGATAAAAATGGTTATACACCACTACACTGTGCAGTATTTGCGAAAAGCTTAGAAAATGTAAAAGTGCTGCTAAGGGAAGGAGCAGAAGTAAATGCCACTCAATATGTCACTGGATGTACGCAACTCCACTCTGCATGCAAAATAGGAGGAGTTGAAATAATAAAAGAGCTAGTAAAAGCAGGAGCTGAAGTTAATCAACTGAATAAGTATGGTGCAACACCAATGTATTACATCTGGGAAAGTGAAAAGTATCGTCTATGTGATAGCAAAGAAAGTGAAAGGGCGAGTAAATTTCTGAGAGAAAAAGGAGGAATAACAAAAAGTAGAGAACTGACCTGCTATGGAATAGAGAGGCTAGTAGGAGAAATAGCAGACATGTTGAATGGGAGCTATATGCCGGAGTTAAAAATAATAGAGATAGAAGAAATAAGGAAGAGAGACAAATCACTAATAAAGGAAGAATGTCAAAATTTAGCAAGCAAGATAAATTCCTTGCCTAATATTTAGCACTACTTTTAGGTCTGAATCTCTTTTATGCTTACTTAAAAACTCCTTTAAATTTTTAGTGCAGTCTGAATCGAGTACAAGTAAGTCATACAATTCCTTATTCAACTTTTTCTGTTTATCAGTTAAAAATAATTCTTCTATATTATAGCAGAGTTTATTAGTTGCTATTTGTTGTGGAGTTTTGCCCTTTCTACTTGTTATATTAGGTTTAGCTCCTTTCAAAAGAAGAGAGTTTGCATTATCGTGGTGACCTTTGGCAGCAGCAAGGTATAATGGTGTTTTTCCTTTATTATCTTGTATGTTAGGATCTGCGCCTGCTTCTAAGAGTAAATCTATAGCCTGATTTCCTGTGCGACGAAATCCACCAATGTTTGCTCCTGCAATTGCATGCAATACTGTTGATTGAGATTCTCCTCTTCTGAGGTTAAGAATTACTTTTAAATCTTTATTGTTTTTATTATCATGTAAGAATTCTTCAAGGGGCTCAGTATTATCAAATGAACCACAGTTAGAAGCTAAACATTTTAGAGCACTAAGTAACTTTTTGTTTAAATTTTTTTGACTTGGTGTAAGATCATGATCTAGAGCAAACCAAACACAAATCTGTTCACTTAATCCAAGTTTGCTATCTATCAAAGATGATGGTTCATTATAGTTTCTAACTGATGGTAAATCTCCTGAGTACCACATATCATTCATCAGTTCATTTAATAAATGCTCTTTAGATGATAGATGTTCTATAATTGATTCATATTCAAAATCAGATGGCTCTGGTTTGGATTTTGGTTTTAGTAGATTGATAATAGATTTTACTATCCCAGTAGACTCACCCATACTTATCCCTCTAAGCTAAGATATATGATACATTGTATGTGATATGTAACATTAAGTCAATAACCATAATCTTTTTACTACTTATGTCGTTTGTTAAGTTTTTATGGTGAGTAATATAAGATCTTTAGACAATCAAGCAGTTTAGCATTTACCCTACAGTACGGCTTGTTGTCTGTTTTGAATTTGTTACTATCTCACACCAACTATTTTTTTTCTTTTCATTAGATAAGGTAATTTTTTCAGAAGATTGACGTAGTGTTTCATGTTTTTCAAAATATCCTCGTTTAATCGCATCATGTACTGAATATCCACCAAGTAAGCAATTTTCTCCTATTTCTTCCTTATCTTTTAATTGATCAAGTTTCTTCTTGTCATCGTCACTTATCTTTACTTCAATTTTATTGTTGTCTTTATCACTAGAACGTAGATGAATACTAATCTTTCCTACTTCAGTAGTAAAAGACATTTCAATGCCACCTTCTAAAACGTCTGTATAATTTCTTTTTCCTCCTACATTTTCAACTCTTACTATACTCTTTCCAACATGAAATATATGATGTCTAAAACTTAAATCTTTCACTTTTGGATTATTTATAACTTTTGCAACCTCAACAGTGCTATCTTGCGAATATTTTACATAAAAATATCCATTATCCATTTCTACGTGTAAAGCTTTGCCTTGGGCACTACTGTTTATAATACCTTCATCTGCTACACTTTTTAGCTTGTTATCGATTTCTTCACATTCTGCAAAAATCTCATAACTGAACCCATAAGTTGCATACAATAACTTATCATCATAAAAGGAACTGCATTTTACTCTTCCACCTTTTAATAGTAAATTACTCATGATATTGCGTATAATACCTATATTTTTATCATCTGATACACCCTCGTAGGCAGGAATATCTCTTATTCCCTTAGAAACTAAACTTGTTATAGTCTCACTATCGTCTGATAAACTCTCATAAGGTGGTAATCCCTTATGCTGTCGTATTCTATCAGGGATATTTCTTATTTCCTTAAAAATTAAACTTGTTATAGTATACTTATCATCGTTATATTTTGAATTGAGTCTTATCCCTTTTTGCAAATATTTATTTGTTATGCACTCTATACGCTCTAAAGCAGTGTTTGTAAAATTTTCATGCTTATCCCTATAACCTTGATCATTTTTTGCTACTACATCTTTTAACTCTTTACGAAATTCATCAATTAGACTTCTCTCACTTTCAGTCAGTGGTAGATCTAGCTTAATTAAAGCAGAGTCTCTTGGACTAATAGGGTAATTTTTCCAATATAAATCAATATCATCAGTTTTACTCTGATACGACAATGTATGTTTTACACATGTGTCAACAGCCTCCCTAGTTTCATGTCTCTGATCAAGGTCATAACATTCCGAACGATTACTTATTCCTTGAACAAACAAACTATAATCATCTAAATCTGTTATGTCATCTTCAGGTGTTGGTTCCTCATTGCTATTACGCTCAATTTTTGAATGCCATGGCTCAGTATTTAATTCCTCTCCTAGCTTTTGTTCACTGATAGATTCTACAACATATTTTACTGACTCTGTATCCATACTACCTCCTAGCCTAGATATAGAATATATTATGTACAATATATAATATTGGTCAAGCTAATTTCAACACAATCTTTTTACTACTCATATTTTTGTTAAGTTTTTATGGTGAGTAACAATGGAGTATGTAGATAGGTTAAAAGTTGCTTATGACTGCAAATTTGAGCTAATTTTACTATAGATTAAAATAGTTAAGACCTATATTTGATATCACTATTATTAAGAGCGTGATGGATTATGCTTTAAAGGAGTACGGAAACTGCTGAAGTTTTTACAGCAAACCTGTATGGAGCAACTTCAGCAGAATAAACAAACACATGCCAGTATTAGTAGAGAATTATTTATAAGTCAACTAACTTTTTCAAAAAATATTTTAGTGAAGATACCATGCTAGCTAAAGAATTGAATTATTGACTCTTCCTAAGATTGCAAAAAAGGTCGTATATTTGTGAGAACAAGCCGCGTAAAAATAAGGTTATAAAAATAGAAGATTTAAATTATTTCAATAAGCTTAGGCAAAAAAGTTCGTATGTAGATATGGATGAAATGGGCTAATATAGCTGATTTTAGCGCACAGTGAAATTGCCATATAAAAAAGTTCGTACTGGTTATTTGGTAGACCATGCCATCCCAAAACAAACTCTTCTCACAATAGTGGTTTTGGGTTCTGGAAATGGCTGTATTGGTTTAGTTTTAAAAATACAAACTATAATAAAATGCTAAAACATGCAAAAAATCTTGCCTTGTTAGATCTTTATTAGTCATAATAAAGTTGCATTTTACGTAATAAATATGTGGGAGTATTGTGTTAAAGACATTGAATTCTGTAAATTATTTTAAACAAGCAGTTAATCGATCTAAGTTAATAAGAGAGCAAAAAAAAGATACACTACCATCTAGTAGTCAACAAGTAACGATTGATTTAGATTTGCCAGAAGGTTTTACAATAGGGGAAGCAATTGGAGGAGGAGATTGTTTCTTTCACGCAGTTGCACAGGGACTTGAACAGCTTAAACCTCATAAGGGCTTTACTGTAAAATCTTTAAGACTTATTTGTAGGCTGTTTGCAGAGAGTCAACTTGATATTGACTCGTCGTGGCTTAAAAAAGCTTTAAAAAATGAATATAGAAGTATTTCTTATTATATTTCACGAATTGAGTTTACCGCAAATGATATTGAGAAAGGATCTAAAGTAATAGATAGATTAAAATTAAATGTACCTATATGGGGTCTACCAGAGATTGAGGGAAGAATAATTTGTATAGTATATAAGGTAAGGTTGCATTTTATTGAAGCAGCTATTAATTCTGATGGAGAAAATGTAATAATGCATCACATTATTGATAGGGAAGGTTACCAAAAGGATATATTAAATAGCGAGATTCTTAGTAAGAAAGTTTACTATACAAAAGACACTATACATATAGTAAATCAAGGAGATCTTCATTTTCAACCAATCTTAAGAGGGACAGTACAGCAAACGTCACTTTATTATTATAAAACCATGGCTAGTGAAAAAAAATTGGACAGTGAGTCTGTTTATTTTCGACAAAATTTCGAAGCAGAAATGAAAGATGTCACAGACAATCAAATGGACTGTGAAGATTATAAAGAATCTAGCCCTGGTGTAGAGGTGTTGCCTGATGAGTCAATAATGGAAGCAACAGTTGATTATGAAGACAGATTATCTGATGAAGAACTTCAGCATGAACGAAGTCAAGATAGTCCTAGAGTAACAAGAGCTTCATCTATAAGCAGCAGTAGTACATGGTATAGTGCATTGGTTGATTGTAGGTTAACGGTAGAGGATATAGGTCTTACAGATGATGAAATAGTGAAAAGAGCAACTTTTTTTGTTAAGACTTTTGTTAAAGAATTCGAAAAAAAACTATTTCAATACTCTGAAGAAGTAAAACCAGGTTCAAAAATAAAAAAAACAGGTAAAATATTAGGTCTGGCTGATTCAACTATAAAGAGTGCTATTACACCAGGTATGCGAATAATTCCTGATAAAGCAATTGAAATGATAGGTTGTCTTTCTGCAAAAGAGCATAAGAAAGGAGCAAAAAGTGTTTCTTCAACAGTTATGCCTTTAGGAGATAGCACAAGAGAGATTTTAGTAGATGCTAGTTTGGAAATTTTTCAAAAATTTGAGGGGCAGTTTACTGGGATTATGGATGTTAGTAGCCTTTCTTGGGAGAGAGGGATTGAGAAATTAGCAATAGATGCTGTATCTAGAGTAATAAATTATATTTCAGATAATAAAGAAGAACTTTCCGTTGATCTTATAACAAAAGGTGTTGTTTTAGGTGAATCAAAAGCGAGAACATTTGCTAAGCAAGTTTTAAAAAAACCAGCGAAACTTTTTAAGTCAGAAGCATTTCAGTCTGGATATAAAGTGAAAGATAAGCAAAGTGGTAAAATTTGGATAACCCCAGAATTATATACAGGAGTAGGAATAAAAAAAGTAAATTATGATACTACTGAATATTATCAGTTGAGGAAACATGATAATGCTGAAAAATATGGATATAGACTTCCTTTTACATGGGAATTAGAAAAGTGGTGGGAGGTAGACAAAAAGTATAGGCTTGTTAACTTACCTAAAGAAGAACAGTATGTGCATATTTTAAATGAGAAAAAAAAGAAAGAATTGGCTGATAATATATTAAAAGAGATTAATGGAAACGATCCAACGAAAAGAAAAGATATAGAAGAACTGTATGAAAAGATCAAGAATTTCCAAACAAAAAAAGAGGAAAGTGTACGTCCGTTTTTCTTTAATTTGGACCATTTACCACAATTCTTTGTAGAAAGAGGAAATATGTTAAAGATGTTAAACGAGAAGTTAGACATTGAAAAACAAGAAGAAATACCACGAATGGTCTTAATTCATGGAGGCTATGGAGTAGGAAAAAGTGAACTAGCTAAAAGTTATGCACATAATATAAAGAGTAAAGGTAACGTTATATGGATAAATGCCAAATCATGTAGCACTCTTTCAAATTCATTTTATAGTTTAGCTAAAAAATTAGGAATTCCTACAGAAGGTTATCAAGGTATACAAAAAATAAATTCTGGTATGGAAGGTAGAGAGCAAGTAGATTACAATGATGTTCAAAAGAAAAGAATTGAATCTATTGTTGATAATGTATATGAGAAACTTCAAGATGTGGAAAGTTATTTTATTTTTGACAACGCCAATCAATATGAGGAGATTAAAAAATTTTTACCGCCTTATGGTTTCATTTTTGGTGGAAAACAGCCTTACATCTTAATTACTTCTCGCAATAAGGATTGGAAAGAAGAGATAGAAAAGATAAATTTGGATAAAGGATTTTCTTCAGCAGAAGCCTTGATGTTTATTGAAAAAACCTTAGGAATAGATGATAACTCACACTTACAGATTGACGAGATGGTAAACTTAGTAAAGGTGTTAAATTATTTTCCATTAGCTTTGAAAGAAGCAACAAAATACATTAAAGAAGAAAATATTAGTATTAGTCAATACCTAGAATGCTATGTAAAGTAATGAAAGAATCAAATCTTGATCGTCTGAAGAAACAAGATATCTCTCCAGAATTATTTACGACTTTGCAAATCAACTTTGGTAAAATAAAAGAAGAAAAAGATGTTGGACAACAATCGCATGATATTTTAGCCTCTATGGCTTACTTGAGTCCTGATAAAATTGATACAGCAGAAATTTTTCTTCATAAGAAATCAGAAAACGATCAGCAAAAGGTTTTGGATGCACTTAATCTACTTGATAAGTTCTCAGTGATTGAGTTAGAGGAATCAATAGCAAGAGTTCATATGGGAGTACAAAAAACAATAAGATTAGAGAAAGAACAAGCAGGAACAGAAGAAGAAATTTTAAGAGAGATTATGACATCATTTTGCCTTACAAATGCAAATCACGCTATATCTGTTTGGAGTCATGCAAGTAAATATTACAGGTTAGTTAATGAATTTATTGATTCTCTTTATGATGGAAGTACTATCTTACATTTACTAGCCAAAGATGGTAATGAGAAAGTTATTAAACGTATATTAAAGAAAGTAGATTCAAATAAATTAAGTAAAATTGTTAATGCTGTTGATAAAATGAAATTTACTCCTTTAGACTGTGCTGCCATGCATGGTCACTTAAAGATAGTTAAATGCTTTATAGAGAAAGGAAGTGATTTGGATGGAGGTAATCGCGACCTTAGCCCTTTACACTGGGCTACTCTATCTGGTCAATTAGAAGTAGTTAAGCATTTTATTGACAATAAATATTGGGAGGTTGATAAGTTGAGTGGAGAGGGTGGTGCTCCTTTACACTATGCTGTTATCAGTGGTAATATAGATATTGTTAAATATCTTGTAGAAAAAGGGGCCAATGTAAATCTACAGGATGAAAGTGCAGGGCCTTTACATTTTGCTATTGAGGAGAATCGGTTAGATATTGTTAAATACCTTGTAGAGGAAGGGGGAGCTGATATAAATCTACATGATAAAAATGATATGAGTCCTTTGCACTATGCTGTTATCAGTGGTAATATAGATATTGTTAAATGTCTTGTAGAAAAAGGTGCCAATGTAAGTTCATGTGATAGAAATGGTATAACTCCTTTGTACTTTGCTACTCAAAATGGTCGTTTAGATATTGTTATCCACCTTGTAGAAAAAGGTGCCAATGTAAATCTACAGAATAAAGATTATATAAGTCCTTTTTGCCATGCTGCTGAAAGTGTTAGATTAAATATTGCTAAATACCTTATAAAGAAAAAGGTGATGAGTATGAATGTAAATCTACATGATAAAAATAATATGAGGTTTGAATGTTATGTTACCGTGTGTGATCACTTAGATAATATTAAGTACCTTATAACGCAAAGAACTAGGGTAGATCCATGGAACAAAGGTAGTGTGAGTCTTTTGCACTTTGCTGCTATACGTGGTTATTCAAATGTTATTAACTATCTTGTAGAAGAGGGAGCTAATGTAAATGAAAAGGACAAAGATGGTATGAGTCCTTTGCACTATGCTGTCATATATGGTCACTCAGGTATTGTTGAATACATTGTAGGAAAGGGGGCTAATGTAAATGAACAGGATAAAAAAGATGTGAGTCCTTTGCACTATGCTGTCATATATGGTCACTCAGGTATTGTTGAATACATTGTAGAAAAAGGGGCTGATATAAATATACAGGACGAAGGTGGTATGAGTCCTTTATTTTATGCTCTTACCATTGTCATTGGCCGCCCAGATATTGCTTGCCACCTTATTGAATATTGTTCTTTAGTGCAAGAAGAAGTTAATGTGAAACTTAAACTCAAGAATTTTTTGCATGAAAGAAAACAGAGGAGATCTGCGCATTTAAACGAGCCTAAAAAAAGAAAATTAGAAAATATAAGTGCAACATTTGAAGAAAATGCATCAAATATACAATTGCTTCAAGGTAGTCAGAATCCACCATCTGACATGTCAATGCAATTTGAAGGTCTTGCTGATAGAACGGAAAGCATTGTTAATATAAATAGTGAGATGCCCGCATATTCATTTAATAGTGTTGCTGTAGAATCTGTGAATAACAAGAACTTAAAAGGAAGCTAATTTTACAGTAAGCTATTTAATTTCATTAGGGGAATTTAAAAAAAAACAGAGAAATAAAGTAATAAATTGATATAAAGAAAAGTTCGTATGTATCGCTTGGTAAACCAATCCATCCCAAAGAAAAGTCTTCTCACGGGTAGCAGTATTGGTTGCTGGAAATGGTTGTAGTGATATGTGAAATTGTTTTAGTTTTTGTTAAATTAGTATTTAGAAATAGAAAAAGTACATTGTAGTAAAAGAATAGACGTGTTTTTACAAGCACTGGCTTTAGTTTTAAAAAAATATTAAAACATGAAAAAAGTTCTTGTTCTGCTAGATTTCTTTAGCTATAGTCGAGTTTAACATAATAAATACATGGGGTATTGAGTCAGATGCATTGTATTATGTACATCATTCAGAAAGCAATCCTGGCTTTTTTAAGAATATATCTAGTTTAGTAAGAAATCAAAAGAAAAGCACACTGTTACTCAGCAATCAAAGTTACTTGAAATTAACTTAAGGTTTCTACAGCAAATTGTTTTGGTACAGCTGTATAAGAATCAAATGTTGAAACCAATCTTTAGAAAAGAGGTTTACGACAAAATCATCAAAATATGAATATTAAAATATAGGGGGCTTTATGTTAGGTAAAGAAAATACAAAGGAACAAGTAATAGATAATCAATCTAGGTTAATAAGAATGCAAAAAGAAGACACACTACTATCTAGCAGTCAGCAAATATTAAAGCTGCCAGAAGGTTTTACAATAGGAAAAGCAATTGGAGGAGGAGATTGTTTCTTTGATGCAGTTGCACAGGGACTTAAGCAATTAAATCCTGGAACAAACTTTACTGTGAAATCTTTGAGAGAAGTTTGTAGGAAGCAAGCTTTAATTAGTCAAGAAATGAAAGAAAAGATTATAGCAGATGCTAGAAACCGTGAAGATTCTACAGTAATACTCCCAGAGCCTGGTATTAATGATGATGAATTATGGAAGACTTATTTGATTGGTATAGAATACAGTATTGAAGATATAGAAAAAATGCAGAGGGACAATAAAGACGTGTTTTTATCGTTAACTGATTTAAAGTATGGAAGTACGTTGCAGATTCCTATATGGGGTAGGCCTGAAATTGAGGGAAGTATGATTTGTAATGAATATAATATTAAGCTGCATGTTATTGAAGATCTTCATATATGTGGATGGTCAGGGTATCTTATTGATGAGTTAACATCCAAACCTGTAAGTACAGATTATAATGAAAAAAATACTATACATATAATAAATAAAGGAGGTTTCCATTTTGAGCCAATCTTGAGCGAGACACTATTAATAAGAGAGTTTACTAATATTATAGAGGATTCTAGTATTCTAGAAGATAGAAAGCTTGAAAAGCTGAAAAGTTTTTTTAAGGTATATCCGAGTCTAAACGTTAATTTTCGAGTGAATCAATGCAGTGATACACCGCTGCATATTGCTGTTTGCCTGGGAGAGTTAACAATTGTCAGATTTTTGCTAAAGATAGGAGCGCAAGTTGATGTTTTAGATGGAGAGGGAAAGACTCCTATAGATATTGCTAAAGATAATAACAGAAAAGATATCGCTAAGATACTGCAACCACTTATTTCATATGAAGAAGTTGATATACCAGGAGATGGCAGTTGCTTATTTTGGTCTGTTGCTTTAGCTTACTTAACTCCCGTAAAATTTGATGATTATGCCTTTCATGAAAGGTTTAAAGAATTATTTGCGAGCGACTATGATGTACATTCAATTCAAAGGCTAATACAAAGTAATGCAAATATTTATGAAGATAGTGTAATGAAGCAATTAGTAACGAAGACATTTCGTTGTGAGGTTGCTGATGAAGTATGTTTCAGCCAAAGAAGATTTGAAAATAAGGTTGAAATTATGGATCTTTTTGAGAGTCACAGTGGAAGTTATTTTACAGGAGGTACCTTTAAAAAAGAGTTTGAACATGAATTCGGTGCTGAAAAAATTAAGCAGTATAATATTGATATTAGTAAACTCCAACCCAATTTTTTTGACGAAAATGCAGTAAAGGAAATTTGTACTGAACTTAATAAGATAAAAAAACGTAATCAAGTTCAAGAATTTGTATTTGACACATACTTAAAGTGCATGGAACTTACTGGAGTTTGGGGTGGAAAGCATGAAATAAATTCAATGTCTGATCTACTAAATACAGCGATAATAGTGTCTCAGAAAGATTCAAAAGATCTTATATACAATGAAGAGAAAAAATACTGTAATAAAATACACTTATCCTACAAAGGAGGTAATCATTATCAATTTTATCAAGTAGAGTATTCAAATTTGATGAAGTTTGTTCTGAGTTTCATTCAATCATTTGAAACGAGGATCATTATATATGATGTGCTTGCGAGTATGCTGAGAGAGGGGAACAGAATATTTTTTGATGGAATGAACACTAATAGATCTGTGCGGAGTATTTTTGGATGTTCAATACATACAGATGACTTGGCAATGTTTGGTATGAGGGCATCTTTGAGAACAGGTAATGTAATAAAAGCGACAAAAAATTTTATTAATCTATCAGACTTAATAGAAACATTTAATGAATATAAACTGGGCTTTAGAAAAATATTAGTAGATGCTGGATGCAATATTTTTCAAAGTTTTGAAATGCAGTTTGAGAAAATAGGCTTTGATCATGTTTCAAAGATAGCAGATGACATTGTAGATAAGATCATCGAATATTATATTCAGAAAGAATACAAGGGAGATTTGAGCAAGCTAGGGATAGCTGAAACCCTTGTTCTAAATACATATTTGCAAGAGGTGTCTGCGCAGTATGGAGAAATAAGTTATAACCTTAAAGATTTATATGAAAATATCGGAATTGCAGAAGGAAGTGAAGGCTCTTTTATATATTATAGAAAAAGAAGTGAAGATAAATCTAGTCAGTATGGTTATCGCCGTTCCCTTATGGGTGAAAAGTCGAAAAGAACATATGAGACAAGATATATTAGAGTAGAAACCACAAACGTAGAACTTGAAAATTATGTGTATACCTTAGACGCTTTAGGCCTACAAGACTTTAAGGCTAAAGTGGAGAAGGTATTTTATATTGTCAATGAAGAAATTCAAATGCCAAGCAAAAAAGTAATTGAGGATCTTATAGTAAAAATTAAATCTCATATTGAACGAGAGGTAAGCGTTTTAAGCGAGTATATCTTACTTTTCTGTCAAGGATGCAAACAAAGTTTAGATATGAATATGAGATACTTAGTTGAAGGAGAAGGAATAAGGAAAGGCAAAAAGATAATAGAAAGGGCTGGAAAAAATAGTGATGTTATATATTCGATGGAAAACAATTTAAAAACAATTCCAAATTTATCTTATTATCTAAAAGTAAAAGAAGCATTTGTAAAGCATGCTGAAACAGTCGCTCAAGACTATAGCAACCTACTTGAATCAGAGCATGATAATGCAGCAAGATCTAGGAGTTTTCGGTCTAGTATAAAAAGATTATCAAATGTAAAAAAATTAGGATTTCTATTTGGTAAAATGAATTTTCAGGATGTATGTGATCCAGTAGAAGAATTCACTGGAAGGCAAGAACAAATAGATGAGATATATACAAAATTGCAGGGGGGAGCGGTAGTAATAGTAGGTCCATCTGGTATTGGTAAAACTCAATTAGCTAGAAAGTTTGTTGAAGAAAACAAAGGAGCTTATCTTCATGCCTATGAGGTGAGTACTCAAGATATATTATCCATAGAAAGTTCTTTTGCTTCCTTTACCCGAGATAGGTTAGCCATGTTTATGGAAGGAGGAGTAGGAAATAAAGAAAAGAAAAAATGCCTATTCCTTTTTCAGGGAGTTAAAAAAGAAGATCTAGAGAGGATTTTAAAGATCAGAGGTCAAAGAGGTGGTTTTGATTGCCTGTTTACTTCTTCTGATCAAGATTATCAAGATATAGCAGAAGTATCTTTAGATATTCTTGAAGAAAAAGAAGCTGTACAACTTGTCAAAATAATTTTAGAGATGGCAGATAGATCGCAAGATGAACAAATAAAAGCGCTCATAAGAAAACTAAAATGTTTTCCATTGGCTATAAATCTAGCAGCAGCATGTATTAAAAACAAAGGATCAAGCTCTTTGAGCGAAGCATTTGGAATTTTTGAATATTTAATAGAATACGAAAGGTTTAATCAGAAATTTCCACGAAACACTGGACAAAATGAATACGATAGAATATTGCAAATAACATTACTAATCTCGATGGAAACAATAGAAAAGATGAGTTCTGGAGAGAAAATTCTAAAAATTTTAAGTATTATGGCTTATTTTGATCATAGTGCAATTGATCCCAGTTTATTTCTTACCTGGATTAGATATGAGGATGGACTATACTCCATTTTCGAATTGCTAGAGCAGTATTCCATAATTTATGTAGAAGGATCAGATAAATACAAGGTTTACATTATGCATGAATCGGTCAAAAAAGTAGTGCGTTCATGGCTTAGCATAGATGAGGAAAAACACATATTAAGTTGTGTCATAGAACTGGTATCTGAAGCTGAAGGAGGATTTTTAGATGTAGTTCATCTCTTATCCTTGTTTGATCATAGTCAAAAATATGACTATCTAATAGAAGAAAATAAGAATTTTCCTTGTTTAGTTTTGAGTAGCTTAAATGAGTTACATGAGTATAAAAAAGTTATCAATCTCACGTCACAATTATATCAATTACTTGCTGTAGATGATAGATATTCAAGATTAATTAAATATGAGTTTGCCTGCGCGCAAGCTGGTTTGGGACTATATGATAGAGCGTTAAAAATCTTTCTGGATTTAAAAAAACTCGAGAAGGTAAATGATACATTTCCTTCTCTTACTTTGGATAAAAAAATACTTTCTACTTATCTCAAACAAAAAAATTATAAAGAAGCATTGTCATACGTTAAATACAATAACTTTATAGTCAATAGTTTATATGGAGAAGACATCATGGAACTTATGGAAGAACATCTAGATATAGCAGTTATTATAGCTGAAGTATTTGTGATGCAAAAAAGATATACTGATGCATTTACAACTTTGTACTATGTAAGACGACTGAGAGATGAAATTTTCCTTAAACTAGGTGATTTTTACTCCGATGATGATCCTTATCTTTATCCTTCCGAGATGTATGAACTTTATAATTTAGATACAAAATATATCTATGCCCTAGCATATTTCTTTATGGTTCAAGAAAGAAAAAAAGTAACTATAAATGAAGGAGAGTTATCACATAAAGAGGATTTACCTCGTGAATTGAGTATACAAGCTTTATTTAGGAATCTACAAGATGTTCTAATAAATCAAGAAGGTAGTCAGTACTTACAACCTGCTCCTTATTTTGTTGAAATAGAAGTAGAAAAAGTCATTCAGAGGGAATTAAGAGAAAAAACATTGCGATATTTTGAGGAAGTACTGAAGCTACAAAAAAATTATGGATTTTTAGATAATCATCCTAACGTACTATCTGTGAAGTTTTATATAGCTGTTTTACATAGCTGCTTAGGGGATAAGGAAAAAGCATTACAAGAACTCCAACAATTGCAAGAATTACAGGAGAAAGTGATAGGAGTAAATCATCCTGACACTTTAGGAACTGTAAATGCTATACAAGAATTATTTACTGAAGGTGAAGACAAGTTAACATATTTAAGAAATGAGATAGAAAAAAGAGAATCGCTCTTACAATTTGAAAAATCTGATTTGAATGCTAAGGGTGTCTCAATTTTAAAAGAGCTTTATGTAGAAAAAAATAGCGAAAGTTCTTCTTCAGTATCAAGTGAAGAGTTACTGCTAGAAAACAAAAGTTTTCTAGACACAGAGAGTACAAAAACTAAAAGGAGAAAAATGGATAATCAGCAGCAAGTCTCAGAGTTGCAAGATTGTACTTTATCAGGCTCAGTGAAGGGTCAGTGTATATCACCTAAAAGAAGAAATTTGGAAAATATGAGAGTGACATCTCTAGGTGTTCAGAAGACTGTAAATCTATCACTAGACAGAGAAGGGTTACTCATTGAGCTGAAATATAAACTGAATCATTATGACGATCAAATACAAAGATTTATACAATGGGAAAATAGCAATTTGAAAAAGTCACAGCGGCCAATATCTTCACTTAACAGCATTACTATAGAACCTACGGATAATAAGAGCCTGAGAGGAGTTACTTCTGCTGGTCAAGTTGCTTAATTTTATCTGTGTGATTCATATAGGTCATAACAACTGATTTGTCAGATTAAGTCTGAATTTTAAATAGTTAAGTAACGTTGTGTTTTTGAATTGACTTTAATCTTTGATCATGCTTGTAATTTTGCATGACAAAAGGCTCCTTTGACGGAATGTAATTTTTTTGCACTTCACTTAAACAAGGAATTGTACTTTCTAGCTCTTTATATTTTTCCCATGGAGTTTTTCCTTGAAGAGAGCTATGAGGACGTTGTCTATTATAATGGTTTTCCCAATCTCTGAGTTTAATTTGTAGGTCAGGATCCTTGATGTTAACACTACTGTAAAATTCATCTAAATCTGTACGCTGAGCTCTTTCCACTTTACCGTTTAAATGCGGGGAAAATGGCTTGATAGGACGAAATTTGATTTTCCATTTTTTCAAATATTCTTGTACCCCATAAGCAAAAAATTCCTGTCCTCTATCGGTTTGAATTCTTTGACAATGAAATGGCATTTTTTCTCTTAGTTGTTCAAGAAAATCTAGAGTGTTTTCTGCAGTACGTCTTGGGTACAATGTAACAACTTTATAACGTGTACAATCATCTATAGCGGTATACTGATAAAGTCCAGAAGCTATTTTGCATACATCCATCTGTATACGCTCTCCTGGTACTTTACAGTTGTAACGCTTTATTTGTTTGCGGTAATGACGTTTAATACGTAAAAGACTTACATCATATTTTTTGAAAACTTTGTGTATAGTAGCCAATGAAAAAGAGAGATCATGTAAACGTTTCAATTCAGTTTGAATACGTCTTGCTCCTAATTTTCTAGTTTTTCTTAAGTGGAGAATAAGTTGATCACTAGATATATTGGTTTTTTGTAAAGGTGAGGTTTTAGGCCTGCTACTAAGATTTTCTAATCCTTTTTCACCAAACTCCTTGTAACGTTTACACCATTTGCGTAAGGTAAAGCGTGAAATATTATAGTGCTGACATACTCTTCCTGCATGACCTAATTTTTTATATAGGTTTACCCAATTCAGGCGTAGCTTAACTTTAGAGTCCATTTACTTGCGGCTTTTATTGTTGATATACTTCCCACCATAATTGTAATAAGGTATATAAACTATCACAAGTACAAATTTCTATTTGATCTTACATTTTTATTGTAATAACCTATATGAATCACACAAATAAGCATTGTTCAGGAAATGTGAAAATATTAGATTTCTTGTCATTCCAGTTTCTGCTCCTGTCATTCCAGTACTGGAATCTACCGTCTTAAGCGTCAAGATAAAAACTATTGTTTTTTACCATGGCATTTAAACAAATAATGATTTTTCTTATGACAGCAACTAATGCAACTTTAGCGGCTTTGCCAGAAGCAACTAAGCACTGATAAAGAGCTTTCATTTTCCTGTTATGACGCATTGCGACCACAGCAGACATGTATAATGCTTTTCGAGCATAAAACCTGCCACCTATGATTTGAGCTTTGCTTACCTCTTCCGCTTTCATTAGTTTTTGGTGCAACTCCAATTAGACAGGCTATTTCTTTATTATCTAATCTACCAAGCTCAGGTACTTCTATGAGTAGGATACTCGCAATTTTGCGTCCAATACCTTTATAGCTAGTTAGAAGTTTGCTTTTTTCCTTCAAACCAGGGTCAGAGTCTATTATGTCTTCTATGTCTTGCCTAACTTGCTCTAATTGTTTTTTGGCAAATTCTATCTGCTTTACTATATATTTTCTGGCTTTTCCTGTCACATTATGTAAACGACACATATTTGCATCGCTTAGATTACGCTCAATTGCTCTTAGTTCTTTTAGTTCTTCTTGTTTTTGTGAAACTATACATTCTACTACCTCATCGTTTTTTGTGATAAATTCAGCATACTTTTCTAGCAATTTTGCATCTAATTTGTCTGTTTTTGCAAAATGGTTACAAGCTTTCGCAAACGCATATACCCGGTTTGGGTGAGCTCTATGAACAACTATACTATGTTCTTGTAACAATTTTACGACAAGTTTTTCATAACCGCCTGTTTACACATAATTCAACAAATATATTAACTATTTTTGACTTTATAAACTCAGATATAGCTTTTTCTGCATTTTCTATACGCTGATGTTTATTGTTGATTGAAATATCAAGTGTCTCTTTTGAAACATCAATACCCATAAAAACTGTTCTAGCCATTTTTGCACCTATAAATTATAATCAAATAACAATATAAATGATGTACAGGATTGTGATTCGATCTTTTAGGTCCCCCTACCGTTCGTACTACATTTTTTAAGCAAGGAGTGTACCGAGATTCCTACGATTTCTATCAATCCAATTGACAGCTTGCTCATTATAGCGTTGCAACTTTGATTTAATATACAATCTAATAGTAAGAGGCTAGTATCAGTACTATGGCAGGTTTTACCAATCGGAGGTGTATAAACCTCTTAACAATGTAGAGCAACATCTAGAAAAGTGGACAAGAAAGAAATATCCGAAACTTGGAAAAAGACTAGCAAGGCAACTTCTAGGAAAAATAAAAGAAGAGAATCCAAAGACTTTCTACCACTGGACATTAGGGTTAGGTCAAAAGGCTGAATAATGGAAGCTGTATAAATCGAGAGATTTACGTACAGTTTTGCGAGAGACTGACTGGGGAAGTTCCGCCGGTCTACTCTCCAAGATTTCACTTAATTCTACCAAGAGAAGCAGTACCTAATTCTTTCGCTTTGAATCTTTTATCTTTGCTTAGTAAGGGAAATGAGCTGGCTTTACCTATTATATTAAAATACCTTTCTTGCAGAACTGTATTTAAAGATTTTGGTCAAAAACTACAGGCTAAAATGGATCAAGATATAAAAGAACAAAACGATTCTAAAATTTCTCAGGAGATTGAGTTATGCAAAAAAGACATTTTAAATCTTCTCAATGGTGGTAAATCAGTATTAGACGTTCAATTGAAGCAGCGGTATAAAAAATACTATTCGTTAATAGATAATGAGATTGAAGAGTTAAAGACTCAAATTTTAAAAGAACTAGAAGATTATATTAGCAATACTAACGTTAATAAAATGTATCGAAGCCTTAATAATAAAAAGAAAAACGAAAAATCATTAAAAGAAGTAGCGTTAGGATCTTGTTCATTGGGTGGAATTTGCTTGTTAATATTTTTTTCACTTGGTTTTTTTATTTTTTTAGCAACAACCATTGACCCACCTGCTCATATGAGTATGTATAAAGTAAAGGTTTTTAGGTGTATAGGAGCTTCACCTTTAGTTTTTGCATCATTAGCACTCACAGTAGCAGGTGTAGCTTACTTAACAAGTTGTTATCTAAATCATAGTTTTACAAAAGAAATACAAGACTATATAGAGCAACCAGTAAATGTATGGATAAGGCAACTAATAATAAAGAATCAGACAATTTTCCTTCTGACAATTATGAAAAAGTACAACCTTCAGCACCGCTTGAGGAACTACTACCTTCATACGAGGAATCGTGTTCATCACCACCGTCATACGAAGAATCGTGTCACAGTAGTTTAGGTTATATTCAACCATCTAATCCAATACAGCAAAATCAGTTGTTGTGATGAAGGTATTAAAGAAAACAAGCAAAATTACATTTGTAATTTTGCTTCCTTTATCATCACTTAGAAATAGCTGGTTATGTTATGCTTGCCTATACTTGATTAAGTATATCAATAGGTAAATAAATCTTAATACAACTTTATTATACTGGTAAATACATTTTATAGAATGAAAGCATGGAAGATTTTATAACGGCAAGAAGGAAAGATGATGCTGTGATATCTGTTTCTCAGGATAATGAGAAAAAAAACGTGTTAATCTTGGGACTCAATCAAGCAGCAAGGAATTTATTAAAATGTGAAGAAGGGAATTTACTTAATAAGCCGTTAATCAATATTTTAAGTGCAAGAGCAGCTGAAGATATGAAAAGCTATTTGGAGTATACTGAAGATGGGCGCGATTTGCCCGATATATTGCCAAAAGTGATAGGCTTTTCTTTAATCGACGCTAAAGGAGAAGATATAAAAACAAAGGTAAAAGTTTTTCGCACAACGCAATTTACTAATAGCAAGATTAATTATGAGCTATTGATACGTGACATTAGCCTGTTTCATAAGCTAGCAATGTTTAGGGATAAATATCTGATGGGTAAGAAATATAAAAAACACAACTTGTTTGATATACCAGACAATGATTCAACGATTTTGGAGTTATATGTCATATTGAATTTTGCCTTTGAATATCAAATTAATGCAGTTATAGGAATAATAGGTTTAAACAGCAGTTGTAATAAGGAAAATGATACACTAAAAATTATCATAGAACATTTTTATAAAAATTGCCGTAGTGATGATTTTTTAGGATGTATTGATGA
Source organism: Wolbachia endosymbiont (group B) of Pammene fasciana (assembly GCF_947251495.1). NCBI lineage: Bacteria > Pseudomonadati > Pseudomonadota > Alphaproteobacteria > Rickettsiales > Anaplasmataceae > Wolbachia > Wolbachia endosymbiont (group B) of Pammene fasciana. Next base: position 460,013 of record NZ_OX366360.1, read on the forward strand.
GAATAAGGTACTTTTTATTTTGATGAACTGTGATGCAAATAACACATCTAAAATAGTTAATCGTATACATTCTTCCATTAACAAGCAGTTATTAAAGCGAAAACTATCAAGCATATCAATTATTTATGGAAATATAATTCAAAAACATAGTGTGAAGAATGCTTAAACGCTTTTGTCATTAATTGGTTTGTAGTATCTAAGTTCTACACAATATAAGGATTGTTTTTTATTTCTGTTAAGCTTATATTAAGAATTTAAGCTTACCTATGAGGTTACTAATCACACTATTTTTATCATTACTTGTGGGAGGAAGTGCTAACGCTAGGGTAATTCTGGATAAGGAGATGTTTTATGTAGAACTAGATGGAAAAGTAGATTTAAGATTTGGCTACGCTTTCAATAAAGATTCTTTTAGCTCTACAAAAGACAAGACCTCAAGCTATTCAGACCTGCGCTTTCTTTATTTGCAGCAAGTTTATCCAAATACACAAATGGGGTTTAATGTTAAGGTAGGAGTTTCTGGTATTGCAAACTTAAAGGCACTAGACATAGAAAAGTTAGAAATGGAGAAGTGGTATTTTATCATAAAGAACCAGGAATTTGGATCAATTGAATATGGTAAAGGAAGTTTAGTTAGTCAGAGTATGTTAATTAACACTTCAAAAATTTACACAGCTGCCGGAGGAATAAATGGTCATTGGACAAATTACTCAAATTTGCGCGGTAATGAAAAAAAAGATAATGATCCTGGGTATGATAAAGATGAGGTATTTTGGGTAAAACCCAATATTTACAGCGACTATAATGGACTAGAGCTGAAGTTAAAACAACCAACGATAAACTATATTTCTCCTGAAATCTATAACTTTCAACTTGGACTCAGTTATGTTCCAGGAAAAAATAATTTGCAATATAACAATCTAATAGCCGCTGGTCTTTCCTATAAAAATGGCTTATCAGATGAAATAAATTTTACTACTGCTTTTACTGGTGAGTTTGCAAGAGAAAATTTAACTGATTGCTCGGATGGTACTTCTGAAAATTATAAATGCCGTAATCAATTGCTACACTGGAATTTTGGCTTGAAGCTAAAACTTTTTGAACTTGATTGCATTTTTTCGTACGGTAATGGCGGTAAATCTGGTGAGAAACGTAGTCCTGAAACAAGTAATATGAATTATATAAATGCAGGTGTTGCTTATCATTCTGATTCTCGTAAAGTGAGCTTAACATATTTTAGTAGTAGCAGGGATATTGTAGGCAAAGGTACAAACGAATTAACATCACAGGCTTTCAGTCTTGAATATCCATTAGCTCTTGGCACTTCATACTACTTCGATATTGTAAAATTTAGTACCAAAGAACCTGAAATCGAAAGTAATAACTCCGGGTATGTGCTTTTGGCTGGGCTGAAGCTAAGTTTTTAATGAAATAACCGGTTTGTAAGTGTTGTAATGTGGTAAATAGTAAGCAATGAGAGTAAAATCGAGTTGTTAATATATGTGCTATTTGATATGATAAAAATAACTATTATATAAGATTTTTAATAAAAAGACATTATGTCACTAATCCAAGTGTAGGCGATTATTAATTAGTAAACCAAATCCTTCACAAAAGAGTACCTCATTTGATTCTCTTTTTTCTTTTTTATATATAGAAAAATTAGATAGTATTGTGAGTGCGGTTTTTTCTGTATTCTGATGCTTCTCAATTCTATAGTTCTCGGGTTAAATTTTCTTTTTTTACTGTTATTTCTCTTTTTCGTCGTAAAAAAGAATAGAAAGCTAAGTGAGGAGAAAGCAAATCTTGAACTTAAATTAGAGCGTGAGCTTCAAGAGGCAAAGCGAACTTTACTGAATAAGGATGAAGAGATAGTTGGGTTGAAAGTCAAAAAAGCAGAGCTTGAAGTAATTCTACAAAAAGAGCGTGAGGAAAAGAAAAAGGAAATAGAATTACTGACAAAAGCAGAGGAGAGGCTTACAAACACTTTTAAAGCTCTCTCTCTTGATGCTTTGCAGGTAAACAACAATAATTTTCTGAATTTAGCGAAGGAAGTAATCGATAGTAAGCTAAAAGAAACAGAAAGTGATTTCAAAAAAAGGCAAGCAACGATCAACGAAGTTGTCACTCCAATAAAAGAAAAGTTAGAAAAATTCGATAGTGAAATACGTGACCTAGAGAAGGAGAGGGTAGGGGCCTATGAAGGTTTAAGGGAGCAAATTGGAGCATTAATGAGTCAAACTTCTAGCCTTGCTAACGCCCTGAGGAAGCCTCACATTAGGGGAAAATGGGGTGAAATGCAGCTAAAAAGAGTAGTAGAAATGGCGGGAATGATTGAATATTGCGATTTTTTGACTCAAGCTTCAGTAATTGATAAAAATGAGGACAATTTGTTGCGTCCTGATTTGATAATAAAAATGCCATCAGGAAAGCAAATAATAATAGATGCTAAAGTACCACTTGATTCTTACATGGATGCTATGTCGCAAAATGATTTACAGATACAAAAGGAAAAATTGAAGAATCATTCTCTGGCAATAAAAAAACATATAAATGATCTAGGCAGAAAGGAATATTGGAACCAATTTGAAAATACGCCAGAGCTTGTGGTACTTTTTTTAACAGGAGAAGGGGTTTTCAGTGCAGCACTAGAATGTGAACCAGCTTTGATAGAAATTGGAATAGAAAAAAAAGTAATTATTGCAACACCAATCACTTTAATCGCGCTACTTAGGGCAGTAGCCTATGGATGGAAGCAAGAGATGATAGCTGAAAATGCAAAGAAAATAAGTGAACTAGGCCATATTTTATATGAGCGAATCTGCACAATGGGCGAAAATTTTGATAATTTACGCAGAAGCTTAAAAAGTGCTGTTGATCATTACAATAAAACTGCTGGTTCGCTTGAGGCAAGAGTGTTTCCTGCTGCCCGAGAATTCAATAAGCTTGGTATACATGCAAAAAATAAAGAACTCACTGCTGCAAAAGAGTTGGAATCTTTACCACGCAGTTTACATGCTGAGAGGTTGAAAGTAGATTAGTATTTCAGGTCTCCTTAACTTACATTTGCTGATTAAAACAACTTTCTAAAAATTTTTTTTATATAGCTCAATTTCTGCACATCATTTGCTGCATAAACAGGTATAGTTTGTTGCTCAGTACCAGGTATTTCTACAAAAATTTTGCCCACTTCTTGACCTTTTTTAATTGGTGCGGGTACCATATCTTTATACTCAATACGCACTTTAATTTTATCATGTAATCTGCGGTTATAAGTTATGGTAACATCGTTTGCAACTGTAACGGGCACCTTTTTATCTTTTCCATAAACAATATTTATTTCTTCAACTACGCTATCCTTAGCAAATATTTTCTTGGTATTAAAATGATTTAAGGAATATTGTATTAGTCTTTTTGCTTCCTCTATTCGCTCTTTCTCGGTGTCCAAACCATTCACAACAGCAAAAATTCTCCTATCGTTCCGTTTTGCAGATACTATAATTCCATAACCACCAGCACTTGTATGACCTGTCTTTAGACCATCAACTCCAATATCATGGAAAAGTAAAAGATTTTTATTTTTTTGTACAATATCGTTATATGTCAAATATTGTTCAGAGAATAGATCATAGTATTCAGGAAAATCAGTAAAAATCCTTTTTGCCAGTGTTACCAAGTCTTTTGCGCTCATAAAATGGTTTTCATCTGGCCACCCGCTTGAGTTAACAAAATGACTATCATTAAGATTTAAATCTTGTGCAACTTCATTCATTTCAGCAACAAAATTCTCTTCTGATCCTGCGATACCCTCGGCTAGCGCTATGCATGCATCATTACCTGAGGCAATTGTAATTCCTTCAAGTAGTTCTTTTACCGTAACAAATTGACCTTCTTTCAAAAACATAGAAGAGCCTTTCCTTTCCCATGCTTTTCTACTTACTCGAAATTTATCTTCCATTTTTATTATTCCAGCTTTTAGATAGTCAAAAGCTACATATAAAGTCATTAACTTACTCATTGAAGATGGGGCCATTTTTTCCCTGGAATTGTGTTCAAAAATGAACGAGTCTGAAGCTAAATCTAAGACAATTGCTTGCTTTGCTTTGGTTCTAAACTGATATGAGTATGAGTAAAAAGGAAATATAAAAATTAATAGCAAAGTTACTAATTTGCTTAACATATTTATAATTTTAAATTTATAGTGTACTAATTAATAGTATGATTTTGCACGAGCATTTCAATAGATCTCTCGCATAAAACTTCCTTGACAAACTGCGCCAGCCCCCTTATTATGACAATAAGAGTATTTATCCTTGTTTTCGATCCGCGCGGGTTCAACAACAAAAATTCAGTAAAAAACTCAGATATTTATTGGCAAATTACATAAAAATTATAGCGGCTGCATGTCTTTTTTATTTTTTCTACATTCAGCCAAAACGCGCTTATTTTAAGCGTTAGCACATTATTACAGCGCCAATTTACATTATTATAGGGTCAAAACTCGTTACACGGGGATTTTTTTGCCTTTTTTTTTCGCTTGGTAAATTTCTTAACATTTACAGCTAAAGCTTCAGGCCAGCACTTGATGCTGGAAATTTTTTGAGCACAAAAGTTATGCTAGGTTTTTGTTGGTAAGAAACCAGTGTCAAGCACTGGGATGACATAGAAGGAGCACTGGGATGACATAGAAGGAGCACTGGGATGACATAGAAGGAGCACTGGGATGACATAGAAGGAGCACTGGGATGATATATAGAAGGGACACTGGGATGAGGCTACTTGAATGACAAGAAGGAGGGAGCAGGGGATGACAAGAGAGGGGCTACTTTCATTTGCTGTCTTCAAAAATTTACAATTATGCTTCATGTGTTTTATTAAATATTTTACTTAAAAATTCAATTTCTTATTATAAGAGATAAGCAATTCATGAATAATGAAAGATTACAAAAAAGGTCATAGAAAGCGCCTAAGAGAGAGAATTATTTTAGATAACGGACAATCATTGCTTGATTATGAGATTTTAGAACACATTTTATATTCAGCATATAGTAGAATCGATGTAAAGCCAGTAGCAAAGAGTTTGATAGAAAATTTGGGCAGTTTAAATAAAGTTTTTAATGCCGATTTAGAAGCACTGCAAAATATTGAAGGAGTTAATAATGCAGCCATATCTGCTATCTTTTGTGTGAAACAGGCTTTTGTTCGTTCTGCACGAGAAGAAATAAAGGACCTACCTATAATCAATAACTGGGAAAATTTGCTTGATTATTTAAAAGTAAGTATAGGAAGCCTTAATAAAGAAAATTTTCGCGTCATCTATATGAATAAAAGATATCGTCTAATAGCGGAAGATCTGCAGAACTTTGGTACAGTAGATCAAACTCCTATTTACGTTAGAGAGATCATAAGACGCGCTCTTTTGATTGGCTCAACATCGATTGTAATATCCCACAATCACCCAAGTGGAGATATACAGCCTTCAAGTAGCGATATGTTTCTCACTAGACAGCTTGCAGAAGCTTGCAAAAGCATAGGAATAGAATTAATAGATCATATTATTATCACATTTAGTAGCTATTTTAGTTTCAAGGAAAATAGGCTTTTATTAGAGTAGATCTAAAATTGCTTTTGCCATTTTTCTTATTATGAAAGTAAAGCTATACATGAGGTGGTTGCCAGTGGAACAAAAATTTTCCTTCTGGAAGACAATGTGTGATTTAGGTAGTGGCAAATTGAAAGAAATACATGGTATTTGCCACTATTAGAAATCTCCTATTTTGATAAGACTTATGAGGTCTTTATTGGTTTTTTGAATTTTGTTGAAGCACTCACATGCTTACTCTAATATTTTGTTCACAGAGCCTAGTTAGCTCAATTTCAACGTTGATTTGTGAAGCTCTGAGTTCTGTTAGGGGATTTTCTGGTTGAATATCTAGCTTATTCTGTATGTTCGATAAACAAATTAAAGCCGAATCAAAAATTTCATCATACTGCTCTGCTTCATGCACACAATTGATTATTTCCTTAAATTTTTCCACATCTTGCGGCGTATCTTTTAATATTGCTCTTATTTGGTTTAGGTTTTGACGAATTTTTTCCTGATATCCAGCAATTCTCTCTTGATATATATCAATCATTTTTTGACATGAGGTGCCTCTAAATGGGTGTTCTGCTTTTTCCTTTATGTAGGAGCTCTGAAAATTTTTGCAACTAAGGACTGCTTCTCTACATTTTTTTATGTCACTAATTATACTGGTTATTGACTTACTTGCTTTCTCATGTTCTTCTTTTTTGATTATACATTCATCCTTTGTTTGGCTCATTTTATCATACAGATTTCTGCATTCTTTATATGATACCAGCGGTTGTAGTATTCCTTCCTCTACACCTTTATTATAAAAATTCTTCAACTCATCGCTTGATAGTATTCGTATAGCATCTTCCCTTTTACCTTGTGATTTAGGATACTTTTTGTTCAGTGAACTAATATAATTTAATAGGAAACTCTTAGTTAAATCTTCCTTTTTAACTTCTGATAATTTTTCTAGTGTTTCTATATATTTCAAAGTTTCCGCAAAAAGCTGTGCACCAGATGTAGCAAATCCTGGCAGTGGTTTGCTCTGCGCCTTATAAAAATCGGTTTGTAAAAAATCTTCGGCTTGTTTTTTTATTACTGAAAGTTCATTGAAGGCTTTTTCTGGATTGATTTTTTTTAAAATACTAGTAGCTTTTTTAATCGCTCTTTCTCTCTTTTTATTATCTTGTTTTTCGTTTAAGATTAAGCTTTCAGCTTCAGTAAAAGCATTGCCTTGGGCACTTTTGGCAATATTACAAACAACGTTTTTTACAACTTGCTTAGTTGCTACATAATCTATTTCCTTTGTAAAGCAATCAATAAATAGCTGCCAAATTTTTTTGTTAACGGACTTACTTGTCTTATGTTCTAAATCTTCTACATCTTTGAATCCTAAAATAGTATAGAGATTTTTTTCAATTATTGGTTCAGCATGTTGTTTTGCCACTTTACCTTATTAATGTTATATAATATAAAGTATAAAAGCTTAATGCTTAATTTTTACTTACTATTAATATAATTGAAGATTAACTTTGTTCCTATATTAAAACTTTAACTCCCAATTTATTATTAGTAATATCATTATATGAATCTTATGCCTGAATTTGGGAATATATTGTTATTGGTAGCCTGTTTGTTATCTTTAACGTATTTGTTTCTACCGTTTAGTTCTTACCGATTCGTCTCCTCTGCCATATTTTTTTGTGTGTCAGCATCAATGGCTATTTTGATCTACTGCCACATTAAAAATGATTTCTCACTTGAAAACGTATATTACCACTCACACACAACAAAACCTTTAATCTATAAGATTTGTGGTGTTTGGGGAAATAAAGAAGGGTCTATGTTGCTTTGGACCTTAGTGCTTGTCATGTATTTATTACTAATGGATATTTATATACCTTCTGTCATCCCAGTGCTTGACTACTTGGATCCAGACAATTTAATTGCAAATGAGTACATCAAATGGCAGTGTAATAAAAACTGGATTCCAGTGTCAAGCACTGGAATGACACCAGAACGAACTAATGGTAGTAAATTAAAAAAAATATCTCTTATCACCCAAGGCTTGATTTGCTTTTGTTTTTTACTGTTCACTTTACTTGAATCCAGCCCCTTCACTAAAATGCCAGGCATTGAAACAGATGGACTGGGTTTTAATCCGATATTGCAGGATATAGGCCTTGCTATTCATCCACCGGTATTATATTTGGGGTACCTTGGATTTAGCATTCCTTTTTCGCTCTCTATAGCTGGATTAATTTTAAATACTGAAGGAAATGTTTGGGCTAAAATTGTCAGGCCTTGGGTACTTATTTCTTGGTCGCTGCTCACTTTGGGCATCAGCTTGGGTAGCTGGTGGGCATATCGTGAACTCGGTTGGGGTGGATTTTGGTTCTGGGATCCAGTGGAAAACGTTTCTTTGATGCCTTGGCTAATTGCAGTGGCGCTGACACATTTGTTGCTCGTTGTACGAAATTTCAATACTTTAAGGAATTTCGCTATTTTACTTACGCTTACAACTTTTATATTGAGTGTGACTGGAACATTTCTAGTCCGCTCAGGAATACTTACCTCAGTGCACACGTTTGCAGATGACCCAAGATATGGACTGTATATATTAGCTCTACTTGGTGTAATTACAGTCAGTAGCTTAGTAATATTTGTAGTGTTTACGAGAAAGAATCACACATCTTTCCAGTATTCGATATTGGAATCTGAAAAGAAATCTGCTACTCAAGTGACAGAAGGTAGAAGATTCTTTTCACGCCTTACGATGATGCTGATGAACAATTTATTATTCATCACTGCCTTTTTCATCGTGTTCGTTGGCACTTTATACCCTACAGTGCTTGAGTATTTAACCGGTGAATTAATTTCAGTTGGAGCACCATATTACAATTCTTTATTTAACTCTATTGCACTAGCTATTCTAGTACTCACCATGATAGGGCAATACTGCAGTTGGCAGGGAAATAGTCTATTGCCAATATTCCGTGAATATAGATTTTCATTTTGTAGTGCTGCAGCTATTTTGCCGTTTATCTTTCACATGGAGCTAATGATTGTGCTATCAATTACCATCTCCATAGCATTATTAATCTTTGTTTTAGAAGCATATAGTAAAAGAATTTGTTTATTTAAGGTAGCATTTGGTGAATCAATTTTATTAGCAAGAAGAGTTTCTAAGTCCTACTATGGAATGATGCTTGCTCATGCTGGAGTGGCAATTCTAGTGCTTGGTATATCTTATTCCGTTGGTTGGCAGGAGAAAAAAGAAAACTACTTGGGAATAGGAGACAGCATAACAGTCAATAAATTTAAAGTTACTTTACGAAATATTGAGCTAATAAAAGAAAAAAATTTCCATGCAGTGAGGGGTACAATGGATATCAGGAATTTGCTGAATAATAAGATATTAGGTGAAGTAACTCCTGAATATAGATTTTACCTTGCGGAAGGTCAGAAAAATGTTGAAAGCAGTATCTACCACAATTTATTTTCTGATATTTATGTTGTAATTGGAGAGATTGATAAGAGTAAGAGCAAAATCGCAGCTAAAGTGCACTATAAACCTGGAATGTCTATAATCTGGCTAGGATCCTTTCTTATCGCTTTTGGCTCGCTCCTTGCTGCTTTGCCTTCTACCAAAAAAGTAGTTCCTTCAGTATCATAAAGTTTGCATTTTTTGGCAATTTAAACTTAAGCTAAGCAACACTAACCTCGCTAGCGAATTTTCTCTGTGTTCTGTTGTACAATAGGAAATAAAGATATATTTTCTAATGAAGAACTTACATGATATATGGAATCTACTTCCTCAGGCCTTTTAAAATATCCCTGCTTAATAGCGTCGTAGACAGAAGAACCACCAAGCAAGCAGTTCTCACCTAACTCTTCTTTATAATTTTTAAACTTTTCCAATATTTCCTCCTTGTTACTCACTTCTACTATAATTTTTCCTTCATCTTGCACATCAGAATACAATCTAGCATCTACTTTTCCCAAATCAGTATGAAAAGTCAGTACTATATTACCTATAAGGTCAGTATAATTTCTTACCCCACCTTCCGTTAAAATTTCTATCTCGCTTTCACCGATTGCTATCACGTCTCTTCGAAATTCTGTGCTTTCATCTGTTCCATTTATGATTTTTGCAACCTCGACTATACTATTCTTTGAGTATTTCAAGTAGAAAGTGAAGTTGTCCATTTTTGCCTCTTTTACCTTGCCAGTAGTTGCGTTTTTTGCAGCTTCCAAAAACCTTAGAGAATAATGTATATAGCTTTTACGTGCTTCTTTCAGATTAGCTTTGTGGTCTTTAAACTTCTCTAGTTTATCAATTACAATTATACTACTTAGAGTTTCAAATACTGCACCTCTTTTTACCAAATTACATACTATGCGACTAGCAACTTCTATGTCCCTTTCAACTTGAAAAATCTTTAATTCACTAATTCTTCTTATTACATAATCTGTAAAATTATACTTACTCTCATAAGTATTTTCATATATATTTCCCTCACAAGTAAGATTGAACCTTACCTTAGATTTTATAGCTTCATTTACAACCTGTTCTAGCTGATTTATGTCTTGAACTTCATTTAATTTATCAGAATATTTATCTGGATCTTGCTCATCTAGTAGAAAATCCTCTCCCCATAGATTTACACTTTTGCACAAATACTTTTTTCCATTATAGTCAACTTGTGTTTTTTTACGAAAAGTTCCATAAATAACATCATCAGTTAAAAAGTACTCTTTAATATTAAGGTTGGGATTATTAACTGCAAATTCTATTGGGGTTTTACCTTTTTTATCCTTTATATCAAGATTAGCTCCTTTCCTTAGAAGCAATTTGATAATTGTATCACAATGACCAGAACGAGTAGCATAATGCAAAGGCGTTCTTCCTGTGTCGTCCTTTTCATTAGGATCAGCACCTGAATTCAACAGTAAATCTATGCATTCTTTTGAATTGCTACATTCCATACTTGATAGAATATGCAGTATTGTCAGTTTAGATTCTCCTCTTTTAAGGTTGAGAATGGTTTTTAGATCTTGATTACTTTTATGATCTAGTAAAAATTTTTTAATTTTTTCAACATCGTTCTTATAATCCTTATAAGTAACATGTGGAAAGTCTTTAAAAGTACTTAAGAATTTTTTATTCAACTCCTTCTGACTCTCTGTTAAGTTGGACATGTCAACAAGCCACGTAGATATCAGCTTGCCAAATGCACTTCTTTCGACAACATCCGTTAAGGAGCAGTCATTGCGAAGTAGCAACGAGTATTTAATCAATTCATATTCATCATCTTCTTGTTGCTGTGTTTCTTCTGCTTTCTTAGAGTGCTTAAAATCATTTTTTATTAATTCAATTAAAAGCTTTAATGTGTTAAAACTTTTATGTCCCAATAAAGGATCTGCTTTGTTTTCAAGTAGAATTCTTGCTATTTCTGAATAGCCATTTCTAATAGCCCAGCATAACGAAGTACGCCCGTATTCATCCGCTACGTCAACATTAGCCCTTTTCTCTAATAGGAGTTCTACTATTTCTTCATGTCCATTGATAGTAGCACAATGCAAAGGAGTACACCCATTTTGATTTACTGCATCAACATTAGCCCCCTTGTCTAATAGGAGTTCTACTATCTCTTTATTTGCATTGTGAGCAGCACAATGCAAAGGAGTAAACCCATTTTGATCTGCTACATTAACATTAACCCCGTTTGCTATGAGAATCTCTACCACTCCTATACTGCCACTTGCAACAGCAAAGTGTAAAGGATTCCATCCATCTTGATCTGCTGTATTAACATTACCCCCTTGTATCTTGTAAAAAGCATCTAATGTTTTAAGCTTAAGCATTAGGTGGAGGAGGGAAGAACTCTGTTTCCCCTCTTAGATATAAAATCTGTAAGAAAGATAAGAGTTCCCTCCTCAAAAGTATAGGCTGGACGGTATCGTAGAAAGACCTAAATGGCTCTAATTCTGTATCCACAAGGTTAGCCTTACTTTTCGTTTTAAATGGTAACGTATGGGGTTATATATGATCAACAACTTTCTTGGAATTGATGTATCAAAAGATCGCTTTGATGTTTTTCTTTCATTCATAAGTAAAAAAGAAAAGCGTGAAACTAGGAAAAGAAGCTTTAAGAACGATGATCTTGGGTTTCAAGGTCTGCTGAGTTTTCTACAAAAGCATAATGTGGAAGAAGTAAAGTCATGCATGGAGGCTACTGGTTGTTATAGCGAAGCTTTGGCTGAATTTCTGCACAATGCTGGACATTTTGTTAGTGTTGTAAATCCTTATTGTATTAAATCTTATACAAGGAGTAAACTCGTAAGACAAAAGAATGATCAGACTGATGCAGAAATTATTGCTGATTATTGCCAAAGACAGGAACCAACTCGTTGGACACCACCTTCTTCTGAAATGAAAAAATTAAAACATCTTTATCGTTGCTCAGTTGCGTTAAAAGATGAATTAGCATTAGTAAATAACCACCTAGAAAAAAAAGAGAGACTGCCTAAAGAAGTTGCAAATGCTTGGGAAGACCTTGCAATGAATATAGCTCAAAAAATAGAAACAATAAAAAACTCCGTACGTGAACTATTAAAGCAACACAAAGAGTTGTTGGAAAATTTTCAACTTCTACTGACTATTCCAGGCATAGGAGAGGAATCAGCAGTAGCTATTTTAGCTGAAATCCCTGACATAAAAGCTTTTAGAGATGCCAGACAATTGGCAGCATATACAGGAGTTATACCGAAAAATATAACATCAGGTTCATCTGTACATTCTAAACCAAGATTAAGTAAATCAGGTTCACAAACATTACGTAAGGCCCTTTTCTTTCCTGCCATAGTAGCCAAGAATCACAATCCTATCATTGTGAGTTTTTGCCAAAGACTAAAGAAGAAGGGTAAGCATAATATGGCAATTGTGGGAGCTGCAATGCGTAAGCTACTCCATATCATTTTCGGTATCCTGACATCCAAAAGTGCTTTTGATCCAAATCATATCAAGAATTACAGAACTAGGATGTTGACTGTAGTTTAAAATCAAAAAATGCTTCCAATCCATTCAACATATTCACTAACTGTAATCTGTGTACTGTTACACAATCAGAAGTATTTTTTGATTTTATGATACAGCTTGAGTAATTTTTTTGTTGACTAGCAAGACAGTATCTTTTTTTATTAAAAGCTCTGCTATCTTTACAAGATCATTTCTAGCAGCTATATGTAACAATGTACTTTGATCATCGAATGTATAATTTATGTTAAATCCATTATCTTGCCACTTTTTGTACGTGTCTGGATCTTCTTTTTCCAATTCCTCTTTTACCCTTTCGATTATATTGTTCTCATTTAAGTCACTTATTGTCCTTAATATTTTTAACAACCGTTCATATTCCATAATTCTACCTCAAACTATTTGTTTTTGTACTATAGCTAAAAAAAATTATTGATCCATAATAAAATAACCAACACCAGAGTAAGCGGTTTGCTGCTAACATATTTAAAAATGTTATGAACTTAATAAGAGAAAAAAATACCCCTGTAATGGAGCAATATTTGAACCTGAAAGCTCAATACAAGGATCATCTGCTATTTTATAGGCTAGGAGATTTTTATGAGTTGTTTTTCGATGATGCTATTAAAGCTGCGAAATTGCTGAATATAGTGCTAACCAAGAGGGGCAATTCAAATGGGCAAGAAATACCAATGTGTGGAGTGCCAGCACACAGTAGTGAGTCTTACCTGCACAAGCTAATAGATTTAGGATTCAAAGTAGCAATCTGTGACCAATTAGAAACTGCTGATGAAGCAAAAAAGAGGGGCTATAAATCCATAGTAAAACGTGATGTAGTGCGAGTTGTAACTCCAGGTACAATTATAGAAGATTCACTACTGGAGGATAAAAGCAATAATTATCTCGCATCCATAGTTGAACAAAATGATGAATATGCTATTAGTTGGCTTGAATTATCGACGGGAAAATTTTTTCACACTTTAACAAGTTTGAAGGCTCTAGATAGTGATTTATTGCGTATATCACCAAGAGAATTATTAATTTCTGAAAAATTCATTGAGGACGAAAAAATTAGATCGATTTTAAAAAATTATAAAATATCAATTACACAACACGCACAGAGTTTTTTTGAGTATAGTAAATCTCACAGAACGTTATGCGAGTTTTATAAAATCAGGGAACTTGGGAGTATAGGAAATTTCAGCAAAGTAGAAATCATGGCGTGTGGTGCACTGCTTGAATATGTCAGAGTAACACAAAGGGGCTCCATTCCAAGGCTTGAATTCCCAAAAACCTATAAGCAACAAAATTTCATGCTTATTGATGCTTCAGCAAGGAGAAACCTTGAGTTGTTTTCAACTCAATTTGGTGAAAAGAAAGGTTCACTAATTTCAGTTATTGATCACACAGTAACAGCCTCTGGTGGACGCCTGCTCAAACAAATGCTCGCTTCACCCCTTGCTTGCTCTAAGGCAATTAATTTGAGGCTCAGCACCGCTCAATTTTTTGTAAATAATCATGAGCCACGCAGAAAAATACGAGAGATATTATCTAACATTCCAGATATTGAGAGGTCTTTATCGCGCCTAATACTAGGGCGTGGTTCACCAAAGGATATGAACCTATTAAAAATAGGCCTAGGAAAAACTTTAGAGTTGTCTGAGTTTCTGTCTACCTTGCATAATTATTGTTTAAGTGAAAAATCAGAAATTAACTCTCAGATGTCATTCCAGTGCTTGACCAGAGAAAAGGAACCAGTGTCTACTACTCAGGTGATAAGTAGTGACGAAAGTGAACTAAGCACAATACATAAAAGCCTTGGCAATCATAAAGACCTATTTGAACTGTTAAATAGTGCTATACTTGATAATAACCTCAGTTCCGTGAAAGAAGGAGGATTTATTCACTCAAAATACAACTCAGAATTATCTGAGTTATCCTACATATTAAATAATAGTAATAAACTAATAACCAAACTCCGTGAATCTTATCGCGACCTAACTGGTATTGCCGCACTTAAAATATTACATAACAACATACTCGGTTATTACGTTGAAGTGTCGGCAAATCACAAAATAACTTCGGATATATTTATTCATAGACAAAGCTTAGCAAATAGCATGCGCTACACTACTAATGAATTGAAAGAACTAGAAAATAAAATTCTTACGGCACGTGATGCTGCAATCGGCTTAGAAATGAAAATTTTTAGTGAACTGTGTAGTGAAGTCGCTAAAGAATCTGAAAAAATTGCTCTTGCTGCAAATGCTTTGGCAAAACTTGATATTAGAACCGCATTTGCAGAGCTTGCAGTGCAAAATAATTACGTAAAACCCATTATTGATGACAGCAAAGAGTTCAATATCTGTAGCGGAAGACACCCAGTGGTTGAAGTTAACGATAAATTCATTGCAAATAGCATCAATTTAGCTGGTATACATCTAATTACTGGTCCTAATATGGCTGGAAAAAGCACTTTCTTGAGGCAAAACGCTCTCATTGCAGTTTTAGCTCACATGGGGTCATTTGTGTCAGCAGAGAGTGCGCATGTAGGAGTGATTGACAAGATATTCAGCAGGGTTGGCGCAACGGATAATATAACAGCTGGTTATTCTACCTTCATGGTAGAGATGATCGAAACAGCAACGATAGTAAATCAGGCAACGGACCGTTCCTTGGTGATACTTGATGAAATTGGTAGGGGCACAGGGGTGTATGATGGATTATCTATTGCACAGGCGGTGATTGAACATATTCACAATGTAAATAAGTGCCGCGCCATTTTTGCAACTCATTATCATGAATTGACTAAAGTAGGTGAATACTTAGAAAATGTGAAATGTTTTTGTATGAAAATAAAAGAATGGAAAGGAGAAGTCATCTTTTTACATGAAGTAATTGAAGGCATTGCAGATGAGTCATATGGAATACATGTAGCAAAACTTGCTGGTTTTCCTGATTCTGTTTTAAACAGAGCAAGAGAAGTATTTGAGGAGCTAAAGGCTTGAGGAAAGTAACATTATATTACTCCACAATTATGGATTTTAGCAATCTATGGCGCTTTAATTTTAGTCAGCTTTCTGAGTAACTGAATTAACGTAGCATTGATCGATTGCCACATTAGTCAAGATTCCAATTCCACCACCTACAACTGCACCTACAGCTCCTAATGCTAGTTGAGTACCAATTCCAGCAGAAGACCCAATGATTAATGGAGCAAGAAAATATAATGCTAAAGCGCAAGTTATTGCAGCTACACTTATAACAGCCAGCTTTCTCGGACAAAAATTTTCTGGTGCCTCAGCACTAGATATAAATGATGATTTTACTAGATTTTTTCTACTTTCATGATCTAAAAAGCCACTCACTGTTCTCATTATAGGACGGGTAGAGCCGTCACCAGTCAAGTCAATTCTATCTCCCACTATATCATGAAGCTCTTTAACTTGAGCTTTATATTCATCCCAATAGTTTGATAACTCTTGTTGGTCATTGAGAAGATCTGGTTTATTTGAAGTTGTTAACCAGTGTGAGTCATGTTCCAAAATATATCGAATTGTAGCTTTCCCTATATCTATATGCCCTTCAGTAATTGCATACTTTAAAACACCTTCTGCTTTTTTCCTTCCAACATTAAGATCAGCACCAGCTTTTATCAATAATTCTACTATCTTTGGAGAATTATGAAATATAGCAATATCTAAAGGGACCATCTCATTACAATCTTTGATATTTAAGTTTGCTTTGTGTTCTATTAAATAACTTATAAATTTTAAGGTTTTATCAGATTTTTGATCGTCTATGTCTTTATGTCTGTAATATATTCTAATTGCAAAATTCAACGCAGTTTGACCCTTTAACGCACTACCACCAATAATTAAGTTCTGATAGCTTTTTACCTCTTGATTTATTAAGTTAACATCCGCACCGTTTTCTATTAAAGCCTTAGCTCCTTCGAAATTGCCTTGTGCAGTTTGCAGATGAAGTAAGTAACGACCAAGATGATCAGTTGCATTAGGATTTGCACCTTGTTCAATCAAATACCTTGCAATTTTATCATTAAATTTGTGATCATAAGTTGCAGATTCTAGTGGCTCAGGATTTTGCGATAACTCATCTTTAGCTATTAAGCTGTTAATCTGACAGATTGATTTTACTGACTCTAAATCTCTTCTTTTAACTGCCTTTGTGACTGCAGCGCTAAAGCTTATACCCTTTTCTATTAGATATTCGGCCATTTTGTTATTAGTAGAACACTTTAATAAATTTGTACCGCTTTGGGAATTAACCTCAGTGACAACATCTCGAATAATGGAACTATTTTCCTCAAAAATTGACTTTACTTTTTCTAAATCATTTTTGGTGACAGTATCAACAAGATCTTTTATTACAGCATTCACCCTCTCTTTTTTAGCTAAAATTTCTTTTAATTCTTCAGGGTTCATAAATACACCTCAACACACATAATAAAAAAGTATATCTAAATCAGAATTGCTTGTAAAGGATCTTTAGATATTATCTTGCCCAAAGGTTAATTTATTTTATAATCTTTTTGTATTCTAGAAATTTCAATTAAATGAACTGTTATAAAACTCACGAGTGTAATGAATTAAGGAAGAATGATGTAGAAAAGGAAGTTACTCTCTCTGGGTGGCTGTACCGTAAACGTGACCATGGTAACCTAATCTTTGTTGATTTAAGAGATTTTCATGGGATTACTCAGTTGGTATTCAATAACGATAAAGATTTTTTTGATGAAATTTCGAATTTAAAATCAGAAAGTGTGATTACTGTCACAGGAATAGTCAAAGCTAGAACTGAAGATACGGTAAATAGCTCTATTTCCACAGGAGAAATTGAAGTTATAGTTAGTAATTTACAAGTTGAATCTGAAGTTGAGTTCCACTGTGATGAAGAAATAGCAAAAGAAGAAAGGAGTATATTAGCAAGTATCGCCGGTGAGCAAGAATACCCAGAAAACATGAGATTTAAATATCGTTTTCTTGATTTAAGACGTGAAAAGGTTCGTAATAACATTATTCTACGTTCACAGATCATTTCAGAGCTCAGGAGGCTCATGATAGAGCAAGGATTCTTAGATATTCAAACTCCCATACTTACTGCCTCTTCTCCTGAAGGAGCACGTGATTATTTAGTGCCAAGCAGACTAAATCCTGGTAAATTCTATGCATTACCACAAGCTCCACAGATTTTTAAGCAGTTGCTTATGGTTTCAGGGTTTGATAAATATTTTCAAATTGCACCTTGTTTTCGTGATGAGGACGCAAGGGCTGACCGTTCTCCTGGGGAGTTTTATCAGCTAGATCTTGAAATGTCTTTTGTAACTCAAGAAGATATATTTCAGGTTATTGAGTCTACTTTATATAAAGTGTTTGCCAAATTTTCTCGAAAATCAGTTGATAAAGATTTTCCACGTATTACATACAAAGACGCAATGCTCAAATACGGTTCTGATAAACCAGATCTGCGCAATCCACTATTGATCAGCGATGTAACAGAAATTTTCCGTAATTCAGAGTTCAATATTTTCAAAAGCAATATTGAGCGAGGTATGGTAGTCAGAGCCATTCCTGCTCCCAAAACAGCGGAGGAACCACGCAGCTTTTTTGATAAAAAAATAGAACATGCGCAAAAAGAATTCGGTGCTAAAGGTCTTGGATATATAACGTTCGATAAAGATGGAATTGCAAAAGGACCAATTGCTAAATTTCTTGATGACAATAGGTTAAATTCTATAAAAGAAATAACAAATGTAAAGCCTGGAGATAGTGTATTTTTTGCTTCTGATAAGGAAAATGAAGCAGCAATAATTGCAGGGAAAGTTCGCTCTCTCTTAGGATCACAACTAGGTCTTATAGATGACAATATCTTTAAGTTTTGCTGGGTCATCGATTTTCCATATTTTGTATATGATGATAAAAGCAAAAAAATAGATTTCTTTCATAACCCATTTTCCATGCCACATGGTGGCTTGAAGGATTTAGAAGACAAAGATCCACTAGATATCCTTGCTTATCAATATGATCTCGTTTGCAATGGAATAGAGCTTTCAAGTGGGGCGATTCGTAATAACAAACTAGATATTATGTACAGAGCTTTTGCCATTGCAGGCTACAGTAAAGAGGAAGTTGATACAAAATTTGGCGCGCTTGTGCGTGCATTCAGGTTTGGAGCGCCACCTCATGGTGGAATAGCACCGGGGGTTGATAGAATGGTTATGCTACTTGCCGATGAACCAAACATTCGTGAAGTAATCTGTTTTCCTATGAATCAGCAAGGAGAAGATGTTCTAATGGGTGCTCCTTCTAAAGTGGACAATAAACATTTACGTGAGTTGTCTTTAAATGTTATTGAATAAAAATTTTTATAGCGGAGTGTGGTAAGCTGGAAGTCATGAACGATATTCAAAAAGCAATACTATCAAGTATAATCTGCAATATGATTATATGGTATGAAATAACTCTGTTTGGAGTTTTGACGCATATAATAAGTGACGTTTTTTTTTCATCAGAAAGCGACTACATAAAAAAAATCAAATTCCTTGGCAGTTTTGCAATTGGCTTTGGATTTAGACCACTTGGTGCGTTTATTTTTGGTTACATTGGAGATAAGTATGGCAGGAGGAAAATTTTACTGACTTCCGTAATATTAGCTTCGATATCGTCTACTGCAATTGCGGTTATACCAAGCTTTAGAGAAATAGGAATATTTTCTCCTATACTGCTTCTGTTTTGTAGGATAGTACAAGGAATGGCAGCAGGTGGAGAAACAAGTGTTAACTCTGCTTTTTTAATAGAGCATTCAAGCGATAAAAAAAATCTAGGATTCTTAGGGAGCATGAAAGCGTTTAGTGGTGCTCTCGGTTCTATCACATGCTTTGTAATGATAGCTATTTGCAAAAAGTTTACAGGTGAAAATTATGAAATTTGGGGCTGGAGGTTGCCCTTCTATTTCTGCTTCATTATGGGCATAATAGGCTTTTTAACAAGATATATAATGGAAGAGAGCTTAGCATATAAAATTCATGATCAAAATAGAAGCTTATCTGATTCTCCATTTTTAGAATTAATCAAAACCTACAAAAAAGCATTTATATTAGCAATTGGGCTTGGTATCGCTCAAAATGCAATCGTTTATTCGGTAATAATGTTTTATAACATATCTGTAAAAGCGCTTACTCTGTCAGGTATTGATATTAAAAATGTAGTAAGGATTATAGTTGAAATTACATTTGGAACGTCCGCAGTGCTATTTGCAATACTGTCTGATAAAGTTGGAAGAAAAAATGTAATGATTCCTACATTAGTAGCTCTAGCTTGCGCCGGTTTGCCGGTACTTTCGCTATTATCAAATGATAACCACTATATTGTCACGCTCTCTTTTCTGTTGATAAGTGTGCCGATAGGTGCATCTTTTGGAATATATAATTCTCTTGCCTGCGAGTTATTTCCAACAAAAGTTAGGTGCACCGGCTTTAGCCTCGCACATAACATATCTGCAGGTATTTTTGGCGGCCTTTCTCCATCGATATGCATGTGGCTTATAGAAAAAACCGAAACAAAACTTGCCGCAGGGATTTACCTTACTGTTTGTGCATTGATTAGCCTAATATCTGTACTTCAAATTAAAGCCAAAGACAAAAAAATTGATTGGTGAAATCGCTTTAGTCAAAAGATAGCGCTTCAATAGATTTTTCGATATGTTTAGGGACAGGAGCAGTAATAGTGACTTCTTTATTATTTGGCAATTTTAAAGACAAAGAATATGAATGTAGGTGAATCTGATTTGCTACTCCATCAATAAAAGCTTTTTTACCGCCATATTTACCGTCACCAAGAATAGGACAATTTATATGAGCTAAATGTGCACGTAATTGATGAGTTCTGCCAGTAATTGGTTGTAATTTTAAATAAGCAACATTATGTTTTAACCTTGCTATAATTAAAAAATGCGTAGTGGCATTTTGAGGTGAATCTTCATCAACGACTACTTTTTCTTGCCCTGAAATATATTTTTTCACCAACGGATAGTCTATTGTTCCATTATCTTTGCTCGGTATACCAAAAGTTAATGCTAGGTAAGTTTTTTTTATCCTCCGTCCTTTAAATTCTTCCATAAGGTATTTGGCAACGCTGGCATTGCGTGCGAATATTATTACTCCGCTTGTATCCCTATCCAGCCTGTGAACAATTTTAAATATTTCTCTCTCTCTTATTTGGTCAAGTAAATCACTAATGCTAATTTTTACCTTTATGCCGCCTTGAACAATGACCCCTGCGGGTTTGTTTATAGCTAGTATATATTCGTCTTCATATAATATGTTCTCTCTTAGTAGATTCACTAACTTTTCATTATATTTGCAGTCAGAATTAGTGTTCTCAATATAGTCTAAGTATCTTATCATTATAGTTTGCCCAGAGCTTACCCTATCGCTGGATTTTGCCGTGCAATTATCAACCTTGATTAATCCTTTCCTTAAAGACTTCTCAATTGCAGATTGTTTCAAATTGGGAAAAATTCTTCTAATGTACCTATCGAGCCTAACATTATTGTCTTCTACTAATATGGTTTTGATACCTTCTGACATCTTACTTATAAAAATTTTATTGTGTAAACTAAAATCTAACATACCTAATGTACTTCTCAGTTTCAGCTACTTGCATCGAGTGCTACGTGCTGGAATTTAGAGGATTATTTAACTATTTATAACGGCTTCATATTTTCCTACAGCTGAGTAAAGTGGTAACAATGATAGTTTCTCGATCATAGAGAGGTGAGTATTAGGCTCTTTAGTACTAGGGCCTTGACACGCTTCAGTGTTAGGCCCTAACTTCATACACTCAATGCCGTTAGCTAAAGATGTTACTCTTCTTACATTAACATTTTTAGTGCGATATGACCACCTGCAAGGACTATGTAATATTTGTTCTTTTACTCCATCCATTTCAGCTGAACACGCTTTAGTGTTAGTCTCTAACTGCACACATTTAATGTGGTCAGTTATAAATGCTACTCCTTTTTCATTAAGTTTAGCGTTATACTGTAATTGTTCAATTTGATTAGCTTGATCTCTTATCATACGTTCAAAGCTGATAGATAGATTATGTGATTCTATTTCTCTCAACATATGTGATTCTATGTGTTGCACTGTCATTAATTTTTTGTTTCTGAGTATACTTGATTCTAAGTTAAGCCGCGTAAGTATATCTAGTGCTCTTTGTTCTGCTTCCACTAGAAGATTACTTATGCCTTGATGTTCAGCTAAATCTCTTACAGTTTCACCGCAGTGATCAGGCAATAAAGTACTTGCGCCATAACATAGTAAAGTCATTACTACTATCCAGTGTCTATGTTCGAAAGCATAAGCTAAAGGAGATTGCCCTGAGCTATCCTGTGCATTAACATTTGCTCCATATAAAATTAAGGTCCTTACTACTTCCGCATGGCCACCTTTGGCAGCTTTATGTAAAGCAGTTGATTCTAAATCGTCACGTGCATTAGCATTTATTCCAGATTCTAATAGAGCATGTACCATTAGTGTATCACCATGTCCGGCAGCACAACGTAAAAACTCAGCTACCATCAATTTCATCACATCCTTCCATATTCCAAGTTGTGTTATAGTAGTTACTGCTTCTAGATAATTATATGGACAAATAGAAAGTAATATTTTCTGTGGATCATTTGTCTCAATACTTGCTCCATGGGCTATTAGATAATTCATTACTTTTCTATTGCCTTTTGCGGCAGCACAATTAAAAGGAGTCCATCCCCATGCATCCTTATGGTTAACATTTGCTTCATAGTTTATTAAGAGCTCTACTGCTTCCACATTATCATTCGTAGCAGCAATATGTAAGGGAGATCGCCCAATTAACTTATCCTCTATATCAACACTTGCTCTATATCGTGATGTGGCCTGTAATAGGATCTCTAATATTAATGTATTATTCTTTGCAGCAGCCCAATATAAAGGACTCCATCCAAATACATCTACTATCTCAATATTTTCAACAATATTCTTATCATTTTTTATTATACAATTCACCATTGCTTCATCAACATTTGCAACAGCAATATGTAAAGGAGTAAGTTTAAGCGCTCCATTCTTCTTAACATCTGCTCCATTCTCCATTAAGTACTTTGCTACTTCTTCATGGCCATTATCGGCAGCCTTATATAAAGCAGTCAATCTCGCTAGATCCTCTGCATTAACATCTGCATTATTTTTTACTAAGATTTTTGTTATTTCTATATCGCCATTTACAGCTGGCTGATATAAAGTAGTTCGTTGAGATGAATCCAACTGATTAACATTTGCCCCTTTTTCTATTAGCTTGCGTGCTACTTCTGTGTTCCTATCTTCAACAGCCCAATGTAAAGCAGTCCATTCGGAAAACGGACTTGGTGCATTAATATCGATTCCTTTTACTTTAAGCATAGCATTTATTAAATTGTTCAGCTTAAAATCAATAGCTAAATACAATAACGTGTATGAAAAGCGTTCATGCAAACAATCTACTTTAAACCAATGATTTACATCAAACTTATTTTTCTCCCACTCTCTATACACATTTTTACTTGCTCTCTTTAGTGCCTTTAGTGTCTCTAATATCTTTCCTACATCTAGCATCACTGGTACCTTTTCTGAGATCTTTCGTGCATTTAGCACATCCTCTAGCGCCACTGCTTTTGATTCTTCTGATGTCTCTTGTACACCTAACCTTTTTAGCATTCTTTTTACCATCTGTTGAGCATTTGATACCCTTGACTCCTTTAGTATCTTTTTTGCTTCTTCTTTTGTCTGCGGTACATTTACCACCTTTAGTCTCTTTTTTAATGGCTCTTGTGTCTCTTGTACTCTTGGAATCTTGCTTGGTACTTCTAATCCATGCGATATCTCTTCTAACATTCTTAATATTTCTGCTTGCCCTAGTATCTTTACTTCCTTTAATAGCTCTTTTATTCTTTCAATTACATTGTCTTCACTTAAATTTACCTCTTGATCAATTACACCTAATATTATGTTCCACTGTTCATATGTCATTACCATAGCTTTACCTCATACTATAGAGTATTTTTTGATGCTATATATTATGGTAGAATAGTCAACGCATTTTCCATAGCGTAACTTGAGAGTCTAAAAGGACTGTTATTAACTTACAGAAAACCAAGCTTGCCTGAAATCACTTAATTGATTATAATCATAGCTTTTAAGGCAGTAAAATGACAGCTTTTTTTCCTTTGGTTATTTTTTTAATCTTATACCTTGGAAGTGGTGTCTATTTTTTCTTTATTGGAATTGATAATCCGCTTCGCCAAGTTTCACCGGTAATTTGCCTACTACCGGCGCTATTTTTTGCTGTTGCATGCAGTGCAGGTAAAATTCAACGTCACATCGATACTGTCATCGAGGGTATGGGCGATAGAAACACCCTTACTATGTGTTTAACTTTTCTATTTTCTGGAGCATTTTCTGTGGTGACTCAATCAATTGGTAGTGCAGATACTGTTGCTGATTTAATTCTCAAATTCCTTCCAGCAAGATTATTACTGCCTGGAGTATTTTTGGCTTCCGCTTTTATATCAACTGCAATTGGTACGTCTATGGGAGTTGTTGTATTAATGGTACCAATAGCTGTTAACTTAGCAAAAAATGGGGCTTTTGGTCTTGAAATAGGAACTGCAACTGTAGTTGGAGGTGCCGTATTTGGTGATAATCTTTCAATGATATCTGACACTACTATTGCATCTGTTTCTTCACAGGGGGCCACGATAAAGGATAAACTTAAAGTGAATTCTAAAGTAGCATTTGTTGCCAGCATTATAACGCTTGTCTATCTGGCAATTATGGCAGATAGTACAAAAATTATTCCTACATCAAATTTAGATTATTTATCAGTAATAAAGATTATTCCTTATATTTCTTTAATAATCATGGGGTTATTTGAAGTTACTACTTTAGTAACAATAACTATAAATATAATTGTTGCTAGTGTATTAGGGATGGCTTTTTTTGACTATACTATCATTCAACTCTCTCATGACATATATGACGGTTTCAAAAAAGTAAACGAGATAGTGATATTTGCTCTATTTATTGGCGGATTGAGTCATATAATGTACAAGCAGGGTCAAAAGGCATTACACAAACTTATCGATGAAAGCAATATCACAAAAACTAAAGCTGAATTTGTAATAGCGGGCATAGCATCTATGTTTACTGTTTTAGTTGCTAATAATACCATTGCTATTTTATTAAGTGGCGATATTGCAAAAAGGCTCGCGCAAAAGCATAATATTCCGTCATACCGTAGTGCATACTTGTTAGACATTTTTGCTTGCGTTACAAAAGGCATTTTGCCTTATGGTTCCCAGCTGCTGCTAGCAGGTAGCATTGCTTCTGTCTCACCTATTTCTTTGTTAACACAAGTTTATTACTGCTTTATTTTAGCAGCAGTTACAGTAGGTGAAATAATCATCAATGGCAGACGTTGCGCAGCTACAACTTAATGTACGAAGATTTCTCTTCATATTACATTTTTGTGCCCATAAGAAACGAGTTGCCATTTTCATCAGCTACTTGGATAATAGATATATTCACAAAATTGTTCCATTTTTCTCAATAGATTTTGGTTTTCTTTTCCCCTTATTAGCAGAGCATAAAACTTAGCTTTTTAATAAATCTCATTTTAACTCCAATACACTAACTATGAAACAATCTATATTGCCATCAAAAACGGAATTTATATTGCCAACTTCATGTCCAGTCCTTAAATCCTTTACCATTTGATATGGATGCATAACATACGATCTGATCTGACTGCCCCAACCTATATCGCATTTCTTGCCATATTCTTCGGCCATTTTCTGTTCTTTTTTTTCCAATTCAATTTGATATAAACGTCCTTTAAGTAGTTTAAGTGCTTCATCTTTATTTTTATGTTGAGAACGACCATTTTGGCATTGAGCTACAACGCCTGTTGGAATATGCGTAATACGTACCGCGCTTTCAGTCTTATTGACATGCTGACCACCTGCTCCAGAAGCACGGTAAGTGTCGATCTTTAAATCCTTTTCATCCACAACAATATCTATTGAATCTTCAATCACTGGAGTTACTCCTACACTTGCAAAACTGGTATGACGTTTACCATTTGCATCAAATGGTGATATTCTAACCAATCTATGAACTCCACTTTCGCTTTTTGCCCACCCGTAAGCTTTTTCTCCGATGATCTTTATTGTTGTAGATTTTATACCAACTGCATCACCATCTAATTTTTCTACAACTTCAACTTTAAAATTGTGATAAATTTCTGCCCATCTTGTATACATGCGCATGAGCATCTCAGTCCAATCATTGCTCTCTGTTCCACCGGCTCCTGAGTGGATTTCTAAAAAGCAGTTATTGTTATCTGCTTCACCAGTAAATAAGGATTCTGTCTCTTTAAGTTTGATTAATTTCTCTAGCTTTACTAACTCACCTTTAACTTCAGAAAAAAATTCTTCATCATTCTCATCAATAGCAGATTTCATCAAGCTGATAGAATCGTTGTAATCGCTTTCTAGCTTTGAAAACGATTCTATTTCATGCTTAATTTTAGAGCGTTCTTTTAAAATCTCTTGTGCTTTTTGATTATCTTGCCACAGATTATCATTCGACGCTTGAGAATCCAGCTCTTCAAGACGCAACTTCAATTTTTCTATGTCAAAGACACCTCCTGATAAGAGAAATACTTTTATTTAAGCCTTGAAAGTATTCAAGGATTTCTGGATGGGTTTTCATTATACTTTAGACTTTAATATATTTATTATCACTAACAATAACAGCAAACAAAATAGAAATTTAACCATATAATAGTTAATTCAAAATAATTTTATTATACTTGAATGTTCAATAAAATCAAGTGTGTATATTTATTAAAAAAATAAGGTAAAGTAATGAATATTAAAACAAGTTCTCATTATGGTTTAGACAAAAAGGCTATTGATGATTTAATAGAGTCTCTCGATAATCAAGAATTAGAGAATGTTCGTAATATTGTAAAAACGATAGATAGCGTTCAGTTAGCTTATTTTTTATCTACTTCGATCAATGATCACAGGGAGAAATTAGTTAATATCCTCGATCAACATTTGTTAAGTGATGCCTTAGTACATGTAGTACCAGATTTACAAGTAGAGATCATAGAAATATTGGGAATAGAAAATACAGCAAAGTTACTAATGCTTCTTGATATAGAAGACATAGTAGCTATAGTGAAAGATTTAGATAGAAAGTCTATAGAAAATATACTTAACTACTTACCCAATGCAACTCAAAAATTAGTAGAGGAATTGTTATCATACCCAGAAGAAAGTGCAGGAAGGTTGATACATAAAAATATGGTTATAGCTCCATATTATTGGACGATAAATCAGCTAATGGAATTCTTGCGCAACTATAAAAAAATACCAGAAACATTTTATCAAATTTTCATCATTAACTCAAAATTAGAACCCATAGGCATTTTCAACTTAAATAAGGTAATATCTCACTCAGGAGAAACAATAATAAAAGAGATAATGAGTCAAGATATAAAAATAATTAAAACTGGAATGGACCAAGAAGAAGTAGCAAGAATATTTAAAGATTACTCTCTATTATCAGCTCCAGTAGTAAATAAGAATGGTAAAATTATAGGTGTAATCCTTATTGAAGATGTAATCAAAATTGTTCAACAAGAAGCAGAAGAGGATGTGCTTAAAATAAGCGGTGTATCTTCTAAATCTGATATAAATGCCCCTATACATAAAACTATAATTAAAAGACTACCTTGGTTACTGTTTAACCTCTTAGCTGCAACAATATGTTCTATAGTAGTTGGCTTTTTCAATAACGTAATACAAAGTTTTATAGTACTGCCAATAATTATGCCAATCATTGCATCGATGAGCGGAAATGCAGGATCCCAAACAGTAACACTAACTATCCGGGCAATCGCAACAAAATATCTAACTGAGCAAAATGCAAAAAGAATACTGATGAAAGAATTTTTAATAGGTCTTATAAATGGAGTGATTTTATCTACAATTTCGCTCGTAGTATTAGCAATAAGGTTCCATAGTTTAAAAGTAGAGATCATTTTCGTAGTTTCCATGATTGCAATGTCGATCATTGCAACATTTATCGGCACTTTTATTCCTATAATGCTTCATCGTTTAAGATCCGATCCTGCTGTTTCGTCTTCAATCTTAACATCAGCAACAACTGATATTCTCTCAGCTCTTATATTTTTTGGTCTAGCCACGATCTTTTTATTAAATAGCTGAATCTTGCTATATAAAAATTGCTTTACAAGCTTTAACTGCCACGTTATCATTACTCACAGGTGCATTGAAGAAGAAAAATAACAGTCGATAAAGAAGTAAAAGTACATGAAACTGAGCTGCTTTAGTTTTAAAATAAAAACTAAAATAAGATGCTAAAGTATGCAAAAAAATTCTTGCTTTGCTAGATCTTTTTAGCTACAATGCAGTCTAACGTAATGAAAACATGAGGTGTGAGTTAGATGCATTGTATTATGTATATCACTCAGAAAGCAATTCTCGATTTTTTAAGAATATATCTAATTTAGTCAGAAGTCAAAAGAAAAGCACACTGTTACTCAGCAATTAAAGTTACCTAGGATTACCGTAAGGTTTCTACAGTAAATTTGTAGAGCAGTTTAGTACAGCTGTATAAGAATCAAATGAATTAGATATTAAAACCAATCTTCAGAAAAGAGATTTACGGTAAAATAATCAAGTATGAATATTAAAATATAGGGGGTTTTATGTTAGGTAAAGGAAATAAAGGAGAACAAGTAGCAGATGATCGAATTGATTATGTAGATGATGAGTCAACAATAGGAGCAAAAGGAGGTCTTGATCATGAAGATAGATTATCTAGTGGAGAACTTCAGTGTGGACCAAGTCAAGAGAGTCTTGGAGTAACAAGATCTTCATCTATAAGCAGCGGTAGTGTATGGTATAGCGCATCGAATGATACAGCCAATGTTATAAGTCTTACAGATAATGAAGTAGTGGAAAAAGCAACTTTTTTTGTTAAGACTTTTGTTAAAGAATTCGAGGAAAAATTATCTAAATATTTTGAGGAGGCAGAACCAGATTCAAATATACAAAAAATAAGTAAAGTTTCAGCCAGCTTTAATTCTATTTTGAATAATACTATTCCAGCAAGTCCACTAAAATTATTTAGTGTTAAAGTTAATGAGAGTATCAATTATTGTGTTATAGGAAAACAGCATAAGAAAAGAGCGAAAAATATTTTTACAATAATTATACCTTGCTACAAAGCTGAAATGAGAGAGATTTTAGTAAAAGCTGGCTTAGAAATTTTTCACAGGTTTGAGGAACCATTCATAAAGGTTGTAGATATCAATCCCTCTTTTTATCATAGGAGAGTTAAGAAGTTAGCAATAGATGCTGTACATAGAACAATGAATTACCTTTTAACTTCTGAGGAACAAGACTTTTCTGTTGATCTTATAACACAAGGTGTTGTTCTAGATAAGTCAAAAAAGAAAGGATATTTTACGCGTCCTGGATATGAAATAAAAGATGAGCAAGGTGGTGAAAGTTTAGTAACCTCAGAATTGTATGAATGGGTAGGAATAAAGAAAAAAGAAGAAGATGAAACTGTTAATTATTATCAATATAATTCTGAGGAACATAATCTAGAGGAATATAGATGTGCTGAAAAATACGGCTATCGGCTTCCCTTTGAATGGGAGTTAAGAAAGTGGGAAGAGGTAAAACAAAAGTATGTATCCATTAAAGCACCCATAGAAGGATATGTGTATATTTTAAATGATGAAAAAAAAGAAGAATTAGCTCGTTTTATATTAAAGGAGATTAATGGACAAGATCCTGTGAAAAGGAAAGATATAGAAGATGTAAAAGAACATCTTAGAAAACAAGATGAAGATAGGCGTCAATTTTCCTATAGTTTTGGCAAGACACCAGAAAATTTCATTGAAAGAAAAGAGGTGGTAAAAAATTTGAACCTAAGGTTACACAGTAGTAGTCAAGAAGTAAAAATGTCACGAGTAGTCTTAATTAGTGGGAAGTCTGGAATAGGGAAAAGCGAACTTGCTAGAGGCTATGGGTTTAGTGAAAGGCGTAAGGGTACTTGGGCAAGGATTATGTGGATAGATGCCTCGTCATATAACAAGCTTTCAAATTCATTTCATGGGTTGGCTGAAAGGTTAGGGATTTCTAGAAAAAGTGAGCAAAGGAGAGAGAGAAACATTAAATCTATTGTCGAGGATGTATATGAGTATCTTCAAGACACAAAAAGTTTGTTTGTTTTCGATGATGCTAGTAGTTATAAGGAGATTGAAAATTTTTTGCCATCAAGCTTTCCTGTTTTTTCTAATAGAGAAAAACCTTACGTTTTAATTACTTCTCCTAACAAGAATTGGAAAGAAGAAATAGAAGATATAGAAGAAATAAAGTTGGGTAATTTAAAAAAAGAAGAAGCCGAGGAATTTACTCGAAAAGCCTTAGGGGAAGATGAATCACAAGGTAAATCTATATCAGAGTTAATAGAAGAGTTTAATTGTTTTCCATTAGATTTGAAAGCAGCAACATCATGCATTAAACAAAAAGGTCTTAGTATTAGAGAATATCTGGAGGAATATAGAGTAGCTCAGCAATCAAAAACTGATTTTTTGGAGACACAAGTTGTTAATAAAAAATCTTTTAAAGCTTTGAAGGTTAACATTGATAAAATAAAAGAAGAAAAAAATGTTGGACAGCAAGCATATGTTATTTTAGTATTCATGGCTTACCTGGACCCTAATCAAATTAATACAAAAGAAATTTTTTTCAAGAGGGAATCAAAAGAAAATCAACAAAGGGTTTTGAATGCACTTGATCTACTTAATCAGTTCTCATTGATTGGATTAGAGAAAGGGATAGCAAAAATTCATCAAGAAGTACAAAAAATTATAAGGTTAGAGCAAAGAAAAGAAAAAAGAGAAGAAGAATTTTTAAGAAAAATAATGACATCATTGATGAATAATAACTGTAAAAATGTAAGCCATATCATATCCATTTGGAATTATGCAAGTGAATATAAAAAGTTAGTTAATGAATTTATTGAATCTGATTATTATGGAATGAATATCTTACATTTTCTGGCCATAGATGATAATGAAGAAGTTATTAAGCTTATATTCGAGAATGTAGATCTAAGTAAATTAAGTAAAATTGTTAATATCGGTGATAAAGATGGATCTACTCCTTTAGAATATGCTGTTATATATGGTCATTTAGCGTTAGTTAAATACTTTATAGGAAAAGGGGCTAATTTTAAGGTAAGTGATGACCCGAGCCTTACCCTTTTAGACTGTGCTGCTCTCCATAATCGACTAGAAATAGTTAGGTATTTTATTGATAACGAACATTTTCAGTTTGATAGTACTGTTTTATACTATGCTATTGAAAATAATTGCTTAGAGGTCGTTAGATACTTTATAGAGGAAGAAGAGATTTGTATAAATTTACAAGATGGAGAAGGTAAAGGTTATTTGCACTATGCTGTTGAACATAATTCCTTGGAGATTTTTGAGTACCTTCTAGCGTACGGGGCTACAGTAGATTTACAGGATGAGGATGGTATGACTCCTTTGCATTTTGCTGCTATGTATGGTTACCTAGGAATTGTTCGCTACCTCGTAGAGCATGGGGCTGATATAAATTTACAGGATAAGAATGGTATGACTCCTTTGCATTTTGCTGCTATGTATGGTTACCTAGGAATTGTTCGCTACCTCGTAGAGCATGGGGCTGATATAAATTTACAGAATGAAGATCATACGACTCCTTTGCACTTTGCTGATATATATGGTCACTCAAGCACTGTTCGCTACCTTGTAATGAATAACGTTAATACGAATCTAGAGGATATTAGTAATAATATTTCTCAGAACTACGATGTTAAGTTTCATTGCTACGACAGCGCTAGGTCCCTTTTTTCTTTAGAACAAGGAGCTAATGTGAAACTTGAACTC
Source organism: Wolbachia endosymbiont (group B) of Pammene fasciana (assembly GCF_947251495.1). Lineage (NCBI taxonomy): Bacteria > Pseudomonadati > Pseudomonadota > Alphaproteobacteria > Rickettsiales > Anaplasmataceae > Wolbachia > Wolbachia endosymbiont (group B) of Pammene fasciana. The sequence goes on from NZ_OX366360.1 coordinate 491,709, forward strand.
AACGATGATTTGTACCATTATACTAACAATTATTACCCAAGTAGTATTTGTTGCTATCAACCTCAATCTACTGTGTACTCAGCTCCATACTTAAAAACACAATCACATAAAAGAAACCTAGAGACATTTGATGAACATACACTACCTAAAAAAAGAAAATTAAAAAATATAAGTGAAGCATTGCAATTTGAAGATAAAAGCACAGTTAACTTAACTCATAGGTCACCTATATCTTCATTTAACAGCGTCTCTGTACAACCTGCAAACAAGGACTTAAGACTATAATTTTACAGTAAGCTATTTAATTTTATGAGGGGAATTTCAAAAAAACAGAGAAATAAAGTAATAAATTGATATAAATTCGCGTAGAACAAGTGGTAGACCATACGATTCCAAAGAAAACACTTCTCACAGCCCTTGATTTTGGCTGCTGAAAGTAGATATATCGTTTAAATTCTTAACAAAAAGATATACTAAATTAGTAATAATTTATTTAGGAATAGTAAAGAAAAGTCAAGCAAACTTTTAGAGATAATTTATGCCACAACTAGAAGAAACGAAATCAACAGAACTTTTGGATGCTGTTAGAACACTAAATATGAAGGAAATTGTGAGATTGATAGAAGCTGGAGCAGATATTAATGCAAAAGATAAGAATGAACGAACTCCTTTGCATACTGCTGCTGAATATTCCTCTACAAAGGCAGTAAAAGTTCTAATAGAAGCTGGAGCAGATATTAATGCAAAAGATAAGAATGAACGAACTCCTTTGCATATAGCTGCTGTAAAGGGTTATACAGAGATAGTAAAAGTTCTAATAGACTTAGGAGCAGATATTAATGCAAAAGATAAGAATAAAAAAACTCCTTTGCATCGGGCTACTGAAATAGGCTTTACAGATATTTGTGAGGTTATACTAAATCACATAGCAAGACTAGAAGTTGCTGGCTTATATGTAAGTGAGGAAAATTTACAAAAGAAAAATGAATTTATAACCACTTCAACCGAGAGGTATAACAATTATTTACAGCATCTTAAAAATTGTGAAGAAGAAGTTAAAAAGATTAAAGAAAGAAATAAGTCACTATATGACTTTTTGAGGGAAAATGACGTTAATAAAATGGCTGGCATATGGGAGCAAAATGAAAACGTACGTAATGAATTTGATAATGAAGAGAATTTAAAAAAGCTATATCCAGAATATGCACATATTTTAATTAATAAGGCTGATGAAGTAAAAAAAGAAATTTTCCTGCACAATAATAAACCATTGGTGGATTTTCTATCAACACATTATAGATATGATTTTCAAAAGGCGAAATTCTTTGGCATGGAGAGATTTTTTGAGGTGCACAAAAATGACTTTAAAGAAGAAAGAGTAGGAGTCCGAAATAATACACTATTTTACTTTGTAGACTTTAATGTTGAAAAGAGGTACGCTCCTAAACTAAAATTACAGGCGTTTGTAGAGACAATTGGAAACGAGGGTGTAAACAGCAATCTTCATCACCCAAACACTGAACAAACTCAAGGAGCTAGTCAGTCTCTTAATTAAAGAGGGATACATGGAAACCTGCTGCAAAAACAAAAAGAGGTGTTTCTCACTTGTATAAAGTATTTTTAAACGTGATTTTTTAATATCATAATTACTATGAAAACTGGGGCTTTCCTTTTGCAGCAGTTCTTGAGTTCCAGCAACAGACCAATCCATCCCAAAACGAACTCTTCTCTCACTAGCCGGTTTTAGTTGTTGGGAATGGTTGTTTTATTTAAATTTTTAGTAATATATACTATTAAGTCAGTATTAATTCGTTAAGAACTTTCATTAAAGATTATCAAAAAAACTTCTAAATAGGGATTGACAAGTTTTAGAGATGGAGTATTTTATGAAAAGTATATTGAGCTATTAATTTTTTATGTACAATAAATATGATAGTGAAAATATTTTTCTTTATATTATGAGGTAGCTGTTTTATTCAGAAAAAGATTTTTTTCTTACTTTGAAATTGAGTGGTTTTTATCGAGGGTTAAATGATTAATGAATTATTTGCTGCTGTACGTAGTGGAGATGCTAATCAAGTTGCGGATCTTATCAATAAAGGGGATGATGTTAATGCCAGGGACAATAGAGGCAATACTCCTCTACATTTAGCTGTTCTTGCAGATAAATTACAGGTAGTAGAAAAGCTTATAGAGGGAGGGGCTGATGTTAATGCTAAGAATAATCATGGCGCTACTCCTCTGCACTGGGCTGCTCTTAATCAGAATGTCAATATAGTAGAAAAGCTTATAGAGAAAGGGGCTAATGTTAATGAGAAGAATAAATATGACAATGTCCCTCTGCACTATGCTGCAGGTTATGGTAGCTTAAGTGTAATAGAAAAGCTTATAGAGAAAGGGGCTGATATTAATGCTAAGTCCAGTAATGGCGATACTCCTTTGCACTTGGCTACTAAAAATAGTCATTTAGATGTATTAGAAAAGCTCATAAAGGAAGGAGCTAATGTTAATGAAAGAAACAAATATGGTAATATCCCTTTACACTGGGCTGCAAGTTATGGTAGGTTAAGTATAGTAGAAGAGCTTATAGAGAAAGGAGCTGATATTAATGCTAAGAACAATAATGGCAATACTCCTTTGCATTGGGCTGTTAAAAGCAGTCATTTAGAAGTAGCTAAATTTCTTATAAGTAATCATGCTGACGTTAACGCTAAAAATAAAGATGGTTGGACATCTTTGCACTTTGCAGCTGCTTATGGTAATTTAAATATAGTTAAGCTCATTCTTGATAAAAGTGATTATGTTGATGCTAGAGGAGCTTTAGCCATGGCAAATACGCTTAATGAAGAAAACAGCTTAGAAATACGAAACCTTCTAGAAGAAAGAATAAGAAGAAATGAAGAAATCACCCAACATCTTAATTTACAAGAAGAAAGCAGCTCCCTATCAACACGTGTCCATAATCGCCGCAGTATTACACAAGAAGATGAAAATTCGTTGCAAAATGATAAGATAGGTCCTAATAAAATAGGAGTTACAAGCGGAACAAGTAAGCCATCTTCATTTATCAATATTTTTGCTTACACTACGATAGATACTATTAAAGGTATTTTTCAGTTTGTTTCTTCTCCTTTTAAGGCAGCTATAAGTATGGAACCTTCTAAAGCTATTACAGTTCAAGGTATTGATAACAACGGTGTACTTCTTTTATTAGATGTATTTATAAGGAAAATCACAGGTCAGAAGTATATTTCCACAGTAGTTCAGTCTATATCACCATTAGAAGCACAGGGCTATGCATTAAATATTATAGAGGAATTTGAGAAAGTAGTAGAACAAGCTGCATTAAAAAGTGGGGTATCAATGCATCGGTTAAATATTGATTGTGTAGAAATGCAGAAAGAGGTTACTGCAAAAATCACGGGTGGTAAGTTTAATGAGATTTCAGGGTTTTTAAACTCATATGTAGAGCAAGCATGCCACGATAGAGAAACAGGTAAGTTAAGTCCAAAGAAGTTTAACAAATTTATGGTTGTATTTAATAAGGAACTAGATTTAATAGTAAATCAATCAATAGAGCAGATATTACACAATAGAGATAGTACATTAGAAGTTGAAGAACAGCAAATAAACTTAGAGCCTCAAAGTTATTTAAGTAATACTTCTGTTCAAGGTCATTTAATTCAGGATAGAGGTTTAATAAATCAAGGTAAGGCTTAATTCCTTAGCTTTTTGATTTCATCTAGTAAAAGGTTGGTAATTTGATCTTATAACATCAATGGGCACACTAGCCTTTGTTTTGTATGCATTCAACCAATGTGTGACTATTACGCCACCTAAAAAAATAATCATACACTGTCTTCCATAGAGGAAAATCTTTTGCTCTACTGGCAAATACCTTTCATTATGTATTGTATAACATTAATAATTGTTCTTATTTTGTGCTTTCTTGGCCACACCTTGTGCAACTCTTGGCTCAAGAAATTTCCATTCTTTGTCACTTACATCACCTGGTATATATTTTTTACTGATCCTATCATATTATCTTCCTGATTTCCTTTCAAGATATGTTCTAAAAAGTAGAATCCGTTCAGCAGGGTGACAAAATAAGATAGAAAAGACAGCCATAGAAATAAATGGTGTCATCCCCTGTCATCCCAGTACTTGACACTGGAATGACACCATTTTTGCTTCGATATTTACACATTAGCCATGCATCTGAACGGATACAAAAGTAGAATTTAGAATTCTATCTAAAAGGATACCGAAAAAGAGCAGGAGTCCTATCTGGGAATTATTTTTAAATATGGACATGCATTGATTAGAATCGTCTGGATTGAAATTTTTGTGTTGGTGGTGAAATATGAATCCTATGGCAAGTAAAGCAATATAAAAGATGTTATTTAATGATGATAGTATACCAGCGTACAACCATGCCATTAAGGATATTAAATAAAATCTTTTCAACCAAGATTTTGTTGTATTGCCAAAATATAATGCAGTAGATTTCATTCCTAATTTCTCATCATCTTTTTTATCTTGATGAGCGTATATAGTATCATAACTAAGCGTCCAAAAGACGCATCCTATATAAAATAGCAAGGATTCTATGCTAATCTGGTTTGTTATTGCTGCTGAACCCATGAGTGATCCCATGTTGAAAGTAAACCCTAAAAACAATTGTGGCCACCAAACGTAACGCTTTAGCAAGGGGTAGATAACTATCATGCACATTGAAATTATTCCAAGTATAAGAGTAGTTTTATTGGTTAATAATAAGATTACCAGGGCAATAGACAGTAACAGTGAAAGTAAAGCCAAAGCCTGCTTTATGTTTAATGCACCACTTGCAAGTGGCCTATATTTTGTTCGTTCAACGTGCGCATCTATTTCTCTATCGAAGATATCATTGATTATGCACCCTGCGGGTCTCATTAAAAATGCACCTATAGTAAACAAAACAAGGAGAAAAAGAGCCTGATACGATAGAGAAGTTGAGGCTAAAAGAATGCCGCTTAAGCTAGAAAATAGCACAAGCCACAAACCTGTTAAACTGTGTATTCTCATTAATGAGAAATAATGGTTGAAATACATTAATTAAGTGTGATTATGTAATATTTTGCTTACATTGACAAAATTATCGAATGCTAAATCAGGCTTAAAAACTAACTCAGGTATAAATCGCAAATCAACATAACACAATATAGATTTACGTATTGACCATGCAGATTGGTTCATTTCATTAACAACAGTGCTGATATCATCATTATCATTTTGGATGTTTAATGAAGATAACACAATATATACATCTGCTTTCTTCAAATCTTTGCTTAGCTTTACATCAGATACTACTACTTTTTCATTAAGAACATTACCTTCCATTAAGACTTTTGATATTGCCCTATGTAATACCGATGCTACTTTTAGGTTTCTAATTTCCTTTTTCATATTCAACTACTATAACGTCTTTCTTCTTGCACTAATTGATAAGCTTCCAAAATGTCTCCAACTTTAATATCGATATTACCCTCTAGCGATATTCCGCATTCAAAATTTACACCCACTTCTTTAACGTCATCTTTAAATCTACGTAGTGCTTTTAACTTTCCTTCATGCACCAATTTGCTGCCACGTACTACCTTAATTAGAGAATCTTTTTTTATAACTCCATCAGTGACATAACATCCGATGATATTACCGGCTTTGGATGAATTAAATATTTGCCTTACAGATGCAGAACCAACACGAACCTCTCGTGTAACAGGCTTTAACATTTTAGTTAGATACATCCTCATGTCTTCAATAAGCTCATATATTATATTGTAAGTATGTATTTCTATACCTTTTTGTTTTGCTAATTCTCTGATTTTTGAATCCACTTTTACATTAAAAGCTAAAATTACTGCGCTTGATGCTTCTGCAAGCAGCACATCTGAATCTGTTACTCCTCCTACTGCTTTGTGTAGAATATTTAATTTCACTTGATCTTTACCAAGCTTATCAATTGAGCTTGATATTGCTTCAATAGAACCAGTGACATCGCACTTTAAAACTACAGATAGTTCTTCTGTTTCACTATCATTACGACTGAATATATCTAAATTACTGTCGTCTAAATCTTCTTGCTTTTTCTTGATTAATTCTAACCTGTATTCAACAATTTCACGAGCCTGCCTTTCAGAGTTTACAACAACAAATTTATCTCCAGCATTTGGTACACCATTTAAACCAGTAACTTCAACTGGAGTAGAAGGTAGTGACGCTTTTTCTCTTTGACCAAGGTGATTAACCATACTGCGTACTTTGCTGTATGTTGTACCAACTATCAATATGTCACCAATCTTTAATGTTCCTTCTTCAACTATTAATGTAGCTGATATTCCTTTAGCTTTATCTATTTTGGACTCTATTACCCATCCAAGTGCTCGACAATCCTCTATTCCTTCTAGCGTCATTAATTCAGCAATTAATAAAATTGCCTCTTCTAGTTTATCTAAGTTGATTTTCTTTTTTGCTGATACTGGCACAATTATAACATCACCACCAAGTTCTTCGGGGATGAGGTCATACTGAGGCAAACTATTAATTATTCTTTCTACATCGCCAGGTTGTGATTTATCAATTTTATTAATGGCAACTATAATAGAGACATTTGCTGCTTTTGCATGGTTTATTGCTTCAACTGTTTGTTTCATGATTCCATCATCAGCTGCAACTACTATCACAACTATATTAGTAATATTGGCACCACGTGCACGCATTGCAGTAAATGCCTCATGCCCTGGTGTATCAATGAAAGTAATTTTTTGCTTATTTTTTGTCGTTAATTGATAAGCACCTATATGTTGAGTGATGCCACCTGACTCTCTTTCTGCAACATTGGATTCACGAAATGCATCAAGCAATGATGTTTTACCATGATCCACATGTCCCATAAAAGTAACGATAGGTGGTTTTGGTCTTTTAGGTAAGTTTTCTCTGTTGCTTATGAAGAGTAAATTCTTTTCTTTATCAGCATCACTTACTCGTTTAGCCGTATGACTAAATTTTTTTGCTATTTCGCATGCTATATCTGGATCTACTAGATCATCTACTCTATAGCTCTCCCCAACTTCTTCTTTGAGCATTTTTAGCACATTCTTGCTATCTTCTGCCATACGAATAGATAACTCCCTGATAGTTATTTTGTCTGGTATAATAACTTCTCTTGATATATTTTTACCCTTAGTAAACTTTGATTGTTTACTTCTTATACCAAATTTTTGCTTAAATACAGGGAGGTATTCATTTCTTTCATCTATTGCCTGTGTAATTACTAGCTTAGAATGCTTAGAGTATATATCTTTGCTAGCTTTAAAAGACTTTTTATCATTGTTCTCATATTCAATACTATCTTCTTTTTGTTCAACTGAGTTAGTATTACTTAAAACTTCCTTATTTATTTCTTTAGGTACAGAGTGTGATTCATTTTTATCTTCAACTTCTTGATTGCTTTCTTCTTTTTTTATTTTCTCTTCTTGTTCTCTCTGATTCCTTTCTTTCAGCAAAGTAGCATTCTGTACAGCATTAATGCGGGAAATTTGTTCTTTTTTAGTTAAAGAGCCTAATTTACTCTCGTCAAATAAACTATATTCTTCTGCAGAATGAATTTTTCTTCTTTTTTTTACTATTGTAGTACCAGTACTTTGACTATCTAAAGAGTTTAAATTAATGTCTAATTTAAGCTTGCTTAAGCCTTGTAGGGTTAATTTTTTATTACTGATATCTTCATTATTCATATTGTTTTTATATTAATCCAAGCTTTTTACGTGCTTCTATGATTATTAAATCTGCTGTATCTTTTAGATTGTCTTTATTATTAGTTGAGGAAGAGAGTATGCTACAAAACTCATAATTTGATAAATCTGCTATGTCCTCTAAAGTTTTAATATTATGTTTACTAAGAGCAATTTTATTATCTATTGATAAGGCTAAGTTGATTACATCGTCTTCCATACCTAAATTTTTTAGCTCTTCTATTTTTCTATCATTCTCTGCTTTCAGGTAATTATTTGCTCTATTATGAAGTTCATTTGCAATATCTTCATTGAAGCCCTCTATTGAAGCAAGTTCCTTAATTGAAGTGTTAGATATATCTTCTACACTTGAAAAACCTTCTGTTACCAATAATTGGCCCATAATCTCTTCTAAGTTTAAAGCTTCAGCAAATAAAACTGAACATTGACTAAATTCTTTATTTCTTCTTTCTGATTCTTGCTGAGTGCTTAATATCTCAATTTTCCATCCAACAAGCTCTGAAGCTAATCTTACATTCTGACCCTTTTTTCCTATAGCTAAACTCAATTGATCTTCAGCAACTATTAACTCTATACAATTTTCATTTTCGTCAATAATGACCTTTGATACTTCTGCAGGAGTAATGGCTTTAATAACAAATTGACCCAAATCTGATGAGTAATGTATGACGTCGATTTTTTCACCGTTTAATTCGTGTATAATAGTTTTTATTCTATCTCCTTTAACTCCAACGCAAGCACCTACTGGATCGATATTCCTATCAGATGAAAAAACAGCAATTTTAGATCTTGAACCAGCGTCTCTAGCTATACCTTTAATTGTTATCAATCCGTCAGCAATTTCTGGTACTTCTTGATTCAACAATGCTTCTAAAAAGCCTTCATGAGTCCTAGAAAGAATGATTTGACGTCCATCGTCAGAGCGCTTAACAGCCTGTATGTAAGCTTTAACCTTATCGCCTTCACGAAATGACTCACCACCAATTAAGTTTCGTAAAGGGAGGTATGCTCCAATTCCATTTATGTCTATAATAAGATCTGAATATTCTACTTGTTTAACGATGCCATACCTCATTTCTCCTACCTTATCTTTAAATTCCTCATATTGCTTTTTTAACTCTTCATTTTTGATTATTTCAGAAATCTTTTGCTGGGCAATTCTTGCTGAAACAAGATCAGTGTTAAGAGAAATCAACTCACTAATAGTATCTCCAACTTTTGCATCTTCTTTTATTAACTTAGCTTGTGTCAACTTAATTAAGTCACACTCATTTTCATTTGATTCATCATTAATGACTTTTAGTTGTCTATATGAGGTAACTTTGCCTGTGTTTCTATCTATATTAACTACAATTTTACTTTTGCTACCATACTTTTGTTGAGCTACTGCTTCGATAGCACTTTTAAGTGCATTTATTATAATATTAAAATCCAAACCTTTTTGAAGTGAGAGCTCTCCCGCTGTTTTTATTACATCAAGGCTTCCAACTATGTTATTCTTGTTGCCTTTCTGATTAACACTGCTTTTACGATTAGCAATCATATAAATAAATCCAATTTAATTAGTTATAATTATAGCTTCAACAGGTAAAGAACGCTATCTTAAATGTTAAATGATTGCTAATTTAAGTCAAGTTTTTTCATGTCTTTGTATGATAAGCAATGCCGGAGTAAAGAATAAAGTTAAGACCGTTGCAGCTAATATTCCACTTGCTATGGTTGCTGAAATATCAACCCACCACTGGCTTGATGGAGCATCATATGTGATTTGTAGCGTAAAAAAACTGATATTTAACCTAGTAATCATCGGTATTAAACCAAGAACTGTAGTTGCAACGGTAAGTAGTATTGGCCTGATGCGAGAAATTGAAGCGTTTATTATACATTGCTTAATGTTATTTTTGCGCACCTTAATTTGCTGATGAAAGGCATCAAGCAATAGTATATTATTATTCACTATAATTCCTGCTAAAGCAATTATCCCCACTCCACACATGACAACTACAAAAACTTTCTGAATAAGAAAGAAAATGAAAAATACACATGTTGTTGATAAAAACACTGCTGTCATTACGATAAATGTATAGTATATGTTGTTAAACTGTGCCACTAGCACCAATATCATCAATGTAATTGCTAATATAAAAGCCTTTAATAAAAATGCTCCTGATTTTTGTTGATCTTCCTTATCACCTTTGAAATCAATCTTTACTCCTTTACTACAGTCTTGAGTAATCGAATTTTGAATGAACTTAACTCTTTCATCAACAAGATAGCCAGTATCAACGTCAGCAGAGATTGTTACTGTGCGTGATCCATCAATCCTACTTAGTTTATTTGCCTTTTTTTCGGGAACGTATTTCACTATGCTACTCATAGAATATGGTCCATTTACTGTATTAATAAAAAGGTTATCTATAGTTTTCATGTTGCGATTCTTTCTGGGAAAGCGTAGTACAATATCAATTTCTTCATCTGCGTTATTTGGTCTATATTTTCCAATTAATACTCCATTTGTAACCATCTTTATAAAATCACCGATAGTTGCAACACTTACTCCAGAGCTTGTAGCCTTACTCTTATCAATACTCATATTCCACTCTATTTCAGGTGCTGATCTACTATCTTGAATATTTATAAATCCAGATGAAGGTTGGTCCATAATTTTTAGGATTTTCTCTGCTACTGAATTCAAGTTGGATGCACTTCCGCTTAAGTTAATTTGTATTGGCTTGTCAGCTGATGGTCCTGACTTTTGTTCCTGTACATCAATTATTACTCCTTTTATGTTTTGTACACTACTCCTTATATCATTTAGTATTTGCGTAGCTTTGCGCCTGCAGCGCCAATCTACAAGTTCCAATTGAATTTTGGCAATAACGTTGTCTGAAAATTTTCCTGATCGAGCATAAAAAACATAAATTTCCTTTTCAACACCCAAAATACGTTCTTCTACTTTCTTAAGTATCAAATCTCGTTCTTTGGCTGATAAGCTTTCTTTTACTTTAACGCTGATTAAAATGTTATCTGAATCTACATTCGGAAAGAACTTTAATCCAGGACCAAAAGTAAAATATAATATACTAGACAAAAATAAAACAAACACAACAACACATACAAATTTTTTGGGGCGATCTAAGACTTTCTCTAACATACGTACATAAGTTCTTATTATAAGCCCAGTATTTTTTACCTCACCACTTTCTATAGCACTCATTCTTATTATTTCTTTTTTTGAAGTTATTGAAGGTTTACCAAATATTGCACCAAGTGTTGGTATAAAAACCAAAGCCATAATTAGCGATCCAGTTAAAGTTAGAATTATTGTAATTGGTATGTACTGCATAAATTTACCGACTGTATCGGGCCAGAGTAACAGAGGGAAAAACACTGCTAATTTAGTCAATGTTGATGATAAAACTGGATAGAACATATCATGAACTGAGGTGCAAAAGGCTTCTACTTTATCCATGCCACAAATCATCTTTCTATCAGCATATTCGCTGATTACAATTGCATCATCAACCAGCATGCCAACTGCCATAATTAAACTGAAGAGCACAACTATATTTAGAGTAATACCCATGAGGTAAAGAGCCATTATTCCTATTAGAAAGGAGCCAGGTATTGATAGTGCAACAAGAATAGCAGCCCTTGTTCCCATAAAGAGCATTATTATGGTTAATATTAGTAATACGGCAAATATTATACCATTTTCCAAGTCGTCAAGCACATCACGTACATTTTTTGACTGGTCATTCAAATAAACTACTTTTAAATTTTCAGGTAATTGATCTTTTGCTTTGTCCATTAAGTATTTTACTTGATTTACCGTGTCTATTATGTTTTTTCCATTACGTTTTGAAATTTCTAGTACAATGCTAGGTAGTCCATTAATACGAGCAAATCCTTGGTGATCTTCAAACTCAAGGTATACTTTTGCTATATCTTTGATTCTCAAAACTGCATCACTTTGAGATCTAATAGGAATATTCATAATATCTTCTATGTCTTTTAATAACCCTGATATTTTAATCGAATATTTACCGGTATCGTTTTCTAGTGATCCGGCTCCTACCAATCTGTTGTTCTTTGATATAGCTTGAAATATCTCATTTGATTGAATGTTATATTTTGTTAGAACTGTGGGCTCAATTATAACTTCCACTGTTTCTTTACGCATACCTGCTACTTCAACTTTAAGAACATTTGGCAGAGATTCTATTTCTTTCTTTAGTTTGCGTGCTATTTCAGTTAAAGTTCTTTCCGGCAAATTACCAATCAAGCCAACGTTTAGTATCGGAAATAAGCTCAAGTTTATTTCATTGATTATTGGAGATTCTGCTTCAATAGGTAATTTTGATTTTATGTTTAAAAGCTTTGAACGGACATTATCGAGCACTTCTTTATTATCATACTCTGTTCTAAATTCGAGTATCATGTGAGCACCATCATTAGTTGCAAAAGCTCTCAATTCTTTTACACCTTCGATGGATCTTAGTTCATTTTCTATAGGAAGCACTAATAGCTTTTCACTATCCTCGACAGAAATACCAGGAAACCCGACAAATACACTAATTATAGGAATCTGTATATCAGGATTGCTTTCTCTTGGCATCTTTATATAAGTGTATGAGCCGAAGGTAAAAATCACGATAAGCAATAATATTACTGTTCTATTCCTCTCTACAAGTAAGCTTTTCATGCCAAACATTATACGTATTTATATCATATTATAGCTAAGATAAATTATATATTAATTAATCCTCATATAGCTTTATGTAAATGATTAAAATTTTTACAGTTTTGCAAGCGTAAGAAAATTTCTATATAATATGACTTTAGTATGGTATTTGAGGGATTATTATGGTAGCAGTTTTAAGTGTGATAGAAGGCAAGAATAAAGCGATCGTATCTGGGTTGGTTGGTGTTTCATCAACTTTAGTATTTTTAACAATGATTCACATTGCTGCAAAGATAGCCATTATAGTTACTGCTGCTGCAGTTACTTACGCATTACTTTCATTGCTTAATAAAGCAAGACCTAAGTCTGTTAAAACTGATGATATGTCAGAAGATGAAGGGTATAGCAGTGTTGATGAAGGTGAAGAAAAAGATACCGTAAAAGAACCAAAAAGAACTGAAACTGAGCTAGAAGAAGAATTAAAAAATAAAAGAGCAGAAGAAGAAATGAAAAATGGACTACCTAAACATATGGATTTCAAAGGTAATTCACTTTCTAAAAGTGCTGATACTACAGATAGTCATTTCGTTTCTAGTGCTACAAATATTGTTATGGAACCTTTACCTAAACACATGGATGCACTTGGTAATCCACTTCCTGAGCAGCCACCGAGCAACCTTACCAATATAGGGCTTGGATCATCTAAAAGTACGCAGAAACTATCTGCTGCAGACTTGCTATTACAGTATGGGAATGTAAATAATGATGTGAGGAAAGTGCTAGAATGGCCAATTACCTCAAAGGAGTTTAATGGGTTAGGGTTTAACAGGTAGTTGCTATATCAAACTCTCCATCTTATATTGAGGATCAGATGCAATGCCATACACTCTATTTGGCGGAGCAATTTTGTTCTCTATACCAAAAACTATACCTTCAATTATTGCTGTGAGTACTTTTTCAAGGTTACAATCTGCTCCAGGAACACGGTGCTCTAGGCGGCATCTTTTGGAATCGTTGCCAAAATAGGGAATTCTTATCGCAGCAGTTCTGTTATTCACTCCCCAACTAATCGTAGTTGGAGTATGAATATCTGGGTACTGAAATCTTAAATATGAATCATCATTTGGAGCAAAAAACAACATATGTTTTTTCATCATTGCACATAATCCACCTATGCTGTGAATCAGGTGGTCACTATATTTTTGCTTATTGCCATAAAATAAGTTATTATTATTTGAATCCATGAGGCTAACATGTACATTTAGTGCGCTGCCTGCTCTATCCAAATAAGGTTTTGCTTTAAAAGAAACATTACCATCGAACTCTTGTGCTGTTCCAATCAGTAATTTTTTTACTAACTCAAAATGCATAATTAAATTATCAGGACTCGTATAACAATCACTTTTTATCTCGTATTGGTTTAAAGAACTCTCTTTCTCACAAAAAAATCCAAGAGAAGCTATTTTATTTTTGATGCTATTCAGAAATAAATATTCTTTTTTTATTCCCTCAGTGTAAAACTCCAGTTCAATACCGAATACAGTATTATGACTCAAATTACTTAATATAATCACAAATTTACTTCAATAAATTTATACTAAATCAGCTATATTTATACAAGTACTTTACTTATTTATCAGTAAATTTAATATCTTATTTATACATAATATATTACTATTTTTTAATAACATACTTCTAATCCTCGGTACAAGCGACATTTACAAATTGATTGTTTTTATTTCAAAAAAATGATCAATTTTAGTGCTTTTATACTCTTTACAACTCGTCAAAAAATCCTCATAATTTTAGATATGTATTAAGTAGTTTAGCTTTTTATCTTACAGTAAGCTATTGATTATCTTGCATCTTTCTGATTATTGTTCTTTCTTGGTGTGGTATATGAACTTAACTAACCCTAAGGTTTTTACTATGTTTTTTGATCAGATTATTACAGTAACGGACCACAATGTTACTTGGGAAAAAATCCAAAATTATCTCCATAATCTCTATGGAGAAGCAACATATAACAGCTGGCTGAGTTCACTAAGATTTATCAGCAACAGAAATGGGGAAGTTTTGTTGTCTGTACCAACAAGATTTATAAAGGAGTGGATTACAGTTCACTACATGGAAAAAATATTGTCATTATGGCAAAGCGAAGATCAAAGTGTATGTTCTATTGATATTCAATTAATTGAAGAAAGAAATTCAAATTCTAATACGATACTAAAAAATAGAGAGGAAAATAATCATAATCTTGGTTCACCACTAGATACCAGATTCACTTTTGATAATTTTGTGGTAGGAAAGTCAAATGAGTTAGCATTTACAGCGGCAAAGCGTGTAGCGGAATCTATAGATCCAATATCAGGAAGCAACCCTTTATTTCTATATGGTGGAGTGGGACTTGGTAAAACACATTTAATGCATGCTATAGCTTGGGACATAGTTAATTCTCCGTCAGCAAAAAGAAAAGTGGTATATTTATCAGCAGAGAAATTTATGTATCAATATATTACGGCGCTGCGGAGCAAAGATATTATGTTATTTAAAGAGCAATTTAGATCAGTAGATGTATTGATGGTAGATGATGTGCAATTTATCAGTGGTAAAGATAGTACACAAGAAGAATTTTTTCACACTTTCAATGCATTGATAGACCAAAATAAACAATTGGTTATATCAGCTGATAGGTCTCCTAGTGATCTTGATGGAGTAGAAGAAAGAATAAAATCACGACTTGGTTGGGGATTAGTTGCAGATATTAATGAAACAACTTTTGAATTAAGACTTGGTATATTGCAGGCGAAAGTGGAACGAATGAATATGTATGTTCCAAAGGATGTCCTAGAATTTTTGGCAAGGAATATAAAATCCAATATAAGAGAACTAGAAGGAGCATTAAATAAGGTTGCTCATACCTCTTTAATTGGAAGAAGCATGACAGTAGAATCAGCTAGTGAGACCCTAATTGATCTTCTTAGGTCAAATCATAGGTCAATCACAATAGAAGAAATACAGAAAAAAATAGCTGAATTTTTCAATATAAAGATTGCAGATATGCAATCTAATAGAAGGCTCCGCAGTCTTGCGAGGCCGAGACAAATAGCTATGTATTTCGCAAAGAAGTTTACGCAAAAAAGTTTACCAGATATTGGAAGAAATTTTGGTGGTAGAGATCATGCTACTGTTATACACGCAGTCAAACAAGTGGAAAATTTCATAAGAACTGACCCAAAATTTGCTGATGAAATCAATCGATTAAAAAAGATGTTTAAGTAGCACTTTATTAATGACAACCAGGCTGTTTTCATTTTTTTGATCAAATATCTTTTTCAAGTAGATTAAGTAAATCAAAGATCATTATTAGTATAAGCTAAGAGAAAATAGCTAGTCGATTGCTTAAAAAGTATATAAAATCACAATTTAAGTAGGAAATATGGCAATTAGACTTATTCCAGATAATCTTGATATAAGATTTAGTAAATATAGAAATTTGACAGCACTTGTTAGCGTTATTCTTATCATTTTTTCAATGCTTACTTTTATGCTGCGTGGAATGAATTTGGGTATAGACTTTACAGGTGGAATTTTGATAGAGATAAAATCTTCAAGCAAGGATGATGCTATTCTCGGTATATTAAAAGAGAGTGGATTTACGATACAGAGTTCAAAAGCTGGTGATAACTTAGTTGTGCGGTTTAAAGATGAGGGAGATGAAGATAAAATTAAAAAGGTTAAAAGTATATTAGAAAGCAAATTAGGTAATTTAGTAACTTATCGTAAAATAGATTATGTTGGTCCACAAATAGGCTCAACGCAGATATTTGAAGGGATATCAGCCATGTTAATTGCAATTATTGGAATATTTTTTTATGTTTGGCTTAGATTTAGCTGGCAGTGTGGACTTGGTGGAATAATGGCACTGATCCATGATGTGATTTTAACTCTTGGCTTTATCAGCTTAACGAGTATTGAGTTTAATATTTCATCAGTTGCAGCTCTACTTACCGTGATTGGCTATTCAATCAATAATTCAGTGGTTATATACGATCGGATTCGAGAGTATAAAAAAAATAGAAAAGATGTAGAAATGGATGAAATAGTTGATGCTAGCATTAATTCTACACTATTTCGTACTATGTTAACTTCAGGTACTACTCTTCTTGCTGCTCTTCCTTTAGTGCTGATTTGTACAGGTGTGGTCAGAGACTTCTGCTTAATCATTTCTTTTGGCATTGCAATCGGCACCTGTTCCGCAATATTTATCTCTGCTCCTATATTGACCTGCAGAGCGTTGATAAGTAGAGTATAGAACGTTTAACTACGATATAATATTAGCTTATTATCCCTAATAGTGAAATGAAAATATCTCAAAAAGCTCATACCAAGTAATGAATGGGACATAGAGTGAGTATTAACACTAGCGTGTACATCATTAATTAAAAAATTTCCTATTTTAACTTCAGGGATGTGAACAACACCAGCTTTTATTTGACCTTTTGCAGTTTCATATATTTTAAAGTCTTGAATGTTTTGTAAGTTAATACCAGCATGTAACGCATCTTTTTGCGATAGAACAATATCAGTTGCTCCGGTATCAAGCAAAAACGTTATATTACGATCATTGACTTGAGCTTGAATATAAAAGTGTCCATCGTATGACTTTGTAAATTCAATACTTCCGCCATTTTGAACCCTTCCTTTGTACGGTAGAAAAGTGCTCAGAAACCTATTGCTTAGTTTATCCCCTTGTGAATCAATAAACATTGCAGTAATGACTATTATCAGTAGCCAAATAACTAGATTTTTTGCTGCATTCATATTATTAAAATTTGAAGCCATAAGAGTAAATTTTTAAGATTAGCGTTAAAAGCTATTATTAAAAATAAGTAAATTTTATTGTTTTAGTACAATATTTAATATATACTTTAAGGAGGTATGTTCGATTTAATTTCATGTCAGAAGCAAAAAATTTAATTTTAGCAACAATTCTTTCTATATTGATTATAGTATTATGGCATATTATTTATGATAATTTTCTTAACACGAGCCAAAGCCAACCATCGATTGAAAATATTGAACATATCGAATCTTCTAACGACCTTGCTCCTATGATATACCAAAATCGTTCTGAAATTATTAATTCTACTAGAGAACAGAGAGTTAATTTAACCAATAACATGCTTGAAGGATCAATTTCTCTGAAAGGTGCAAGGTTTGATGACTTAATCTTAACTAACTACCACTTAGAACCGAGTTCTTCTTCTCCACAAGTGGTGTTACTGTCACCTGCAGAATCAAAAGATGTATATTTCGCAGAATTTGGGTGGCTCGATCCGAATGAAAAGATTAAAGTTCCAGATTCTAAAACAGTATGGCAAGCAGATAAACTCAATCAAAAAGAGGTCAATTTATTTTGGGATAATGAAAATGGCATTTTATTTAGAATGAAAATTAGCCTTGACGATAACTACATGTTTAAAGTTGAGCAAATTATTGAAAACAATACAAAAGATAATGTAGTTTTGGTTCCCTATGGTAAAATCAATCGTAAACGTGATAATATTAACGAATCCTATTGGATATCACATGAAGGAGTACTAGGTGCATTTAACAATAAACTAGAGGAGTGGACATATAAGGATATTTCCAAGAAACGTTTAATAAAGGCCAGCACAAGTGAAAAAAGTTGGTTTGGTTTTGCTGATAAATATTGGTTTACAGCTATCATACCTGAAAAATCTGATCAAATAAATGTAAGTATTAAGCATACGAATGTTAATAACATTGATAAGTTTCAAGTAGATTTTGTTAAACCTTACAAACACATACTCCCTGGTGCAAGTGTTTCTACTCTGAACTACTTTTTTGCTGGGGCAAAGAAATTGAATTTACTTGATTCTTATAAAGACACTCTCAATATACCTTTGTTTGATAAGGCTGTAGATTTTGGTGTTCTTTATTTTATAACCAAGCCGGTGTTTTTACTGCTTGAATATTTTAACTTTGTTTTGAAAAATTTTGGCTTAGCAATATTATTGCTAACTTTAGTAATCAAACTTTTGATGCTTCCCTTATCTAATAGATCATATATTTCGATGTTCAAGGTGAAAAGCCTGCAGCCTGAATTAACTCGTATAAAAGAGTTGTACAAAAATGACAGCTTAAAGCAGCACAAAGAGACAATTGCGTTGTTCAAGAGAAACAATGTAAATCCAATGTCGAGCATTTTCCCTATGCTCATACAAATACCAGTATTTTTTGCTCTGTATAAAGTATTATTTGTTACTATAGAGATGAGACACGCCCCTTTTTATTTATGGATTAAGGATCTTTCAGCTTCTGATCCAACAAACATTTTTACATTATTTGGGTTGTTTAATTATAACTTTCCTATTTCTATAGGCATTTTACCTATAATTTTCGGCGCTACCATGATAATTCAGCAGAAGCTAAGTGAGAAAGATCAAACCAGTAAAGATGATATTCAAGTAAATGTTATGAAGTTTTTACCTTACATTTCCGTCTTTATTTTTTCTTCTTTTCCTGCCGGCCTGGTAATATATTGGATATTTAGTAATATTATAACTCTGGTTCAACAATACTTAATAAAGTTCTTCTTAACAAGAAAAGTCGGGATAAATGTCGAAAATACTAATAGTTAATTCAATTTATTATACCGAAATAGCGAACCTTTTGCTTGAAGGTGCAGTCGATAGATTAAAAGAAAGTCATGCAAGCTATGACATAATTGAAGTTCCTGGTGCATTTGAGATACCAGCTACAATTCTCTTTGCAGTAAAAAGCAAGAATGCTAATTATGACGGTTATTTAGCTCTTGGGTGCGTGATTCGCGGTGAAACTGATCATTATAAATACGTTTGTAAAGGAGTAATCGAAGGCTTAAATGAAGTTATTATGCATTATGCAATACCCCTTGGTATGGGCGTAATTACCGCTGACAGCAAAGATAAAGCACTAATTAGAGCTGACAAAAATAAAAAGAACGTTGGTGGCCATGCAGCCTCAACTGTTTTGCATATGATAGATCTACACAATAAATTAAAATAATGGAGGAAAAACCAGTAGATAAAAAGTGGCGCATAAAAAGAAGTACGGCAAGATTTCTTGCTGTACAAATTGCTTATTCAAATATTTTTGTAAGTTACAACAAAAGCACTTTTAAATTGGAAAATTGTGAGCTTAAGGACTACATAAGTACGTTGAAAGATATATTTGAATGTGAAGAATTTGAACATCAGTTCTTAGAAAACTTGTTATGTAAGGTTATAAAAAGCAGTGAAGAATATGATAAAATAATAGAGTCTTATTTACACCCAAGCTGGTCACTTTCACGATTAAATCTTATAAGCTTATCTATTTTGCGTATTGCAGTATGTGAGTTAATTGATTTTGATACACCAGCACCAATTGTTATTAATGAATATACTAACATTGCATCTGATTTACTTGATAAACCAAGCGAAATTGGTTTTATTAATGGGTTATTGGATAAGGCAAAAGATGCAGTTAAATTAAATAAAAATCCTTAGTAACTTCTCGTAAGGTATTCGTTCAGTAGGGTGGCAAAATAAGATAGAAAAGACAGCTATAGAAATAAATGGTGTTATCCAATATGATGGCAGTGCTCCTTTTTCTGTCATCCCAGTGCTTGACATTGGGATCGAGATTGCAAGTAATGCATTCGGTTTGGTAAGTATGGATTTTGCGTTATAGAATGAAACACTTTTGGTAAAGAAAACTGGATCCCAGTGGGCTTTGTTGCACAGCTCTTCGGATAGTGGGTAATGTATAATAAATTCATGAAGCTATATCAAACTTAGCCATGCCTATTTCAGTAAATTTGTTAAGCAAATAACACTTGAGTAGCAGTTCCTTCTCACGATTAATCTCAGATTTATTCCTAAAACTAAATCCAAATATTTGCTTCAGTCGCGAGAAAAAACTTTCTATATAAGATCTCTTCCAATAATTTATCTCTTTTTTCCACCTCTTCATACCATCTTCATCATATGACTTTATGAGCTTGATTGTAGAATTTCTCTCATTCATATAATCCAACTTTGGATGCTCTACTGCATTATTTTGCGGAGGAATCCTTGTCTTTATGTCAAGCTCATCGCACAGTTTGTATAACTTCTTTCGATTATATGCCCTATCTGCATATATCGTGCTTATGTTATACTTGGTATCCACTCTTTCAATAAGATCACAGGCTCCATAGTGGTCGGAATAAACTCCACTACTGTATTTTGCAGCTATAACTTTTTTACTACCTATCTCTAGCATTACATGTAGCTTTCTTGTTTGCTCATAGCGGCGATACTTTCTATCTGTACCATTTGCCTTACTATGGCCTGGAATATTATTGTAGATGCTGATACCTGTACTATCTATAGCAATTTCAATATCTTCCATATCGTTCTTATCAACTCTGCAGTCGTTGATTTTGATATTAAGCTTTTTAAACCTTCTTGAAGCCTGCGAATAGCTGATAATTTGCAAAATTTTCCCTATTTGCTCAAGATATTTCTCTATAAATCCCACTGTTTGCCTAAGACCAATCCTGAATAGATAGGTTATTATGTGAATTAGAATCACTACTTTGTCGCTGTAGACATTGTTGCCACCTGCTACTTTTGGACTATTTTCGTACCAATTTTCAATGGCATCGTTGATATAATGAAAAACATTTCCCCTTTCTTGAAGAAATTTGTTATATTCATTGCAGTTACTGACTTTCATTCTTATTGGCATATTTTTCCTTTGTCGGCTAAATATCTATTTTATAACAAATTCCATCAGTAACTGCCTGTTCTTTCCTTGAGTGGTGCAACAAAGCCATCCCAGTGTCAAGCACTGGGATGACACCACTTTTGCTTCGATATTTACACATTAGTCATGCATCTGAACGGATACTTTGAGACAGCTTCTATAATAAGCTTAAGTAACCTAACACTAAAAAGTGAAGGGCAGACTTATTTAGTCTGCCTATTTTATACTAAAATTTTTAATGGTTTTCCTTCCTCTTGTTGTTGTTGTTCAACTTTTGATGATTTAACAGTTGAGCTTGGCACAAATTCGATGGTTAGTTCTTGAACATTATTTTCTTCAACGTTTAAACCTAACGTTTTTAACTCCTGTCCACAATTTATCTGTTCAAATGTACTATCCCCTTTCTTCTTGTATAGCTGATGTATATCAAGGAGTTTAGTGTTGCCAAGCAAGATTGGATCAGGATTACCAATATATCTGATCTGACCATAACTCTCAGCTTTGAATACTTCGCCTTTTGAGTTAGTAAAATCTATAGTATATTCACCATTTTCGTTCTTATAGTTCTTTTCAATAAATTCAAGATCTTTATTTGTTACCTGCAACATCAGGTATCTTTGAGAGCTACCAGCAACAATTCTCGGAGCTTTAAGTTCAGATATTTCATTATTTTTCATGAAGGAATATATTGCTAAACTAATCAGTGCAACAGTAACAAATGCTAAAACACTCATTCCAAGTGGTGTAGCTGCAAAAGCTGCAAGTGGAGCAAGTATATAAGTTGAAGACATCAAATATGGTGATGAAAGTGCTACTGCTGCGCCTATAACATACAGAGAAGTAAGTACTAAAAGTGCAGTATTTGTTTTGTGGAGCTGGCCACGGTGGTTTTTAAAAATTAACATAATTGCCTCATTTAAATTAATTAAAGTTGTATGTAAAGAATTATTATTGTCAACTTATAAACATTCAACCACTATGGATTAAAATCCAAAGATTGAGAGAGAGCATAGAATGCTAACTTTCGACTTGAAAGTCACCAAATTTATCTTCTTTTTTAGAGTGATTTTCAATATAATTTTTTATCATTTCGTCAGTTACATTTCCGCTAGTCCTGACAAAGTAGCCTACTGCCCACAACCCAATATCTCTTTTTTAGCTCTGGAAAGTTTTGCTGGATTTTTCTGGAACTTTTTCCTTTTATTAACTGCACTAACTTACTAATACTTAAGTATGGGGGTACAGAAACGTATACGTGTACATGACTTGACGCAACTCTACCTCTGATAATTTCTACTTGATTATTTGCACATACTTCTTGTACAACTTCTTTAGCTTTCTGTCCAATATCTCCAACTAGTACTGGATATCGATATTTTGTTATCCACACTATGTGATATATATACAGAGTGACTGCTTTTTCTATAATATTCCACATTCTTTCAGATTTTTCACCTTAAAATTATATTCTTAAAAGGATGGACTTCAAGTCCAGGGTTTTTCTCCCAAATTTGGGACAATAAATTATCTACCACTTGAGCCAAAGCCTCCTTCATTGCGAGCAGTTTCTTTTGCATAGAATTCTTCTATGTTGTTCCAAATTATCTCAGGTACAGGAGTGATAAGAATTTGTGCAATTCTATCTCCTCTTTTTATTTCATATGGCTGATTACTTAGATTGATTAGGCAAACTTTAACTTCACCTCGATAATCGGAGTCTATAGTGCCCGGAGAATTTAAGACAGTGATTCCATGTTTTGCAGCAAGCCCAGAACGTGGGCGGATTTGCCCCTCAAAACCGTTTGGTATTGCAATCACAATTCCAGTTGGAACAAGTAATCTCTCAAGTGGATTTAAAACAGCAGAGTCATTCAATGCAGCATAAAGATCCATGCCAGCACTCTGCATAGTTGCATAACAGGGAAGAGGCAGGCTTTCGCCATGTGATAACTTTTTTATTTCTACTTTAATTTTGTCTCTTTGCATTTTTATTCACCAGTTATGAAAATTTGATTGTAGCATGTAAATTATGCCTGTAAAAGATAAGAAAACTACTTGACAAATGTTGCGAGCTTTCCTTATCATGACATTGAGGGTATTTATGACTCAAAACTTGTTTTTGACCTGCAGACAAAAACTCAGTAAAAAACTTAAGGTACTTATTGGCGAAATTATAGTGGCTGCATGTCTTTTTTATTTTTTCTACATTCAGCCAAATCGCGCTTGTTAGCACATTATTACAGCGCCAACTTAAATTATTAAAACTCACTACGTGTGGGTTCTTTTGCCTTTTTTATAATTAGTAAATTTATTAATATTTTGGATTAGTGAGGAGTCCTATAGAGATAGCACTTGATGCTGGAATGGCTTTGTTGCATAGCTCCTGATAAGGCAGGTAGGTACAGTAAATTCATGCAGCTAATTCGAACTTAGCCATACCTATATCAGTAAATTTATTAAGCAAATAGCACTTAATTAGTAATTCTTTTTCACGATTTATTTCAGATTTATTCTTGAGACTAAACCCAAACGTTTTTTTCAACCTATAGAAAAAACATTCAACAAAGGATCTTAGTCCATATTTTGTTTCTTGTGTCCATTTCTTTATACCGTTCTCATAGTTTTCACATAATTTAATCACATTAATGTTGCTATTTCTTTCTAATTGATAATCAATTTTCTCATAGATTTTCGCACCTTTTATTGGTCGAATGATTGGTTTTATATTATGTCCTTTACACACTTTATACATACTAGCTTTATCATAAGCTGCATCTGCGCGAACAGATGAAATATTATATTTATCTACTGTTCCCTTTAACATATCGCATGATAATCAAGTGTAGTACCATTAGTGTACTTCATATCTATAACTTTTTTATTATTTATACTTAAAATAATATGTAACTTTCTTACTTGATCATATCCATTATATTTTCTTACTTTTGCATTTTCTTTATTGTCCCAAATTTGGGAGAAAAACCCTGGACTTGAAGTCCATCCTTTTAAGAATATAATTTTAAGGTGAAAAATCTGAAAGAATGTGGAATATTATAGAAAAAGCAGTCACTCTGTATATATATCACATAGTGTGGATAACAAAATATCGATATCCAGTACTAGTTGGAGATATTGGACAGAAAGCTAAAGAAGTTGTACAAGAAGTATGTGCAAATAATCAAGTAGAAATTATCAGAGGTAGAGTTGCGTCAAGTCATGTACACGTATACGTTTCTGTACCCCCATACTTAAGTATTAGTAAGTTAGTGCAGTTAATAAAAGGAAAAAGTTCCAGAAAAATCCAGCAAAACTTTCCAGAGCTAAAAAAGAGATATTGGGTTGTGGGCAGTAGGCTACTTTGTCAGGACTAGCGGAAATGTAACTGACGAAATGATAAAAAATTATATTGAAAATCACTCTAAAAAAGAAGATAAATTTGGTGACTTTCAAGTCGAAAGTT
Source organism: Wolbachia endosymbiont (group B) of Pammene fasciana (assembly GCF_947251495.1). Lineage (NCBI taxonomy): Bacteria > Pseudomonadati > Pseudomonadota > Alphaproteobacteria > Rickettsiales > Anaplasmataceae > Wolbachia > Wolbachia endosymbiont (group B) of Pammene fasciana. The sequence continues at coordinate 516,448 of NZ_OX366360.1, forward strand.
AGCATTCTATGCTCTCTCTCAATCTTTGGATTTTAATCCATAGTGGTTGAATACGTTGATGGGTGTTGTTATAGATACAAATACTGGTGCTATCTATAGCTATTTCAATGTTTTCCATACCATTTTTATCAATTCTACAATCATCAATTTTCAAGTTAAGCTTTTTGAATCTTCTAGAAGCTTGAGTATAGCTAATGACTTTGAGGTCTTTTCCCATTTGCTCTATACAACCTTTTACGAAACCAACTGCTTGTCTTAAGCCAATCCTAAAAAAATGGACTACTATATGTATCAAAATTACAACTTTATCACTATAAATGTTATTGCCACCTGCAACTTTTGGACTATTTTCATACCAATTTTCTATGGCTTGATTAACAAAATGAAAAACATTTCCTCTTTTTTGAAGAAATTTGTTATATTCGTAGCAGTTACTGACCTTCATTTTGACTGGCATATTGGTGGTTAAATACCTGTTTTATAATGATTTCTGTCAGTAACTTCCAGTTTTTTTTACTTGAGCCATGCAACAAAGCCATCCCAGTACTGGGATGACAAGAAAGAGCTACTGGAATGACATCATTATAAAGTGAACCAGTGTCTGGGCATGTGATGACACCATCTGTTGTACCTACAAATTGCAATGTTCTTAGCCGTATCTGTGAGATGGAAAAAATTCAAATTATAAATGAGTTGTATAATAGTATTTATGCAGCATTAAAAGCAAACTCTGATTTAAAGAAATATGTTACTAACATCTATGATTACCTGCCTAAGCAGGTTACTATTCCTTATCTGAGATTGCGCATAGTAAATTATGTTAACCTGCATATGCTATCTAATTTTGCTACAAAAGTAAGATTTTCATGCGACATATATACTTATCATATAAGCAGCATGCTTGCTGCTATAAAGCATGTTGGCTTGGTGGTAAAGAGCATTAGTAGTGAGACCATTTTGGAAAGTAATTGTGCTATAAATCAGCATGATGAAGTTTTACATTCAACAATTAATTTTGATATTTTAATACAAGGAGGTAGCGATGAGCAAATTACAGCTGAAAATTAAAGGTCATGACAATAATTTTGTTGTGCTGAATAATATACGAAACTTAAGGTTTACTTTGCGTAATAACAAAGAGGAGATGAAAGATATTTCCTCTTTTGGCTGGAGAAAAGTGCTTGATTGTGCTGGAAGTAGAAAGATTACAATAAAGATTAATGGCATTTTAAATTCAGTATTGGCTGATGAATTATTGCGTAATTCTGCAATGTTAAACTCTAATAATGATTATGAGATTAGTTTTAATGCTAAGGAGAAGATAAAACTCAGGTGTTCGGTTGAATTGTATGAGAGATATTATGATCCTGCCACTTTTGACAGCTTCACTGTAGTTTTAGCCAGTGCTGAAGTTGTGAACACTTTTCATTAGTGTTAATTTAATTTTTTCATATACAATAATAATAAGTGGGAATAAATTAAAAAAAATTATGAACGATGAGGATCTTTTCGAAGAAGGTGATGATAATGTTGAAGAGAATAGCGATGACAGAAGAGAAAGGAATTTGAAGAATGAAAATCAGCTCGAAGAGCAATTTAAAGAGTATTTAAAACCTTTCGAGGATATTTTAAGTCAAATTGATGAAGGAGTTGATAATTTAGATAGTTACGAAAGGACTATGCAAGTAAAGCGAAGTATAGATAGGCTCATAGAAACCTTATATAGCCAAGCAGCATCTGAGGATATTGATGTAGAACTTGAAACCACAAAACACACTCGCGATAAATCAGAGTCCAAGAAAAGAGTTCTGGAAAAGAGAAAGAAACAACTGATGGAAGAGATCTTAAGTTTTCAACAACAAAAGGAGCTAATGAATAGTAGGGAAAAACATGAAGTAGCAAGTGATGGGGATGTTCAGAAGGCAAAAGCACGAGTGAAGTCTTCAATTAGGGGGGTGTTGTTTTCAGTTATTGCTCATAGAATGGATCCACGAAGGAGGGCAGGGGAAACTGCTGATGATAATGAAAAGCAAGCTCGTATATATGGTAGGGAAGCAGTTGGTGGAGCTCTAGGTGCACTTCTGAAAGCATTTTTAACCGCAGTTACTGCCGTTGTACGCGAAATTGCTAAACCACTTCAACATATGAATACACAAGAGACGTCTTTTGCAAAACAAGTTGAAGAAAGCAGAAACCAGGATTCACAAAAAGGTCGATCTGTGTAGGTCAAAGTATAATTTCAAAAAAAATTTTTGAAATCATATGTACTAAACAATATCTACTAAACGCAAATTACAACAAACGCAGTAGCATAATCTTGATCATCACTTAGAGAAAGGTGTATCTTGTAGTCTTTTGAGATGAAATCCTTTGTGATAGCAAGATGTGGTTTTCCCCTGATATTACTGTATATTTCTATATCTTTCATTATAATTCCCTGGCTGAATCCAGTGCCTAGCGCTTTAACAAAAGCTTCCTTTGCAGCAAAGCGTTTAGCAAAATATTTTGCCCTTACTTCTTGGCTATTATATTTTTTGCTTATCTCTATCTCCTTCTTAGTATAGATTTTATTGAGAAATTTTTCCCCGTATTTTTGTGATATTCTCAATATTCTGGGTATATATACTATGTCAGTGCCAATACCGTATATCATTTTGCGCTAAAACGATTTATTGCTTCTTCAACTTGTATTTCCTCTACCTCGCCAGTTGCTCTATTTTTTACTTCAACTATATTTGAAGTTACTGCTTTCTTTCCAATAATTATTTGCCACGGCAAGCCTATCAGATCCATTCTGGCAAATTTCACTCCTACACTTTCGTCCGTATCATCATAAAGCACTTCATCGCTTTTCAAAGCTTTGTATATTTTATCTGCAGCCTCCGTTACTTTTGTTTGTAAATTGATCAAACCAACCTTAAAAGGAGCTACTGCCTCTGGCCAGATAATTCCTTTATCATCATGGAAAGCTTCTATTATTGCGCCAACAAGCCTTGAAACTCCAATACCATACGAACCCATATGCATGTTAACATTTTTTCCATCTTGAGAAGTAACACTTGCCTTCATAGGCTTTGAATATTTGTCGCCAAAATAAAAAATATGCCCTATTTCAATACCTTTACTAACATTTAACTGTTCTTGCGGTATAGGACAAATTTTAGGATCATGCATATCGTCTGCAACTGCATATATGCTCTTCAGGCTTTCAATATCTTCGCTTTCTAGTAATTCAAAAAGTTTATTGTCATAATATAGAGTGCTCTCACCGGTGTTTGCCAATATATGAAATTCATGACTTAAATTTCCTCCAATTGGTCCTGTATCTGCCCTCACTCCAATTGGAGTAAGCCCCATTCGTTTGAAGATTTTTATGTAAGTTTTATACATCAAATTATATGAATTCAGTGCACCTTCGTAATCTACATCAAAACTGTATGCATCCTTCATCAGAAATTCCCTGCCTCTCATAACGCCATAACGAGGTCTTACTTCGTCACGAAACTTCCACTGAATTTGATATAAACAAAGTGGTAAATCTTTGTAACTTTTTACCGTATTTCTAATCAAATCAGTTACCACCTCCTCATGTGTTGGACCAAAAAGCATATCGCTTTCATGCCTATCTTTAATACGTAGCATTTCTTTGCCGTAATCATCGTAACGTCCTGACTCTCGCCAAAGACTTGCTGGCTGCACACAAGGCATTAACACTTCAATCGCACCAATTTCATCTCTGATAATATTTTCAATATTTTTAAGTACCAAAAGACCAAGCGGCAGCCAAGAATAAATTCCAGATGCTGTCTGCTTGATTAAGCCCGCACGTAACAAATATTGATGAGAAATAATTTCAGCACCAGCAGGGGTTTCTTTTAAAGTTGGCAGGTAATATTGAGATAAACGCATTTGATAAATCTGATTGTACTAAGTAATCTTAGTACAATCAGACCTGTAGGTAAACTTATTTAAAGTGTGTTGTGCCTACTTTGAGCTCATAGCCTTTGTTTTCTGCATAAAACTTTGAAATCAGCCACTTCACACTTTTGCAGCAAATATTTCCCTGCGCTCGTTCAAAGGAAGAGTAGATGGGTCTTGCACCTCATTACTCACTTGGTCTGCACCACTTCCTTTTGTTGTAGAAGGAGAAGCACCTTTCTCCTTTTTCTCCTGTCTCATCTCTTGTCTTGTCTTATCAAGGTTGATGCAAGGTATAGAATGTGGTTGTGTTTCCCAATCTTCATCATCAGGTACATTACCACTATTGCTCAATAAATTATTACTAGGGCTATTTAGTAATGAATTTGTACTGAACATTATATTCTGGAATACTCTTGATTCGTTTAGCCCTTGTACGGGGTTCTTTAGCTCTTTATTGGACGTGTTATTTGGTTCTATAAGTGATCCTTCCAAACTATAAAGAGAATCATCTCGTTTCTCTAAGGAATCTAGCTGTTCATATTGACAATACATTTCCTTTCTTCGTCCTAGAACTGTTCTTTTCAAATTATCATTCATATAATCTCCTTGTTGCATACTCTCGCTATTGCTTGGCTCTTTGTCAGTTTTTTGACTTTCAACTTTCCTTATTGGACCTGTAGTAGTATCACTATTGCTATGTTCAAGCTTTTTTGCCTCCTGTGAATCACTATTTTGTGATTGATTTTGATTTAGCGGTTGTACGCCGTTCTCTTGCTTCCCAGGAGTACTTTCCTCCTCTTGTTTTTGAGGTATTTTCAAATCATCCTTAGGAAGATAATTTTTCTCTTCATCTGGAACTTTTTTCAAAGTACGAGTTTGTCTAATCGCTGCAAGTAGATCGCTTCGAGCATCCACTGAGGTATTAGATTGTTTTTGCTGCACATTTTTTTGGTTAGCATCACTAGGGCTACTTTTTCTTGTTACCCTTGGTGCTGTAGACAGATCTTTTGATTTCACAGGTGGCAGAGGAGGTGGTGGCGGTGTACTGGGTGTTCCAGACATTTTTGGAGATGATATAGTAGTATTGCTGTGTTCCAAGCTTTCTGTTTCTTTCTGCAATTCACTATATTGTGATTGTTTTCTACCAGGATCAACTCCTTTCTCGCTGTTTATTGCAGAAATGTGTGAATTGATAAGATATACAGCTGAGCTCAACATAACCAATGCAGAAACAGAAGCAATAACTGCAAAAAGCACTGGTACTGCAACACCACTTGATACAGCCGAAATCATAAAATACGTGCATACTCCAGCTACAGCACCTGATGTAAATAATAACAAAATAGCAATTGAATATTTTAAGCCAGTTGCCTTTTTTTGTTCTGCTACAGATGACTTTTGATTTTCACTATCAGACTGTACACCATTATGTTGTCCAGTCATAGGTTTTTTCGGCACAACCTGTTTAGTATTGCTTCTGTCATTTTTAGTTTTGTCACTCGCATTATCTTCTTCTTTTGACTGAGCGCTATTTCTGGTTTCTGGATTCTTAACATGAATACTATTCTTGCTTCCTTTATCTGCAGTTTTGTCACTCGCATTATTTGCTTCCTTTAATTTTGAATTATTTTTCAACTCTTCGAGAAAATTTGGATTAGAAACCTCAGATAGACCTCTTTTTAATTGAGTGCCACTGCTGCTTTTTTCTGCAGTAACACTAGGAGATTTTCCATCTTTATCGTTATGCTTATCAGTGTTCTTCCAACCCGGAGGTGGGGGTGGTGGCGGAGCTGATGATGGTGTGTTATTATTATTAGTAAGCATTTTTCTTCCTCATTATTAATATAATATTAATGATAATTAAATTATTAGTACTTGTCAATAATTTATGAGTAAGTTAATATTAAGATAATAAAATAAAAAGGAAAGAGAGAGGAGCAGTCTTCTAAGAAGAAATAGAAGCTATCTTAAACCTCAAGTCATCACTTTGTTATCACAGCACATCATCGATGTTTTGGTATAGAGTAATCAGAATCATAAAAATAGCTTAGTGTTAGATATTTTTATGATAACCTCTCTTAAACAATTGATATTTTACAGTGTTTTTGGTAAAATAATAGCTTAAGGCTTAGAATAAAAGTTTATGAGTGAAGCACAAGGTCCAAATATTGCAGAATGGCAGGCACAGCAGCAACACCAGGAAGCCGCTAGTGAGAAAAGTGGTTTCGGTCTTGGTCATAGTGACTCTGTTGCAACAATTGTGGATGGAATGAAGTGGATGTTCAACTTTCATGAAGGAGCAATTGCTGCTTATAATAATGTGTTTGAAGGTTTGGTCAGTGGTAGCAGTCTAGTAACGTTATTTGGGAAATCAGGTAATATGTTTGGCATAAAATTTCTTGAAAGTCTTGCTGAATATTTTTCAGGTGGAGGTGGAGAAGATATGCCATCAGAAGGAATGGGTATGGACTACGGTGATGAGGGGCATCATCCGGATGATTATCCCCACTCTAACAATGAAATAGCTCAAAGTGCCGATGGTTTGCATGATATGCATGATGCAGGTGATCATCATGGCCAATCTTTTTCACCTGGTCCTTCACCATCTGTTGGTGATGATCATGAGCTTGGTTACTAAATAACTAAGAAGATTTTATTGTAATTAGTGAAAAAAGTTTCAGTTTTAGGATCAACAGGAAGCATTGGAAAAAAGACTGTAGATTTGCTCTTAAAGAGAAAGGAAGAATATCAGGTGGAAGCACTAAGTGCCAATTCTAACTTTGCTCTGCTAGCACAACAGGCAAATCTACTTAATGCAAAATATGCTGCCATTTCTGATGAAAGGTTCTACAAAGATTTAAAAGAAGATCTACTTGGTACAAACGTCAAAGTAGAAGTTGGTGCTCCAGGTCTAGCAAATGTTGCTTCTCTACCTGTTGATCTCTCAGTTATTGTAATAGTTGGCATCGCAGGCCTTGAGCCAGTTATAAAGGTTATAGAAAGTGGTACTAAAGTTATTGCCCTAGCAAATAAAGAAAGCATTGTTTGTGGTGGCAAGTTACTGCTTGAAAAAGCTAAAGAAAGGAGCGTACAAATAATTCCCATCGACTCTGAACACAACGCAATTTTTCAAGTTTTGCAAAATGATGATAAATGTGTAGAAAAGATTATACTCACTGCCTCTGGTGGACCATTTTTAAATTATAGCCTTGAACAATTAAAAAATATTACAGTAAATCAGGCACTAAGTCACCCTACTTGGAAAATGGGAAAGAAAATCTCAGTTGATAGTGCAACAATGATGAATAAAGCACTAGAAATAATAGAAGCACATCATTTGTTTAAAATTAGCCCAAATAGAATTGAAGCAGTAGTGCATCCTGAATCGATAGTACATGGAGTTGTAGTTTACCAGGATGGGTTTAGCTTTGCTGTGCTTGCAGAAACTGATATGGAAATTCCCATTGCATATGCTTTGTCTTGGCCAGAAAGATCAACTTTGAACTACAAGTTAGACTTAACAAAACAAAAAAAATTGACCTTTCAAGAACCAGACCACAAATGTTTTTCTTCACTAAAGCTAAGCATGGAAGTGTTAAATTCTTCTTCTCCACATACAAATAGTATTGTTTTGAACGCTGCAAATGAGATAGCTGTTAACGAATTTTTGAAGTCACGAATCGGCTTTTTAGAAGTAGTAGAGGTAGTAAAATCAACAATAGAAAACTTTGACAAGTACTCTGATATTAACTCACTATCCGACATAATAAGTGTCGATTTTGAAAGCCGTATTCTTGCCAATGAAATCATAAAAAGTAAAGGTATCTGTTCAGCAGAGTGATAAAATAAGGTAGACGAGAAAAGACAACTAAATGGTCAAGTAGCCCCATTTCATACTCCTGTCATTCTAGTAGCTGACACTGGGATGGCTTTGTTGCACCACTCAAGGAAAGAACAGGCAGTTACTGATGGAATTTGTTATAAAATAGATATTTAGCCGACAAAGGAAAAATACGCCAATAAGAATGAAAGTCAGTAACTGCAATGAATATAACAAATTTCTTCAAGAAAGGGGAAATGTTTTTCATTATATCAACGATGCCATTGAAAATTGGTACGAAAATAGTCCAAAAGTAGCAGGTGGCAACAATGTCTACAGCGACAAAGTAGTGATTCTAATTCACATAATAACCTATCTATTCAGGATTGGTCTTAGGCAAACAGTGGGATTTATAGAGAAATATCTTGAGCAAATAGGGAAAATTTTGCAAATTATCAGCTATTCGCAGGCTTCAAGAAGGTTTAAAAAGCTTAATATCAAAATCAACGACTGCAGAGTTGATAAGAACGATATGGAAGATATTGAAATTGCTATAGATAGTACAGGTATCAGCATCTACAATAATATTCCAGGCCATAGTAAGGCAAATGGTACAGATAGAAAGTATCGCCGCTATGAGCAAACAAGAAAGCTACATGTAATGCTAGAGATAGGTAGTAAAAAAGTTATAGCTGCAAAATACAGTAGTGGAGTTTATTCCGACCACTATGGAGCCTGTGATCTTATTGAAAGAGTGGATACCAAGTATAACATAAGCACGATATATGCAGATAGGGCATATAATCGAAAGAAGTTATACAAACTGTGCGATGAGCTTGACATAAAGACAAGGATTCCTCCGCAAAATAATGCAGTAGAGCATCCAAAGTTGGATTATATGAATGAGAGAAATTCTACAATCAAGCTCATAAAGTCATATGATGAAGATGGTATGAAGAGGTGGAAAAAAGAGATAAATTATTGGAAGAGATCTTATATAGAAAGTTTTTTCTCGCGACTGAAGCAAATATTTGGATTTAGTTTTAGGAATAAATCTGAGATTAATCGTGAGAAGGAACTGCTACTCAAGTGTTATTTGCTTAACAAATTTACTGAAATAGGCATGGCTAAGTTTGATATAGCTTCATGAATTTATTATACATTACCCACTATCCGAAGAGCTGTGCAACAAAGCCATTCCAGCGTCAAGTGCTGGAATGACACCTTACCTGAACAGATAAATCACTAGCACGTTCGTTCACAATAACTTGAGAGAAGCTTACATCATTAATAACTGTATTTGCTCTATACAGAAAACCACATCCTATTGCAAAAAAAAGCAACGAAGTTGCAGCAAGTGGAACTGGGTTGTCAACTACGAAACATAGACCAACAGCAAATACTCCAGATAACAAAAAAGCACAAGCATAATTAGTTTGTTTCCTTTTTTGAGCGACTGCTTCTATCTTTAGGAATTCTGGTTCTATTGCTTTCTTGACATGTCCTGCAATACAATTTCTTGGACTTTTGTTTTCATAGTTTTTAATATTAGGTTTGATATTTGGATGTGTAAGTAATATTTCTATCATGTTTACATTTCCCAACTTGCAAGCAATGTGTAGAGCTGTATTTTTTTCCTTCTTGCCGGTCTTAATTTCCTCCTCTGCACGAGCATAATTTTGAGGTATAAATCCTTCATTAACAGGTTGTGAATTGTCAAGGTATATGCAGCGAAGATATGGACTCCTATCTACTACTTCTCTCTCCTCAAATTCGTAAACTGGATAACCATCATGTTCCTTTGGTCTTCTCTCCATAACAGCTTGCTTGCTTTTAATATTTAAATCGATTTTTTTATGTTCTACAAGCAACTTAGCCATAAGCTCTAAATATTGATGTTCATCGTTATTACTAGTAACAAAAGCTGAAATAATGCACATCAAAGGTGTCATCCCATCCTCAAAAGCGTTAACATTCGCTCCTTCTTTCAATGCTTGTTGAAAATGATTCCAAGCTTCCTCAGGTGTTATTCTTTCACCACTAGCATTTTGAAATTCAATAGCTTTAAACAACTTTTTTGTTGCTTCACTTGTACTAAACATTTTAACCCCCTATCACAACAAACTTGATAAAATTATACATAGAAAAAATTAAAATATCAACTATTAAGCTAATGATCCAGAATATACTCCTTCGTTAAAGGAGACTGAGCATTTTCAAAGATTTCTTGAGTACTTCCGAATTCAACAATCTTGCCATTGCAAAAGAAAACTATGCTGTCAGATAATTTTTTAGCTTGCTTCATCGAATGAGTTACCATAATTATGGTGAACCTCAATTTTAACTCTTGTATAAGGTTTTCGATTGCGTTGGTTGCCATTGGATCAAGGGCAGAGCATGGTTCATCCATTAATAAAATAGTTGGCTTTACTGCAATTGCACGAGCAATGCATAATCTTTGTTGCTGGCCACCAGATAAATTTAGTGCACTATCTTGCAATCTATCTTTCAACTCTTCCCATAAACCAACCTTAGTTAAACTACTCTCTACTATTTCATCTAATTTTTGCTTATTTTTCACCATTCCATGCAACTTAGACCCATAAGCAACATTATCATATATTGACTTTGGAAAAGGATTGGGTTTTTGAAATACCATACCAACTTTTGCTCTGAGCAATACAACATCCATATCACGTGAATATATATTACCCAGCCCATCGATTACCAGTTCACCAGTCGCTCTACATCCAGGTACGTAATCATTCATACGATTGAAACAACGCAAAAATGTCGATTTACCGCACCCAGAAGGTCCGATAAAAGTTGTGACTTTCTTTTTGCAAATATTCAAATTTATATCGAATAAAACTTGTTTAGAGCCATACCAAAGATTTAAATTTTTAACGAAAGCGTATTTATCGTTCATACTAAATCCTGCATTGAATAAAGTCCTGGAGTTTTATTCTCGCACAACCATATTGCTGCCTGAACCGCCCCTCTAGCAAACGTTGTACGATCAATTGCCTTGTGATTTAATTCTACTCGTTCATCGGAATTGACAAACATGACACTGTGATCTCCTATTACTCCACCTCCACGAGATACTGCAAAGCCTATTCCTCCTTTCCCTATTATATTTGAATTATTATGTGAATATTGATTGAGCTCAAAATCCACTTTTGCAGCGTTAGCAACTGCTTTACCAAACTCTATAGCTGTTCCAGATGGTGAATCCTTTTTTAAATTGTGATGCATTTCCCAAATTTCAACGTCATACTCATTACCTAAAAGCTTGGCAGCTTCTTTTACCAATTTCAGCAACACATTAACTCCAACACTCATATTTGCTGACCATAATATTGGAACTTTAGCAGCATATTCTTTAAAATTTAGACCTTCTATTCCAGTTGTGCCACTAACTAGCGGTTTTTTAAATTTCACGGCCGCCTTAAGGCATTCTAGCATACATTCTTTAGTTGTAAAATCTATTACAACATCGGACGATTCAAATACCTCACTAATAGAACTTGTAATTTTGATTCCTAAATTGCAATTATTGCCTACAATAGGCCCAATATCTAAGCCTATATACTCACTGCCCAAGCGAGCAACAGCACCTGCTATTTCCACTTTGGTATTCGTAATTAATTCATTGAGTATTTTCTTACCCATTCTGCCTAAGCAGCCTATTACTCCAACTTTGATTTTCATAAAGCTTTTTCCACTATGTTAGGCTTTTTTTGAAGCTTTGTCATCTTTATAAGCTTAGCATATTTAGCCTTACACTGATAAAACTATAGCTATACATCGATGAATCTATTGAAAATTGATACGAAAAATTGTAATTAGTCAATTTTCTCCTATGGAGAAAACTTATAAAGAAAAAAAGAGCACCAAAGGAGGTGCTCTTTTTAACAGTTTGCTATAGTGAATGTGCATTAAGAGATTGACTAGTATCAGTAGCATGTTGTTTTACTTTTGGATCATTAATTTTTGAACTTAATAAAAGCTTTTTCATTTTTTCTGGTTTATTATCACCATAAACTTCTTTGCCATCTAGAGTCCCAACTGAATTTATAGATAGACATATCTTGCCATTTTCTATCATCATTTCCGAGTCGTAACGACCTGTAATATATAAATTTCTACCATCATGTGAATCGAAACGAAACTCACCATCAATTACATTACCATGTCCATCTTTATTGTTTGGAAGTGTTACACCTTGCGGTATAACCAACCCTATTTTACCGTCGCTCAATTCTACAAAAGATAACGCCACTATCCTTTCCTTAGGGTCACTTACTAGGTTTGCCTTATTACTAGACCACAAGTTTTTAATGCTGTTCCAGACTGATGCAATTCTTCCTGCAATCGACTGAAAAAAGTTTTTTATTTTTTTTAACATATTTTACTCCTTGAATTAATAATAATTTAATTATTGCATAAAAAATATAACATATCAACTATTTTATAAAATAGTATAAAATATTAGTACTTATTCGCAATTTTCAACAATTTAATAGCACTGGTGTTTACAACTTCCCCGCCAACACGCTTAGTGACAAAAAATCTAACATAAGGTTTGTTTGTATAAGGGTCTCTAAGTATTCTCATTCCTCTGTTATCTACGATCTTATAAGCTTGTTTGAAATCCGCTACTGCAATCATTGTAGGTGGCATATCAGCAGATTGATATACTGGTATTCCCATCAAAGTATCTGGAGTTTCAAGCGATAAACTCGGCTGCCAGAGATACTGACCTGTTTCAGATTTTAGTAGCCTCACGTCCTTTAACGTACTCCTGTTCATTAAAAATGATGCATTTTTAGAGTAATGTTCATTTAGAGAGTAGTACAATATCATTATGGCGTCGCTGTCTAGCTTATCAGCTTTGATTTGCTCTATTTTATCTTCGTAAGCTAAAATTCCTTTAGGCTGAAAAGTGCCATCACCTTTAATAAAGGCTTCATTCTCTTTCTTACTGAAAGTTTCGGCAACCTTTTCTACAAGCCAACTTTCAACATTGACAAATGCATCATCGAGCAATTTTTGTGATATTTGCGGCTGAGCATAGAGCTCATAAGTTGTGATGGAAATCTTTTGAATTTTAGGTGTACTTGTGTCTTGTGTAAAATCATACTTAGATTTATAGCCACCATCTTCGTCCTCTACGACTTCACCACTCCAACCTGCACCAGCACGGTCACAATCTTCTATAATATAATCCAATGTTTCAGTAGAGATTCTTTGACTAGAACATATTTGCCGCATTGGAGATGAATCAGCTATACGCTTGTTTATCCGTTTTACAATGTGAGGAGTAACTAAATACCCTCCAATATCATTGTCATCTCCACTTAGGGTTTTGTGTGATAACCTACTTTCCATTCCTTTGCGAATATAATCAGAAAAATATTTATCACCTGTATTAAAATCTGTGCTAATCTCTGGGCGTTGAGCTGAAGTTTCAATAAAATCTAAGCGCTCTTTGCAATTATCAATATTACTATTTATCTTGCATAGCTGCTCAGGTCCTTTGCTTTCGATTTCTTTTAGTTTGCGATCATTTATTAATTTAAATTGCTCCCATGATGAAGCGAGTTCATTAACACGGTGAGCGATATCGGTAAGTGACATAATAGCCTCCTTTAAAAATAAAATTAGAATAGTATTGTAGTTTGAAGGTAATCTTTATCAGTAATCTCAGTACCTTTTTGTTGTCATGCAAACTGCATTCAGAAAAAAGACCGGTGAATGGCAGCTTAGTATAACTCAAACGCTTGTTTACAATATGGATCCCAGTGCTGGGATGGCGCCCTCATGGTAAACAACGTTCATACAACTGTATACGTATAATGCTCGTGCCTGCCATTCACCGGTCTTTTTTCTGGATGCCAGCAGGCTTTGTTGCACCACTCAAGGAAAGAACAGGCAGTTACTGATGGAATTTGTTATAAAATAGATATTTAGCCGACAAAGGAAAAATATGCCAATAAGAATGAAAGTCAGTAACTGCAATGAATATAACAAATTTCTTCAAGAAAGGGGAAATGTTTTTCATTATATCAACGATGCCATTGAAAATTGGTACGAAAATAGTCCAAAAGTAGCAGGTGGCAACAATGTCTACAGCGACAAAGTAGTGATTCTAATTCACATAATAACCTATCTATTCAGGATTGGTCTTAGGCAAACAGTGGGATTTATAGAGAAATATCTTGAGCAAATAGGGAAAATTTTGCAAATTATCAGCTATTCGCAGGCTTCAAGAAGGTTTAAAAAGCTTAATATCAAAATCAACGACTGCAGAGTTGATAAGAACGATATGGAAGATATTGAAATTGCTATAGATAGTACAGGTATCAGCATCTACAATAATATTCCAGGCCATAGTAAGGCAAATGGTACAGATAGAAAGTATCGCCGCTATGAGCAAACAAGAAAGCTACATGTAATGCTAGAGATAGGTAGTAAAAAAGTTATAGCTGCAAAATACAGTAGTGGAGTTTATTCCGACCACTATGGAGCCTGTGATCTTATTGAAAGAGTGGATACCAAGTATAACATAAGCACGATATATGCAGATAGGGCATATAATCGAAAGAAGTTATACAAACTGTGCGATGAGCTTGACATAAAGACAAGGATTCCTCCGCAAAATAATGCAGTAGAGCATCCAAAGTTGGATTATATGAATGAGAGAAATTCTACAATCAAGCTCATAAAGTCATATGATGAAGATGGTATGAAGAGGTGGAAAAAAGAGATAAATTATTGGAAGAGATCTTATATAGAAAGTTTTTTCTCGCGACTGAAGCAAATATTTGGATTTAGTTTTAGGAATAAATCTGAGATTAATCGTGAGAAGGAACTGCTACTCAAGTGTTATTTGCTTAACAAATTTACTGAAATAGGCATGGCTAAGTTTGATATAGCTTCATGAATTTATTATACATTACCCACTATCCGAAGAGCTGTGCAACAAAGCCATTCCAGCATTGGCTTCATGGTAGATACAAATAAACGTAAGCTACTTGGTAACGAGAGAAAAATGATACTGATTACTTGTTGAAGTAAAAAAAGCAGTGTAGTATTACACCACCCTAAATATTATACTTAATTGTCAGTACTATACAGCATCCATTTTTTTGTGTCAAGCATTTTTTTTCGCTGCGTATCTGTTCAGAAGAATGTGCAAATAAAGTACGTAGCTGTACAAATTTGCCAAAACAATAAATGGTATCCTGTGCTGGGATCCATTTTTCTATCATCACCAGAAACGTTGATTACTTTTATACCTGTAAATTTAACTGGATCCCAGTGGGCTTTGTTGCACAGCTCTTCGGATAGTGGGTAATGTATAATAAATTCATGAAGCTATATCAAACTTAGCCATGCCTATTTCAGTAAATTTGTTAAGCAAATAACACTTGAGTAGCAGTTCCTTCTCACGATTAATCTCAGATTTATTCCTAAAACTAAATCCAAATATTTGCTTCAGTCGCGAGAAAAAACTTTCTATATAAGATCTCTTCCAATAATTTATCTCTTTTTTCCACCTCTTCATACCATCTTCATCATATGACTTTATGAGCTTGATTGTAGAATTTCTCTCATTCATATAATCCAACTTTGGATGCTCTACTGCATTATTTTGCGGAGGAATCCTTGTCTTTATGTCAAGCTCATCGCACAGTTTGTATAACTTCTTTCGATTATATGCCCTATCTGCATATATCGTGCTTATGTTATACTTGGTATCCACTCTTTCAATAAGATCACAGGCTCCATAGTGGTCGGAATAAACTCCACTACTGTATTTTGCAGCTATAACTTTTTTACTACCTATCTCTAGCATTACATGTAGCTTTCTTGTTTGCTCATAGCGGCGATACTTTCTATCTGTACCATTTGCCTTACTATGGCCTGGAATATTATTGTAGATGCTGATACCTGTACTATCTATAGCAATTTCAATATCTTCCATATCGTTCTTATCAACTCTGCAGTCGTTGATTTTGATATTAAGCTTTTTAAACCTTCTTGAAGCCTGCGAATAGCTGATAATTTGCAAAATTTTCCCTATTTGCTCAAGATATTTCTCTATAAATCCCACTGTTTGCCTAAGACCAATCCTGAATAGATAGGTTATTATGTGAATTAGAATCACTACTTTGTCGCTGTAGACATTGTTGCCACCTGCTACTTTTGGACTATTTTCGTACCAATTTTCAATGGCATCGTTGATATAATGAAAAACATTTCCCCTTTCTTGAAGAAATTTGTTATATTCATTGCAGTTACTGACTTTCATTCTTATTGGCGTATTTTTCCTTTGTCGGCTAAATATCTATTTTATAACAAATTCCATCAGTAACTGCCTGTTCTTTCCTTGAGTGGTGCAACAAAGCCCGCTGGAATCCAGAAAAAAAAGAAAAATGGTCAAGCACTAGGATGACACCCATTTAGTTATCTTTTCTCGTCTACCTTGTTTTGCCACCCTGCTGAACGGATACATACCGTTTGTTGCTTTTATTCTATGGTACCTTATCTACCTTGCCGCTCTCCTGCTTCAATCAGTAAGGGATTTCAATATTAATTCTGCACTACTTGCGGGATTGCCGCTTTTTGTAATTGGTCTGCCAATTACGATATAATCAGCTCCTGAATTTATTGCTTCTTTTGGTGTTGCTGTCCTTTTTTGATCATCATGACCTCGATTCATACGGATTCCTGGAGTAATAATTTTAAAGTCTTTACCACATCCTTGGCGCACTTCTTGAGCTTCTAGTGCAGAGCAAACTATTCCATGCAGTCCAATCTTTTTTGCAAGCTTTGCCAGCAAAATTACCTGTGATTTTGTTTCTCTTGCCACTCCGAGTTCACTAAGATCTTCATTGCCCATACTAGTTAGTACTGTTACTCCAATTAGCTTTATTTTCTTTCCTTGCACTATACTTAGTGCTTCTTTAAGCATTTTTGTTCCACCACTGATATGCAATGTTAGCATTTCAACATCTAGAGCTTTTATTGCTTCAACTGTTCTAGCTACAGTGTTTGGAATATCATACAATTTTAGATCTAAAAAAATTGGTACATTGCATTTTGCAACTTCTCTCACTCCAGAAGGACCATGTGCAGCAAAAAATTCTAACCCAAGTTTTACCATGCCAACCTTATCACGCAGAGCATTAGCTAAAGATATAGCTTCATTCAAATCTTGTGTATCCAGTGCGCATATTATTGGGTTCATTATCTTGTATAATTTTTTTTATAATAAGAGTAATTGTTGCATTTTACAATCCATATTCAGGGATTGGTCCACTTGCAATGCTTTGTACAGACACTGAACACGATAATCTGGTCGGAGTGGGTGAACGACTGGCATATCCAAGATCTTCCTGTAAAGAATCAGACGTTTCCTCCGATGTTTTGGAACCTTTCATTGGCTTGAATTGCACAAGCTGCCCTAATATAAATTTTATTTTCTGAGTCTCCCCTAATATTATTTTTTTGCTATAACCTTTAATTGTTTCATTTTCTCTTATCGATTCTTCTATCTTATCTATCACATATTGAAGTTGTTTTATTTGACTGTCTCGCTCTAAAAGTGAATTTCTTAAATTTTTCACTTCGTTATTACAATCTTGTCTTATTCTGTCTAACTCAAAAGATTGATTTTTAATTAAACCGTCTGCTTTATCTAGCTCTTCAAATTTCCTTTTTAACTCTTGAGATAAGTTTTTATTTTTCTGATCAATTTCTTTAAATTTACATTGTAATTCATCTAATTTCACACAAAGTTCTTCTTTTCTTTTATGTAATTCTTCTTTTTTCATATATAGTATATGTTTCTCTTTACGTAATTTATCTATTTCCTTAGATAACTCCTCTTTTTCTTTGAATAATTTCTCTACTTCCTTATATAATTCCTCATATTTATCATTGTCTATTTTTCTTTTCAATTCGATTATAAGTTTTTTCCTCTCAGTTAGATTAGCTTCTTTTTCCTGTAACTGTTTACACAAATATGAGATTTTATGGAGTAGTTCTTTTTCTTGTGCAGCAAGCTCATCTTTCTCCTTCGTTACTTTTTCTAATTCGTCTGTTATTCCAATTATATGGATCATTTTTGCTTCTAATTTCTCCTCCAAAGATTTTTTTTCTTTAAGAAAAGATTTCCTCTCAGCTTCTATTTTTTGACCAAATTTTCTTCCTTCCTCGTATAAATTGTGCTTTTCTTGAGTCAACTCACGCTCTTTGTGAGCAAATTCCTTTCCCACTTTCCTAGTGTCAATAATTATTTTATACAAAATCATAAAAGCCAAAACAGATAATACAGCTAAAGCGAGAATTAAAGAACTAGGTACATTAATAAGCGCTAAAGATGTAAGTAATGTAAGAGTAGCCAGAGAACTAGCTATAAAATAAAATGTATTATATTTATTAAGTAAATTGCTCATCACCCATATACAAAACTTCAGCAGTCTTGTATATATTGATTAAAATTATCTTACCTGTAGAGGAGAACACTTATCACAATTGTACCAGTGATAAACTTTAGTTGATATGCTAACTAAACTCAAAATACAAGGTGGCATCAGACGGGAGTAGAACATCTAGGAGTAGAACATCTACTAGAATATCCAAAATCTTCTGAATATGAAGCTTCATCCAGCTCTTTATTTGGTAGTGCTGATAAATCTCCATTACTTATATCTGAAGGAGCAGGGCTATCATTAGTTTGTACAGATATTTCTTCAATTACTCCTTTTATTTCTTGATCACTGACTCCAACATTCTTGATTAATTCCTCCAATCTATTCAAAATCTCTAATACAGTTTCCTGCGATATAATCACTTTATCTCCTTCTCTTACATTCTCTTTGAACAAATATATCATGTTTTTTGCCAAATCTTGTGCTAAGCTCACACGATTCTGATGAACTAATGAAGATTGATCATTCAAATCTGAAATTTCTTCTTTTATAGAATGCTTCTCAAATAGTAACTCTTTGTACTTTTCATGTTGAATTTGACTTTCTTCCTCCAGATTGATGCTATAATTTTCCAACTCTTCACTGTTTTTTCTTTCTTTATTAAGAATTTTTTCTAACTCTTTAATCCTACTGAAATATTTAGTTTCTTTCTCTTCCGATTGCTTACTTAGTTCTTCTAAATCTACAGTTAGTTTAATCACTTCTTGAGTTTTTTCATTTAACTTTTCTTGTAATCGTCTTTTTTCTTCTTCTAAATCCGATGATTTAAGTATTAAATCATAAGTTTCAGAACTTTCTTTTTGCAACTGCGCTTCTAACTCTGCTATTTTTTTCTCTTTCTTTTCTAAACATGTCATCAATTCTGTTACTTTTTTAGATTCTAATTCATGTGATTGACTTTCTAATCTCTGGATTTGATTATATTTATCATCTAATTCTTTTTTAGTATCATTCAATTCTTGTTCTAACCTTCTATTTTTATTCACTAATTCATCCAGTTTAAGATATGATCGCTTTCTTTGATCAGTTAGTTTTTCTATTTTGACAACTAGAACTTTAGCATATTCTTCCAAGCGTTGCTTTTCTTGCACTAATTCAGCTTTTTCTTTACTTAACTTTTGTATCTCTCTTTGTGCTTTCCTTAACTTCTATTCTAACTCTTCCTTCTCTACTCTTCTCTTTTCAAATTCACTCTCTACCGAATCACTTAGCTGCTTGAGTTTTTGTGTTACTTCAGCCAAAACTTCATCTTTTTCCCTTACCTTTCCATTTAATTCCTCTACCTCTCTCATTTTTTGCTGTAATTGTTCTAATATAGTTTGATTATTTCCAGTTAATCTTGTATTTTCTTTTTCCAATTTATTAATTCTTTCGTTTAAGCTTTCATCTACAACTTGTGCAATTTTGTCTTGCATTTTAGTACTACCTATTTGAGCTTCTTTGATGCCACGCTCAATTTCTTGAGTTGTTTGAATGTTAATATTTCTATTACTATTTTCTATCACAATCTCAGATGATTTATGATTGCCTTTCTCCTTATTTCTAAATTTTATTTGATACAAGAATAAGTTACCTATTTTTACATTTTTATTTGCTTTCAATTGATCATCAGTAACACGATTACGCTCGATAAGTTCTATACCATTAGCATCAATATTAATTATAATAGTGCACTTTTTTCCGTCCTCATCACACCAATTCAGAGTCATTTCGTATGCACTATCAGTTACAACATAGTGCCTTATTCCTTCTTCAGAAACAAAACCGTGCATTCCATTTTTTCCATTGCTATGCAGAGTTGAAAACCCTGAAATTCCATTATCTTGACAGAAATTACTATTCAAAAACTCACTGACTTTGAATTTGTTTTTATTAGCTCCCAATTTAACTTCTGCACAACTACCATATATTGACACTGTTTCAACACCACTTTCAATATACCCATTCAATACTTTTTTAGCCTTATCTTGAAGCTCTAGTCTCGCCTCCTTTACATTATTGAAATCTTGGATAACGGCTTTATACACTTCATCTTCATTAAAATTGGCATTGTATTTTATTAAAAAAGATAATATGTGAAGACTAGCTACAGCAGTGTGAATTGATTTATTCTTTTCTTTTATCTTACCGAGCAAAAACAAAAACCTTTGAATGAAGTCATGATAATCATCTTTTTGCTCTTCAATTTTATTATTATATGAATTACCAATCATTATTACCTCACAACTAAATAATTAGTATAGTAATACGAATGCTAAGTTACATCAATCAATAAACTTACAGTAAATTTTCCATTCTCAGTTATAAGCTCTGCTTCTGTACCCTCAACCCATTCTATCACTTCAGCATTGCAAACTGACTGCAAATCATGCTGAGCAGAATAATTTAACTCATCCTCTTTTACACTCGCTTTTATCATCAACTTTTGTATAAGATGCTTAACTGATACGTTATTATCTGCTTTTATTTTTCTCACAAGGTTTAATATCTGCACGAAATTATCTCCCATTTCCTCAGAATACTTATCATAGGTAAGTTCTTCCTTGTTAGGCCAATTACTTTTATTGTGAACGGAGTTATAACTATGCAACTGATGATATATTTCCTCTGTAATGTATGGCAAAAATGGTGCAAATAACCGCAAAATAATATTGAGTACATATGCCAAACTCTGTTTCGCACTCATGTTTGCCTCGCTGTCCAATGCATCTCCATATGCACGTTTTTTAACTAACTCTAAGTAATTATCACAAAAATCTTTCCAAAAAAATTCTTCTATTGCGCTCAAAGCTTCGCAGTATTCAAACTGTAATAGGTTGTTCGTCGTTTTTTCTATCATTTTATATAATTTTGACAATATCCACTTATCCATCGTCTCACTGATGGAATTTATGCTCAATGCTTGATGTTTTTCCATAAACATGGAAACAAATTTGCTAGCATTCCAAAGTTTCGTAACAAGTCGTTTGCCAATTTTGAAGATATTTTCAGAGTAGACTGTGTCAACTCCAAGTCTTGAGTTTGCTGCCCAATAGCGTACTACGTCAGCTCCATAGGTTTCAAGCATTACATGAGGAGTGATGATATTACCTTTTGATTTACTCATCTTTTTTTTATCATCAGCCAAACACCAACCACTAATCATGATATTTTTCCACGGCAGTGAATCTGCATGATAATGTGCCTTCAAAATCGTATAAAAAGCCCAAGTTCTTATTATCTCATGGCTTTGGCTGCGCAGATCTGCAGGAAATATCTTATCATACCGATGGCTTGGTAAACCGAGCTCACTGTTTACTGCCAGTGCACTTAATTGAGGAGTGATCGCACTTGTTGCCCAAGTATCCATCACATCTTGATCTGGAGTAACTTCTTCTTTAATATACCCTTTCGGCAAATCTTTGAGTGGATCTACAGGTAAATCCTTTACTTCAGCTAGAATGATTTTGCCTTCTTCTCCCTTACGTTTTGAATACCAAACTGGAAATGGTACACCAAAATAACGCTGTCTTGAGATGCACCAATCCCAACTTAGCCCTTCTATCCACACCTCTATACGTTTACGCATAGATTCTGGATGCCAATTACATTTACTCACTTTATCTAATACTTGAGTTTTTTGCTCTAAAGTCTTGACAAACCATTGATAAGTAGGTAATATTTCAAGCGGCGCACCAGATCTTTCAGCACATTTAACAGAATGAGAAATGCTAGTGCTTTCTATTAAAAGGCCCTTTTCAGTTAGGATTTCAATAATTCTCTTTCTTGCTTCTTTAACTCTTAGGCCATTTACTTCATCGTAGATTCCAGCGTCACGCGCTGGAGCGTGTGTCTCCTCTAATGGCTGGATTCCAGTGTCAAGCACTGGAATGTCACTCCCCTTTGTCATCCCAGTGCCTTGACACTGGGATCTATTATTACCATACACTGAATCTAGACTTATCCTACCATCCTGATCGATAATAATTTTCATCGGCAGACCATGCTTTTGCTGCCAATATATGTCGAGCTCATCACCAAACGTACAGCACATAACAAGCCCAGTACCTTTATCTATTTTAACTTTATCATCAGCTATTATTGGAACTTTTGCTCCTGTTATTGGCACTACGGCTATTTTTCCAATCAGCTGAGTGTAGCGTGCATCTTCTGGATGGCAAAAAACTGCAACACATGCTGGAAGCAACTCAGGCCGTGTAGTTGCAATCTTAATCTGCTCATTTTCTTCAGTGGAAAAAACTATCGTGTTCAAAAATGACTCAAAGACTTTATCCTCTATTTCTGCTTGTGCAATTGCAGTTTTATCGACTGGGTCCCAAAGAATAGGTTGCATTTTTTTGTATGCATACTCTTTATTATATAGATCAATGAATGACATTTGAGAAAGTGCCACAGCTTCTTTACTAATTGTGTGATACTCTAAATTCCAGTCATAACTAATACCGACTGATTTAAACAATTCCTTGAATTCCTGCTTTGACTTCTCAATAACTTCATGGCACATCTCTATAAATTCTTCTCTGCCAACTTCTTTTGCACGGGTTTTATAGGTCTGCTCAACTAACCTTTCAGTGGGAAGCCCATTATCATCAAACCCAATTGGATAAAATACATCTTTCCCCAGCATACGTTGAAACCTTGCAATAAAGTCCGTATGGCAATAGCTAAATATATGACCAATATGCAACTTTCCAGATATCGTTGGTGGAGGCGTATCTATAGTGAAAGTATTATCCTTTTCACCATTCCATTTATAAACTTTACTCCCTTCCCATAATATGTTGTATTTGTCTTCAATTTCCCTAAAGCTATACTTTTCTTCTAACATAAATATTTCTCAGTTTTAAGCTTTAAGTTATCACAATTGAGCAAATACAGCAATTTTAATGTCTGCCATTTAATTTAGCCTTGTTATGATACAAATTTTTCTTGATCTTATAATTTTTAATGTATTACATAATAAATTTTTAGTATTGAGGTTTATTATGCTTAACTTTCATAACTTAAAAGAGCTTATAGATATTCTAAGTAATCCATACTATGTGCCTCACCCAGCAAAAGTAGACTTAGTAGAATTGCTTGAAGACGTGCTGGAATTAAAAGATAAAAAAAGCCCAGAAGAGGCAATAACTACATTGAAAGATAAAATAAGAAATGAACTCAAAAGTGAAATGTCGAATGAACTGAAACAAAAAATAAATACTCAAATCCAGCAGTTACAGCAAGAAAAGAAAATATTAGAAACCAAAAATGAAGCAAATAAACAACTAAAAGAAAAAGCAACATATATCGCTACTGCTAGTACTGGTCTTGCTGTTGGGTTAGTAGTGTATATTACACTTGAACATACAAATAAATTGGACATGTGGTTAATCGTTGTTATAGCAACAGTATCTGCATTCTTAGCTGGTGATTTAATAATGAAACCTAGCTCTCAAGTAAATGGAACACAAGAACCACAAGGAGTAGCAAATAAGAATTCAGTGTAGCTTGATATAGTTTTTTTCATTTCACTGCCTTTCCAAATTTGAAGCAGGTTGTTTGAGCCATAGTACAAAGTAAATATAGTAATTTTACACTAAAATTTTTAGTTTTGTTTCTGTGGGTTAGTTGGTACGAGCCTTGCCTTTAAGAAGATGTAAAATCACAATTATTACGAATAACATTCCACCAATAACTGATATAGCTCCACCCGTAATAAAACAAGCACGTGCCAACATTGATGAAATACTTGGCAGATCTGCAACTTTTCTTAAGGCACCATATCCACCAAGCCAAACAAGTCCAGTAATGTGGAGAAAATGTCCCAAGCTATATGCATAAATCTGTAATCTTACTATGGAGCTTTTTATTTCTTTACAGCCCAATTTTGGTAACAGCCAGTAGACAAAATTCATAAAAGCTATAGTAATACCAACTACAGAACCATGATAATGCGCAGGAATAGTGACATTTCCTTCAATAGTTAGCACTCCAAGCACACCTCCATAAATGAACAATACAAACGAGTGAAGAAGATAATTGCCCTTATCATTGAGCAGAGTTTTTATGTTGCAATACACTAATATTGTTAAAAAGCACGGCAGAACTGCTCCAGCAATTCTCATATGCCAGGTAAAAAACTGTATCAATTCAGCACTATCCGCCGAATAAATAAAGTATATAAACGGCGCACCTACGGTCAAAACTGTGTTTATAAATAGTGGTAAAATGGTAATTTTATTTAGACTAATATAGCGAGCATTCAGTATGATCAAATAAACTAAAAACATTGCTTGAGCAAAGGCAAACTGCAGTAAATGTCCGCCTCCCCAAAAGAGATATTCATAAAATAAATTCTTGTCTGAGTGATATAGACCTGGAGGCATATTTTTATGTGCTAAAACAACACAAAGAAATGATGACACAAGTATAATGACCAGGCCAATTTGTCCGATTGAAAGATATGAGTCTTGTTTATTTGATATGTAGGCTAGAGCTGTATTTATCAATATGCTGGTAATGAAAAGACTGAGTCCAAGTAAAAATAATTTGTTTTGTAATACAGGTATATAGTTACTTTTGATAACTTCAGTATTTGGAACAAATGCAGATATAAACATTAGCAGCATGGAAAGGATTGAGAGAATCCATGAGAAGTTAAACCAATGATTGGTGTTTTTTAAGTTTATGATGAAGAGCAGAGATATTATAGAGCACATCCATACCAAAATTGACAAATTTACGTGTATCACCAGTGCATTATCAAAGATATATTGTGCAGAAGGAATGAGAGAAGAAATAAAAGGCAATCGTAGAAAAATAACAATTATTGACAGCAGTCCAGAACAAGCAAGAGCAAGTACTGCCAAGAATATCCATTGCCTGCAAAGTGAAGCGTTATTTTGTATGTTGAGCATTTATTTTTAGGTACTATAGCATAAGATAGTATACATTTTTCAAATTGATATGAGTAGTTCAAATGAATGACATCACAACAATATCTTTCATCCTGAAAATGCTGCCTGTTTCATATTGGAGTAGTATTACTGACAGCATTAGTTTGAGCTATAGATATTTCTTTTAGTCCATACTTGATAAAAGTTATTACAGTAAGAGAATCTTTACATAATGGTATGACATTACGTTAATGCTTTTGATCCACAATTAAGAACATTTTCGTTGTGATTTACGTTTCTAGTATGTATATTAATGAATCTTGTTTTCACTAAATAATGAAAATAATAATTGTCATGATAATGTTATTGTATAGTAACTATACAATGGCAAGCGAACGAATAAGTTTAGTAGATAAAAAATTATCTCAAGGATATGTAGCTCCAATACTTACAGAAAATAGCGTTATTTTACCAGACAAGCACGGTACCTTATATTCCTTTGATATCGATAACCCAAGAGTTATAAATTGGAAATTATACCTCTCAAGTAGGAAAAAAATTGGTAATATGAGTTTATCGAGCTACAAAGAAAATGTTTTCTTTGTAGTGGATAACATTCTACACACAATAGATGCGAAAACAGGGGAGATTCAATGGGAAAAAGAATTAAGAGCTCCGGCAAGAGGGAAAGCAATAGTAATAAACAATAAGTTGGTAGCATTGACTATTGATAACTATCTAAATGTATTTGATATAAAAGATGGCAGCCCCATTTGGGCTTATCAAAATGGTATAAATGAGGTTCGAGGTTTATATTCCATCTCACCAGCAGTCTCTAATGATAAAATAATGGCACCATTTTCAAATGGAGAGTTAATAGCTTTTAATGAAGAAGGTAAAAAACTATGGAGCCAAAAATTAGCTACAAATCTTTTAGACACACAGCTTACAGATGTAACTACTACACCTAGAGTACACGATAATATCTTAATAGCTACGAGCAACTCTTATATTTATAGCATTGACGTAAACTCAGGAAATATTTTATGGTCAAGGCCACTACAAGTAAAAAGTATATCAAACATTGAGTCATATTATAGCCCTCTTATTCCTGCAGAGAAACAAAAAGAAGGCGGAAGAATTTTCATGGTGACTAAAGATAATAAGGTAATTGGCATCGACATACAAAGTGGAAAAACAGTTTGGACATCTGATTTTATAGAGAATGTGCAATTGTTTGTTCCAATTATGTATGCCCATACGCTTTGGGTAACAAGTAATAAAGGTTCAATATTTGTTTTTCCTGGATCTGAAAGTACAGGAAGGGTAATTAAAATACCTGGTAATGTGTTTCATGCTCCAGTATTTACCCATGGTAAGATGTATATAACGACTGAAGGAAATGGTGTTTATTCTTTAGAAAATAGGTTTGTTTTTTATGACTGATTATGATTTGATTATTATAGGTGGTGGTCCAGGTGGTTACAAATGCGCTATTGCTGCTGCAAAACTTGGACTCAAAGTTGCTTGTATAGACAAAAATAGCATTTTTGGTGGCACGTGTTTGCGAGTTGGGTGTATACCATCAAAAGCATTACTCCATTCCTCTTATCAGTATGCTAGCGCGAAAAATAATCTATCAAAACTTGGCATAAAAGTTAAGGATGTAAGTCTCGATTTGAAAGAAATGCTAGGCTATAAAGACGCTAGAGTTCAGGAACTTGGAAAAGGCATAGAATATCTGTTTAACCTTTACAAAATTACTAACATCAATGGACTTGGAAAAATTACTTCTTTTGATCAAGGCAATCTTGAAGTTTCAGTTGAAGGTAAGGTACTGAAGGCAAAAAATATAGTAATTGCAACTGGTTCTGATGTTAGTTCTCTACCAGGAATTGATATTGATGAGAAAAATATCATTTCATCAACTGGTGCATTGTCTTTAACTGAAGTACCAAAAAAACTTGTTGTAATTGGAGCTGGGGCAATAGGACTTGAAATGTCTTCTGTGTGGAATAGGCTGGGCTCTGAAGTTACTGTAGTAGAGTTTTTTGATAGAATCGCTGCAGCAATGGATGGCGAACTAAGTAAGTCTTTACTTTCTAGTCTACAAAAGCAGGGAATAAAATTTTTACTCAGCACCAAAGTTGAAGAGATAAAACAAAGTAATAACTCTTTGAGTGTGAAAGTTTGCTCTGTAAAAGATAATCAAACAAACTCTATAGAGGCGGATAAGGTATTGGTGGCAGCAGGACGCAAACCATGCTCTGAGGGTCTTGAAAAAATAGAAAAAGACAGTCGTGGCTTTATTAAAGTCAACAATAGTTATGAAACCAACGTAAAAGGAATATTTGCTATTGGTGATGTGATTGGTGGAGCAATGCTTGCTCACAAAGCTGAGGAAGAAGGGGTGGCAGTTGCAGAGATACTAGCAAGGCAATTGCCTCACGTTGATTATGAAATCATACCGTCAGTCATTTACACCCACCCTGCAGTTTCTTCAATCGGTAAAACTGAAGAAGAACTAAAAAGTGCTGGTCGAAAGTATAAAGTTGGTAAATGTCAATTTGCTGCAAACGGTAGAGCAAAAGTCACTGACGATGCTGAGGGATTCGTGAAAGTTCTGACTTGTAGCAAAGCAGATACAATACTCGGTGTACATATCATAGGAGCATACGCTGATACGCTAATCAATGAAGCAGCGGTTGCAATGGCATATGGTGCAGCAGCAGAGGATATATACAGAATTTGTCACTCTCATCCTGATATAAATGAAGCCTTTAGGGATGCGTGCATCGATGCTTTCTTTAAAAAGTAACTGTGGACCTCGGTTCAATCATTGAAAAATGGTATGATTGGCTAAAGTACAACAGGTCTTACTCACCAAACACTTTGGAGTCATACATGAGGGACCTCAAAGATCTTATAAGTTTCCTAAATACTCACATTGGTGAAGAAGTAAATGTTGGCTCTTTAGAAAAATTAAGCATACCTGAACTGAGAAGTTGGTTTACCTCTCGTTATGCAAGAGGTGTAAATGCGAGATCTAACACTCGCGCATTGTCAGTAATCAGAAATTTTTTCAAATATATAAAAAACAATTATGAAATAAATAATGAAGCGGTATTTTCTTTATCAAGGCCAATTCAGAGAAGAACTCTACCTAAAGCACTTTCAATATCTAACATAGAAACTCTATTGAAAGAAATGAAATTGCCTGATCTAGGCGAGCCTTGGGTGGTAAAAAGAGAAATTGCAATTGTCGTTCTGCTATATGGTACGGGCTTAAGAATCACTGAAGCACTGAATCTTAAGGTTAGTGATATTAGCAATGAAAGTTTAATAGTAACAGGTAAGGGAGATAAACAAAGGCAGGTATTTATTCTTCCAGTAGTAAAAAAGTGTATACAAAAATATATAAAAGCTTGTCCCCACTTTGACGAAGCGGGACATCTTTTTGTCGGGGTAAGAGGAAAAAAATTGGGAAGAACTTATGTTGCTAATCGTTTGCAAAAAATAAGAAGATTTTTAAACTTACCAGAAATTTTATCTCCACATGCATTTCGCCATAGTTTTGCTACTCATTTGCTTCAGGAAGATATTGACATAAGATCAATACAACAGCTGCTTGGCCACTCAAGCCTTGAAACTACTCAAGTTTACACTCACCTAAATTATCAAGATGTCTTCAATATGTATAAAAACTTTCAGAAGAGTTTGAATAAAAAATCGAAATCTTAACTTCGTCTTAAATCGATAATATTGCCGAACTGAGTGCTTGCAACATCATTCAGTACTATACTTGCTTTATATAAGCAATAGTGACCAGCAGAGAAGAAAGCAAAAACGTTTTGCAAAAGGTTATGAATGAAAGAGAATAGACAGCAGAATTTAAATTAGAAGCTATGTAAAGAAACAAGTCAAGCAAATAGCAAAAGAGCTAGGCTCTGTGTACAAAATGTTAGCAGGTCAAATTAATTGAGGACGGGGATTTGCGACTAAAGTTCATGCACTTGTTGACGTACTGGGAAACCCATTCAAATTTATTTTGACCTCAGGCTAGAGGAACAAAATTACTCAGTTGACTAAAAATGTCTCTAGCTACACTATATGGCTTCTTTAAAATTTTGTTTACAGAGCCTAGAAAGAAAGCTGAGGAAAAGTAGAGGTTACCTTTACATATGAACTACATCTCAACCTGATATTGTCGTTCCTAATATGTTGGATTTCTTGCATAACTCGAATTCAAAAGTTGATGTCATTCCAGCGCGTGACACTGGAATGGCTTTGTTGCACAGCTCTTCGGATAGTGGGTAATGTATAATAAATTCATGAAGCTATATCAAACTTAGCCATGCCTATTTCAGTAAATTTGTTAAGCAAATAACACTTGAGTAGCAGTTCCTTCTCACGATTAATCTCAGATTTATTCCTAAAACTAAATCCAAATATTTGCTTCAGTCGCGAGAAAAAACTTTCTATATAAGATCTCTTCCAATAATTTATCTCTTTTTTCCACCTCTTCATACCATCTTCATCATATGACTTTATGAGCTTGATTGTAGAATTTCTCTCATTCATATAATCCAACTTTGGATGCTCTACTGCATTATTTTGCGGAGGAATCCTTGTCTTTATGTCAAGCTCATCGCACAGTTTGTATAACTTCTTTCGATTATATGCCCTATCTGCATATATCGTGCTTATGTTATACTTGGTATCCACTCTTTCAATAAGATCACAGGCTCCATAGTGGTCGGAATAAACTCCACTACTGTATTTTGCAGCTATAACTTTTTTACTACCTATCTCTAGCATTACATGTAGCTTTCTTGTTTGCTCATAGCGGCGATACTTTCTATCTGTACCATTTGCCTTACTATGGCCTGGAATATTATTGTAGATGCTGATACCTGTACTATCTATAGCAATTTCAATATCTTCCATATCGTTCTTATCAACTCTGCAGTCGTTGATTTTGATATTAAGCTTTTTAAACCTTCTTGAAGCCTGCGAATAGCTGATAATTTGCAAAATTTTCCCTATTTGCTCAAGATATTTCTCTATAAATCCCACTGTTTGCCTAAGACCAATCCTGAATAGATAGGTTATTATGTGAATTAGAATCACTACTTTGTCGCTGTAGACATTGTTGCCACCTGCTACTTTTGGACTATTTTCGTACCAATTTTCAATGGCATCGTTGATATAATGAAAAACATTTCCCC
This sequence comes from Wolbachia endosymbiont (group B) of Pammene fasciana, assembly GCF_947251495.1. Lineage (NCBI taxonomy): Bacteria > Pseudomonadati > Pseudomonadota > Alphaproteobacteria > Rickettsiales > Anaplasmataceae > Wolbachia > Wolbachia endosymbiont (group B) of Pammene fasciana. The sequence goes on from NZ_OX366360.1 coordinate 546,800, forward strand.
TTTCTTGAAGAAATTTGTTATATTCATTGCAGTTACTGACTTTCATTCTTATTGGCATATTTTTCCTTTGTCGGCTAAATATCTATTTTATAACAAATTCCATCAGTAACTGCCTGTTCTTTCCTTGAGTGGTGCAACAAAGCCCACTGGAATCCAGATATTGGGTTCCAGCTGGGATGACACCTGTTTATGCAAGAAATCTATTGAAAATTGAGTTAAACTAAAAATTCAGTTTGACACACTTTTGTTAAACATTTTTGGGACGTTAAAATAAACAGATAAATAATTTTCTCTTAAGCTACTTCAACACTTTCATCATGGGTTAAAAGCAACTCCACAAGCTCTTGATTATCAGTTACATAATCCAATGCTGTCTTTCCCTCATTATTTTTAGCGTTAACGTCAGCACCTTGTTCTACAAAATATCTTACCACATCAACTTTTTCCCTGATAGCAGCCCAATGCAATGGAGTATCACCATATCCGTTTTTGATATTAATATCAATTCCTTTATCAATCAGGTACTTTATTGCATCTAGTTTTGCAAACCTGATAGCCTCATGTAACATAGTTTTGCCATTGCTGTACTTAGCACTAACATCAATACCCATACCTTTTTCTTTTATAAGGTATTCTGCTATATCAAAACTTTCACTTTCAACAGCCCAGTACAACACAGTCCAGCCATAATTATCTTTAATACCAACACTAGCACCCTTATTTACAAGATATTTTACCATGTCTAACTCTCCACTCTTAGCAGCCCAGTACAATGGCGTTTGGTAAAAACAGTCCCTAGCGTCAATATTAGCACCTTCATTGATCAGGTGTTTTGCTATGTCCAATTCCCCATTCCCAGCAGCTAAATGCAATGGAGCAATATCACAACCATTTTTAGCATTAACGATACCACTAAGCTTATTTTGATGTTTTCTCTTTATATATGCTAATAAGTTTTTAATAGCTTTATAATCACCATTTTCAACAAGCAAATGTAAATTAGTATCTTTGTAAAAATCATCAATCAACTTACCATGTTTACTCGCATATCCCCAAATAAATGCAACATGAATTTTATTATCTTTTGCTACATCACCAATGTTCACCAAATTTAGAGCTTTCCTAAGAACTTCTTCCTCTCTACCTTTCTCTTGCAATTTTAATCTTGTTACTTTCTGTACTGGACTATGGATATTTACTATCCCTTCCCTTAACTTAATCATTGAATATCGATTAAGTAGTTCAACAGCATTCCACAGCTTTTCTTTATCATCCGCTATTGACTTTGAAAAAATTTCTTTTATACGAATATCATCAGGAGCAAGATAGGCCATTATTTCAAAAATGTTTAATGCTTCAAAGCCATATTCCTTGCATATATATGTCATCGTGACATTCCAAGTTGTCAAAACTGTTTTAGTATAACGATCTTCATTTTCATAAATTCCTTTCTTAAGCAATTCTCCTGCATTTTGTTGATACTCTTTTAAGTAATCACTTATTTTAAACCTCTTATCACCTCTTAATCTCGATTCCTCATTTCGATCTTGGATATATACAACTGCTTGTCCTAAAGCTAATGGAAAATATTGTAATTCTCTTGTTCGCTCTTCTATTTCCCTATCCTGTAAATTATTCTCTATGTTCAAAGCTTTTCTAACAAATTCTAAAGCTTCTACTTCACCAAACTTATCTAATTGTATTACTTTTATATCACTTTCTCCTCTCACATTCCACTTACAGTCACGAGAAGTAATTAAAATGTAAGGTTTTTTATGTCTAGGGTGTAAAGATGAAGGTAAAAATCTTTTAATGTTTTCATATCCCTCAGCATTATCAAAAATGAATAGGCTTTTTCCTTTCCTTCTTGCAAAGAAAGCATATATTTCTCTAACAATATTTTCTATCGTCTTGTCCCTTTCGTACCTATCTTTGGTAGAAATGCCTAATCTATCATCCTTAACTAACCCCAAGAAAGAATTTTTCATAGTTTCAACGCTTTCAGCATTTATCCAGATAACGTTAGCATAATAATCCTTTCCATATGTGTAAGCATATTGCCTAGCGAATTCACTCTTACCTATCCCCCCAAGACCACTAATAGTAGCAACCTGAGATATAATTGCTGGCCTGACCGTACTCCTTTGTAGTGCATCATGTAAGGCTTTTAATTCACTATTTCTTCCAGTAAAAAATGCAACTGGCTCTATTATTTTAAACCAAATAGGCTCCTCTACCCGCTTGTTATCCTGTGTCGTTACAGCCACATATATTTTATGTAGTGTTTTACTATCCTTGTGTTGTTGTTCTATTACTTTATCAATTCTTTCATTATTTTCTTTTACTCCTTGTTCTATCTTACCTAAAGTACTAGCCCATAGCTCCACTTCTCGAAAAAGCTCTTCTCCTATGATTGTTGTCAACTATAAATTTCATATTTTGTAAAATCTTTGAAAACCCAGTTGTTTTTAAGAGTATAGAAAATGGTTGTTAGAAACTTCCTAGCAGTTGCAGTAATAGCCTTAGCAGCACCACGCTTTTTTTTCACATGTTCATAAAAGCTTCTCAAATAAGGGCTATAACGTATAGCAATCCAAGTACACTGTACTAAAGAAGTACGACCTATTTTCGGTCCACGTTTGGTAATCTTTCCAATTGTACATTGTTGATTAGATTGAGAAACTCGTGGTACAATTCCAAAATAAGCTGTCAGTTTTTCTGGATTACTAAAATTATTAATATCACCAATTGTTGCAACAAAGACAGCTGCAGAAATTGCACCAATGCCTTTAATACTGATGAGATTATTAAATCCAGGGAGCTGTTTGGCAAAAGCTATCATTTCCTTTTCAAGTTTTTTGAGACTTTCTCGAATAACTTCCAGGTTACTGCTAATTACTTCAATCTCAACCTTTTCCAAGTAACTCCAATCACGTTTACCTAGAGAGCGTTCAAATCCCGTTTTGGTTGTCAGTACTTCCTTTTTAATCTTTATTCCGTGGTAATTGAAAAGTCCATGCATTTTATTGATTAAAGATACCCGTGATTTTACTAACTGATCTCTTGTTTTAAGAAGAGAAGCTAACTGTTGGCATTGTTTGCTCTTGCATTTTGCTTCAGGCAACATATCTTTGCTGAGAAAAAAAGCAATAGCTCTTGCATCATGTTTATCTGTTTTATTTACAGAACGACGAATAACTTCAAATTGCAAGGGAGCAACCACAACAACACGCTTAACGCAGGGTGACACTTCATCATAAAAGAAACAGCTATTCCCTGTTGCTTCAAAAGCTACTTCATCTGTTTCTCGAAGATCTTTAATAAATTTATCTAAATCCTGTAAGCGAAATGTTTTAATATGCTCTGGTTTTTCCTGTTCTAAATAACAAACAGTAAAACTATTAGTATGTAAATCAACACCTATATAACGCATAAATTTTCCCTCTTATTGAATACTCCAATATATCAGAGTAGAATATTACCGGTTGGTCCATTCTCCTATACGCGGTTACTAAATTTTATAGGCCGCATGATGGTTTTCGGTGGCAGGGGCGATTAATCTCCCTCACGAGGTCTTTTTCCTGTATACTGCAAAAAGCAGAAAGGGCCTCACAAAAACTTTCAACCTGCCACCTATCCACTCTGAGAAGTTATTATACCTTCTCATGCTTCCAACCAAGCAATAACAATTCATATCATCTCCCTCTTTGTGCGAAAAAGGACGCGCTTTTATATCTTTTACCCAGTCTGATATTTTTTTTAGAAGATTATTACAAAAGATTTGATTGTCACCAATATAGTCGAACTTTTTGTTCAACCTACTACTCAACTTACCTAGCAATAATTTTCTTAGCTGAGCTTCATGGGGTAAGTTAACGACGAACACCAGTTCATTTAAAAAGTCCTCTATCTCTTTATTGCTGACTTCCTTGCCTATCTCACGCTTTATAAAATCCATATTTTGTTTCAAGTATTGAGCAACACTACCATCTGAATCACTAATTCTATATTTTGCACTATCACCTATATCCAGAAACTCATCTTTTGTGTCTATTCTTACAAATGAAAGTTCTTTTCCTTTATTTTCTCCACTTAACATTGCTCTTAGATTTCTTACTTCGTGTTGTATTGAATATGGTGAATCAAGATCCATATTCGTAGCAAAAAGAAAATGCTTTGTTCCACCACTAAACTTTGCATTATTTTTGATCTTTAAATAAGCAATAAAGTATTTCAACAAATTAAACTCACCACTCTTTGTTAATAAGCTACCTACACTGATTTTTTCAGTTCCATCTTGTTTGTGTTTGACTTGCACAAACCTATGTATTGTTGTTTTATTTTGCTTACATTGGAGAACAACATCATCAAAGCCTGCAGCTGACTTCAATTCTGTAACTAGGCGGAAAGGACATTTTTTATCCATCACACGCATGAGAAATAATATGAGCCACAACTCTTGATAGTCAATACCATGGCGAGAGCATTTTGACCCCCAAACAGGATGATCTTCAAGCATCCTCAACCTCACATAATTTTAAAAATAGTACCAACAAATGGTAAAAAAGTTATATGTTATGATATACAGATATCGTAGCGTAAATCTGAGAATATCTACGAGATGTGCTGTTATGTAAATAAAAAAATGTGACTAATTACTTAATTTTTCATTTAAAATTGAATTCACGACATCAGGGCTGGCTTTTCCCTTGGTGAGTTTCATAATTTCGCCAACAAAGAATCCGTATAATCTTGTTTTACCGCTTTTGTATTCTTGAACTTTATCTTGGTTGCTATTGATGATTGTGTCGATAACTTCTGCTATTTGACCTCTATCGGTTATTTGTTTTAGGTCCTGCTCTTCTATGATGAGAGATGCCGGTTTGCCAGTTTCAAACATAATATCAAAAACTTGCTTGCCGAGCTTAGCAGAGATCGTTCCATCAACGATAAAGTCAAGGAGCTCGGATAAAGCATCTGCTTTAATTGGAGAGCTAACAATATCAATATTTGTTTTATTTAAACGACCGAAAAGCTCGACGGTTAACCAGGTAACTGCAATCTTTGAATCATGCTTTTTTGCTAATTTTTCAAAATAATCGGCAATTTCTTTATCAGAAGTGATAACGTCTGCATCATATTCATTGATACCTAATTCCTCTATGTATCGAAGTTTTTTTTGATCTGGCAACTCGGGTAAAGATGATTTAATAGAATCAATTTTGTCTTGGCTTATTTCAACAGGTAGCAAATCAGGTTCAGGGAAATATCTATAGTCACTTGAATCTTCTTTGCTTCTCATCACTTTTGTTTTTCCTAAAGTGACATCAAACAATAAGGTATCTTGACTTATTTCTCCTCCGCTTTCCAAAATTTTGATCTGCCTTTGTGCTTCATAATCTATAGCTTGTACAATATAACGTATTGAATTTAAGTTTTTTATTTCACAACGAGTGCCAAATGTGCTACTACCCTTTGGGCGAACAGAAACATTTGCATCACAGCGAAGTGACCCCTTTTCCATATCACCATCACATGAACCGATGTAACGCAAAATCTGCCTCAATTTTTTCATGAATTCTGCAGCTTCTGCAGATGAACGAAGATCTGGCTCTGAAACAATTTCCATTAAAGCAACACCTGCACGATTTAAATCTATGTAAGTTTTGCTTTCTTCATGAATACTCTTTCCTGCATCTTGCTCTAAGTGAATTCTTGCGATTCTTATTTCTTTTTCATTATTATTGATAAAAACTTTGCCATTTTTAACTATTGGCTCAAAGAACTGGGTTATTTGATAACCTTGTGGTAAATCGGGATAAAAATAATTTTTCCGGTCAAAGTAAGAGCATTTATTAATTTCTGCAGAAATTGCAAGTCCGGTGCATATTGCTTGCTCTATGCAGCTATAATTTAATACTGGTAGTGTACCTGGCATTGCTGCATCAACTAGAGAAACTTGAGTATTGTGCTCAGTGCCAAATTCCGTTAGTGAACTAGAAAATAGCTTTGTCTTAGAAGAAACCTGAGCGTGTACCTCAAGTCCAATTACTGTCTCCCAGTTTTCTTTTGTCATGTATTTTATTCAATTAATAACTTTATATTCTGCAAACTAGCACAAAAAGTCAAATAAAACTCATTTAACCTATGATCCAAGAGCGGTGTATATCAATAATATAAGAGTTACTACAGTTTCTATTGACTAGGCTGTTATATAATAAAGTTAAGTGCTGCCAAAAAATATCTATAGTAGGCCAAAACATAATTTTGATGGCAACTGATTAGCTAACAAATTTATAAACATCAGTATATAGTTTATCAATGCCTGGCTCTTTACTATTTTTAGCAAAATCTTCTGACTTTTTTACTAAATCTCGTATTTCCTTATCAATAGCTTTGCATTCTTCATCAGAAGCGATTTTATTGTCTGTTATATACTGCTTTAAGGTGCTTATAGGATCATGATTTTGCTTCATATCTTCAACTTCTTCTTTTGAGCGATAAGTAGCAGGATCTGACATTGAATGTCCACGATATCGATATGTCTTCATTTCAAGCAAGATAGGTCCTTTTCCCCCACGTACGTGCTCAGCTATTTCACTTGTTAACTCATAGACAGAGAAAAAATCCATTCCATCAACTTGTTTTCCAGGAATACCAAAACTCTCTCCTCTTTTATATAGTTCAGTTACTAAAGTTGATCTTTGTACAGAAGTTCCCATTGCGTATTCGTTATTTTCTATGATATAAACCACAGGTAACTTCCACAAAGATGCCATATTAAATGATTCATATACTTGTCCTTGATTTGCAGCACCGTCACCAAAATATGTGAATACAACGTTATCTTTTTTCTTGTATTTATTAGCAAATGCTATTCCTGTGCCAATTGGGACTTGTGCACCTACTATTCCATGTCCACCAAAGAAATTTTTTTCAACATCAAATATGTGCATGGAGCCACCTTTGCCTTTTGAACACCCTGTTTCTTTGCCGGTTAGTTCTGCCATCACAACATTCGGATCAGAATTACATGCAAGCATTAAGCCATGGTCTCTATAGCTTGTGATAAAAGCATCACCAGGTTTTGATGCAGCTTGAGTCCCAACTGCAATTGCTTCTTGCCCTATTGATAAGTGACAGAATCCGCCTATTAATCCCATTCCGTATAATTGTCCTGCTTTTTCCTCAAATCTGCGTATGAGAAGCATTTTTCTGTAGAATCCAATCACCTGTTCTTTAGTGAAATTTTCTGCTTTCATATTGACTTTCTTTTATTAAATTGAGATCATACCAGAAATTTTTAACATTTTATAATACTATCTATATGGGCTACTATCACTGGCTTGAAGCTTTTCACGTTATCTCTGTAATTATGTGGGTGGCAGGTATGCTCTATTTGCCAAGGCTTTATGTTTATCATGCATCTGTAAAACCAGGGTCAGAAAATGACAGCTTACTTCAAATAATGGAGAAGAGACTCCTTAGATATATCATAAACCCTGCAATGCTTTTCTCCCTTAGTTTTGGAATTATGCTAATGATTATTAGGGAAGCATATCGCGAAGGGTGGTTTCATGTAAAAGCGCTAGCATTATTCTTAATGTTTGCTATTCATGTCCTACTTGCAAAGCATAGGAAAAATTTTGCAGTGGGCTTGAATAAGAAAACTCACGTTTATTTTCGTGTTTTAAACGAAGCAGTAACAGTGTTAATAATAATTATAGTTATTATGGTTATTGTAAAACCTTTTTGATTTTCTAGCCTAATGATGAACCATTGAATGGAGTATAAGAATTGTTACTAAATAGTTTATTCTGATGTTCCGTAGTCTAAGTAAAGTACTTAAGGTATAGATTCTTTGTTTTTGTGTGTTATCCTGGTTAACAAGAATTCGCAGTAGTATTATAATGAGTAAGTTAAAAAAGCTTAGTGCTGGACTTTCTTTGACAGGCCTAATTGGTAGTGATGATATAGATATGCAAAGGGCAGGAAATAGAAAGAAGAAATATCAATTTTTGGATAAGACGTTCGCATGGATTGATGCGATGATAAATTTTATTTTTAAACGTGAGAGTAATAACGTAAATGAAGTCCTAAAAGTCACATGGGGACCACTATTTTTTGGTTTAGTGGTGATATTCATCTTTTTTGGAATAGGTGGTATTTGGTCAGCTATAGCTCCAATTGACGGAGCAGTGCATGCAAGTGGAGAAGTTATTGTCTCTTCAAATAGAAAAATAGTGCAACACTTGGGTGGGGGAATAATAAGCAAAATTTTAGTAAAAGAAGGTCAAGCAGTTAAAAAAGATGAGCCTTTAGTTTTATTAAGTGATGTTAACGAAAAGGCAAATTTGAGTATAATTAAAGAAAAACTCTTATCACTTTTGGCAACTGAAGCAAGACTTATTGCAATCAGGGGAGACTTAGATACGCTAGAATTTTCTGATGAGGTTAAAAGATTATCTAACGATGAACTTGTAAATAAAGCGATAAAGAATCAGGTAAAGTTGTTCAACTCTCAGAGAAAGAGTATATTAGGAAAAACTGACATACTGCAACAACGTATAAAGCAGTTAAATGATGAATTAGCAGGGCTAAATTTTCAACTAAATGCAGCCCATAAGCAATATGACTTGATAACTGAGGAGTTAGAAACAAAAAGACAATTACTTGATAGTGGCCATATAAGCAAACCACACATTTTAGCTTTAGAAAAACAGTTTGCTGAAATTGAGGGTAGAGTTGGACATTACCGTTCTGCAATATCTCAAGTACAGCAAAAGATTGGAGAAAATGAGTTAGAGATTATAAATGTGAAGAATGATGCTCAAGAAAGAGCAAATGCTGAGCTTAAGGAAGTTAATACATCTATTGCAGACTTAAAAGAGAGGCTGATGGTTGCTGAAGATTCGTTAGCACGTACAATAATTAAATCACCTCAAGATGGTATAGTTACAGATATAAGATACCACACTGAAGGTGGTGTTATACAATCTGGAGTCCCAATCCTGAGTATAGTACCATCAGATGATGATCTAATAATAGATGCTAAAGTTCTAACCAGAAACATAGAAGAGATACTGTCAGCAAAAAAGAAAGATAGCAATATAGTCTCTATCGACGGACTAGAAGGGCTGAAAGTTAAAGTAAGGCTGAGCGCTTATAGTGCACGTCGCTTAAGTTTAATTAACGGTATAGTAAACCATATTTCCCCTGATGCTCTTGATGATCCAAGGATGGGGCGTTATTATTCAGTGCGAGTGGTGATACCAAAATCAGAACTTGCTCAATTTAAAAACGTATACCTATATCCTGGTATGCCAGTAGAAGTATATATAGTTACTCAATCTCGCACTCTTTTATCGTTCTTGTTTACACCTATAATTGCAACATTCGATAGATCTTTCATAGAGAGATAATTTATTTGGCTTTTCTAGAAAATTTGTTTACAGAGTTTGATATGCAAAAAAATTTACACACAAGTAGTGTATTATTTTATAATTATTTTCTATAATATGTAAATCTTTGATTTAAGATGCAAATGCTAACGTAAACATTAAAGGTTAATTAGTAAACTCAGCTGTATAATAGAATTAAAGGAATTAGTAAGATTTTTACCTCAATGAATTATAAATAGGCAAACTTACTTAAAGTTTAATAGTGTCTGTTACTGCTTTTAGGTGTGAGGCTAGAGGGTTATTAGCAATAACAGACACTATTAAACTTATTATAGAACTTCCTTAAAGTAAATACTTAACTTAAAATATTATAATATTTTAAGTTAAAATAGATTCATGTAAATGCTTTTTCCTCAAGTTAGTATCGTATTATTATATTTATTAAATGCTAAAAAAACATTAATCATCATTTACTTTTGATTCAATATTTAGCAAAACACTTGTGTAAATTCTATAATCTCTGTTTGCATAGTAAGTGTATATATATTATTATACAGTTAGTTTTACAGCAAAAAATATGGTGAAGTTATTTGCATTATTGATAATGTTTTACTCAAATATATCAATTGCTTCTGCTCCTACTTCTTGGCAATTTGGATTTCCTGCGCCTGCAACTGAGATAATGGAGGTTGTAGTTAAGTTACATTCGTTTGTGATGAGTGTAATGATTGCAATTATGCTTTTTGTATGGGCCCTGCTTGCTTATGTAGTATTTCGCTTTCGTAAGGGCAAAGTGAAAAATGTCAGTAAAATAACTCATAATATCTTTGTAGAAATTATCTGGTTTGTTATACCAACGATTATTGTTGGGGTATTGGCTTTTAAAAATGCTGAATTAATTAAACTACAGGAGAAAGTGCCAAAAGCTGACATAACACTAAAAGTTATTGGTCATCAATGGTATTGGAGTTACAAGTACCCAGAATATCAAGGTATTTCATTTGACAGCTATATAAAAGGAAAAGAAGACTTTACCGAAAGAGATTTAAAACTATTCTCTGTTGATAATAACGTTATTTTACCTATCAATACTAATATTCGTTTACAAGTGACAGCAGGAGATGTAATACATAGCTGGGGAATACCGGCTTTTGGTATAAAAATTGATGCAATACCAGGTAGGCTGAATGAAGCATGGTTTAACGTTACAAAGCCCGGTATTTATTATGGGCAATGTTATGAACTATGTGGTCAAGGTCATGGATTTATGCCAATTGTTGTTGAAGCAGTGAGTAAAGAAGATTTTAATAAGTGGATTGAAGATAAAAAATTAGTAAGTTAAGTTTGGAGTATAGATATGAGTGATGTACCAAAAGGTATAAGACGTTGGCTGTTTTCTACTAATCACAAAGATATAGGGACACTATACATTATTTTTTCCATATTAGCTGGAATTATTGGTGGATTATTATCGGTAATTATTCGTACTCAGCTAATGCACATTAATATACTTAACAATAATTACCAGCTATATAACGTAATGATTACAGGGCATGCGGTAATAATGGTGTTTTTTATGATAATGCCAGCCTTAATGGGAGGATTTGGTAATTGGTTCGTACCTCTCATGATTGGTGCACCAGATATGGCATTTCCTCGTATGAATAATTTAAGTTTTTGGTTGTTAGTTTCATCTTTTATTTTGCTTATCCTCTCGGTATTTGCTGGCGAAGGTCCTGGAACAGGATGGACTTTATACCCACCTTTGTCGCAAATTATGTCCCACCCAAGTGCAGGAGTTGATCTTGCTATACTTGCACTTCATGTTGCTGGTATGTCATCAATTGTTGGGGCGATCAACTTTATAGTCACTATATTCAATATGCGTGCAAAAGGTATGTCACTCACTAAAATGCCACTATTTGTTTGGTCTGTTTTACTAACGTCATTTATGTTAATTGTTGCCTTACCGGTACTTGCTGGTGCTATAACTATGCTGCTAACTGATCGCAATATTGGTACTTCCTTTTTTGATCCTGCTGGTGGCGGTGATCCTGTGTTATTTCAACACCTGTTTTGGTTTTTTGGTCATCCAGAAGTTTACATAATTATTTTTCCTGCATTTGGCATCATAAGTCAAGTTGTATCAACTTTTTCCCATAGGCCAGTATTTGGCTATAAAGGGATGGTTTATGTTATGATAGGTATAGCAGCATTTGGCTTTATGGTTTGGGCTCATCATATGTTTACTGTTGGGCTTAGCGAAGATGCTGCTGTGTTTTTTAGCACTACAACAATTTTTATTGGTGTTATAACTGGTGTAAAAGTCTTTAGCTGGATTGCAACTATGTGGGGTGGGGCAATTGAATTTAAAACCCCTATGCTATTTGCGCTAGGTTTTATTTTTATGTTTGTTGGTGGGGGTATAACCGGAATAATTCTTTCTCACGGTGGAATAGATAAACTTTTACACGATACCTATTATGTCGTTGCTCACTTTCACTATGTCATGTCGCTTGCTGCATTATTTGGAGCCTTCGCTGGTTTTTATTATTGGATAGGCAAAATGTCAGGTAAGCAATATAACGAGTGTTTAGGAAAGGTACACTTTTGGCTCACTTTTATTAGCACCAATGTTACTTTCTTACCTCAGCATTTCCTGGGATTAGCCGGCATGCCAAGGCGTATACCTGATTATCCCGACGCGTTTATCCCTTGGAATTATATATCCTCAGTTGGCTCATATATGTCCTTTGTTTCAGTTATGTTTTTTGTGTTTATAGTTATACATCTCTTCAAATGGGGCAAGAAAGCTGGAGATAATCCTTGGGAAGGTGACACTTTAGAATGGACGGTATCTTCACCACCGCCTTTTCATACTTTTGAAAAACCACCAGTGATAAAATAGAATGTACACAAGTGTTTTGCTAAATGTTGAATCAACAATACTGGATTTTTGGCATTTGCTAAAGCCAAGGATAATGTACCTTGTAGTGTTTACTGCAATTGCTGGAATAGTTGCTGCACCAGGTAGCATTCATCCTTTCCTTGCACTAATATCTCTTATGTGCATTGCTCTTGGTTCAGGATCTGCAGGTGCAATAAATATGTGGTATGACAGAGATATAGACTTGCTTATGGAGAGAACAAAAAACCGCCCTATACCTTCAGGTAGAGTTTCTGCAGAAAGCGCGCTTGAATTTGGCATAACTCTTGGAATATTGTCAGTATTTATCATGGCAATAGCAGTGAACTATGTTTCTGCTGCTTTGCTTGCAATTAGCATATTATTTTATGTTTTTGTGTATACAATTTGGCTCAAAAGGCGTACTCCGCAGAATATTGTTATTGGTGGTGCAGCAGGTGCTTTTCCTCCAATGATTGGCTGGGCGGTTGTAACTGACTCTGTAAGCTGGGAAAGTTGTATTCTATTTTTAATAATTTTTATGTGGACTCCACCACATTTTTGGGCTCTATCCTTAAATAGATCTGAAGATTATACAAAAGCATCGATTCCAATGTTCAATATCGTTTATGGTCCAGAAAAAACGAGGAAATATATATTAATCTATAGCGTGTTACTCGTATTAACTAGCTTACTCCCAGCACTATTTTTGAAAAAGGCTCTATTTTACCTCAGTATGGCAATTATTGAAGGGTGTGTTTTTATTTGGTTTGCTGCATCCGTTATAAGGCTTAAGAGTCATAGCTCGCAGAAAAAAATGTTTTCTTATTCGATTTCTTATCTATTTTCTCTGTTTGCCAGCGTTATTTACTGCTCTATTGATTTGTTTTAACCATGAAAGAACATAAAAACTATCTTTTACTTTCTCTTCTAATAATGCTCGTTGTAGCACTTTTTTTTATTTCCATAATAAAATTTAAAGGTGCGGCTTAAATTGCCTCTATATCTATAAAAATTGTGATTTTATAGAAGCAACGATATACTTTATTAATTCACTACAGTTAAAGATGAAGAAAAAGGAAGTGACAATATACACAGATGGAGCATGCTCTGGTAACCCAGGGACAGGAGGGTGGGCAGCAATCATATTATTTCAAAATCATAGAAAGAACATCTGTGGTAGAGAAGAAAATACTACAAATAATAAAATGGAGTTAACAGCAGTGATCAATGGACTGAAGGTATTAAAATTTCCTTGTAATATCAGTTTGTATACGGATAGCCTCTATATTAAATACGGTATAACAGAATGGATAAATAAGTGGAAAATGAACGGCTGGAAGACAAGTAATAAGAAGTCAGTAAAAAATATAGAATTATGGAAAGAATTAGATAATGCTGCTTTGCAACACGAAATTAATTGGAATTGGGTGAAAGCGCATAATGGTGACAAATACAATGAGGAAGCTGATATTCTAGCAAGAAAAGCAATAATCAATGCTTAAAAAAATTACTATATCATTTTCTATAATTTTATTATTTATATCCTGCTTCTTTATCTTTTTTAAAGGTGAGGGACCTCTAGAAATCAATATTAGTTATATTAATTTTTATATAAAGAAAAAAATATTAAAGATATTTACCAATTCGGATGTCAGCATGGAGAGTACTTCGGTTATTTGGCATCAAGATGGCAAGCTAGTCATTACAGATTTAAAAATAACAAATCCTGATTTTACAATAGAAGTTCCTGAGCTTTTCGTACACTTTAAGTTAAGTTCCAAAAAGTTCTCTCAGGTTTTAGCTGATAATGTACACATATATATCAAGAGGGAGGAGAGCAAAGAGATAACATCTGTAATGACAGAGAAGATGAGTAGTACAAAAAATCTGCTAAAGACAATAAGAAAATTTTTTTTCTACTTCAATGCAGACTCAAGGATTAAAATTACTAACATTGCTATCAATAAAAGCATGGAAGGTGAATTTTTTATTGATAAAGTATATGTAGGGAAGGGGGAAGATTTCAATGTTTTGGATATTCGTGTCCATACAAAAGAAGGTAAAGGGTTTCTAGATGATTTATCCATTACGATAAAAAACCGTAATAATTTACTAAATTTCTATGGAACATTCTATAACCTAAAGTTGGGGCTATTTAACGAATTTTCCACACTAGTTAAAAGTTACAATTTGGACAAAGAAATAGGATTCAAAGGAAACTTTTCAATTAGAATTAATGGAAAGGATGAAGTTGTGGACGGAAACATATACGTGTTAAATACAGAGAGTCACTCAGGTAAAAACTTAGCCTTGACTAATGTAAATGTAAATTTGACATATAGTGATGAAATCATTAGCATAAAAAACTTTCATTTTAAGTTAAATGATACTTACCTTTCTTTGATTGGTAAAATGAACTTTGGCACAAATCATGCTTTGCTTAGAGTTAATATTAGTAAACTTGTTGCAAAAGATTTATGTACTTATGTACCAGATGGTCTAGTGAACAATGAATTTAGAAAGTGGTATTGTAATAATATTGATGGGAATATTATAAATACAATTATAAGTTTTAACGGTAAAATCGATAGTTTAATAAATGATGATCTGTCAGGTATTGTAATTGTTGCTGATATAGAAAATGGCAGCGTTCAATTTGATGAGGATTTTGAACGAGTAGAGAACTTGAACGGTGAGTTAACCCTCAAGGATAACAATCTCAAAATTATTGTAAATAGCGCTAAGTTCCAGAATTTCAATATTGATGGTGGCGAAATTGAGATGCAATCTCTTAATAAAGAGGATTCTGTTCTCACAATTAATGGTCAGGCTGTAAGTGATGCTTATGGGTTATATGAACCTATAAAATTTAAGCTGGATGATATGATGAAGATTACAAGGGACAGTATAGGTGGAATAGCAAAATCTGTATTCAGTTTTCACATTTTTAATTTAAATGCTGATGATAAAAAAGTAGATTTTTTAGCCAAATTTCATTCTGAAATTGATAATTTTGTCGCGTATAATGGCAGTCTTGGTAAATATGAGATTAAGCTTGATTTCGGCGGAGATTTTATTGATTTAAATGGCAGTGGTATGGTAAATAATACACAGCTGCTATTTGACCTCAAAAGTAGCAATAAAAATGAAAATTTTGCCTGGAGTTTGACTGGAGATTTGCCTGCTCAAATACTTAATTTCGGTGATGGCTATATCAATGCAAATATAGAGTCAGTAATGTATCAAGACAAAACAGGGTATGTTAATGGTAATATAGATTTATCAGAGCTCGAGTTGCGTTCAAGCTACTTAGGGTGGAAAAACCATTGTGAAGATCACAATGAAGTTTTATTTTCTACAAGGCTAAAAGGAGTAGGTAAGTTACTAATAGATAAACTAGATGTTGTAGGAAATGATCTAGACATAAAATTTAGCGGAAGAGTAGAAAATGGAAATCTATATTTAAATTCTAGCAACTTTAAATTACCTGATAATAATTTTAGTATAGAAATTGAATCAGGTAAGGAGAAAAATGCCATAACTATTCACGGTGAGAAAATCAACTTAAGTGATGTGTTAGGTTTACTTGGCAAAGATAGTAATCGATTAAATAACAAAATAGAAGTTACTATGAATGTTGATAATATAATTATGAAAGAAGGAATTATCATAAAAGATGCTAAGCTAAATGTAACTTGTGCTAAAGGTGATTGTAGTGGAAGTCAATTCACAGGACAGTTTTTAGAAGATAACAGTAATATACTAGTAGAACATAGTGAAATAGGGCTTGAAATATATTCGGATAATTCAGGTATGCTTTTGCGTTCTTTAGGTATTGGTAAATCAGTTAAAAATGGCAAATTATCTCTTTATCTATCTTCTAAGAGAGAAAATGGAGAACATTATGGTATGTTATCTATCAGCAATTTCTATATCAAAGATGCTCCACTGCTTACCACTTTATTATCAATGTCTTCACTGCCTGGTATTGTAAATGCTATAAAGAACGAAGGTGTACATTTTTATAAGTGTAATGCACCTTTTTCATATAAAGATGGCACTGTTGAAATTGAAGAATCTTGGCTTGAAGGAGCGGAACTAGGCATTAGCACTAGTGGTACGCTCGATATTAAGGGTTATAAATTCCAGGTTGAAGGACAAGTAATACCGGCATACTCAATTAACAAATCTTTGTTGAAAATCCCTATAATCGGAAAACTTCTGACTGGTGGAAAGAGTAGGGGGATTATTTCAATAGACTACAAAGCAAATGGTGATGATAAAAACAACAACGTATCTGTTAATCCTATCTCTTCGCTAACCCCAAGCTTACTTAAGAGGTTATTAGGAGTATTTGATCGTATTATGACAAAAAGTAATAAAAGCATTTTAAAAGGTAGTTTGAAGAAGAAATTTAGCTCAATATGACCAGAAGAAAAGTTGTTTATTGATGTTTAGTTAGATGGTAAACGTTAGATACAACAAACAGAGGAAGTTAGATAAAATAATTAAGGGAACAAGAATATAAAGGTTTAACTTGAAGTAACCGGATAAAATCTGAGTCACACTTCCAAGTGCTGGTACCCACGAAAGCAATGCAACTGCACAAATCAGTAGGTGCCTTACAATTTTTGGTGTTTTGTCTTCATTCTCTAATTTGTGATGTGATCTTCTGATAAAAATTGTTATTCTACCTAAATACCAGTTAGCTATTCCACCAAGACTGGATCCTAATACTCCAAAAAGTAATATAAGTAGTTGATCGTAGTTTGACCTAAAGCATAACATAGTGTAAAGTACAAAACCTTGATGTATGGGTAAGATAAGCGATGATACTAGGCTATCTATAAACAATAGGAGATAATTTTCCATACCAAGTTGTTGTACCATCTTCGTTGTCAGAAATTGTAACCCCCATTTGTTTCAATTGCTCTCTTATTTTGTCTGCAGTATCATAATCTTTATTTTGTTTTGCTACTTTTCTTAAGTCTATCAACCTTTCTATTTCTTGATGACTCACACCACTTGCAAACCACTCTTGATAACTTGACTCAAGAATACCAATGAACCTTGCGCTTTTAACAAACTTCTTAGTTAATTTGAGCTTCTCATATTCATTACTTGTCTTATTGATTTCTGTAGCCATTTCATGCAATATGGCTACAGCTTCAGGAATGTTTAAATCGTTTTTCAAAGCCTCTATAAAATCTTTAGAGACTTCTGTATCACTTTCCTCAATACATGTACTACGTAATAACCGATAAAACTTGTTTAAAGTTTCTTGCGACTCAGAGATAACATTTTCTGTCCAATCAAGTGGTTTTCTGTAGTGAGTTTTAAGCAGCGCATAACGTATTACTTCACCCTTTATTCCACTATCTAACAAATCCCTTACTTTGACTATATTAAATAAGGATTTGCTCATTTTCTCTTCATTTACCGTAAGAAACCCGTTGTGTACCCAATATTTTGCAAACGTTGACTCAGCAAATGCAGATTTACTCTGTGCAATTTCATTCTCATGATGAGGAAATTGCAAGTCTATACCCCCACCGTGAATGTCAAAATCTTTGCCAAGGTAAGCATATGACATTGCTGAACATTCTATATGCCACCCTGGTCTTCCCTCTCCCCATGGACTATTCCAGTGACTTGAAAGTTTATAGTCAGTTTCGTTTGCAGGTTTCCAAAGTACGAAGTCTCCTGGGTGTTTTTTATTTTCACCAACTTCAACTCTACTACCGTAGTTTAATTCATCAATTTTTTTTCCTGATAAAACGCCGTATTCAGGGTAAGATTCTACACTAAAATATACATGTTTATTGGATTCATAAGCATGACCAGCTTGCAGCAAAGACTCAATTAACTTGATAATGTTATCTATGTTTTCCGTTGCTTTTGGTTCATATGTTGGTTCTGCACAATTTATGCTTTCCATGTCTTCATGAAAAGTTTTAGTGTAATATTTGCTAATGCTTTCTATATTACTATTTTTCTCATTTGCTGCATTGATTATCTTGTCATCGATGTCGGTTATATTACGCACATAAGTAACTTTTCCATAACAAAATTTAAGCAGTCGAAATAATACATCGTAAACAACAATAGAACGTGCATTACCTATATGTGCTGTATCATATACTGTTGGCCCACAAACGTACATTTTTATATGATCTTTATCGATCGGTGTAAAGGGCTCTTTTTTTTTTGTTAAAGTGTTGTAAAGCTTAACCATATACAAAGCTTTTTAGAAAAGAAAATGCTCCAAATATAAGCTGTGGTCCTTTAACTATTACGACAAGAGTAAGTAATAACCCACACAATGATACTAATACTCCCATTATAGAGAGAAATCCATCTTTGCTCATGATACCCAGTGAAATGAGAGTTGTACCAATTGCAGGAATGAAGTTAGTTAAAGGAAGTGGGATTGCTATCGATAATGCACAAAGCAGCATTATAAATGCTAAAATATTTTCACCAGGACCACGAAAAATGAAAGACATTCTTGGTTTCATGAACTTTTCTATTTTTTTTAATGTAGGTGAAGTTTTCTCTACCACGAGAGCTAGTGTTGAACGTTGAAAAGATTTCCTTTCTAGCCAATTAGGCATCCAAGGAGAATCAAACCCAAATAGAAGCTGCAGTGAAAATAAGATTAAAGGTATAGAAAGAATGGTTGTATAGCCAGGTGGAACAGGTATAGGTACTGATAGCGGTAAAGAGAAGATGATTATTAAAATACCAAAACCACGCTCATGTAAAGCTGTTTTAATATCAAATAATGTTACTTTATCATTATCGTTATTATTAGTATCTGCAACCTCTTTTAGAATATCAGAGGCCAATTTTTTATCTTCAGTCAATTTCACACTTTTTTCCACAGTTACCCTTTAATAACAATATAACTTCTAACTAACATAGTTATTGCTATATTTCAATATCGATTATTCATTTCATGCTGTACTTCATTCTTTTATTAAAGTGTTGTAAAGCTTTTAAGTTATAAGGCTTTTAAGAAGAGAAAGTGTTCCGGCTATAAGTTTTGGTCCTTTAACTATTACAATAAGGGTAACCAATAACGCACAGAATGAAACTAACACTCCTAACGTAGATAAAAATCCATCTTTACCCATAATGCCGAGTGAAATAAGAGTTATACCAATTGCAGGAAGGAAGTGAGTAAAAGGTAATGGAAGAGCTATTATTATTGCACAAAGCAACATCATAAAAGCTAGAATCTTTTCACCCGGACCAAGAAAAATAAAAGACATTCTTGGTTTCATGAACTTTTCTATTTTTTTTAATATAGGTGAAGTTTTCTCTACCACGAGAGCTAGTGTTGAACGTTGAAAAGATTTCCTTTCTAGCCAATTAGGCATCCAAGGAGAATCAAACCCAAATAGAAGCTGCAGTGAAAATAAGATTAAAGGTATAGAAAGAATGGTTGTATAGCCAGGTGGAACAGGTATAGGTACTGATAGCGGTAAAGAGAAGATGATTATTAAAATACCAAAACCGCGCTCATGTAAAGCTGTTTTGATGTCGAACAATGTTACTTTATCACTATCGTTGTTATTGGTATCTGCAACCTCTTTTAGAATATCAGAGGCCAATTTTTTATCTTCAGTCAATTTCTCACTTTCTTCCACGATTAACCTTTAATAACATTCTAACTAACATAATTATTACTGTACTTCAATCATACCTCTTCAATTCTTTAGCCTTGTTTAAACAAATGACACGCACTTTAGTGCGTGTCACGAAACATAAGGAAGCTAACGATCTGGTTCATTAGATGATAGTTTCTCTGAATCCTTAAGTTCTTGTTTAAGGTTTTTAATGCCTTTGCCTAAATCACCCATAACTTGTGGTAACCTACCTGCACCAAACAGAACTAAGATTATTATTAAGACTAGAAACAGCTGCCATGGACCTAAACTCATTTGTACCTCCGTTGAAAATATTAACTTTTAGGTATTAAAACTTGACTGAAGCCAAGTGATACATAAATTATATCACTTTTATTAAATTATAAATCAAGAGTTTTTAATTATCTTATAATAGTTTTAGCCTAACATTAAGTTTAGTTTAGCTGTAGAGTAAAAGGAAGCTCACTAAAAAATTTTGCTAACGTATCATCTTTAGGTCTGTGGTATATGTAGCTAGGAACTCCTGATTGAATAATTTTACCATTTTTCATCACGTAAATAAAATCTGCAACTTTCAACGCTTCTTGCGGATCATGAGTTACCATGAGTACAGGAATATTTTTGCTTCTAAAAAGTGACAATATATGGTGCCTTATTCGATATTTGAGCAGTATATCTAAATTAGAAAATGGTTCATCGAGCAAAACAACATCAGGATTTTGCGCCATTACTCTTGCTATTGCAACTAATTGTTGCTGTCCTCCTGATAAAGCATGAGGGTACATGTTTTCATATTTTTCTATATTAAATAGCTTTAAGATTTCCAATGCAGTAAGGTATTTTTCTTTCTTAGAAGTACTGCAAATAGCAAAAGTTATATTTTCTATTACTGTTTTATGAGGAAATAATGCAGAATGCTGAAAAATCAATCCGATATTTCTACGCTCTATAGCAATTGACACTTTGTTACTTGCAACTAATTTATCATTTATAACAATGGTTCCAGATTTTGGATTTTCTATTCCTGCGATTAATTTTAGAATTGTTGACTTGCCACAGCCAGAATGACCTAGTAAACAGGCAACACTTCCTTTCTTCACTTGAATGTTGATGTTGCTTAAAGCAAAGCCATCTTGATTACTATAAAAGTAACTAATATTGTTAACTAGCATTAATCTTTCAATTGGAATCGTATTATTAAATATAACAGTATTACATTCAAGAAATACAGAAATATTTTTTATTATTGTGAATTAATTGTACAGGGTGCCTAGAAAAATGCGAGACTTTTTGCTATAATTTTGCATAAATAGCAGAAGACATGGGACTATAGCTCAGTAGGATAGAGCGTTGGATTCCTAATCCGAAGGCCGTGCGTTCGAATCGCACTAGTCCCACTTAATCTTAATAAAGTAGAAGAAACTAACACAGGTTTACAACACCGTTCTAGGAGTTAGAGTCCCAGTTTCTCAACTTACAGCGTTTGCATGCTTGGGTTTATATGCTCAACCTTATTTTCTTCCATTGCTCTATAACTTGGCAGTGTAGAATTTTTTACATGTAATCCAGTTACTATTACAACTAAAATAGCTAGGACACTGCAAACTAATGCACCAGCTAAAGATGGAACCATCACAGCAGCAGCAACAAACAATCCTGCAATAACAACTCCAACAACATCACTCCTTAATGAGGCGTAAAAACTCTCCTTACTTTTTTTGTATTTAGTTTCTTTTTCATGTGGTGGAGAAAATTGAGCCTCTACAAAGCCGTTAGCTTTCTTATCATTATTTGGTGTGACAGTTGGGTCAGCCCTTGTTGATACAGGCGTTTCATTTTTGTTATTATTACCGTTAGTACTAACTGGAGGCGCTGTTGCTACAGATCTATTACCAATATTTCCATTACTGCTGCAAGGTTTTGCTCTATTTTCTTTTACATTGGGTGTTTCTGGTGTAATAAAGTTTAAAAGTACCTGAGTAATTTCTTCTTGTGTATTATTTTGTGTATTATTCACAGCACACTCTAAAGCTGCTTGTCTGCTTTCAGCATTTACATAACCTAAAAATGCTTTAACTTCTTGAACATTACCTTGGATAATAGCAAGACGCAGAGCGTTAAATTTTTCTTCTTCATTAAATTTACCACTATCCAAGAGTATCTTTATAACATCAGCTTGTTTATTTATTGCAGCTGTACCCAACACAGTTTTGGAAGCAGTATCTTTAAAATCGATTCCGATGTTTAAATTTGTGAGTAACTCAACAATCTTTAGGAATATAATGCGATCGTCGATAATACCAGGTCCTTCTGAACGGACAGCATAATAAAGCAAAGTCCAACCATCTTGGTTTGTTATTTTTATATCTATTTTCTCTTTTTCAAGCTCATTACAAAACTCCTCAGCAGTTATATTAGGGTTGCTAGCTACAATTTTCTTTATCTTGTTGTATGAAGTAGAAAATTGATCATCTTCATTTTTGTTGCTAAGTTCTGCTCTACTCTCCTCCACATCAGGTATGTTTTGCTCCTCTTCTTCCTTCTCATTTACCGCTTCAGCTATTTGTTCTTGCTCAGGAAGCTTGAATCCGTTTTTAAGGAAAAATTCTTTAATACGTAGGTTGTCATTTTCATCTGCAAGTTTTAGAAGTAAATCTCCTAATGAATGGCCTCCTTCACATTTATCTTGAAAATTAATTTCTTTCCAACTTCCTTCCTTTGTTAGATCTTCAAGACTAGCAATCCCTTTATTATCAAATTTTAAAATTGCAGCTATTTTGCGATAAAACTTCTTAACATCACCATCACTATATGCCATAATTAAACCCACTACTATAATGCTTATGTTATACTAACTTTCCCACAATCAGTCAAGGAATCTTGCAGTCTCAAATGGCATGATATATATTGATTTATAATTCTCGAGTAAATGATGGAAGATTTAGCCTATAAGTTAGTGAAAGTGACCGAAGCTGCAGCACTTGCTGCATATAAATTGGCAGGCCTTGGTAATGAAAAAAAGGCCGATCAGGTTGCAGTTGATGCAATGCGTACGGTGCTAAACTCAATGGAAATAAATGGTACAATTGTGATTGGGGAAGGGGAGAGGGACGAAGCACCGATGCTATATATCGGAGAAAAAGTTGGCACAGGAAGTGGCCCTGAGATTGACATCGCTGTTGATCCACTTGAGGGCACTACGATTTGCGCTCATTATAAACAAGGGGCAATGTCTGTTCTTGCTGCAACAAAAAAAGGTAATTTTTTACATGCACCTGATGTTTATATGGAAAAGATAGCAGTGGGAAAAAATCTCCCAGAGGGTGTAGTCTCACTAAAAAATAGGATTGAGAAGAATCTGGACAATTTAGCCAAGGCAAAAGGATGTAAAGCAAGTGATCTTATAGTAACTGTACTTAAACGTGAAAGACATGATGAATTAATAGCAAAAATTAGGAAGCTAGGAGCAAAAGTGAAATTAATAGATGATGGTGATGTTGCAGCCATAGTTTCGCTAATAAATGGCAATCACGATATGTATATCGGTACAGGAGGAGCTCCAGAAGGAGTGCTTGCAGCAGCAGCGCTAAGCTCAATCGGTGGGCAGATAGAAGGAAGATTAATATTTGACACGGATCAATTAAAAGAAAGAGCAAAAAATTTGAATATCACTGACCCAGAAAAAATCTACACCGTGAAAGACATGGCAAGAAGTGAATCAGTGTTCATTGCAACTGGAGTAACAAATGGAGAGTTTGTGGATGGAGTAAAGTGTGGCCAAGATATTTGTCTGACTAATTCATTAATAATATTGCCTGGTAAAGTAATAAAAATACAAACAAAATCAATATCTTAAACATTTGTTATATACTAATTATATAATTTTGTAGAAGCTACCTGTAGCTGTCTTGTAAAAAAATGAGTTTACATATTAATTTTAGCTTTACAACATTTGGCATTAAGTTATAATTAAGCTTATTTCCGTATAAGAGGTGTGAAATGATTGGTATCATTTTTAAATTTTTTAATATTTTCAGTAGTAAAAACTCACCGCCTGAAAAAAATAATAATTCTTCTTTAAAAAGCAAAGAAAGTTTAGCTATTCAAAGAGATTCTCAATGTGTTTTACCTGATAATCAAAGTGGAAAGAATACAACTAAACCATTTCTTCAAACAAATCTTCAATTTAGTGAGGATGATGTAAAAAGCGTGCTCCAAGACTTCGAAAAATTGGATTTTAAGAACAGTAATGAGTGTTTTAACGAAATAGCAGAAGATTATGAAAGGAGGAAAAAAAGTGACCTTTTTAACTACGTAATATTGAATAAGCGAAAATATATAACAGATATATTAGATCAGAGGCTTGCCCACAAAGATCAAGAAAATTTTAGGAAGAAATTTAGTGAATATCTTCTTAAAATAAATGAGAAAATGAATTATGGGAAAGAATTTCAAAATAAACTTCAATTTTTTGAAGATAGGGTAGAAGAAGTATTATCAGATTTTAGAAAATTGAATTTTGGCCTTAAGGATAATTTGTGTAAAGATGATAAGGATAACGTAAATTATAATAAAGGCTGGCCTGCAGATCCATTTGACAAAATAGCGAATTATTATCGATGGAATAAGAACATTTTCCTTTTTAATTATGTAGTATTAAGTAAGCAAAAAGAAATAATAAGTATATTGAATGAAAAGTCTATTCCTGAAGACAAGCGAAAGAATTTTAAAAAGAGGTTGGGTAGATATCTTCTTCGAGTCGAAGAAGGGATGAGTAACGGACAGGAATTTCTCAAAACTGATAGTGCAGTTGCCTTTTTTGATGGATGTTATGTGCCATGCGCATATGCAAAACGTTCTCTTAATCATTATGATCATCTTAGTATTAATATTTCTAAGCCTGGGTGTAGCTTAGAAATCAGCCGTCTTTTCACTGACAAAATTGAAGGGATGGAAAGAAATAAAATGAGGTAAAGATAGTAGAAATATACAGTAACGATAAAAGAATAGCAACGGTTGAGAAGAATGATAATGGAAAAAGAAATTACCGCTTTGCAAAAGATGCAACATGCGATATGAAAATTAGTTGGAGTGCAGAAAATGAGAAAGGTAATTCTGTTAACTGCTTTATTAGTTTAAATGTAAATCCTAGTGAAATTGAGATTGGTCAGGCAACTATTAATGGTAAAGATGTTGAACTAGACGAAATTTTGAAATTAGCTGAGCAAAGCGAAGATGTGCTTATAGAAGGTAAAGCTTTACATGAATTTTTAGAAGAATGTCTGGAGAACGTATTATGTGAGGAAGAGAAGAATATACAACCACAGGGAAAAGAAGTTGTTACAATACCTAGCTCCATTCTCCATGATGTGGAACTAGATGAGGTCAGCGAAGAGAAAGATATAATAAACAGAGGCCGTATTCCCTGGTTTTTTGGTAGTTAGATGTATACTACACATTAAACCTAAAGTGCATTATATCACCATCTTGCACTATATAGTCTCTGCCTTCGAAGCGAACTTTCCCTGCATCTTTGCAAGCTAATTCGCTTCCATATTTTATATAGTCTGCAAAGCTTATGGTTTCTGCTTTTATAAATCCCTTTTCAAAATCAGTGTGAATTACACCTGCTGCTTTGTCAGCTGTTGATCCTATCTTTATTGGCCATGCACGTGCTTCTTTGGGGCCCACAGTAAAAAAAGTTATCATACTTAGCACTTCATACATAATACGTGCTACTCCATCAAGTCCTGATTCTTGTAAGCCAAATTCTGATAAAAAATTCTGTTTTTCCTCTTCACTATCAAGATTTGCAATATCTGCTTCAAGTTTCGCTGAAATACAATAAAATTTGCTTTTGTTTTCCTCTGCCATTTTTTCCACCCTTTTAGATAGTTCATTACCAGTTATGATATTCGTATCTTCAACATTGCATACATACATAACAGGCTTTGTTGTTAGCAATTGAAGCAACTTCATCTCATCTTCATCGATATTCTCCAAGCTTCTTGCCGGTTTACCTAATTTTAAAGTAGCTAATACCTCTTGCATTAATTCAAGTTGTCTCTTTAGCTCTTTATCACCTTGCTTTGCTTTCTTTTCCAATTGAGGAAGCCTTTTTTCTATGCTATCAATATCAGCTAGAATTAACTCCATTTCCACTATTTCAGCATCTGATATTGGATCTATTTTACTGTTTACATGGCTGATATCGTCATCCGTAAAGCACCTGAGCAGATGAACAATGGCATCAACTTCTCTGATATGACTCAAAAATTTATTTCCTAGTCCTTCACCCTTGCTCGCACCCTTAACCAAGCCGGCAATATCGACAACTTCCAGTTGATTGTAGATTATTTTCCCCGAGTGAGCAATCGAGGCAATTTGTTTCAAACGCTGATCTCGTATTGGCACTTTGCCAACATTTGGCTCGATTGTGCAAAAAGGATAATTTGCAGCTTCAGCTGCACTTGACTCTGTAAGTGCATTAAATAAAGTTGATTTTCCTATATTTGGTAACCCAACTATACCACAGTTAAAGCTCATATTTGCTATTTAAAGCCTTAATTATTGCATAATTAAAAAATTTTTGCTATACCTAATTAGTTACTTATTAATAAGTTAGTTAATATAATAACATATAGCTTGAATTAAGGTAGAAATTATGGTTGGGCTTAGAAAACGGAAATTACCAAATGGTTTTGACAGTATTGAAAATGTTAAAGGACGCAAGACTTCAGAGAGTAATGTAGAAAAAGAACCTTCTAATAACCAAGTAGTTAAATATGATACTGCAGGTGATGGCAATTGCTTTTTTCATGCAGTGTTTGGTGATAACAGTTCTGGTACATATAAAGCTGAAAGAGCGCAAGATATGAGAATGGAATGGCACAAATTTTTAAGTCGATTTACGTCTTTAGATGATCCAAGTATGCCAGCTCCTTTAAAGGATCAGCTAGAAAAGGTTTTTAATATGTTTTTTAATAAGCCAGGGGATTTAACTGGCAAGTCTGATAAAATAAAGGGTCTGGTTAAGCAAACAAATAGGAAAATTGAAAATGCTGAAGGTAATGTGAAGAGGTTAGTAAGTAGAGCTGTTAGCAAATTTAATATATCGCATAATCAAGCTGTGCTTAATCTAAGTGAATATGCAGAGGCTCTTGATAGCATTGGTGAGAGTGACTATAATGCCGAATATAACAGTGATTTTATTACACGCTCATTTCTTGACAAACCTGAACTCTATCAATCCTATCTAGAAGCAATAGAAAGTAAAAGTTATTTTCCTTTTATTGAAGAAATTCAATTATTAGCTTCTTTAGCCAACATTGAAATTAATGTCCATTGTAAAGTTAGCGGCAGAGAGAAACAACAAAAGTTTGAACCAAATCCTGAAATGATAAACAATGATCAACTAAATCAGATGTTTAATCGTGAGAGTTATAAATTAAATGACGAGTTATGGGGTAGTAAAGAGAGAGAAACAATATATCTTGAAGGAAATCATTACTCTAGGGCTAAAATTGTAACTCAAGAGTTAATAAAACAGCAGCAGGAGCAAGAAGACTTTCTATTAGCAAAACAACTTCAGATAGATGAAATTTTGGAATATTGTGATCTTTCAAAGGATATCTCTGAGAAAGTAGAGATTGAGAGGGAGTTTGATGAGTTATTGGCAAAAAATGCTGATGGAAAAATTGGTGATGTTATAGGGCAGTGCATTAATGATGTACAGCAACGTATAAAATGCCTTGAGGAGCCAGTCTTATCAAGAAGGTGCAGTGTGGAAGAAGCACGTGTAGAAAAAACATTTTATCAACAACAAGTACCACAACCTGTAAGATAAGTCTTCATAGTCTATATACTTCTATAGGGGGGCATTCTATAATAAAAGCCATGCTCATTTTTAACCACTGCTTAATAAGAATAAAGTCTTAGCAAAACAAACACAAGAACAATAGGATTTCTTGCTTGCAAAGCAACTCCAAGATCGGGAGGAAAAAGACTTTTTCCTTGCAAGGCAACTTCAAGAGCAACCCTCACGCACAATCCCTTAACCCAAATGGAGGAAGTAAAAATAGAAGATCAGCAGCAACAAATACTTATAAAATAATAACTCTATGGTTAATGTGCGAGATTTAATTAAAAAATGTTGTCATTCGAGTAGCTGACACTGGGCTCCAATGTCAATTACTCGGATAACAAAAAAACACAGGCTTCACATGCATCTGCAGTACTGTATTAGTCTACTATCTTCATTCCCACAACATTATACCCTGAATCAACATGTAAAATTTCTCCAGTTGTACCACTACTCAGGTCGCTTAATAAGTATAGTGCTGCCTTGCCAACATCTTCTATTGTAACATTGCGTCTAAGTGGAGAATTAATTCTATTCCATTCCGATATGGAGTGAAAGTCACTTATTCCAGAAGATGCCAAAGTTCTGATTGGACCAGCAGAAATTGCATTTACTCTGATGTTCTTTGGCCCAAGATCACATGCTATATATTTTACACTTGCTTCAAGTGCTGCTTTACATAAACCCATCACATTATAATTTGGCATAACTTTTTCAGCACCATAGTAAGATAAAGTAAGTAAACTACCACCATTTAACATCATTTTTTCGGCGCTTTTTGCTAAAGCAGTAAAAGAATAGCACGATATATGCATTGCATTGAGAAAGTTGTTTAGTGAAGTATCGACGTATTTACCATTGAGCTCATTTTTATCAGAATATGCTATTGCATGTACCAAAAAATCAATAGCACCCCACTTTTCCTCTATTTCTTTAAAAGCACTATGTATGATTTCCTCATTTGAAACATCACAATGTAGTGTTAGCTCCACATTTAATTCATTCGCTATTGGTAATAATTTCTCTTTTATTACTTCATTTTGATAAGTGATTGCAAGCTCAGCTCCGTGCTCTGAGAGAGTCTTTGCTATACCATATGCTATTGACCTCTTATTTATTATTCCGGTTATTAACCCTTTTTTACCCTGCAATATCATAGAAATTATTTGCCTTTTTTATAATTTGAAATATTAACTAGGCAAAGTCAATTATGTTTTAACTGTAGCTAACGTATAAAAATTACTTCCGCATATTTCCAACCTCATTATAATTACAATTAGAGATATTTTAAGAGCTCAAAATCTATCTTTAGTCTGCAGACTTTTTAATCAAATTTATTAAAAAATATATTCTTCAGTGTATATCTGTCGTATATGCACTGCATTTTTTTCTAACTTTTTTTACACAGGAGGATTTTATGTCCAGAATTCCAGATACTTGACCTTTACTTTAAAACCAACTGGCGCCTATGGTTTTTATAAAAAGATTACAGGAAATAAAAATACTCTAGAGAACATGAAATAAGGATACTGAAATATAAGCTGCCTATATTTGCAAGCAGCTCATAAAGTCTTCTTATTTACTTACTCCTTGAGCAGAAGAAAGTTGTTTTGATATAGTCACACTTTCCATACTTGTTGAAGGATTCTGTGAAACTTTTACTATTTCAGAACCTTCTTTACGTAAGTAGGATAGTGCATCATACAAGGACTTCGCTTCGTATTGTTTTCCTACTTTTACTTCTTTATGTGCAGCTATTTGCTCCCAAGTGATATCATTGCTTTCAATAAGCTTGATAGAACCGTCATCACTAATATTAATTTTCATTTTACATTCTTTTTCTTCATCGTACCAATTCAAAGTCATGTTATATGAGCCATTAGCTACTTCATAAATTCTTACTCCATGCTCATCAACTCGTCCACGCATTCCTCTTTTTTCATCTCCAGGTAGCAACAATGTAACCGCCGTTATCCTATTGCTTTCAAAAAAATCATTAGTTAAAATATTACTAATGTTTATTTTTCCTTTATTATCATTCAGCACAGTTCTTGCAGTCAACATAGTTCTAATTGGACTTCTCACTCTAAGCTGTACAGATTCTACATCACTGTTTTCTATGTGTTGAGCAATTTCTTGCTTAGTTTCATCAATAATCTTGCCTTTTAGATATTTACCGTGATTTTCATTTTCTGAATTATAAGGAGAGCTATCAGCAAGAATTCGCCTTTTTGACTCTTCATCATCACAATCTAAATATTCAATTTTGCGGTCATGCTTGGTACCTAAAAATGGATGATCATCTGCTCTCACCCTATTATTCGGAGGAAAATTGAAAGTCCTATTCGGTTTATCACTCGATACTGATTCAGATATACCTTGAACAGCTTCAAAACTTTTTTTAAAAGAATTAGTTAACATTATATACCCCCTTATTCTATAAATAGTCTTATCTTAGAATGTTTTTAACATATGTCAATTCAACCACTATGGATTAAAATCCAAAGATTGAGAGAGAGCATAGAATGCTAACTTTCGACTTGAAAGTCACCAAATTTATCTTCTTTTTTAGAGTGATTTTCAATATAATTTTTTATCATTTCGTCAGTTACATTTCCGCTAGTCCTGACAAAGTAGCCTACTGCCCACAACCCAATATCTCTTTTTTAGCTCTGGAAAGTTTTGCTGGATTTTTCTGGAACTTTTTCCTTTTATTAACTGCACTAACTTACTAATACTTAAGTATGGGGGTACAGAAACGTATACGTGTACATGACTTGACGCAACTCTACCTCTGATAATTTCTACTTGATTATTTGCACATACTTCTTGTACAACTTCTTTAGCTTTCTGTCCAATATCTCCAACTAGTA
The DNA here is from genome assembly GCF_947251495.1 of Wolbachia endosymbiont (group B) of Pammene fasciana. Taxonomy (NCBI): domain Bacteria; kingdom Pseudomonadati; phylum Pseudomonadota; class Alphaproteobacteria; order Rickettsiales; family Anaplasmataceae; genus Wolbachia; species Wolbachia endosymbiont (group B) of Pammene fasciana. The sequence goes on from NZ_OX366360.1 coordinate 577,495, forward strand.
CTGGATATCGATATTTTGTTATCCACACTATGTGATATATATACAGAGTGACTGCTTTTTCTATAATATTCCACATTCTTTCAGATTTTTCACCTTAAAATTATATTCTTAAAAGGATGGACTTCAAGTCCAGGGTTTTTCTCCCAAATTTGGGACAATAAAAATTTGATATATTTGACATAAAAGCGTTTTAAATAATAAGAGCAAAATGGACAAATCTATTTCGTGAGTAACCAAAAACCGTTTTGTATTCATTCAGATAAGGAAAAATAGCAGATAGTGTCATGCAAGTAGCTGACACCCTTTTGGTGGACCACACACACAACTTTACAAACATTGCAATATGGCACATAGTAAATGATGTTATTCTATAACGCAAGACCTATACTCACCCAACCTAATGCATTACTTGCAATTTGGATCCCAGTGGGCTTTGTTGCACCACTCAAGGAAAGAACAGGCAGTTACTGATGGAATTTGTTATAAAATAGATATTTAGCCGACAAAGGAAAAATATGCCAATAAGAATGAAAGTCAGTAACTGCAATGAATATAACAAATTTCTTCAAGAAAGGGGAAATGTTTTTCATTATATCAACGATGCCATTGAAAATTGGTACGAAAATAGTCCAAAAGTAGCAGGTGGCAACAATGTCTACAGCGACAAAGTAGTGATTCTAATTCACATAATAACCTATCTATTCAGGATTGGTCTTAGGCAAACAGTGGGATTTATAGAGAAATATCTTGAGCAAATAGGGAAAATTTTGCAAATTATCAGCTATTCGCAGGCTTCAAGAAGGTTTAAAAAGCTTAATATCAAAATCAACGACTGCAGAGTTGATAAGAACGATATGGAAGATATTGAAATTGCTATAGATAGTACAGGTATCAGCATCTACAATAATATTCCAGGCCATAGTAAGGCAAATGGTACAGATAGAAAGTATCGCCGCTATGAGCAAACAAGAAAGCTACATGTAATGCTAGAGATAGGTAGTAAAAAAGTTATAGCTGCAAAATACAGTAGTGGAGTTTATTCCGACCACTATGGAGCCTGTGATCTTATTGAAAGAGTGGATACCAAGTATAACATAAGCACGATATATGCAGATAGGGCATATAATCGAAAGAAGTTATACAAACTGTGCGATGAGCTTGACATAAAGACAAGGATTCCTCCGCAAAATAATGCAGTAGAGCATCCAAAGTTGGATTATATGAATGAGAGAAATTCTACAATCAAGCTCATAAAGTCATATGATGAAGATGGTATGAAGAGGTGGAAAAAAGAGATAAATTATTGGAAGAGATCTTATATAGAAAGTTTTTTCTCGCGACTGAAGCAAATATTTGGATTTAGTTTTAGGAATAAATCTGAGATTAATCGTGAGAAGGAACTGCTACTCAAGTGTTATTTGCTTAACAAATTTACTGAAATAGGCATGGCTAAGTTTGATATAGCTTCATGAATTTATTATACATTACCCACTATCCGAAGAGCTGTGCAACAAGGAGAGTAGACCGGCGGAGCTTCCCCACCAGTCTCTCGCAGAACTGCACGGAAACCTCTCGGCTTATACAGCTCCCATTATTTAGCCTTTTGATCCTAACCCAAGTGTCCAATGATAGAAAATACTTGGAGACCTCTTTCTCACTTTTCCTAGAAATTGCTTTGCTAGTCTTCCGTGATCACGAAGTTTCTTATATTTTGTCCTGACCCATCTTATGAGGTATCTCTCTATATTTCTAAGAGATGGATACATCTCTGATTTATAAAACCTGCCATAGTACTGAAACCAGCCTCTGACTATTGGATCTATCTTCTTCGATATTTCCTCTAGTGTGGTCCATGTAATCCGATGTATTCTCCATGACTTTATGGTTTTCTTGATCTTCTTCTTGGCTTTGTTACTAATTGCAGGTAGAAATGAGATGAAATAATTCCTCATCTTATTCTTTGCTACTCTAGGTCTAAAAGTATAACCTAGAAAATCAAAGCTTTGTTTAGGAAATTGTTCTTTTCTATCATCATCCTTACTGTACACAATCTGTGTCTTTTCAGGATGTAACTTCAATTTACACTTAGCCAATCTTTCTTCAATCATTACTTTCATAAATCCTGCCTGTCTTTTAGTTCTGCAGTGCACTATCGCATCATCTACATATCTTTCAAATGGTACTGTTGGATAATTTTGTTTCATCCACATATCAAACGCATGGTGCATAAATATGCTTGAAATGATTGGGCTTATTGAACCTCCTTGCGGAACTCCTTTATCCCTTGTTACCCTACTGCCATCTGCTTGCTGAATGGGGGCTTTCATCCACCTCTCAACATACAGTATGACCCATTTGCAGTCTGTGTGTTTCTTGATAGCCTGCAGTGCTAAATCGTGGTCCAGATTGTCGAAAAATCCAGATATATCAAGATCTACCGTCCAATCATTTTTCCAACATCTCTTCTGTGCTGTGTATACCGCATCCAGCGCAGACTTATTTGGTCTATAACCATATGAATCTTCGTGAAATTTCGGTTCTACTAACGGCTCAAGATACATTGTAGCTGCTGTTTGCGCTATTCTGTCGAATACTGAAGGCACACATAAAATTCTTTGCCCTCCTGTATCTTTTGGTATCGCAACAGCTTTTACCGGCTCTGGAAAATAACTTCCGGATGACATCCGATTCCATAATTTGTATAGATTATCCTTTAGATTTTCTTCAAACTTTGTTATCGAGACCTCATCTACACCTGCTGCACCTTTATTTTTCGATACTTGTTTATAAGCTCTCCAAATAAGTTGCTTCGGTATATCAAAAGACTTTGTTTTATTCATTAACTCCTCCCTTTCGGTTGATAAATAATTAAAACTAAATAACTTAGCCCCTTCACTCCATTTCCATTACAGAAACTTCTTCGCTACTACGAGCTAATCCGCCCCTGTTTTTCGCATCGGTACTCTCATCCTCAGAGATCAGCTCTTTGGACTTCTCCCTTTTCATCGAAACGACAGGTTCCCGTAGTTCCATGCAATAGCCTAAAATAGATTCACGCCACTTTTATGCCGGACGCCACCTACCCAGTAAACAAGCTCCCAGTAGATTCATCCCAGGTTAACGACTACCCCCTGGTTTTGACGTCGTCTCTACGCTTTCGACACTTCATCAGTGGTTCACTTGCGTTCGTCTCTCTATTTCATACATGACACATAATTGTGCCTTTTCCATAACGCTCACTACCTTAGCTCTTTACCAAAGCAGCTTATGGCTGTTTGAAGCCTGCTCTTGCAAACCGGCTCCGAGGGGCCCTCCCTCATCTACTGCACAGCTTCAACACTTTCCGTGTTTCTACGGCGCACAGCCATCCCAGTGTCAGCTACTTGGATAACACCAAATGGGCTACTCGCATTTTTTAGGCCTAAATCACAATGCTCGTACAGTAAGCACTGACCATTTTTCGTATAAGTTACCTTTATAAACAAATGTTTGTACAGCTGTAACACCCACCTTAAAAACTTCAGAAAAACTTACTTGTCTTTTTTTAATCTGTTTAAATTTCCAAAACCAATCTATTTGGATCTTCTATGTAATTTTTGATTTTAACAAGGAAAGTAACTGCTCCTTTGCCATCAACTATTCTGTGGTCGTAAGAGAGGGAAATGTACATCATAGGTCTGATTTCAATTGAGCTACTCACAGCAACTGGCCTATTTTGTATTGAGTGCATGCCAAGTATTCCAGATTGCGGAGGGTTTATTATCGGAGTAGAAAGAAGTGAACCATATACACCACCGTTTGAGATAGTAAATGTTGCACCTTCCATTTCCGATACTTGCAGCTTACCTTCTCGTGCTTTTTTGCCAAGAGCAACTAAAGTTAGTTCAATTTCAGCAAATGACATTTGATCAGCATCACGAATAACTGGTACAACAAGACCTTTATCAGTGCCAACAGCAACACCTATGTCATAGTAATTTTTATATACAATTTCATCACCTGAAATCTCAGCGTTAATCTCACGAATTTCTTTTAGTGCTTGCACTGCTGCCTTTATAAAAAACGACATGAAACCCAGTTTTATTCCATATTTCTTTTCAAAAGTTTCTTTATACTTTGCCCTCAGATCCATGACGTTTTTCATGTCAATTTCATTGAACGTGGTCAGTATTGCAGCAGTATTTTGCGATGCTTTCAAACGAGCAGCTATTACTTGCCTTATTTTGCTCATTTTCACTCGCTCTTCTCTTCTCTCTCCACTTACTACACTTTTTGGCGATTCATATTGTTTTACCGAAGGTTGTTCAGCTTTACTCATATGGTCTATCACATCCGCTTTAGTTATTCTACCTCCCATGCCAGTTCCTTTTACATTTTCTGCACTAATTGCATTTTCTTCCATAATTTTACGAGCTGAAGGGGCATCTTTTTTATCAGGGCCTTCGCCTTTATCTTCTTTTTTCACTTCTTCTTCTACTTCTCCTGCAGCAAGTTTTGCCAGTAATTGATCAGGGCTAATTATATCATCTTCTTTCACAAAAAATTCAGTTATTTGTCCTGAAGCTTCTGCAGTTAGTTCTAGCGCCGTTTTATCAGTTTCAATTTCAAAGATCAAGTCATCTACTTTTACTGCTTCGCCGATATTTTTCTTTATTTTTACTATACCTTCCGTAACTGATTCACCACCAAGAGTTTTTGGCGCTCTGATTTCTATAATTTTGCTCATAAAATAACTTCTATATAAAACTTTCTATAAATTTATACATGAAAAGAAACATAAATAAACTAATAAATTCATTAGGCCTTATGCTTGATTCTTTCCTCCTAATACATGCAAAATTAAAATACTAAGTAAATTGAAATAAGATTATGGATTTTGATAAGGCAGGCAATGCAGAAGACTTATATAACGAAAAACTTCAACTGATATGTAAGACTTATAACAGAGAATTACTATCAAATCAAAGAGTTGTTGATGGCATCAATTCAATGGATTACAGTAAGCTTAAAATCTTATGCAAGTATCATAATAAGTTTAGTCACAAAGGTATTGAAGAATTACTATTAGATGAGAGCATTGTTAATCACATCAACGATTATGATGATGAAATGTTTAGGTCCATGCTAAATAATGCACCTGCGGAGCACAATATTCTAGAAATACTAAAAGGTGGAAAGATTTGCAATATCAACAATGAATTCGAAAGTAGTGATAGTGAGGAGAATGGAGAAGATTATGGATATTATGATTACGAGGAAGATGAAAAAAATGATCCGAATAACTTCGCTAAAGAAGCACTAGGAAATAAAGGAATTAATGAAAAACATGTTGATGATGTTCAGTTTTGCAACGATGCAGATGTGGGAATACCACCAAAAAATCAAAATGATATTAGGAATATCCGTCTTATTCAATGGATGATAGTTGAGAGTGATGGTAAGCTTAGTGAGCAAAATGTTACAGAATTACTAAAAGATCAGAGTTCTATTGATCGAATTAACTCTATTGGTGATAAAAAGCTTCAACTTATACTCAAGAGTAATAAGTTTAGTGGTGAAAATATTATGGAGTTATTAGGAAATCAAAAAGTTGTTGAATACCTCTGTTTTATTGATTATGAAAAATTTGAACTCATTCATAATAGCGATAAGTTTAATAGTAGCAATTATACTAGTAGCAGTTACAAGATTATAAGGTTGCTAGAAAATCAACAAGTTGTTGAGCACATCAATTTTATTGATTATGAAAAACTTAAATTCATACTTTGTAATGATAAGTTTCTCTTTAGCGATATTGTAAGACTACTAAAAAATCAGGAGGTTGTTGAGAATATCATTTCTTTTAACATTAAAAAATTTCGACTCATATTTTATCGTGATAATCTTAACTACGTAGATACAATAGAATTACTAGGAAATCAGAAAGTTGTTAATGGAATCGGTTTTACTCCTTTTGAAGAGTTAAAATCCATGTGTAGTCATTCTAGTCTTAGCGATATTATAAAACTACTAGAAGATAAAAATGGGCCTAGTAATGTCTTAAGTGGGACACGGAAAGAAAAAATGCAAGTCAGTTACATATCATGACATAGCTTAAAAAGTGTTTATATCCAAGGTTTTGCTTTATAAATTTAAGAGGGTGTTAAATAAACCATACGCATCAAATTAAGAAAACACGCTCAATTTAGACCATTTTTGCCATATTTCTTAGTAAAATCACTGGCAGCTGACACCGAGGTTGAGAAAATTTTTGTAATATAGACTATCAATGATTTTTCAGTAATAATATAGTTTTAGGTGGATATAGTGAACGTTTCATACAGAGATATAGACATTAAGCTAATTAGAACAGGTTGAATTCAAATGTTGAATCTAGAATCTCTGCCAAAACATCTAGCAATTATTATGGATGGTAATGGTAGGTGGGCAAACAATCAAGGAAGGGTAAAAATTGATGGCTATAGAAAAGGCAGTGAGGTTGCATTTGATATTGCTAAGCATTGCACAGTCCTGGCCATACCTTACTTAACTTTGTATGCATTTTCCATGGAAAATTGGCTCAGATCTGAAAACGAAACAGACTACCTATTTAATTTATTTTACTACACTTTAACTAATGAAGATAAAATGAAATTCATTTACAATTGTAACATTAAGTTAAATTTTATTGGCAATTTAAGTCTATTGCCCAGTAAAATATTCGATCAAATCAAAAAAGCAGAAGAAGTGACACATAAGAACGATGGTCTATTACTCACTGTTGCAGTTAGTTATGGAGCAAAGCAGGAAATTATACATGCTATCAACAACGTCATAAAAGGAAATATTGATTGCGTATTGGAAGAGGAATTTGAAAAATTTCTGTATACTAAAGATTTGCCAAAATTGGATTTATTAATTCGCACTGGTGGCGAAAAAAGGTTAAGCAATTTTTTATTATGGCAAGCAGCTTATGCTGAATTGTATTTTTGTGATACTTTGTGGCCCGATTTTTCTTGTCAAGATTTGACCAAAGCACTAGAAGATTATACGAAAAGAGAAAAAAAATATGGTAGATAATAACTTTATGGTTAGAATATTGTCCTCAATAGTAATATTACTCATATTTTCTTTTGCTACATATTTCAGTGATTTATCATTTTATCTACTAATTTTTTCAATTGCAGTTTTATCTTCTTTTGAATGGTATAATCTAACTCAGGGCAATAGAATCTTATACATTTTCGCATTACTATTAATCGCACTACCAAATGCCTCGCTAATATGCCTATATAATCTACCACAGGGAAAATATGCATTAGTATGGCTTATCTTAACTATTTGGAGCATCGATATTGCTGCCTATTTTTTCGGCAAAAATTTTGGTAAAACTAGAATTTGTCCAATCATTAGCCCTGGGAAAACTTGGTTAGGACTTTTTGGTGCAGTCTTAGCTGGAATAGTGTGTACAATTTTTGGCTCAATATTTTTGAGTTTATTTCCAATTTTTTATTCTCCAATAATTGGTTTGATAGTTGCTATTCTAGCCCAACTTGGAGATTTCACTGAGTCACTCATCAAAAGAGTTTACAATGTTAAAGATAGTGGAGGTATTATACCAGGCCATGGAGGAGTACTCGACCGTATGGATAGTTTCATTTTTACTGCCCCTCTCATTGCTATTTACATAAGCTAAAAAAATGAAGTACTATTAACCTTTGGTTCTTTCCTTCTTGCTTATTACTTTCACCTCAACAGATTGAAATTCTTCGGCACTCACTATTTCATCCATTGACTTATTACAATAAGGACAATACATTTCTCCTTCTTTGTGTAAGTATACTATTGGATGACCAGAACCATCATCATTTTCATCACCACGGCAGCAAACTATTACATTATTATCCCTCACTTTTAACATGTCTCTCCTTTAGCTTACAATATTTTACACATCTAACATACTCGTTTGGAAATAAAAAAGACAACAAATACTTATTCTCCATTTTCTACCCTATTTAGATTAATCAATTCACTTTGGACACTTTTTGACACAAAGTTGCTAACATCTCCTCCTAATCTCGCTATTTCCTTTACAAAACTTGATGAGATAAATTGAGTATCCTCAGATGCAGGAAGAAATATAGTTTCGATTTCAGGAAAGAGCTTATAATTTACCCAACTCATTTGAAACTCGTAATCAAAATCCGATACTGCTCTCAGTCCTCTAATAATAACAGAAGCATTTTGCTCTTTGGCAAACTTCACTAGCAACCCATTAAAGGATATAATATCTGCATCAATTCCTGCTCCTTTCACTTCATTTTTAGCCATGCTTGTGCGCAGTCTTATGTCAAAATTAGTATGTTTATTAACATTCTCTGCAACACCAATTATCAACTTATCGACTAGCTTACATGCTCTTTTTATTATGTCAAGGTGCCCAAAAGTTATGGGGTCAAATGTACCAGGATAAATTCCTATTTTGTTACTAATGTTCATTCTTTGTTTCTATACTTCAAAAACTTTTGATGGACATGATAACGTTTTTTATCTAAAAATGAAAGTACGTAGTTGGCCTGATAGCTCAGTTGGTAGAGCAAAGGACTGAAAATCCTTGTGTCGCTGGTTCGATTCCTGCTCAGGCCACATTCTTTTTCTTAATGTTCTATAATATATTATAATATTAATATAATTATTTAGGAAATAATGTATAAATGTTACAATAGAATATTTAATATACTATTAATTACATTTCTACTATTAAGTAATATCGCTTATAGTGAAAAAGTAAACAAAGAATTACCTGCTTTGACAGTGGAAAATGCAGTAAATTATAATATAATTGTTGGTTTATTGCAAACAGATGAATCTCAAAATATCTATGAGATATTCAATAATTTTGGGGTTAAAACTATATTCATTGACTACGACAAAATAATTAATCTAAAAGAAATCCAAGAAGAGTTCGCAAAACAAGATGAAATATTGGCAAAAAAGCTGATACTAGATCGAATAAAAGTTGAAGTTGCAAAATTTATCAAAGAGCAAAAGATAAACAGAATATTTATTTCAGATAACTTTCATTCAGCTCTTAACCCTTACCGCCAGCTTGTGAATGAAGCAATTGTAAAAATAGTAGATGACAATCCTACAATTCATTTGCTTGCCATATGCGGTGGTTTACAAGACATTATGCATGCAAAAGAAATTGAAATAACAAATGTTGTTAATGATGAGAAGAATCATTTAAAATCAGCATCCTATCCACAAAAAGAGAATATACCTCTTCAGCAGATAAAAATTGTTCCAGGTAGTAGTTTGGAAAAAGTGGTAGCTAGATTTTTACTACCTAATCAAAATGGCTGGTTTTCAACTTATTTTCCGAATGCTCATTCAGGTACAGTAAGTAATACTACAGAGAATAGAAGAAGGCTAGAGCTACTTGGATATAAAATTGCAGCGTTTGCCAATGACGGATTAATAGAAGCTATCGAAGATAAGCATAGTAATATTTACTTTCAAAGTCATCTAGAAGCCCTTGTTGTCAAATCAGATAAAAACTCTCGTTTGTCAAGCCAAAAGGTACGTCAGGTTTCAACACTAGTTGCTATAGCGATTATAAATGATTTTCTTCATCGCGTTTAATGCTAAAATAAGGAGAATCATTTAATGTAATGCCAGTACTCTTTCTTCTTGTCATCCCAGTGCTTGACACTGGGATGGCTTTGTTGCACAGCTCTTCGGATAGTGGGTAATGTATAATAAATTCATGAAGCTATATCAAACTTAGCCATGCCTATTTCAGTAAATTTGTTAAGCAAATAACACTTGAGTAGCAGTTCCTTCTCACGATTAATCTCAGATTTATTCCTAAAACTAAATCCAAATATTTGCTTCAGTCGCGAGAAAAAACTTTCTATATAAGATCTCTTCCAATAATTTATCTCTTTTTTCCACCTCTTCATACCATCTTCATCATATGACTTTATGAGCTTGATTGTAGAATTTCTCTCATTCATATAATCCAACTTTGGATGCTCTACTGCATTATTTTGCGGAGGAATCCTTGTCTTTATGTCAAGCTCATCGCACAGTTTGTATAACTTCTTTCGATTATATGCCCTATCTGCATATATCGTGCTTATGTTATACTTGGTATCCACTCTTTCAATAAGATCACAGGCTCCATAGTGGTCGGAATAAACTCCACTACTGTATTTTGCAGCTATAACTTTTTTACTACCTATCTCTAGCATTACATGTAGCTTTCTTGTTTGCTCATAGCGGCGATACTTTCTATCTGTACCATTTGCCTTACTATGGCCTGGAATATTATTGTAGATGCTGATACCTGTACTATCTATAGCAATTTCAATATCTTCCATATCGTTCTTATCAACTCTGCAGTCGTTGATTTTGATATTAAGCTTTTTAAACCTTCTTGAAGCCTGCGAATAGCTGATAATTTGCAAAATTTTCCCTATTTGCTCAAGATATTTCTCTATAAATCCCACTGTTTGCCTAAGACCAATCCTGAATAGATAGGTTATTATGTGAATTAGAATCACTACTTTGTCGCTGTAGACATTGTTGCCACCTGCTACTTTTGGACTATTTTCGTACCAATTTTCAATGGCATCGTTGATATAATGAAAAACATTTCCCCTTTCTTGAAGAAATTTGTTATATTCATTGCAGTTACTGACTTTCATTCTTATTGGCATATTTTTCCTTTGTCGGCTAAATATCTATTTTATAACAAATTCCATCAGTAACTGCCTGTTCTTTCCTTGAGTGGTGCAACAAAGCCTGCTGGAATCCAGTTTTTCGTTTCATCAAATTTAGCATAACTCAAGTTTGCTTATAAATTTTTCTGGATGCCAGTGTCTGGGCACTGGCATGACATTATGGAATTTGAGCTCCAGTGTCAACTACTCTAATGATACCTGATTATGATGAAAGAAATCTAATGATTTATATAAACCCCATAGCATGTCGAACGAAGCTTTTTTTAAGAAAATCTGAATTTTCAACTACCATTAAACCAAGATTTCTCAGAACTTGAGCGCAAAGTATTCTGTTGGAAAATATTCTATTTAGTCCATCAGTTGCAAGTGCCATAGTAAAATTATCAAAGTATCTGTCATATGAAATTTTCTTCAATAGATAATTACTGCCAACATCAATGCCAGAGGATTTTGCAGCAGTTATTTGTCTAATAACACTCTCTACATCTCTCATTCCAAGGTTAAGTCCTTGACCTGCAACCGGGTGGATTGAATGTGCTGCATCGCCAATCAGCAAAATTCTGCTTTTATGCAGCTTTCTTGCAAAAGAAAAACTCAAAGGATAGAATCTTCTTTCACCCTCTAATTCAATTTCTCCCAAATAAGAACCAAATCTTTTTTTGAGTTCTATGACAAATTCCTCTTCGGATAAGCTCATCAGCATTTTTGAAATTTCGCATTTTTCTGTCCAAACTATTGAAGAAGTATAGCCACCTTTCATTGGCAAAATTGCAAATGGACCACCAGGAAAAAACCGCTCTACAGCTAAGTTTTGGTGATGTAATTCATGTTTTACATTAAATACCATGCTATTTTGTTTATAATCAAATTTTATCGTTGGTATAGAAAACAACTCTGGCAACCTAGAGTTTTTACCTTCAGCACAGATAAATAGTGATGATATCAATTTTTGATCATTATCAAGAGTAACTTCCATGTATCCTTCGTCACAAGAGATTGTTTTATAGGAACGTGGAGAATATATATTGAGTTTATGCAAAAAATTTTTATTGATTGCATTCCATATAATAGCGCTCTTGATTACATAGCCCATTGGCTCTTCACCAACCATTTTATGGTCATAATGCACAGTAAATGGACTATCTCCATCTAATATGCATATATCAAGTATTGGTTCAGTTTCGCCTTCTAAGAGCCGCCAAATCCCTAATTTTTCTAGTATTTTTTTTGATCCTTGAGAAATGGCAAATGCTCGATTATCATCAACTGCACGTGGTAAACTATTTTTCTCAATTACGGCTACAGATACAGAGTCATTACTCAGGCCAATAGCAGTAATAAGACCAATTAGCCCACTACCTGAAATGATTACATCGTAATTCATTTTATTAACCTAAAATTATATTATACCCATTTTGAAAATAGTTTAAACGAACTTTGTAGACACTGAACTTCTCATTACTATCTTAGTTATAACCAAAATAGTAATAAAATATTAATTATTTTACACTAAATTAGGTCTAATTTTATTAAAGGAGCTAGATTATGACTACAGATTGCAAAAAAGAATTACTAAATTGCATTAGCAAGTACAGAGAAGAACTTGCAGAAAATAAAGCAGCAATTAGACAAACTTTAACTAGCGATAAAATTAATATAAGCGATTACTTTTATAAGGGTGATAAAATCTGTAACAAAGAGCTGTTTAACATAGGAAGTGAGTGTCAAGATAAAAAATATGGTAGTCGACAAGAATATACGTATGATGAGTGGAAGGAAAAAATTGAAAAACCTCATGCTAAAGATTTGCTAAAGATGTTACAAAATGAAATCAAAGGTAAAATATTAAAAAGTTTTGAAGATTATGAAAAATATCATAAAAATTCTACTGAAGCTATAAAAAGAGAATTAGACATAGATTCAAAATTAAAGGCAATACTCAAAGAAAAGCAACAACCAGAAACTGATGAAACTCGAGCATATTATGACGTTATACGAGGTTTATATGAAAATGGAGACATGCGCTCTCAACTAAAGTGCAATGATCTTGATTGTTTTAATAGAACAATAGAAGATAATCTATCTCAAAAACAATCCGAGCTAGCTGCTATAAAGGATGACTTTTTGGATAATACGCAAAATATTTTTCAACATATTCAAGTTGAAGATAGTATTTTTTAGAGAAATAAGATTATGCTATTTTTTTAATGAAATTTCTTAAGTGGTAGATTATTTTTTACAGCTACATCTGAGGTAGCTGTCACTACCTGAAATGTAACAAATAAAATACCAATCTTAAATATTGCTATATTTCACGATAGTTTCTCAATTTAACGCACATGCTTTTGGAACATTCTCATTTGTCAAATAGTTTCTGTCATGCTACACAATCTGTAATGCAGGTTTTAACTTACTTTTACGCAATATTGATCATTCTTGAAAAGCAATCTAACATTTTCTATTCCTTGATTACGAAGCTTTGATGCAGCTGATTTAGCTACCTGAGCGTTTACAAAAAATGCTACATATCCCTTACTTTCTGCATTGTTTTGTTTTGGGTGACGTTTCTGCATTTCTTTTTCATATTGCCTTTTGTAATGAGGAGTATTTTGTATCAATTGTTCTGACCTCTTTCTTAAGTACTCGACTTTTACCTTCGCAAGCCCAGACTTATGAAGTCCTAAAACTTGTGCTGCTTTTTCTGACAAGTCTATTATTCTACCTTCAACAAATGGCCCTCTATCATTAACTCTTATAACAAGCTTTCTTCCATTTTCTAAATTAGTAACACGAACAAAGCAGGGTAGGGGCAAGGTCTTATGTGCTGCAGAAATCAAGTGACGATTAAACACTTCACCGTTAGCTGTAATTGTGCCATGATCTTCTATTCCATACCACGATGCTATTCCTACTTCCTCATAACAGCTACAGTATTTTGGGTGGTAGGTGATACCATTTATTGTATAGCTATTGCCAATTTTATAATGACCTGCGGTGTGATTACACCTATTGCTAAAACTACAACTACTCATCAAAACGAATATTAGACATAGAAAGGCTAGTTTTTTTATCATTGTACTTAGTGAAATGGTTCGATACCATGAGGATTTTAAATTATACTATAATAAATTTAGTAATAAGTAAACGTCTACTGCCAAATATGCACAGCACTAAAAAAGAAGTAATACATATAATCGGTATAGGTGGAATTGGAATGAGCGCAATTGCTGAAATTCTTCATAATTCCAGTTATAAAGTTCAAGGCAGTGATACGCGATCAAACGACAATATAGATAGGTTACAAAAATTAGGTATAGAGGTCTATATTGGTCACGATGCAAGTAGTATTAGACAAGCTCAAATAGTTGTACATTCTTCCGCAATAAAACCTGATAATGTGGAGCTAGTTGCAGCAAGAAATAACAATAAAACCGTTTTGCATAGGTCAGACATGCTGGTTAAAATTATGAAAGGTAAATATGTGATAGCAGTTTCAGGTTCAAGTGGCAAGACGACGACGACAGCTATGATTGCTTCCATTTTTGATCATTCTGGTGCTGACGCCACTGTAATTGTTGGAGGAATATTAAATTCCTATCAGAGTAATGCAAAACTTGGCAAAAGTGACATTTTCTTAATTGAGGCTGATGAGTCTGATGGAACTATGTTAAAAATTCCTGCAGATATTGCTGTTGTAACAAGTATTAATGACGACCATATAGACCATTACGGTACATTTAACGACATCAAAAATGCGTTTTCTAGATTTGTAAACAACGCGAATTTTGCTATTTTGCCTGATTCTTCAGACATCAATCATGATGCGAGTAATTCTATAAAGTTTTGGTTTGGAAATGGTAAAATTAGAGCTAGCAACATCAAACAACACAATAATAGCATAGAATTTGACGTGCTGATTAGTATAAACGAAAGTAATCGTATTCCATTGTCCACTACTCGAGTAGTTGAGAGTGGTGGAATAAAAGCAGCTCTTGATTCGTCACTTCAATGCTTGAAACTGGATTCTCGTTTCAATGTTAAACAAGATACTATAGAATTTAAGAGGACAATCCCTAGAAAATCTCTACATTCAAAAAAAGTAAATCGTACTAATGCTATTTGAACAAGCTAGCGTAAAAGTAAGCTAAATTTTTTAAGGTACAAAAATAGCAAGAAACAGTTGTTTGAAAAAAATTGGAATTTGATTGGATTGCTGAAAATTGGCTCTCAAACTTTAGACGCATGAGCAAGATAATACTCTTTAACTAATATAGATTAGGTGATTTGGAAGAGATACATCTAGAGCAGCCAGCAAAGTTACAATACATATTACCGCAATAACTAGAAATGAGAAGGATCTATATGGTGATTATAGATTTTTCCAGACCTTGAAAACAATAAATAGACAGTAAATTAGAACTACTGCAAAAAAAACAAGAATAGCTACACTGGTTGCTTGACCATCGTAAACGTAGCTTGTTAAGCCGATAAAAATAGCCATGATAGAAGCTCTAATAAATGAAATTGCAGAAGAAGTTGTGCCTTTCATTTCAGGGAAAATATTTAATGATGCATTGAAAATGACTGCTTGACAAATTCCACAGCCAATACAAAAAATAACCATAGACAGCGTTACTAAGTAGTAAGCACTGGGCATGATTATACTGAATATTAAAAGTGATAGGGATCCAATAGCAATTACGCCTGTACCGGAAATTACACACCAAATTGCTCCAAGTTTCTTTAAGATCTTACTGGAAAACAGGCTAATTAGTGAGAAAGACCCAACCATTGCACCTTGATGTAGCGCATAAATAGTGCTGGATAAACCAAAAGTTTCCATATACAAAAAAGGGCCACAAGTAATGAATGACATATAAGCCGCAGAAAAAAGGCTCTGTGCCAAAGACAACACCATAAATTTTGAACTTGATAATAATTTTTTATAGTCTTTCATCATTTTTTTAGACTAAAAATATCACGGTCCTTTTTTGTTTCTGGTAACAGAAAAAGCAGCAAAACCCAAGAGATGAAACAAAGTATTGCAACACTTGCATAGTTACCACGCCACCCAACAATTTTGTTGATGAAACTGCCTAATACTGGTGCAATTGCTATGAGAACTGTGATAATAGAATTCATGATTCCAATAAATTTTACTGCTTCGTTGCCTTTATAGCTGTCTGCAATAATTGCAAACACAACTACAGATGTGCTAACACCAATGCCTTGAATAAAGCGAGAGATTAAAAGCCAAGAAACTGACAGCGCAAAAACACAGCCAACAGCACCGATGAGTAGCAAAGTGTTGCCTATGATCATCATCCTTCTTCTGCCATAGCATTCAGACAATGGACCAAAAAATAACCCTCCTATGCAAACGCCTAAAAAATTATAAGCAATAGTTAATTGAATTGTGCCTTCCGGTACGTTAAAATAGCGTACTATATCAGGAAAACTAGGTACAGAAATATCAATTTCAATGAACTTAGCAATTAGAGATAGAATTAATAAAAACGGTAGTAACACTTAAAATCTTTAATTAATGAATAAAAATATCACATTTAAAGCGTTGAAAGAAGAACATTTTTCACTATTATTAAAATGGGTAGAAATGCCCCATATAAGAAGTGGTGGGATACGGATATAAATTGGACACCAGAGTTAATTGAGAAAAAATATAGCAACTACGTTAAAGGATTCAAACGTTTGAAATTTAAGACACAAATTATTGAAAAACCAATGCACGCATTCATTATTAATTGTGATGGAGTTGATATTGGTTATATTCAATATTACAACAAACATGATTTCCCACCTAAACAGATCTATAACACTTTAGAACTTCCAGAAAGTTGTGCTGCTATAGACTGGTATATCGGAGAGCTGAACTATGTAGGTAAAGGAGTTGGTTCACAAGCTTTGAATATATTTTTAAACAAATTTGTCTTTAAAGTTTATGAGAATGCCTTTGTCGACCCAGGTATAGCAAATGTTTGTGCAATCCGTGTTTACGAAAAAGTTGGCTTTAAAAAAATTATGGAAAGTAATAGTGCGATTTTAATGATTAAGGCAAGAATTCCTGAGAACCATTCAAGATGAGTGTTTTTTCAACAATCTACCTAAATTACTAAAAGTGGCTTATAAAAATATACAAGGAGCTTTATACAAACTTAACATAATTTAGTCATAAAAATATCATTATTAAGTCCTATATAAGAACAAATTTTGGCACTCAGTGAATCTTTTTTAACTAACTATGAACTTGATTAATTGGAAAATAAATTTTACTTGCTTTTACAATACCTTAAAATCTAATATCACTTTATCAGCAAAGATATCACAATAGGCTAGTATGTTCTTCACTCTTTTCCTCAAAATATTACCTATTTACATTACAATACTTATTGGTTACTTAGCAGGAAGATATCTTAAAATTGATAGAAATACTATATCTCAAATACTCTTTTATATAGCTAATCCAATAGTGATTTTATACGGAGTATCTCATACAGAAGTTAATTTAAAAGTAATTTCTCTGCCGATTTTGATATGGTTTATAGGTAGTACTATGTCCTTATCAGTGTATTATCTTTCTTCTTTTTTATTTAAGGACAACACGAGAAACATATTAGCGTTTAGCTCGGGCAGCACAAGCATGGGTTATTTTGGTCTACCGATTGCCATGGCTTTATTTGATGAAGATTCAGTGTCTGTGTATGTTGTCTGTTACATAGGAATGGCACTATTTGAAAATAGCTTGGGATTTTATATAGCTGCAAATGGTATCTATACTGCAAAAGAATGCATATTAAAGTTACTCAAACTTCCTTCATTATATGCGATGATTCTAGGCTTCTTTTTAAGTATATATGATATACAAATACCCACTTTTTTGACGGATGTTATGATAAATATCAGAAGTACATTTATCACATTAGGAATGGTGCTGCTTGGAATAAGTATTGCACAAATTACAAATTTTAAAGTAGATTGGAAGCTTGCTTTGACCACTATTGTAGCAAAGTACATATTCTGGCCGTTATTTGTTTTGGGAATTGTCTTACTAGACAAGCATGTTACAGGTATATATGATGAAAGCATCTATAAAGCACTGATGTTACTGGCTATTATTCCAATTTCTGGATCCAGTATAATACTTGCTAATATTTTAAATTACCAACCAGATAAAGCTACTTTATTGCTCCTAATTAGTACTGCAGTGGGACTATTTTATGTTCCACTTATAATATCATTATTTTTTACTAAACTTGTCCCTTTTTAATCAAAAATTTAAGCGCTAGGCCTATTCACAAAACTTGAATTTAGACTAGACTTCTTGGATAATCATAAAAGAAACTAATCCTTTTTTTCCTCTCCTTTCTTATTTTTTTACACAGAATAGGAAGTTATCAATTGATGGAATTTTCGCAATAATGTCAATAGCAGTAAGATTTCCTACACCTTTTAGCAGGTCTATAGTTGAATTTGGATGTTCTATGAGCAGCAACAAATAAATGTAACTTGCCTTTTTCTATATGATGCTATTAACCGAATAGGTATTCGTTTGACATTTCCATATCTTTGTTATCATTAGTAATACTAAAGGGAAAACTAAACTTAATAAGATTTGGAAGCATATTGTTGTTCTATGATTCACGTAATGCTGCTATGCCTTCGTTGCAGACGTTGTCATAAAGTAAATTAAATTCTTTAATATTTGAAAAACTACTACCCCTTAGCGCACTCATTAATATTATTCCACTTTCAACATCAATATCATTAGAAATTAAATCAAGTTTAATAAGATTTGGAAAGTTACCATTCTTTAACAATTTAGTGATTGCTATTGAGCCTTCTGCGCCAATAATGCTAGAAGTTAATTTACACTCAGTAATATTTGGAAGATTAATATTCTCTAATGCTTCATTTAAAACTTCTCCGCACTGAGCATCAATATAACAATTAGATAAAGTCAAGCTTGTAATATTTTGCTTTTTCTGTAAAAAGTTTACTAGCTTTTCCATATATACATATAGATTATTTAACTCTAAGGTGTTACTATTAACATATTGATTAAAGTCAACTTCCATGGTTTCTGTAAGTTATAGAGCTGCTAATTATAGCATAAATTTAAATAATTGTCAACCTTATGAACAACTAACTTTACTTCTTTTTAACCTGATACCTATGCTTTGTTTCAAATTTCCATCAAAAAGTAACATTACCCCCTCCAGTCAACCTTTCTGCTTCATTTCGTGAAATCAATGCCTCAATAAATTCATCTAGTTCACCTTCTTTTATAATCTGTTCTAGTCGATGTGAAGTGAGATTAATTCTATGATCTGTTATTCTTGATTGTGGAAAGTTATAAGTTCTTATACGTTCAGAGCGATCTCCAGAACCAATTTGGCTTTTCCTCATTGTTGACCTTTCCATTTCTTTTTTTTGTCTTTCAATTTCGTATAGCCTTGCTCTCAACACTTTGAGCGCTTTAGCCTTATTTTTGTGCTGCGATTTTTCATCTTGCTGTATTACAACTATCCCTGTTGGCAAGTGGGTGACCCTTACTGCGCTGTCAGTTGTATTCACTGATTGCCCTCCAGGACCACTGGATCTATAAACATCTATGCGTAAATCTTTTTCTTCTATTTCAAAGTCAACCTCTTCTACTTCAGGTAATATTGCAACAGTAGCTGCGGAAGTGTGCAATCTTCCTGAGGATTCAGTTTCTGGCACTCTTTGTACTCTGTGCACCCCTGACTCAAATTTCAGTCTTGCAAAAACTTCTGTTCCATTAATGAGTGCAGAAGCTTCCTTATAGCCACCTATACCTGTATTAGAAATACTTATTGGCTCAAACTTCCAATTTCTTCTTTCTGCATATTTTTGATACATACGAAATAACATCGCTGCAAATAATGCTGCTTCTTCTCCGCCTGTGCCTGCTCTAATTTCTAATATTGCATTTCTTGAGTCATCTTCATCTTTGGGTAATAATGCCAACTTTAGTTTTGCTTTTACTTTCGGTAATACTATCTTTTGCTTCTCAAGAAGTTCTTCTTTTGCTAACTCTTTTATATCACCATCGCTGTTCTCATCTTTCATGATTTCTTCTAAATCTGAAATTTCCTCTTTTAATATATTATATTCATCGATTATCTCGATAATTGGTCTGAGTTCAGAGTATTCCTTTGAAAAACTAACGAATTCTTTTTGACTCAAATTGGTAGGGTTTTCCAGATTTCTCTCTACATCAGAAAACTTTTTTTTTAAGTCTTGTAAATTATTCTCTATATCCATATAGTACAGGTCTAGTTTTCAGCTGTTTAAGTAAGTAATATATACTGAAATAAAAAATTTCTTATATCAAGCAATAACACTATAATTGTCTCGAATATTTCTACCTAAGTATAATGGCAAAACAGATAACATCAATCTGCAGCTTCATATTTGGAGCTTCAGACAAAAAATCATTACCAGATGAGTCGGCTCCAGAGATTGCATTTGCTGGTAGATCAAACGTAGGAAAATCAAGTTTAATCAACTTGCTGATAAACAGCAAAAAAGCTGCAAGAGTTTCTTCTAAACCTGGATGCACTAGACAAATAAATTTTTACTCTATGTACAATGATAAGTTTAGGATTGTCGACCTACCGGGTTATGGCTATTCTTGTGCAAGCAAGGAAGAAGCAGTACAATACTTAAACCTAATTGAGTACTATCTAATTCACAGGAGAAATCTAAAAAGAGTGTTTGTGCTTATAGATAGCAAGGTAGGATTAAAAGAAATAGACAAAGACTTTGTTTATTGGTTAATATGTAATAATATTAACTTTAATATTGTGCTAACAAAAATAGATAAAGTGAATCAGGAAAGTCTAAATGCTATTCTAGAAAATACTCAAAAGTGGGTTAATAATGAACATGTATCAATTCATCAAATAAGCATTCGTGTTAAGCATAAAATCACCAAGGTAAGAGATGAGTTTTTCAAATTTACAAGATAAAAAAATGAAAAGTGATGAATCTTTAAATGGTAAGATGCCATTGAAGGAAAAAACAGAAATATTATTTGAAGTTCTGTCTAACATACCTAAATTTGTAGGCGAAACTTTTATCATCAAATGCAGCAGTGTAATAATCTCAGATGAAACGCTGCTTAGTGCTTTTGCGCATAATGTTGTTCTGTTGAAACAGCTTGGTATAAATCCGGTAGTAGTTCATGACGGAGAATATGAAATTAACTTAGTGTTAAAAATGCTAGATATGAATGATAAGTTTATAAATGGTGTCAGACTTACAGACAAAAGCACTATGAAAATCATTGAAATGGCACTGTGTGGTTCAATTAATAAAAAAATTGTTCAGCATATAAATTCTGCTGGTGGTTCAGCTATTGGACTATGTGGAAAAGATGGCAACCTCATAAAAGCTGAAAAGATAAGCACTACGCTTAGGGAAAATAGATTAAATAATATTGAAAAAATACTAGACATGGGATTTATCGGTAGACCAACTGAAATCAATCCTGATATATTATTCTTTATTGAAGAATCAGATTCTATACCAGTTATTGCACCTATCGGTTATGGAAAAAATGGAGAAACATATCATATTGATACTGATAGCACTGCAAGTGCAATTGCACTTGCAGTTTACGCATCTAAAATGATAATCTTGAGTGATACAGATGAAGAAATAAACAAAGTTGGCAATGGAAGAGTCTTGATTAAAAATTTAAAAGAATCGATTGATTGTGGAAAAATTAAAGGAGAAAAATTTGTTGAAAGGCTTATGTCATATACTAAAATGGTAGAAGAATGTGCAGGGGTTGTTCACATAGTTGACGGTAGAGTACCTAACATTATACTTGATTTATTTACTGAGAATAATTCAGGTATATCAATAATGGATGATTAATAGCTGTACTGCTTATAACCATATGAACATTGAAAATTTGGGAATAGCTTATGTCAAATTCCTATTCTCTTTTCCAGTTTTTTAGGTTTTTTTTTCTTGCAAGCATAATAGTTTCGTATACATAATGAAACCAAATGGTATTTTTAGCTTGATAACAGAGGAAAATAAAGAGGGCTTGGGTGTAACACTCAAATAATGATTTACCTTATGGATACCGCTAGAAAAGTTGACTAAGGTATACAATTCTCTCTGCGTCAAGTTACTCAAGATATCGAATCTACAAACGCTTTCGATTGAGTGTGTTTGATCAATTTGAGTGCTTTAAATGAAAGGCGAAAATTGAGCATACTACGCCTCTGTACACAGTATCTTTAATGCAAATGCCCATGTGATTCCATAGATAATCTCTGTTTTTTTATTTTATCTGTCCATTTATCATTTTCTATATCTTGTTTGTTGGTTGCTCTTTTTTCTTGCTCAACAATTGCCTTATCTATCTTCTGATGAATTGCATCAATTGCATTTTTTTCTTTGTATACTTCGCTTTTTCCTTCAACAATTAAATTGGTAAAAATATTTACAACAAACTGCACTTGATTATGATTAACCTGACCTTTTATCGAAGAAGGTAAAGAGTTTAATTCCATCAATACTTCTGATGCTGTTTTATCTTGAGTGGAAAGCCCTAAATTATCTGCTACTTCACTTATTAATAACTCTCTGTTTTCTTTATTATCTTCTAATTTAGTATAATCACGCAGTAGATCCATAACTGCAGATACTCTGACTTCAATAATATCATCAACGTCTTCACCTCCTAGAGCAACTCCTGATTCCAATAACTTCTCTCTGAGGTTTTTGCTTAAAAGATTAATAAATTCTTCATTTGCATCTGATCCTATGGTTGATATCGTACCATCTAAATAGTTATTTACTTTGATTTGAGTACCTAAGTCATGCTCTATTTGTATTTTTGTCTCATATTTAAATCCTAGTTCTGCACAGAATTTCTGAAAATATTCTTTAATAATGTCAAACAAGCTCTTGCCATTATCTTTATAGTTTTTTAGCTCTTCAGGAATAGTAAGTGATAACTTACCTTCTTTATATATTATACCATTTTTGCTATCTTGAGATTCAAGTGTGAATTCTAATGAGCTGGATAGGTCACATATTTTCTCTTTCGGATTGTTAAGCGTGGTTATAGGCATTGCCATATCAGACTTCACTTTTATGTGGTTGTGATCAGTGCAGTAAATGTTTAGCGCTTTTTTAGGACTATGTGGAATCAAGCTACAACTACTGAGTGCTGCATGAGATTCATTAAATATACCAGCTTCATACCCTGCTTGATTACAATTGGTGACTAGCTCTTCTAAAATAGCATTACTTGGAACTTCTGCCCCAGCGTACCTGAACATTTCCTTGAAAATTTCCTTTGCTAATGCACGGTAATCTTTTTTGGAGAATAGATGATAAGAGCTTCTCCCTGCGTTATAAAATCTCTCAAATTCCTTTCTATATTCATCAATTTTTTTTTCATCAGCAACTGTAGGGCTATTACAATGATTTTCCCAAACTTCAGATAGTCTATCTTGATCAAGCTCCTTAAGTACTGGTTCCATAAAAGCTTTACCTTCTTCAGAGAGGTTATCAAAATTATCACGGTTAAAAATCTCATTTTTATAATCTTTAGCTCCTTCCTTAAATGCAATAATAAAATTTTTATCTATTTCTTTTTCATTAATAATAAAATTCATTCTTTGAAAATCTAAGAACATTGTTTCACCGGAATTCGCTAATTTATTATCTTGATCTGCTCTTAATTTACTAAAATTGAATTCTTTAGCTGTGGCCTTTAATCTAACTACCGGACTCTTCTTTGCCTCTTTCATAATTAACACCTTACTATAAATATGCTGTAAGTTGTACCATATAATGATGAATAATTTTATAATATATAAAAAAGTCGATAGTCTATTTCTTTATTTTAGGGATATAGGAAAGGCGTAGATTTCTCTTTTCATTTGTAGCATGCTGCATTAATATTTACGTATTAATCTAGAAAATAGTGATGAATAATATTGTAATTGTTGGTCTGCAATGGGGTGACGAAGGCAAGGGTAAAATAGTAGATTATCTTTCTGAGAATGCAGATGTAGTTGTGAGATTTCAGGGAGGAAATAATGCAGGGCACACTATAGTAATAGATGATGAGGTTTATAAATTAAATTTACTGCCCTCTGCTGTTTTGAGAGCGGACAAAATATCTATTATAGGAAACGGTGTTGCTCTTGATTCACATGCTCTAGTCTCAGAAATAGAGTCATTGAAAGTTAAAGGAGTGGACGTAAACTATAACAACTTGATGGTATCCGAGAGCTGTCCATTAATACTTAGCGTACATAAGGACAAGGAAAAGCTATTTGAAGATTTAAACGGAAATCACAAAATTGGTACAACAAACAAAGGGATAGGGCCATGTTATGAAGATAAAGTTGGCAGGAGAGCTATACGCCTTTGTGACTTAGAAAACACAGATGAGCTCAATCAAAGAGTGGATGCTCTCCTGAGTTACCATAATGCTATCAGAAAAGGACTTAACTACCAGGTAGTTAAAAAAGAAGAAATATTAAAGGAAATTCAAGAGATTTCAGAAAAAATTCTTTTATATAAAAAACCTGTGTGGAAGATACTAAATGATTTTATGAAAGAAGGTAAGAAAATAATATTTGAAGGCGCTCAAGGCGCATTTTTAGATATCGACCACGGAACTTACCCTTTTGTTACTTCAAGTAATACCGTAGCATCGCAAGCGATAACAGGCTCAGGATTATCCTACAATGCTCAAATTATTGGTGTAGCAAAAGCGTATACAACAAGAGTGGGTAATGGTCCATTTCCTACTGAACAAAATAACGAGATTGGAGACAGCTTATTTTCTATAGGTAAGGAACTTGGAACAGTAAGCAATAGAAGAAGGCGCTGCGGATGGTTTGACGCAGTTTTAGTGCGCCAGGCCGTACAACTCTCTGGAGTTTCAAGCATTGTATTAACCAAATTAGATATTCTTGATTCTTTTGATACTATTAAAATAGGCACTGGTTATAAGTATGGCGGAAAAATGTATGATTATTTACCCGCATCACATTCAATACAAAAAGAATTAGAGCCAATATATGAAGAATTTCCTGGTTGGAAAGAGAAAACTCAAGGCAAAAGGTCAGTTAAGGAATTACCTGCAAATTTGATGAAATATGTGAGAAAAATAGAAGAATTAATAGGTGTACCAATTCATCTAATTTCAACTAGTCCCAATAGAGAGGATGTTATTAAGCTTAAAAATCTATGAAAACGTCTTGTTAACTTTTATCTAATAAAAAACGATACTTGTGTGACTTCAAGCAATCTATTATGCAAAGTAGCAGCGTAAACGTACAGTGAGCAGTGTGATTTTTCTTAAATACATGTTGATTGTTATAATATAAACATAGTTAAAGGAGGCGTATTATGATTGCAGGTTTGACTAAGGGAGACAAAGCAGTAAGAGCGGAAAAAACAAGTGATCAGCCGAGAGAATTGTCAGTTGCAGAATATGTAGTTAAGTCAATACATGACTTGCAAAAATTGCATAATAGATTATGTTCATCACAGGGCAACAATTGTGTTAATGATAGAGAGAAGTTTGTCCAAGATAGTGATGGGCTTGGTATATTTCAATTTCTCAAAAGCTATATTAATGATGCAGAAAAAAATGAGCCTTTCATTAAGAACCTTACTATAATGAAATTTCTTCGCTCAATTATAGAAGATAGGGAACTGTATAAAAAGTTATGCAGTTTCGATGATTTTCTCGATTGTGAGTTAGAAAATTTGAGAGATAAGATAAGCTTATTAGCGCTTTTGAGAGAAAAGATGGACTTTACTGATATACAAAAAGCTTATGGTAATTGGCGTTTTAGTAATCTAATAGGTGATAATGATTTTAAGCGAATGTATGTGGATGAAGCAGTAAAAGAAAGAGAAAAGCCTGTTAATGAGGACTTTGAGAAAAATATAGGTAAATACATAGAGTTAGTAAAGGAAGGAAAAGAAGTTGCAAGTAGGTATTTTGGAAAATGGAAAGAGGACTTTCAAGTTTACTGTGAAGAAATTGACAATAATAATAAAGTTTTGAATATTAACCTTACTCATTACGACAATAGTGAGCCAACAAAGATTAGTGACGTTTTACAGCAAGAGAAAGATATTAAAGAACTGAATATCTATTGCAATAAAAAACATGAAATACACGCTCATAAAAAAGATAAGAAAAGATATTATGAATTTAAAGAAGGTGCATATTATGAAATGACAAGCACTTGGGCTGCAAAAGATGGATCAGGAATGTGTACCATGATTATGAATGTGAGTAGTGATGGCATAACTGAAGTACTAAAATTTGATGGTGAAGATTTTGTGTCATCGAAGGAGATTCTAGAATTAATAAAGCAAAACGATGAATTATATATTCAAGGTCTCTCCTTATATGATGCTGTAATGGAATCACTAGAAGAGGATAGGGCTACTCCTATTAATTTTTACAATGAATCTATGGTGGCTTATCAAGGTAAGGAACCAGAGGGGAAGTTAGATCATAAAGTTGATGCTGATAATAGCCTTCCTTCTTCTCCTTCTATTAATAGCAATGCATTGGAAGTCAATTTACAGCACACTGAAACTCAACCAGAAGTTGCTTCACAACAAATAACTGATTTACAAAACAGTTTTGGAAAAGAAGAGCGAAAAAACACAGAATTGCAAACTGAACTGGCACAAAAAAATGAAAAGTTAGCAAGTGTGTTAGCAGAGTTACAAGAGAAAGCACAAGAACTTAAAAATGTATGTGAAGCAAAAGGAAAGCTAGAGGGTAAGCTAAAAGATGTTAATACAGAAAAGAAGGAGTTAGAAGACAAATTAAAAGAAGCAGCACACATAATGAAGGAAAAGGAGCAGTATATAAGCAATTTAAAACTTCAAGTGCAAGAGTTGAAAGATGAGCATAAAGCACAACTGGAATCTTATGAACAAGGGATACACAAACTAGCATGGGAAGTTGAAGAGTTAAGAAGCAAACTAGAGTGTGAGAATGAATGGGATGATAAAGTTGTAGAAATAGCTGATGGACTGGGAGAAAAAATTCATGCTGATGAACAAAGAAGCCTAAATAATCAATTTTATACTCCAACAAGAAATATTTTTAATGAGACTAATAATGAGTCTTGTGTTCCACTGGAAGAAAAGATGACGTTACTCGGATCTTCAAGCTCTGATGGCGGATATGGTAGTGATAATGGTTTATCTTCTAACATGAGTTCTATTGAACAAAGAAGCTTCAATCATCAATTTTATACTCTAGCAGGAAACGTTTTTAGTGAGCCTGATAGTGCCTCACAAAAGAAGACAGAGTTATCCAGATCTTCAAGTTTTGATAGTGGACTTGATAGCGATGAGGAAAGTTGTGATAATGATTTATCTTCTAACATAAGTTCTATAAGTTCTGTTGAGAAGGTGGCAGAGAGTAGAAAAGTAGGTAACTTGCTTTCCTCTCGTATTATATAGAGATAAGTTGCAAGAGGAATACTCACAAAAATCTCTTGTATTGATAATAATTTAAAATCTATAGTAGACTGAAAAAGATTATTAAATTATAATACGACAATGATAAAAGAAGACAAATCAAAAACAATTTTTGAAGTGGAAGGGGCAGTAACTGCTTTACTACCTGCAGCAGAATTTAGAGTGAAGCTGGACAATGAACATGAGATTATCTGTCATGTATCAGGAAGAGTGAGAAGAAGTAAAATACGTATTATTATAGGCGATAGAGTGTTAGTTGAGATGAGTATTTATGATAGGAATGCAAGAAAGGGTAGGATAATAAAAAGGCTAAAGTGATAGAACAATCTCTAGATAATCTTATTCTTGCTTCATCATCAGAAAGGCGAGTAGCCTTACTCAAACAAATAAATATTAAGCCAGGTTTGGTTTTGCCAGCAGATATAGATGAATCGCCTTTGAAGAAAGAACTGCCAAAAGATTACTCAATCCGTATGGCAAAAAGTAAAGCCGAGAAAATACAAAGTGCAAATCCAAATTACTTTGTGCTTGGTGTGGATACAGTTGTTGCTTGTGGTAGAAGGATATTGCTCAAAGCTGAAAACGTTGAACAAGCAGAAAAATGCGTTCGCTTGTTATCAGGAAGAAGGCATAGAGTATACACCAGTGTGTGTTTATTAATTCCTGATCAATCTAAACAGCATATTAGGACTGTAGTTACAATAGTGAAATTTAAGCGTCTCAGCGAACAAGAAATTAAATATTATTTAGCATCAGAAGAGTGGAAAAACAGGGCAGGGGGATGCAACATACAAGGCCTTGCGGGAATGTTTGTATTATTTTTACGTGGTTCTTACTCTTCTGTAATAGGGTTACCATTACATGAAACCAATTGCTTGCTAAGTAATTACTTTAACCTATACTAATACCACTGTCCTTTTTTTGTTTTTCTTCAGCAATAAGTTTAGCCCAGATTCTATTTCTATTTGCTAATGCAATTCTATTGCGATCAGGACTATCATTGCATTCTGTTAAAGTATCTTTTCTTTCCTCTTCTACTATTCCAGCTTTCAGTTGTGCTGCATCTTTTTCTAGCAATTTATATAGTTCGCTATTTTTGTCTATAGTCAGATTAGTATTATCATTTTCTTGTTCTGCTACTTTTCTTTCTAATAACTTACGTACAGGGTCATATTTTTTACCTTCTTTTACTTCTTTCAACATACTTTCTGAGAATAAATCTTTAGTAGCCTGGTCTCTCAATCCTTTATTCAATTTTTCCAATGTATCTTTTGGTTCAATGGTTTCTAATTTCCTCTCTAATTGTTCAGGATTTACCTGAAAATTATCGTGGCTAGTGTAAGTTGGAGATGAGTAACCTGAGTCGTTTATTTCTTCCTCCGCTGCATTGTCTTTTAGCAATCCAGCTGCTAATAAATGTTCTTTTGTTTGTTCACTCATTTTCTTTTGATTTACTGGTTTTAGCGGGAATTTCTGAGTTTCTTTATCCAACCTACTGGTAAATTCCGTAAGTAGGGTATAATCTCTTTGTTCAACATTCATTAGGCTCGCTTTTAACTGTCCAGAATTTACTCGAGATTGTTCATGATTAGAGTGAGTTGGAGATGAATAGCCCGAATCGTTTGTTTTTATATCTGTTGAGCTGTATTCTAGCGATTCATTTTCTTGTTCGGTTTCTTTTTGTTCATCGTTTCCTCTTTCTTCGTTTTCCTTAGTGCTAAGATAATCTTTTTCTTGTTTATAATCTGATTGAGGTTTTGAAAGCGTTATATACTCATCTTCGTTATCGCTCCAACCATCTTCGAAGTCAGAAAATTCTTCACCATACTTACTTTCACTACGTAATAACTCATTTTTTGCTTTCCATGCAAGAATCGAAGCTACATCATTTAGTGATTGCTTATTTCCAGTATTGCTTGATTCTTTAGCGTTTTCATACTTAAATGCACCTTTAACTTTTTTGAATGCAACGTCTTGTGCTGCTGCAGTGCTTTCATTAGTTGTAGGATCAAAAATTGCACCTTTTTGCCGATTATTAGATATTTGCTCACTTTCATCTGATCTTCGGCTTCCAGATGCAGTATATCCAAACGTAGTAAATGTAGACTGCCTATCGTTTTGATTTTGGCTTACAGATTTGGTGAAAGCAGTACTGTTTGAATGATCAGAATATGGAGAATTGTAGTTATTTCCACTATTAATCCGTATTGGCTGATACTCACCTTTTTGCTGATTATTAGGTAATGAACTAGTTCTAGTTGGCAGTGACGGTGGAATCTTTTTAGCAGATGCGTTATTAGAATGTGTAGTGCTAGTCGTTGCATGCTTAAACTTAACTTCTTGATCTTGAGTAGCTTGAACGCCAACACCTTTACTAATATCATTTTCTATGAAAGTTTCAGATGATTGTTGATTCTCTTGTTCTTGTCCTTTCTCCTTGAATTGTATTTGATATAGGAATAAGCCACCTATTTTTACATCTGTGTTTGCTTTTAATTGTTCCTCAGTAACACCATTACGTTCAGTGAGATCTACACCATCTTTATCAATCTTGATTTTGATAGTACATTTTTTGCCATTTTTGTCATGCCAATTCAAAGTCATTTCATATGAACCATCGGTTACAACATAATGCCTTATTCTTTTCTCTCCTTCTTCGGCAACAAAACCGTGCATTCCGCTCTTTCCATCACTATGCAGCGTTGAAAATCCCGAAATTCCTTTCTTCTGACAAAAGTCACTATTTAAAAACTCGCTGATTTTAAACTCTTTTTTGTCATCTCCCAGTGTAATACTTGCGTGATCGCCATATATTGAAACTCCTGCGATATCATCAACATACTCTTTTAACCTTGCTTTAACTTCACTTTCAAGCTTTTGTTCGGCTTTCTTTATCTTGTTCTGCTCTGGAAGAATAACTTCATAAGCTTTATTTTTGTCTTCATCTGTCTCCAAATTCCAGACGGAGTGCTTTATTAGAAACTTTACTGCATTAAAACCAACTCTGGAATTATAAATTGGGTCGTCTTCCTTTTTTATTTCATCGAATAAAGTAAAAAATCCTCGAATGAATTCATGATATTGTTGTGTGCTTTGAGTATTCATATTTTCCCTCACTAATAACCCTCTGCCTTTTAGCCTTAGCTAGTACAATTATTACGGGAATTGATTTAGTTTTTATTAAAGAAGTTGTATTGCTAACGTGATGACATGAGCTATTTTATGTTCACATCAAGCAATTTAAGTTGTCATTCCAGTCTGGAATCTAGATTTTTCTAGACTTGATCCTATAGTCAAATTCATAACTACAAACGTTATAATATAAGAGTAATTTTCACCAAAAAGTATGTCATTCTAGTAGCTGACACTGGGATGGCTTTGTTGCACCACTCAAGGAAAGAACAGGCAGTTACTGATGGAATTTGTTATAAAATAGATATTTAGCCGACAAAGGAAAAATATGCCAATAAGAATGAAAGTCAGTAACTGCAATGAATATAACAAATTTCTTCAAGAAAGGGGAAATGTTTTTCATTATATCAACGATGCCATTGAAAATTGGTACGAAAATAGTCCAAAAGTAGCAGGTGGCAACAATGTCTACAGCGACAAAGTAGTGATTCTAATTCACATAATAACCTATCTATTCAGGATTGGTCTTAGGCAAACAGTGGGATTTATAGAGAAATATCTTGAGCAAATAGGGAAAATTTTGCAAATTATCAGCTATTCGCAGGCTTCAAGAAGGTTTAAAAAGCTTAATATCAAAATCAACGACTGCAGAGTTGATAAGAACGATATGGAAGATATTGAAATTGCTATAGATAGTACAGGTATCAGCATCTACAATAATATTCCAGGCCATAGTAAGGCAAATGGTACAGATAGAAAGTATCGCCGCTATGAGCAAACAAGAAAGCTACATGTAATGCTAGAGATAGGTAGTAAAAAAGTTATAGCTGCAAAATACAGTAGTGGAGTTTATTCCGACCACTATGGAGCCTGTGATCTTATTGAAAGAGTGGATACCAAGTATAACATAAGCACGATATATGCAGATAGGGCATATAATCGAAAGAAGTTATACAAACTGTGCGATGAGCTTGACATAAAGACAAGGATTCCTCCGCAAAATAATGCAGTAGAGCATCCAAAGTTGGATTATATGAATGAGAGAAATTCTACAATCAAGCTCATAAAGTCATATGATGAAGATGGTATGAAGAGGTGGAAAAAAGAGATAAATTATTGGAAGAGATCTTATATAGAAAGTTTTTTCTCGCGACTGAAGCAAATATTTGGATTTAGTTTTAGGAATAAATCTGAGATTAATCGTGAGAAGGAACTGCTACTCAAGTGTTATTTGCTTAACAAATTTACTGAAATAGGCATGGCTAAGTTTGATATAGCTTCATGAATTTATTATACATTACCCACTATCCGAAGAGCTGTGCAACAAAGCCCACTGGGATCCAGTCGCACTCAGTTAGTGAGCATAAAAGTATTATGTTAAAACATAAAATTTTTGATGAAGTTCATGAAAGGCTGGATTCCAGACTGGGATGACAACTTAAAATATTGCTTTAGCTCTGTTTTTGCAACTTCAGGTATTTGCTACTCATAGTAAATACTTCTGGATCTTGAGAAGTGAGCTTGAGTATAGCAAGTATGTTTATGAGTAGCAAAGCAGCAATTGAAATATCAGCGATATCCCAGAGTAACTTAACTCCACCGATTGCACCAAATGGAATGATTAAGGTAAAAACTACAGTCCAGATTTTAGTGTATTTATTATCCATAGATACATAGCGTATTGTTTGTTTTGAACAAAAAAACCAAGTAAAGATAGTAGTAAAGGCAAAACAAAACATTATAGCCATAATTAAATAGTCAGTATAGGGCCAATTCATAGCTTTTCTAAAAGCAAAAATGCACATGTTAGTGCTCTCTAAATCAGTAATCCAAGAATCTGTGACAAGCAGTACCATTGCTGTAATGAACACTATGAGTGCAACTATAAAAGGAGATATTATTGTGATTAGACTCTGTTCAATGATAAATTTATTGTTATTTTTTTTAGGAGTAATCGAGGAGTGTACAATTCCTTCGAGGCCAAGTCCTATATCTGTTGCAAAAATACCTCGCAGAGTTCCTACTTGAATAATAGTCAACATTTCTAAAATTAAACCTAAAGATAAGCCAGAGTTAAAGCTACTAGTTGTAAAAAAATTGCTTGTTATTAGTTTTAGAGAAGGAAGAATATTTTCACTAAACTTAAATAATATGATACCGCAAAGTGTGAGGTAACTTACCGTCATTATCGGTATCATAGCCGATATAAAAATTTTAATTTTTTTTAAGCTGAGAGCTGCAACAACAAAAAATATTATGGCCATTACAATGCCGCCAATGACTACAGGTATATCTACCATGCTGAGTGGTATTGATAGAGAATTTACCTGAACAAGGTTACCAACTGTTATTGAAACCATCATCATAATAACTAGAAACACAACTGTAGCTTTTCTAGAATTAAATGCATCAGTCATGTAGGCTACAGGTCCACCTATAAACCGTCCATTTTTTTCTTTTCTGGTTTTTATACTTAGGTAACAAGTAACATATTTTATCACAGAAGTAACAACAATAATTATTGCCATCCATAAAATGGATCCTGGTCCTCCGGTTTTTAGAGCAACAGCAGTGCCTGAAACGTTTCCTACTCCTAAATTTCCTCCTAAGATTGTAAACAGGGCGGCTATAGAAGAAAATTTATTTTCTCCTCTTTTAGCTCCAATAAGTGAAACGGCATACGGTAGTCTAAACACCTGTAACCATTTTAGTTTAACCGATAGGTAAACACCAGCAACTAGTATGAGTAGTATTGTTGGCAGTAAGAAAACAAACTTTACTGTATCCATCTGTAAAAGAGAGATTTTTACTTGAGTATATAGCAAAAGTTGAAAATACCCAACCTATTTTCTATGTATGACTTCGGTTTCATTATTCTAGCACCTCTTAATCTTGTCATACCAATCACAACTGATTGTAATATGGTACAATGTTCATACAATGTCATTCCAGTGCTTAACACTGGAATATTGTGTTTTTACATAAGGTTAGCTGCTTTTATACTTATCAACTTAGTGTCTAATCTGGATGCCAGAGGGCTTTGTTGCATAGCAGGAGAAAAACTAGCGATTACTGACAAAATTCATTATAAAATAGCCATTTAACCGCTTAGTGACTATCGATTCTGAAGAGAAGAACGAAGAAGTTAGTATTGATGATGATGAAAAGTGGTTTAAACACTTTTCTACTGTACTTTCCAATGAAGAAGGACAGGAAAAGTATAGATATGAGGTTAATGGCAGGTATGAATATAAACATGCCAATAAGTACGATAGCAAAAATGTCGTAGGTGCAATTGCTCAGAAAATTGCAAAAGATGTAAAGGAAAGTATAAAAGATAATACTTTAGAATATATAGGAATTAAAGAAAGTAGAAAGAAAGGTAAGATTAAGCCTGCACTCAGAATTATGCTTGGCGATCCTACAAAATCAATAAATGTGGTTGATGTTTTAAATAGTGATATATGCAGAAAATATGGTGTAGATGGAATTACATTATTGCTGCCTAGTAAAAGCAAATGTGAAACAAGGGGAATACGCTGCAGAGTTGATGAGAATGGAACAAGAATTTATGAAGTAGCTAACGGCTCATATTATATGACTTTAAATTGGTATGCTGAAGGAGAAGAGTGTGAAATGAAAATTATCATTAGTGATAATGGTGCTGTAGAGTTTATTGAAAGCAATGGTGTCACTTGGGAGCAATTAGCTGCAAATAAAGAAGTAAAAGTAGGAAGACAATATGAAGCGAAGCCTTTATATGAAGCATTGTCATATTTAAAGCGAGAAGGCTCTGAAGTAATAAAAGGATTTTATCCTTCAACAAGTGTGGAAAGCATACAAATCACTACAGGAGTTAATAAGCAAGCAGCTCTTTCAAAGTTATAATTTTCGTTATTGATTGAAATGAAGCCTTTTGGGGACCAAAAGGCTTCATGATCGAAATTTTTGGAAAGATCTTTATTGGAAAATTCAGGGACAGGAATAACATTTTTAAGCTATCGTATAACTATCACTTGCTCGCTGGGAGCTCTATTTTTCATACCACTCATTTATGAGTTTATTGATATCGGAATCCATAAAATCCTTTAGTGGTTGACTGGTTTTTATCTCGGCATTTTCAGGGATACACCTATCTTTACATATTGCGTACTTTATATGAAAGTTAATATCAACGTATTCCTGATTTGGAATGATATTAGTTTTAAAGGGAAATAACACCATATCTTCATATATGTTACTAACAAATGTAACTTCCCCAACTTTATCTTCATGTTCCTTGGGAGTAGACCAATGAATATCTATATTTGATATGTTACCCTGACAGTCAAAGGAAGTAGGAAGGCCGAAATCTCCAGGGTCTTTGTAATATATATGCCAACCTGGTTTTATTGTAACCTTTATTGCGCCTTCAATGGTAAGGTTTGCTTTATTTACCTTACCAATGAGCAGATCAAATTTTGCAACTTCTTCTTCAGCGCACAATTGAGTGCAAGAAAAAAGTAAAAGTAGGATTGAGTATATACGTATTTTCATAAATACTCTATTTATGAAGAAAATAATTTAAGTTCTATCTATTATAATAAAAATATTATATAAATCATTTATTAATATAATATTATACTAATAGTAATATACTAGCAATTATAACTTTCATATATTATTTTTTTATTTTTAAGCAGTTATAATATTAAAGAGACGTAACAAATATAAATAGTAGTGGCTTTGCATAGAAAATCACAAATTTATTTCCTTTATAAATGTAAGACTTTTTAGAACTAGAAAGATACCTTGGAGCAAGTTGCTCCAAGGCTCTTGTTTACTTAGAATCCACCCATTCCGCCCATTGCTCCTGCACCCATAGGTGATGAAGCATTTTCTTCTTTGTTTGGTAGATCAACTATCATAGATTCAGTAGTAATAAGTGCGCTTGCTACAGACACTGCCGTTTCAAAAGCAATACGAACTACTTTTGCCGGATCAATTACACCAGCTGTTGATGCATTAGCGTAGTTCATAGCCTCAACGTTGTATATAAGCTCTTTATCATTCTGCTTAATCAAATAGTCAATTATAACAGCAGATTCAAGACCAGCATTTTTAACCAATCTTTTGATTGGAGCACTGAGAACTTTTTTGACAATGTTGATACCTATTTGCTCTTCATCGCTTGAAGCTTTTAGCTTATCAAGAGCAGATGCAGCGTAAAGAAGTGCAACTCCTCCACCTGGAACTATCCCTTCTTCAATTGCAGCTCTTGTTGCATGAAGTGCATCTTCTACTCTATCTCTACGTTCTTTTACCTCTACTTCAGTTGCTCCACCAACTTTGAGTACAGCAACGCCGCCTGATAATTTTGCTAAACGCTCTCTTAGCTTTTCTTTGTCATAATCAGAGGTTGAAGTTTCAATCTGAGATTTAATCTGGTTAATTCTAGCATTTACTCTGTTTTGTTTGTCACAGTCGCTGTCTTCACTAACAATTGTGGTATTGTCTTTAGTGATTTTAACATTTTTAGCAGTACCAAGATCTTCAAGAGTCAAATCTTCCATCTTGATTCCAAGCTCATCTTTTATGACATACTTAGCACCTGTTAAAGCTGCTATATCTTCGAGCATCTCCTTTCTCCTATCACCAAAACCTGGAGCTTTTACTGCAGCAACTTTTAGACCACGTAATTTGTTGATCACTAAAGTGCTTAATGCTTCACCTTCAACATCTTCTGCAATGATAAACAAAGGTTTACCAGACTTAAAAATAGCCTCAAGAATAGGAAGTAAAGGTTGAATAATATTAAGTTTTTTTTCTGTAATCA
Organism: Wolbachia endosymbiont (group B) of Pammene fasciana; assembly: GCF_947251495.1. Lineage (NCBI taxonomy): Bacteria > Pseudomonadati > Pseudomonadota > Alphaproteobacteria > Rickettsiales > Anaplasmataceae > Wolbachia > Wolbachia endosymbiont (group B) of Pammene fasciana. The sequence goes on from NZ_OX366360.1 coordinate 613,711, forward strand.
GCAAATATGGATCATCAAGCTCCACGCTCATCTTTTCATTATTTGTAACAAAGTATGGAGAGAGATAACCACGGTCAAACTGCATACCAGTTGTAAGTTCAACTTCTAATTCTTTTGAACCCTTACTCTCTTCAACAGTGATGACGCCTTCTTTTCCAACCTTTTTAACAGCATCAGCAATGCTATTACCAATATCTTTATCACCATTTGCAGAAATTATTGCAACTTGTGCAACTTCATCCATTTTCTCTAAAGAAATTGTGCGAGACATTGATGTAATTTCCTTTAATATCACATCTTTTGCCTTCTGTATTCCATTTTTGATACAAATACGATCATTTCCAGCTGCAATTGACTTTGAAGCTTCCATTATCATATTGCTAGTCAGTATTGAGCATGTTGTGGTACCATCACCAACTTTGTCATTACACTGAGAAGCACTTTGAGCAATGGTGCTTACTATCGCAGAGTGTAATGGTTTTTCAGGCTTTATACCTTTCATTACCTTATAGCCATCCTTTGTGACCTCTGGTCCACCATATGGCTTGCTAATTCCTATTGTATTTCCCCTAGGCCCTGCAGTTGCTCCCACCGTTGAGTCAACCATTGCTGCAACTTCACGAAAGGCTTCTTGCAACTGTTCGCCTGATACTACTATGTTAGCCATTTTTATCACTCCTTAAATTAATAAAAAATTTAGAATATTAAAATACATAATGCACTATATAGCGCATTAGTTTAGTAAAATAGGGATACCTACTTGATAACAGCAAGTAGGTCTGACTCCTTCATCACGACATACTTTTCATTATCATGTTCTACTTCTGTTCCAGCCCACTGCCTGTAGAAAACCTTATCACCAGTTTTTACAGTTAAAGCTATGCGCTCTCCGCTTGAGTTGCGTGAACCACTACCAATTGCTATAACTTCACCTTTAGTAGGCTTCTTTTCAGCACTTGATGGTAGTACAATTCCACCTTGTTTTTCTTCAGTAATAGGCTTTATTAGCACATTATCATCTAATACATTCAAATTTACACTTGACATTTATGTTTCCTCATTAATAGATTAACCTACAATTCTATGTAGTCATCTAAAGGTTACATTTCAAGGGCTGGAGTTAGTAAAAGTGTATAATTTAAGGTTTGAACAGAAGTTTTATGGGTTACATACCGCTAGCAAACCGTAGTGTAATATCTTTATACGGACCAGATACGAGAGATTTTCTTCAGGGTATTATAACAAATGACATTAATAAACTAAGTAGCCAGCAGGCAATTTACTCTTTATTACTCAACCCTCAGGGAAAATATCTGTACGATTTTTTTCTCATTGAATATGGTGGATATATTTTCTTAGAGTGCGAAAATGTGCACTTACAGCAAATTATCGAGAAACTAGATTTACTTAAAACTTATTTGAGAGTGAAAATTAAAGACATTAGTGCACTATATAAGGTTGGAGTTTTGTTTGATGCTAAGTTGGCGAAGTGTAGTAGTAAGTCACAAGTTATTTTTCAAGATCCAAGGCACAAGCTGCTAGGAATGAGGATCATACATGAAGATGAAATAAAAGAACCGGTTGGAGATTTTATTCAGTATGAAAAAGTTAGAATTAAAAACCTTGTCCCAGATGGAGCAAAAGATATGGTGCAAAATTCATCATTTCCGCTGCAATATTTAATCGATAAGATAAATGGTATAAGCTTTAATAAAGGGTGCTATATAGGTCAGGAAGTTGTAAATCGAATGAGCAGACAAGAAAAATTCAGAAGGAAACTTTACCTTGTTGAGGGAAAAAATGCACTTCCAAATATTGGCACTAAAGTAATCAGTGAACATAATGAAGAAGTAGGAGAACTACGCTCTAGTGTCGACAATATTGGACTTGCATTGCTTAATACTGGAAAAAGCCACGCAAATTTATATGTCGGTGGAGTTAGCATTAAGACGTTATAAAATATCTATTCGGGTAAAAGCCCCTTTTTCTTGTTTAAGTTATTCACAGAATTGTTAATAACTAAGTTGATAACCTAGTAGAGTATATAATTTTACATTTCTGAGTACTTTGGAGATTTATAATAAATATGATCTCCAAATACTAATATATATATAATTGAAAGCAAAAGAACTGTGGATAACTCTAAAAAGTTATATTTATTTTAATATTTTTAAAAAAAAAGAAACAACCATTAAGGGAGCTAAGCTAATACAATCATATAAAAGATTACATATTTGGTTATAGTTTTAATATTTTTCTAACAAAAGCCAATAAGGGGGTAGTCTTGGAAAATTTTTCCTAAAAGATAAAATTTTTAAGTGCTTTTGAAGTGATACTTTAGGTATTTTTAAAGTAATACTTTTAAAGTATCAATTGAACATTTTTGAGCATTAATCTGGAGGTTCAACAGGCACTTTTTTATGCTGTTTGAGAAGAGCAAAAATTGCATTTTCTCTTGCTGAAAGCTTGTGTTTCTTATATTTTCCATAATACACATTATGTAATTTTTAATACTAACAAAAACATTTCCCAAATTTTTACACAGCAACCTATCTGGTTCTGTTGCATCTATAAACCATAGAAAAGAAGATCATTAAAGCTGGGATTATAGGAGTTATAGAGCCATTAACATAGCAAAATTCTCAAAAGTAGAAACATTGTCATTAGCTCCGATAATTTGTTTTTTCTGAATCATGCGAATATTTTCTATACCTGTAATAGTAATCTTTGCGGAATGAAAATTTTTAAAACTAAGCATAGGCTTTATTCGCTTCTTGATAAACCTCTCAACAATATTATTTAGATATTTTATTTGAAGAACTGTGATTCTATAATCTTCAGAAATTTCTGCATTCAAATCATCAAGAGCAGCAGTATTACTGCCGCTTTTATCAATGACAATTTTCTCAGGAAGATAGTTACTCCTGAAGGCTTTACGAAAGAATGCAAGTGCTGCAGACTTGTCTCTACTAACACACAAGAGGAAGTCTACAGTATTACCAATAGTGCTCTATATAAATAAACCCATTTACCGTTTAATTTAATGTAGGTCTCTCCAACTACTACCAACCTGCTTCTTTCTTTTCCTTACTGCCTAATCTATCAGTGGTGATAACCCACTTTGTAACGTAGCATGGTCAATTTTTGCTCCCCTTATACTCATAATTTCTTCCAAATCTCGATAGCTCAAAGAGAATCGACATTTCATGTATACAGATAACATCGCTGAAAAGCTAAATCCTTTGAAGGATGGCAATAATTTTTGATTGATACGAAACATCTTTGCTTTATTTTTAGACAATTATATCATTCTTTTTTCTACTTCCCTACAAATGCGACAGAACCGAAGTTACTGCTATTCACTTTTTGTATCGTTTTTAGCAAAAGCTTCCTCCCAAGTGCCTTGAGTTGCTGCACGGCTATACTCTGTTACTCTATTTTCAAAGAAATTTGTATGTTCCACGCCATTTAGTATTTCATCAAGCCACGGAATAGGGTTATCTTTAACATTATATATAGATTTAAGACCTAATTGCGTTAACCTTCTGTTTGCTATGTAACGTATATAATTGCGCACTTCCTCTGCAGATAGCCCTTCAACATCTCCTAAATCAAAAGCAAGACTTATAAATTCATCTTCAAGTTCAACAATAGTGTGACATGCAGAATATAATTCTTCTTTGAACTCGTCATTCCAAATTTCATTATTCTCTTTAATAAACGTATTGAACAAATTGATAATTGAATTGGTGTGCAAGGTTTCGTCACGTGCTGACCAAGCAATTATTTGCCCCATACCTTTCATTTTTCCAAACCGTTGAAAATTGAGCAAAATTGCAAATGATGCAAATAACTGCAATCCTTCAGTGAAGGCACCAAATACTGCTAAAGTTTTAGCAACATGTTTTTTATCTTGCTTTTTACTTTCCTCAAATTCTAACATATATTCATACTTCTTTCTCATAGCATCATATTTTAAGAATGCTTGATATTCACTTTCTGGCATGCCAATCGTATCTAGAAGGTATGAATAGGCTGCAATGTGTATAGTCTCCATATTGGAAAAGCTTGCAAGCATCATACATATTTCTGTTGGCTTAAATATATTTGAATAATGCCTCATATAGCAGTTATTTACTTCAATATCTGCTTGAGTAAAAAACCTAAAAATCTGGGTCAATAAATTTTTCTCTACATTCGAAAGTTTAGTTTTCCAATCTTTCACATCATCAGCAAGCGGAACTTCTTCAGGTATCCAGTGTATCCTTTGTTGCTGCAACCATGCATCATATGCCCAAGGATAATTAAAAGGCTTGTATATTGGATCTGCTTCTAGCAATGACATAAGGTACCTAATTATTTTGAAGTAAATATTATATTAAATGATATTGAGAATCAGTCAATTTAACTTTTTTGAAATTTGACGACAGATAGTTTATCAGTGTATTATGATTTCAAATAATTAATTGACGAAATGCGAGTATTAATATCTTTTATTTTATTATTTACAGTGAGCTGCACTCACACTATTCACAATCACGGAGTTCCTGGCATTAATATTGAACTGTGGAGCAAAATACAAGTAGGTGATGATAGAGAAAAAGTGGTTCATACTTTAGGATCGCCAACACTAGTATCAAAGTTCGACGAAAATGTTTGGTACTATGTCTCATATAAAATTAAACAAGCTAACTTCTTGGGAAAAAGGAAGTACAGTAGTAAGTCTCTGCAAATTTCGTTTAATCAGAATGACGAAGTTACAGATATAAGAGAAATCAACGTTGCAGAAAGGTCTTTAGCTGTTGTTGATTGAAAATTTGCTGATCTATTTTTCATCACAAGTATCAGCACTTTGAGCTATTTCATTGTTAGAGTGGGGATAATCATCCGGATGATGCCCCTCATCACCGTAGTCCATACCCATTCCTTCTGATGGCATATCTTCTCCACCTCCACCTGAAAAATATTCAGCAAGACTTTCAAGAAATTTTATGCCAAACATATTACCTGATTTCCCAAATAACGTTACTAGACTGCTACCACTGACCAAACCTTCAAACACATTATTATAAGCAGCAATTGCTCCTTCATGAAAGTTGAACATCCACTTCATTCCATCCACAATTGTTGCAACAGAGTCACTATGACCAAGACCGAAACCACTTTTCTCACTAGCGGCTTCCTGGTGTTGCTGCTGTGCCTGCCATTCTGCAATATTTGGACCTTGTGCTTCACTCATAAACTTTTATTCTAAGCCTTAAGCTATTATTTTACCAAAAACACTGTAAAATATCAATTGTTTAAGAGAGGTTATCATAAAAATATCTAACACTAAGCTATTTTTATGATTCTGATTACTCTATACCAAAACATCGATGATGTGGTGCGACCTGAAAGTCTTCGGTCATATTGTTTAAAAGGAGAGGAATTCATTCAGAAAGAAACTGAAAGGATTCTAAAACTTATTAAACCAGATGTTTTGCCGTCTGAGTCTACGCATCAGTGCGAATCGGGCAACCGGTTGGTGCCAAGCGATGCGGACAATGAACCTCCTCTTGAAAAAGAAGATGCTCAATCGTGAGAGGGGCATAAACTGCAAGCATCATGTGGTTGGAGGGCTAGGCTAGTGGTATGGTGAACGTAAGTGAAGCTTTATAAGTACCGATACGATGAAAGAGCTAAAGATGCTGATAAGCTCTGACCAAAAGGTAATGTGGATAAGTTACATTTTTTCATTTCTAGATGTACGCAAATAATAACTCCACCGGTATAGAGAAGCCACCTAACCCACTATTGTATGACTGGAGAAACAGGGTAAGCCTGTATTTTCGCCTACATGGCAAGCAAACCGCAAGGAATGCTGATGGAAGTGCAGGTAAAGGAGAATGGAGAAAGCGAATGCCATTTTGTAACGAAATGGATAGAATTTGTAACATTAATTCGCGTGAAAACGAGCAGACTTCCGTTTGGTCCCTCGTGACAAGAAACTTTGTTAACCACTTAAGGTAGGAAAGCAGATGATTACAAGTAAACCTGTAAGTGCATCTACCAAAAGCTTTGAAGCATGGAAGCAGTTGCCATGGAAGAAATGCCAGAAAGTTATTGTGAGGCTACAAAGACGTATTGTTAAGGCTGTCCAAGAAGGAAGATGGGGTAAGGTAAAAACTTTACAACATCTTCTCACACGCTCTTTTAGCGGAAAAGCTTTGGCTGTTAAGAGAGTAACTGAAAACCAAGGAAAAAACACAGCGGGTGTAGATCGTCAACTATGGTCAACTTGCAATGCTAAATTTCAAGGAATAAAGCAGTTAAAGCAAAGAGGATATAAACCTTCTCCGCTAAAACGGATTTATATCAGTAAATCTAATGGCAAAAGAAGACCTCTTGGAATACCCACGATAAAAGATAGAGCCATGCAAGCATTATATCTGTTTGCTCTGGAACCGATAGCTGAAACGATCAGTGATCGTCACTCCTATGGCTTTAGACCTAAAAGATCCTGTGCAGATGCTACAGTAGCTTGTCATTTGTTACTGGCAAGTCGTAATCAACTACAATGGATACTTGAAGGTGATATCAAAGGATGCTTTGACAACATTAATCATGAATGGCTTATGAAGCATATTCCTATGGAGAAAAAAATTCTGCATAGTTGGTTAAAAGCTGGCTTCCTAGAATCAAAAACTCTGTATCCCACAACTGCAGGTACCCCGCAAGGTGGTATAATTTCTCCAATACTAGCCAATTTAGCCTTAAACGGACTTGAAAAGTTATTGGAAAGTCGATTTGGTAAACTCGGCAGTAGAAAAAGAAACAAAATCAGAAGTGGAGTGAATGTAATCAGATACGCAGACGACTGTGCGCCGTAGAAACACGGAAAGTGTTGAAGCTGTGCAGTAGATGAGGGAGGGCCCCTCGGAGCCGGTTTGCAAGAGCAGGCTTCAAACAGCCATAAGCTGCTTTGGTAAAGAGCTAAGGTAGTGAGCGTTATGGAAAAGGCACAATTATGTGTCATGTATGAAATAGAGAGACGAACGCAAGTGAACCACTGATGAAGTGTCGAAAGCGTAGAGACGACGTCAAAACCAGGGGGTAGTCGTTAACCTGGGATGAATCTACTGGGAGCTTGTTTACTGGGTAGGTGGCGTCCGGCATAAAAGTGGCGTGAATCTATTTTAGGCTATTGCATGGAACTACGGGAACCTGTCGTTTCGATGAAAAGGGAGAAGTCCAAAGAGCTGATCTCTGAGGATGAGAGTACCGATGCGAAAAACAGGGGCGGATTAGCTCGTAGTAGCGAAGAAGTTTCTGTAATGGAAATGGAGTGAAGGGGCTAAGTTATTTAGTTTTAATTATTTATCAACCGAAAGGGAGGAGTTAATGAATAAAACAAAGTCTTTTGATATACCGAAGCAACTTATTTGGAGAGCTTATAAACAAGTATCGAAAAATAAAGGTGCAGCAGGTGTAGATGAGGTCTCGATAACAAAGTTTGAAGAAAATCTAAAGGATAATCTATACAAATTATGGAATCGGATGTCATCCGGAAGTTATTTTCCAGAGCCGGTAAAAGCTGTTGCGATACCAAAAGATACAGGAGGGCAAAGAATTTTATGTGTGCCTTCAGTATTCGACAGAATAGCGCAAACAGCAGCTACAATGTATCTTGAGCCGTTAGTAGAACCGAAATTTCACGAAGATTCATATGGTTATAGACCAAATAAGTCTGCGCTGGATGCGGTATACACAGCACAGAAGAGATGTTGGAAAAATGATTGGACGGTAGATCTTGATATATCTGGATTTTTCGACAATCTGGACCACGATTTAGCACTGCAGGCTATCAAGAAACACACAGACTGCAAATGGGTCATACTGTATGTTGAGAGGTGGATGAAAGCCCCCATTCAGCAAGCAGATGGCAGTAGGGTAACAAGGGATAAAGGAGTTCCGCAAGGAGGTTCAATAAGCCCAATCATTTCAAGCATATTTATGCACCATGCGTTTGATATGTGGATGAAACAAAATTATCCAACAGTACCATTTGAAAGATATGTAGATGATGCGATAGTGCACTGCAGAACTAAAAGACAGGCAGGATTTATGAAAGTAATGATTGAAGAAAGATTGGCTAAGTGTAAATTGAAGTTACATCCTGAAAAGACACAGATTGTGTACAGTAAGGATGATGATAGAAAAGAACAATTTCCTAAACAAAGCTTTGATTTTCTAGGTTATACTTTTAGACCTAGAGTAGCAAAGAATAAGATGAGGAATTATTTCATCTCATTTCTACCTGCAATTAGTAACAAAGCCAAGAAGAAGATCAAGAAAACCATAAAGTCATGGAGAATACATCGGATTACATGGACCACACTAGAGGAAATATCGAAGAAGATAGATCCAATAGTCAGAGGCTGGTTTCAGTACTATGGCAGGTTTTATAAATCAGAGATGTATCCATCTCTTAGAAATATAGAGAGATACCTCATAAGATGGGTCAGGACAAAATATAAGAAACTTCGTGATCACGGAAGACTAGCAAAGCAATTTCTAGGAAAAGTGAGAAAGAGGTCTCCAAGTATTTTCTATCATTGGACACTTGGGTTAGGATCAAAAGGCTAAATAATGGGAGCTGTATAAGCCGAGAGGTTTCCGTGCAGTTCTGCGAGAGACTGGTGGGGAAGCTCCGCCGGTCTACTCTCCTTATTATTTCAGGTTTCACACATGAAGTACTGGAAAAGGAAGTTAAGCCTTTAGTATCATCTTTTCTTCATGAGCGAGGTTTAATTCTGTCAGAAGAGAAGACAAAGATTACATCTATCACAACAGGGTTTGACTTTCTTGGTTGTAATGTACGTAGATATAATAAGAAGTTAATTATTAAACCTTCGAAAGAAAGTATTAAAAGACTTCTTAATAAAGCACGTACATTGATAAAAGCAAATATAGCGAACACTCAGGCTATAGTAATTAAGTCACTCAACTCTCTACTGAGAGGATGGGGAAATTACTATCACCATGTGTGTGCTAAAAAAGCGTTTAGAAAGATCGACAATGAAATTTGGCATAGTTTATGGAAATGGGCAAAGAAAAGACATCCTCGTAAAGGATTACGTTGGATAAAGAATCGTTACTTCAAAGTAATGGGTCAACGCCAATGGGTTTTTGCTGCACCCCTATGCAAGAACAAACCAAAAGAGATACGGTATTTAAGACTGCTTAAGCTGATTGATATACCTATCAGACGACATGTTAAAATCAGAGCGGATGCAAATCCCCTTGACTTAAAATGGAAAAAGTATTTTGATGAGAGAGTGAAACGAACAAGAATGTTAGCAAGCTCTTTCTCAAGAGAAGGTTCTCTACTGTTGGTGTCACCATTAAGAATGATGTTTCCTGAGGAATCATGAAGGACAAGCCGGTTCTAGAAAAGAAGAACTTAGATAAGGGGCTCAAGCGTAGTGTTGGGAAACCTGCATGCTGCGTTTCTAAGGGAGGGGGTAGTAGTAATACTGCTTCCTTACCTGACCTGTGGTAAAAAAGTGATGACTTGAGGTTTAAGATAGCTTCTATTTCTTCTTAGAAGACTGCTCCTCTCTCTTTCCTTTTTATTTTATTATCTTAATGTTAACTTACTCAAAAATTATTAACAAGTACTAATAATTTAATTGTTAATAACATTATATTAATAATAAGGAAGAGAAATTCCTACTACTGATTCATCTAATAATAAAATACCTGCATCAGTTCCACCACCACCTCCTTTACCACTCGAAGGTTTAAAGAATTGGACACCTCCACAGGATAATAAAAAACCTTCTAATTTGGCTACATCAGGAATTAGCAGTCGCACTGAACCAAAAAAAGGTCAATCTAAGAGTCCTGTTCAACAATCATCTCTTAATTTTGCAGAAAATCCACTATTTAAGAAAATACAAGAAAAAAATAATGTGGATAGCAAAAATGCAGATGAAGGAAGCAAGAATAGTACTCATGTTAAGAATCCAGAAACCAGAAATAGCGCTCAGTCATAAAGAAGAAGATAATGCGAGTGACAAAACTAAAAATGATAGAAGCAATACTAAACAGGGTGTGCCGAAAAAACCTATGACTGAACAACATAATGGTGTACACTCTGATAGTGAAAATCAAAAGTCATCTGTAGCAGAACAAAAAAAGGCAACTGCCTTAAAATATTCAATTGCTATTTTGTTATTGTGTACATCCGGTCCTGTAGCTGGAGTATGCACGTATTTTATCATTTCAGCAGTATTAAGTAGTGCTGCAGTGCCAGTTTCTTCTGCAGTTATTGCTTTTGTTTCTGCATCGGTTATGTTGAGCTTAGCTGCATATCTTATCTATTCATACCTTTCTGCAATAAACAGCGAGAAAGGAGTTGATCCTGGTAGAAAACAATCACAAGATTTACAGAAAGCAAAAGGACTTGAACATAGCAATACTCCTACACCATCATTTCCAGTAATGTCTGGAATACCCATTGTACCACTACTACCTCCACCACCTCCTCTATTGCCACAAAATGCTGCACCACTACCATCTCCGCCGCCTCCTCCTACAGCTTCCAAGTATACGGAGAAACCTAAGAATGGTGCACCGAAAAAGGCTAATGAATCTAAGCATGATCGTTCTGATCTGCTTGAACAGATAAGAAAAGGTGTTATTTTGAAGCCAGTTCCAAAGGATGGTTTAAAAATACCTCAAAAACAAGAGGAGGAAAGTGTTGCTGAAAAGCAAGAGAGCGACGTACAATCGCGAAACAAAGAAGTACATCAAATAAGGAAAGTTGAAAATCAAAAAACTGACAAAGAGCAAAACAATAGTGAGAGTATTCAACAAGGAAATTATATGAATGAGGGTTTGAAAAGCAAAGTTCTAAAGCAAAGAAATAAAAGTGGTTTTCAAGATGAAGAGCTAGATTCCTTAGACAAACAAGATGATTCTCTTTGTAGTTTGGAAGAATCACTTATAGAACCAAATAACACGTCCAATAAAGAGCTAAAGAAACCCGTACAACCGCTAAACTTACCAATAGTATTAAAGAATATAATGTCCAGTGAAAATCCATTACTAAATAGCCCTAGTAATAATTTATTGAGCAATAGTAGTAATGTATCTGATGATGAAGAGTGGGATACATCCCAAGATTCTATGTCTTTTCAGTGTGATAATATAAAACAAGAGAAAATGAAGAATAGGGATAATTATCCATATTCAGCTTCTTCTTCAACAAAACCAGGTTAGGTAGAAGATTCATCAAATCCTCCTGTAGCCGAGATCATAAAGCAGCTTGATCAAAACAAAAATAAAGTCATTTCTTCCAAAGTAGACAACGGTATAAACACATCAAAACAGCAAGGTACCTTTGTTGATTCTGTTGAACTAAGCAAATTAACTACACAACGACCAATTCAGCCTGGTTTACTAAGGGTTCTTTAAATATCAAACCTCAAAAAAATCGGCGTAGGTTTAGGCAGTGTAATGCCTAAGCTTACACATGCGTTGCACAGAGATTTTAAATCACGTTGTTCTTTTGGAATTTGCAACTGATCGAGTATCATTTTTGCTGACTTTGGAGCAATTGGCTGCAGCAAAATGCCAATCATTCTAATGTATTCAAGTAACTTGTAGATTACTAAATCCATGCGCTCTCTATCGGTTTTACTGAGTGTCCAGGGTGCACTTTTATCTATGTAAGCATTGGCCTTGGAAGAGATATTGATAATCAGGAGTATAATCTGGTTAAATTCATACTTTGATAGATGATCCATTACTTGATCAATTATGGCTTTGCAATTTGGTAAACTCTCATCATCTTTAAGCAAATTGCGGTCGACCACTGGTACAACTCCAAAGCATTGCTTGTGCAGAAATGAAATTGTTCTTTGCACTAAATTGCCTATATTGTTTGCCAGCTCTGAGTTTATGCGGCTGATCATGTTCTTCTTACTGAAATTACCATCTTGACCGAAACTTGCTTCCCGAAGGAGAAAATAGCGTAGTTGATCAACACCAAACTCTTCTGCAAGATCAATTGGATCTATAACGTTACCAAGGGATTTGGATATTTTTTCCCCCTCGTTTAGCCACCAACCATGAACTGCAATTTGCTTTGGCAGTGGTAAATCTGCTGCAAGAAGAATAGCTGGCCAGTATACAGCGTGAAAACGCAATATGTCTTTACCGATCACATGAACGTTGAAGGAGTTTGTCCAAAACTTCTTATATTCCTCATCTTCTATATTAGGAAAGCCTATTGATGTGAGATAGTTAGTGAGCGCATCTATCCAAACATAAATTACGTGCTTGTCATTCTCTGGTACTTTTATTCCCCAATTAAAACTAGTACGAGAAATCGAAAGGTCAGTAAGTCCTGATTTTACAAACGATACCACCTCGTTTTTTCTGCTCTCAGGAAAGATGAAATTCGGCTGATTTTCGTATAACTCTAGTAATTTATTTTGCCAACTTGATAAACGAAAAAAGTAGCTCTCTTCTTTTATCCACTGAACTTCAGCACCTGTTGGCGCTCTGCCATATATCAACTCTGATTCCTGATAAAACGCTTCATCACGAACTGAATACCAACCTGAGTAAGAATCCAGATATATTTGCCCTCTCTCTTCAAGCCTATTCCACAGAGCTATAACTGCTTTTTCATGACGTTCTTCTGTGGTGCGAATAAAATCATCATAATCAAAGTTCATTAGCTCAGCTAATTTTCTGAACGTAACACTTATTTCATCTGTAAATTCTTTTGGCTCTATTCCCTTTGTTTTAGCTGCTTTTTCAATTTTTTGTCCATGTTCATCTGTACCAGTAGTAAATTTGACGTTCTTTCCAGCTAATTTCATAAATCTAGCTGTAACATCACAGATAAGGGAAGTATATGCGTGGCCGATATGTGGCTTGTCGTTTACGTAATATATTGGCGTAGTGATGTAAAAGCTCTCAAATTGCTCCATTTTGTACTAGTTTAAAGCTTTATCGTATCTGCACTAGTAATAAAAATCAATACATATCCTACCAGACAAGCAATCTGAAAATCCATTATACCGCTGCGCGTTGCAGCGGTATTCTCGATTAGTAACTTATGGTTTAGCAGCACAACCTCCAAACTGTTGTGTCGCATTAGGATCACCAAATGCATACCCAGGTGTGCCATCATAAGAAGGAGCACTCGGAGTAGTACTATATTCTTCAAAAGGGTAAGGAGGTGGTGCCTCAAAACCATATCCAGGTCCTCGTTTATGATAATTATCTACCACTTCTTCAGCCTTCTTAATATTTTCTGACTCTTTCTCATGTTTCATATGAAAAGCCACACCACCAGCAAGACACACAAGAGAATTAATACCAAGAATGACTAAACCCCAAATTGGTAAGACTGGGTTAATAGCGCAACCTATCAAAGCTGCTAAAGAAATTGCACCAACTGCAAATTCTATATTTCTGAACATTTTAAGTTTATTATCCAGGTAATCTACCTTTTCTAATTTTCTAGCCGTTTTTTCGCTGCTGTTGTACCACACACACATTAAAGCATGGAAAGCAACACACGCAACTACAGCTACTATCCCTAAAGCTAATAATTTCCTGTTGTCTTCTGCGTCTTTTTTCTTATCTTCTCTGTTTGTCTGGTTACTGCTACCGGAACCAAGGTTATTTATCACTGTAGTACGACCACCAAACAGGTTGCTAAGTAGTAAATAATCCCAAAAATCTAAACCTCTATTATCGTTTATATGTACGTGCGTGACTTGAGGGCCTGTAGTTTGTTGCCTATTGCTTATATCATATTCTGTACTGTTCTGCTCATTAGTTAGATTACTGAGCTTAAATGCCTTATACGCATCTTCAAAAATTTTATCACTCCAGTTCTCAATATTTTGCATACCACGATAACGTAAAAATTCTTGAACACCATTGTCACTGCCAGTTTCTTTTATATAGGCAAGTGCATACCTTTTTAAAACACTATCGCGCATAGATATTCCCCTCAAATTAAGATTAAATTAATAAACAATTATTACTATAAATTATATAGAATAATGTCTTCTTGTCAAGTTAGTCATAAACCAACCAATATTCTATCTACCAATTCTTTTACTGTCGGTATGCAACCATTTTTATAAAATGGGTCTTGCTTAAATTTGTACACATTGTGCCCAGAAAACATGAGTTCATTTTCAACATTGCCGTCATGTACAATGTTTTGCAGTGTCTTTTGTATACAGAAACTCCGTGGATCTGGCTTTCGCCCTGTTGAATGGTCACCATGATCTTTCCAATTGCTAAACAGACAATGGCTCAAACATCCCATGCAATTAATTTGATCTTGTCTTATTTCCGCAAATTTGCCTGGCGTCACAAAAATAACAGTTGTATCTGGAGTTTTCATTACCTCTGTATACCCTGCTTTAATCCATGCATTTGCTAGCTCTTTGTCTTTTGCAGTGAGGTAAATCTTTCTACCTCTGCTACCCATTGCAAATTCATTATTAAACTCTCCACTCACACTTTCTGAAAATTTCATTTGACGTGAATTTCGTTCCTGTAGCTCATATATGAAGCTATTTCTTACTGCAGATGAGTAAAATCCTGTTGGACTAAATTTGTTTAAAAATACATCACCTTCTTCTAAAGTGAGTAATTTCTTTTTCCACTCTGTAGAAATCGGACTTTCTTTTGTTAAAAGTGGACGAGTACCAAATTGAAAAGCTATTGGTCCGATTTGTGAATTTTCAAACCAATGTTCCCAATCCTTTAAATTCCACACTCCCCCCGCCATAACAATTGGCGTTTCAGAAAGACCGACCTCATTCATGAAAGATCTAAGCTCTGCAACTCTTTCAAATGGAGCCTGCGGTAATTCTGGGTCTTCACTATTACTGAGTCCATTGTGACCACCAGCAAGCCACGGATCCTCATATACTACTCCACCAAGTAAAAAAGAAGATATTTTTTGGTAAGCACGTTTCCACAACGCTTTAAAAGCGCGCGCCGATGAGATAATAGGGTAGTAATAAACTTGATATTTAGCTGCAATTTCTCCAAGCCTGTAAGGCATACCAGCACCGCAAGTGATGCCATGAACTAAACCTTTTGCTTTTTCTAATATGCCATGAAGGACTTGTTCTGCTGCTCCCATTTCCCAAAGCACATTCATATGTATTCTTCCACGGCCCTTTGATATTTCATTCGCTATTTTTGCTTGACTAACTCCAGCCTCAATACTATACTTAATTAATTCCTCATGCTTTTCATTTCTTGTTTTACCTCTATAAATCAGCGGCACCAACTCACCATTGTCATCAATAAGTTTAGCATTTGCACCAGAAAACGTACCAACAGCATCTGCTGCAGCAAATGCCCCACTTGATCTTCCATCACTGATTGCAATGCCTTTACCGCCCTCGACGATTGGCCAGACTTTTTTCCCTGAAATCACTATCTTTTTTATCTTATCTTTCAAAATTTCCTCTTAATCTTTCACTCTATTTTACTGAATTACTAAAAAAATAATAGCTTTTCTTTTTTATACCTATGCATTCAGTTTTAAATAGGCATAGGAGATGCTATAAATATAGTTTTATAAGAAATTTGCTATATGATCATAGGTTTAACAGGTGGGATTGCAGTTGGAAAGAGCTTTGTAGCCAATTGCTTTAAAGAATTTGGTGCCGCTTTGTTTGATGCTGACTCTGTCGTACACCAGCTTTATAAAGTGGACAAAAACATAATAAGTTATGCAGAAGAAAAATTTCCTGGGGTAGTAGTAAATGGAAAAATTGATAGAACAGTATTGTCTAAATATTTTTTAGCACATGATGAAAATTGGAAGCAATTCCAGTCTTTAGTACATTCCGCTGTGCAAAATGAATTAGAATTTTTTATTGCTCATGAGAAAGAAAACAACAGAAAACTTCTAGTTCTAGACATTCCACTCCTGCTGGAAACGAGATTCCATTTGTATTGCGATTTTATTGTTTTTATCCATGCAGATAGCGTTGTGCAAGCTCAAAGGATTAGTGAGCGTAATATGGATAAAAAAAAGCTGGATCTAATGTCTAGTATTCAGCTCCCTATTGAAGAAAAAAAGCAAATGAGCGACTTTATCATCGATACCAGCGCAAATGTTCTTTCTCAAGTGAAAGATATAATAAACTCGTTAGACCTCAACACGTGATACGGTTATTCTCCACAAGATTACTCCGAATTTTAGCTGTACTATCAGCAGATTTTACCATTAAAATTTCAAACCTTGAGCCTGCATTCAAAAACGATTCTACTGATCTGCCGAAAAAATCATATCTCCATCCCTTGAACAATTTATCTATCTTCCCAGATATTGATCCAGCTAACTCATCTTTTGACGAAACTAACTTTCTCGATATGTTATTTTCCTTACATTTGCTCTCTAAAATAATCGAGAGTATATCAAAGACAGATTTATCATAATTATCCGACAGAGTATAATTTTGCTGCACAAATTCCTTCTCATTCTCATTGAAAATATCTATAAATTCTAATAAATCTTCCTCTTTTATATTTTTTGTGTTTCTCTTAAGGTCATCTAAAATGTCATCAATATGTTCCACGTTTTTTTCAATTAAACCAGTTATTACGGCATTATTGACTACCTTATTACGATTTATATTGTAACGCTGTGCTAAGGTCTCTTGCCACTCACTAACTGCTTTAACAGTTAACATCAACCTTGGATTTGCTTCATAATTAAATTTAATCCTCTTCCATGCATCTTTTGGATTATGCAAATACTTATTAACATCAACTATTGATTCCATCTCTTCTTGAAACCAGCCTATCCTATTATTTTCTTCAAGTTTATTGCACAATATTTGGTGTAGGTCATATAGGTGTATCACGTCATTTACTGCATAATCTAATTGATCCTCAGATAATGGCCGTTTTAACCAGTCTGAATTTTTAGCTTTAATTTTATCCAGCGCTACCCCCTGATATTGCTCTACTACTTTTGAATAACCAATAAAGTCGTGATAATAATGACAAAACATAGCAGCAACTTGGGTATCAAAAATGGGAGTAGGAACACATTTAAGCACGGTGAGTAAGGATTCTATGTCTTGCCGACAACTATGAAAAACTTTGGTTATTTCTCGATTCAGCATTATTTTCTTAATAAGCGATAAGTCAATTCCCGGTACTAACACATCTACAATAAAACTCTTCTCTCCGTAAGAAATTTGAATTAGTGATAATATAGGATAGTAGGTTAAATTGTTTCTAATAAACTCTGTGTCCACTGCTATAAATTTTGGATCTTTTGCCATCAATTCTTCACATGCATTCTCCAGCTCCGATGTCGTACTAATTAGCATATATTTTTTATTCAGTGGCTATATTTTACCACTTATATTGAATATTTACAATTGATTGAAATTGAGAACGCAACTGTATGATAACTAATTCTTCTGTAAATATACAGTTTTGCCAGACACAACGGTACGTATTACGCGCCCTTTCACTTTGCGTCCATCGAAAGGGGAATTTTTTGATTTACTAGCAAAGTTGTCAACTTTAATTTTCCATTCATGATCCAAATCAACTAAAATTAAGTCCGCTGCAAGGTTTTTCTGTATGCGGCCACGTGGCACATGTATGATATCTGCAGGCTTATATGTCAATTTTGCAAGCACATCAAGTAGACCCATTTGTCCACTGTGATATAGTTCAAGTGAAATGGGCAGCATTGTTTCAAGGCCAACAATACCAAATGCAGCATTTTCAAGTGGCAAATCTTTAGAACTAAGATCATGCGGAGCATGATCGGTTGCAATGCAATCAATCACACCTGTCTTTAAACCTTCAATCATAGCTAAACGATCCTCTTCAGTGCGAAGCGGCGGGTTCATTTTTGCGATTGCTCCGTGTTGTTTTACTATATCTTCAGTTAAAGTAAAGTGATGAGGAGTTACTTCACATGTAACATTTAATCCCAAATCTTTTGCACGTTTAATAGCATCAAGTGAATCTTTTGAAGAGACATGTAAAATATGGTAGTGTACATTTTCTATGTCCTTCATTAGCAGTATATCACGAGTTACCATAACCGATTCCGATGCACTCAAGATTCCCTTTACTCCCAATTCTTCAGAAATCTTACCCTCGTTAATTACGCCACCAGCAGATAGATTCAAATCCTCTGCGTGTTGAGCAATAGGAACACCAAGCATACTTGAATAAAGCAGTGCCTGTCTCATAATCATTGGATTCATAACTGGCATACCATCATCGGTGAACCCAACTGCACCTGCTTCCTTTAAGAGTGCCATTTCAGTTAATTTTTCTTTCGAAGTGGTAATTTTGGCATAAAATTCAACATTCACATGTGAAGTTTCAAGTGCTCTATATTTCAAATATTTAGCCAAGACAACACTATCAATCGCTGGAACAGTATTTGGCTGGCAAACTACAGTTGTAACGCCCCCTGCAGCTGCAGATTTGCTGCCTGTATGTATAGTTTCTTTATGCTCTTGACCTGGTTCACGAAAATGTACGTGAATGTCAATAAGGCCTGGCATTAGAACAAGTCCTTCACAGTCTATTGTTTCATCAACTCCACTTGTTGAAAATAATGATTCGCCAAAATCAACAATTTTACCCCCTTCAGTCAATAATGAACCTTTTATATCAAGTTTAGTTTCCGGGTCAATAATACGAGCATTGGTATACGCAATTTTATAGCCTTCCTTTTGCCCTGTCTGCAATAAATTCCAAATCATATTTTAGTATCAATTATAAAGTATAATCTAAAGTTTTTTTAGTAAAACACAAACAAATTAAAGTGATGATATAATAACTAGCAATAATGAACTTTGGTTATGATGATTTTATTCGCACTACAGAAGAACGTCATGAAAAAGCAGTTATAGCTCTGAAGAATATTTAAATTAATACTCAAGCAGCCATCCTACAACTATCATTTTCGATTTTAACATTATTAAGTGCGGTATTTGCCTTATAAGAACAGTAACATCCTACTGCAAGAAAAGCTAATGCAGCTACAGCAAGCGAAACACACATTGCTAAATGAACCATTGTTAGACTTGTACCAACAGCAAATGCTCCAGATAATACAAAAGAAACAGAAGCATAATTACCTTGCCTTTTACTATAAGTTCTTGCTTTCAAGAATTTTTCATTTAGCTCTTCATCCTGGCTTTCAGATTGTTTCTGTAGATTCTTCTCTAGTACTTTACTTCTATTTTCAGATTCCTGTAGCCTTGTCTTCAGGTCGTTATTTTCATTTTTAAGTTGAGTTACCTGAACTTTGAGCTTTCCAATCTCTTCTTTCTTCCCTTCAAGCTGAGCTTTTGCTTCATTAGATTCCTTGCTAAGTTGCGTAACTTTACTAGTTTCTTCAGCTAGTTTTTGCTTTGATGCTACAAGTTGAACTTCTGTTTGCTCACATTTCCCTTCAAGCTCCCTTGCTTGACTAGCTAAATTACTATTTTCCTGTTCAAATTTAGCTTTTACTTTCCTAAGCTTAGCTGCTTCGCTAGTTTTTTCATTCAAGCCTTTCTGCAACTTGTTAGCTGCGTTTTCAAATTCCTTTGTTTTTGCAGCTAAGCTTTGCTGTGCTTGTTTTAGTTCTTCTTTCAATTGAGAAGCATTGTTCTTTGCAATATCTAGCTCTTCCTCCCTCTCTTTGAGTTGAGCTTGAGTATCCTCCAGCTCTTTTCCTGTAAATTCTGCCTTTCCTTCTAACTTAGTTTTTGCTTCCTTGAGCTCTGTGATCTCTGCTGTGAGAACAGCTATTTTACTAGCCTGACCTTGCTTTATACTGTTCAGCTCTTCCATTTTTTTCTTGAATTCTTTCTCATTTTGTTCTGATTGAACTTTCAAATCTTCCAGTGCCTTCTTTTCTTCTGCAAACTGATTGTTCAGATTACCAACATTCTTTTCTAGCTTAGCGTTTGTTGCTGCAAATTTCTCCAGTTGACTAGTCAGATTACTATTCTTTCTTTCTAATTCAGCATTTGTTTCCTTAAACCCATCTATAGTACTGTTAAGCTTGGTTACTTTTCTAGTTTGTTCATCCAGCTCTGCTTTCTTTCCTACAAGCTGATCTTTTATCCCTTTAAGTTCTTTAGTAAGTTGATCTACTTGACCATCGAGTTTACTAGTCTTCTGTTGTTCTTGTGTTAATTTTCCTTTTTCATCATCTAGCTCTTTAGTTTTTTCAGCCAAGCTTTGTTGTATACCCTTTAACCTTTTCTCTAATTGAGTTTTGTCGTTAGTAAGCTGAGCTACTTCTTGTTCTAGTCGTTTAATTTTCTCTTCTAATTTTGGAGCATATTCAATTGGTATCTCAGAAAGCTTAATGCCTTTATTTTCTTCTCTGACTTCTTCAAAGAATTCCTTATCATCCACATCGCAATATGACAAAACCGCATGATAAAATAAGCCAAAAATGTAAGCTATATGACGATACTTGGATGGATTATTATCTGATTTAAAATTCTCCTGCTGTACTTCCTGAATAAGGTTATAATAGGTGTCAATTTTATGATAGTGTGGCTCTAAATACTCTAGAGTTTTACCCGTTTCTAATTTTAATGGTTTACCGACATGTTTATAGTGCATACCGGCATTACCATGTGGCAAACATGGTACCGGGTCTGATTGACAAGCTACCCTAATAGTCTTATTTCCAAGACACTTATCGTAAACGTCAGCTGCACCATTGTAGAATACTCTTGGGGAGCCAAAAGTTGCAACATGAACATCTTCGGCATCTTCTGTTTTATTAAGACATAAAGCAGCTATACTAGCAAGAGCACCTCCCATGCTATGACCTGTAACATTAATTTTCAAATCTTTGATTGCTAATCCTTTATCATTAGCATGCCCTTTTAATATCTTATGCACACTGGGCCAAGAGCGTTTGAATAAAGAGTAAAAACCAGAATGGACGCGATGATCTTCAGGTAAAAATAACAATTTAGCTAAAGATGCACGAAGATCTTCCTTTACATCATTTAAATCACGAGTACCATGGTAAGCTATAGTTACTTCCTGACCTTTAATAAAAACATAACCAGCATCTCGATTATATGAATTGCTACTCATTAAAGCATAACCGACATCTTGTTGCTCTAATTTATAATCAGTATCCGAGCAATATTTGTCTTCAATGAGTTCATTGTCGTAAAATTTTACAATTTGATAACCTTCTTCTTCAAATTGCCTTTTAGTTTTGTACTCATCTTGCTTTAATTTTCTGTCCACATTACCGTACGAAATCTTGCTAAAAGTACACATTTTTCGCAATTTTTCTTTATCAAATCCTGCAATTTCTCTTTTTATCAGATCAGCAAGATCAGAAGCATAGTTTAATTCAGCCTGTTTTGTATTTAAACCTAGAACTTCGCATAAAGCAGCATGATCTAAATCAGGTTCTTTATCTAAAGACTCTATTAAACTCTTATATATTTCATTTATAAAGAGAGGACCAGAGTTATCATTATCTACTTTACTAAGAAATAATTTTAACCGTTCAAGAGAATTTCTGTATTGCAGAGTTTTTGCTTTATTTAAAAGTAATTCTAAAGCGTTACGTGTTTTTTCTATTTCCTCATGATTAACATACTCAAAACTATTACCAATAGAATTCATTGAACTTTCAGCAACAGTTGATCCACTCAAAGAAGTATGTAGATCATTCTCTAGATTAGGAGGCGCCATATTTCTCATCTACTATAAGCTTAATTAATTTAAGTATACTACTTAGGTAAGTATTTAGTCAAGTAATGTATTTAATTTATTTAGTGAAATTACTAAAATTCTCTTATTTTTAACGATATAAGTAATACGTAAGACTTAATCCACTCTATTATGTTCTGAGACCATACATCTAAGACTTTTACTTGTTACAACTACTGTGTCTGCAATCTTATCGTGCCAAGTTTGGCAACGTTTGTCGAAGCTTGCCCATATGAAACCTAAGAATAGTGGTGCAGTTGACAATATAAAGGAAAAAAACCTCTTTATTGCTTGTTTTAGAGTCAATTTTTCAAAAGTTTGTGCATTTACAACTCTGAGTCCAAGTAATAACTTTCCAGGTGTAGCGCCAAATCTTATCCACATATATGCTACATAACTAAAAAGTATAATAAATTGAACTATCTGATTTAGAACTAGTAACTTTATTAGTTTACTCTGCATTGCTGTTTCCTCTGCAGATAGTGGCACCTGCATTTGATATTTTGCAGCAATTTGGCCTAATATTTTACTGCTCTCCGAGCTCATAAAGAGTTGATTTAAGGCCTGACCGCAAAACTGTAAAAATAAAACGATGATGATTAAATCAAGCAGCACTGACAAATAGCGTCTAAGTCCTGTTACATAGCATATTCCATTATCATCCTTTTTCACTTTTTGAATAGCATTTATAGAAGAAAGAATGGAAAATAAACGATTAAAAAATTTATGTAACATATATGCATTTTCCAATGTTTGAGTGCCCCTGGCCGGACTTGAACCAGCATGCTTTTGCAAGCAACAGATTTTGAGTCTGCCGTGTCTACCATTCCACCACAGGGGCCTACTTTAATGCTATAAGCAACACAAGATTAGTCAAATTTTTTATCTTTTAAGTAAGGACTGAATATTCTACAATAATCAATCATTACTCTGAAAACTTAAAATGAATGAATTAGCTAATCTTATTGATTCAAGAGAAGAAATATGTAAATTGCCACACAATTTAGAAGCAGAGCAAATGCTCATTGGTGCAATGATTCGTGATAATAGAATTTGTGATGCAGTTGAAGATATAATTGCAGCAGACAATTTTTATGATCCACTACATCAAAGCATTTTTACCCAGATATCTAAAACCAGAAAACACGGCATAGTTGCCAATGAACTAAGCCTTAAGATGTTTTTTGAAAATGATAAAGCATTTGCCGAATGTGGTGGAGTTGAGTACCTAGCAAAACTTGCAGCAAAGGCAAGCATTGCGCTTGATATCTATAGCTTGACCAGAATAATCCGTGATACTTATTTAAGGAGATGCTTAATCAAGCTCGGGCAGGAGATAGTTGACGATAGTTACAACTACGACATTGAAAATCCTGCACAGTTACAAATTGAGCAGGCAATGACAAAATTGTTCAACTTAGCAGTAAAAAAGCAAGGTGATAAGACATATATAAAGCTTGCAAGTTCAATTAAAGATGTGGTTGAGAAGATCAGCAAGCTGAAGAATAACCCAGAGGCTCTAGGTATTACAACCGGACTTCAAGATCTAAACCAGCTTCTTGGTGGTTTGCAGAAATCTGATCTGTTAATTATAGCTGCAAGGCCCTCAATGGGAAAGACAGCATTGGCACTGAACATCGCACTTAACGCTTGTAAGATTTTGCAAAAAAGAACAGATAAACAACATTACGTAGCTTTTTTCTCACTTGAAATGTCAGCAGAGCAATTAACCGCAAGATTGATTACTATAGATTCAGGCATTGGTTATTATAAGGCACTGACTGGGAGAATTAGTGATTTTGAATTACATGAATTCATTAATGCTAGTACAGATCTATCAGAATTACCTTTCATAATAGACGATACTCCTGCTCTATCAATTAGTGCCCTTCGTACCAGAATACGACTGCTATATCAACTATACAATGTAGAGGTGGTATTTATAGATTATCTGCAATTAATTCGAGGAACAACAAAAAGGAGTAGTGAAAATAGAGTGCAAGAAATCTCAGAAGTGACGCAGGGTTTAAAAGCAATTGCAAAGGAACTAAATATTCCCATTGTTGCACTATCACAGCTCTCTCGTTCTGTTGAGCAAAGGGATGATAAAAAACCACAACTTTCTGATTTACGTGATTCAGGAAGCATAGAGCAGGATGCAGATATAGTAATGTTCCTCTATAGAGAAGAATATTATGAATTAAGAAAGCAACCAAATGAAGGAAGTAATAAACATCGAGAGTGGCAAGAGAAAATGGAGAAAATTAGAAATATTGCAGAGCTGATCATTGCAAAACAAAGAAACGGGCCAATTGGCAGTGTGAAGCTACATTTTGACTCCAATAGAGGTGCATTTAAAGATTATACAGAAAGATATAGTCTGTAGCGGTTTTGAGTAATTCTGGAAGTGTTTAACAAACCATACGTGCCAAATTAAGAAGCTATCGTGAAACATAGCAATATTTAAGATTGGCATTTTATTTGTTACATTTATTGTCCCAAATTTGGGAGAAAAACCCTGGACTTGAAGTCCATCCTTTTAAGAATATAATTTTAAGGTGAAAAATCTGAAAGAATGTGGAATATTATAGAAAAAGCAGTCACTCTGTATATATATCACATAGTGTGGATAACAAAATATCGATATCCAGTACTAGTTGGAGATATTGGACAGAAAGCTAAAGAAGTTGTACAAGAAGTATGTGCAAATAATCAAGTAGAAATTATCAGAGGTAGAGTTGCGTCAAGTCATGTACACGTATACGTTTCTGTACCCCCATACTTAAGTATTAGTAAGTTAGTGCAGTTAATAAAAGGAAAAAGTTCCAGAAAAATCCAGCAAAACTTTCCAGAGCTAAAAAAGAGATATTGGGTTGTGGGCAGTAGGCTACTTTGTCAGGACTAGCGGAAATGTAACTGACGAAATGATAAAAAATTATATTGAAAATCACTCTAAAAAAGAAGATAAATTTGGTGACTTTCAAGTCGAAAGTTAGCATTCTATGCTCTCTCTCAATCTTTGGATTTTAATCCATAGTGGTTGAATTTTTTAGGAAATTCTTATCTAGGATAAGATGATTTTTTAGAAAGATCTATAAATTACTAACCTTATTACTTAATATATAAAATAGTTTTTTCTTATTTCCTTTCTTCCTTACGCCACTTTTTCTTAACTTGATGCGTATGGTTTATTTAACATTTCCGATATACAACTAAAAAATAGCAAATTCTCTATAACTTGAATATAATTTTAGCTTTACCTAAACAGAAAGATGAATTACTTAATGGATTTTGTTTTAATATCTCTTTCCTTGCCACTTTTTATTACTGAGAATTATTTGTTAATTACTGCGTTGATCCCACTTTTAAGTGCATTAGCTATTTCTTTTACTAGTAAATGGCCCAGAGTGAACAATAGCATTACTGTTGTTTCTTCTATGCTTCTATTTGCGTATACATCTCTATGCACTTTATATTTGGTGTATGGTGATCATTCTCAATTTATTCTCATGGACTTTGGTAATAATTTGCATATTAGTTTAAAGTTAGAGTCTAGTGGAGCAATATTCAGTTTATTAATATCATTTTTGTGGGTACTAACCAGTATATATGCAATATGTTATATGCGAAATAACTATGCTGATAGTAACTACTCGAGTTTTCTATGCTTTTTTTCAATAGCGATTAGCTGTGCAATGTTTATTGCTTTTTCTGGAGATTTGCTCACTACATTTGTCTTTTACGAGCTTCTAACTATTAGTACATACCCTCTGATTACTCACAACTCAACAAATGAATCAGTAATTGCAGGACGCTATTACTTTGGTTTACTATTTTTCTCTTCTTTAGTGTTATTTTTTCCTGCAATAGGTCTCTTATATAATGAATTCCATACTTTAGACTTTGTAAGAGGTGGAATATTCAAGTTTGATACTTCGTTCATAACTTTTATTGCAGTGTGTTTTGCTATGCTGATTTATGGAATAGGAAAAGCTGCATTAATGCCAATGCATTTTTGGTTGCCAAAAGCAATGGTTGCACCAACTCCTGTAAGCGCACTACTACATGCTGTTGCTGTTGTGAAATCAGGAGTGTTCATCATCATCAAAGTTATATTATACACTTTTGGCATCGATAATATGCAACGTTTTGCACAGCAAAGTTGGTTTGCTGGAGGATGGCTTCCGTACGCTGCTGGATTTACTATTATTACTGCATCGTTAATTGCATTAAAGCAAAAGGAATTAAAGAAATTGCTTGCTTATTCTACTATCTCTCAGTTGTCATATATTATATTGTTCGCTTCAATTTTTAGTGAATTTAGCATGAGGATTGCAATTTTTCAATTAGTTTGCCACGCATTTGCAAAAATCACTTTATTTTTCACTGCTGGAGCAATAATAACGAAAACAGGTGAGAAATACATAGATAGAATTCACGGTATAGGACGTAGTATGCCAATTAGTATGATAGCATTTACTATAGGTGCATTGTCCATGATAGGGGTACCACCTGCTCCGACTTTTTGGAGCAAATTTTTCATTTTTCAAGCTGTTTTTAACTCTAGTAATGTAACACTTTCTGTATTTGTAGCTCTGGTGTTAATTGTCAGTACTATACTCAACGCTCTATACTTCTTACCGATAATTTACAATGCCTTTTTCTTAAAACCTTCTAGAAATTATTTTATTAAAAAGACACCAATGCTTCTAATTTTACCTCCAGTTGTTACTGCTGTATGCACTTTAGTTATTTTTTTAGCTACCAAGTAATTTTTTAAATGTAATCAGCTGTATTTATAGCCGTTAACAATAAATTTAAATGGTATTATACCAGTTAGAGTTGCTTTCATGTTTGATAAAGTAAAGCTAACCTCCACAGCATAGTCTTTCATTTTCTTATTTTGCTCAGCTGCAAAAAGTACAGTGGCATTTCCAGCAAATTTAACTAAGTCCTTGATCGATCGGTCAATAGATAGTGTTGTTACGTTTATGTTGGTAATTTTTTTTGTGGATGAAACAGCTTCATTGTTTACTTTTTCCTGAAAGTCTTGATAGATTTTATATATAGAATTGTTTTTTATAAAATTTTCTTGATACTTTGATTCAACGATCTGAGAGGACTCGTATGCTTCGACGTATTGACTTACCAAGTACCTTGCTATGGAAGTGTATTCATCTTCTTTTTCACTAAAACTAAGTTTATGTATTGTAGAAAACTCATCTTCTGTGTGGTTCGTGTACTTCACAAAATTTAAATCTTTTTTAACAGGAAGTAATAGGTATATGTTTAGTAATGATAAAAATAAACATACTAAGAGAAGTAACGTTATTAACGCCATCCAAGATCTTTCTACAACGCAGAACAGGTATCTGTGGCAATACCATTCTACTGCTTTCCTGAAATAACTTTTGTTTTTTACTGATTCAACTTCCATAACCTAATTATAATAACTCTAAAAAAACTTTAAAATATGTCTAAATTTTCCAAAATAGTATGAATGATTATATCACCTTGTTCTGCAATAAGATGAAATTTATCAATTTTCTTCACATCTAAATTTATCATTTTTACACTGAAGCTTTCAGGATCATAAGTATTACTTTCTGCACTTTTGTGATAATTATAGTAGTGTAATTTATTTTGATCATCAAAATAACCAAATTCATCAGCAAGGGTTCCCACTTTTCTGCCTTTACCGTCTCTGACTAGCTCAAATAGATCAATTACATGGTTTTCAGATCCAGGCTCAATAAGACCTTCTACAGCAAAAAATTTAGGTGCATGACCAACATACTCCTTAAATTTTAGATTATTAGTCTTTTTTACACTACCAAAATCCACGAATTTATATTCATCTGAAAGATCAGAATATTGTGGATCATACTTTTTATATTCAAAAAACTCATTACCTAAAAAATTACAAAACGTTAGTTTATAGTTATCATGATTGAGTTTAATAACTTTAAGATAATGAAAATCTCTAGGAATCTTTACTTCTTCTTTCGTAATATGATTAAGTATGACTAACTCGCCACTGAGCATGCGATGGCCAATTTTTGGCAAAGTAGCTATATTGATTGCCTTATTGAGCTTAAAATTTGCTTCATAGATACCACTTGACAGCTCCTTCCCTTTTTCTAAAGTGACGTCTTGGTCTAAAGCTGTATTCTTGAGTAAACTCAATTCTTTCTGCATGTTCAATATGGTTTTTGTTAAAACTTCTATTGATTGCCATAAAGTTAATTTATTATCAGTCAAACTATATACTTTAAGTATTAAATTATCAGGATTTTATCATGAATTTATGTTAAAAGTATTATATTTTTGTGTCATGATGTTAACTACATTAGCTAAAACATGCTTTTTATCTAAGCGAAATTGCTTTGCAGCAACGAAAAGTTCATCTATTTCTTTCCATTGACTTAGCAAAATTTCAACATTATTTACTTCTTTCTTTATACTTTCTAAAATGGAGGTTTGAATGATATGTGATGCTAGTTCTAGCTCAATTTCACTATTAATTATTTTATTAACTATATCAGAATTATTTAGATTACGGAAAAATGTATAAAAATGCTTATGTGACTCATAAGCACCACTGTTTATTGCATTTATTATTACTCCCGGAGTTCCAGGAAACAAAGTAATGATCTCACTAAATATTTTATCGTCGAATTTACACTGAGATGAAACAACCTGCTTTGTTTCATCGTAAGTTAACGGAAGTAAATTCAGCTGAAAGCACCTACACCGGATGGTGGTTTGTATATCATATGGTTTATGGCTAATTATAAGTATTTTAGAATTTTGTGGCGGCTCCTCTAATATCTTTAATATTGCATTTTTAGCATTGCTAGTCATTGCCTCCAAGCTATCTATTATAGCTATCTTATATTCTGATTGAATGGGGCTTAGGTACAGAAAATTTTTCATTTCTCTCACCTTTTCCACTCCTATTGTATCACCTTCAACAATGTGTAAGTCTAATGCTACTTCATCGTAATTTTTGATAAGAAACCAATTAGAAAAGGATTGTGCAAGTGTTGCTTTTCCTATGCCTTTTTTACCACAGATCAGCCAAGATTGAACAGACAAGTTGTTCATTATCTTTTTTTTTGCTTGGTTGTGGCCTATCACCTTTTTCATTCTTTCTCCTATAGATCTTAGTTTGAAAATTCGTTATTTATTGTTTGTAATGAAATTTTACCTTTTCTTAAAACCTTAATCTTGTCTCCAGTTAAGTCAATAATAGTAGATTCTATACCAGAAACTAATTCATCATCTTCAATTACTGCAGATAAGTGTTGCTTAATAGACTGAGGTATATCTCTTGCTTTGCATATACTTTTTTCTCCTGAAATGTTAATACTAGTTGCAACTACTGGAGTTTTCAGTTCATTTAATATTGAAATCGCAATAGGATGATCAGGAATTCTTATGCCTATACTATCTTTAAAGAACTCATTTGGTAATATACTGTTATCTTGAAGTGGTAAAATATAGGTCATTGGTCCAGGAGAAAAATAGTTTATTAAATCGATATACTCTTCCTTTACCTTTGCTATATTTATCAAACTATCAATATTACTAACAAATACAGAGAGCGGCTTGTTTTGAGAACGCTTTTTTATTCGATATATTTTTTCTATAGATTCGTTACCTAGCGCATTACAAGAAAGAGCATATACTGTCTCTGTTGGAAAGCATGCTAACAAATTATTTTTTATTGCATTTATTACTTCAAATACCATATATCTAAAACTTATGTCTACAATAGCTCTGGGTTTACTGTTATCTCGCTATATGGTAGCAATTAAGATACCGAAATGGCTAGCACGCATCTGTTGTATACTTACAGTAAATTTTATTAGCAACTGCTCGTTTTTACAACAGATTTACTACAATCCGAACTCCTCATTGATTTTATCGACTATCGTCTGTGGTGGATCATCTCCCCATCCTGAATATAAAATCTCTCCATAATCTGCAACATCTATAGAGCCAGTTCTACTTTTTGCCAGAAACATTTCTCTTTTATCTTTATCAACTAATACATAGTGCCAAGCTGATCTTCCTCGATCTTTACCACGAACTAGATATATGAGATCTGATCTACTTCTTCTTGTTGCATCAGCAAAGGATCTTTCATTGATAGTTCTGCTTTTACTCTTTATGCCGCCACTTTCAGAAAAAGCTTCCTTGGCTTCAGCTTTTTTGTTTGCCAATTCAGAAATTTTTCCTTTTGCTCCTAGTGCATGTTCTTTGGTATTTTGAGATGAATACTTACTGGAAAAACCTCCTCTTGTCTCATTAGAAGTCCTATTTGTAAAACGCTTAGTAAACGAGTTATCGTTATCATTTTCTGCCATAAAAGTCTCCAAATTTTAGATTGTAGAATCCAAATTTTTACTACACCCTATCATAGGTTAGTTAAATTAATATAAATGAAAGATAATATAGTAATTATTACAGGAATTACAGCCTCAGGTAAATCAGAATTATGCGATAACTTGATAAAAAAGCATAAAAACATTAGCATAATAAACTGTGACTCAAAGCAGGTATACAAAGAGATTCCCGTAATTACTGCTCAACCACCAAAGCAGAAAGAATTTTATAGGCTATACGGTTATGTTTCAGCAAGAGAAAATTATTCCGTAGGTTTATGGATAGAGGATTTAAATAGGGAAGTTAACAACGCGCTGAAAAATTCACGAATACCGATCATCACTGGAGGAAGTGGGCTTTACATTAGCAGCTTAATCAAGGGATTATCATCGATTCCACAAATAAGCCAGGAAGTGAGAGAAAACGTAAATGAACTTAGAAAAAATTTAAGTAAAGAGGAATTCTACAAATTAGTGCTAAGCAAAGATCCAAGGATTCAAGGTAAAATATTTATTAATGACTCACATCGCCTCTCAAGAGCACTTGAAGTTATCACTGAAACTGGCAAGACAATCTTTGTATGGCAAGAAAATAGACAGCCTCCTTTGTTCAATAATTTTAAGGTATATACAATTCTACCTAAACGTGAGGATATATACCGAAAAATAAATTCTCGTTTTATTGAAATGGTTGAAAATGGAGCAATTGATGAAGTAAAAAACCTACTTAGCATGAACCCATCTCCACATTTGCCAGCTATGAAAGCACATGGAGTACCAGAAATTATAAGATACTTAAAAGGGGAGATTACTTTAGACGAAGCAATACAGATTGCTCAAACAAACACAAGACACTACGCAAAACGCCAGTACACTTGGTTTAAAAACCAGTTCCCAAGTTCTGAAGTAATTGACTGTGCAAGCAAATTGACAGAATTTGGAATATTTTGATTATTATGTATTATATTGCTATGCCTATGCAAACTTTTCTTGATAGTATTAAACTTTTTTCTTAAAGAACTTTCATCATTGCCTAAATTGTGATTATTAAATTCTTTGTAAAAATATTCTTACTTATGAAGCGCTACTATACCTGTAAGAGCCTTTATCACTAAATGAACTATATCACGCAATATTTCATCCTCAATTTTTCTATATTCTCTCACTAATCTTGTAACCACAATCTCCACTTTCATATCCTTGTATAGCTCTTCTCATAATAGTAGGAACAAGATAAGATAGTGATTTAGTGTAACAAGAAGGTAAAAATGCCAGCAGCGTACAGTTATGACTTAAGGAAAAAAGCCATTCAGGCATTGGATGAAGGAGAGAGCAAAACAGCAGTAGCAAATTTTTGGCCCTCTCTAATAACTTCAACATCACTAAATTCAAGGGCTTGGCCTTCTATTATTTGGAATCTTTCATGTCCTTTTCCTGCAACTAGCAGAATCATATTTTCATCATGTGCTATATTTATACCTTTCTCTATAGCTTTTTTTCTATCTCCTATCTCCAGTGCATCAGGGCAATGTAACAAAATATCGTGACGAATTTTCCCCGGATCTTCATCACGCGGATTGTCATCTGTGACTATAACTTTACCTGCAAGCATTTGTGCTATTTTACCCATCTCTGCACGTTTTGTTTGATCACGATTCCCGCCACAACCGAACACTAGAACTATCTTTTTATTGAAGTGCCATTTTAAAGACAACAGAGCTTGTTTGAGTGCACTTGGAGTATGAGCGTAATCGACAAATGCAAAAGTGTTCACTTTTTCCATTCTTCCAGGTGGAGAAGCGAGTTTATCTATACACATTCTTTGATAGTCCATACCAGATGAAATAACTATACCGATTGCACACAACAAATTATATGCTTGAAATTGCCCAAAAATCGGAAAAAATGCGTTATAAATTTCATCACCGATTTGAATTGTTAGGTATTGACCATTGGCAGTGGGTATCTGCTTTAATAAAGTAATGTCAGAGTTTTTTTTTCCATAGGTTATAACTTTGTTGCCACGCTTTTCAGCTATGTTGAGCAACTCTCCATATTCGCCTATATCTGCATTTAAAATCGCTGTTTTTTCTTTTGGCAATACCTCATCAAACAACCTTTTCTTGGCCTCAAAATACTCATCGATACTTTTGTGATAGTCCAAATGATCTTGAGAGAAATTAGTAAAAGCTGCAGCATTGAACCTGAGTCCATGGATTCTGTATTGATCGATTCCATGGCTTGAAGCTTCTAATGCTAAGTGTTCTACGTTCTTATTATTTATGTCACGCAATGTGGAATAAAGATCATCTGCACTTGGCGTTGTAAGGCTATTATCTTTTCTATTATTATTGACACATGTTCCCAGTGTTCCTATAGACGCTGCATTATCTTGCCAAATCTGGCGACAAAATTCCACCACTGAAGTTTTACCATTCGTACCAGTTACAGCAGCAACATATTTAGGTTGTTTGAATTGATAAAACCTGCTGACTATTTCACTGTATATTCCTTGAGGGTCCGAGTGGTAAAGCACTGCAAAACTTGGAGTACTTGTCATTCGAGTAGCGGACACTGAAATCCAGTTTTTATTATACAATTGCCTAGTGTGCTTGTTTACAATTAAATTTTCTGGATCCCAGTGTCTGGGCACTGGGATGACATCTTTCTTGGCCCCTTGTATCACAACGTCTACACAGTTGTGTACACATCCATTAGGAAGACATGTTACGTGTTCTTTACTCCTTTCTGACACACAAACAAAAAGGTAACCTTCTTTAACTCTCTTAGGATTACATGTGACGCCTTTGATTTCAATATCAAAGTCAGCATTTACAATGTTATGCAGTAGCTCTTTCAGTCTCACAATCATCTTTAACACTTGAACATGGCAGTCTTATTAATGCAGTATTCAAGTCAAAAATCAAATCTTCAGGATCTTCTAGTCCGCAAAATATTCGCACAAAACTTCCACCATAATCTGAATTCATTACAGATCTTGACATAGATCTATGTTCTATTGGTAATATCAAACTGTCACATCCTCCCCAAGAAGCACCGATGCCAAAAATTTTCATGTGATCAACCATGCAGCTTAGTTCCTCACATGAATATTCTCTATCGAGTACTATACTAAATACGCTACTTGCCCCTTTGAAATAACTTTTCCATAAATCATGCTGAGAATAGGAAAAAAGTGCGGGGTATAAGACTTTTTTGATTTTTGGATGTTTTTCCAGCCACTTTGCTACTTGCATTGCTGTACTTTGATGCTTCCTCATGCGTGTTTGCAGTGTTCTAAGTCCCCTGTGTGCAAGGTAACAGTCATGCGATTGAATGGTGACTCCATAATTTTTATAGCTCTCATAAAGCAATTTAAAAATTTTACCTTCAGCAACCATAGCTCCCATCACTAAATCTGAGTGACCGGCTAGATACTTTGTCACCGCATATAGTGCAATATCAATTCCATAATCAAGCGGCTTAAACAACAAAGGAGTGGCCCATGAATTGTCACAAACGGTTACAATTCCACGTTCTTTAGCAACTTTTACTATATGCTCTACATTCGAAATCTCAAACGTTATAGAACCAGGCGTCTCAATCATGATGAGTGAAGTGTTACTCTGAACTAAATCAGTTATATCCTGTGTCGGATCATAAAAAGTTACTTCTACTCCTCTTTTTGGTAGTTCATTTTCGGCAAATCTCTTTAGCCTATAATAACTATTATCTTGTATCAGAACATGCGAACCTGCTGTAGTGAAAGTCAAAATAGCAAAAGTAAGTGCAAATAATCCAGAAGGGTAGATGAGTGCTTGTCCCCTACCCTCAATTTCAGCCAGTGCATTTGAAAAATAATGAACAGTAGGCGTACCAACATTACTATAGCTGTAATCCCTTGCAACACCATCATTGATCACATCATATATACTCTCCCCATTCGCTGCACTTAAGTAATCCTTGTAAGTAGGAAATAATATGGTAGAAGAATGATAAACTGGTGGGTTCATCGATCCTTTATAATCATTAAATTTTCTTCCTGCTTTAACTAATAAAGACTCTTCTCTCACGTTTCTACTATTTATTTTTTAGATTGTATTCGCTTTGCGTATACAAGTGAAGAGAAATCGCATGTAATCGCTCTATTTCACTCTTTAATAATTCATAGATCAATTTATGCCTCTTTAAAGAGCTCATTCCAGAAAAGTCGTTAGATATTAATACTAATTTGATATGTGAAGGTAGTGTCGAAGAAGAAACAAAATAATGATCTACATGCTTTGCTGATTCATCGATAATATTAATATCAATTACACCTATTGAATCGCGTAATTTTTCTTCTATTGTCTTAATAATATCCACAATAGTTCCTTTAAGCAACAATACGCTCCTCTTGTCATCCCACAGTATCTGGGCACTGGGATGACAATCGAATTACTTATTCTCTTCTTTATTATCCATGTCTTGATAATCAGAATCTACTACTTTTTCTTCCTCATTATTTGTTGTGGATGAGCTTTCTCCACCTTGTTGTTGTTGAGATTCCTTATACATAGCTTCTCCAAGTTTCATAGATAACTGAGAGAGGTTAGTAACTTTCTGTTGTATTGAATCAGCATCATCAATGTTGTCAGATTTACTCACTTCCTTTAACTCATTAACTGCATTTTCAATAGCAGATTTATCTTCTGGAGAAATTTTATCACCATATTCTGTCAGAGATTTTTCTGTAGAATGAACTAAACTATCCGCTTGATTCTTCACTTCAATAAATTTCTTACGCTTTTCATCTTCTTGTGCTTTTTCCTCAGCTTCTCTCACCATCCGATTTATTTCATCCTCCGATAAACCACCTGAAGACTGAATACGTATTTTTTGCTCTTTTCCAGTAGCTTTATCCTTTGCAGAAACATGCGCTATTCCATTTGCATCTATATCAAATGTCACCTCAATTTGAGGAACCCCGCGAGGAGCAGGTGGTATTCCTTCTAAACTAAACTGACCAAGCAGTTTATTATCAATCGCCAATTTTCTTTCACCTTGATGTACCTTAATTGTAACGGCTGTTTGGTTATCTTCTGCAGTTGAAAACACCTGAGATTTTTTTGTGGGAATAGTAGTATTACGTTCAATAAGTGGAGTGAACACTCCCCCTAGAGTTTCAATACCAAGAGAAAGTGGAGTTACGTCAAGTAGTAACACATCTCTTACATCACCTTGAATGATTCCCGCCTGTATTGCAGCTCCAATTGCTACAACTTCATCAGGGTTAACCCCTCTGTGTGGATCTTTGCCAAAGAATTCTTTAACTTTCTCTATGACTTTTGGCATACGAGTCATGCCACCAACAAGAACTACTTCACCAATTTGACTAGCAGACAAACCAGCATCTTCAAGAGCTTTTTTGCAAGGAATTATAGTCCTTTCAATTAAATCATTCACTAAACTTTCAAGCTTTGCTCTTGTTAGCTTCATATTTAAGTGTTTTGGGCCACTTGCATCAGCTGTAACAAACGGTAGATTTACTTCTGTTTCCATTGCACTTGACAATTCTACCTTTGCTTTTTCTGCAGCTTCTTTGATTCTTTGCATAGCCATTGGATCGTTTTTCAAATCAATGCCATTACTTTTCTTGAATTCACCCAGTAAATAATTTACTACTGCATTATCGAAGTCTTCCCCTCCAAGGTGAGTATCACCATTTGTAGCCTTTACTTCAAAAACTCCGTCACCTATTTCAAGAACTGAAACATCAAATGTACCACCACCAAGATCATACACTACTATTGTGTGTCCGTGCTTTTTATCAAGACCATAAGCAAGTGCTGCAGCAGTTGGTTCGTTAATTATTCTGAGGACATTTAATCCAGCAATTTTTCCTGCATCTTTTGTTGCTTGACGTTGAGAATCATTGAAGTACGCCGGCACTGTTATCACAGCATCCTTTACTTCTTCCCCAAGATAAGCCTCAGCTGCTTCTTTCAGGTTTTGTAGTATAAATGCACCAATTTGACTAGGAGAGTATTCTTTACCATCAGTTGTTTTAACCCATGCATCACCATTTTTTGCTGCAAATACCTTATACGGTACACCTAGATTCTTCATTTCAGGATCGCTATATTGGCGACCTATCAATCTCTTAGTTGCAAAAAAAGTATTATTTGCATTGGTAGTTGCTTGCCTTTTTGCTGGAGCGCCAATCAACCTTTCTCCAGATGAAGTAAATGCAACTATAGATGGAGTAGTTCTTGCTCCTTCTTTATTCTCAATTACTTTTGTATCCTTGCCTTGCATTATTGCAACACAAGAATTTGTTGTTCCAAGATCTATACCTATTGCTCTTCCCATAATGAATACTCCCTTTTAAATATTATCTGATGTAAAATATATAAGTATAAAACTCGTTAATTACAAGTCCCGTTTAGTTGTTAGAGCCCAAAAGGCGCGAAAGCCATTTAGTTAACCAAAAGTTGCCCGGTAGTTTACCAGCTTCTTTATCCCTGCTATTCACAATTTGACATCCAGAATTCTGCAATGGCTTATAATCATTAAAATTAATATGGTCTCCTTGCTTTAAAATAAATGTATCTGCATCTAAACTATTATCAATACTAACATTTAATGTAATATTGAACTCTTTTTCGATTGTAGAAACCATATCACGCTTATTATTAAAAATGTGCGCTATAACTGCACTGCGTGCTATTAAATCAAAGGACTTATTTTGATTTTTATTAGCAATATGTTGCAAATCCCTTAGTATCGATGCAACAACCACTTCGTTTGATTTCACTCTTCCAATACCTTTACAGCGTAAGCACTCTGTAGTATTAATTTCCTGTATATTTGGTTTAATTCTTTGTCTTGAAAAGACCATTAAACCAAAGTCATTGATAAAGCTAAATTGAACTTTAGCTTTATCATCTTTAAACGCCTGCTTGATAGCAAATTCAACATTTTTGCAATACTCAAGTTTCAACATGTCAATAAAATCAACAACTATTA
This sequence comes from Wolbachia endosymbiont (group B) of Pammene fasciana, assembly GCF_947251495.1. Classification (NCBI taxonomy): domain Bacteria; kingdom Pseudomonadati; phylum Pseudomonadota; class Alphaproteobacteria; order Rickettsiales; family Anaplasmataceae; genus Wolbachia; species Wolbachia endosymbiont (group B) of Pammene fasciana. The sequence continues at coordinate 650,880 of NZ_OX366360.1, forward strand.
ACCCTGATAAGCCCCTGAGATTCGCTTGCCTTGATATTTCAGATAATGCCTCCATATTAGTTCTATAAGCTGTTTCTTCTATGTTATCTTCTCCTGTCATTTTCCCTGAATTTACGTCTATTGAAACAAATGCCTCAGTTAAGGTTATCACCAAAGACCCACCAGATGGCAATTCTACTCTATTGCTATATAATTCAGAAATTTGATCTTCGACTCGATAGTAAGTAAAGATTGGAACAGAACCTCTATATAATCTAGGACGCAATTTTCCTTGTAACACATTTTTAGTGTATTTTCTTACCGCTTCACAAACTTCTCTATCAGATACTATAATTTCTGTATCATTACTACAAAAGTCACGTACAGATCTCATAACTACATCTGCTTCGTTGTAAATTAATGATGGAACATTTAAAGAAGAGAAGTTTTGCTGAATATTTTGCCATAATAAGGTCAAATTATTGTAATCTTGCTCAATTTCTTTCTTACTTTTTCCTGCACCAACAGTTCTTACTATTAAACCTGAGCCTTTTGGTAAATTTATTGAATTTAATATATCCTTTAACTGTTTTCTAACGTTGGTATCTTCAATTCTGCGAGATACTCCACCCCTACTTATGGAATTGGGCATGAAAACACAGTATCTACCGACCAAAGTTACGTATGTTGTAAATGAAGCTCCTTTATTTCCTCGTTCTTCTTTAGTTAATTGAACTAATAACTTTTGATTTACTGAAATCACATCTTGTAACTTATATTTTCTATGTAAAGGTACCCCCCTCACAAAACCACTGCTGGATTCATTACTAGCTGTAGAATCTAGGCCTTCTTCTGTGCAATTATCATTTGAACAGTCCACACCGCTCGAATAGTCTTCATCAGGGAAAATTTCCTTCTCTTTTTCTGGAATATTAAAGTAATTTAGAGATATCTCAGAAAAAGACAAAAAACCTTGCTTATTTTTTCCATACTCAATGAACACGGCCTGCAAAGCAGGCTCTATACGCTTTACATAAGCAACGTATATATTACCTCTTAATTGTCTTTTTTCCTTGAATTCTTGTTCAAACTCTACAACCCTACCATTAACTAGTAGGGCAACCCTTACCTCGTTAGAACAGGTAGTACTTTCTATCAACAATAACCTTTTGCCATCACTCGCCACTTATTTACCGTCTGCTTTTCATTCTGAAATCTTCTTATACTACTTAATATATTATTGATTGTCAAGAATTTTGCGACCTGCATTATTGGGTTGACTTTCAGTGTTTTGCGTTCTAAACTTGCATAGAGTTTATTATATCACTAACAATTATGGCGAAAAAAAATGCTTCTTTGCTTGTCAAGCTAGTTAGCACTGCAACTAAAACAACAAAAACTGGAGAAGAGAAACTAACAGGCTATTTTTGTGTAAAAAAACGTAATCCTAAGAACCTTCCCAAAAAGCTCGAGTTTAGGAAGTATGACCCAGTGGTCAGAAGACACGTATTATTTAAAGAAGAAAAATTAAAGTAAGTTTATTGTTATATATAGTTTATAATCAAGTTATACTCTAATAATAGAGCTCAGAGATATAATGGAAGGGAAGGTGAAACTCATAGTGTTGATCATTACACAATTAATAAACATAAAGTATAAAACACAGAAAACGCTCTAAAACCTAAAGTGTCACACGTTAGTAGGTCAAAAATCTAAGGGTTTTCCTTAGAGGGTTTATTGGACTAGATCGGATCAATATATAAACGTAAAAATAACCTGAGCTTGCCTAATATAAAAAGGTTCATGTAATTTGAATACAGAGTAAGCAGTAAAATGGCAAAATAAAATAGATAAAAAAATAGAAGTAAATGCAGACACTGATTTTTCATAAATCAAAAGGTGTGCTAAGAATTCCAGCATCACGTGTATAGCCGTGCGGACATTGTGGTAATTTGCGTAGTAGAAGGTGTCATCCCAGTACTTGATACTGGGATGATATACTTCTGGTAGATAATGTCGGTATAGTTGTGATTGGAATAGAAAGCACTAAGTTTGCAATGCTACCTGAATAGATAAAAGAACTCATTACTCAGTGAAACAAGACTTGAAATTTTGTGCAATGCTGCTGATTATATCTAGATATGCATCCTTTCCAGGCTCTACATCTGATCCAATAGGATCAAGAATCACCATTTTTACGTCACTAGAAAAGACATTAGGCTTTATGCTATCCTCTCGTGAATGAGAAACAATACATTTAACGTTTTCCTCTTTCATTACCTTTTTTAATTTCATTAAACTCTTCATACCTATGTAAGAATCTTCTTCTATAGAAAGAATGGCGCTTGGGTAACTTAAATCAAAATATTTTTCGAAATATTGATAAGCATCGTGAGTAACTATGTATTTTTGATTTTTTAACTCATCCAATTCTTTCGTAATTTTTTCTACTTCTTGGTCTATCTTTCTTATAGCCTCCTCTGCGTTAGTATTGTATCGATAGGCATTTTCTTTATCTATATTAGATAATGTTGCACTGATAGAAAGTATCATACTTTTTGCATTTTCAGGACTCAGCCAAATATGCAAATCTTTTTCATCTTGAATGTGACTAGAAAATGAATGTGTTCGAGCAGGAAGTAGATCGATTGCACTTGATAGCGGTATTAACTTCTTATTTTCTTTAGCGAAAGTTTTAATGAATGTTTCCAAAGAATCATCGATATAAAATATAATATTGCTAGATTCTAATTTACTTGCGTCTGAAGGCCTGAGCATGTAGTTATGTTCAGACACTACTTCGTACATTAGTAGTTCTGGCTTTGAAATTCCATCTGTAACAGAAGCTACAAGTGAGTGTATAGGTTTGATTGTAGCTACAATTTTTAAATTGGATGAAAAGGCACTATTGTAGTATAATGTAAATGAAAGTAATAGAAAAAAAAACAGTAAATGTCTCATATAAATGTTGAGAAGAAGTCAATTTTTGCCAAAAAATTAAGTAGTGTCAATAACTGCATTCTAAAAATAGAAAACCTTACTCTTTCATACGATAATAAAAAAGTTCTTGATAATATCAACATATCAGTACAAAGAGGAGATATAGTTACAATACTTGGTCCAAATGGCGGAGGTAAAACCTCTTTAGTGAAAGCAGTTGCTGGTATAAATAAAGGTTTTATTGGCAGTATTGTATTCGCTGACAATATAAAAATTAGCTATATGCCACAAAATTTTAGTATTGGTAATTTGATGCCAATAACAGTTGAGTCTTTCCTTTTCAATAGCTCCTCGAAGAAATTGAAGAAAAATCAACCCATTGTTACAGAAGCAATAGAATTGGTTGGTATCGGTAACATCCTAAAAAATCAAGTATTAGAAATCTCTGCAGGACAAACACAATTACTGCTGCTTGCACGCTGTTTAATTTCAGAATCTGATTTGATCATTTTAGATGAGCCAGTCAGTGCAATGGATATTAACGCACGATCTAAATTTTATGATATTATAAATAAAATCGCAAAAGAACGATCAGTGTCGATTCTCATGACTTCTCATGACCTTAACTCTGCTCTACCATCCTCAGATTACATAATTTGCATAAATAATACTATCTATTATCAAGGTAAACCTGATGAAATTATGGAGATAAATGAAATATTTGGCAGTTACGCAGCGAAATGATTCAAAATATTCTACGTCTTCTGCAAATAACTACAGTGCTAACACGTTACAATGTGTTACCTTATTTACTTCCACCATCAAAAAAATCAATAAATAAAATACAAGGTCATAAACTAAAGCGTGCTCTTGAAAGATTAGGTCCGGTGTTCATTAAATTTGGGCAATCCATTTCATCACGCACTGATATTTTAAATGAGGACATAACAAATAACTTGCTATTGATATGTGATAGATTGCCATCATTTTCGTATAAAATAGCAGTTAAAACTATAGAAAGTGAGTTTAATTGTAAATTAAGCGATATTTTTTCAAGTTTTTCTGAAAAGCCAATTGCAGCAGCATCAATTTCTCAGGTGCATAGAGCAGTTACAATTGAGGGTAAGGAAGTTGCTGTAAAGGTTTTGAGGCCAAATATTGAGAAAACATTCTCAAGGGATATAAAAATGCTTTCTTGGCTTGCAGAAATTGCAGAAAAATTTAGTGAACAATCAAAAAGGCTGAAGCCAGTTGAATTAGTCAAAACTTTTGCTGAAATTTGCCGATTAGAGTTAGATCTACGTTTTGAGGCTGCCCACTCTTCGGAACTGAAGGAAAATACTAAACATGACAGAGGTTTCTACGTACCTGAAATAGATTGGAGTAGAACTTCAAAAAAGGTTTTAACATTAGAATGGATGGAAGCTATACCAATATACGAAGTTGAAAAGCTGAATAACCGAAAGCAAATAGCTATCAATCTTATAGAATCTTTTTGTAATCAGGTATATAGGGATTGTTTTTTTCATGCTGATATGCATCCTGGAAATTTAATGATCGATAGTAATAACAATATTATTGCCCTGGATTGTGGAATCATGGGTAGAATAGATCGTGAGACATGCTATTACGTTATAGAGATACTCAAAGGCTTTTTAAATAGGGATTATGATCACGTTGCAAAAATGCACTTTAGAGCCGGTTATGTTCCATCACAGCATAGAAATTTTGTTACAGCTTGCAGAGCAATAGGTGAGCCCATTGTTGGACAGCCTATACAGAAGATTTCATTTGCTCGATTACTTACTCAGCTACTAAAAATAACTGGTGATTTTGATATGAAAGTTCAAACACAATTGTTATTGCTGCAGAAAACTATGATTTTATTAGAAGGAACATGTAGGAAAGTCTATCCAGAAATCAATATGTGGAAAGTAGTTGAAACATGGATAAACAATCAACATGAAAGTAAAATAGGGTATAGGGAAAAAATTAAAAGCTCTTATCCCATAAAAGCAATTCAGGGAATATTTAGCCTTATAGAAAAATTAAACCTAATAGCTGACAAAAAATTACAGGTGAAAAATAAATCAAATGGAAAAGCCTACTTTTTACTTTGGTCTGTAATTATAATTCTCATCGTTAAACTTTTAATTTCTTGAACTAAAAGATAATAAAAGCAAGTTTACAATCAACTATTTAAGTCTTGAAACCACTCAGGTTCACATTCACTCGAATTATCAAGGTATTTTCAGGATGTACAAAAATTTTCAGAAGAGTTTAGACAAGAAGTAAAAACCTTAACTCTATCTTAAACTGATAACATTACCAAATTCAGTGCTTATCACATCACTCAGTACTGTACTTGCTTTATATGAACAGTAGCATCCAATTGTAAGGAAGACAAATGCAGCTACAGCAAGTGAAATACATATTTCTAAATTCGATATTGTTAAACATGCACCAATAGCAAACGCTCCAGATAACACAAAAGAGGCAGAGGCATAGTTACTTTGCCTTCTATTATAAATGTTTGCTTCTGAAAGTTTTCTGTTTTTGTTCTTTAAGTCTTGATTTTGAGCTTGAAGTTCTAATCTCTCTTGCCTAAAATCCCTTTCTAACTGTGAAATTTTGTTAGTGTCTCTTTCACTTACAACCCTACCCAACTCTTGCTCTTTTTTTCTAAGTTGAGTTTTTGTTCTTTCAAGATCATCTCTAAGGTTTTCAAGTTGACTTTTTTCTCTAGTAAGTCGAGCTACTTGATCAGTGAAAGTGTTAATCCTTGTTTGCTGAGCTGATCTTTCCTGCCTAAAATCCCTTTCTAACTGTGAAATTTTGTTAGTGTCTCTTGTTCTTTCACTTACAACCCTACCCAACTCTTGCTCTTTTTTTCTAAGTTGAGTTCTTGTTCTTTCAAGCTCATCTCTAAGGTTTTCGAGCTGCTGCAATTCTTGAGCAATCAAATCGTCGTTTATTTCCGGGGCAACATTATGTACATTTGCTGAAGGCTGTTCCATACTTGCAGGAAATTTCTCATTGAGATAATTTTTAATAGATTCAATTGGATTATTAACATTCCTCAACAGAGCAATGACAATTTCACTATTTATGAAGCAGTTATCTTCCACTAATTCTTTTACATCATCCAAATCTTTTTTATTAATAACATCAGTTAATCGCTCCTTCATAACTTGCTCAATGATTTGCTTCAATCGTGAATTTTGCTCTATAGCTGGTATTGGTTTTATTTGACTAAAATCTAGCTCCTTATGTTTTAAAAGTTTAGTCAATACTTCCTCGTTATCTTGTGTTATTCCTTGTAAACATGATTTGATAATCAGGCTAAGTGGTGTTTCTATTTCTCCATTTAAATTTCTTTTCCAACAATTAGGGTTGAGTTTTTGATTTAATAGTCCTTTTGCTTGGTCAATATTTCTGTTAGAAAGAGCATTCAATAATTCTTTTCCTGTTTGTGCTTTTTGTATTTCTATTATCAAATGCTCAACATTATTTCTTCTAGCATGTTGCTCAAGATTTTGAAAATTTTTATTTAGTAGATCAATACTTATTCTCGGATGACTTAGTAAGAGTTGTAACACTTTCTGTTGTTGAAAGCACATTGCTAGATGCAAAGCTGTATTGACATCATCTTTTTTTTGAATATTAACATCTATGCTTCGGTGAAGTAGAAGTAACCTAATCATACTCTGATATTCTTTTTCTGCTTCAGAGTATACAGTTAAATTATTCATTATAGATATCAAAGGTGTGATGCCTTCTTCATTAAACGCATTAACATCCGCACCTTCTGCCAGAGCTCGCTTAAAATCCCCTAGATTTTCATCATCAATAGCTTTAAATAATTTTTTTGTTGATTGTCCTGAAGTTGTTTGATTTTGAGCTCGTAATCCTGTATCATTAACAACACTTCTTCTAGAACCTACATTATTTCTCGAAAGCATACTAAATTCTCCTCAATCTATAATTTATTAACATAATTATAAAAAAAACAAAGAAAATTGCAAGTAATTTAGTTAAAAATTTTAGAACTAATTATGATTCCAAAAATTTTTCTGCATCAAGTGCAGCCATGCACCCTGTTCCTGCGGCAACTACTGCCTGGCGATATACCTTATCTTGAACATCGCCAGCGGCAAACACCCCTGCCCTACTGGTTAGAGTTGTTCCAGGTTTCGTAATTATATAACCTTGCTGATCCATTTCAACAAAGCCCTTAAAAATACCTGTATTTGGCGCATGCCCAATTGCAATGAACACTCCATCCACTTTTAATTCCTGAACTGTATTGGTTTTCGTCGATTTAATTGTAATGCCAGTAACTTTTTTTGGATTTTCTTCTCCAAGAACCTGTTCTACGGTATGATTCCATATTACCTTTATCTTATCATTTTTAAAGAGCCTGTCTTGCATTACTTTCTCTGCTCTTAAGTTATCACGCCTGTGTATCAGTATAACTTCCTTAGCAAATCGAGTTAAAAATATTGCTTCTTCAACAGCAGTATTTCCACCACCAACCACAGCTACAACTTTATTTCTAAAAAATGCACCATCACAAGTTGCGCATGCCGAAACTCCGTAACCTTGAAATTTCTTTTCACTCTCCAGGCCAAGCCACTTCGCTTGCGCACCAGCTGCGATTATAATTGCATTCGAATAGTAGTCACTAGCATTACCACAAGATCTAAATCTATACTCATTAGAATCCTCAAGTTGTTCTACACTTTTTATCTCATCGTCTATTATTCTTGCTCCCGCCTTCTCTGCATGCAACCTCTTTTGTTCCATGAGTTCTGGACCTTGTATAGAAATAAAACCTGGATAGTTTTCAACATCCGTAGTAATTGTAAGCTGACCACCAGGTTGCATTCCTGTTACTACAATTGGCTCTAAATTTGCACGTGCTGCATATATAGCAGCAGCATAACCCGCTGCTCCAGATCCAATAATAAGAACTTTTGTACTCAATTTATAATTCTGCACTGTGTGAGTTTAGATAATCAGCCACTCCTTCATCGCTTGCCTGCATCGCAGGCTTGCCTTTTTTCCACCCTGCTGGACATACTTCACCATGCTCTTCATTATGTTTTATTGCATCAATGATTCTAATGAATTCATCGATATTACGCCCTAAAGGAAAATCATTTATCGATTGATGACGTACAACAAATTTATCATCAATAACAAAAGTTGCTCTTAGTGCAATTGAGTCATCATATAAGACCCCATAGTCTCTTGATATAGACTTTTTGATATCAGACACTAAATTGTAGCTAACCTCTCCAATACCACCATCATTAACTGGAGTGTTTCGCCATTTATAGTGTGAAAATTTTGAATCTATACTTATTCCTATCACTTCAACATCACGTTTTGAAAAATCTTCTATTTTGTTGCTAAATGATATCAACTCAGTTGGACAGACAAAAGTAAAATCAAGTGGATAGAAAAAAAGGACAGCATACTTATCCTTTATATGTTTACTTAAACAGAAATCATCAACTATTTTTCCACTAGCAAGAACAGCCGAAGCAGTAAAATCGATAGCGGATTTTGTTACAAGATTCATAACTAACCTATTCATTCTTAATATTTATAATTTTATACCTTGATACATTTACATGCAAGTTTTCTTTAGCCCCAATCTTATAAAAACTTCCTCTTATGGCTGTGAAAATGTTATGATAAGAGCTAATTTTCATGAGTAGGGAAATACCCAAATATTACTATCTTTCACCTTTTCTCCCTTCAAATTTTTTAACCATTTCTTTTACACTTACATTCGTGGAAGGTAAATTTTTGCTGGCAAGATGGTTGATCGAAGATTTTTTATTCCCTACTGGAAATGAACGAGATTGTTTTCTCTTCACACTGATATCCGTTTGTGTTACTGAAGCAGTTTTGTTTTCAGCAGGCAACACGTTCTTTACTTGATTTCGCTCAAATCTTTCTTTTAATGCCTTTACTTTACTACTCTCGCGAGTCACTTCTTTTTTCATAGCAACTACTAGTACTTTTGGTCCATCAGCTTTTTTTGCTGATTCTTTACCATCTTGATTTTCAGATTTTAGTGGTAGTGTAGGGTTACTCTCAGCTGATTTTTCCACTACTATTTTTTGCTCTGTGCTTACTTTTTCGCCTAAATCTTTAGGCTTTGGTGGTACTGCAGGTTTATCTTTTTTCGGTTCTTGTCTAATTTTTTGATTGATAGTAAACATTTTCTCTGGTACTGGTGGTACTCTTGGTAGTTTTGGTGGTGCAAGAGATTGAAGTTGTTGTTTCTTCCTATTTTCTCTTTTTGCTTCTATATGTTCTTTAGGAATTGTTGCATAAATCGGCTCCTCTTTAATTGATTGTAGATTACGCAAATCTTTTGTTAAAGATTTGCTCTTTTCCTCTTGATAATTTGATATTTCTTCATACTCAGGATCTTCGTTTAATGAACCTCCATAACCTGAATCTTCTCGCTCATATAAGAGATTTTTCTTTTGCTGTCTATTTTCTAAATTTATTCCATATGACCTATATTTATCTTGACTTCTTTCTATTCGCTCTAAATCTGAAATTTTTTGAATAACATCTGTATATTCGATTGCTGTTCTAGCAGTTGAAGGAGGCAATTTATCTTTTATAAAATTACTTATATTCCTAATCGAAACATCTCTTCCTAATATTCTATTGAATATCCTAAGAATTAATGGCTTTTTATTTGCCTTCTTTACACAATTATTCAAGTCATCACGTATAACAAGTTTAGCTACATCTTCTGCCTTATCTGTAAAACCCTCTAAAGCATGAGATAAATCTGTTACTGTTTTACCATATTGTTTCTCTGAATTCCCTAGCTTTATAGCTTTGATCAGAGAATCGAGATTTTTTTTATAATCCTCACTTTTAAATGGATCATTCATACTAATTGTAATATTTTATTGAAATATAGATCTAAAATATTAAGATCTAGTGAATATTACTTTTTTAGTTCATATATAGCTATAGTTATACGGCGATAATGCGTAGCAGAATAACGATTTCGTCATTCTAGTATCTGCTTTTACCCCTTATCTAGGTGTGTAAAAGTGAAATCTAGTTTCGCTATATAACACAGTCTCATACAAGTAGCTTCTCGATTGAGAGTTGTCTTCTGCATTGAGCTCAACATTATTTACTACTTTTTCAGTAATAATTTCGGCAAACTCAGGAGAAAGTTCTTTTGCAGAAAATGCAGCATGTACAGCATTTTTAACAAAGAAACACGTAGCAAGTGCAAATACTGCTGTTGGTACATAGCACCAATATACTAAAAAAAGTTGTAGAAGCTACTAAAGTAAATATTGATTGAAGCATAATATACTGTTTATCAATGCCAACATATTCAGCCATCAATTTTCTAACTTTGTTATTGCTGCCATATGGCAAAAAATATCTTAATAAAAGCTGTTACACTATTACTAGCAAGATATCAATCACGCTCTATTGGATCTACATTTTGATTTAAAATCGCCTATTTTCTTGCACCTTTTTGCCATTCATAGAATGTTAACTTTAAACCTCTTGGCTACAAATGCTCTACTTTCCCCTACATCCAATGCTTTTTTCCTTAAATCATAACTATATGCTGCTGGCATTTATATCTCCTCGCTACTTTACCTATTCCATCATGTTCACACTATTAGGAAAAGAGCTATAATTTTCAACACTAACAAAACTACTTCCTAATCTTTTACGCAGCAACCTATAGAACTTAATGCTGTGAATATATGATCAACAAAAAAAACTTTGAGAAAAGGAAGAATAGACTTCTTCCTTTCACTTAATTACGCTGTTATACTTGACCCTATACTAACTCCTTGCTCTACATTAGCTCCATCTAGATTCTTACTAGAATTTGACATTACATATGTAATACCACCAGCAACAAGTCCAGCTAATACAGCAGCAGCTACAGCTATACCAATTATAGGCAATACCGGTAATGCAGCACCAAAATACAATCCTAACCCAACTGCCAATGCAGCTATGGCACCACAAACACTACCAATGATTATTGGTTTATTAGTAGTTTTTACTGTATCTTTAGTTATATTTCCTTCAGTTTTAGGAACGATGCTTTCAGCCATTGAAGACTGTTCATTACTTTCACAATCGGACATAATACTTATTTCAGATGTACTACTTTCATCAGTTATATTTCCTTCAGTTTTAGGAACGATGCTTTCAGCCATTGAAGACTGTTCATTACTTTCACAACTAGATATACTCTTTGCAAGTATTTCTAGCCAACCATCAATTTTAGCTTTTTGCTCTTCATCTTGCTCTTGATTTTTTAGTATTTCTAAAATATTCTTAGTTTTGTCAGGATAATCTTTTTTTATACTAGCGAAAACTGCTTCTAACATATCATTATCTTGAGCTACATCTATAATAGCTTTAATACTTTCCTGACTAACTTCCTGATTATTAAGATTTATAGCACAGCTAAGCGGTGTTAGAGTATGTTCTTGATCACCTGAAGGCCTGATCTTTATATTCGCAGCAGTAAGAACTTTTTCTAATAACTCTTTATCTTTTTTGGCTATATTTAGAATAGTGTCAATGCCTATCTGATTATTAAGAATCATAGCATAGACAAGTGGTGTTAAAGTAATTTCTTGACCATCTAAAAACTTGATCTTTATATTCGCAGTAGTAAGAACTTCTTCTAATATATCTTTCTCTTTAGCTACACTTGGAATATTTTTAATATCTCCCAGACTATTTAACGAGTTCTCAAGATTTATAGCGTAGGCAAGCGGTGTTAGAGTATGTTCTTCACCATCTTTCAACTCTATACATTTCACAGTAGTAAGAATTTTCAGCAAATCCTCTTTTGAAAATCCTGTAAGAAGATCAATAATATTCTCACCTTCTTTCATCGCAGTCTGTAACTGATCATATAATCTTTGTTGTCTTCCGTTTAACTCTTCATATTTTGGCATATAAAACTCTCCTATTAAAAATAATAATATACTTTAATTATTATATATTTAAGCAAACAAGTCAATAAATTAATAAAATGCTGTGGTGCCAAAAACACTCAAACAAGAAAAAGTGCTCTGGTGCTCATTCTTTGTTTATAAATAATATTCTTGATTCAATCCTTTGCTTTCTTCTCAATATATCTACATATCAGAATAGACAGCTCATATAATACCAACATTGGAATTGCAAGCCCTACTTGGCTTAGTACATCAGGTGGAGTTAAGATTGCAGCAATAATGAAAATTACCACTATCGCAATTCTCCGTTTATTTGACAAACTTTGTGCAGTGATTAGCCCTACTCTCACCATTAAGGTTAGTATGACTGGAATTTGAAATGCAGTACCAAAAGCGAACGCGAATTGAAGAACAAGGTCTAAATATTCACTAACTGATGGCATAAACTCTATTGGTATACCGAAAGATTTACCGCTATGTTCAAAAGCAATAAAAAATTTCCAGGCTAAGGGAAATATGTAGTAGTAAACTACAGCGGCTCCCGTTACAAACAAAACCGGTGTTGCAATTAAGTATGGCAATAACACCGCCCTTTCTCTTTTATATAAGCCAGGTGCTAGAAACATATAGAATTGCCATGCAAACACAGGAAAAGAAAACAACAGTGCACTCATTATTGCAACCCTGAGATATACAAAAAACGCTTCTGTTAAGTCTGTATAGATTAGAGAAAAATCATCACTATCTTTTGTAACTTCTATTAAAGGTGCAAGTAAAAAGCGGTATATATTTTCTTTAAAGTAGTAACAAAACCCGAAGGTAACACAAAAAAATAGAAAGCAAAAAATAACCCTTTTTCTAAGTTCCGCAAAGTGCTCATAAAATGAAGCATATTTTTGTGAGTTTTCGTTCATACTTTACAATAAAGCTATATCTAACATTCTCAGTGAAAAAGCCCATTCATTATCGTACCACGCTGCAACTCTACAGATATCACCTGTGACATATGTACCATCTAAATCCACAATTGCACTATAAGGGTTATGGACAAAGTCTATTGAAACTAAAGGCTCGTTACATACGGAAAGCACATGATTTGCTGAATTCTTAAACATTTCATTTATTTCTCCAGCTGTTACCTTCTTATCAGTCGTAAATTTAAAATCAACCATAGAAACGTTGCTAACCGGAACTCTAATAGCAGTACCATCTAGCTTACCCTTTAACTGAGGAATAACAGAACCAATTGTTTTTGCTGCTCCAGTTGTAGTTGGCACCATAGAAAGGCCACAAGCTCTTGCCCTACGTAAGTCTCTATGGTTGCCATCAAGAATATTTTGATCATTCGTATAGGCATGTATAGTGGTCATAAAACCGCTTTTTATACCTAAATTGGAGTGTAAAATGTGTACAATCGGAGCCAGACAGTTTGTAGTACAAGAACCTGCTGAGATCACTTTATGCTCCTTTTTTAGCATATCGTTATTTACGCCGTAAACTACAGTTACATCAGCATCTGAAACTGGAGCAGAGACAATTACTCTCTCTGCATTATGCTTTGCTGCTTCCGCACGCTTGTTGAATGCACCAGTGCATTCAAGTACTACATCAACATTCCAAGGAATATTTTCAGGGCTACGTTCTCTATATAAAGAAAATTTCCTGCTATTTATAGATAGCCAATTTTCAGACTCGTTAAAATCAATATCGCCGTTAAATTTGCCATGAACAGAGTCATATTTAATCAAATGTGCATGCTGCTCAGCACTGAGTGACCCATTTACCGCCACAACTTCTATTTGCTCGCTATAGTTTTCTACTTCAAAAATAGCACGCAATACACTTCTGCCTATTCTACCAAGACCATTAATTCCTACACGAATTGTCATTTTTCCATCTTAAAAGTTTAATTATACGGAATATTGCCTGATATTTCATTCTATTCTTTTAGTTGTTAATCCTAATGTTATAATATATTGATTGACTAAAGAAACTGTATCACTTAATTAATAATGTCTAAATTTTAACTTGGAGTAGGTTATGCATGGATTACCAATGACAAATTCAGATAATCAGTATCAGCAAAGAAAAATAGAAGCATTGCAAAAAGAAAATAAAGGACTGTCAGAAAAAGTGAAAACACTACAGAAAATGTCAGTGCTGCAAAATGAAATGCTAGTAATGCTACAGTGGAAATCAATAACAGAGAAACTGCGCACAGAAATATTAAAAAAACTGCTAGAAGCACCTCAAGAAGCAGCAGCATTTCAATTAGAAGAAAGAGATGAAGATCAGCAAGTAATAGAAGACATACTGGATATGCAAGAAGAATTTGAATCTTTACAAAATTTGGAAAGTACTACTATTGAACAAACAAATATTCAAGGACAGAGCATATAAACTTGTAATAGTTTTAAACTATTACATATAACTTTCTCTACTTCCTTCTTTATCGTTATCCAGTGTTGTGGCACTGGGTGCTCCGCTCTTTTTGTATTTTACGACTAAGGATATCATTTTTTAGTGCTTATTTCTTAATATATTAATATAAATCTTAATTAAGTAATTATAGTACTATATTATTTAACTCAATATTAATGATAATTATTATGGATTTAAAAAACTTACAACTAGAGTTGCTTAGAATAATTTTTCTCATACTTGCACCAGCTAGTGCAGAAGAAGAAAGAGATATGAAGGAGCGAGCATTAGAGATTATAAGTATATTAAAAGATCATATTAATGATGATATAGAAATGAATAATCTGAGAATGACAATTTTAGACTACATTGTCTTTTGTGATAGTCAAGATAACGTAAGGTTAAATAACAGATCGTTATTAGACTTAGAAGATGCCGTCAAAAGTATTGGAGGGAAAACTTCACAAGAGTTAGGGCGAGTAAATCAGATTCCACAGCAACCAAATAGTATTGGGTTAGCGGTAGCAGAAGCTACAATACAATATGAGGCGCATGTGAGAGAAATGGAAGAGAGAAATGTAAGGATTATCACCTCAATTGGAGTATTAGGTATAACAGCCTTAGGAGTTAATCTAGGAGTTAATCTTGGAAAATCAAAAGTGAGTGAAATTATTGGTGCAACACTTGGAGGACTATTATCCATGCCAATAATGGTCATGTTACCAGCATCAATAGCAGTAGCGTTAAAAAACAGTAATTCAGAGCTTAGAGAAGTAGTACAATATTCTCTTGATGCAACAAGTAAACCGTCAAGGATTGGGTTAGTAGCAGCTTTAGGAGCAGGCGCGATGATGTTAATTAACAATATAACTAGCAGCAGCACTGAAACAAATATGGAATTATTAGGCCCTGGTTTTATAGCTGCAACTGGAGCTGGAATTGGTGCTGCATTGTCAACGGCTTTAGCGAGAAGGATGTTTGCTACTATCTCCACAAATTTGGAAAGTACTACTATTGAACAAACAAATATTCAAGGACAGAGCATATAAACTTGTAATAGCTTCAAACTATTATAAATAACTTTCCCTACTTCCTTCTTTATCGTTACCCCGGGTGTTGTAAAACTGGGGTAATACCTTCCGCTACGAAAATCACCTACAAAACACAATCTTTTTATTCCCCCAAACAATTAGTTGTGAATTTAAGCAATCATATTAATATAGTAAATATTTACTTAATATACTAGTATTTACCTTGACTAAACAATTATAGTGCTGTATAATTTGTACTTAAGCTTTAATAGTGAGGTGTTGATGGACGCACAAGAATTAGAAAACTTACAGAAAAGTTCATCAACAAAATCCCAAGATGCTGGGGAGAAAACATCAGAAGAGTTGGGAAGAAATTTAAACCCGAATGAAGCCAATAATGATATATTCTAAAATCTATCAAGAATACGAGGGAGAAACATGGACAGAGTCATTAATGAATGGTTTTATAGCCGCTGTTTCATTGGGATTTGGCTTCCTTCTAGGAAAAGCTACAAACGAAGCTGTTTCTACAAATCTGGAAAACGCTGCTGTTGAACAACCCAATGTGCAACAAACCCTACCCTTATGTATATAAAATGACAAATTTTATAACTAAAAAAGTACTTCCACATTTTCAAAGCACTGCATACAATAGAATTATATTGTAGTGCCTTATACTCATCCTGAGATATAGGAAAACAATCTATACAACATTTTAAGCTGGCTCAGAGCGCTGGCAAACCCAATACCATAATTTACAAGGAGGACTTATGAATAAGAAATTTCTCTATTCACCATTATCAATAAAAAGCATAGAAGAAAACGGAGTATTTTCTGGCTATGCAAGCGTTTTTAATATAGTTGATAAGCAAAATGATCTGATATTACCAGGAGCATTTAAGAATAACTTAAATAAAAGTCAGATAAAACTTCTTTGGCAGCACAATCCGAGCGAGCCTATAGGTAATATTACGGATATTTGCGAAAATGATATTGGCCTATATATAACTGCACATTTGCTTTTTGGTATTCAAAAAGCAGAGGAAGCATATTTAATGCTCAAAACTGGAACTATTAACGGGCTTTCGATTGGCTATATACCAATAGAGTATGATGTTGATCATGAAAGCGGAGCTCGAGTGTTAAAACAAGTGGAGCTATGGGAAGTTAGTTTGGTCACTTTCCCTGCAAATTTGGCAGCTCAGGTAATCAACGTGAAAAATCAGCACAATGAACAAGAAATGTTAGCAAGAGCAATAGAAAAAGCAAATTCTGTGCTTACGAACATGTGTATTTCTACTTAAAATCTATAAAAATTTTCACACAATTTAACATTTATATTATTATTTATTTAACAATTATATTAATATATATAACTTCAATACTTTAAAAATTAGGTAATTTTATGCTAAATGCTAACAATAAGGTTAATTACGAACCTAAACAAAAGGAAAAAAAATATAGCTTATCCACTGTGCTTGCTTGGCTATATCTAAAAACAATTGGACGAATGTTGCCAGAAAAGTGGAATCAATGGGCAAAGAGTATCCTACATTACAATATTGCAGATAATGTGGTTCAGACTGATGATCTTTTAAATTCTAACAGAGAAAAGGAATTGAAGGATGAAAATGAGAGATTAAAAGAAAAGTTGAAAGAAGGTAGTAAGAAGGAGGAAAATCAGTCAAATTTAAATCAGGAATTAACTAAAAAAGAGAAAGAAATTACTAAACTTAAAGAACAAGTAAAATCATTAGGAGAGGAAAAAGAAATATTTGCTAAATTTTTTGCAGCACAAGCACAGCAGATTGAAGACTTAGAATTAGAAAATGAAGAGTTAAAGTCTAAACTTGCAGGACTTAAAAAGAACTATAGTGAATTGGTAAAAATTGCAGAAAAAAGATACTGTCTTGCTAGTCAACAAAAAAATTACTCAAGCTGTATCATAAAATCAAAAAATACTTCTGATTGTGTAACAGTACACAGATTACAGTTAGTGAATATGTTGAATGGATTGGAAGCATTTTTTGATTTTAAACTACAGTCAACATCCTAGTTCTGTAATTCTTGATATGATTTGGATCAAAAGCACTTTTGGATGTCAGGATACCGAAAATGATATGGAGTAGCTTACGCATTGCAGCTCCCACAATTGCCATATTATGCTTACCCTTCTTCTTTAGTCTTTGGCAAAAACTCACAATGATAGGATTGTGATTCTTGGCTACTATGGCAGGAAAGAAAAGGGCCTTACGTAATGTTTGTGAACCTGATTTACTTAATCTTGGTTTAGAATGTACAGATGAACCTGATGTTATATTTTTCGGTATAACTCCTGTATATGCTGCCAATTGTCTGGCATCTCTAAAAGCTTTTATGTCAGGGATTTCAGCTAAAATAGCTACTGCTGATTCCTCTCCTATGCCTGGAATAGTCAGTAGAAGTTGAAAATTTTCCAACAACTCTTTGTGTTGCTTTAATAGTTCACGTACGGAGTTTTTTATTGTTTCTATTTTTTGAGCTATATTCATTGCAAGGTCTTCCCAAGCATTTGCAACTTCTTTAGGCAGTCTCTCTTTTTTTTCTAGGTGGTTATTTACTAATGCTAATTCATCTTTTAACGCAACTGAGCAACGATAAAGATGTTTTAATTTTTTCATTTCAGAAGAAGGTGGTGTCCAACGAGTTGGTTCCTGTCTTTGGCAATAATCAGCAATAATTTCTGCATCAGTCTGATCATTCTTTTGTCTTACGAGTTTACTCCTTGTATAAGATTTAATACAATAAGGATTTACAACACTAACAAAATGTCCAGCATTGTGCAGAAATTCAGCCAAAGCTTCGCTATAACAACCAGTAGCCTCCATGCATGACTTTACTTCTTCCACATTATGCTTTTGTAGAAAACTCAGCAGACCTTGAAACCCAAGATCATCGTTCTTAAAGCTTCTTTTCCTAGTTTCACGCTTTTCTTTTTTACTTATGAATGAAAGAAAAACATCAAAGCGATCTTTTGATACATCAATTCCAAGAAAGTTGTTGATCATATATAACCCCATACGTTACCATTTAAAACGAAAAGTAAGGCTAACCTTGTGGATACAGAATTAGAGCCATTTAGGTCTTTCTACGATACCGTCCAGCCTATACTTTTGAGGAGGGAACTCTTATCTTTCTTACAGATTTTATATCTAAGAGGGGAAACAGAGTTCTTCCCTCCTCCACCTAATGCTTAAGCTTAAAACATTAGATGCTTTTTACAAGATACAAGAGGAGAAGAATTTTTAGCACAGTTCAAGGAAAAGTCTGAGGAGATATTACATTTGCAGAAAGAATTAATTGAGTGCAGCAAAGAATTTGCAAATAAAATAGAAATGCTCTCAGTAAGGGTAGAAGAAAAAGATGGGGAAATAGGTAGTTTAACGGAATTAAATAAAACATTAGAACAAGAGAAAAAGGAAATGGAGAATAAAAATAATGCACAACAGCAAACTATATTTACAAAAGACCAAAAAATAAAAGAACAAGAGGATTTAATAAAGTCATTTCATGAAAATAAAGACATAAATGAAACTGTGAAGAAAGAGAATGAAAACCTACGAGTGCAAAAAACAGAACTTGAGAATGAAGTTAGTAAGTTAGAAGACGAATCTGATGCTAAAATAAAGGAATTAAAAAATCAACTTGAGGAGAAACAAGCAGAATTAGAACAAGCTAAGAAAAAAAATACTGAAGTAGAGGACCTTACAAGAGAATTGGAAAGTACTCAGCAACAATTAGAGCAAGAAAAGACTAATCTAAATACCATTGAAAAAAAGAAACAGGATTTAGAAAGTGAAATTAATGAATTGAAAGAACAAGCTAAGGAAAAAGATGCTGAAGTAGAGAATCTTAAACAACAATTAGAGAAAGAAAAGACTAATCTAAATACCATTGAAAAAGAGAAAAAAGAATTAGAAAGTGAAGTTGACAAATTGCAGGAAAAATCACAGAAATTAGAAGAAAGTAACGTTGAAATAAAGAAACAAAAGGCCGATTTAGAGAAAAAATTAGAGTTTTCACAAGGGGAGAATAAAAAGTTGCAAGAACAAGTTGAACATCTGAGTGCAGAACAAGAAAAAGCGAAAAGTGTTGCAGTATTATCTATTACGGATAGTACAAAAACACTTAATGAAAATTTGACATTAAAAAATCAACAGATTGAAAGTTTAATAGCTGAAGGTAGACAACAAAAGTTACAAAACAAGCAAAAAGACTCTAGTAAAAAGCCAGAAGATATTAATAAAAAAACTAAAGCAGATACAAAGAGTATTTTCTCTACTTCTGGTTCTATTAAGTCAAAATTTTCAAATGGTTTCTCTAAGCTTCGTGGGAATAAGAATCTCGATAAATTTTTATCTGATCAAAATGAAAAATTGAAAAAAAGTTTTCCTGAATTTAAAGGAGAACACTTTTGCCATAACGTGCTTGAGGAAACTATAAAGTCTCTATCAAATCAAGGTGATGGTAAATTTGAAAGTGATAAGTTACTTGCACTGTTGGAAGAGAATTTGATTAAATCTGGAAGAGCGATCATAGAAACTCAAGTTAACAAAGTTGTTACAGAAGTTGGTAAAAAACATTCTATCGAACAGGTATTTTTTGTTGAAGAGTGCGCAAAAGAGTTGTATTTAAATGAAGAAGATAGTAAAGCAATACTAAATTCTTTCAAAGAATTTTTGGCTCAGGGAAGTGTTAGCAATAATGATTCAGTCAAAAAATTTGTTGTGCAGAAGTTAACGAAAGCTGAAATGAAATGTTTTTCAGATAAGATTCAACAACTGGCATCAAGTATAAGAGATAAATTTTTATGCCCAGATCAGAAAATGTGCGTTCAAACTTCAGAAGAAAACAATGAATACCAATTAACAAAAAAAGCTAAAGAAAAATACAAATTAACACCTAATCCTTCCATGAGTCACACTAATAGCACTCCGGTAAGTGTGAAGCAAGAAGCAATGTCTAGATAAAACTTTTAGCATAAAGTATCAGCTCCTCCTTTGTTAAAGTGTAGGAGCTGTCTTCCCAGTGTTGTCGTAGCAATTCCAAGTTTCTACCTAAATTTTTTCCTGGTTGATGACCTATAGTTATTAAATCATCACCAGATAAAGGAAATTTTGGAATGTTAAACATCTTAGCAAATGAAATATACTCATCAACATTTATTCCAGACTCAATACCACAAATCTTCATTAAGTCACAATATAATTCCTTACCAAATAAAGATATGTATTTCTTTTGCTCTTTTTCTGAAAGCTCTGTTTTGATATTGTTTGATAATAAAAATAATATTTTTTTCTTTTGCTTATTTGAAAGACGTAAAAACTTGCTCACTTCTTCCCCAAGACTAACTCTATCTTCAGCAGTCCTAATAAGCAACGCTAATTTTGTTAGTGCATCGATTGTGGGATCTAGGAAAGGCGTATGGCCATACGCTGAGGGTTTTGTAGGAGGTTTAGTGTTGATAAGAAGTGGTGAAGATAAAATTTCGCATTTTACTTCTTTTGGAATAATTTTTTGTAAAACATCAGATTTTTGCATGCTCTTAAGTGTTGGAGCAGGATCATTGCATTCCAAGAGTTTAAATATTTCTTCTCTTATTCTCTCTCCAGAGAGGTTTTGAATCATGTGCGAATGCTTTTTGCACACATCCAATATTTCATCACTTAAATCTCCTATGCATATTTTAGCGTGAAAACGAAACGCTCTTAAAATACGTAGATAGTCTTCCTTAATCCTATCTTCAGCGTTACCTATAAAGTTTAACTTTCGTGCTTTTAAGTCCTGAATGCCACCAAAGTAGTCGTATATATGGCCATATTTGTCTGCATAAAGAGCATTAAACGTAAAGTCGCGCCTTGAAGCATCAGCTTGCCAATCATTAGTAAATTCTACCTTCGCATGTCTACCGTCACACTTTATATCATGCCTTAGCGTTGTAATCTCAAAGGATCTTTTATTTAAAATCGCAGTAATAGTTCCATGTTTTAAGCCAGTTGGAATAGTTTTTATATTACGGAGTTTTAACGCTTTAACTGCTTGATTAGGCAGCAGATTAGTAGCAAGATCGATGTCGTGAATGTCACGCTGTAAAATTGAATCTCTAACACATCCACCAACAAGCCTTGCCTCACCACCAAATTTCTCTATGGCCTCAATAATTACACTAGTTTCGTGATCAATTTGCATTTAGGTTACACATACTGAAAATCATGTTACAAAAAATGCGAAACTTTTGCAAAAATCCTCATATAAAAATATATAGGCAGGAGAGTGGTAAAATAAGAGGGTAAAGTGATAGAGTAAGTCTACAACAAATCCAGTGCCTAGAAACTTATAAGTATAAAAGTAATGTTAAAATACAATGTTTTCGATGATTATAAAAAAGCTGGATGAGCCACTTGCATGACACCTTTGTAGCCTTCTCTTGTCATCCCAATACCTGCTCAAGTAACTGACACTGGTTCCCTTTATGATGGTGTTATCCGAGTAGCTCATCCAGATTTTTATCAGGAACGTTGATTACTCTTTATTCTTCGCCCTTCCTGCACGTTTACGTTCATTTGGATCGAGGAACTTCTTACGCAAACGTATAGATTTTGGAGTTACTTCTACCAATTCATCATCGTCTATATATGCTATCATATCCTCCAGTGTCATTATTTTTGGTGGAGTAAGCTTTATAGCTTCATCGCTACCTGAAGCTCTTACGTTTGTTAATTGCTTACCTTTAAGTACATTTATTTCTAAATCATTGTCACGACTATGCTGACCGACAATCATACCACAATATACCTTATCTTGTGGCTTAACAAACATAATTCCCCTATCTTGCAGATTGAAAATTGCATACGCTACTGCTTCGCCTTTGTCTGTTGAAATTAAAACCCCATTACGCCTTCCGGAAATTGAACCTTTATGTGGAGCATAACTGTGAAATAAACGGTTGATTATACCAGTGCCGCGAGAATCAGTTAAAAATTCTCCTTGATAGCCAATTAATCCCCTTGATGGCACTAAAAATGTCAACCTAGTTCTGCCACTACCAGAAGGTCTCATGTCAGTTACTTCACCTTTTCGAAAGCTAAGTTTTTCCATGATGATTCCACTATACTCATCATCTACATCAATTACTACTTCCTCTATAGGTTCAAGTTTTTTGCCATCTTCTTCTTTAAACAGCACTCGAGGCCGTGAAACTGAAAGTTCAAAACCTTCCCTTCTCATATTTTCAATCAGTACCCCAAGCTGCAACTCACCACGTCCACCTACTTCAAATGCTTCACCACTTGGAGCCAAAGTTACAGTAATTGCAACGTTTGTTTCTGCTTCTGCATATAAACGATCTTTTATAACAGTTGAGGTAAGTTTTGTTCCCTCTTGCCCAGCAAAAGGTGAGTCATTCACGCTTATAGTAATCGCC
Source organism: Wolbachia endosymbiont (group B) of Pammene fasciana (assembly GCF_947251495.1). Lineage (NCBI taxonomy): Bacteria > Pseudomonadati > Pseudomonadota > Alphaproteobacteria > Rickettsiales > Anaplasmataceae > Wolbachia > Wolbachia endosymbiont (group B) of Pammene fasciana. The sequence goes on from NZ_OX366360.1 coordinate 673,706, forward strand.
ATTGTTGGCGGGTCAACTGGAGTTGAGCTGATCGCAGTTGTAACTTCTGGTGCTGCTATAGTGTCTGAAACTGAAGCTTTCTCAAGTCCTGCAATGGCAATGATATCACCAGCTACAGCTTGCTCTACTGGAACGCGTTTTAAGCCAGAAAATGAGAGTAACTTAGTTAATCTCCCTCGCTCAACCACTTGACCATCAAGATCAATTACCTTAAGATCTGAGTTAACTTGCGCGATTCCTTGGTAAATCTTTCCTGTCAATATTCTGCCAAGAAATTTATCAGATTCAAGTAAAGTAACTAGCATAGCAAAAGGTGCATTTTGATCATAAACGGAAGGTTTTATGTAATCTATCACCGTTGAAAATAATGGGCTTAAATCTTTTCTCTCATCAGATAGCTCCTTAGCACACCAACCATTTCTACCTGAAGCATAGAGTACTGGAAAATCTAGTTGCTCGTTGGTTGCATCAAGGTTAAAAAATAACTCATATATTTCATTTAGTACTTCATCAATTCTGCTGTCTGGTCGATCAACCTTATTGATTATCACAATCGGTTTTAAATTTGCCTTTAGTGCTTTTGACAACACAAACTTAGTCTGTGGCATTGGACCTTCTGCAGCATCAACCAGTAGTAATACACCATCTGCCATGCAGAGCACCCTTTCCACTTCTCCACCAAAATCCGCATGTCCTGGTGTATCAATGATATTGATTTTCTCATCACCCCACATTATTGACGTACATTTTGCAAGTATTGTAATCCCACGTTCACGTTCTTGATCACCACTATCCATCACTCGTTCTTGAACTTCTTGATTCTCACGAAACGTGCCACTTTGTTTTAACATGTTATCAAGTAAAGTAGTTTTTCCGTGGTCAACGTGTGCAATTATTGCAATATTGCGGATTGATTTAAATTCACTCATTTCTTATCATTTCAAATTTAATTTAATAACAAGTATACGTATAATATATTTAGAGTAAATAACTAAAGCCGTGCTTTCAGAGTATTTTAGGCAGATCATGGAACTCTAACAAAAAGGTTTCATGTTCGCTGTACTTCGTAGCAACTAACACCAAGACAAAGAAGAATCTTGCTTTAGCAGTACATTTATATAAAATTAAAATAAACTAAAGTAATCATTTAAATGCTAACAAGATTCGCTCCAAGCCCAACTGGCTACCTACATGTAGGAAACATACGCACTGCACTCATTTGTTGGATGTACACACGTAATCAAAATGGAAAATTTTTACTACGTTTTGATGATACTGATCTTGAGCGTTCAGATATCAAATATGTAGATAATATCATAGAAGACCTAAAATGGATTGGCATAAATTGGAATTCAAGTTTTAAGCAATCAGAGCGTTTTGAGCGCTATAACGAGGTGTTCTTACAGTTAATGAAAGAAGGTCATATTTATGCATGTTATGAAACAAGAGAAGAATTAGACACTAAACGAAAATTGCAATTAAAACAAGGTCTTCCCCCTGTTTACGATAAAGGTGCGTTGCTTTTAACTGAGCAAGAGAAAATTCGTTATGAGCAAGAAGGACGAAAACCACATTTCAGATTTAAATTGGATAGAAATAAAACTGTAAAATGGAATGATGAAGTTAAAGGCGAAATAAATATTGCAACAATTCATATCAGCGATCCTGTAGTAAAAAGAGAAGATGGAATTTATACGTACATGCTACCTTCTGTTATTGATGACATTGACTTTAATGTAACCCATGTTGTACGTGGGGAAGATCATGTAACTAATACCGCAGTTCAGATTCAAATGATTCAAGCATTAAAAGCGAAAATTCCTATCTTTGCCCACCTTCCCTTACTACACTTTGATGATAGCAAAATATCGAAACGGAAAGGCGGGCTGGATATTAAGTCCATAAGAGAAGATGAGATTGAATCAATGGCGCTAACTAGCTATTTAGCAAAGCTTGGAACATCTGATCCGATAGAAGCTTATATTGATATGCAGTCTTTAATTGACTCATTTGATATCAAAAAATTTAGTTCAGCATCTTTACAATTCAGCTTGAGTGAAATGTATAAGCTAAATAGCAAAGTGCTACAACAAATGCCATTTGAAATGGTGCAAGATCGTTTAAGTCAAATTGGCTCAGAGTTTTGGTATTTTATAAGGAGTAATATAGAAAAGTTTTCTGAAGTGGCCAAATGGTGGAAAATATGCAAATTTGGTATAGAACCTGTGGTTCTTAATAAAGAGTTTATAAAAATAGCGCTAAGCACATTACCTCAAGGTGATTGTAATGAAAACACATTATCAGAGTGGGTTAAAAATATTCGACAGACAATTGATATAAAGGCAAAAGATCTATTTATGCAGTTGCGCCTCGCTTTAACAGGAACAGAAACAGGTCCAGAACTCGCTAAATTATTAATTTTTATCGGTAGAGAGAGCATTATTGCAAGGTTAGAAGAAAGCCAAAGAATTATACAAAAGGTTTAAATGCACCGAATGTATTTTGAATGACACCAATAAGCATTGTTCAGGAAATGTGAAAATATTAGATTTCTTGTCATTCCAGTTTCTGCTCCTGTCATTCAAGTAGCTAACACTGGAATCCATAATCTCGCCAAAACGTTGTATTTTAAAATAACTTCTATACATATCCCATATTTCTGGATCCCAGTGGGCTTTGTTGCATAACACTTCATGTAGTGGTGATTTACGACAAATTCATGTAACTATTTCAAATTTAGCCATACCAAAATCAGTAAATTTGTTAAGCAAATAACACTTGAGTAGCAGTTCCTTTTCACGATTAACCTCAGATTTGTTACGAAAATTAAATCCGAATATTTGTTTCAGTCGCGAGAAAAAACTTTCTATATAAGATCTTTTTCCGTAGTTTATTTGCCTTTTCCACATCTTTATATTATCTTTATCATATGACTTTATTAGTCTAATTGCAGCATTTCTCTCTGCCATATAGTCTAACTTTGGATGCTCTACTGCATTATTTTGCAGAGGAATTTTTGTCTTTATCCCAAGTTCATTGCACAATTTATATAATTTCTTTCGGTTATATGCCCTATCTCCATACAGTGTGCTTATATTGAGCTTCAACTCTTTCAATAAGATCACAGGTTCCGTAATGATCAGAATAAACTCCTCTACTATATTTTGCAGCTATGACTTTTTTGCTACCTATCTCCAGCATTACATGCAGCTTTCTTACCTGTTTATAACTGCGATACTTCGCTATTTTCCTTACTGTGACCAGGGGTATTATCTGATACTTGTACTATCTATGGCAATTTCAATACCTTCCGTATCATTTTTGTTAACTCTACAGTCACTGATCTTAATATTGAGTTTTCTAAACCTCCTTGAAGCTTGTGAATAGCTGATAATCTGCAAATTTTTTCCTATTTGCTGCAAATACCCTTCTATAAACCCTACCGTTTGTCTTAAGCCAATTCTAAAGAGATTAGCGACTATATGCACTAAAATCACAACTTTATCGCTATAAATATAGTTGCCACCAGCCATTTTTGGACCTTTTTCGTACCAATTCTCAATTGCTTCATTAATAAAATGAAAAATATTTCCCCTCTCTTGGAGAAATTTGTTATATTCATGGCAGTTACTGACTCTCATTTTTTGTGACATATTTTTCTTTCGTAGGTTAAATGCTTGTCTTATAGTGAATTTTGTCAGTAACTGCTAGCTCTTTTTACTTGAGTGATGCAACAAAGCCATCCCAGTGTCAGCTACTTTCATGACAACATTTAGTTGTTTTTTCTCGTCTACCTTATTTTACTACTCTGCTGAACGAATAACACCAATAGTTAATCTCATGCTGAAAGATCATTTTATGGTCCAAGTCAGTTCTTTTACAAGTCACTTCCAAGCTCATCAAATTTTCTAAGATCTTCTTAAGTTCTGAAAGTTGCAAACTTTTCAAATGAGATTTAAAACTCTGCAATTGTTTGAAGAACAATGGAGGACTCAGCTGGTCAATTGCAGCTTGTTCATTCATTCCATTTTGTATTAACAGCAAAACGCTTTCTAGCCGTAGAAAATAATTTGATATAATACGGATTAATGCTATCGGTGAAAAATTCTCTTGTAATATCAATACATCGGAAATTTTGATGAATTGTCCCATGTCTTTACTCACTATTGCAGAGCACAGATTATCAAGTGTAACATAATCATTGCCGGAGGTTGAAAAGCATAGATCTATATCAGCAAGTTTAAGATCTTTTCTTTTTCCTAGATATAAAACTAATTTTTCAAGCTCTGAATATATAGGCAGTTTGCTATGATTAAAATAAGACTGCAAGTGGTAGATTATCTCACTTGTGCACTCTATATCATTTTGTTTCAAGTAACTTGATATAATATCACAAAGATTACTACCGCTGTCCTTATAGCAGGTAATGACACCGAAAATTTTTGAGCTTTCCATATAACTTTTAGTTGTAGAACTATATGGAAGATCATTTGCTATCATTACTATATAATGATCGCCTATATTATGATCCAATATGTTTCTTAACTCTTTAGATATACTTCCACTGACATTTATCAGCTTAACTAACCTTTTTTTAGTAAACATCGAAATGTTTGCCAACTCGGAAAATAACAAGCCAGGCGACTTATTCACTACTGCAAAATCCATCACCTGAACTGAATACTCATTCAAGTTGGCAATTATTTCCTGTACAAAAATATCGACCTTACTATTGTCACTCCCATGAATTAATACACCACTTAAAGTATCGGGTTTCTCAAGGAATTTTTTAACTTTAGATGGCGTGATTCTCATGCCATCTATATTATATTATCACTATTTGGTGGTACATCATTTGATTGCACATCAGTTTCCAACAATTCTGAGCTTTCTTGATTTGCTGTATTCTGCATATCATCAGACACTTCTTTCTTTCCCGTAACATAATTATAAAAATTTTTTATAGGCTGTCCTATATATCTAGAAAAAAATCCTTCGGCCATATCTTTCACTCCACAAATTAACAATTAGCACATAAAAACAACGTAGCAAAAACTACTTTACGCTCAGATAGTTACACTCATTTGTTAATGAATTATGAACTTCCGAGACCAAAATTAAGTCGATCTACTTAACACCAATCTTATAAAATAAGCAATGATTAAATACACAGCTGCGATAAGTATAATTGCAGGTCCAGTTAATAAGTCAAAACTTGCAGATAATATCAAACCTGATACTCCAGAAATCACAGAAAAAACTGTTGCAACAATAATCATTTGCATTGGAGTTTTTGAAATGAGTCTTGCTGATGCAGCAGGTATTAACAAAAATGCAGCAATGAGTAATATTCCTATTAATTGAGCAGAAATTGCAATAAAGATAGCGAGTATAATCAAAAATTCTAGCCTAACAAAATTAACATTTACTTTCTCAACTGTTGCCAAATCTTGATTAATCGAAATCATCAGCCAATAGCGCCATCTAAATATTAATATCAAAGTAACTATTACGGAGGTTAGAAAAATTGATATTATATTACTTTGGTCAATCATTAATATGTCACCAAAAAGTGAGCTAATAATACTATTATTACCTGATGGAAGAAAAGACATAAGTATTAAACTCGATGATAAAACTACATTGGTAACTATGTTCAATATCGTATCAGCAGAGTATAATTTATTAAAATTAAGAGAAAGTAGTATAGCAAACATAATTGCAATGAGCATTATACTTACCGATGGGCTGATATTAAAGATCAAAGCAAGTGCAATACCAAGCAATGAAGAATGGGACAAACTATCACCCAAATACGATAACCTTTGCCATATCATAAATGACCCTAGAGCTCCTGTGACTAGGCTAATCATAATTACCGCAATTAGACTGTTTATAAAAAAACTCTGTGTAAATATCTCTAACATGCTATCAGATAACTGACAACAAATCTATCTTCAGATATTAAAACGTTATGGGTTCTGCATGCAGAACCCGTCGTCATAAATTCAAAATTTAAATTCTTTTGCTCCATAAGATAAGACTTCATTGAACAATCGCGTATCTTACCAGTACCTATTATCAAAATCTCTATTTCCTCTGTTAAAAAAGATTTAAAATACTCCTTGTTATTTATATCACTTTCTTTCAATTCAATCACCTTTTCAGGAAAAATTATAATTGAGCCATGATATTCTTGATTATTTACCCAAAATCTTTCTTCCCTGTAACCATCTATAAGATTTTTCTTCTTGGATAATTAAGGGCATAAATCAAACCATTAATTCCGTGTCGCACACCCACCATTCTGGATATTCCTTTTTGATATTTGCCGCTGCAGCTTTTGCACTTTCTTCACTATCAAACATTCCAAAACACCCTACACCACTACCTGACATACGAGAAAGTATAGAGCCTTCTTGTGACTCTAGTGTTGATATTACATTCTGAATTTCAGGTACAAGACTTATTGCTGCTTCTTGCAGGTCATTTTTTGTCTCTTTAAGAAGCTCTAACAAATTCTCCTCAGTGTTATCACTCCACTTAATTGGCTGAGAGAAATCCTCTTTATACTTGGAAAATACTTCTGATGTATTCAAAAACTTTTTTTTCGGTTTCACAAGTACCAGACTTGTGGGTAAAGAGCATTGTTTAATGGGGCATAATTCCTCACCAACACCTCTGACAAAAACTGGCTTACTATCTATACTTGCAGGTACATCAGCACCAACGCTTAAAGCTATATCATTTAAAAATTGCCTATCAATGTTCCAAAGCTCTCCCAGCATGCGTATCACAGCTCCAGCATCTGAGGAACCACTACCAAATCCCGCAGCAATTGGTACATTTTTTACAACCTTCACAGTGACTTTAGTGCGTACAGGAGCATGCCTAAGCAGTAGACTCACTGCTCTCGTTATAGTATTATATCGATAATTTATTCTAAACTCAGAATTTACAAATTCAACTGTAGAGTTATCATATCTAAAGTTTTTTTCTCCTACTTTTATCTCTAAAAAATTAGAAAGTTTAGCAAAGACAACCAAACTTTCAATTAAATGATACCCTCTTTCTTCTCTATTTATAATATGTAAAAAAAGATTGATCTTTGCAGGAGCCTTTACACAAAAACTTTCCATCTGTATATCTTCACTAACACTATCTTATTTACTATACTTGAAATGCCACTTCAGTCAAACTTTATACACTCCTAATGAGATCAAATGCCATAAATCCTAACTTCTCTGTATGGGTAAGTGCATCAGCTGGTACAGGTAAAACAAAGATCTTAATAGACAGAGTATTAAGACTTCTATTAGAGAATAAGAGAAATATTCTCTGCTTAACATTCACCAATGCTGCAGCAAATGAAATGGAGGATCGCATTTACAGTACACTTAGTAAGTGGGCAATATATCCAGAGGGTATATTGGTCGCAGATTTAGAACAATTAGCCCAGTGTGTGACCAGAGAAAATAAAGATTATTTAACAAGAGCAAGAAGGCTTTTTTCTGAACTGGAAAATCTTGGTCTTAATATTCAAACTATACACGCCTTTTGTTACAAATTAATCTCCAGCTTTCCTACAGAAGCTGGTATCGCTCCAAATTGTACGTTGAGCGAATGTAAAGAATTGCATTCCATCATATTTGAAAAAACGCTTCATAATGAAACTGTGCAGGACGATATAAATATCATTGCAGCTGAATTTGATGAAAACAAGCTGAGTGATTTGCTCTATACCTTATGTATAAAGAGATCAGCTCTAGAAAATAATTTAGGGTATATCAAAGATAAACTAAGTGCCCCAGATAAGATTCACGATTTACAGAGTGAAACGATTGAGCAGATAAAAAGATTAGCTAAAATATTAAGTGAGGGCAGCAAAAGAGATCAAAGTTACAGTGCGATACTTTATGATTGGTGTAATAGCAGAAAATCGTCCGTACCAAATGTTGTCATCCCAGTGCTTGACACTGGGACCCAAAAAAAAAGAAATATGGATCCCAGTGTCAAGCACTGGGATGACAACAAGATAGAGAACTTAGCTAAAGTATTTCTCAAATCAGAATCGTACGAAAAAAAGAGCATATCATCCATTATAACAAAGGGTGCTTTGGAAAAATTTGAAGACGTAGAGCAAATGATAGAAAGCATTCAAAATGCATTGTTTACCCATGTAAAGGATATAAATTCTTATCAAATATTCGCAAGAACCAGTAGTTTACTTAGTATATTTAAAGTATATGTTGATCTATATAATAGTGAAAAATCAAAGAATGCACTGCTTGATTATGATGATATCATCAATTTAGCAACAAATCTTCTTAGCAATCCAGGCGATAAAGATTGGATATTGTTTAATCTAGACCAAAAAATAGACCACATTCTTGTTGACGAGGCACAAGACAATAGTATTAGTCAATGGAAAATTATAACAAATCTCTGCGATGAATTTTTTACCGGCGGTGATGAAAAGAGAACTTTATTTGTTGTTGGTGATGTAAAACAATCAATTTACAGATTTCAAGGAGCAAATCCCCATCTATTTAATTACATGCAGCAGTATTTTTACACAAAAACTGGTAGTAGAGATTGGATATTATGTCAACTTGAAAAGTCATTTCGCTCAACTCCAGAAATTTTGATGCTTGTAGACAAAATATTCAACAATTTTCGTGAAGAAATATCTTTTGATGATAACGAGATAAAACATATTCCATATAGAGAAACCGATCAAGGATACATTGAAATTTGGCCGTTACTGCCAGGGTATGAAGAGAAAGAGCAGCAAGCCTTACAAATTCATTTAACACAGAGGAAAGAGTATGTAGTAACGGATCGATTACTTGCTCAGGCAATAGCCCAAAGAATTCACAATTGGTTAAACGAAGGGCGTATTTTAGTCGCCAAAGATCGCCATATAGAACCAAGGGACATTATGATTTTGGTACGGCAACGAAATGCGCTAGTTGACTACATAATAAGTGAACTAAAAAAAGTAAATGTACCAGTTATAGGCCGAGATTATTTTAGAATTATGGATTACATAGCTGTGCAGGACTTAATAGCTTTGGCTGAATTCCTCCTCCTTCAGGCAAATGATCTTGCTCTTGCAAATGTTTTAAAATCACCGCTATTTAACTTCACTGAGGATGATTTATTCAATATTGCATACGATCGTAAAGAACAGTCGTTGTGGGAAAAACTTCAAGATTATCAGGAGATTATCTCTAATGAATTAAACTATCTAATTAATTTATCTCAGACAAAATCCCCCCTTACACTATTCACTCATATATTGCGCACAGGCAGAAAGAAATTTGCTGCAAGGCTAGGTCTTGAGTGCTTCGAGATTCTAGACGAATTTATGAACCTCGTATTGCAATTTGAGCACCCATCTCTTCAAGCATTTGTTCAGTGGATCAAAGAAAATAATCCTGAGATTAAAAACGATATGCAATCAAAACTCAATGCTGTACGAATAATGACAATTCATAAATCAAAAGGTCTACAAGCTCCAATAGTGTTTTTAGTTGACACAAATACGGTACCAAGAAACAGCGAAAATATTTTGTTTGATGCAACGGAAGCACCATTTTGGTGTGGCAAAAATAGTAATGCTTATTGTAATCAAGTAAAAAGAGAGAAAAAACTAGAGGATTATAACGAATATTTGCGTTTGCTGTACGTGGCACTTACGCGTGCTGAAGATGAGTTATACATTTTAGGCAAAGAGCCAGTGCAAAAGGGCTCTTTGTATGATCTAGTTATTCAATATGGAGCATTATATGAGAGGAAAAAACTATACTTACAGCCGATATTTAAAGAAAAAGTTGAAGTGCTATGCATGAATGCAAACTACCCTTCTATTTATAAAAAACGTGATTATTTTGATGTTTCAGTGATTTCACCTCCATCAAACCTATCAATGTCATTGCAGCACGTGACGCTGGAACCTGGAGAAAAAAAGCCAGTGTCAAGTACTGGGATGACAGATGAGAATGCTGGAATGACAAAAAGGAGCATTGGGACGACAGACAGCTATGCAAGAGGCTTAATAATTCACAGTATATTGCAATATATGCCCAAGATAGAGAAAGACAGGAGAAAAAATTGGGTTAGGAAATATCTTGATAGCATAAACACTAGTGAAGATAAGGATGAAATTTACAGCAAAATATTAACCTTTAATGAAAAATATGATTACCTGTTCGACTTGGAGGGCAAATCAGAAATTCCACTTAGTGGAACAATTGACGGAAAACCAGTATTAGTGCGGCTAGACAGACTGTGTATAACAGAAGACAAAGCAATCATAATTGACTATAAATCACACCATAACGTTTCTATTTCCTCATCAAATGAAATAAAAAAGCAAATGTTGATCTATAAAACCTTAGTGCAAGAAGTCTACCCAGATAAGCAGGTAGAGTGCGTGGTTATTTGGATGGAAGATTTAACCTTACAATCTTTGATCTAAACTCAAATGTTCTTATAGTATCTACTTGCATTTGTTGTAAACTCACTTTTACTCTATAGTTATCTTTTTACTACTTTATCTATTTTCTGAACTGATTTTCGTATTAGAAAACATCCAATAAGAAGAATTATAAAAGGAATAAACCATAAAATGTAGGTACTAGATTTTACAGGTGGTACAATGATAATTGAATCTCCATAAGAATTTTTTAACTCTGAAACTATTTGCTCGTTAGTATATCCATCACTGATCTTCTTGCGAATTGTCTTACGCATACCATATGCAACTTGAGACTCAGATTCGGATAATAATTCACCAGAGCATACTGGACACTTTATTACTGCAAATAAGCTACTTGCTCGCTCTTCCATGCTTTCGTCTCTTAGTTTATCATCCAAAGTAAAAGCATTTATGCTTAAATGGAATATCAATGTAAAAAGTAAGCTAATTACTATTCTCATTCTTGGTGAATTGAGTGATAAAATCAGTAGTGGATAATTTTCCAATAAAGCCTGAACCTACATTATTGTCGTACTTTATTGAAAATTGAATGTCGTTATCAGTGATTTTTTCTGATAAGGAAGATATTGATTTTTCCAATTTATCTGCAGTCTTTGAATCATTAGTCATAAACGAAATTAATTCTTTATAATTTGATATGGCTACATTGATTTTATCTTCAAATGAAGATGTAACTAAATTGTAATTACTTACTCCACCATTCGCAGCAATAGAAAAGTTATTACTCTCAATCAAAAATTTTTCTATGTTGAAATTAATCTTAGAAGCTGAAACATGGTTTACAAATTCATAATCTAATTTAGCGTCGACACTAAGGTAATTTTCAGGACTTGCAGTATGTTTATAACGGTAAGTATAAAAATCAAATTCTAGTTTAGTATTTTCATTCAGTTCTTTATCAAAGTGAAATTGAATGTAATTACTTTTATCATTCACTTCAGTTATAACACTTTGCTGATTTTCTAAAACATCACATTTTAATCCATAATCTTCGTAACGAAATGTATCTATATAGTCTATTACAGTGCTATTTCTGTTGAATTTTAATGAAGATAGTAAATCATTTAGTTTAACAACAAAGTGGCTACTCACGTGTGTGTGACACTTTATATTCTTTTTCTCATCACTACGGACAGCAATGTTTACTTTATTGCTTGGTATATAGATATATACTGACTTATCAAATAATCTGTTTTTTATCACTAAAGCTTCAGATGAAACAGTTAATTGCTCATTAGAAAATTTTGGATTCGTTACACGAAAAACTAGGTTAAAAGGAAATCCCTTAAAATCATGTGAAATATCAACTTTTTCGTCATTAATGTAATCAGTTAAAAGACTTTTTACCTTAAATGCAGAAAAATACCAAAAACCACTATACGCTAGAGGAATAAACAAAGGTAAGGAGATGAGAATATAGATAAAAATTTTACGCATTATCCTCTTATTTATCTAATGATATATTTCTTGTACCTCTGGGCACGGTTACGCACAAACCGCCAATATCTTTTGTGATTTTTATTTGGCATCCAAGCCTCGATGTCTCTGTTAAACCGAAAGCTAGATCCAGCATGTCATTTTCCTCATCAGATATAGGATTATGTGTTTCTACAACATCATAAAATTTTGGATCAACAATCACATGGCATGTAGAGCAAGCAAGAGAACCTTCACATGCACCTTCAAGCAGATCTGGATCACTTCTATGGGCTAAATTAAGAAGAGTTTCTCCCTCTGCAGCTTCATAACTTTTCTTACTTCCATCAGGTAAAATAAAAGTAACGGATGGCATACTATTAAAATCTCTACTAATTTCTCTATATTCTACAAATAATAACTAATATTTGCAAACTCTTTGTAATTCCATTGCCTATCTTTTGTAATCTGTATTCCTATTAGGACCTATATTTACTATCATATCTCATATAGTATTTCCTATTGCATTTATAATAAATAACAAGTTCGTAAAGATCATTTGGTAGAGCAAAAAAACTCAAAACCCTTTATGAATTTATATGTTCCCAGTATTCCTGAATTATTAATACCAAATCCCTATAATGATACTCTAAAACCATATGTCTGTTAGTACTATGCAAGAAAGCCATCCATGGTTAGCATAATTTCCACAAAGCTACAGAAGAGTTGTTTATGGTAATTGAGGAGCTACAACCACATGACGTCTGTCATTAATCACTATTTCACCTATCGCAACTGCTGCAAAAACAAAACAATAATATACTTTTGTTAGTACGATGATAGGTGACAGAGAGGCAATGCTGCTTGCTAGTAATACGTGAGAACCATAAGGTAAGATACTTTTTGTGATAGAAGTAAATATCTCTAATAAGTACGCACTACGGTGTGGTGCAATGTTATATCTTTGCGCAAGCCTTTTCGCAATATTACTAGTTAATAAAATAGCAACAACATTGCTGGAAACTAAAATAGTAAACAAAGATGATATTCCTGCAATCATAAGTTCAGCTTGACTTCTTGTGAGATTCACCTCATCGGTGAATTTATCTATCTTTTTCTGACTGTATTCGTACATTAAGTGGCTTAATCCACTACTGAAGAGAATAAATATCATTACTTCATTCATCTTATAAAAACCCCTATATATGTCACGAGAATATTCAATAAGAGAATAATCAAAAAAAGCTATTCCTAATATCCCAGCAATAACCATATTAATAGCTAATGTTACCAGAGTGTTTATTTCAAATAAACCCATAATTATTAAAGATATATAAGGGATAATTTTGACTATGGATAAATAATTCAGACTTGAGATAGAAACAACTTCTGTACTATTTGAAATTATTACTAGATAAATAAGTATTATAAGACCTGTAACAGATCCTGTCTTGAAAGTGAGTTTTATTTTATCCTTTACTGAAGCTCCTTGTGAAGAAGTAGCAGCAATAGTAGTGTCAGATATCATTGAAAGGTTGCTGCCAAACATAGACCCACCTATCACAGCTCCAACACCCACTGCACAATCAAAAGCTCCATTTTGTGCTAAATTAACAGCTATTGGTGTTATAAGTGCAATAACTCCGATTGATGTGCCGATTGCACTTGAAATAAAAGTAGAAAGTAAAAACATTCCAGGAAGTAATAATTGTGCTGGAAGAAAGCAAATAGTTAAGCTAGCAATAACATTTATACTACCAAGCGATTGAGTAACAGTAGAAAATGCCCCAGCAAGGAGAAAAATCAAACACACGGTAAGAGTAGTTTTATTCCCCATACCTTTTATAAGAGTATCAACGCTATGCTGAATTTTGTTTTTATTAAATAGAATAGCAAAAAATAATGCTGGTAATAAGCAAACTAACGGTGAAATTTGATGAAGAGGATTACCAAGTCCGATAAAAGAAAAATAAATACCACTTCCAAGGTATAAGGCTAGAAAGATAATAAGAGGAAGAAATGAAAACACTTATCGTAGTTGAACAAACCAGAAATATACTAGAATAAGCTATTTTAAGCAAATACTAATACAGTGTTTTTCTAATAATTTTGAACATCTTAAGCCATCTACTTTTGAATAAATTCCATTTGCATTTCTTGTATACTATCCTCTATTTGCTTTATTTGTTCTATTAGCCTTTCCTCTAAGTCAAAATTACCGCCCAGCCTTGCTTTAATTTTTTCTTCTTGTAATACATTTAATTCTTTCCGTAATACTATGTTATTCCAGACAGTTTCTGCCGATCTCTTCTCACTTAATTGACTATTTAGTACGCTAGTTTTTTCAAATATAAACTTTATAACACTAGACTCCTGTAGCAGAATTTCTTTATTAAAGTTGCTCTCACTAGTTACCATATTAATTACGCACTGTTGTAATTTTTTCATCTCATTAGTAAATTCGAAATGAGAAAATTGCTCAAAAAATATAGGACGGTTCAAGATTTCAGGAAATTCTACGGCTATACGCAAAATTATGGCCTGATTTTGCTCTGCTTCAATTAGCTCTGGAGATTTATTGTAAAGATACTCACCTTTTGTTGCTTTGCTATTAAAAATCAGCTTTTTAAAGTTTCTTCTTAATTCACTGACCTTATTGTAAAAATAATCTCTATAATACCTTCTAATACTGCTGTTACCGATAGCATTGACATATTTCATGAACTTGTGCTCAAGAATTGAATATTTTTCCGGAGCAAATTTTTCATAATTTTGCAAATTGCTACCAATTATGTGATGCCATAAATATTCAGAGTGCAGTTCTGTTGAGCGGTTAAAAGCGGATAGTACATCTTCCGTCTTATATTCTAGTTCATTGCATATATCGTATGGGTCCTTGTTGCTTGGCAAAGTCACGAACTTCAATGTGTATCCAGGCTCCAGTATCGGCAGAACAAGTTCTGCAATTCGAATAGCAGCATGACATCCAGGACTATCGCCATCCATACAGATAGAAATTTCTTTAGCAAGTTTCCAAAGATTTTTTATCTGCTCTGCAGAAATTGCGGTACCAAGCGGAGCAACTGTATTGCTAATTCCCGCTTGATGTAGTGCTATTACATCCATATATCCTTCAACAACAAATAGATGCTGTTTTTTGCGTATTTCACTCAAAGCAAAGTTTAATCCATATAAATTTTCTCTTTTCTTAAAGAGCTGACTCTCTGGGCTGTTTAGATACTTCGGCTGTTGCTCAGAGTTCAGCGCACGTCCGCCAAAACCAATAACTTTGCCCGTGATGTTGTGTATAGGAAATATCAGCCGATCATAGAAATAATCACGAGAATTCTTATTTATTAACCCAACATCGATCAAAATCTCGTCTTTAATACCAGAGGAGTTCAAATATTCCTTCAAGCCAGAACTTGGTGCATAACCTATCTTAAATTTATCTATGATTTTGAGTGAGATCTTGCGCTGCCTTAAATAAGCCATAACACCTCGATTTTTCTGCGCGAACCAACTTGCAGCTAAATTCAGTGCTGAAAACAGTTTGTCATTTTCTTTAGCAAAGCTGAGGTTTTTGGGTAACTCAACACCTGCAACAGATGACAATTTTTCCAACGCTTCCTTAAAACTTAAGCCCTCAGTTTGTGAAATAAATTCAAACGCATCACCATGAGCTGAGCAACCGAAACAGTAATATAAGCCCTTAACATTGCTGACCGAAAAAGATGGAGTTTTTTCGTTATGAAATGGGCAGAGTCCAACAAAACTATCTCCTCTTTTTATTAACCTAACTTTTTTTCCTACTATGTCGGACAACAATAATTTTGACTTTATAATATCTATATGATCCATTTTACCGAATGAGTAGTGGTAGGATAAAAATTATATAGAATTTATGCATATCTGACTCGAAATTTATTCAGAAAGATCAGGAGAGCTTGACAAAAAGCTCAAAATAAATTACCCATATAAATACCCTTAAGTTGCAATTTCTTATATGTCAGATGTGATATCAGTTGCTTCAGACCACGCAGGTTATGAACTAAAATCAGAAATAAAGGCTTACTTGGAAACTTTAGATTATACAGTGATAGACCGTGGCTGCACTGCTGAACAAAAGAGTGTAGACTACCCTGACTATGCTGCTGAAGTTGTAGAAGATATAACAAACAAAAAAGCAAATTATGGAATATTAATTTGCGGTACAGGTTTGGGCATGAGTACTGTGGCAAATCGTTTTGAAGGAATCTACGCTGCTTTATGTAATAGTGTTGAGATCGCAAAATTAGCTCGCGAGCATGGCAACGCGAATATACTTTGTCTTGGTGCAGGGTTTACTGCGAGTGGATTAGCAAAAGACATAGTCAAACAATTCCTCGAAACAGAATTTTCAAAAGAAAGTAGACATAAAGAACGCCTTGATAAACTTAGCAATATTAGCAAGAAAAAAACCACAAAAACTTATAACGAAGATGAAATATCAAAATTCGCTAAAATAGCAGGTGAATGGTGGAATGAGAATGGCAAATTCAAGCCATTGCACATGATGAATCCTGTGAGAGTATCATACATCGTTGAGAAAATAAAAGAATTAAAAAAATGCGATTTAAAAGAACTATCATTGCTCGATGTTGGTTGTGGTGGTGGCATTTTGTCAGAGTCAATGGCGCGTATTGGTATTAGCGTTGCAGGAATAGATGTATGTGAGGAAAACATAAAAGTGGCACAATCACATGCGAAGAAAGTAGGGTTAAATATAGAATACACACACACTAGCATTGAAGAGCTAAGCAATGACAAGAAGTATGACGTGGTTTTGTTGATGGAAGTGGTTGAACATGTCGATAATTTAGAGTTTTTCATGAAAAAAGCAATAGAGCTGTTGAAGCCAGAAGGGCTAATTTTTATATCGACGATAAATAGAACTATTAAATCCTTCTGTCTTGCAATAGTCGGCGCAGAGTACATATTAAACTGGCTGCCAAAAGGCACACATAATTGGAATAAATTTCTCAAGCCATCAGAAATTGCAAATCATCTAAGGGAAAACAACGTAATACTGCAAAACATGGCTGGTATGGAATATAATGTAATAAAGCGTGAATGGAACTTGACCAAAGGTGTGGATGTTAATTATATACTTTGTGGAAACGTTGTAACTTGAAATCTCATTCAAGTACTAGAAGGTAATGCAAATATTCTAGGCAGTTTTACTTTACTTAGCAGCTAATTTATCATATGTATTTCCGTAGGGTATCGCTATATTAGAATATGTTACAATTACTAACCTTACTTGCTGTTATCACTTCGGTTGTATTCTTTGGTCATCTAGTTCCAATGGAAGTGAAAACCTTCTTGTATTCAATAAGCCTTAGTATAAAAGAGATCTTACTATTTATAATGCCTTTTATTGTTTTTGCATTAATCTTTAGTAGTGTTAACAATCTTAAGCAGTCGGCTATAAAGTTTATATTGTTACTTATTATAACGATTTTCTTGTCGAATCTAGCTTCAAGTTTAATAGCTTATTCTGTTGGGCATTTCATCACACAAAACACTTATTCAATACAAGATATAACATATGAAGAAACAATTGTTCCTTTATGGTCATTTAGGATACCTGCATTGCTTTCTAATTTTTATGCCCTTGCTTGTGGATTTGTGTTAAGCATATTAGTGTCCACAATATTACCAAAAAAAAGCAAAGAGCTCTCGAACAAAATGTTAGATTTAACTCTCTTTATTTTGAAGACATTTTTGACGCCAATTATTCCAATGTTTGTACTTGGTCTTGCTTTAAAAATGGAACATGATCAGGTTTTACCCATAATATTTAAGGATTACTCAATAATTTTTATTATTATATCATCTGCAACCTACCTTTATGTTTTTCTCTTATATGGAGCAGCAAATTCGTTCAAGATCACAAGCTGGATAGCTAGTATAGGTAATATGATACCAGCATTTATTACTGCAATGAGCACAATGTCTAGTAATGCAGCTATGCCGCTTACTCTTGAAGGAAGCAAAAAAAATGTAAAGCAGCATGATATAGCATCATCTGTTGTGCCAATAACCGCTAGCTTTCATTTAGTAGGTGATTGCTTTTTTATTATAATACTATCAATGATAATGACTTTTGGTGGTGCATTGTCTGCAACAGACTATGTGACTTTCCTTCTCTACTTTCTGTTATTTAAATTTGCTATTGTTGCAGTTCCAGCGGGAGGGATTATGGTAATGTTGCCCGTTCTTGAGAAGTATCTTAAATTCTCCCCAGAGATGCTTTCATTAATTACAGCATTGTATATAGTGTTTGACCCAATAATAACTTCAGCAAATGTTATGGGTAACGGTGCGTTCACTATGATGTTTACAAAGCTCTATGATAAGCTTAAGTGATGTCCATTCTAGCAATTAATACTGTAGGTGCTGGTAGTTCAATAGCAGTAATTGATTACGATGGTAATTGTTTTGTAGAACGCAATTCTGCAAACAATAGTCATGCAGAATCATTTTTTCAAATACTGAATACTTTGTTTGATAAGCATAATTACAGCTACGATAAAATAGACCATTTAGCAGTGATAGTTGGACCAGGAAGTTTTACTGGAATCAGAGTTGGTATATCAACTGCACAAGGTATAAATCTTGCTACAAATAAGCCGTTATATGGGGTTAGTGCCCTGGAAGCTCAAGCATATGCAATATCGCTACTTTGTACAAATAGCAAAAAAAATATTAAAGCTATAATCGAAGATGATCAAAAGTTTTATACGCAGTTATTTGATTTCAATTTGTTACCGCTATCAAATCCTGCTGTAGTAAGTGAACTCCAGCCTGAAACGCACTGCATTACATATATGGATTGCAGTTTACCAAAGTTGGATGCTAGCCATGCAGGGCTATTAGTCCGTTATAGACTAAAAAATAAACAAAAATTAAATGGAGTTGAGGCTCTATATTTAAATGAGCCTCAGTATATGAAATCGTTGCCTATTGCGTAAACACTATTAATTTGGCCAAGTTTGTACATCTGACTTACTATTTCTTCTGCTACTTCTTTTATACTCATATTTGAATTTTCTACCTCTATAGCATTTTGTGGTACAAATAAATCTTCCTCCCTAAATTTAATACTATTTATATTAGTAACCTTCCTATTTTTTCTTTGCTTTTTTGATATAGTACGCTCTTGTAATATCAATGGATTGCACCTAAGTACTATAGGGAGGATTTTTGTGCTCATTTTTTTACTAAGTTCTACTACTGAGTTATATATTCTTATGTTGTAATCATTATTTTTAATTAATTCATCAACAAATATATAATTTTTTGAGTCAATAAGATAGGCTTCTATTGCCTGAAACATAACATGTGTAGTGTTATATATTCTATCTCGAGCTTCTTTGGAAGTTTGATTATATTCAAGTCCACTTACAATTACTGCATTTATCATACTAGATAATACTATTGCTGTAGAAAGTTTACCACTTCCTGGAAGACCAGTGATATATATGAAAAATTTTGTTAGCTGTTTTTTTATCTCAACGTTTATCATATTATTTTTAATATTAAAACCTACAATTATAATAACATAAAAACAAGGCTTTAAAACATATGAAACATTACATAAAAAGTCGCTTTTATAGTTAAAATACTATGTAATCTAGAAATGTAAACTCTAATCACCTAAGGCAAGTAAAAGTGCTTAGTATTTTAACGTAGGTTCACCTTTTAGTTTGTAATAAACTTTTTTTTACGTATAAATCTTTAGAAAATTTTAGTCAAGAGCTATGTTATTAACAAATAGTGAGTTGAAAAGAGACCTAGTTAACGCCTATCAAATTTTATCTTATCTTAAATTAGATGATCATACGTATACTCATCTCTCTGTACGTTCTGAAGATAAAAAGTCATTTTATGTTTATCCGTTTGGTATACGTTTTTATGAAGTAGATGAAAGTTCATTGATGAAAGTATCGTTTGATGGGAATATAATTGAAGGCAAAGAATATCAATATAATAAAACTGGCTATGTAATCCATGGCTTCATTTATCAAGCAAGGAAAGATATTCAAGCAATTTTTCATCTACATACACCTTCTATTGTAGCAGTTTCTTCTCTCAAGGATGGATTACTCCCAATAAGTCAGTGGGCGCTGCACTTTTATAATAAGGTATCTTACCATGATTATAATTCCCTGGCACTTGATGATACAGAAGGAAAAAGATTAATAGCTGATTTGAAAGAAAATTTTGTGATGTTAATGCGCAATCATGGATCTATAACATGTGGTCAGACTATACAAGAAGCAATGTTTTATACGTATCACTTAGAACAAGCTTGTAAAACTCAATGCCTGATGCTAGCAATGAATAGGGAGTTGTCAATTCCAAGTGAAGAAATTTGCTCAAAAGCCGTAAAGGATCTTCTGTCTTTCGAAAGCAATCTTGGTGAGAGAGATTGGCACGCATGGGTTAGGTTGATTAAAGGTAAGTTATAAAAGTTTCTGACTCTTCGATAGATATTAGATTTCTTGCATAACCAGCCAGTCTGAAATCCAATAATGGTTTCACACGCTGTAATTCATGCAAGAAGTCTAATGTCTCCATCTCTACTTAAGTTAACACCCTTAACTAAGCAGATACAAGTAAATATAGCCCTTCCCATAATAGTCCAAAAAGGTCATAAGAAAGAAGAATCGACAGCATGACGAAAAGATTTGAATAAAGGAATGTTTTTTCTGGTTCTGTTTTTTATAGCAAACCAATAATGCTCAATTTTGTTGAAATCTGGAGAATATGGAGGAAGATATAAAATTTCTGCACCAACTCCTTTAGCAAATCTTATTAGACTTATGAAAAGTAGCATTATCAAGGATAACAGTTTGTCCAGGTTCCAAAATCGGTGTCAGAAACTGCTCAAACCATTTATTAAAGATATCCATATTGCAGTGGCCTTTAAAGGTTAACGGAGCAATTATTTTTCTTCCACTTAAGGCTGCAACCATGCTAATTCGTTGAGTTTTCTTTCCAGATTTTAGGGCATAAAACCGCTGTCCTTTCTGGCAATACCCATAGGTTCAGTGTTATCAATGCCAGACTCATCTATATACACTAATTCTTTAGGTTCTTTTGTTGCTATAACCTTTGAAAATTGAGCTCGCTTTTCTTCATTTCTTTCTTTATATCCGTAGGTCTTTTTTTTCTTGTGAATCCTATATTTTTAAGTGCTCGATGAATTGTTTGTCTACTAATATTGCCCCAGCATCTCTGACTGAGTTTTGCCACCTTGCTCATTTGCAAATTCGGCAAATGCATTCCAGTCGGTAATTTTATGCCACGCTTCCAAGCTTTTTTGATTGAAAATCTCCCGTTTTCTCACGTCTTTTCTTCCACTCATATAAAGTTGTTTTTCCGATCTTAAATCTCTTGGCAACAGTTTCTCCACTCTCTCCTTCATCCAATGCTTCCATTACCTTTTTTCTTAAGTCATAACTATTTGCTACTGGCATCCTTACCTTCCACTACTATCAATCCATATCTTACTCTTTTTGGACTATTATGAGAAGGGCTATAACTAGTAAGTTTTTTCAATCCTGCTCCACAGCAAATTTTAATGCTATGTGAGTAGTTATAGTGCTGTTAACAATTAAAATGACAAAAACTAAGATGGTGATTAGTAGTGTATAAATATTCAAGGATAAATTTTCAAATTGAGTTAGCAATTTGAAATATACAAAAGTTGGCATTATCATTGGCAAAACAAGAATTTGCGACACTCCTGATGCTAAGTTATTTCGACCAATCATCAATGCATTTCCAGTAGCTGAAATATTAATGATTATCAGCGTATTAAATAATAAAGACACTCCAACTGCTATTGAATGTTCAATATTATTGCCTAGAATTGCAAAGCTGAACATGAAAGAAATCACTGAAATCGGTAACCCAAATAACAACCAGTGAGCGAAGATTTTATAAGCAACTATCAGCCTAGAAGAGAGTGGCTGTAAAAAGATTTGCTCTAATATTCCATCATGATAATCAGATGTAAATAAATTATTTGTAGAGATCTGCAAAACAAATGTAGCACATATCCATGTTAATGTTAATATGACTTCTTGTTTACTGTTGTTTTCAAGTGTATATGAAGATAAACTTAACATTATAATAAAAATACATACTATATAAGTAAGATTATTATCATTTATTACTAATTTTTTTACCAAACTAATCATACCAGGATTTTAAATGTTTATTATAAATTATAGTGTTTACTTTGAGGGTAGTATAATTTTTTGTGTTTACAAGTTATATAAGTTTTAATATATTTTATTGATAATGCTATGGAAAAATTAATAAAAATAAAGTTACCGGAAGATTACGTTCCTTCAGAAAATGAAGAATATATGAACGTAAAACAACTGGAATACTTTAGCTTAAAGTTACAATCAATACTCTCTGAACTGGAGAAACAAGATCTAGAAGATAGTAGTATTTATTCTGATAGTGAAAATGGAGAATTAATTAAGCGCCGAAAAGATAGAAAAGAAAAAATTAAGGAGGCGTTGGAAAAAATAAAATTAGGCATTTATGGTTACTGCGATGGAACGGGAGAAGAAATAGGAGTCGAAAGACTTAAAGCTAATCCGCTTGCTATGTATTGTATTGAAGAACAAGAGAGAATAGAAAAAGAAAAGAACGTGTATAACATTAATGATTAGAACTTGTTCGCGAATTCAAGCATATTTCTCTCCTTAACATAACTCTACTCATAGCCAGATATATGAAATTTTCAGTGAATAAATCTTATTCTTTCGATAGTCTTCTATTCCTAAAGCAAAAGTCCTTTCTACAACCCACCTTCTTGGCTGCACTTTAAACCCCTCATTGGTAGTAGCTAAGGCGGTGTGTCTTTGTTGACTTAGAACCTACATGAAGGCCTTTTGACAATCTCAATATCCATACCATATTCTTCCTTTATATGATTTTTTAAATTTTCTCCTTGGTATCCCATCACATAGTAAATACCGCCATTTACACCTATACACAATACATAGAAAATTGCTTCTAATATTTCTCTTTTGCTATACTTTGACGACCTTCCTCCTTTCCTGTATGATACTCTGGAGTAGCTTTCTATTCTTGTCCATTCCCTTTGACTTAGGTCTGCTGGATGCTTTTTTCTCATCTTTACCCAGCACTAAAACTTTAGATATTATAGCCTTTTACTAATCTCTGGACAAGCTCTAGCTTCGGTAAACTCAGTAGAAGGTTCTTTTGCAAAAAATGCAGCATGTACAGCATTTTTAATGAAAAAACACGCGGCAAGTGCAAATATTGCTGTTGGTATATAACACCAAGGAGAAGCTATACTAAAAAAAGTAGCAGAAGCTACTGTTAAGCAACAACAAGTCAGTATCGTTTGATCACGTAGATAACGTCTATCAACTCCACCGTACTCAGCCATCAACCTTTTAACTTTATCATTGTTACCGTATGGCAGAGTAAGCGTTTTAATCAAATTCATTACACCATTATTAGTGAAATATGGAGCACACTCTATAACTCTGGAGCCATTAACCTTCTGATTAGGATCTGCACCATACTTTAGAAGCAACTCTACATATTTTTCGCGTTTATCGTTGTCACAATTGATTGCTTGATATAATGGACCTCGACCATTTTCATCTAACATATTAGGATTAGCACCACATTGTAACAATAACTCTACAATTATGCTGTCGTCGAGAACCATATAATAGTATAACGAAGCTTCATTATGTAATAGCTTTATATTAGGATCAGCACCATTTTCTAAAAGAAGTTTCAAAATACTATAATTTCTTGAATCTTTAGCTTGCATTAAAGCAATAGATAATGGAAAGTAAATATAAATAAGTTTTTCATTGATGTAATCACCAAATCTTCCATCTTTACTGCTTTTGAATTTGGAAAAAAGCTTTTCAAGAAACTTTATATCCTGATTATATAGAGCCCTACTTAAGTAAAACCTCAAATCTTCAGGCGAATTAATTTCATTTAAATTTTCGTCAGTTAGATTTGTAACCTCTTCTATGCTTTCCTTAGTAAGAAATTCATATGCAGAACCTAGCTTTTTAAATTTCTCCTCATTTTGTTTCTTTACAGCTTCTGAATGTTTATCAGGATGATATTTCAAGGCTAATTTTCTATACGCTGATTTAATTTCTTGTTCACTGGGCACATCGCTTGATTCAAAACCTAATATTTTTAAAGCTTCCTTTCTACTTACAATAAATTCCCCACTGAAATATGTTAAATTAAACGTAACCCAAAATTTCAAAAAGTAAAGCTTTTATGTCAAATTGCATCTATTTCATAACTGTACAAATATTGTAGATCAGGAAACTTCAGTCCTTGATACTGGAATAACATCTCTATACTACTCCGGGCCAATCTAAATATTAAGAAATTTACCATATAAAAAAAAGGCAGAAGAAACCCTATTATCTATTTTTTAAATTTACGTTCTTTATTGTCTCATTTGACGTTCACTAAACAGAATGTAGTCTAAGTACAAACTTGTGAAAGGCTTATGTGTAATGCTTCTCCACATAATCACTAATAATTTCCTTAAATTCTTCAAAAATATTATCACCTTGTAAAGTTTTGAAATATTTGCCGTCTTTGTAGACTGCTGAAACAGGTTTTTCTCCATACCCAGGCAGGCTGATCCCCAGATTTGCATGTTTGCTCTCTCCAGGACCATTTACTATGCATCCCATAACAGCAACTTTCATATACTCTACACCAGGATTATTTTTCTTCCATACCGGCATATGAGTTTTTATGTAGCCATTTACTTCCTTAGTTAATATACGAAAACGATCGCTACTTGTGCGTCCACAACCAGGACATGAACTCACCTGAGGGTTAAAGTAGCGCAAACCTATAGACTGCAGTATTTCCTGACATACTACCACCTCATTAGTGCGTGATTCACCAGGGCGCTGAGTTAAAGAAGCCCGGATAGTGTCTCCAATACCATTTTGCAATAAATAAGTAAGCCCTGCTGTGGTATTTATTATGCCTTTATTACCCATACCAGCTTCGGTTAAACCCAAATGCAGCGCATAATTGGAAGATTTTGCAAGTGCCGTATAAACCAAAATTAAATCCTGCACTCTACTGACTTTACATGAAATGATTATTTTCTCTGCATTAAGGCCAATCTTTTCAGCTTTTTTTGCACTACCAAGAGCAGACATTACAAGCGTCTTACGTAATATAACATCAGAAGTTTTTGGATTACTAGACAAGGAGTTTTCATCCATTAATTTTTGTGAAAGGTACTTATCAAGACTACCCCAATTTACTCCAATTCTGACAGGAAGATCATGCGTTATTGCATACTCTATAATTTTTTCAAATTTTTCATCACGTTTATCACCAAAGCCTATATTACCTGGATTTATCCTAATTTTACCCAGAATTTTAATGTTGTCTGGATAATCCTGAATCAGCCTGTAGAGCTCATATTGTCCACAGCCTACTAATATCTTACCATCAAAGCCTTCTTTATTTATTTCCTCTACTATATAAGGTATTGCTTTTGCTACTTCCTCTGAGTTCAAAGCAATTCGCACCAATTCTGAACCTGCATGCGCTAGTTCTATTACTTCTTTTGCATATTTCTGAGCACTGCTTTTTATGTTGTCAGAATCTATATGTGCACCAAGTGCCATGGATTGAACGACTATAGGATTATTTCCACCTATCTTCACTTGTCCAACTTTTACAGTATGAGTTTTATGCCTGGAAACCGGCGATGACTCATATGCATCATCACTCAATGTCAGGTCTCTATCTAGCATATTATTAATCGTGACACTATTTTACTGTGTCAACTACACTGCCAAATGAACTTGAACCATTTAAACTATGCTGTGGTGTTCTATTTAGATCAGTAATAGAATCATGAGAGCACGTTCTTCTTGATGGAGTTTCTTTTATAGTAACATTTATAGGGGAAACTTTTTTTTCTCGTGTTGAAGTAACTTTTTTCCCTTTTTGTTGTTCACTTTTTTTATGCTGCTTACTTTCATACTGAGAAACTGGCTCTTGATCTATAAATACAGCACCCTTTAAACGTGCAAGATTAATACCATGCTGATTGATCATAGCATCCTCTTCATCTTCAACTATACAGGCCCCTACCTCGTTTGGCTGGTTATCAAGGCTAGCAATTTTTTTTTCTTTTAATTTTTTGATTAGATCTTCTTTATTTATGTTAGCATTAGATTGCACTTGTAACTTTTTTTTCTTGAGAATCTCCCTACGCTTTTCATATAATTTATACGACTCAGCAAATTCCTCATCTGCATGAAAATTTATACCACCAGGGTTACCAGGAGGTATGTACCTCTTACTGAGCTTTACCTTAGACTTCGCTTCAACATTATGTACAGTAAAGAAACTAGAAACCAAAAGTATTAATGTAAATAAAACTTTAGAAAAGATCTTAAGCATGCTATAGTGAATATTGTACTTTAAAAGATACCAATTAACGAACTTTAAGTAAATCAGAATCTCTACTAACTTTATAATACAAACATCTTTCTAAAAAATTTACTACCAAAACCTGCAAAATCTAAAGAAAGTTTAAGGTGTTACAAATTTTACGTAACACCTCTTCAAGAAGAGCATTATCAACTCAAAAAGTCAATCAGTGGTGTTTCATGACTAACAACATTGCTTGCGTCAACTTTTCCATTTGGTGTACCTTGAGACAAGTCGTTTTTCTTTTCTTTATCAAGATTAACTCCCTGATAGATACAGAATGCAACAAAACTAGTTACAGCTATTGCAGCAACAGCACTGACTATGGCACAAGTTAGTATTGCTTGTTCTTGTCCCCCTACCATGTCTGCAAATGTTTCTACTTTTTCTTCTAAGCCTGTAAATTTTTCTTGCAAGCCGCTTAAGTGCTCTTGCATAGCTTGAAACTGCTCAGTACCAATCTTGTCTTCTAATGCACCAAAAACTTTTTCAAACTGCTCAACATCTATCTTTTGAGCTTCTTGCCACTCTTTTAATGCACTAAATACCTCTTCAAACTGTTTAGCATCTATCTTTTGAGCTTCTTGCCATTCTTTTAATGCGCTAAATACTTCTTGAAACTTTTTAGCATCAATATTTTGACTTTCCTGCAATGCTGTTACATCCGATTTATCAAAACCGAATACAAATTTGGTTATACCCATTTTTAACCCCCTAGCTAATTAATATATTACTATTGTACGTTTTTAGTAGTTAATTTAGTATTAAACACTATACAACTGGGATCCAATAAGAAATATCTGGTCATGCGCTGGAACTTTTGAATTCCAGTTATGCAAGAGATCTATTGATCTTAAAATAACTTTCTTTGGTTTAAGTTAAGGGTTATTCTACCAATATCTCTCTCTTTCCTGAGTAACTCGGAGCACTGACAATACCTTCTTTCTCCATTCTTTCAACAATATTTGCAGCTCTGTTATAGCCTATTCTAAGTTGCCTTTGAATGTAACTAGTTGAAACCTTTTGATCTCTCTGAATGATGGCCACTGCTTGCTTGTATAGATCGTTCTCTTCATCTTCTGTTTCACCTTCTGATTCCGCGAAAGAATTTTCATCTTCTTGAGTGATTTCCTCCATGTAGTTTGGCTCACCTTGCGTTTTCAGATGATCAACTATATTTTGCACCTCATCATCACTTACAAATGGACCGTGCACTCGAATAATCTTACCACCAGAGGCCATATAAAGCATATCACCCATACCGAGTAACTGTTCGGCCCCTTGTTCACCAAGTATTGTACGGCTATCTATCTTAGAAGTAACAGCAAAACTAATTCTCGTTGGAAAGTTTGCTTTTATCACACCTGTTATCACATCTACAGATGGGCGTTGTGTTGCCATTATGATGTGTATTCCTGCAGCACGAGCCATCTGAGCTAAACGTTGAATAGAGCATTCTATATCTTTGCCAGCAACAAGCATTAAATCTGCCATTTCATCTACGATCACCACAATATACGGAAATGTCTCCATTTTAAGTGGTATTTTTTCAAATAAAGGTTTACCCGTTGTTGAGTTAAAGCCAATCTGTACAACGCGCTCCAACTCTATTCCGCTATTCATCGCTTCTGTAATTTTTTGATTATAGTTTATTACATTCCGCACATTTAAATATGACATCATACGATAGCGATTTTCCATCTCTTTCACGATCCACTTAAGAGCAATAACAGCTTTTTTTGGCTCTGTTACCACTGGTGTTATTAGATGCGGTATTGCATCATATATTGAAAGCTCAAGCATTTTTGGATCGATCATTATCATCTTGCATTCATCAGGACTTAGTCGATAAACAAGCGACAGAATCATCGTGTTAATTGCAACCGACTTACCTGACCCTGTAGTTCCGGCAACAAGCAAGTGGGGCATTTTAGTCAGATCTGCAATAACTGGTTTTCCGCTTATTTCCTTGCCAAGCGCAATTGGAAGATTTAAGTTTGCATTTTGGTATTCTGGCGATTCAAGTAAATCACGCAGCATTACAATCTCTCGCTCCTTGTTTGGCAATTCTATTCCCATGGCATTTTGTCCACGAATTATTGAAATACGTGCAGAAAGTGCACTCATTGAACGTGCAATATCATCTGCAAGACCAATCACTCTTGCAGATTTTGTACCTGCTTGTGGTTCAAGTTTGTATAAAGTCACAACCGGTCCATAACATACACTTATAATTTTTCCTTGCACGCCAAAATCACTCAGCACCTGTTCGAGCAGAGATAAATTCTTATTGCTCTCTAATGCATTCAACTGTTTTCTCTGCATAGATTCTTCTACTTTAGAAAGTAAGTGAATGCTTGGAAACTCAAACTCGCTAGAAGGTGGTTTAAAAATCTCTTCGGTAGCTTTTTTCTGTCTTTCTTTTGGTTGTTGTCTAGTGGTTCTATATTTTCCCTCTATTACTAATGGTGCTATTGAATAATCAGTAGTTTTACGTAACCTGAAAAACAGAAACTTTGCAAAAAAGGAAGCTATTTTTTTGCATAGGAAAAGTAAAGAATAAACTGTTCTCTTCCAACCAACCAACCCTACAACACCTATTGATGCTACTATTGTGAATATGTAAAATGGGCAGTGGTCAATTAGAGCATTACCGACTATTCCACCGTGCATGTATCTAGCAGTAATGCCAAGCGAAAGTTGCGACAATATAGCATATATTGCTACATTGATTAACGTTAGGTAGATAATTTTCAGCAATGATGCTCTGAAAATTAAAAAGTAAACTATGGTTGTAGCTATTGTAATACTAGCGAGTCCAAGAAATTGAACCAATATATCAGCTAAATATGAACCTACTACTCCGCCCAAATTTGTTACTTCCTGATTTGTAGCTGTATTTAAGGATGGATCTTTATAATTATAGCTAAAAACCGATATATATATATACATTAATAGTGACAAGTATATCGCTGATTTTAGCTGTTTTTTTAACATCTACTTAAAGTAATAAGTAATTGTATATTTTACAAAGTGAATTGCTATTATCAATATCATCACGGATAAATCTAATCCATTGAATGGTTGTATATACCTTCTGATAACCTTTAGTGGAGGATAAGTGAGTCTGTTTAAAGTTTGCATTATGCTGCTTACAATCTCATTATACATGTTAACTACATTCAATTTAATCAACAAATCGAGAGCAATTGAGCATATTAGAACGAAGCTGTAAAGATCAAGTAACAGGTTAAGTAAGTATATGATTGGATGCATATTACTAATTTACACTAAAACCTATTATGTGTAGTGATATGTATAAAATCAAGCCCCACAATAATTTTTATGCTGAAATAGGTGTAAACAATAAGCTATAAGATATTATACCCTTTGATTCCACGTGGATAAAAAACTTATTGATAAATTAACGGAGAGATGTGTACTGTATGAATAGCTTTTTGATCATGTTTATTACATGCAGGATAAGTGTTCAGGTACGTATGAAACCAGCGCTTCTTTTCTTGTCACCTCTTGTTACCTAAATAGCCTCTGTTCAAGTAGCCCCTTTGTTGTCATCCAAGTGCCCAGACACTGGGATGGCTTTGTTGCACAGCTCTTCGGATAGTGGGTAATGTATAATAAATTCATGAAGCTATATCAAACTTAGCCATGCCTATTTCAGTAAATTTGTTAAGCAAATAACACTTGAGTAGCAGTTCCTTCTCACGATTAATCTCAGATTTATTCCTAAAACTAAATCCAAATATTTGCTTCAGTCGCGAGAAAAAACTTTCTATATAAGATCTCTTCCAATAATTTATCTCTTTTTTCCACCTCTTCATACCATCTTCATCATATGACTTTATGAGCTTGATTGTAGAATTTCTCTCATTCATATAATCCAACTTTGGATGCTCTACTGCATTATTTTGCGGAGGAATCCTTGTCTTTATGTCAAGCTCATCGCACAGTTTGTATAACTTCTTTCGATTATATGCCCTATCTGCATATATCGTGCTTATGTTATACTTGGTATCCACTCTTTCAATAAGATCACAGGCTCCATAGTGGTCGGAATAAACTCCACTACTGTATTTTGCAGCTATAACTTTTTTACTACCTATCTCTAGCATTACATGTAGCTTTCTTGTTTGCTCATAGCGGCGATACTTTCTATCTGTACCATTTGCCTTACTATGGCCTGGAATATTATTGTAGATGCTGATACCTGTACTATCTATAGCAATTTCAATATCTTCCATATCGTTCTTATCAACTCTGCAGTCGTTGATTTTGATATTAAGCTTTTTAAACCTTCTTGAAGCCTGCGAATAGCTGATAATTTGCAAAATTTTCCCTATTTGCTCAAGATATTTCTCTATAAATCCCACTGTTTGCCTAAGACCAATCCTGAATAGATAGGTTATTATGTGAATTAGAATCACTACTTTGTCGCTGTAGACATTGTTGCCACCTGCTACTTTTGGACTATTTTCGTACCAATTTTCAATGGCATCGTTGATATAATGAAAAACATTTCCCCTTTCTTGAAGAAATTTGTTATATTCATTGCAGTTACTGACTTTCATTCTTATTGGCATATTTTTCCTTTGTCGGCTAAATATCTATTTTATAACAAATTCCATCAGTAACTGCCTGTTCTTTCCTTGAGTGGTGCAACAAAGCCCACTGGGATCCAGATTGGCACTAAGTTGGTAAACATGAAAGCGCTTTATAACGTTTTTTATGTGAAAGCTAATGTCAGCTACTCAAATGACACCATTTGTTATAAACTCACTTTTACTCTATGGTCTTGTCGATATCCTGAACAGATACAATATTTTTTATTTATAAAATTAAGCAACTACTTATCGTAAAGTTGATCTATAGATATAATACTACCATTTGATGATTTTTCAGCACATTTTTCACTTTCGTATTCTTTATCAGAATCAACGCTAAATACTAAAATATCTCCTGAAATTTTATCATGAAACTCACTAATAGCAAAAAACGGTACAGTGACTTGTTCTTGTTTTCCACGAAAGCTCAAACTGACGCTAAACTTATCTTCAAGAACTTTTAGACCAAAAAATTGATGCTGTAATATAATAAGCATTTGAGTAGGGTATGATTCTTTCAAGTAGTCTGGTATGACAACACCATTAAAGCGCGTAAAAAATACTATTTCTAAGTGAGGAGTAAAAACATTATCTAATATAGTATTCAAAGCCTTTTTGATAACTTGAAATTTAGCATAACTAAGCGACTTCTGATAATCTGTTTTATCCATATAACCCTTACATGTTTGGGGGAACTTCTGTTACCCGGCGTTCCCTAAACCGTGCTTATAGCAATGAAGTTATAGTGCCTAAATTAAGCAGCTAATGCAACATTGTCTTCGGCAGCAAAGTTATCGTTTGCATCTAAATTATGAACTCTTAGCGGTGGTATCTAACCGAGCAAAGGTACCATCTTTACTATGCATGTCGATCCTTATTCGCCCCCGTATCAAAAATATGGTGGAGGCGCCGAGTACTGCCCTCGGGTCCAATACACCTATTACAAGGTAATTTTATTGCCATAGTGTATAAAAATACACATGTTTATTATACAGTAGTATTGAATAAATGTCAAGTTATTGAACTCCAAATTGATTGGCAACTAAAAAACTAATATAAAAATTACTTCGCCTATTTATCTAATCTTAGTATAATCAAAGTAGAGGTATTTTTAGAGCTCAAAATCTATCTTCGTCTGCAGACTTTTCTATCAAATAATCAAACTAAGTAAAGAATGTAGCGTATCTTCTTCAGCGCAAATGGGTGCACACATATGCTTAATCTCTGTCGCATGTGCGTTACATTTTTTCTGAATCTTTTCTAAGATGAGGGTAAATTTGGCTCTTTTTGCAGCTGTATATATTTTAATTAGCAATAAAATAGACATAAGGTTTCTATAGCACAAATGCTTTTGATAAAAGCTTTTTAAGCGTCTAGTCCTATTTCTTATATAAAAGAATTTGATTTATTAATAATATTTCTATTGATATTTACTACTACATATAGTATAATAAATTAGTTCTTAGTATTAAAATCTTCTTCTTATGAAGAAAAGTAGAGAGATCTTTAACAAAAGTAATACTAATCTTCTGGTTATTTCAACAATAGCTGGTGTAGCTTTCATAGCATCAGTAATGCCCATGATTGCCTTAAGTTTAACGTTACCTACAATCATTATTCTATGTGTTGTTGCTCTATTATCTGCTGTGGTTGGTATTTTTTCAATGTATTATGCTATTAGAAACAACATTAACAGATTGGGAAATGTGTTTGATATAAACAATCTCTATGCAAAGAAAGTAGATATAAAATTCTCACAAGGTGACATAATAAATGTAACCTCTAACTATAAATATCCCCTAACTGCAAAAATTCAAAAAGAGTTCGATGGGTTATGTGATATACTTTGCAATTATGTTACTGAACACGATTTACTACTTGATATAGGCTCATCACAAGAACTTACAGAAAAAAGTAGATATGAAAACATTCTCAGTGAGCTAGAAACACACACAGTACATTCACACATATTAAAAACCTCATCTTTAATCGAAAAAACATTGGCATTTTTATTTGGAATTTATCCTTGTAATATATTAACATATCCTAATCAACTAAAAATAATCAATTATAATAGTAGTAGTGGGTCTTATTGTATAAAAAAAGAAATACTTGAAAAAGATATTAATAGTATTGGTTACGGAAATTATATCAAGTTCTGCACTTTTAAAAGAACAACAACTCAATTTCACGGTCATTCTATGTTAATAAGAAAGAATGGAAACAATGATTTTACATTTTTTGACCCTAATGATGGTATTAGATTTAACCTTACACTAAGTGAATTAGTAGCATTTCTAAATAAACAAATGTTCGATCATAAAAAAATGTGGTCTCATAATGATGTTGCTTTTATTGACAATACGAAGTGCTTAAAGAAAATTCAAAGCTACCCAAGCCAAGAATTGACACCTACAAATGTGAATATAGCTAAAAATGGGATCAAGGTCAATTGCAGTGTTTAATATACTGAAAGAATCGGATTTACCTTAAGTGACCAACTGTTAAATAAAAAATTTATGTCTTAAAAGGATCATACACATCAATTTTTTTAGGGTCGCTTTTTTTCATTTTCTCACTCAATAACCTCAGAATGGGCTGTAAATCATCGTCGATTGATAAACACAGTACTTCTCTATCAAGAGAATTGGCTAAATGATTCTTCTTCTCAAGAATTTCTGCTTCCTCCAATAAGTCGCATTTGTTTAACACGACAGTTTCTTCCTTCTTGATAAGGTCACTATTGTAAAGCTTCAGTTCATTATGTGTACAATTATAAGCTGAGATAACGTCATCGCGCGTTACATCAATTAAATGCAGTAAAATTTTGCACCTTTCTATGTGCCTTAAAAATTTGTGTCCGAGCCCAACTCCAAGATGAGCATCAGCGATTATTCCAGGAATATCTGCTATCACAATTTCGCTATAATCTACTTTTGCTACACCTAAATGTGGTCTTATAGTAGTAAATTCATAATCGCCTACTTTCGTATCAGAATTTGAGCAGCGGGTTAAAAATTTAGATTTACCTGCATTTGGCATACCAATAATGCCAACATCAGATAAAACTTTTAGCTTCAATATTATATTTCTTTCTTCGCCAGGCTGACCATGAGTAAAATGTCTTGGTGCCCTATTAGTAGCAGATTTAAAGTTAGTATTTCCAAGCCCACCTTTTCCACCTTTCACTACTTGAAATTCCATGTCAGGTTTATCAAGATCTACTATTATTTCCTCACTTTCTTCATCGATTATTTGTGTGCCAACTGGAACTTTAAGTATAATATCTTTTCCTGCTGTGCCAGATTTATCTCTACTCGTACCACTTTTTCCACTACTCGCTTTAATATGTCTTCGACAACGAAAATTAAGCAAAGTGTTGAGATTTGCATCACTGACGAAAATTATGTCTCCTCCCCTGCCCCCATTACCACCGTTTGGGCCACCAAATTCAACGAATTTTTCTCGACGAAAACTAGCGCAGCCATCGCCACCATCACCTGCTTTTAAATATAATTTAACTTCGTCTATGAAATCCATGCTAACCCGCGATAATATTTAGCATTCTCTCCTAATGAACTTTCTATTCTCATCAATTCATTATACTTTGCAAGCCTATCAGAACGCGACAGCGAGCCAGTCTTTATTTGCCCACAATTCGACGCAACTGATATGTGGGATATCGTTGTGTCTTCTGTTTCACCTGAGCGATGCGAAATAATAGCCCTATAGCCATTTGATTTTGCCATTTCAATAGCAGCAAAAGTTTCCGTAAGTGTTCCTATCTGGTTTGGCTTGATTAGTACAGCATTTGCCATTTTCTCCTCTATTCCTTTACTTATTAGTTCACAATTTGTAACAAATAAATCATCTCCAACCAATTGAACTTTATTCCCAAGTTTTACAGTAAGTAATTTCCAACCTTCATAGTCGTCTTCATTCATTGCATCTTCTATAGAAATTATTGGATATTTGCCTACAAGGTCAAAATAATACTGAACCAATTCCTCTGAAGTGAGTTCTCTGTTTTCAAATTTATAAACTCCATCTTCATAAAAAGTAGATGCAGCAACATCAAGACCCAGTGCAAAGTGATTTTTCATCGAATAACCGGCAGATTCAACAGCCTGAATTATCAAATTAAGAGCTTCTTCAGTGCTTCCAATGTTTGGTGCAAAACCACCTTCATCTCCTACGTTTGTACTATAACCTTTTTTCTTAAGAATGCTGCACAAGTTATGAAATACCTCTGCAGATATTCTTATTGCTTCACTGAAAGTTTCAGCACCAACAGGAAGAATCATAAATTCTTGAAAATCGAGTTTATTATCCGCATGTACTCCACCATTAATGACGTTAATTAGCGGAACTGGCATCTGCTTCTCCCCTACGCCCAAATATTTATATAACGGTGTTTTGAAACTGTTTGCTGCTGCTTTTGCAACAGCAAGAGACACACCCAAAGTTGCATTTGCTCCAAGTTTAGATTTATTTTTTGTTCCATCTAGTTCAATTAAAACTTTATCAATTGCACTCTGGTTTGCTGCATCCATGCCAATGATTTTATTTGCTATCACTTCACTCACAGATTGAACAGCTTTCAGCACTCCTTTACCACAATACCTTTTTTCATCTTGATCTCTCAGCTCCAATGCTTCTAGTTTACCGGTCGAAGCCCCAGAAGGGACAGCGGCTCTACCTGTTGCTCCATCACATAGTTCTATTTCTACCTCAATTGTTGGGTAACCCCTGCTATCTAAAATTTCTCTTGCAAATACACTGCTGATCGTCTTTTTCATCATGCTAAACCTCCACTAGATTCACAATTGTGTTCACGTTCGGGAAATGTCACCCCAGCGCTGTAACATTTCAGTGTACGAACATTGCAACCTACAGATAAACAGATAATTTGAGTAGCAGATGGTGTCATTCCAGTGCTTGACACTGGAATGGCTTTGTTGCACAGCTCTTCGGATAGTGGGTAATGTATAATAAATTCATGAAGCTATATCAAACTTAGCCATGCCTATTTCAGTAAATTTGTTAAGCAAATAACACTTGAGTAGCAGTTCCTTCTCACGATTAATCTCAGATTTATTCCTAAAACTAAATCCAAATATTTGCTTCAGTCGCGAGAAAAAACTTTCTATATAAGATCTCTTCCAATAATTTATCTCTTTTTTCCACCTCTTCATACCATCTTCATCATATGACTTTATGAGCTTGATTGTAGAATTTCTCTCATTCATATAATCCAACTTTGGATGCTCTACTGCATTATTTTGCGGAGGAATCCTTGTCTTTATGTCAAGCTCATCGCACAGTTTGTATAACTTCTTTCGATTATATGCCCTATCTGCATATATCGTGCTTATGTTATACTTGGTATCCACTCTTTCAATAAGATCACAGGCTCCATAGTGGTCGGAATAAACTCCACTACTGTATTTTGCAGCTATAACTTTTTTACTACCTATCTCTAGCATTACATGTAGCTTTCTTGTTTGCTCATAGCGGCGATACTTTCTATCTGTACCATTTGCCTTACTATGGCCTGGAATATTATTGTAGATGCTGATACCTGTACTATCTATAGCAATTTCAATATCTTCCATATCGTTCTTATCAACTCTGCAGTCGTTGATTTTGATATTAAGCTTTTTAAACCTTCTTGAAGCCTGCGAATAGCTGATAATTTGCAAAATTTTCCCTATTTGCTCAAGATATTTCTCTATAAATCCCACTGTTTGCCTAAGACCAATCCTGAATAGATAGGTTATTATGTGAATTAGAATCACTACTTTGTCGCTGTAGACATTGTTGCCACCTGCTACTTTTGGACTATTTTCGTACCAATTTTCAATGGCATCGTTGATATAATGAAAAACATTTCCCCTTTCTTGAAGAAATTTGTTATATTCATTGCAGTTACTGACTTTCATTCTTATTGGCATATTTTTCCTTTGTCGGCTAAATATCTATTTTATAACAAATTCCATCAGTAACTGCCTGTTCTTTCCTTGAGTGGTGCAACAAAGCCCACTGGAATCCAGTTTTTATTATACAGCCACTTATTTAAAGTTAAGTCTTCTGGATCCCAGTGTCTGGGCACTGGGATGACACCATTCTTAATGGAAGCTATCCCCATATCACAATGTCTGTACAGTTGTTTGCCTAGACACTGGGATCCAGTTTTACTACACAATTTTATCATATAAATCACCAATGCTTAAGTTTATTTTACTAGCAGCAGCTTTGCAGTTTCTTTCGCTAGTTTAGCTATATTACTACCAGCACCAATAAATAATACTACATCTCCTGAACTTGTCGAATTACTAATAAAATGTGAAATGAGTAAAGCATCATTCATAATCTTCACATCATTAAACCCATTACTGATCAAGGCTTTTTGTATATCATCAATTCCACAGCCAGGAATAGGCTTATCTTCTGGAGGATGGACAGGAGTGAGAATTACATAATCAAACATCATGAAAATTCGTACGAACTCATCAAAAAAATTACGAATACGAGCAAAACGAAGCGGCTCGATAATTCCTATTACCTTTCTTTTAGCAATCGAACGTGCTGCTGCCAGGGTTGCCTGTATTTCATTTGGATGGTGAGCATAATCCTCAATTAACTTAACACCTTTAATATTGGCAATTAAAGAAAATCTCCTTGCTACTCCTTTAAATTCCAAAAGACCTTTTTTAATCTCTTCATCACTAATTCCAAGTTTCACTGCAGCTGATATTGCAGCCAGGGCGTTGCTAACTTTATGCATTCCTATTGCATTTGATAGCACTACATTCTTTATAATTCTGGTACAAGGTTGAATATCTTCTTTTTGTCCTTCGAGAGAGAGTTCTTTTAATTGAAACACTATATGTACATTATCATCATCAATTTCAATGCGTTGAACTAATTTTCTAATTATATTAAGTTTAGTCTCCCAATCTGCCTCTGATAAATCACACTTTTCCTTCGTTATGTGCTCTCTTACCATCTTAACTTCTTCCCATACTACCTCTTCTAGTATATCCGCGCGTATTGATTTGCTGTTACATTCACCAAAACGTTTTCCAGGACAACGATAGTAACTTCTTCCTCCCTTAGCATTACTCATTCCATAATAAACGGATTTGCAACACTGACATATCACTAACCCTTGTAATAAGTATTTTCTTCCACTTTGTTGCATTTTTTCTATTTGTAGCTTTTCTTTTTCCAAACTGTATCTCTACGACTTATATATATTTTGCCTATAGTAAAATACGCATATAATGAGCCAAATCAAGGAAAGTGCAAACCAAGTAATTGCGTATTCAAGATGCTTTATTGGCTGTATAGTCAATTTGCCACCAAAATTATCTTGCCACAATATACATTTCTCTAGCTTAATACCTAGTTCATTGGAGATCTCTTTTGTACTTAGGGTAAACCATGTATTTGAAGCAATATCATTTTTGATAAACCAATTTTTGCTACCATCACAATACAAAACGCCATCAGCAGCTACTTTTTCAATTTTTGCTTTTTCTTCTTTTTTTTCTCTGACTATTCCTTTATTTATTAACATGTAATGTCCATTGATAAGCAACATAGGAGACAGCACATGATAGCCACGTTGACCTGCGAAAACATATAGTTCTATATCACTTAAAATTCCGTCGATTTTAACGTTTCTGTAGTTAAACTTTGAAAGATTATCACTAGGCAGTAGATGAATAACTGGAAGATCCATATTTTTGATAATATTATTCTTCCAGCTCAATCTAAATAACTGCCATAACCCGAGTGAAAAAAGAAGTAAAAAAGGTATAATGAAAATAAATACTGTTTTTCTTAACACTCTATATTTGTGTTCTCAAGTAATTTTCAATACCCATAAGCTCAATAAGGTCAATCTGTTCTTTGATCCAATGTAAGTGCTCTTCCTCATTTTTCAGTAGTCCTTCTAATAACATTACACTCACGAAATCCTTTTCTTTTTCAGCAACGGAAATTGCCTCTTTGATGCCCTTGATACCTTCTTCTTCTAAGTTAGAATTATCTTCTAAGATTTTCTGCATTGTATCTTTTGTGAACTTTCCTTCATACTTTGAGATTTTATTTGTATCTTGAAAATTTGGCATGCCCTTAAGCAGTAAAATTCTTTCTGCCAACCTATTTGCATGCTCAAGTTCTTCATTAAGCTCGTTTTTCATCTTTTCTGCAAGTTTATTAATTCCGCTATTTTTAAGAATCGCAGAATGCAAAAGATACTGGCGTACAGAAGTCAGCTCATTTGTAAGTAATTTATTTAAATGTTCTACTATTTCTTTATTCATAACCTTTCTTTAGCTAATATACCAATGTAATCTACATAACAATCAAGGCAACATCAATTCATTTTTCTCACAACAATCGTATCAAATAGCACATCATGAAATGCCTGTTTCCTCTGAGAGAAGCAAGCAACTAAATACCAACTGAAGGTAAGCATCACTATAATCACTTCTAGTGTACTTAAAGCATTTACTGATGTTTGAAAAAGTTTGATAAAGGTGATAATTGAATTATTTAGCATAGGAAGGAAAAACTGAGAGATAGTGCGATCAAATGCTAAGCTCAAACCTATTTTAGAACTATCTAAAGTGATAGTATATATATTCATTAACTGTTGACCAGGAGTTGCTTGAGCTGTTGAAGATATAAAATATGTAAAGTATCCACAATTTATACACATGTATGACAGGTGTAAAATTAATGGAAAATCCCCTAATGACAACACAATTAGTAAGGTTGGAATTAATAAAATTGCTACATCTATTAAATATGCGCAAAAGCGCCTGTGTACACTAGCGATCTCTGTCATTACCACCTATCTTTCAAATACTTTACTATGAATTCTGTAAGTTTATTAAAATGTTGAAAATATAACAAATCTTCATAACCTCTTATTGATTGTCCGTATACAATAGGTAAGCAATTTGCATTTTGTGCACATAGAATATCTGTGATGCTGTCACCAACAAAAAACACATTTTCTCTATTTACAGGTAGCGTACTCTCCTCTAGTGCAAATAGCAGTGGAGTTGCAGATGGTTTATCTTCTGCAGTATCACATGATCCAACTATTCTTTCAAAGTAAGAATCTAGTTTAAAGTAGGCAACTTCTTGACGTAAATTAGTATTTTTCTTATTGCTAACTATCGCTAGGTAAATATTGTGGCTTTTCAGTGTCTGCAGCATTTTCTCTACTCCTTCATTCAGAGTAATATTTTGTAACAATGCATTATCTAGGTATTTTTGATATATCTGATTCGCTTTTTTCCACTGATCACCAAACAAATTGACCATGTAGCTCTTTCTTGATTCATGAGAATTTCTATCAACAACCTTACTGCCAGATCCCATCAAATCTAAAGTATGCTTAATGGCATTAGAAATATTATCTTGAGTATCAACTAAGGTATTATCCCAATCGAATACTACCGCTAATCGGCTATTTTTCATTTTTATATTGTTACGTATTTTAAGCTAATAAGTAAATAATATTTTGATGATAAAGCTTCTATGTTAATCATTTTTACATAATTACCTAGTATACTTATTTTAGCATAAGCTTTTATATAGTAGGTATGATACAGCTTCAAGATATATCAAATATTGAGAAGAAATTTCAAGATGCTTTTGCAGGCGCTTTTCCAGAAAGCACGTCGCTGAAAGATAAAGTGAAGATTATCAATGAGTTGCGTCTAGATCTTAAAGCTTACAAAAGGCAAGTAACTAGACAAAGTCTCGAGAAAAAGTTTGAAGATATTTCTGCATTGGAAGATAAAGTGAAGGCCAGTGCAAAATTAAATCGTAGTCTTAGAGATCGAATGAACCGTGCAGCTAAAAAAGTAGCTAAAGATTTTGAAAAGATCGTCGAGTTGAATCGGGAACTTAAAGATGTTTTTCCAGAAAATTCTTCATTGGAAGATAAAGTAAAAATTATTGTTAAATTGCACCGAGAGCTTAAAGCTCAAAAAGGGCGTAAAGATGAAGTGAAGATTATTAAAAAATTGATTCATAATCTTGAAGGTCGAATGGATCGTGCAGCAAAAAAAAATAGCTGAAGATTTTAAAAAGATTGCTGGATTTAAACAAAAATTCGAAGGAAAAGACGTTTTTACAAGTAAAAAAGTTGCAGAGTTTGAAAGTAATAAAAAATCTCAAACTACATTAGAAGGCAAAATTTCTGATCAAATTCAACCACTATGGATTAAAATCCAAAGATTGAGAGAGAGCATAGAATGCTAACTTTCGACTTGAAAGTCACCAAATTTATCTTCTTTTTTAGAGTGATTTTCAATATAATTTTTTATCATTTCGTCAGTTACATTTCCGCTAGTCCTGACAAAGTAGCCTACTGCCCACAACCCAATATCTCTTTTTTAGCTCTGGAAAGTTTTGCTGGATTTTTCTGGAACTTTTTCCTTTTATTAACTGCACTAACTTACTAATACTTAAGTATGGGGTACAGAAACGTATACGTGTACATGACTTGACGCAACTCTACCTCTGATAATTTCTACTTGATTATTTGCACATACTTCTTGTACAACTTCTTTAGCTTTCTGTCCAATATCTCCAACTAGTACTGGATATCGATATTTTGTTATCCACACTATGTGATATATATACAGAGTGACTGCTTTTTCTATAATATTCCACATTCTTTCAGATTTTTCACCTTAAAATTATATTCTTAAAAGGATGGACTTCAAGTCCAGGGTTTTTCTCCCAAATTTGGGACAATAAAAAATTTGCTTTCAATACACTCGATTGTATTTCTCCCCAATCTACTTTATTTAAAACCCTATTTAATCAACTGAATCCCCAGCAAAAAGAAGATTATAAAGTAAATTTAGAGACAAAATCAACTGTCAAAGCTAAGCTTGTCCTAAAGAATGTTTACTTAAGCAATAAAGAGAGTTCAAGCAACTTAAGTACTGAAAACTCCAATGAACCGTTAATACAAAACAGAGATGATTTGCCAGCAGCACATTTCTCTCTTATATCTCCTGCGTTCGAGGAAACAGTTGTTGAACATACATTTGATACTAGACTAGAACTTTCTTCTGACAAAGAGAATCAATCATGTAGCCAAACAGTAATTCCATTTCTGGGTTTTGCTGAATTCGATAATCAATTCTGCAATACTGTAACAGAAAATTCAACAGTTAGTAGTAGTTTAACGTCGAATGAGCATATATCAGATAGCCTAGAAGGTGAGCAATTATCCCCAGAG
Source organism: Wolbachia endosymbiont (group B) of Pammene fasciana (assembly GCF_947251495.1). Lineage (NCBI taxonomy): Bacteria > Pseudomonadati > Pseudomonadota > Alphaproteobacteria > Rickettsiales > Anaplasmataceae > Wolbachia > Wolbachia endosymbiont (group B) of Pammene fasciana. The sequence goes on from NZ_OX366360.1 coordinate 716,085, forward strand.
TATTATAACTATTTGATAAATGGAGTAACTAGTCTGCAATCCTCAATTGTGGATGATTTGCCAGAGTTAAATTTATCTCCTATAACTCCTGCATTCGAGGAAACAATTGTTGAACATACATTTGATAGTAGACCAGACTTTTCTTATGAAAATGAACCGTTAGTAAACAAAAGAAAAAGAGCTGAAGAGAATCAATTATATAGCCAAATAATTCGTTCAATAACTGGAAAACAGCGATCACAAGACTTATATTTTACAGCGTATAATAGTCTTACAGAATGTGAATTAGAAGAAATATGCACAGTGGAGCCACCAGCAAAGCGCCAGTGCATATCAGTACCTCCATTTGAGGGTTTTGCTGAATTCCATAATCAATTCTGCAATATAGTACCAGAAGATTCAATAGTTAATGATAGTGCAGTGCCAGAAGAACATACTAGCCTGGAAGGTGAGCTAACTTTCCTAGACTCTCAAATAAATGGCGGAGAGCCATTCACTAGTCTGCAATCCTCAAATGTGAATCCATTGCCAGAGTTCAGTTTCTCTCTAAGCTCTGTTACGCTAGATGAGATGGTTAAGAGATATGGCTTTAATCACAATGACCACGCTCTAAGTGATTTAGAAGAGTATATGTAGAGCAACCAGCAAAGTTCCATACATATTACCACAATTAACTAGGGACAAAAAAAGGTGGTAGATTAACCTACCATCTCCTCTGGTTTCACTATCCTTTCAAACTCCTCCTCAGTGAGCAGTTGAAGTTTTGCTGCTGCTTCTTTTAGAGTGATATTTTCTTTATAAGCAAGCTTCGCTATTTTTGCTGCATTGTCATATCCTATATGCGTATTTAATATAGTAACTAGCATTAACGACTGATTTAGTAAATCCTTTATTCTTTCTTCGTTTGCTTTAATATCAACTACGCATTTCTCTGCAAAATTTAAACTTGCATCAGCTAAAAGTCTTATAGACTGCAAAACATTGTAAATTATCACCGGCTTAAACACGTTCAATTCAAAGTGACCATTTGAGCCACCAATTGTCACTGCAACATGATTTCCCATAACTTGAGCACATACCATAGTCACTGCTTCGCATTGAGTTGGATTCACCTTACCCGGCATGATTGAAGAGCCAGGCTCATTTTCTGGTAACATTATTTCTCCAATCCCGCATCTTGGACCAGAACCAAGTAGCCTTATATCATTTGCAATTTTCATCAAGCTTACTGCTACTGTATTGAGTGCTCCACTGAGCTCAACTAAAGCATCATTTGCTGCTAGTGCTTCAAACTTATTTTTTGCTGAAATAAATGGAAAATTAGTGATTTTTGCCACTTCTTTAGCAAAATCCTCAGCAAAACCCTTTTTAGTATTGATTCCCGTGCCAACCGCGGTACCACCTTGTGCAAGTTCATATACATTGCTTAGAGTTGACTTTACTCTCTCTATTCCCTTTTTAATCTGAACTGCATAGCCAGAAAATTCCTGCCCAAGTGTTAGAGGAGTTGCATCTTGCAGATGAGTACGCCCTACTTTTATTATATCTTTAAATTCATGAACCTTATTATTTAGCGCTTTATATAATTCTTCAAGATTGGGAATAAGCAAGCGGTTTATTTGCTCTGCTACTGCTATATGCATTGCTGTTGGAAAAGTGTCATTTGATGACTGACCACAGTTTACATGATCATTTGGATGCACTGGAGACTTACTACCTAAATCACCGCCCAAAATTTCTATTGCACGATTGCTGATCACTTCATTCACATTCATATTGGTCTGCGTTCCAGAACCGGTTTGCCAAACAACAAGCGGAAATTGATTATTAAATTTACCGTCTATTACCTCCTGTGCCGCTGTGCAGATTGCATCCCCTACTCTATTATCTATGCTACCCTGTTTCATGTTAACACGTGCTGCTGCAAGTTTTACTATTGCTAGCGCTTTAATCAGGGGCTCTGGCATTTTCTCTGTACCAATTTTGAAATTTTCCAAAGAACGCTGAGTCTGAGCTCCCCAGTAACGTTCACTTGGTACTTTTACTTCTCCTAAGCTATCTGATTCTATCCTAATTTTTTTATCCATATTTCCTCCTTCTAGTGCTTGACGTTACCTACATATATGAATTAATTAAATCAAATTGTATTTCAGTGTCAAGTTGAGACATTTTTAGTGAAGACCTTAGAAAATTTTCAAGCCATATCTTTTGCTTCTATTATTTTTTTATTGTTATTAAGGCAATCATGCAACCTTAAGCAATAAACCTACTTTCACTCTCTATAAGGCTATTCTACTTAGAGCTTGAATAGTGAAAACATCTTTAAGCGCAGAAGCTATACCTTTGTTTGCTTTCTCTTTTTTTACTTCTACAATCATATAACCCAACATTGCACCTAACGCTAGACTAACGGTCGCTGATGCTGCACAAACTGTAATCACTGCTCCCGCAGAACATGATATTGTCATACCTGCAACATAACCTACTATACCACTAACACCAATGCAGACGTATTTCTTCCGTAGCTCTTTTTGTATATGACTTTTCAGATATTCTTTTACATCTAAATGCCCGTTTCTAGTAGCATAATTCAGAGCAGTGTTTTCATAGCCATCTTTCACATTAACATTTGCTTTTGCTGTTTCTATCAGGTACTTTACTACCTCTAAATAGCCACTTCCAGCAGCCCACATTAGAGCAGTTCTTCCATAGTGATCTGTTGAATTAATATCTTCTTTCTGTTTTTCTATCAGGTATCTTACTGTTTCTAATTGACCATTTTTGGCAGCTGAAAATAATCCTGCATGATTGTTAATCATTTGTGCAAATGATAATGTTTTTAGTTTAGGGGGTTGTAACTCTTGAGTATTAAAGTTTAATTGTGCTGGAACAATTTCTACTTCAAGCTCTACATGTTCTCTTGTGAAACGATCAAGTAGCCTTTTTACCTGATCAATTGTTTGAATTCTTACCTTATAATACCACGATAAAGAATTGATTATTTCCCTGTTGTTAAGAAAAAATATCACTAATTCTATTTTACCTGTTAAATCTTTAGCATAGATTGAGTATTCTATATTTAATCTATCTTGTGCAATATTTCGTATTGTCTCACTCTCTGTCCAAATTCTTACCTGTTCATTAATTCTCTTACTTACAAGAAAATTATATAATTCACTATCTTCTTCCTTCATTTTATTGAGCTCATCCTTACAGTCATACCAATAAGATGATAACTCTGGTATACAAGTAGGAAGAGGCAAGCGAGGTATTGACATATCAAGATTAGCTATTAAATGGATATCTAGTTAGAAGCTTTGCTATCTCCGTATGGCCATTTACAATAGCATATGTTAGGGCAGAGAATTGACCTTTACGTTTCACATTTAAATCAGCTCCATTTGCTATTAGAAGTTGTACTACCTCAAGATGACCATGGGCAGCAGCATGAATTAGAGCAGTTATGTTTCCCGGAGATTCTGCATTAACATTTGCTCCCTCTTCTATCAAGTATTGTAATATCTCTAGTTGACCATTGTCAGCAGCCCATATTAAAGCAGTTCTCCCATAATCATCATCTATTGTATTAATAATTGCTCCACCCTGTATAGCTTGCTGAACAAAATCTAGCTGTCCTTTTTTAGCAGCATCAATTAGCTGCGCATTTAGCTGTTTTTGTGATGGCATATACCCCTCTAAAATAAATATACAATTTAAAGCTATTTTAGCCACTATTCAAGTTTTAATGGCTAAAATTGATTGAATCACTTTTTAGTGTTTTTTTATGGTTGTTTGAGTCTAGCAAAGATGAGTCTATATCACAATCTAGTAATTCTCCTACTGCACTTAGTAAACCAGCTGTACAACCAGCTATTTTGATCTGGATGAGAGGAGATATAATTTATAACCACTCCCCTATCCTTTCTAGTTGTTTGTAGATGTTAAATCTCAGGAATTTATCAAAATAAGGAGAGGCAATGAAGGGAGTAGTATCTCTTAAATAATTAGATAAGAAATCTGGTAGAATATTCTGAAATTCATGCATTTTTTGTCTATAATCTTTCAAAGCAATAACCTTTATTTTATCATAATCAAGTTTCCAATAAGCAAGCTCCGAGACTTCTTTTTTTGTTGTGTATTCCACTGCTAAAGCTTGTAAAATTAATTGCGGGAAAAATCCTGACATAACTTCCTCATTGGAAGGTGGTGAACCAAGTTTATAGTCTATAATTGCTACTTGCCCACCTGGTAGATACTCAACTCTATCACATCTTGCTGTCAATAAAATTTCTTCTGTCATTCGAGTATCTGACCAGCTCTTATTACACAATTGTCTGGTGTGTTCATTTGCAATCAAATTTTTTGGATCCAAGTAGTCAAGCACTGGGATGACACCCTTATTCTTAGTGGAAGTTGTACAGCATCCGCGCAGTTGTGTGTCACGCGCTGGAATATGAAATATCGGATAGGAAAAGCTCTTCTCCAACTCAACTTGATTGTTTCCAGTCCTATCAAGCTCAACAAAAGATTGAATTATCCTCTGCAACCTTACCCACCACATATTTGAAAAGTGGAATCGATTAGACGAGAATATTTCTCGTGCAATATTCATCAGCGACTTTTCGTTGCGTAAATATCTTGCAAGAATATTGTGTACCATAGTGCCAAACTCCAATATCGATGGCTTAAAATTTAAGTCTTTCAACTGTCTAAGGTTCAGTATGTATTCAACATAAAATGAATAAGGGTTACGAATCAGTTTTTCTACCGCACTGCAAGACATCACTTGCATTTTTGCTTGCCTCACTTCAGTTTTAGGTTTTGGCATAGGCTGAGTACATGGAACAATGCACTCAGGTGTATTTAATATTCTTAGCCAATTGCGATAAGGATATTTTGGTTCTTGTAACAGAACTTCCAAACGGCGCAATAGAATTGATTTTCTATCACTCACTAGCCTCGTAATATAAACCTTGCCGGCACCAAATAAATTGCGCAAAGTATACAAAAAGTACCCTTGCTCTTCTTGCACAGAAGGAAGGTTAAATTTTTCTCTATTCAGTGCACTCAAAAACGGATTCTGAAAATTTGGTATATCATTAAATCCAGCAAGTACTACAACCTTATTGTGATATAAGCTGAATTTATCTAAGTTATTTTCTGGAGAAAAAAACTTCCTTTTTAAAAATAATATCAGGATTTGGCTATATAACTCTAAGGAGCATTTTATTGCTACATCTTCACATGCATTTAAGAAATCACGAGTAAAATTACCTATTTCACCATTTAGCTCTAAAAAATTGATATTAGAAAGGACATTAACACACTGCAAATGAGCTGATGCCACATCAAAAATGGGATAATTTACAAGATACAGTAAAGGATTAAATATAATCTTTAACTTACTGATAATAATTAATATATCTTCTTTATGTCTTAGCTTTTTACAAGTATTAATAGCGTTAATAATATCCTTAAGACCATTTGTATTAAAGCTACGCAATACTTCTATCTCAAACTCAGATAAAATACGAGTGTACTCTTCTTGAGCGTAACCAAAAGTCACTAGCCTATGTTTAAGAAGAGAAAGCAATGCCACACCGTTCCATTTTGAGTTCAAAATCTCAATACTATAAAGCAGAAGCGTCACATAAGAATAGTTTTCCGATATGGTACACGCCATACGATCTGCAAGTAATTTATCAAAGACAAACAAAGAAGCGTTTTCATAACCTTCATTCTTTATAATTAGTGACGTCACTTGTGCTTCTTCCTCCCTTGAATCACAAGTGATGACTTCAATATTTTCAATTGATCCGCCACCAACTTCACTTAGATCAGCAGTTGTATCGAAGATATAATCAAGATATTCCTCAGGACTTCCTGTTATCCCAGCCCTTTCTTCTGTCATCCCAGTGCTTAACACTGGGATGACACCAGAACACGCTTCTGACAGAAAACTAACATCCCTTCTATCCACTTTTAAATAATCGAGTAAATCTTTCAGGCAATGTTGATAGTGTTTTTTATCAAGTGATTTCCAATCTTTTTCGTTCATTTTCAAATTCAGGTTAGGTAGAATTATCTTTCCAAATGGCAGGTCATATATAGCCTTAATCAATAACTTGTAGATTTCACCCTTTCCAATTCCAATAAAGATCATATGCTGATCTTTCTGCAGGAAGTTTATCATATTGTTTATGTAGTCATTCTTATGCTTTAGTATATCTATTACTCCCAAACCTTTTAAAGTTTTACTCCAAGTTTTGATAAGTAAATTTATGAAATTCCCTACTTTTTTTGAGTGCTCATCAAGTTGATAATCACCCTCTATTTGGGTATATTGAAGCAATGACGGCAAACTGTAAACCAGATCGATTGGAAAATTATCATTGTTTTTTTTATTCCACTCCAATATAAATTGAATGAGTAGCAGTGTTCTTTTTGTTGGGTTGATAACTTTAACTCTATCAAGATTTAATATTAAATCTTCTTCATCAATGTTTTCTAGTGAAACTATCTCTGGCAAAATTATAGTTCTGTAATTCTTGAATGCACTCAGCAATGCTATAACATCCCTCTTGCAGGGAAGTATGATCTTTATCTCGGGAATTTTTTCTCTTTCATATTCAGAAAATATGTGCTGAACCAGCACATCAAAAAGGGACTCATTCACATTAACAGTAAAAACTCTTCCCACTAACAGTAACAATTAATACAACACTTTTATTGTATAGAAATTATTTAAAATATAAATGTGCTCGCAGTTTCTTATGCTATGATATATTAAAGTCTTTCACAATATTACATGGCAAACATCAGAATAGAAGTTTTTAATAAATGTGAACAAGTTAGCCGCAGAAGGGTAGTTAATGTTTACTTGATTTACATAAGCAAAGAATTACCATCAAAATTACATGAAGAAATTTGTGGGCTATTTTATAATAAAGCCATACAAGACTGCCGTTATTATTCCTACAATGAAAACCTTGAAGAAGTTCAATATAACTTCATAGAATCACAAGCAAAGTGGGGCTTGGAGATAAGCTTTTTACCTGGCATGACCGATAACGTAGGAAACACGGCAAAACAAATTGTTAGAGAATATCTAATGAGCAAACGCCACATTGATGAAAGTGTTTCTATCAAGGCAAGAAGTTCAAAATTGATTCTAAGTCAAGGAGGTTTTCCAACCGAAGATGACATAAAACAGGAATTCAATCCTATTACTGAATATTGCACACTTTTCCATAAAGAAAACGGCAATTGCCATTGGAAGTATTACAGTAAACAAAATACCCCAGTTGGTGTCATTACAGCGCGTGACCAGGAAAAAAAAGAATGGATTCCAGTGTCAAGCACTGGGATGACACCAGGTAATAATGGAGCAAAATCTGTCAAACTCAATGTAAGTGACCAAGAGCTTGAAAAAATCAGCAGAGATGGAATCGATGGTAATGGCACTTTAGGGCTCTCGCTGGCAGCAATGAAAGCTATAAAGGATTACTTTAAAAAACTCGGTAGAAATCCATATGATATTGAACTTGAGTCTCTGGCACAGACTTGGTCTGAACATTGTAAACACAATATTTTTTGCTCCCCTATTGATGAAATAAAAGATGGTCTATATGCTCATTATATTAAGCGTGCAACGCGTGAGATAAATTCTAACATATGCGTGTCAGTTTTCTCCGACAACGCAGGAGGAATAATTTTTGATGACGATTACTTGATTGTAGATAAAGTTGAAACTCACAATAGTCCTTCAGCTCTCGATCCGTTCGGTGGAGCAATGACTGGAGTGCTTGGAGTTAATCGAGATATAGTCGGTTTTGGCAAAGGTGCAGAACCTATCATGAATACTTATTACTTTTGCTTTGCCAAAGAATCAAAAGGCAAACTTTATAGAGATAAAGAGCGTACTGATAAAATCTTACCACCAAAATATATAATGAAAGAAGTGATTCACGGTGTTAATGTTGCTGGTAATTGCTCCGGTATTCCAACGCAACTTGGATCGGTATACTTTGACGATAGATTCTGTGGAAAGCCATTAGTTTTTGTTGGAAGCATCGGAATTATTCCACGGAATATAAATAATGCACCTTCACACATAAAAGAACCCAAAAACGGTGATAAAATCGTAATTATTGGTGGAAGAGTTGGAAGGGACGGAATTCACGGTGCAACTTTTTCTTCAGAGGCATTGTCGGGAAACAGCCCTTCAACAATTGTGCAAATTGGTGATCCTATAACACAAAAAAAATTATCCAACGCCGTCGTAAAAGCAAGAGATCTTGGTCTTTATAATGCAATAACGGATAATGGAGCAGGCGGTCTATCATCGTCCATTGGTGAAATGGGAAAAGACGGATTTGAAGTTGATTTGAGCAAGGTTCTCCTTAAAAACGATGGTATGGCTCCGTGGGAAATATGGATATCAGAATCACAAGAGAGAATGACCTTAGCAGTGCCAGAAGAAAATCTTCCTGCGTTTAAGCAAATCATGAAAACACATGATGTGGAGGTCTGTGTAATTGGAGAATTCAACAAAAGTGGCAAAGCCGTTGTTAAATGTCCCCCAGGAGAAGTAATAATGGACATCGAAACTGAATTTCTGCATGACGGTAATCCCAAAGTGCATTTACAGACGAAACCGTGGTCTAAGGAGTCTGCTGTATCCTTTCCTGTCATCCCAGTGCTTGACACTGGGATCCAGCAGGTAAAGCCTGCAAACATTTTACGCCAAAACCCATACGATGGTAGAGCTGAGCGTGAAATGGATTCCAGTCTCAGCTACTTGCATGACACCTTTGAACTAAAAGAAATGCTAAGCAGACCAAACATACGCAGCAAAGAGTTTATAGTGGTGCAATATGACCATGAGGTTCAAGGATCGTCAATACTGAAACCACTGCAAGGCAAGGGAAGAGTGTGCAGCGAAGCTGTTGTCTCGAGGCCAGTCCTTTCTTCAAACAAAGGTGTTGTAAAATCGCAGGGATTTGGCTCAAGTTATGGAGAAATTGACACTTATCACATGGCAGCATGTGCGATTGACACTGCCATACGCAACTACGTAGCTGCAGGAGGAAATATAAATCATCTAGCGTTGCTCGATAATTTTTGCTGGTGTGATGCTTATAATCCAGAAAGATTGTGGCAACTAAAGAGAGCTGCAGAGGCTTGTTACGACTTTGCAACTGCATTTAAAACACCATTCATATCCGGAAAAGACAGTATGTTCAATGACTTCAAGGGATATGATGAAAATGGCGAGAAAGTGATGATATCTGCACCACCTTCACTACTCATTTCAGCAATTGGAATTATAGACAATATTGAAAATGCGGTATCGCTTGATGTGAAAATGCCAGGGGACTTGATATATGTGCTTGGTACAACCCACGATGAGCTTGGTAGATCTGAATATCAGTTATATAGTGGAATAGATAATAACAACGTGCCAAAAGTTAATGCAAAGAGCGCTAGGAAGTTGTATGAACGTTACAACCAGGCAATAAAAGATGGCATAATTGTCTCTGCAATTGCACCAAACTTAGGCGGCTTAATTATTGCTTTGGCAAAATCGCTAATTGCAGGAGACCTTGGTGCTGAAATTGATCTTTCACTAGTACCAATAGGAAAAACACAAAATACAGACATAATAAACAAGATAATAATGTTTTCTGAATCGCAAAGTAGAATATTAGTAACCATTGCCCCGCAAAATCAGCGGAAGTTTGAAGAATTGTTTAAAGGTATAGTTTTTTCATGTATTGGAAAAGTGACAGAGGAGAAAGCTCTCAATATAAAGGATATTATAAGAATAGATTTGAAAGACTTAGGTACTAGTTTAAATAACTTTTGATTACGCTAGACAAATTTTTCATTATGTGTAATGTCTGATTAAAATAAATGCATATTATTAAATTTGGGTAGGTGATTATGTCCATTTTATCAATACTCTTGCTTATCAGTCTTTCTTTACTTAACACTTCAAATAAATTAATGATATGTGCTGCCTTATTTGTGGGAGCTACTTTAGTTGTAAACTCAATGGTTGAGTTTTATGGTAGAAGCAAAGCTACTTACAGCTTAATAGTGTGTACAGTGATATGCTGTCTTTTTAAATTGCAAAATTTTAGTTTTATGATACTGGTTCTATATACTCCAATTTTAATCTCTCTTCTCTCAAGCATAGTTGTTTTTGAAGAATTAAAGTCGAAATTGAATTTTCATATGGCAAATTTCATCACTTTAATTATAGCATCGGTCATTGATAGTACGATTATTTGTGTTGGACTACTATACAAAATTTCTGCAGGTAAATGCTTATCAATATATATTAAAGATTTAATTTTCAAGTTTTCCTATGCATCGATATTGAGTATCTGCTTGTTTGTAGGAATGTATTTATTCTCCTTGGCAAGCAAGAAGTATTTTAAGGTTTCTGCATAACCCGTCTTCTGATATAGCCAAAATAGTTTAGATTTAACTATAACCGTCATTCCGCTATTTGTTAGCAGCTTGGCAGTATAATGTGAAAAGCTCTTATTCGGATAGCGGTTCTAAAATCAAAGTAATTGGAAACTGTTAACTTAAGTTATCCTTTAAGAGAGCTAGTACAATTTCTTACAGGTTTCATACATGATAAGAGTTTTATTTTTAGCTAAACCAATTGAAATAAGCTATAAAATCTGTTAAAGTCAGCTTTGTGCAAGCACCCTTAGCTCAGTTGGATTAGAGCATTTGACTACGGATCAAAAGGTCGGGCGTTCAAGTCGCTCAGGGTGCACCATATTTTATAGGAAATAGAGGTCATACTTGAAATTCATATATGTAATACCTATCTTTAAAGGTAAAATACTGAGCTATTATATATGAACAAAAAAGACTACTATGATCTGCTAGAAGTGAGCAGAAATGCTAGTACTGACGAGATAAAAAAAGCATATAAAAAACTAGCATTAAAATATCATCCTGACAGAAATCCTGGTAATAAGGAAGCAGAGGAAAAATTTAAAGAAGTAACAGCTGCATATGAAGTTCTATCTGACTCTGAAAAAAGAGCAGGTTATGATCGTTATGGTCACGATGGTGCTTCCGGTGGATTTGATTTCAGCCAAGCTGGAGGGGATTTTAGTGATATATTTAACGATTTTTTTGGTGGAGGATTCGGCGGCAGTACAAGTAGGTCAAGAACAAAAAGAAGTACAACAGGAGTATCTGGAGCAGATCTGCGCTACGACCTTAAAATTACCTTGGAAGATGCATTTAAAGGAATACAAGCACCTATACATTATGTGACAAATATAAAATGTAATACATGCCAAGGCACAGGTAGCGAAGGAGCAATCAAACCAGTTCAGTGCAACACATGCCAGGGAAGCGGTAGAATTAGAACTCAACAGGGCTTTTTTACCATTGAAAGAACGTGTACTACATGCTATGGGGAAGGAGAAATAATACAAAATAAATGTAAGAAATGCGGTGGAAGTGGACGTAAAAGAGATGAAGTAAATATCTCCGTTTCAATTCCAAAAGGCATAGAAGAAGGAGCTAAGGTAAGGGTCAGTGGTAAAGGAGAAGCTGGAGCAAGAGGTGGAAAAAGCGGAGATTTATACGTATGTGTGAAAATAGCTACTCATCAGATCTTCACTCGCAATAGAGCAGATTTACACTGTAAAGTGCCTATAAGAATGACACTAGCAGTACTTGGTGGTGAAATCGATATTCAATCAATTGATGGAGCTAAAATAAAAGTAAAGGTCCCTGAAGGCACTCAAACTGGTACCAAACTACGTTGTAGGGAAAAGGGTATGCCATATATGAACTCACATGCTCGTGGTGATTTATACGTACAGGTAATAGTTGAGACTTTAAATCCAAAGAATTTAACCCAAAAGCAGATTGAGCTATTAAAAGCGCTTGAGGAAGAGGAACATGAAAGTGTAGAGCAGAAATCTGAAGGATTCTTTGGAAAAGTAAAAAAAAAGTGAGAAATTTGCTAAGTGATATAAAGAGGTAGCTGTCTACATTTAATTCTTTTTACCAATTTGAAAGCCTTCTCTTTTAGTGAAAAGATTTTTTAAGTTATGCAAAAGTGATAAATTCCTTTATTTAAGGTCGAAGTTTTGCTATTCTCACATTTTAATAATTTAAAATTAATGAACATAAACAAAAATGAGTTTTTATTTCTTCCTCTTGGAGGAGTAGGAAGAATTGGGATGAACGTTAGCCTATATCATTATCAAGGTAAGTGGATTATGATCGACCTTGGTATCGGTTTTGCAGATGAAACTATGCCAGGTGTTGAGCTGCTCATTGCTGATGTAGATTTTATTGCTCAAAGAAAAAAAGATTTGCTTGGAATAATAATTACACATGCACATGAAGACCACTGCGGTGCAGTGCCTCATCTGTGGGAAGAATTAGAATGTCCCATATATACAACAAAGTTTACGGTTAATTTTCTCAAAGAAAAATTGAAGGAATTTCGATTAGAAGGTATAGTACCTGTGAAAGAGGTTGACATAAATGGCAGTATAAATTTGGGTCCTTTTACCGTTGAGTTTATAAATGTAACTCACTCAATTCCTGAAGCAAATTCAATATTAATTAGCACTGAAGTAGGTAGTGCACTTCATACTGGAGACTGGAAATTTGATCCAAAACCTGTTGTTGGATTAATTTCTAATATAGAGCGTTTAAAAGAAATTGGCGATAAAGGTGATCTACTTGCAGCAATTTGCGATTCAACTAATATATTAAGCAAGCATCACCCTGAGTCAGAAAGTGCAATTTATAATAATATTTACAATATAATAAAGCGGTCTAAAAAATTGGTTGCTGTCTCGCTATTTGCCTCGAATGTGGCGCGAATTGAAACAATAAGCCAAGCTGCAAAAGCACTAAATAGAAAAGTGGTTTTACTTGGCAGATCTTTATGGAGAATAGTGAAAGTTGCTCAGGATAGTGGTTATTTAACTGATTCTCCTGAGTTTCTAGAAGCAAAGGAGGCAGTAAATTTTCCAAGGGAAAAGCTGGTGCTACTTTGCACAGGTTGTCAAGGTGAGCCACTGGCAGCTACCGCAAGACTTGCCGCTAAGAGTCATCAAGCATTTAAAATGCAGCAAGGTGATACCATGATCTTTTCATCAAAAATCATTCCTGGCAATGAAACTCGTGCACATAACATGCTCAATGCCTTTATTGAGATGGGAGTGGAAGTTATTACTGAAAAAACAGAGAATGTTCATGCTTCCGGTCATCCAGTAAAAGCAGAGCTAAGGGAAATGTATTCTTTGATAAAACCTAAGATGTCTATTCCGGTTCATGGTGAGTATATTCATACGGATGCACATGTAAAGTTTGCTAAAGAGTGCGGTGTGAAAAAAGCAATAATGATTGCACCAGGTGATATTGTTAATTTGGAAAATGGGGAAAAAGTTAGCTCCATTGATGTCAACTACTTTGGTATTGATGGTATGTTACTCCGTCATCCAGAATGCAGCGTTATAAAAATGCGTGAGAGAATGAGAGATGCCGGAGCTATCGTAGTGACAGCAGTTGTAAACAAGAAAAATAAACTGCTTGCTAAGCCAAAAGTATTTGCACCTGGTGTTTTCGAAGCGCAAAAAGATGCAGCCATTATGCAAAAGATCATAGAGAAGGTTGAGTCAGCATTTAGTCCACAACCGATAAAAAAAATAAGAAATAAGATTGAAAGTTCAATATTTAGTATCTTAAAGGAATATTTACTAAAAAGACCTATAATTGAAGTCCAAATAGAACAGGTATAGAAATATACCTCTTTTTATTAACCATTATTTGAGTAAGAAGTTAACAATGTATTCTTTGATGTTATTTCAGCATGCAATACTGGAATCCGTAAAAAAAAATCAGTGTCAGATCACACAACTATACAAACATTGTGATTTGAATCTACTAGAAGGGTGCAATCTCAACGCCCAGGCAAACATTGTAGTTTTAGAGCAATCTCCACCAGTAGAGTGTCATTCCAGTGTCAAGTACTGCAGAAATTGATTTACTCTACTGTCATGCAGTTTAACTTCAAAAGTAAGCTATTTGCTGAGATGAAAGGAGGTAATGCAAGAAATCTAATGAAGCTATTCGTTCAACTGGTGTTATTTATTTCGTTATTTATTCCTTATTCCACAAAAGCTGTTTTATATGTTGATATAAAAAAAAGCAATATTGGTAATATTGATCTTGTTGTATCTAAATGTGCATGCAAGACAGAAGTGGAAAGTGAGCTAAGTGAAAGCATCACAAAAGTAATTGAAACAAATCTATCTAATTGTGGCTTATTTAATGTGAAACGTAACACGAAAGTTGAGTCTTGGAAAAGCGATACTGTAGTCACAATAAGTTTAAGTGAAGTATCAAACAGAAATTTAGAGCTATCTTTTCGTTTATCTGACAGCTTTACAAACAGAAAATTACTCACTCAGTCAGTTGTTTTTCCGGCAAAAGACTGGAGAAAAATTGCTCACCTCGTTTCGGATGTGATACATGATAGACTGATTGGTGAGAAAGGGCACTTCAACACAAAAATCACGTATATTGCTGAAGAAAAAGATAGCAATTATAAATCCGTACGTAAAATTGCTGTGATGAATCAAGATGGAAGTAATATAAAGTACTTAACAAATGGTGAGAAATTTGTGTCAACACCAAGATTTTCACCAAATGGAAAGGGTATTGTTTATATCTCATACACAAATGGTAAAAGTTATATAATATTAAAAAATTTAAAAGATAACACTGAATCAATAATCAGCGCATTTGAAGGAGTTATTTCTGCACCAAGATTTTCTCCTGATGGTAAATCTCTTTTTATTTCCCACTCATTGAGTGGTGAAACAAATATATTATCTCTAGACTTAAGCAGTAAACGAACAAAAAAAATTACTAAAGGTTCAGCTATAAGTACTTCTCCCTCTTTGTCTCCAGATCAAAAGTACATGGTTTTTAGTTCTGATATAAGTGGAAGTCAGCAACTATATATCATAGATTTCACTAAAAAAAGCAAAAAACCCAAGAGAATTAGTTTTGGAAATGGAAGATATGCTACACCTGTTTGGTCGCCAAAAGGAGATCTGATAGCTTTTACAAAAATTCAGTCAGGAAAATTTTACATAGGAGTTATGAAGCCAGATGGCAAAGAAGAGCGCTTGCTTTCAGAGGGACATAAAATTGAATCTCCGGCATGGCTACCAAATGGCAGAGAAATTATCTTTACTAACGCAGAATCACCAAGCAACTCTAAATTATATTTAGTAGATTTAGTAAAGAAAAATCAAAAAATGGTTTTTACTCCAACGAATGCTTCTTTACCAGATTGGTCTTATTTTTGAAAGTAGATCTATAAAATCGGTATAAATCTTGCTTTATCTTAATCGTTTATAACCTTCGGTACTACGAAATACCCATGCTCCGATTTTGTATTGGATAATATTTCTTCTTTAATGTTTTGAGAATTTATAATATCATCGCGTACATGGACATCCTTATCTATAGTTCCATAACGCATAGGAGAAACACCTTCAGTATTAACTTTCAACAAAGTATCATGTATCCAATCCAGCATTGTCAGTTCTTTTGAGTAGTATTGAATCTCATCATCGGATAACTTAATCCTCACAAGCTGTGCAGTTTTAAGCATTTCTTCCTTAGTAATTGTTATTTTTCTCTTATTTGCAAATTCTATTAACGAAGTGATAACATCTTCTGTTGATCTAGCTGGCACTTTTACCTCCTTGCATAAAGCAAATTAAAATATTTACAATTGAAACAACCTCTATCTTATCATTTTTTTCAAATTTGTGAAATACGGTGTCCGTAATTACTAATTTATCCAGAGAAGAGGAAGAGATTTTCTCAACTGCATTTCCTGAAAGTATTCCATGTGTAATGCACGAAACTACAGACTTTGCTCCTCGGTTTTTTAAAGCAAGAGCTGCATTACATAATGTTCCGCCAGAGTCAACTATATCATCAACAATGACGCAATTTTTGTTTGCAACTTCTCCGATTACATTCATTACCTCAGATGTACCTGCTTTTTCTCTATATTTATCTACTACAACAATATCATTATCCAACTTATGTTTTTCCTCTAAAATCTTTGCAAAAGCACGAGCTCTGCCAATTGCTCCAACATCAGGCGCAACTATTGCCAAGTTTTCCTTGTATATAGAGTTAACAAATACTTCAAAACAACTTAGATTAGTAACTGGTATATCAAAAAAACCTTCAATTTGACTTGAATGCAAATCAATAGCAGCAACACTGTTTGCACCAGCTGTTTGAATAAGATTTGCAGTTAATTTAGCACTTAAAGCAGATTGCATATTATTGTTTTTAATAACCCTATCCTGCCTACTGTATCCGTAATAAGGAATAATAGCTGTTATTCTCTTGGTTCCAGATCTCTTTGCTGCATCAATTGTAAGCAGAAGCTCCATAAGGTTATCATTTACAGGGGAAGAAAGAGATTGTACTATATATACTTCTTGATTACGTAGATCATTTGCTACTTCTACATTTACCTCACCATCGGCAAATCTTGACACCTGATTGGGGAATAGCTGAGCATTTAGCCCACTTGCTATTGAATCTCCTAATCGTTTACTAGCGCTACCTATTATTACCTTCATATATACCAATTAAGTTTTGAAAATTATACAGAAACCATGGAATGATTAAAACTTTATTCTTGCCGTCAAGTAGCTCATAGAAAAGAAAAAGTTACTCGAAACATTTCACTAGCTTTCTTATCATAATAACGGTACTGGCTGAGTTCATTAAGTAATTTTATGCGCAGCGTAATGACAAAAAGTGTTATTCACAAACACATTTTACTACATAATCAGCGCTAATATTAAAATGCTTATAAAGAGCTTCATAAGGTGCTGATTCTCCAAAATTTTTCATGCCAATAAATATACCGTTTGAACCTATATATTTATGCCAACCCACTTCACTTCCAGCTTCAATTGCAACTTTGATGCTGTCATTATTTAATACTACCCCTTTATATTCATCACTTTGCTCGTCAAAAAGCCTCCAACACGGCATAGAAATGACCCTTGTACCTACACCTTTTTCCTGTAATTTTTCTCTTGCCTCAACTGCAATTTCAACTTCAGATCCGGTAGCAAATATCGTCACTTCTAGCTTCCCTGAATATTCGCATAGTATATATGCACCAAATTTTGATAGGTTGACCAATTGGTCAGTATAAGAGTGCATGTAATTAATATTTTGCCTTGAAAGCGCAAATAGTGCAGGTGACTCTTTTTTTTCAAGTGCAATGCTAATGCACTCCAAAGTTTCAATTGCATCTGCTGGCCTAAAAACATACAGATTTGGTATAGCTCTCAAAGAAGCTAAATGCTCTACTGGCTGGTGAGTTGGACCATCCTCTCCTACTCCAATTGAGTCATGAGTCATTACATATATAACCTGCTGTTTCATCAAAGCTGAAAGACGTATAGCAGGGCGGCAGTAATCGGAAAATACTAAAAAAGTTCCACCATAAGGAATAATTCCACCATGAAGAGCCATACCATTCATACAAGCTGCCATAGCGTGCTCTCTCACTCCATAATGGACATAAGAGCTACTATAATTATTACTATCTATTGTCTGCATATGCTTATATTTAGTACAATTTGAACCGGTAAGATCAGCAGAGCCACCAATTAGTTCTGGCATAGACTTAGTTAATAGTTCCATTACTCTGCCGAAAGAAGATCGAGTAGCTTCGTTTGGCATTAGCTTACATATTTGTTTCTTCAGATCAGCCAAATCACTCTCGATATTATTCGGCAAACGTTTCTCAAGTCTTCTTTGTAGTTCTTTATTGATCAAGGATGTATAGTTTTGCTTTGCCCTCTTAACTGTTTCTATCCAAGCGTTTCTCACATCTTCTGGTACATGAAATGGTTCATAGTCCCAATTTAATTTTTCTCTCATCTGTTTTACATCTTCCTCTGTAAAGGCACCACTATGAGCAGAAGATGTGCCAGCACGGCTCGAAAATTTTCCGATAATAGTTTTGCAACAGATTAGTGTAGGTTTATCAGACTTTTGCGCCTGCTCTATTGCAAGGGATATAGCATCAAAGTCATGCCCATCGATTTTGTCAACATTCCATCCATACGCTGAAAAACGCTTTTCTACATCATCAGAGCAAGAGAGGCTAGTAGAGCCGTCTATAGAGATGTCATTGTCGTCAAAAAGTGCTATCAGCTTATTTAATTTAAGATGCCCAGCAAGGGACGCTGCTTCATGGCTTATACCTTCCATAAGACAACCATCTCCTAGCATTACATAAGTGTAGTGACTGATTTCAAACTGCTTTTCAAGAATCGATTCAGCAAGTGCCATGCCAACAGCAGTGGCAAATCCCTGACCAAGCGGGCCTGTTGTTGCTTCTATACCAGAAGTTAAGCCAAATTCTGGGTGACCTGGAGTTTTTGATGTAAGTTGCCTGAAGTTTTTTAGTTCATCTATACTAATGTAGCCTGTCAGATATAATATAGAGTATTGCAACATTGAACCGTGACCATTTGATAGGACGAAACGATCTCTACTGATCCATTGAGAATCATCAGGGTTATGGTTTAGGTATTTAGCAAATAATACAGTGGCAACATCTGCCATGCCAAGTGGCATACCTGGATGTCCAGAATTTGCTTTTTGTACTGCATCAATTGATAAAAAGCGGACAGCATTTGCCATGGATTTTAGTAGTAGATGATTCATGTATTAATAGGAAAACTTAAAAGTGAAGTATACCATATCATAGTGGCAAAAACAAGTTGACACTTAATGTTAAAATCATTAATAATTTATAGTTAGATTGTGAGAATTTTTGTATGACAACTGTTATCAATAGAAAGTATAGAATCAGTCGCAGGCTTGGTGTAAACTTATGGGGTAGAGCAAAAGATTCGGTCAATAAAAGAAAATACCCTCCAGGTCAGCATGGTATTCTTGGATTTAAGAAGTTATCTGATTTTGGTAAGCAGTTTGCTGCACATAAAAAATTTAAGTTCTACTATGCAATTTCAAGTAAGCAGCTTAGACGTACATTTTTAGATGCCTACAAAAGAAAGGGTTATACGGCTGATAATTTTATTGGTGCCTTAGAATCAAGGTTAAGCTCTGTTTTATATCACTCTGGTTTTGTGCCAACAATTTACTCGGCAAAACAGCTTATATCTCATAAACATGTTACAGTTAATGATAAGGTGGTTAACATATCAAGTTATAGAGTGAAGCCTGGTGATATAGTAAAAATAAGGGAAAGAGCAGCAAAAATTCCTATATTAATAGAGGCTGAACAAAAACAAGAACGTAAGGCTCCAGATTATTTAGAGGCAGATAGCAAAGCACTTTCAGTGAAGTATTTGAGAGCGCCTCAATATTCCGAAGTCCCCTATTCAGCAGACATGGAAGTCAATTTAGTAGTAGAATTTTACTCTAGATAAACAACATAAGGCCCGTGTGGCGGAATCGGTAGACGCAGCGGACTTAAAATCCGTGGGTTTTGCGACCTTGGGAGTTCAAGTCTCCCCATGGGCACCAGTTTAATTTATTAAAAAAGTATGAAATGGCTTGATATAGAAGATATTGCAGAAGCTCTAGAAGAGAAATTTCCAAATGAAGATATAATTAGTATTAGATTCACTGAACTTAAAAGAAAAGTCTTGGATTTAGAAGAGTTTGATGATGATGAAAAGTATTGTAATGAAAAAATATTAGAGGCCATTCAAGCAGCTTGGATTGCAGAAAGATCTTAAAAAACAGATAGCTATAAGAAAATTACTGCATACAGTAAAAAGATAATCTTCTTGGAAATACTATACTTTACTCGAATTTTAATTAGCTTCATAATAATTTAACAAATTAAAATTAAAAATGATTACAAGGTAGGAAACACAAAATTCTGGCAAATGCTAGATATACAAATACTGCTTTTTATGTGTGAGGCCGAGGATCATGAAAACAATAAGTTAGTTTTTTGTATCAGAAAGTTGTAATATAATTTAATTTTAAGCACTGGAAAGATGTTTAAATATAGCGGGCCAAAGAAATTAAAATCTATAATAGAAAACTATGCATTAAAATGCATGAAAAATAAGATCAGCAAAAATGAAATACGTCTTATTTTAAACTGGAAAAGTATAGTTGGAGAGGAATTAGCAGAATGTACAAAACCACAAAAGATCTCATACGCACAAAACGTAAATTCTGGTGTTCTGCATCTGTTAGTAACAAATGGCAGTAAAGCATTAGAAATGCAGCATATGGTTTCTCTTGTAATAGAAAAAATTACAGTGTTTTTTGGCTATAAAGCAGTATACGGTATAAAAATCAAGCAAGGGAGTTGACTATTTAACTATATAAGGTTAACCTAGTTACATAGGATAAATTGGTATATTGAAGTGAGTAGAATTTGTGAATTAACAAATAGAAAAAAGTCTTTTGGTAATAAGGTATCGCACTCAAATCGTAAAACAAAGCGTACCTTTCTCTTAAATTTACATAAGGTTACATTAACGAGTAATATATTAGAAAAAAAGTTTAGCTTTCGTATAGCGACAAGAACTTTAAGAACTATAGATTACAAAGGTGATCTTGATGCTTTCTTGCTCAACACAAAAACAATCAAACTAAGTAAAGAAGCGCAAAAGATAAAAAGAAGACTAAAGAAAGTTTTAGCAAAACAAGAGGTAGAGCTAGCTGTTTCAGATGCATAGTAAGCCTACATGGCTCAGAGCAAAAGCTCCAGCTGGTAAAGTATTCAATGAAACCTTAAACACTGTTAAGCTACATAACTTACATACAGTATGCGAAGAAGCTGCGTGTCCAAATATTGGTGAATGTTGGAATAAACGTCATGCTACTGTGATGATTCTCGGTTCTGTTTGTACTCGTGCTTGTGCGTTTTGCAACGTTGCAACTGGCATTCCTGATAAGCTCGATCCTCATGAACCAGAAAATTTAGCAAAAGCAATAAAAAAGTTAAATTTAAAGCACGTTGTCATTACCTCTGTTGACCGTGACGATTTATCAGATGGTGGTACAAATCAGTTTATAAGGTGTATAGAAGAAATTAGAAAGATAACTTCGGAAACAACAATAGAGATTCTCACTCCTGATTTTTTAAATAAGAAAGGAGCATTTGAAGCAATAGCTATTGCATCACCTGATGTTTATAACCACAACATCGAAACAGTACCAAGGCTGTATGCAAAAATAAGACCAAGAGCTCGTTATTTTCATTCACTATATTTGCTAAAGATGGTGAAACAGATTAATCCTAAACTTTTCACGAAGTCAGGGCTTATGGTTGGTCTTGGAGAAACAAAAGAAGAAATCTTTCAGGTTATGGATGATTTACGTAGCGCCGAAGTTGATTTCATTACAATTGGTCAATATCTGCAACCAACTCCAAAGCATGCAAAAATTGATAGATATGTTACTCCAGAAGAGTTTGAGCATTATAAATATATTGCTTATTCTAAAGGCTTCTTGGTAGTTGCATCAAGCCCATTAACGCGGTCATCGTACCACGCTGAAGAAGATTTTAACAGACTTGCTGCTGCTAAAACTTCAACCTAATTTAACCTATCTGT
Source organism: Wolbachia endosymbiont (group B) of Pammene fasciana (assembly GCF_947251495.1). Taxonomy (NCBI): domain Bacteria; kingdom Pseudomonadati; phylum Pseudomonadota; class Alphaproteobacteria; order Rickettsiales; family Anaplasmataceae; genus Wolbachia; species Wolbachia endosymbiont (group B) of Pammene fasciana. The sequence goes on from NZ_OX366360.1 coordinate 737,759, forward strand.
TCAAAGAAATGTGCACTCCCTTTCTTTTCATTCAAGTAGCCTCTTATCCTTCCAGTAGCCCATCGGTGTTATTTCAGTAACACCTGTTATTCGAGTAGCCTAACACTGAAACCAAGAGGACTGACCAGGCAATCAGAACTGGTCACGCGCTGGAATGACACCGTCATAAATTGCTAGGCCTTCATAATGTCATCCCAGTTTCCTCTTTACTCTTGTCATCCCAGTACTTGATACTGGGATGGCTTTGTTGCACCACTCAAGGAAAGAACAGGCAGTTACTGATGGAATTTGTTATAAAATAGATATTTAGCCGACAAAGGAAAAATATGCCAATAAGAATGAAAGTCAGTAACTGCAATGAATATAACAAATTTCTTCAAGAAAGGGGAAATGTTTTTCATTATATCAACGATGCCATTGAAAATTGGTACGAAAATAGTCCAAAAGTAGCAGGTGGCAACAATGTCTACAGCGACAAAGTAGTGATTCTAATTCACATAATAACCTATCTATTCAGGATTGGTCTTAGGCAAACAGTGGGATTTATAGAGAAATATCTTGAGCAAATAGGGAAAATTTTGCAAATTATCAGCTATTCGCAGGCTTCAAGAAGGTTTAAAAAGCTTAATATCAAAATCAACGACTGCAGAGTTGATAAGAACGATATGGAAGATATTGAAATTGCTATAGATAGTACAGGTATCAGCATCTACAATAATATTCCAGGCCATAGTAAGGCAAATGGTACAGATAGAAAGTATCGCCGCTATGAGCAAACAAGAAAGCTACATGTAATGCTAGAGATAGGTAGTAAAAAAGTTATAGCTGCAAAATACAGTAGTGGAGTTTATTCCGACCACTATGGAGCCTGTGATCTTATTGAAAGAGTGGATACCAAGTATAACATAAGCACGATATATGCAGATAGGGCATATAATCGAAAGAAGTTATACAAACTGTGCGATGAGCTTGACATAAAGACAAGGATTCCTCCGCAAAATAATGCAGTAGAGCATCCAAAGTTGGATTATATGAATGAGAGAAATTCTACAATCAAGCTCATAAAGTCATATGATGAAGATGGTATGAAGAGGTGGAAAAAAGAGATAAATTATTGGAAGAGATCTTATATAGAAAGTTTTTTCTCGCGACTGAAGCAAATATTTGGATTTAGTTTTAGGAATAAATCTGAGATTAATCGTGAGAAGGAACTGCTACTCAAGTGTTATTTGCTTAACAAATTTACTGAAATAGGCATGGCTAAGTTTGATATAGCTTCATGAATTTATTATACATTACCCACTATCCGAAGAGCTGTGCAACAAAGCCTACTGGGATCCAGAAGACTGATTAGTCAATCAGAACTGGTCACGCGCTGGAATGACATCATTTTTTTTTGCATGAAAAGACTGGATTTTCATGATACCCACTTATTAGTTTCGTCTAATTTATTTTACCACTCTGCTGAACGGATACATTCTAACTGAGAGCAAAGCACACTTACATCATTTAACACCTTCAGTGGCTCCCCTAGACTATGTTCCACTTTTGTCTCAAATTTAAATCCCAAATTTCCAAAAAATTCTTGAAAATACTCAATAGTAATGTCACACAAACTTCTACCACTTGTTTTATAATTTTTCAGCTCTTTCGGAATAATAAGAGACACTTTACCATCTTCATATGTTACATTTCTACCCTTACAGTTCAGTTTAAATTCTACTGAACTGTAAAAACCTGGTGTTTTGATATCACTAGCAAGATCACTGCTAAGTACCCTTATACATTCCATGCTAAAACTGAGTTTTAGACAATTGGAACTATGGCAATCCATACTATAAGTTATTATTATATCAGAATCTAACACAAGCAAGCCAAGTGGAAAAAGAGCCTTTAATAAATGCAGAAACAAAAAATGATTATATCCTTCTTGATGATAACTAGTTATCAATTCTTCTATAATAGAGTCATTTGGAACTGTTGCACCAACACGTATAAACATTTCCATAAAGACTACTTTAAGAAACAAACAATAGTTTCTTTTCCCTTTTTCATTCCCTAAAATGAGATCTTTATGTTTTGAATATAGCTCCTCGATAAGCTCATTGGTTATTTTTTGTTTGTTGATAGTAAGGTTGTGTGATCTATCAAGGTCAATATATGTGTTGTAACCAGAGTTTATGCTACTCCAACCACCTGATTTCATTGGTATAGATTTTAAATCAGAATACTTGAGCTTTTTTACTTCAGATTTCAATGCGTTAACTATTTTTTTTGACATATCACAATCTTATATTATATACGTATTACGTACTTTTCATCATAAGTAAAGGTTTTCTGTAAAACTTGATTTACTTTTTATTATACTCACCTTATTAAAAAAAGCGGAGATTTCAATATCTTATTTTAAATTCTTCAAGTTTAGATTCTTGTCTTTGGTTGTATTTATATCACTTAATACTCCAAGTGGCTTATCCAGATTATACTCAAAATTTTCCTCAAAAAAGTGAAATCCAAATTTTTCGCAAAATTTCTGAAAATACTCAATAATAACGTCAAACAAATTCTTATCATTTGCTTTGTAATTTTTCAGCTCCTTAGGAATAGTGAGAGAAACCTTACCTTCTTCATATATCACATTTTCACCTTCACATTTTAGTTTAAACTCCACTGAGTTTTGTAAATCACATACTAAAATTTTATTACCGTTATATATACCATCATTTACGCTAAAACTGAACTTCAGATAATTTGGATCTTCACAACTTATATAGGTCCTTTCTCTGTAAGAAGGAATTAAATAGTGGAATGAATACATGCACAATCCAAAAGAACGAAGTGCTTGACTTTGAGAAGAAAAGAATTGCTTGTACCCAGACCTGTTATAATAAGTTATCAATTCTTCCATAATAGAGTCATTTGGAACTGCTGTACCGGCGTGTACAAATATTTCCGTGAAGATTTGCTTAAGAAACAGACGATAACTCCCTTTTTTGTCCTTATCTTCTGTAATGAGATTTTCATGTTTTAAATATAAATTTTTAATGAGATCATTAGTTATTGCCTTCCCATTAATAACAAGGTCACAAACAAATTCATATTCACTATTGAAGTCCATATCTAAATCCTTATATGTTCTATAATCAGAACTTTCTGTAGACTTCAAATCAGCATATCTCCTCTACCTCGCCTTATCTTTCAGCTCATTAATCACTTTTTTTGACATATATACTATAATAGATATAAATCATTAATTTTTAACTAATATAGACTATGAACTGTAACTTGAGTTTCTTGCGGGTTTGCACTTGATTACTTTAACGATAGATCTTCCAATTCCATCTGATCTACTTGTACTTTTTCTAACTCACTTTTTACCTGCTTATGGTATAAGTTTTCTCTTCTCGCCCAAGATAGATCACTATCTATTATATAAACGTAATTGCCATTGTCCTCTTCGAAGCAAAACAGCTTCAGTTTACTTTCGTCTTGACCAATTAATTCACTACGAATTACTTCTACAGTATAAAATTGACCCAAATTCATACTTACTTCAGGATGTTGCATATACCTTAACACCCGTGGCTCATATAATTTTCTTATCTCACCATTTTTGAGATCACCTATTGTACACTCTATCTTCTTTAATCCGTATTTAATAACTCTCACTAATCTCTTCGTCTCATAATCCCACAGCTGTTCTTCTTCCAATCTTTTACATGCGGTAAAAAATTGTGATTCTTCTCTTTGCATAAACCGAGATAAACGTTCTGCCAACTCATAGCACATTTTTTCTTGACTCAGTATTTCTCTTTTATATTGAGCTAAAATATTAATCGCTATACTTGGACAACTTACTGCAATCAAGTCATTATTTAAATCCGTTTTAATAATTTTGCCGCTCTCTTGATTAACATGTACAGTAACTTGCCCTAACAAAATTCCCTTAGAAATCGTTATGTCTTTTCCTATATGAGTGTCAATGGCTTTTAAAGAATCAAAGTCTATATATATTGCACCTTTCTCTCCTGTCATTTTTTCTGAAAGAGCAAGAGCAATCAATCTAAAGGTATCTATTTCAACAGCAAAATACATCCTTTGCTCCTCTGACATATTATACATATTCTTAAAGAAATCCTTTATGCTAATGTCTTCACCATCTACCTTCCATCCTGTATCTATTTCGCTCCAGTCGTATTGGTGTAAATCTACAACATGCACTCCTTCCATTCCTTTCAGTTCACGCTTTAAATCATCTATTTGATTTTCTTCAAATCCAGGACCATTTATAACCAGATATATGTCCCTCTCCTCTTCATTTGTTAATTTATGATTTTTGATTATATCTAAGTAACTAAGATCACTATTCTTACCATTCAGTAGAGACGCACCATATACTCTTGGCACCCAAGTTAGTATTATTGGTGCTTTATTTGATAATTTTTTTATATTACCGATCATTGTTTTACCTCACAACATTCACGGCATAATAAAACATTAGTAAAAAAATTCAACCAATTGCTTTTCAGCAGAGTGATAGAATCAGTTAGACGAGAAAAGAAAACTATAGGGTCAATTTGTGACACTAAAATCCAGAAAATTTAATTTCAAACCAGCACTTTCTTCCTTGTCATTCCAGCACGTGACCAGTTCTTATTGCCTGCTCTGGACCCCAGTGGGCTTTGTTGCACCACTCAAGGAAAGAACAGGCAGTTACTGATGGAATTTGTTATAAAATAGATATTTAGCCGACAAAGGAAAAATATGCCAATAAGAATGAAAGTCAGTAACTGCAATGAATATAACAAATTTCTTCAAGAAAGGGGAAATGTTTTTCATTATATCAACGATGCCATTGAAAATTGGTACGAAAATAGTCCAAAAGTAGCAGGTGGCAACAATGTCTACAGCGACAAAGTAGTGATTCTAATTCACATAATAACCTATCTATTCAGGATTGGTCTTAGGCAAACAGTGGGATTTATAGAGAAATATCTTGAGCAAATAGGGAAAATTTTGCAAATTATCAGCTATTCGCAGGCTTCAAGAAGGTTTAAAAAGCTTAATATCAAAATCAACGACTGCAGAGTTGATAAGAACGATATGGAAGATATTGAAATTGCTATAGATAGTACAGGTATCAGCATCTACAATAATATTCCAGGCCATAGTAAGGCAAATGGTACAGATAGAAAGTATCGCCGCTATGAGCAAACAAGAAAGCTACATGTAATGCTAGAGATAGGTAGTAAAAAAGTTATAGCTGCAAAATACAGTAGTGGAGTTTATTCCGACCACTATGGAGCCTGTGATCTTATTGAAAGAGTGGATACCAAGTATAACATAAGCACGATATATGCAGATAGGGCATATAATCGAAAGAAGTTATACAAACTGTGCGATGAGCTTGACATAAAGACAAGGATTCCTCCGCAAAATAATGCAGTAGAGCATCCAAAGTTGGATTATATGAATGAGAGAAATTCTACAATCAAGCTCATAAAGTCATATGATGAAGATGGTATGAAGAGGTGGAAAAAAGAGATAAATTATTGGAAGAGATCTTATATAGAAAGTTTTTTCTCGCGACTGAAGCAAATATTTGGATTTAGTTTTAGGAATAAATCTGAGATTAATCGTGAGAAGGAACTGCTACTCAAGTGTTATTTGCTTAACAAATTTACTGAAATAGGCATGGCTAAGTTTGATATAGCTTCATGAATTTATTATACATTACCCACTATCCGAAGAGCTGTGCAACAAAGCCATTCCAGTGTCAAGCACTGGAATGACATTAAATGATTTTTCTTTGAATTTGAGTTATGCAAGCAAGCCCCTTTGTTGTCATGCAAGTAGCCCCTTCGATGTCACCCGAGTAGCCCTCTTCCTGTCATCCCAGTACTGGGATCCAGCCTTTCTTACCAACAAAAAACTTGGCATAACTTGCGTGCTCAAAAAATTCCTGGATTTCAGTACTGGAATGACACCCTTTTAGAAGTTCCTTCTGGATAAAAACTATTGTCAAGCACTGGAATGACATGATTCGACTTGCATGACCAGACTGTGTAGTAATTCTCTTTATTCCTCGATTTGCCACTTACTTCCTCGAGAAGATACATCACTCAATGAAGAGCTTACTGATGAACTTCTAGATAAGCTTCCAGATGATAGCCTTGTATCCTTGTTTTTAGTTTTTCCGTTACTATGTTTCTCATTCTTCTTATCTTCAATGTTATGTTCCTTCTTAAATCTTTCACATAAAGTGAAAATAGGAGTGCTTTTGCCTTTACTTTTCTCCTCTCGTATATACTTGGCTAAACCAATCAGATTTGCTGGTGAAAAACCATTAGTACTCTTTACAATAGTTTCAATATTTAGAGGGCTTAATTCTTTGAGATATTCTTTTAGTATTCCCCTACGCGTACTTTCTTTATCCAGCCCAGGAACCTCAATACACTCCAAACGACCACCCCTAGTAAACGCAGGATCTAAATGATCCTTATGATTAGTTGCAGCAATCACCATTATATTTTTTGAGGATAAAAACTCTTTATCCAATTTAGTGAGTAAATAAGTTAAAGGCCCTGCATCCTCATTAACAGTTCGCTTTTTACCAACTCCGTCAATCTCATCTATAAAAATCATACAAGGACTGTTTGTCTCTGCTTTCTCAAAAACTTGATCTATATTCCTTTGACTAGACAAGCAAGACGCAGAAACAGACATAAACGCAAACAGAGATTTAGTTTGATTTGCAATTGCCTTACTAATACTAGTCTTACCAGTTCCTGGTGGACCGTACAAGAGATATCCTCCGCTTTTTGACTCACAAATTCCTCTCAACTTTTCTTTTATGTCATTTGGTAATATAATATCACTAAATGTTGTATTCCACCCTCTTTCTTCATCTTTTGCGTAAAATTCCATATTCAGCTTTGCTTCTACTTCATTTTTTGTTGCAGGACTATTAATTAACCTTGCAGAAAGATCACTAACCTCTTTTTTTAACCCATTCACTTCATCTTTCGTTACAAAATTCTCTGAAATTCTATGAACTTTTTCTTCTAGACCACTAAACCCGTATTTATTTTCTTTATCCTTTCCATCTTCTAATTCTTCTTTAATTGGAGTTAGCTTATTTTCTTCTTTCCTTAACCCTTTATTCGGCTCTTCGACTTCAGCTTTCGAGTTTTCTTGAGATTTTTTATTTTGTTTAATCATTTTATATGAAAACACAATTACTACTGCAGAAAGCGCAATTCAACCACTATGGATTAAAATCCAAAGATTGAGAGAGAGCATAGAATGCTAACTTTCGACTTGAAAGTCACCAAATTTATCTTCTTTTTTAGAGTGATTTTCAATATAATTTTTTATCATTTCGTCAGTTACATTTCCGCTAGTCCTGACAAAGTAGCCTACTGCCCACAACCCAATATCTCTTTTTTAGCTCTGGAAAGTTTTGCTGGATTTTTCTGGAACTTTTTCCTTTTATTAACTGCACTAACTTACTAATACTTAAGTATGGGGGTACAGAAACGTATACGTGTACATGACTTGACGCAACTCTACCTCTGATAATTTCTACTTGATTATTTGCACATACTTCTTGTACAACTTCTTTAGCTTTCTGTCCAATATCTCCAACTAGTACTGGATATCGATATTTTGTTATCCACACTATGTGATATATATACAGAGTGACTGCTTTTTCTATAATATTCCACATTCTTTCAGATTTTTCACCTTAAAATTATATTCTTAAAAGGATGGACTTCAAGTCCAGGGTTTTTCTCCCAAATTTGGGACAATAAAAATAACAGGGGGAGCTATATTTAAAGCTGCAACTGAAGATAAAAATGCAACGTAAGGAGCTACAGCAAAAACTCCAGATGTAATTAATGTAAGAGAAGCAATAGCACCAGCTATAAAAAAAGGTATATTAGCTCTACTAGACATATTTTAGCTTATAAACAGTTAATTTATAAATAATACATTTAAAGAGTACAAGCTTTTCATAGTAAAGCAAGACTAATTAAAGAGATAACTCAAGGTGTCCTTAATCAATCTATGATCGAGGTATTATGCAGTATTAAGATATAAGATGGTATGTTGTATTTTTAATTCAGTGTTCTTTTTCTGTCATTCCAGGGTACTGGAATGACAGATGCTATGATAAGAAATTCAATAACTTAAAGTAGGTAATTAAAGCCTCTAATTAAAATATGAATCTATAGTTATCATAAGCAACACTAAAGAAGTGCGGAAGTAAAAATTTACGAAAGAGCATTATGTATACGTATGCTTTGTAGATCTAAACTTTGCCACCCTTCTGTTAAGCTTTGCCTCCCTTCCATTACGTTTTGTCGCTCTTTTATTTCTTTTATTTCGTTATCGAATTTTGACATTAGATATTTAACATAACCAGATGTTAATGCTGTTGATGCAGATACAGCTATTGCTGCCGTAACAGATGTTAATGTAATTTCCATTGTCTCGGTTATAAAAAGCGTCGATGTTACAAAATTCCCTAACATGGCAACTAAGCCACCAACAACTACACTACCTTGAACTACTTTATTTTTTAAAAACCCTTTTATACTCTCTACCGTATCTTCTTGGTGATTTATAATGGCATAATACAAAGGAGTTTTCTGCAAACTATCTTTTTTATAAACATCTGCACCTCTGTCTAGTAGAGCATCTACTATCTCTAAATAGCCATTTTTAGCAGCATAATGCAAAGGAGTACTACCATTTCTATCTTTTACATGAACACTTGCGCCTTCAGCTAACAGAGCATCTACTACCTCTACATGGTTACTTAAAGTAGCATAATGCAAAGGAGCACTACCATTTTCATCTTTTACATTAATATCTGCACCTGTTTTTAGTAGAACATTTACTACATCTATGAATTTATATATAGTAGCATAATGTAAAGGAGTACGACCATTTCCATCTTTTATATTAACACCTGCACCTCTCTTTAGTAGAGCATTTACTACATCTATGAGTTCATATATAGTAGCATAATGCAAAGGAGTACTACCACTTCTGTCTTTTACATTAACATCAGCACCTTTTTTTAGTAGAGCATTTACTACACCTACACATCTACTATAAACGGCATGATGCAAAGCAGTCTCTCTATTTTCATCTTCTACATGAACATCCGCATGCCTATCTAATAAAACATTCACTAAATCCTTACAGCTAGATGCTGCAGCTGCAATTAATAATGTAAATTCGGCATCAGGATCACTTTGGATGAATGTATGATTTATACTAAAATTTTTATTTTCCCACTCTTGATACGCTATTGTATCTTCCCTTCGCAATACCTCTTTTATTTTATTAATTACGTTATCTTTATTTACACTTGCATCTTTATCAATTGCACTTAATATCTTTTTCAGATTTTCAAAATTCATCTTTACCTCCTATAACTTTACGTTGCAGTTACTACACAATTACAAACAAAAGTAAACACATTTTTGGAAATTATTTAGAAAAAGAATCCATTAAAAAAGTCAGTGATTTGCAATAAATAACTGATCCATTTAATTGAAAGAAATATGTGATGTAACTATAGTCATTATAAACAACAATAGAAAAAACACGGAAGTAAAAAATTTATACTGATCTTATCATATTTATTATTAGCATAATTATAAACATGGGAAAGCAAATACAAGTCAACTTATCTAAAAAAATAGTGAGAGGGTCTTATCTGGCGCAAAATGGATGGCCAACCTTAGTGAAAATTATTTTGCATCATTGAATAATAACAGCATTAAACCAGCCAGCTCTATAAGAAAACTAATAGAGGCTTTTTTACTTGTTCCAATTATTACATCCAGTGCTATTACACTAGCATGTACCTATTTTTTTCTGAATGCAGTGAGTATTCAAAAATATGATTGCAGCTTTGAATAAGGGAAAAATTATGGCGCCTATGATTTTTGAAGGCTATTGCGATACAGACGTTTTTAATAGCTAGTTCAAGCTTTTTGCTGGGTGATTTTGGATAATGCAACTTTTCATAGAAAATAAGTGACTTTGTTAAAAGTGTCGGTGCTGAAGTTATATATCTGCCTCCATATTCTCCTGATTTTAATCAAACCATTGGTTTGTTATAAAAAATTTAGCCAGAAAGAATATTCAGCTATTCGAACTATTAGAAAAAGAGCTATAATTATAGACTCCGTATACACTATAACTAGACTTTTTTTTAAGAGGAATGATACACAAGTTAGTACTAAGACACTAAACAGTTTTCAAAAATGAAAATTATACCTTAAAGCTGATTTTCATACAGTTCTTGCAAGCGATAGCACTCTCACTTCTCTGGCACCAGAGTTTAAAATTTCCTGAGAGCAAGACCTTGCGGTTGCGCCAGTTGTTACTACATCATCAACCAATATCACGATTTTGTTTTTGATAATTTCGCTGTTACTTACTTTAAAAGTATTTTTCAAATTTTTTTCACGCTGTTTAAGTGAAAGACCAGCTTGAGGTTTGGTGTGACGAATACGTTTTATTGCAAATGGTGTATAAGATAAATTAGATAACTTACTTAATTCCTTCGCGAGCAATTCTGCTTGATTATATTTACGTTTAAATAAGCGTATTTTATGTAGCGGTATGGGAACTATGACCTCTGCATTTTGAAACATGTCTTTGTTAGCTTTGTACATCCACTTTGCATAGACTTTCACATAATTTAAATTATCAAAAAATTTAAAATTTATAATCATATTTTTGCTATGTTCATCATAAGCAAAAACTGATCTTAATACTTTAAATGGTGAAGGGTTACTGATGCATTTACCACATGTATCAATGTTATCTGGAATTACTACACCACAAACATTACAGTAATGCTTAGTTAAAAAATTGATTTTTTTATTGCATTCACTACATAAATCATAACTTTTATCAATTATACGTTCACAACTTACGCATACGTTTGGAAATATGAGATCTGTAGCTTTTTTTAATAAGAGAAGATTCATGAATTAAATATGTTAGGTATACCTTTTAAAATGCTCCTCATAACCTAATTATTAAGAAATAGTCGATACTTGATCCAATAAATATGTTTTAAGATACTTGCCTGTAACGCTTTTTGGAGTCTGTGCAACTTTTTCTGGAGTTCCTACAGCAACCACTTCGCCACCTTTTACTCCACCCTCTGGACCAATATCTATTATGTAATCAGCAGTTTTTATAACATGTAAATTGTGCTCAATAACTATAACAGTATTTCCTAAATCAACTAGCCTATGGAGTATTTTCAGTAAATTATTTACATCTTCAAAATGTAACCCAGTTGTTGGCTCATCGAGAATATACAATGTTTTCCCGGTAAATCGCTTTGATAGTTCCTTAGACAGCTTTATTCGTTGTGCTTCACCCCCGGACAACGTTGTTGACGACTGTCCAAGCGTTATATAGCCAAGCCCTACTTCCTGTAAAGAAATCAACTTTTCCTTTATCATTGGAAGATTTTCAAAAAAGTCACATGCTTGATCTATTGTCATATCAAGCACATCAGAAATTGATTTTCCCTTGTAAGTAACTTCCAATGTTTCTCGGTTATACCTCTGTCCTCTACATTGCTCACATTTCACATAAACGTCCGGTAGGAAATGCATCTCGATCTTTAAATGCCCATCACCTTTACAAGCTTCACATCTTCCTCCCCTGGTATTAAATGAAAATCGGCCTATATTGTAACCTCGTGCCTTCGACTCTGGGAGACCTGCAAACCAATTTCTGATGTGAGTAAACATACCAACATATGTTGCTGGATTTGATGCTGGGGTCCTACCAATTGGCGATTGATCAACTTCTATAATTTTATCTATATACTCAAGGCCTTCTATTTTGTCGCATTGACCATGCCTTGCAGATGAATGATTTATCTTGTGTGCTGAGTATTTATATAATGTTTCTATCACTAAACTTGATTTCCCTCCTCCTGATATTCCAGTAACACAAATAAAATTCCCTATAGGAAATTCAACATTTATATTTTTTAAGTTGTTCTCACAAGCATTAACTACCTTTATGAACTGAGTTGTTTGCTTTCTTCTTTTTGAAATTGAAATTTCCTTCTTTCCACTTAAATACTGTCCTGTTATGCTCTCTGAATTTTTCAGTAACTGATCTGGTGTTCCTTCTGCAACAACTTTTCCTCCGTTTACACCAGCTCCAGGACCAATATCAATCACATAATCAGCAGCCATTATTGTGTCTTCATCATGTTCAACAACAATCACAGTATTACCCATGTCTCTCAGATTTTTAAGTGTGGCAATTAATCGATCATTATCACATTGATGAAGGCCAATTGAGGGTTCGTCAAGCACGTATAGCACTCCTGTTAAACCAGAGCCAATTTGCGAAGCAAGCCTGATCCTCTGGCTTTCACCACCAGAGAGAGTGCTAGATTCACGGTCAAGTGTAAGGTAATTTAGCCCTACATTCTTTAAAAATGTCAGCCTTTTGATTATTTCGTTTAATATTTTATTTGAAATTTGCTTATGTTGTTCTGTGAGCTTGTCTGGCAAATTTTCAAACCAATCAAGGGATTCATCGACGCTGAGCCCTGATATTTCACCTATGTGTTTTTCATCAATTTTCACTGTAAGTGCTTCTTTTCTCAATCTATAGCCAGCACATTCTTTGCAGTCAGTAACAGAACAATACCTATCAATAAGTGATGCATCGTAATCCATCTGGCGTTCTAGGATACTGACCAAACCTTGAAATTTCATTTCTCTAGAGCCAAAAAGTATTAAATCCTTCACTTTTTGGTCTATATTCTTCCACGGAACATCAAGACTAAATTTGCAATTTTCAGCCAGTGACAGAATTGCATTTTTTAGCAATCCATAGTTTGTATGCACTTGACGGAATATTGATCCAATTGGCTTTAAAGCACCTTCAGATATCGAGAGCGTTTCATCTGGCACTATTAGCTTTGCATCAACACTTAGCTTTTTACCGAGCCCATTGCATGAACTGCATGCACCGTAGGGGCTGTTAAAAGAAAACAATCTTGGCTCTATTTCTTCAAGAGTAAAGCCAGACTCAGGACATGCAAAATTCTCTGAGAAAGTTAAAGTTTGACCATTTTTATACTCGGAATTGTGGTTATCAGGTAAGTTAACTATTTCTGCATACATTAAGCCATGGGCAAGTCTCAATGCTGATTCTATACTGCTTGGTAGTCGATTTCCTATATCATCTGATATGGACACTCTATCTGCAATCACAAAAATATCATGTTTCTTGTTTTTATCGAGCTTAGGCAAGTCATCTATATCACATATTTCACCGTTTATTTTTAGTCTTACGTAACCCTGCTTTTTAATTTCCAGTATCTCTTTTAGATGCTCTCCCTTTCTACCACGTACAATAGGAGCAATTATATATACTTTAGTTTCTAAAGGTAATGCTGTAATAGTATCTACAATTTGAGATACAGTCTGTTTCGTTATTGGCAATCCAGTTGCGGGTGAGTAAGGAATGCCTATTCGCGCATATATTAAGCGTAGATAGTCATAAATTTCAGTAACGGTTCCAACAGTTGATCTTGGATTTTTTGAGATCGATTTTTGGTTAATTGATATTGCAGGAGAGAGGCCTGTGATCGATTCAACGTCAGGTTTATCTTGAATATTAAGAAATTGACGTGCATAAGCCGATAGACTTTCGACGTATCGGCGTTGGCCTTCTGCATAAATCGTATCGAATGCGAGGCTAGACTTACCAGAACCACTTAGTCCAGTTATAACAACTAACTTATTTTTTGGTATATTGACATCAATACCCTGCAAATTATGCTCTCTTGCACCTTTAACTCTGATCATACTTCATGTACCTTTGACCATTACAGCCTCAAAATACATAAACTTACAACAACTTTCTACTAATTTTTTCAACTATTACGGAAAACGAAGTAGCACAACTAGTGCAAAACATTTTGCCATACAACTATATAAACATCTGTTTTCGCCAAGTTAGTTCGTACAACAAATGGTGTCATAAAAGTATGTTTTCTACAATCTCATCAAAAACATGCTTACCAATTTTTGGAAACAGGAAATTTTATTTTATATAAAATATAGAATTTTGATAAATTTAACTTTTTTGTGAGATTATGCAGCGATAAAAATAAATTTAGAGGGAAAGGTTATGGTAATAGAGAAGGAGAAGTTTTTTGAAATAATAAATGAGGTAAGTGAAAGTAGCGATTTGGATGAAGATAATTTACTTGAAAAAATAAAGAATGAGTTAAAAGGAAAAGATGCAGGAGAGTACAACAAGTTTAGTAAAAATTTTAGTAAAGAACATCAATTTAGTATAAAAATTTCAGAAGAAGCTGCAGAAGATTGGACGTTGTTACATCTTGCTACAGCATGCAACAATATGTTAATAGTGGAACTTTTACTAAAAAAGAAAGCAAGTGTTAACGCTCGAGTAAAAGATGGTTCTAAAAATGATGGGCCAACTGCTTTGCATATTGCTACTTCTTGTGGACATGAAAGCATGGTAAAACAACTACTAAGTGATGATCGAGTGAATCCTTCATTAAAAAGCAAAAATAAGACTCCAAGAGAGGTGGTAGGCAATACAGAAAATAAGGAAGCAATATTACAAATGTTAGAGGAAGCAGAAGAAAATTTTTATGCAAAGCATAAGAAAAAAACTGATATATCAGCAGATGTTATAAATTCTGTGAAACAATACAATACCATACGTAGTGGTGAACAGGCTCCTGTTACGTGCGAAAGTAGTGACAGTATAGTAAGTGAGCAATACTTACATGCTGGTGTTAAGAATATGGTAGAAAAATTTGAGTCACCGCAAAGAGGAAGTGTTACATGTAGTGGTAAACAGACTCCTATTGGTGAAAGCGTTAGTAGTGACGACAGCGGTCTAGAGTCTGAGGCTACATTTGATACTTCTTTCTGCTCCGAAATAAATCACGACGGGACAGCTAATGAAGTTGATGACCAAATTTTAGAAAGTCTGCAACCTCAAATTCAGCTGCAAGATAGACAAATTCGGAAGTTAGAAAAGCCAGGTAAAGAATTAAAACATGTTGAGAAAGAACTAGAAAAGTTAAAGAGTGACTTAGCTGGACATGAGACTCGGTTAGAAATAGTTGATAAGCTCAGTAAAGAGAATCAATCACTAAAGCAAAAAATAAAAGATCTGGAAAACGAGAATACAACACTTAATAGTGAATTAAGCAAAACCAAAGCAAATAAAGTATTACTAGAAAAAACAGAAAAAAGACAACTGTCTTTCTTAAAAATTGCTTCTGTAAACTTTACAATCATGTTGACAGTAGGTGTTGCCTTTAGTATAGCCTTCCAATTACCAATTCTATTGATGATTGCAACTTCTGTGATGTCTTCATTGATAGTCGGTGGAGTTACATACGCACTATCACCGCAACCTACTGAATTAAAAGAAGTAAGTATTCAATGCTCAGTGCAACATGATGCTTGTAAAACTTAACTTGTGCGCTTCCTGGTAATTTTGATATAGTTATTTCAGTTGAAATCTACAGGTTTACAAATGGCAATCTTAAGTGTAAGAGAAGCTTTATGCACAGCGATCAGAGAAGAAATGCAAAATGACCCTGATATATTTATCATGGGTGAAGAAGTTGCAGAGTATGATGGTGCTTATAAAGTAACGAAAGGATTACTGAAAGAGTTTGGAGAAAATAGGGTAGTTGATACACCCATTACTGAACATGGATTTGCTGGTCTTGCTGTTGGAGCAGCATTTGCTGGACTGAGGCCAATAGTCGAGTTTATGACTTTTAATTTTTCTATGCAGGCTATCGACCAAATTGTGAATTCCGCAGCAAAAACAAATTATATGTCGGGTGGACAACTTGGATGCCCTATAGTATTTCGTGGACCAAATGGAGCTGCAGCAAGAGTTGCCGCACAACATTCTCAGTGCTTTGCATCTTGGTATTCGCATGTTCCAGGTTTGAAAGTAATAGCACCTTACTTTGCCTCCGATTGCAGAGGTCTGCTTAAAGCTGCAATTCGTGACCCTAATCCGGTAATATTTCTAGAAAACGAGATCGCTTATGGACATGAGCATGAAGTTCCTGACTCTGAGCTATCAAATAAAGATTATCTACTTGAGATAGGCAAAGCTGCTGTTATACGGGAAGGAAAGGATGTAACTATCACTGCTTTTTCATTGAAACTAATGGATGCGTTAAATGCGGCAGATTTACTCTCTAGTGAAGGAATAGAAGCTGAAGTTATCGACCTCAGAACCTTAAGACCACTTGACACTGAAACAGTTATTAACTCTATTAAGAAGACCAATAGATTAGTAAGCATAGAAGAAGGTTGGCCATTTGCAGGAATAGGAGCAGAACTCTCAGCCATGATTATGGAACAAGGATTTGACTACCTTGACGCTCCGGTTGTACGGGTAACCGGCAAGGATGTCCCCTTACCTTATGCTGCAAACCTAGAAAAGAAAGCATTACCACAAGTGGAAGATATAGTTGAAGCTGTGCACCAAGTCTGCTTTAGAAAGAAATAGTCCTATTGACTCTTTTTTTATCTCCCGTTCCACATTCTTCCATAAAAGAGGCATTTGTAGAGTTTATACCACCCATTACTTTTATGACAATAGTTTTAGCGCCAAAAAACACAGCGCAAAATACACCGAGGGCGAAAAGAGCAACGGCATTCTACCAAATATTGCAAGTAAAGCTGCTCCTATTATCACTACGGTCATAAGCGGTCCACCTATTCCCCAAACGTAGC
Source organism: Wolbachia endosymbiont (group B) of Pammene fasciana (assembly GCF_947251495.1). NCBI lineage: Bacteria > Pseudomonadati > Pseudomonadota > Alphaproteobacteria > Rickettsiales > Anaplasmataceae > Wolbachia > Wolbachia endosymbiont (group B) of Pammene fasciana. The sequence continues at coordinate 754,585 of NZ_OX366360.1, forward strand.
CAATAATATTACATATTACTTGAGCAGTTGTATCGTCATTAGAGTTAGCAGCACTTCCAACATGAGAAAAAGAAATAAATAATACTATAAGTAGAATACAAAAAACCTTTCTAATTGTAGGGTTCATCCCTATACCTTAAGTTTAAATACTATAATTATATCTAAAATAGTATAATTTTTAGTAAAACTAGCATTGTGATTTATACAATATTGCATAGCAAATGATGTCTATTGGTTATCAATCACTGTCAATTACTTGAGAGCTTATTTCGACTTTCGAAAAAGAGCAATAACACCCATGAGTAAAATTTCACATTACCACTTTTATGTGTTATGATAAGCTTAAATTTATAAAGAAAATAAAATTGAAAGAATTGAGAGAGAACCGGATAGCAAGAACGAGAAAGTTTTTATCTTCACTGTTTTTTTTGCTACTAATTGCGCTATCAATACGTAGTTTTTTATTTGAGCCATTTCATATTCCTTCTGGTTCAATGAAAAGCACTCTACTTGAGGGAGATTATATTTTTACTAGTAAATATTCATATGGTTATAGTAAATACTCTTTTCCATTTTCTCCAAACATCTTTAGCGGTAGAATCTTTTATACCCCTCCGGAGCGTGGTGATATAATAGTTTTCAAGCCTACAAGAAATGACAGCATTAGATTTGTTAAGCGGGTAATAGGAATACCGGGCGATAAAGTGCAAATGATAGAGGGGGAGTTATATTTAAATGATCAGAAAGTAAAACGAAGACAAATTGAAAATTTTTTTGATTATGAGTCAAAGCGTAATATAGCAAGATACATCGAAACACTCCCGAGCGGCAAGGAGCATGAAATTCTAATAGATAATCTTTCTAATAAGTTATCATACAATACTCCAGTTTATTATGTGCCTGATGATCAATTTTTTGTTATGGGAGACAATAGAAATAATTCTTTTGATAGCAGGTTTTCTGAAATTGGGTTAATACCAACTGAAAATATAGTTGGACGCGTAAGCATGGTTGGTTTATCGTTTAAATTAGGCAAAGTTGATTGGTTGCCGTTTGATTTTAGGTTACCTATTGCTCTGAGATTTGACAGGGTACTTCACAAAGTTGTATGAACTCTATCTGTCTGCTGATTCGCATAATTCTAAAGCAGAGTTTTCTAACTCAGAGATAGCATTATTAATGTTGTCTAAGTCATTTTCCTGTAAAGCGTCTTTTGCGTTCTGTAGTAAAATTTTTAACTTTTGCTCAGTGGAAACATTTTCAACTAGATGTATGAGCTTGTTACCGTTAATTTTAGCCTCTGCAAGGGAACGAGCCTTCATGTCTTCATCAAAGTTACTTACTGACTGATTGACCATATCTTGAATATCTTCTTCATTTAAGCCAGAGCTTGAATTTATTTTAACTGTCTGTTCGACTCCAGTAGTTTTTTCTCTTGCAGTGACAGTCAATATTCCATCAATGCTAACTGTAAATCCTATTTCAACTTTTGCAGAACCTGCAGGCAATTGTGGTATACCTTTGAGTTCAAATCGTGCTAGAGATTTATTATCTTTTATCATTTCACGTTCTCCTTGACAAACGTGAATTTTCATTGCTGTTTGCCCGTTAGCGTAAGTTGTAAACTCTTTTATTTCTGAAACTGGTAGTGGTGTATTTCTTGGTATAATTTTTTCAACTATTCCCCCCATAGTTTCTATGCCAAGTGATAAAGGCAGCACATCAAGGAGAATATTCCTATCTTTTGAGTTTGAAGTTAAATAATGAGCCTGCAAAGCTGCCCCATTGGCAACTGCTTTGTCCGGATCCACATCATTCAGCACTTTATTGCCAAAGAGTTTGATTAGTGAATTTTGCACTAATGGCACTCTAGTTGCGCCACCAACTAAAATTACCCCTTTTATATCATCGATTTTAAGATCTATGTTGCTTATAGTACGAGTAACTATATTTATAGTCTTATTAACCAAAGGACTGATTGCTTGCTCGAATTCTTCTTTGGTAATTTTGCACTTAAATAATTCACCATTGATGCTGAATTCAAAAGTGCCAGAGGTATCTTCACTTAGGTACTCTTTTATAGCACGTATATTGCAGATACCAGTTTTAGTGTATGAATGTTGTAATTTGTAGGTAGTTGTATCAGATGGTGCAGTGCTTGACACTGGAATCCAGTTCTTATTATATAACTTTCTGGTGTGTTCACTTGCAATCAAACTTTCTGGATCCCAGTGTCGGAGCACTGGGATGACACTAGAGCATTTTTTATTTAAACCTACCTGTTCTCTATACTTTTCAAGCACGATTAAACTAAGTAGATGATCAAAATCATCACCACCAAGTTTAGTATCACCACCAACTGCAAGAACTTGAAACACTCCTTGATGTAATTTTAATATTGAAATGTCAAATGTTCCACCACCGAGGTCATAAACTGCATATATGCCACTGTTATTGTTCTTTTCAATGGAGTAAGAAAGTGCTGCAGCGGTTGGTTCATTAATGAGGCGAAGAACATCTATGCCAGCTAATTTTGCTGCATATTTGGTTGCGTTACGTGCTGAATCATCAAAATAAGCTGGTACAGTAATCACTGCTTTGTTAACTTTCATCCCTGTGAATTTTTTTACCCTCTTGCATAGAGTTTTTAGTATCTCAGCAGAGATCTCAATAGGAGTGAGATACTTTTCTTCTGAGCATTTTACCCTAATAACTTTTTCACTTTCGTTATCTATTTCACAATTGATACCTTCTTTATGCAAGTCTTTAACACTTTTACCCATTAAGCGTTTTATAGAGCAGATAGCGTTTTCGCCAACATCGTAGCCTACTTTTAGTACATCCTTTTCATATGAAATGACAGAAGGTAATAGTTCACGACCTTGCTCATCTTTAAATATTTCTACATTGCCAGCTTTATTTACCATGGCAATTAAAGAGTTAGTAGTTCCAAGATCTATACCAAAAACTACCTCATTTGAACTTGGTTCAGAAATTTGAACTGGCCGCATTTTCCTTTATCTCCTCAAATGACTTATATAAATATCTCAATCTAAAAACTTGCGTAGCAACTTCATCAAAATTTTTTGTAGCAAAAGCATTAATTAGGTTTTTAGTACAATCTTTTACCTTTTCATCAATCATCCTACTTGCAAATTGTAAATCATCGCAGTCTAGAAAGTATTCTCTTATTTCCATTGATTCATTTAATATTTCAGGATCAAGATGCTCTTTTTTGCTTTTTACGTCAAAAAGATCCAACAAATGTTCGGCACGCTTTAGCGGTGACTTCAGTACCTGATAAGCTTTGTTGATATTTTCCATACTTTTGGACTCTCTTTCATTTATATCAGTTTTGCTTAGCTCAATATATTTTTTCTCCAGCTCATCAAAGCTGATGTTAAAAGCCGGTTCAATTCCAAATAATGTGAAATGGTTGCTAGACATGAAAACTCTCTCCACAACCACATTTTCCTTTCTCATTAGGATTTTTGAAAATAAAACCTGATGAGAATTTTTCCTCTACATAATCCATTTCAGAGCCAAGGATAAACATGATAGATTTTGGATCGATCAGCACCTTGACTTTTTGATCATCACTGCAGCTTTCTTCAATTACCGACTCCAAAGGACGAACATCATATGCATACTCAATATCATATTTTAAACCAGAGCATCCTTTTTGCTTAATTAGAACTCTTATTCCTATTGCTTCTTCAAGGTTAGCATGCTTCTTTTTGTCCAATAAAAACCTTACCCTCTCTACTGCATTTGCAGTTAGAGTGATAGGTTTTTTAACAGAATTTACTCCTTGAAATTCACTCATATTCCTCAATGTTTTTGTTTATTTTGATAATCATGAATAGCAGCTTTTATAGCATCCTCAGCAAGTACTGAACAGTGTATCTTTACTGGCGGCAAAGACAATTCTTCCACTATTTGAGTATTCTTTATCTTTGTTACATTCTCAATAGTTTTTCCTTTGATCATTTCTGTAAGCAAAGAACTTGAAGCTATAGCAGAACCACAACCAAAAGTTTTAAATTTTGCGTCTTCAATAACACCTTTATCGTTGACCTTTATTTGCAGTTTCATTACATCTCCGCATGATGGTGCACCAACTAAACCAGTACCAACATTTGGATCATTTTTATCCAGAGAACCAACATTCCTTGGATTTTCGTAATGATCTAAAATTTTCTCATTATAACTCATAGATTACCCGTAAACCATTACTTACATTATAACATATTTAGGTTAAAAACTAAAGTAAAATACACTAGCAAGCAGTACATTTTACTCACAAAATATATAGGTTACGAGTGTATTTACTTTACAAATACATATAGTGCATGTCATTCTTTATATGGTAATTTTGAAAGGAGTATTTCTTGAGTTTATTCAGTAATCTTTATCAAGGACTATTAAAAACCTCCTCCCGTTTTAGTGATGGAGTAAAAAATATTTTTTCTGGCAAAAAAAAATTAGATCAGTCGCTTTTAGATGATCTGGAAGAGCTGCTGATTAGCATGGATATAGGTCATAAAACTTCTAGATTGCTTATTGATAAGCTCGCAAGTATCAAATTTGAATCAGAAGTTGAACATAACATTATCACACAGCAGTTAATGAGCGAAATAGAAACAATATTAAACCCTGTTGTGCAGCCGCTCATTTTGAATAAAAAACCACACATAATAATGGTGTGCGGAGTGAATGGTAATGGAAAAACTACAACTATAGGTAAACTTGCCTATAAATATAAGGAAAAAGGAAAATCCGTTATGCTTGTTGCGTGCGACACATTCAGAGCTGCTGCGAGTGAGCAATTAAATATTTGGGCAGAACGTTCTGATTGCTCTATTGTTACTGGAGAACACGGTAGCGATTCTGCAAGTGTGGCATATAGAGCTGTAAATCAAGCGATAAAAGATAGCGTTGATGTTGTTTTAATTGATACAGCAGGAAGGCTACAAAACAATGTAAATCTCATGCAAGAGCTGTCAAAAATACATAGAACGATAAAGAAATTGGATGATACTGCTCCTCATGATGTTATTTTGGTTCTTGATGCAACTACTGGCCAAAATGCTTATAGCCAATTAGAGGCCTTTAGTAAAATGGTTGGTGTTACCGGGTTAATTGTAACAAAGCTAGATGGTACTGCCAAAGGTGGAGTAGTGATTGGGCTTGCAGAAGCTTATAAGGTGAAATTACACGCTATAGGAATTGGTGAAAGTATAGAAGACCTGAGGGAATTTACTGGCAAAGAGTTTGTTGAAGCGCTGTTTAAATGTGATTGAAGATCTCTTTAATTTTCTCATATGACCAAGCTTAATTATCATGAGAAGCCGTTTTTAGATGGTCTCATTCCAGCATGTGACGCTGGTTGCAAGTGATTATTGGGTTGGGTGAGCCGTTAACGTATAAAAATTACTTCCGCATATTTTCAATCTCATTATAATTACAAATAGAGATATTTTAAGAGCTCAAAATCTATCTTTAGTCTGCAGACTTTTTAATCAAACTTATTAAAAAATGTATTCTTCAGTGTATATCTGTCGTATGTGCACTGCATTTTTTTTCTAACTCTTTTTTACACAGGAGGATTTTATGTCCAGAATTCCAGATACTTGACCTTTACTTTAGCTAAAAACCAACTGGTACCTATGGTTTTAGAAAGTGTAGGAAATAGAAACGTTTCTGTTTTTTGAGTAATTAAAAACCACTTCAGCTTGTCACTCATGCCTAAAAAGTTACTATATTAATGTAATATTGATACTTGTATACCAACATAAATATATTTTAAAAATTTAAGGAGTATATTATGACAATGTCTACCACAAATTAGTGAGAAATTAGCAGCTAGCGCAAAAAGTCTCTTTGATGAGAGCGAAAAATTATTGCTTATAGCAGAGGAAATACACAATCAAGATTTAATGTATCTTTAATCACAAAAAAGAAGATATTCTACATCTTCTTTTTTTTATGCGATAATTAGCTACTTGTTTTCGTATTCGTCCAGACAAGGTAGTTATGAGTAAAAACAGCAAATGGTCAGTGCGTGAAACTGGAATCCAGCTAAACACTTTACAATGTTTTTGATGACGAAAAGACTGGATGCCAGTGTCTGGGCACTTGCATGACAGGAGTGTGAGATAAGGCTACATACATACTCCAACAGGTATGATGGTGTCATTCCAGTCTGGAATCCAGAAAAAAAGAAGCCAGTGTCAGCTACTTGAATGACATTATGGAAGACATCCTTCTCGCAAGCAAAATGTTCATGCAGATAATATTTAACTGTGATTGAAGATCTCTTTTAACTCTTTTATATGACCAAGCTTAATTATCTCAATATCATGAGAAGAATAATTGCCATTTTTAGGCATAATCGCTTTTTTAAATCCTAACTTTTGTGCTTCCCTTAATCTGAGATCAGCATGCGAAACATTTCTAATTTCTCCTGAAAGTGCAACTTCACCGCAGATTATTGAAGAAGTTGGTAGCGGTAAATTTACTAAACTTGAAATAAGGGAAGCAGCAACAGCAAGATCAGCTGATGGTTCCTGTATTTTGAGTCCTCCCGCAATGTTTAGGTATACTTCTTTATCATGCAAAAACATTTTACAACGAGCACTTAGAACCGCGATTATCATAGCTAATCTATTAATATCCCAACCAACTACTGCTCTTCTTGGAGTTGCCATATTAGTCCTTGCTATTAATGCTTGCACTTCCATTAAGATTGGTCTTGAGCCTTCAACTCCTGCAAATACGGCGCTGCCAACTACTTCTCTATCATGTACGGTCAAGAATAATGATGATGGATTATCAACAGGCATGAGTCCTGCTTTAGACATCTCAAAAACACCAATTTCATTTGCAGGGCCAAATCTATTTTTAATAGTGCGTAAAATGCGATATTGATTACTATTTTCACCCTCAAAATATAGTACTGTATCTACCATATGCTCCAGGGTTTTAGGTCCTGCTATTTGTCCATCTTTCGTTATATGACCAACTATTAAGAGAGAAACACCATATTGCTTTGCAAGAACAGTCAATTCATGAGCGCAGGTACGGACTTGAGTTACAGTTCCTGGTGCTGATGTGACTTTGCTATCATACATAGTTTGTATAGAATCAATTATCAAGAACTTAATACTTTTATTTTTCCTTATTGTTGCTACTACATCAGTTAAAGATACTGTAGATAAAAGCTTAATTTTAGGTTCATTTATCTTAAGACGCTTTGCTCTGAGGCTCACTTGCTCTAAAGATTCCTCGCCAGATACATAAAGACATTCAAAAGAGGAAAGTTGTACAACATTAGCTGCAATCCTAAGCAAAAGAGTAGATTTGCCAATTCCAGGTTCACCACCAATTAAAATGCTAGCACCTTGAACGATACCTCCACCAAAAACTCTATCTAACTCTTCTATTCCTGTTAAAAAACGATCGGGGGTAATAATTTCACTATCTGATAACGCTTTTATTGAAATTGGTGCAGATGTACTTCTCGTTTCTGTTTTTAGTACTATTTCTTCGACAACCGTATCCCAACTGTCACATGCAATACACCTTCCTACCCACCTTCCAGTGCTATGACCGCAGAATTGACATACGTATGCAGTTTTCATAAAAGCCAAAATTATAATTCTAATAAAAATTAGCTAAATAAGTGAAATAAATTTAAATAGAGAAAATTACCAATCACACTTTTTATCTTGTGGTTTTATTTGCAATATTGCTACTAAGCTGACTAATAAGCAAAAAATTACATAAAGCCCAGCAGCAAAGTCTATTTTAGGAAACATTATAGTAAACCCAGTGCATATCATAGGAGTAAATCCACCATGCAGGGCATAAGAAATGTTACGTGATAAACTCACACCACTAAATCTAACATTAGTAGGAAAAAGCTCAGCAGTAACTATCCCTATAGGATTAATACCCCTCTCGATTATAGAAAGAGCCATAACACTCAACATGATTATAAGATAGCTTTTATAGTAATATGCAATAGATAACATAGGACAACATAATACCATTGTTATCACTATAAATAAGATTGCAGTGCGTTCTCTTCCTGTTTTATCAGCTAAAATTCCAAGCATTATTGAAGATATCGGCATTAATATACTGGTTATAATGAGTACAACTTCGTTGACATACGTTGTTACATAAGTTTCAACAGACACTATTTCTTTTGCAATTGTTCTAAGAAATATGGTAAATCCAACAGCAACATTAACAGGTACAGATATTAAAATGGCAAGTATCAGGGCTCTTTTATAGCGTTTTGTAAGCTCTATTATTGGTAAATTAGGTAAATTTCTTTGTTCTCGATTTTTTTCATACACTGGAGTTTCTCCTAGTGTATATATACTATATGCGCTTATTAATCCTAAAATGGCTGAAAAAATAAACGGCAGCCTCCAACCCCAAGCGTTAAAATCAGTGGTTTTTTTACAGATGATCACTGCAACCACAGAGAGCAATATGCCAATAGAGCGACCAAAACTTATTATTCCAAAAAACATTCCTAGTTTTTTCTTATTAGGTAAATGCTCTATGAGATAAACAGAGCTACCTCCTTGCTCAGCGCCAAGTGCAACCCCTTGTATCAGATGGATTGTAAGAAGCAACATAGTAGAGGTTATTCCTATTTTACTATAACTTGGAATAAACGCAACGAGACTAGAAGGAATCGATATTAGCAAGATAGCAATCGTTAACGCCATTCTCCTTCCATACCTATCACCAATGTGACCAAATACAGATGCACCAAGTGGTCTTACCATTGCACCCAGTCCTGCAATTCCAAACAATTGCAATATGCTGTAGTAGATATCTTTTGCATAACAAAATTCTCTACTAATTATATTAACCAGATCAATAAAGAGCATATGGTCATACCATATTGCGATTCTACAGAGTATTGTTGCAATCAATACTCTTGTTTGTTGATTGTACACTTAGTTTAATTTGTAAATGTCTACTTATTTTTATTTTGGCTGCTTTTTAGAACTTTGCAACTCAAGCGTATGGCTTATATGTAAATATTATTAAAATTGGAACTTGCATAACCAGCCAGTCTGGGATCAAATAAAAAAATCTGGTCATCCGCTGGAATGACATGGTGGAATGTGTCATTCCAGTACTCCTTTTCTTGTCATCCCAGTGCTCCGACACTGGGATGACACCTCTCTTAAATTACTTTAGCTACAAATATCAAGAAATTTACCAAGTAGAAAAAAGACAAAAGAAACCCCCTATTAGCTAGCTCTAATCCTGAAAATTGGCCTGTCTTAAACAGCCCGTTTCAGCTTATATGGTTAAAAAACTGGAAGTTTTGTAAAGAAATAAGATGCACATAGTGCAAAAAATTAAAAATAAGACGACAACTGCGTTATGCTTTTGTCGTTTAATCTGCACAGACGAAGATAAATAGTATAGCGTTATCCTTATGGTAAGGGAGTTGAAAAAATTTATAAAGCAGGTTCTTTCATTAGTTTTTTTGCGAACATCAAACAATTACTTAGAAAAATTGGAAAGACCATTAAAATATTTTTTTACTTTTTATTCTATATATTTCAACATATTACCTTTAAGTACTAATAATTATGGCATTATTAATAGTTGAGTCGCCAGCAAAGGCAAAGACGATAGGTAAATATTTGAGTAAAGAATTCAAAGTGGCTGCATCTTTTGGCCACGTCAGAGATCTGCCAGCGAAGAATGGTTCTGTTGATCCTGATAATGACTTTGCCATGAAGTATGAGATTATTGAAAAAGCAGAAAAGTATGTAAAAGAGTTAGTCAAGGAAGCTAGTAAAACATCAGATATATACCTTGCAACAGATCCAGACAGAGAAGGGGAAGCAATAGCTTGGAATGTGATAGAGGCACTAAAGGAAAGAAAAGCAATCAATGATGAAAGTAACATTCATAGAGTAGTCTTTAACGAAATAACAAAAAGAGCAGTGCAAGAAGCTATAAAAAATCCACGTGAAATTAATATGGACTTAGTGCGTGCACAGCAAGCACGCAGAGCTTTGGATTATCTAGTTGGATTTAGCTTGTCACCGCTGCTGTGGACAAAATTGTCGGGAAGCAAATCTGCAGGGCGAGTGCAGTCTGTTGCATTAAAGCTTATATGCGAACGAGAAGATGAAATTAGTAAATTTATAACACAGGAGTATTGGAGCATAAAGGCAGAAATGCAAAATAGCAAAGATGAGGCTTTTTTTGCTATGCTAAGCCACTATGACAATAAAAAGCTAGAAAAATTTGATATTAAGAATGAAGAAGAGGCAAAGAACTTAGTCAGGGAGATCGAGTCAAGGCAGTATGCTGTAAGCACAGTAGAACGCAAGCAAGTTAAGAGAAACCCGCTTCCTCCATTTATCACCTCAAGTCTTCAGCAAGATGCAGTGAATAAACTGTATTTTAATGTGAAAAATGTTATGCGAGTAGCGCAAAATTTATATGAAGGTATCAATATTGGTGGTGAAACCGTAGGGTTGATAACTTACATGCGTACAGATGGGTTTCATATTGCAGATGAGGCTATAAACTCAATCAGGGGATCAATTAAGTCATTATATGGTGATAAATATTTACCGCAGTCTCCTCGTAAATATGTAAAAAAGGTCAAAAATGCTCAAGAAGCACATGAAGCAATCCGGCCAACTGATATTAATAGAACACCGGGTAGTATTAAGGATTACTTAACGCCAGAGCAATTTAAATTATACGATTTAATCTGGAAAAGAACCATCGCAAGTCAAATGGAATCGGCGATTCTTGATCAAGTGGTAGTTGAAATTAGTTCTATTGACCAGAAAGTGATTCTGCGAGCAAGTGGATCAAGTATATTCTTTGATGGTTTTTATAAAGTTTATCAAGATAACATAGAAGCCGAAAATGAAGGCCTGCTACCTGCCATGAAGGAAGAGGAAGCGTGCAAGTTGATTTCTGTTGATCCGAAACAGCATTTTACTCAACCGCCACCTCGTTATAGTGAAGCGAGTATAGTAAAAAAAATGGAAGAAGTCGGTATAGGTCGCCCATCAACTTATGCAACAATTATTTCGGTATTACAAGATCGTGAATATGTTTCATTGGATAACAAAAGATTTATTCCAAGCAGCCGCGGTAAGATCGTGACTATATTTTTGGAAACTTTTTTTCAGCGTTGTGTAGAGTATGACTTTACAGCACAAATGGAAGAAAGGCTTGATTCAATCTCAAATGGACATGCAGATTGGAAAAAAGAACTAGGCTATTTTTGGGTGCCATTTTTTAATCATGTAAATTCTGTTAAGCAAATGACACATGATGAGATTTTTAGTGGTATTCATGATTTGGTAGTCAATTGGTTTTGCTCAGAGGAAGGAAAGGAAGAAATAGGTAAAAAATGTCCTAATTGCTCTGGTGGTATATTGAAATTAAATTTTGGAAAAGCCGGTGTGTTTCTTGGATGTTCTAACTATCCTGCATGCAATCATACAAAAGAAATTACGGGCAGTAATGACAATTCAGAATATCCAAAAAGTTTGGGTATAGATGATGTGACAGGCCAAGAGGTAATGATCAAAAAAGGTCCTTTTGGACTTTATCTGGAGTTTAATAGTGAGTCAGAAAAGAAAAAAAAGATTTCTGTACCAAAAGATATAAATGTTAATGATATTGATCTAAATACCGCCACTCGATTACTTTCCCTGCCGAAAATAATCGGAGAGCACCCTGAAACTGGAAAAGAAGTAAAAATAGGTCTTGGACGATTTGGGTACTATATTCTCTATGATGGTCGATACTTTTCTCTTAAAAAAAGCTCTAAGGAGGTATTAGACACACAATTAAACGAAGCTATACAAATTATTGAGAGCAGCCCACGCAAAGAGCTAAAATCTCTTGGTTTTAATGAAAAGGGAAAAGAAGTTTTTATCTGCAACGGTAGGTACGGATTCTATATAAAATGCGGTAAAACAAACGTTGCGTTGGGCAAGAATGCAGATATTGAAAGTATAGATCTGAAGAAGGCTTTAGAGTTAATTAAGAATAAAAAGTAGACTTCTTGCATAACCATATGCTTTTTATTGTTGTTCCAGCGCTACACGCTGGAACTGAGAAAAAAAGAGCCTGAATTACAAGAAAGAAAATATTCAGATAACGAGAAAGTTGTCACCTGGTTAGCAGCTACAGTCGTGTGACGCAGACGTGCTACCAGGAAAATAGTCTCTATCAGAGTTAAGCTTTGCTTGCAAAATGAAAAGTAAGACCAGCTTCTATACCGTGTGTGTGAAACACTTGATTGCCTATACTGATACTTTCTTTGTGTAACTTCTGGTCCGATGGTTTTTGACTTTTATTCAATTCTAATATCTTTTTTCCATCTGGGTTTACCGGTTGCTTTGCTTTCATTTCTCCTAACACCTCTGCTTCAAAATCAACATTACTACCAAGAACACCAAAACCTCTATATCCGATGTGCATATTTACATCTTCGTTTATACGATAATCAAAGCCAGCTTTCAATTGACCTGCAGGTCTTATTGACGATTTTTCAAACATTGTCATTCTTGTTGCACCGACTCCAACCCCAACATAAGGAGAAAAAGATAAACTATCACTTTTCCAATAATGATAAACATTTGCCATTACAGATGCGTTTTCTACTTGGTCATGATTAATTACAGTTTTATACATATAAGTTTTTTTATTAGCACTCTCACTAACGTCTTTTAGATACGAAACAGTTACTTGATTACTTGATAAACCAATATTATCTACTTTTACAGAAGAGTACATCCCTTCCAATTCAGCTCTATAGCTATTATTGCCTAGTTCTCCTGTGTAACCAAACGTTACATTTGCAGCAAAAGGTGGGTTATAATCTCCTTTATACTTACTTATTAACTGACCTTCTGTTCTCTGAGCGTCTATGTCATTTATAGATACACGGTTATCATCTTTAGCATCTTTGCCTCCAATTTTTGCTTTCAACTTACCCAAGTTCAAATATTGACCGTAATATCCACCACCAAAGTAAAATCCTTCTGTTTCACTTGCAAAAGATTGTTGTGACAACAATAAAGCAAGTGCTGTAACTGCTAATGTTTTTTTACTCATCATGACTATTCCTCTAGTTAAAATAGCTAATCTAGTACTAATTAATTAAAAATGATTTAATATGAAAAAACTAATTATTTTCTAAGCTAAAAAATAGGTAAAATTAACCTCTATCCTCGATTTTATTGCCGTCTAGTTTGTCCTCATCTTCAAATTCATCATCATCGTCAAATTCATCCTTACTGTCTTCATCATCAAACCCATCATCGTCTTCCTCATCATCAAACCCATCACCACCTTCAAACTTATCATCAATATCCTCGTCTTCAAATCCATCTTCAATCTCTGGCTCATCGTATATTGCATCTTCAGTTTTAGCTTCAACAGTATAATCAGCAGCTTCAATAGCATTACTCTCTTCTTCATTACTAATCTTATCTTTGTTAGCAGCAGAAAAGACCTTGTTTGGATCATATGGCTCTTGTGTAGGCACACGTGTTGGTTTAATCAGCCTTCTTGTGAATGTGCTATCACTATAGTACAAAATTTTCTTTGACTTAATTGGATAAGTCGATTCTATCAAAATTATCTGATCATCACGTGGCAGCATAATAATTTCTTGAGGTAAGAGCAATGCTCTCTGTGTTTCAGAGATATGCAATGATCTTGATGCAGGATTCAAGTCTAAAAATTTAGGTTTGTTTAATGATTCTTGTTGTACAGTTTTGTTTCCTATAAGCTGAGATATCAAATTAGCCGTTTCAATATTATTGGCTGCAAAAGTTATTCTATAGGTTGAATTTGATAAAAAGGAGTTCATTCCTGCTTCTTCATATATTCCTTTAAGCTGTTCAGTATCTTGAACAATTAAAAATAACCTTACTCGATAGCCACGAAAGTATGCGATGCCCGTTTGAAATTGCTCCATTTTTCCAAGTGTTGGAAACTCATCCATTAAAAATAATACGCCGTAAGGCTCGTCATCCGATGGCAATTTTCTACATAAAAACTCAGTTGCCTGTTGGTAAAAAACCTGCATTAAAGGCCTGAGCCTAGTTAAGTTATCAGGAGTTAAACCAACATAAACTGTAGTTTTCTTCTTTTTAAAATCCAAAATATTAAAATCACTTGATGCAGTTGCAGTATCGATCAATGGGTTTGCCCACAATTCAAGCGACGAGTTCATAGTTGACACAACACCTGATCTTTCTTTGTCAGCCTTTTGCAAAAAAGCTGCAATGTTCATATACGCTACCGGATGTATTATTTTACCCATTGTGTCCAAAACTACAGCAAGATTGTAAACTACGTCATCGCTACGCATCGTACGCACAACCTCACCAAAAGATTTAACTTTCTCTGGTGCAGCAAGTAAATATAGTACCACCCCAACAAATAAGCTTCTTGCTTCGTTTTGCCAAAAATCTTGTTCAGGCATGATTAGGTTAGCTATTTTTTGCACATCGTCAACCATCTGTCCAGGTTTTTCACTAATCCATTCCAGTGGATTATAACAATGGCTTACCCCATCTGGCTGCGCTGGGTTCCATACATATACTTTTTGTCCTTGTCGCTCTCGCCAACCACTTGTTATTTCATAGTTTTCTAATTTTATATCATGCACAATTACCGAATCATTCCAAAATAACAAATTAGGAATTACAAAACCAACACCTTTACCAGAGCCTGTAGGTGCAAAGAGCAATGCATGCTGAAACCCATCAGCAATAAAATATCCTCTCTTATCTTTACCAAGCAATAGACCTTTTTTGCTTCTTAATCCCGCTTTTCGTATGTCTTTCTCTGATGCCCACTGTGAATCTCCATGAAGTGATTCTTTCTTTTTAAATGGCCGCCACTCAATTAGTCTTTCTCTCACATTCCACAAAATAATCATCAAAACAATTTGAGGCAGTATAGAAGATACAACTAATTTAATTTTGAGCTCAAAGCTATATAGCTCTGGATGATGCCAACAATATTGTATATGATCAAAAATTGTCGGCCAGAGAGCTTGAGGAAAAGGTGTCAAGCTAGGATTAATTGCTCTAAAATCTACACCATCTGGACCGTCAACAAACAGGTAGAATAATATACCAGACAAATAGAAGCAAAATTCAAGTATGCTAAAAGATACTACACCTCCTATGAGAATATTGCGTAGGTGATTTCCATTACTCATAAACTACTTTTTCTTAACTTACGTATAAATTTAAGTATTTTCATTTGAAGATCTAGTAAATAATATCTCAGAAATGCTTCTTTTGCCTCCACTGGTTCTTTTTAGCTGAATAACAATATCAATTACATTTCTAATGTATGGTATGATCTGATCTGGGGGAATGCCAAGATTTGCTTGCATAACCATAAGTTTTATTTGCTCAAGAGCCATTGCCGGACTATCCGCATGAAGAGTTGATATTGACCCTGGGTGGCCAGTGTTTATTGCTCTAAGAAAACTAAAAGCTTCTGCTCCACGTAATTCACCAACTATTATCCTATCTGGTCTTAAACGTAAACATGCCTCTATCAAATCTTGAGTGGTCACTTTTGCCCTGCCTTGCCCTCCTTTAGAAGCAATAAGATGTACTCTATTCGGATGATCATTCAAAACTATCTCCCTCGCATCTTCAACAGTAATAATTCTTTCTTCAGATGGAATAGCACGCAAAGTAGCATTAGTAAAAGTGGTTTTACCAGTGGAAGTTCCACCACTAATTATGATATTTTTCTTACTTATTACAGCATATTCTAAAAACTCTTTTATTTTTTTTTGTTTCAGTAGCAAATCTAGGTGACGATCTACTGGATTATCGGTCACTCCTATAACAGTTTCAGAAAAAGCCCCCATTTTTTCATAATCATCCAATGCCAATTGCATAGAAGAAGGTTTACGAATTGAAATGACTACTTTATCAGGCTCACATGCTGGAGGAAACACTATCTGTATACGATAACCATTTGGTAATGTAGCTGAAAGCAGCGGTGTCTCTTCGCTCAGTTTTTGTTCTGTAGCTTGAGCAATCAACCTGCTAAGAGATTTTAAATGATTAAGATCAAATATTTCTAACTTTTCGCATCTTATTTCACCGCGATTTTCAATCCATACTTCCTTCGGTTTATTTATTGATATTTCATTTACACCTTCCTCTTGAAATATCCCTTGTAATGGTTCCAAGTATGTATCAAGTGCAGCATAGTTCATTTCAGTTATTTAATATTGACTGTGGAGGAAATACTATATCTTGGTTAACAAATACTTTCAATGCAGTTCCTTGATTAACATAAATAGTTGGTTTTTTATCTACACTCCTATCAACTATATCTCGCATGTCTTTGGAAAAATCATTGATTGACTTCCCAATTTCTTCATCATAAACAGATTTGCTTCTTTTCTGAGTTTGCCTCAACAGTTGACGTACATCGTCTAAAGTTATACCGATATTGTCACTAGTAATTGTATCAACTCCACTAGCTCCAGAACTTTTTATCACACTTACTATTTCTTCCTTTATTATTCTCAGCAAATCCTGATCACTTTTAGCATTTCGAATTTTTTCAATAGCCCTAATACCCAATTTCCATTTTTCGTCTCCTACCTTCCCAACTTCAGTTTTTATAGAATTCTCCAATCTCTCAACAATAGCCCCTTTGAGAGAAGAAATATCTATTTCAGTTGCAGTAATAGACTTCTCTGCATCCATGGCAGTTAGCGCATCGATAAGATTAGAGGCTTTTTGTCCTACAACAGCTGAACCAATCGAAACACCAGCAAGTGCCACTGAAGAGAATAATGCACTTACTATTTTATTATCAACTATTCCAGCTATCCCTGCCCTTCCAAGCTCATCGGTACCAGATGATGCAATAGCAACATCTATACCATGAGGAAGAATGATCCTATTCCAATTTATGTTCACGCGGGCTTTTGCAACATTTGAGTCGAATGAATAACCACCTATTAACCTTGAACCTTTTGGTATTAAAATTGTATCACCAGTTTCTGCATAAACGTCTCTACTAACAACAGCACGGAGCATTCCTTTTAAGTCAGAACTTATTGCAGTTTCAAGAATAGCGTCAATAACTTTACCTTGAATAATCATTAAACCAAGCTTTCCAGCTTTGGTAGCTTTGCTCGACTGTGCTGAGGTATTGGATAAAACAGCATCTGTAGCTTTACCTTCCCCACTACTACCTGAAATTGCTAACATTTGTGCACTACGTCTGTCTCTAGGATAACCGCCACCCCCTATTGTAGGAAATGAAGTAGGCAAATTGCTAATAACATTACCAGAAGGAAAATTTTGCTTTGGTAAAACAGGTATATTTGACAAGGGAATTTCTTTTAGTTGCTCTTCTTTTTTTGTCACTTCCTCTTTTTTGATTTGTTTTACTTCTGGTATGACTTGTGGGATAGGAAGAGGAGGTAAGGGTGGCAAGAGATCAGTTGCTATCCTCTCGGAAACTACTACATTATCTGGAACTTGTTCTAACTTTCCTTTCAATTCTTGAATGTTTTGCTTTGTTTCCTCTTTTTTAACAATCTCTGGACCCTCTTTATTAGAAGGACTAAAATAAAGATAGTACACTCCACCAACTAAGAGCGCTACCATAACTATCATCAATGCCTTATAACCTTGATTAGAGCCAACTGTTACTACCTTGCTTTCTATCTCTGATTCATCTTCTACACTATTATGCCTTTCTTTACTCATATTATATGTACCAGAACTAAAGTGACCTATTTATAACTTCAACTTCACTACCTTCATAACGCATTAATAGCTTTTTATGTACTCCTTTTATTACAACATAATCATCAAATAACAGCCTTTTACAGGATTCGCCTTCTATAAAAATCTGAGGAATTTTATTACTATTTCTAAACTTTAAATAGGTTAAATAACCATCATCGAATAACTCAATTGGAACTATATCTATGTTACCACCTTCATCAATATATGTATAGTTGTACCTCGTATTATTTTCTTGTATTATTTTTTCTGGCTTTTCTGTAATGTATTGCATTTGAGTAGGTAAAGAAACCTCATCTAAATCAACATCAAATTCATCTTCTTCTTGAGGATAATAAAAACGTATTACGTAAGATATATCCTTTTCAACGGAATAATCATGATCCACTTTTTTAGCATCAGTATCTGGGTATTTATCGTAATTTGGTCTTGAAATTAGATCAAAAATGTAATTTCTCTTTTTAGTTGTCGTAATAATCATGTTAGTGCGACTACTGACTTCAAATGGCATGACAAGCAGTTTATTATCATAAGGATTAATTTTCCAACTTGATGCATCACCAACAGCAATATTTTTGACTTTTTCCCCTTCTGCAAACTCAATATAAGAATAGTAACCTTGACTAAAAATTACTGTAAACACCTCATTAGGGCTATATACAAAAGTCTTTATTCTACTATCTACAGAAATAGGTTTATTATTAATAGATGCATTTAAGTTGCCACTTATTAGTAAAGCTAAAACTAACAATATCCTACACATATTCATCATCTACTCTATATGAAATAACTTGAAACCCTAACGGGTTAATATATCTTTGCTGATCATTCATTTCAAGCGATGCATATTTATACGACATCACAACTATCTTATTTTTCCTTGAGGAATTTCCATCTTTTCGTGTAAATTCTATAGAAAATCTCACTTGAAGAGCATCATTACCTAATTTTTGAATTGAACGAATTTTCAACTCACCTTTAGCATCTGAATATAAATTAAAAAGGTCATTCATATTCTGCGATTTTATATAATTGCTAAATTCACTATATACACTAGGCGAAGAAAACAACCTTACTTTTGTATAATAATTATAATTATAATTATATGGGTCAAAAACCTCCCTTGCTTTTATATACTCTGAAATAAAATAATCGTTCAGCGTTTCATTTGCAGAATATTGTTTTACTGTAACAGGATCAACCAATTGCACTATTCCTGACTTTTTGTCAATTTCTATAACGAATGGCTCAATAGTGCTACTTGTGCTAATTTTAAATATAGCTAATATGCTTATAGAAATTGCAACTAGTAATATTAATGTAAATAAAAGTAAAGTATTTCTCTGAGCAACAACTGTGCTATAGCGACTTGAATTCCAATTTATATCCTTATCCAATGACTCATTACTTTTTTCTTGTTTTAAAAATTTCAGCATCTCAATATTCTTAAAAATCTTAACTTATATTAATTAACATAGCAAGCTAACAAAGTAGTTATAACAAAAAAGCTAATAAACCCTTAATCCATGGCCTAACTTGCCAAATTTTGTTTCCATATATGAATGATTATATTCATTGCGTTCCATAATAAGTGGTACACACTTTGTAACTTCTATACCGTTATTTTTCAACTCTGATAACTTTCTACCATTGTTTGTAAGTAATTGTATTTTGTTAATGTTCAATTTCTTAAGTATTTTAGCTGCAACAGCAAAGCTCCTTTCATCATCTTCAAAACCCAATACTCTATTTGCATCAACAGTATCAAGATTATATTTTCTTTGCATACTGTATGCTCTTAACTTATTAGTTAAACCAATGCCTCTCCCATCTTGCATCAAGTATAATATAATGCCATTCCCAAAGTCGGTCATTATTTGAATCGCTTGATGTAACTGGCTTCTGCAATCACATGATAAGCTGTCTAATAAGTCTCCTGTATAGCATGCAGAATGAATTCTCACTAATGGCTCATTATCTTTATCTGGATTGCCAATGATAATTGCATAATGTTCTCTTCCGCCACTTTTGGTTCTATAAGATATGATATCTACTTCTTGAGTCTGCTTTAAAAATAATGATGTTTTGCACACTTCATACACACTATGATTTTGTTGAAAATCATTCACAAGTAACGTATTTAGTGCAATAATGTCATTTTCTTCACACCAATTTCGCATTTCATGTTTATTCTCAAAAGTCATATCAGCCACTAACGCGTATGGCAATAATTCTGAGAACTTAAGCAAGGCAACAGCATACGCATCTATTGTCTTTGAGCATTGCAACTCTTTTATCCAATCTTCCTTTGAACAGTTTATTAAATGGAGCAGTTCATCAAAATTGCTTATCAACAGACGTTTGCTACTATGTTCTTTACTCTGACATATGTATTTTACCTTACTTGCAGTCAAAGTAACATACACATTACCTGATATAAGCTTATATTGACTAAATAAATTTTTTTCTAAAGTTTCAGCAGCAGCAAGCAATAGATAGTTATTTTCATCATCATATATTAAAATTGGAAGACCACGCCTGACTTCACTGATGGCCCTTTCTACTTTATTTCTACTTTGATTTCCTATAAACATTTCACCTACACCAAACAACTTGGTGCGGTCGAGAAGACTTGAACTTCCAAGGCTTTGTGAGCCACAGCGACCTCAACGCTGCGTGTCTACCAATTCCACCACGACCGCACTTTATTCTAGTTTCTATATAATTACTTTAAATTACTTAATCATTTTAGGGTTTTTCATCTAAAGTGTCAATCTGATACTAGGATAATTTAGGAAATGCCTGTATAATTTAACTATGAATTTTATGGTTACAAACTTTAATCATTTAAGATAATCTTACTACTAATTCTTAATTTAGGTCTTTATACAAATGAAAATAGCTAATATCTTCATTTTTTTAATTCTATCTCTTACAATTAGCTTTTACACCACTCATGCACAAATATTGTACACATGGTCTCAAATCATTCCAGAAAATAAATTAAGCATACGTGCGATTATAGACAATAACATGTGTCCCGTTGCTTATGTCGATAATAAGGCAGTAGAAATGCTAAGTCGCAGCTCAATTAACAATACCGAAACAGTTTGTGAACTGATAGTAGAAACAAATGCTCAAAACATTAGTATTGACAATATAAAAGTTCCCGTATTAGCGGAAAAGATCAGCAAAATTGCCTTCATTGGCGATACAGGATGTAGAATAAATATGTTATTTCAGCAAGAATGTAATTCTGTAGATAACTGGCCTTTGAAAAAAAATTTAGATTCAATCGCTTTTCATAAACCAGATTTAATTATCCATGTTGGTGATTATCATTATAGACAAACAAAATGTAGAAACACAAAAAAGTGCGGCGATATTTATGGATATAGCAAAGAAGCTTGGTACGCTGATTGGTTTGAGCCTGCAAAAGATATTTTAACACAATCTCCTTTTCTTTTTGTTCGTGGAAATCATGAGAGTTGTAATAGAGCTTATGAAGGATGGTTCAGATATTTAGATTCATACCCCTTTTCCCCTCAAAAATGTGAAGATCTTATTTCCAGTTGGTTCTTAGATGCTGGGCCGATGAAGTTTTTTATCTTCGACTCTTCATCCGGTGAGGAAATTTTTACAACCCAAAGCACAGTTGATGCTTTTGAGAGGCAGTTTGATAAATTGATACAAGATAAGCCCACGTGGTTTTTGACTCATAAACCACTTTGGAGATCTCCAAAAAAAGAATTTTTGACATTAAAAAGCCATGGCAATCTTACACAAATTGAAGCTTTTGGAGATAAATTTCCAAGCAATGTTACTACCATAGTTTCTGGCCACATTCATATAGCCCAGATTTTATTAATGGATAATGTTCCAGATCAGATTATAGTTGGAAACGGCGGTGCATTATTACACGCTCAAGATCAAGAACCTGTTTATCAAAACGTAGAATTTAACTATCCAAATAGTAGAAATTACTTAGCACACGAAGTTAGAAACTTTTTCGGCTTTGGCTTTGCAATATTAGGTTTAGACGATCACAAATTTACTTTCTATAACCAAGATAATAAGGAAATGTATTCTGCAAACCTAACGAAAGACTTTAAACTTAAAACAAATTAAAATTAGGACTATTTAAGGACGCAGAAAAAACGTGCTGAGCTTAAAAAACTCATAGCAACAAAAAACACTGAAATTCTTGTATATATCGACTAATCTGGAATTGATAACACAAAAGTCAGCGTATTAGTATGATTGCAGCTTTGAATAAGGGAAAAATTATGGCGCCTATGATTTTTGAAGGCTACTGCGATACAGACGTTTTTAATAGCTAGTTCAAACTTTTTGCTGGGTGATTTTGGATAATGCAACTTTTCATAGAAAACAAGTGAATTTGTTAAAAGTGTCGGTGCTGAAGTTATATATCTGCCTACACATTCTCCTGATTTTAATCAAACCATTGGTTTGTTATAAAAAATTGAGCCAGAAAGAATATCCAGCTATTCGAACTATTAGAAAAAGAGCTATATATGAGCATGTTTTAGCACAGACATTATTTTTGTAACTAGGCAAATGCAATCAGTATTAGCGGCTTGAAAGGATATCAATTAATAAAGAAATGCATCTAAAGTAATCACTTAACTAACGGCAAAGTGATACCATGTTGGTTCATATATTTTCCTTTCATATCATCATATGATTTCTCGCATTCACTTTCGCCGCTTAAAAACACAAATTGGCATGCGCCTTCATTAGCGTAAATTTTTGCAGGAAGTGGAGTGGTGTTCGAGAATTCAAGTGTGACGTGACCTTCCCATCCAGGCTCTAAAGGTGTGACGTTTACTATAATACCACACCTTGCATAAGTTGACTTACCAACACAAATTACCAGTACATTCCTTGGTATACGAAAATACTCCACTGTGCTGGCAAGTACAAAACTATTTGGTGGAATTATACATACATCTGTTTCCTTATCTATGAAACTATTCTCAGAAAAATTCTTGGGGTCTACAATAGCTGAATTAACATTAGTAAAAATCTTAAACTTATTACTAACTCTTGCATCATAGCCATAAGATGATAATCCGAAAGATACAACACCCTTACTGCTTTTATGATTCACAAAAGGCTCTATCATTCTAGAGTTTTCAGCCTTTTCCCTTATCCATTTATCTGGCATAACTGCCATAATTGTCCTTTAAAGTTTTGTAATACTTATAATAATATGTAATAGAATTTAAATGTAAACCTGAATTAGCGTTACACTCTGGAATGGCAAAGTTTCCAGTATAAACTACCTATACAAAAATAAATTGGCAATATTTCAAGCCTGCCAAGCAGCATCAAAAACGATAGAAATAGCTTTACTCCACCACTAAAGGAGGAATAATTACCTGAAGAACCTATTAGGTTACTAAACCCTGGGCCAGAATTTGTAAGCATTGCAGAAACAGAGCTGATGCTAGTTATAAAGTCCGCATTGCTCAAGTAAGACATCACTATTGATGATATAGTGAACGTTAACATGTAAATCGCAAAAAACGTAAAGACGGATTGAACTTCATCATTTTCCAGTATTTTACCATTGAGTTTTACTCTATCGCTTTCACTTGGATTTAATAAAGAGCTAAAGTAATTCCTTATAGATTTTAGACAAATGACTAAACGGAAGATTTTGATTCCACCACTAGCAGAACCACCACATCCACCAATAAAGGCTAAAAAGAAAGCTAAGACTGAAATAAAGCTCCAATTCAAGTAGTTGGACATTACATAGCCAGTTGATGTGATAAAGGAGGTAATGGTGAATGTGCTGTACCTAAATGATAAAAATACTCCTAAGTCAAAATTTTTATATAACCAAAAACAAGCAAGCAAAGATGAGATAACAACTATCTTAATAAAGTAAGAGACCTGTTCATCATAACAAACGTCTAATCGTCTTATAATTTTTAAATAGCTCAGAAAAGGTAAAGAGCCTAAAATCATAAAGATAATTGTTATGACCTCCAATATAGGGTTATTGTAGTAGCCTATAGAATCGTTATAGTTAGCAAATCCACCAGTTGATACAGCGGACATTCCGTGACATACTGCGTCAAATAATGGCATGCCAGCTAGATAGTAGGAAAATATGCACAATAAAATTAGGCAGTAATATATTTCTGCAATATGTATTACTACGCTTCGCGTATGTGGTAACTTTCTTTTAAGAGCATCTGAGTACTCAGAATAGAGTAAATTATTTAAGCTCAAAACCTTAAATATGGGAAAAATTGCAATTCCTACTGTAATTACTCCAAAACCACCTATACCGTGCAGCATTGCTCTCCACAGTAGTATCCCCGGAGATTGTTGCTCGATGTAACTTAGAACAGTTGCTCCTGTGGTTGTAATCCCAGATACTGCTTCAAACAGTGCATCAATGTAGCTTAAACTATCAAGATAAAATGGAATAGCTGCAAATAGAGATAATGCAATCCAGGTACAACTGGTAATCGCAAAAATTGCCGGCATTCCATGTACCCTATTTAGTTTACCCAGTAGAATAAAAATCGCACTAAATGTGCAGGTAACTATAAATCCAACCAGAAAATTTTTCCATTCGTAACCTAGATAATTATTAGTAATAGCAGGAATAAGCATTGCTACGCCAAACAACAATAGAAAAATTCCCACAATAAACGCAATTGAACGTAAAACTTGCAGACTTTCCATAGACAGTACTGTGAAAGCTATATGTTATTAAAACTTCAACCGCTTTGCTAATTTTTTCTCTTGACTTGATTATAAATACGTATAATTATAGCGCTAAATTTGCCATAAGAGATAGAGGTAAGGTATGTTATTAACTGACAGACAAAAAAACATTCGAGATTCATTAATTAGTGAAGCTATACAAGGCAACTTTGAGAATATAAAAAATAATTACGATAGCGATATACAAGAAGTTTTGAAAAGCGAATTACCTAGTAATATACAAAAAGAGTTTAAAGACGATCTACCTAACCCTTGTACCACTTCACAGTTGATTATATTCAAAAAAAATCAAAAGGAAATTAATCAATGTATACAGAAAATGGAGCAAAAAATTGAGAGTATTTCGTGTGATATAGCTATGCAAGAAGCGAAAGGAAATGATGATTCGCATATGCAAAAAGTGAAAAACTTAAAGAGAACAAGTGATCTTCACCACAAATTACGTCAAGCAATAGATTATTTAGATGTTAAAAAAGTTAAAGCAGTATTAGAAGATTGTGATACAAATCTAGCAATGATTTTAAATAGACCTATACATTCACAGAGCAAAACTACCCTTTTACTTTATCCTCTGCAAGTTGGTCTTAATAAACGATATATAGGTGATGGTAAAAGATTGAAACAAGAAGATCTGAGAAATATAAAAGAAATTACTAAACTTCTTTGGGATAAAGCTTCTCCTGATATTCGCAATTTCTGGTTTAAATTCCATCAAGATCAACAAGAAGAAAGTACAAAAGACACAAAAGCAACCTTTGAAGCTCATTTGAAAAAAGCTCCTCCTGATATTCGTGACTTGTGGCTTAAATATCAAAGAGTGCCTGAAAATCAAGATGCAGCTGTAATAAAACTTCTTAAAGGTGAGCAACAACGACATGCCAAGATAGGTAGTGAGAAGTGGCTTGAAGATTTCATTCAAGAAGTTAAAGATTACAGAGAACAAAAAACCATAGAAGAAAACCTTGAAATAGCTACAGCAAAATCTGTTCTACAAGACGCACAACTTTCTCAAATAAATAGAACTTGTTGTATTTTGTAGTAAATAAGTTCTTAGGAAATCTAAGTATGATAACAATAAAAACAAGAAATTTAAACGTTCTATTTTTAACCTAGTATCCAGAATAAAAAAATATCAAAGTCATCATATTATATCACGAACCTTTTCCAAGACTTTTTTTATATTTTCGCTTGAAAGTGGAATTAAGCCAAGCCTAGATAAATATCCACCTTCAGTACTAATAGAGTCTACAACTTCTCTAATGAATTCCCTTAATCCATCAACAGTATCTAAGTGTTCTTTCTTTATATAAAGATATAAAGGCCTTGCTAACATATACTCCCCCGATGATATATTTTTATAAGTTGGCTCAATTCCTGCGATTGTGCTTCCTTGAATCTCATCTTGGTTTTTCGCTAAAAAGCTGAAGCTAAATATTCCTAAAGCATTTTTATTGCTCTTCAATTTTTGTATTATTATGTTTTCATTAATTCCAACTTCTATATATCTTCCATCATCTCTGATATTACTACATGCTTTCTTTCTTTTTTCTTGGTCTTGATAATTCTCTTTGAAAATCCTTGAGTTCATACATGAATATTGATCAAGCATAATAAAATTAATCAAAGTTTCATGTGTACCTGTATTTTGATGTGGGCCATAGATTTTAATTTCTGTTTTTGGTAGAGCTTGATTTACATCAGACCAAAATTTCTTGTTATTCTTTACTAATCTATCATTGTCTTCAGAATATGAAGATAAAGTTTCAAACAGGTCATTTTTTGTAAAATCAAATCTATGGCTTTGATTTGAATTTGCAATAACAATTCCATCATAGCCAATTATTATCTCTATTACTTCATTCACTTTATTTCTTTTACATAATTCTCTCTCTACTTCCTTCATAGGGCGAGATGAAGTAGTGATATCTGGTGTGCCTTCCCCTATTCCTGAACAAAACATTTTGAACCCTGATCCACTTCCTATCGATTCTACAACTGGAGTTTTAAAGGAAAATATACGGCTGAATTCTTCAGATATAAATGAGATAAAAGGAAAAACAGTTGAAGATCCAACAATTCTGATATATCTTCTGGCATCAACATTTGACAGTGGGATGAGTAATACAAATGCAAAAATAAGGAAAAGGCGTTTCAGCATCGTTTTCGCTCAAGAGTGTAAACTTAATTATCGTAATAAAAAATCAAACTGAAAAGCTTTTTTTCTAGATTTCAAAAGGTATAACGATCAAATGTGTGCGTAATGATGAGATCTGAATCACAGCATTCATACAACTGTATCTATATCGAATCCTCTTATGTTTTTCAATACTGAAAAATTCTTTCATATTAACTTAATGATGCAATATATCCTTTTCTTTAATAGATAAGTCATCATCGACTTTTTTTACATTATCATCAGTAATGTTTTGTATTTCCTTTTTGGCAACATGAAAATCATCTTCTGAGATTTCCTTATTTTTCTTCATTTCCTCTATTTCTTCCATAACATCTCTGCGTATATTTCTAATTGCAACTCGTGCATTTTCAGAAAATTGATGCAATAGTTTCACTAATTTTTCACGAGTTTCTTGTGTTAAGTCTGGAAGAACTATACGTATAGTATTTCCTTCAACAACAGGATTTAAATTTAGGTTAGCATTGATTATCGCATTTTTCACTTCACCGACAACAGTAGCATCCCAAACTTTAACTGATAGAGTTTTGTTATCTATAGCTGAAACGCCTGCAACTTGGTTCAGTTTTTGATGTCCACCATAGATATTTACAACTATACCATCAAGTAATGATGAGTTAGCTCTACCAGTACGTACACCTTTCATATCATCATGAAAAGACTGAATAGTTTTTAGCATTCTTTCTTTTGTTTTAGCTTTTATTTCGTTTAACATAAATTACCTAATGTTTATAATCTGAGACTATAGTATAAGTACCTTGACCTTTAATAATATTGACCATTTTTTCACTTTTCAAAGAAAAAACTACAATTGGAATAGAATTTTCACGAGCAAGTGAAATTGCTGACGCATCCATAACCTTCAAATCACGAGTTAACAAATCTGTGTAAGAAAGCCTATCGTACATTACAGCATTCTCATTTTTTTTTGGATCAGCAGAATACACGCCACTTACTTGCGTACCTTTTAAAATAACATTACAATTCATTTCAACAGCGCGTAAAGCTGCAGCTGTATCCGTAGTAAAAAATGGATTACCCGTTCCTGCTGCAAAAATTATCACCCTGCCCTCTTCTAAATGATGAATAGCCTTCCTTCTTATATAAGGTTCACATATAGTAGTCATAGGTATAGCAGACAACACCCTAGAGACTATAGAGCTTTTTTCTAAAAAATTTTGCAAAATTAAAGCATTAATAACAGTACCAAGCATTCCAATATAATCACTGCTTGCTCTTTCACAGCCACTTAAAGATGCTGATGCACCACGAAAAATATTCCCACCACCAACAACAATACAAACTTGAACTCCGAGATTACAAACTTCAACTATGTCTTTGGATAGTTTATCTATAACTTCCATATCATGGCCAAATAGCTTTGATCCCATCAAAGCCTCCCCAGAGATTTTGAATAACACTCTGGGGTACTTTACTTCTGAAGTTTTGTTACTTATTTGCACCATCCAAAGTAAGTAACTTATAATTAGCTAATTTAACAGCACTTGATTCTATAAAATCAGCAATCTTCATTTTATCATCTTTTATAAACTTCTGCTCTAGTAGAACAACTTCTTCATAGTATTTAGCCATTCGTCCATCTACTATTTTTTTCGCTACCTCTTCAGGTTTATTTAAGCTCTTTACTTGCTCCTCAATTATAGAACGCTCATTGTTTAATTTTTCTTGATCTAAATCATCTATAGATAAAGCTTCAGGTTTCATAGCAACTACATGCATAGCTATTTGCTTTCCAATCTCTTGTTTATCACCAGATGATTGCAATGCTACTAAAGCACCAATCTTACCTAAGCCATGCATATCACCATGTACATAGCCAGCAATAATCCCATCCTTAGTCTCTAGGTAGCAAAGATTGCTTAACTCTAACTTCTCACCAAGAACCGATGTACCACTCATAATAGCTTCCTGTACTGTACCAACATCTTCATATTTGGCATTTTTTAACTCATCAAGACTAGTACAACGTTCTTGACAAGCAATTGATGCTAAATTTGAAACTAATGCTATGAACTTCTCATTTCTAGCAACAAAATCAGTTTCACAATTGACTTTAACCAATACACCATAATTTTTAGCCAAGCACATAGCAATAAGCCCATCTGAAGCTACTCTATCAGACTTTTTGTCAGCTTTAGCAAATCCTATTGTACGTAACCTATCAACGGCTTTCTTAATATCACCATCACACTCTTCTAACGCTTTCTTACAATCGCTTAAGCCAAGCCCTGTTCTATCGCGTAATTCCCTTATACTACTTGAATCCATCTTCATTTACTTACTATTACCTCCCTTTCTGTTTCATCCTTCATACGCTTCTTTTTAGTTTGCACAATACCCCCTTCTTTTTCTTGAATAAGCTCATCATCCTTAACTCTAGACCTTGTCAAACTAGACTCTATTCCAGCTAATATAGAATCAGCAGCTAATTTACAGTAGAGCTCTATTGATTTTCTTGAATCATCATTTCCTGATATAGGATAGGCAATATCATCTGGGTCAGAATTGGTATCAAGTACTCCAACTACAGGAATACCCAGTTTTTTAGCCTCTTTAACCGCTATATGCTCTTTGTTAGTATCAATAATGAATAAAATATCAGGAACTGCTCCCATTTCTCTAATGCCACCCAATTCTTTATCAAGCTTTTTTCTTTTCTTTTCAATATTTCCTAATTCTTTTTTTGTTAAGATACTATCTTCATCATTTAATATTTTCTCATATTGTATCAAAGTTTTTATCGAAGAAGAAACAGTGTTCCAATTAGTAAGCATACCACCAAGCCATCGATCATTTACATAATATTGACCACAACGAACCGCTTCACTTGCAACAATATCTAAAGCTTGAAATTTCGTACCAACAAATAAAATGCGACCATCTTGAGATGCAACATCGTATAAAGCTTTCATTGCCGCCTCTAACAATGGTAATGTTTTTCGTAAGTCTATTATGTGTATACGATTCTGTTGATGTACACCATATATATATGGGGCCATTTTCGCATTCCAGCGACTAACTTTATGGCCAAAATGCACACCAGATTCAGCTAAATCACGTATAGTGACTTTAGGCAAATTTGTCATATTTACTCCTCCAAATAGTTTATCCTCCATGGCATAACCCTAACGGGACTACTTGCATAAGCCATGTGTGAAATTAAGTTATTTACATAGTAATAAAAAAGACAAAAAAGCGCAAACAAAAAATATTGACAAGTAGCAACACGTTGATTAGCTTTAAGATTGCAAACGTTAAAAAGCAATGGGGGGTGTAGCTCAGTTGGTTAGAGCGCATGCCTGTCACGCATGAGGTCGTGAGTTCAAGTCTCATCACTCCCGCCATTACAGCAGAAACACCTTAAAATTCCTTAAGTTTCTTATTAATTTGAATTAATTTCTTTCAGAGACTTGACATGATATTGTAATTGCTGCTTAATCTATTTAACTTTATCGTTAATAATTGGGATTAAATATGTTCATTTCTGAGGTTTTTGCGGCAGATGCGACTAACAATGTATCAGCATCTGTTGCTAGCTTTATTCCACTCATTTTAATATTTGTAGTATTTTATTTTCTCATTATTCGTCCCAATCACAAAAAACTAAAAGAACATAGAAGGATGATAGATCAAATAAAACGTGGTGATACGGTTATTACTTCTAGTGGAATAATAGGTGAAGTAAACAAAGTTGACGAAGTAAATGCACAACTAATACTAGAAATAGCACCAAAAATTGAAATAAAAATCCTAAAGTCTGCTATATCTGAAATCTTAAATAAAGAAATTCAAAAGCCAGTAGCTAAATCTATTGAAAAAAGCAAAGTTGAAAAGAATGGCAAGAAAAATAAACTAGAGGAAAGTAAAAAAGACAAAAATGCTTCATAATTTAAGAAGTGTGTGGAATATTAGGTATAGTAAGTAGCGGTGATTCAGTAACACCAACTTTACTAACCGCGTTGCAAAAATTGGAATACAGAGGTTATGACTCTTCAGGTATAGCAATTATAAATAATAGAGGTAAGATAGAAGTAAAAAAATCAGAAGGTAAAGTTGAAAGATTGTGTGAAGTTGTTCATGAGAGCAAGATATCTAGTAGCAAAGTTGGTATAGCACATACTCGTTGGGCTACACATGGAGCTCCAAATCTTAAAAATGCTCATCCCATTTATATAAATAATGTTGTTGTTGCTCATAATGGCATAATTGAAAATTACAATATATTAAAAAAGGATCTGGAGGAAAAGGGAGTATCTTTCCACACCGATACTGATACAGAAGTGATACCAAACATATTAACTTCATATCTTGATGAAGGGTTATCACCAATTGATTCTATATTACAGTGTCTAAACAATTTACAAGGTTCACTTGCTTTGGCTTTATTATTTGCAGAATATCCAGATACTTTATTTGTTGCAAAAAGAAATTTGCCTTTAGCAATAGGATATAACTGTAATAAAGTGTTTGCTGCTTCTGATACTAATACTTTGAATTCATTTGTAGAAAAAATATTGCATTTAGAAGATAATGATATTGCAGTAATAAAATCTAACGAATTCAGTATATATAATAATGGTATACAAGTTAAACGCAGAACAGAAAATAGCAGTCCAAGAAATTTTCTAATTAGTAAAAATGGTTACCCTAGCTTTATGCTAAAAGAAATTTTTGAGCAACCGTATGCATTAAACAAAACAATAAATCAATTTTATAAACAATATAAAGAAATCAACAAAGAATTATTTTCTGAACTAGGTTACATTACTATAGTTGGATGCGGTTCATCCTATTTTGCTGGACTAATAGCAAAGTGTTGGCTGGAAAGTATTGCTCAAATTCGGGTATATCTAGAAATCTCGTCAGAATTTAGGTATAGCAGCGTCAAGCTGGAAGAAGGTAGTATTGGCTTATTCATTTCTCAATCTGGTGAAACTGCAGATACTATGGAAGCACTACGTTATGCGAGATTGCAGAAACAAATGATCATTAGCATAATTAATACATTTAATAGCAGCATAGAAAAAGCCTCAGATATTGTATTGCATACTCTTGCTGGACCTGAGATTGGTGTTGCTTCGACAAAAACCTTTTCTACGCAGCTTGCAATTTTAGCATGCTTTGCTGTAGAGCTTGGAAAAATAAAAGGTATACTGGATAGAGAGAGGATAAAGGAACTAAGCGGTGCTATTAATTCCATTCCCGAACATGTAGAGCATGTTTTGAATGTGATGGAAATACAACATATATCAGGCAGTATATTAGAGCACAATAATATAATTATAATTGGGAGAGGAAGCTCATATGGAGTTGCAATGGAAGGTGCATTGAAGATAAAAGAGCTTTCATATATCAACACAATTGGTATTGCAGCGGGAGAAATGAAGCACGGTTCTATCGCCTTGATAGACTCTACTGTACTTGTTATCGCAATTATTCCTTACGATAATTTATTCTTTAAAACGCTATCCAATATACAAGAGATTATTGCAAGAAAAGGTAAAGTAATTGCCTTTAGTGATAAGCAAGGAGCACCGCTCTTAAAGGGAATTTGCATAGATGTGGTGCAACTTCCAGAAGTTGACAATTTTGTTTCTCCAATTATCTACAGTGTTGCTATGCAATTTCTTGCTTATTCTATTGCAGAAAAAAAAGGGCTAGATGTAGATTGTCCGAGAAATTTAGCTAAATCTGTCACAGTTGAGTAACTTATTTAAAGTGAGTTGCTAATTAACAGCTCTAATTGTCAGTTATAAATTACTGAATTTTACTAATAAATTCATTGCTATCATTAGCCCTCTGCGAAAGAATATGTAACTAATGTAAGGATGAGAGAGGCTAAAATCCACGCCTCAAATTAACAAGATTTGCCGTTATGGTTACCAGACACAACTTAACCTCGCAAGCAAGAATTAACTAACAGAAAAATTGAAAACTAATATCAGTCCCTTATGTAATGCTACTAATATTTTTCTAAAAAGCAATATGTTTTCTATTCAGGAAAGTCTACATCGCCATAACAATATTTACTAGAATGAGGTCTTGTCTCATTGTAAAAACACAACCAATGATCAACGTCTATCTGAAGATCTTCTAATGAATTGTAGATTGTTTTACAAAAAAAGAGGAGTAAATGAGAGTTCAGTAACTTGATCATAGAGTTGTACTGCCTTTCCATATTTGAAGCAAGTTGTTATTCTACCTCAAACCATAGCACAAAGTAAATATGGCATTTTATACTAAAATTTTCTGTTTATGAGTTATATTATGTAAAGATACTATTTGACATTGAGCTTTAAAGATATTATGTAATAGCATTATTTAATATGTGAGGTTTATTATGGCTAAAGTAAGTGCTGGTGAAAACTCAAAAAAGCTTAAAGATGGTAAAAATCAGCCCATATCACCAAAAAAGTTCAAAGGCAGTCAGTCTATGTCACCAAAACGGAGTCAGAATTCTGGTGAAAAGCTATGGAATGTATTAGAATCATTAGAAGAAGCAAAATCAGAGTTGAAAAAAAGAAAGTTTGAAATAGAACTAAAAAAAGACACTAAAATATCAGAAGAAGGAATAGAAAAAGTAGTGGAATTGGAAAGGAAAATAGAAAAAGAGATAGAAGAAATAGCAATGCCAATATCAACGTTACTACTTAAGGAAACAATAATAAAATTACAAGGAACAAAAATAATAAATTTTTTAAAAAAATTAGAAAAACAAGTAAAAGAAATGCAAGAATTAT
Organism: Wolbachia endosymbiont (group B) of Pammene fasciana; assembly: GCF_947251495.1. Classification (NCBI taxonomy): domain Bacteria; kingdom Pseudomonadati; phylum Pseudomonadota; class Alphaproteobacteria; order Rickettsiales; family Anaplasmataceae; genus Wolbachia; species Wolbachia endosymbiont (group B) of Pammene fasciana. The sequence goes on from NZ_OX366360.1 coordinate 788,145, forward strand.
GTAAGAAACTAGAATTAAATGCTAAAATAGAAAAAGAAGATCTAAATAAGCTCGAGGACATAAAGAAAGAATCAGAAAAGTGTTGCAGAGAGTTAGTGAGCTATATGCCTAATTCAAATAATCCTAGAATGTTGTACACTGCTGTTATTGGTCTTGCTGTTGGGCTGGTAGCAAGTACTATACTTGAACATACAACTAGACTAAGTATATTAGCAATAATTGGCATAGCTACAGCATCTGCACTCGTAGCTGGTGGTGCTACATATGAAGCACTAAGACCTAATACTAAAATAGATGAATCAAAAGAAGTCCAATTCAACCACTATGGATTAAAATCCAAAGATTGAGAGAGAGCATAGAATGCTAACTTTCGACTTGAAAGTCACCAAATTTATCTTCTTTTTTAGAGTGATTTTCAATATAATTTTTTATCATTTCGTCAGTTACATTTCCGCTAGTCCTGACAAAGTAGCCTACTGCCCACAACCCAATATCTCTTTTTTAGCTCTGGAAAGTTTTGCTGGATTTTTCTGGAACTTTTTCCTTTTATTAACTGCACTAACTTACTAATACTTAAGTATGGGGGTACAGAAACGTATACGTGTACATGACTTGACGCAACTCTACCTCTGATAATTTCTACTTGATTATTTGCACATACTTCTTGTACAACTTCTTTAGCTTTCTGTCCAATATCTCCAACTAGTACTGGATATCGATATTTTGTTATCCACACTATGTGATATATATACAGAGTGACTGCTTTTTCTATAATATTCCACATTCTTTCAGATTTTTCACCTTAAAATTATATTCTTAAAAGGATGGACTTCAAGTCCAGGGTTTTTCTCCCAAATTTGGGACAATAAAGAGTTCTCATCACTCACTTTCCTAATCACACTTTAATTCAAACTTTATCAGTTTTATTCAAGTTGCTTCTAAAAGGAGAATATTAATGGTGTCCTCCTTACTGATTTGGTTAAAATGCAGAAAATGCCTATGTCAAAATTTACACAGATGTTAAGTGCTGCCACTAATTCCCAGTTAGTACAATTTGTGTATATTATTGACATATTTAATTTATTCTGTTACAATTTTTATTAATTAGGTTTAGGTAAAACAATGAAGAGTTTTAAATGGCTACTTAATCAAGTCAGACTTTCATGGATTAGCTTAATATCAAAAGTAAAGAGCTTTTTTCAAACTAACGATACACATCATCAAACAACTGCTAGCAATGGAAATGACCATACAAAAAAAATAAGTATAGAGAATAAAATAGAAACGAAAGGTAATGAGATTGATTTAGAGGATGAACAGGATGTGTTTGAGGATGCTCTAACAGGAGAAGAGCTAGATGAAGAAGAATTTTTTTATGCTGTTGAAAGTTTTAATGAACAGGAAGTTAATGCTAATAGAGAAAAAAAGGAATATGAAAAAAATAAGTACTATAGTCTACAAGATGGTCTACAAGAAAAAAATGAATTTGATCACACAACGCACACTCTTACACTTGCTTTTGAAATTGAAAAGCCATTTCCAGACTCTGACCTTAGTAAATTTAAATTGTGCGAGCTTAAGCAAAATGGTGGTAAATATACATTTACTCTAGAGGATGACCAGAAAAATCGTATAGAGCTACACTCTGAATACCTTAATATGTATTTTCCTAAGTATTTTGAGAAACACAGAAAAAAAGGAGCATACACTGAACTTTTTTCTCAAGAAGAAAATGGAATTAGCAATGATATTATCATCCCATTAGAAGTTCCAAAAGAGGTAGGGATACTTATTGAAAAATTCGGCCGGATGAACTTCATAAAAGCAAATATACAATCTCAAATATCAGATTTTCCGGGAGATATAAATCTAAAAGATTGTAAAGATCATGTAAACTTCTATCTTAATTCAAATAATACTATATCTCTTTTTCTAACGTCAGCACCGATAAAATTTGCAGCTAAATTATCAGGTACTCCAATAGAAACAAACTGGCCAGTAAAGGATATTCTAGTCAGAGGTAGTTTTATTAATCAGCATATTCCTAGAGTTGAAGAAGCTTATATTGATAAGCATTCTATAGTTGAAGAAGCTTTTGAAGTAGTTGACGTAGAGTGTGCATCAGGGCTGAAGATTTCTCAATCTAGCATATAGGCTTATATTCTTTCATTAGCGTAATATAATTTTGTGCAGATTGTGTAATATATTTTATCTCTTCACTTGACATCTTTTTGAAGATTTTTGCTGGCCTGCCAGCCCATATTTCACCACTTTTTATCACTTTTCCATGTGTCACCAGTGAGCCAGCAGCTACCATAGCTCCAGACTCCACAATCGCATGATCCATTATGATAGAGCCCATACCAATAAATGCTTTATCATGCACCGTGCATGCGTGTAATACGCAAAAATGTCCTACCGTCACCATACTACCAATAATCGTATCACCACCTGGGTTTCTATCTACATGAATTACAGTGCCATCTTGAATATTCGTTCCATCGCCTATTTTGATTGATCCAACATCTCCTCTGATCACACAATTAAACCAGATACTCGCATTCCTTCCTATTTCAACGTTACCTATGATACGCACACCATCTGCGATAAAAGAACTTTCATCCATTTTTGGTTCATAATCTTTGTATTTTAAAATGTGATAGCTCATAATTTAAATAAGGTTTAATACATACTTGGATTCCAGTAGTCAAGTTACTCGGGTAAAGATATTCTTGACTTATGATCCTTATGCTCCTAAAATCTTTATTTTTAGCTCTATTAATAATGTCAGTAACAGTACTTAGTGTACTTCAAATAATATTAGTTGTTGTATTGGTAATTTTAGTACTCCTGCAGCCACCTGGAAGTAGTTCATTAAGTGGCTTTAGTAATTCACAACAGCAAATGAATTCAATAATTCCGGTAAAGTCTTCTGAAAATCCACTCAGTAGAATAACTTCTATAGTTGCTGGATTGTTCATTATAAATACACTGTTACTATCAGGATTATGTTCAAAAGATGTACATAAAAAATCAATTGCAGAGAAGATTATATCAGAAAAGAAGCAAGAAGGCCAATCAACTTCTGTTCCATTTGAAAATTAATGAAAGAAACCAAGTTTATCTTTGTTACAGGTGGAGTTGTTTCATCACTTGGTAAGGGTTTAGTTGCTTCAAGTGTGGGAGCACTTCTTCAAGCTCATGGATTCAATGTTCGCATCAGAAAGCTTGACCCATATCTCAACATTGATCCTGGAACAATGAGCCCAGCTCAGCACGGGGAAGTATTTGTTACTGAGGATGGTGCTGAAACTGATTTAGACCTTGGACATTACGAGCGTTTTACTAAAATTAAAGCAACCAAGGACGACAATATAACAACTGGTAAAGTATATAATAAATTATTAAAGAAGGAAAGGTGTGGTGATTATCTAGGCAAAACTGTGCAAATCATTCCTCATGTGACAGATTTAATCAAATCTTTCATTTTTAATGGTACAGAAGATTTAGATTTTGTAATATGCGAAATAGGAGGAACCGTAGGTGATATTGAAAGCCAACCGTTTTTGGAAGCTATACGCCAAGTTAATTATAAACTAGGAAAGCAAAAAGTTATCCTTATTCACTTAACTTTAATACCATATCTCACTGCAGCACAAGAATTAAAGACAAAACCGACACAGCATTCAGTTCGAGAGTTAAACTCTGCGGGGTTACAACCAGATATTATATTATGTCGCAGTGAAAAAGAAATTTCCGATAATCAAAAAGAAAAGATAGCCAATCTTTGCAATGTTTCTTTATCTAACGTAATACCTGCTCCTGATGTAAACCATATATACGAGTTACCGTCCTTGTATAATCAATGTGGGCTCGGGGCACAAATTTTGGATCACTTTCACTTAAGTAAGCCAAAACCAAGCTTACCTGAATGGGACCAAATAGTACACTCTATGAAACATCCAACACAAGAAGTTATCGTTTCCATAGTAGGAAAATATACTGAATTTCCTGACGCATATAAATCACTGATTGAAGCATTAAACCATGGTGCAATTAGTAATAAAGCTAGAGTGAAGATAAATTGGGTCAACTCAAGAGAAGAGAATGGAAAATCTATAGATGCAAAGTTTATCAGAGAAAAATTACAAAGCTCTAATTCAGTCCTTGTTCCAGGAGGATTTGGTGATAATGGAATAGAAGGTAAAATATTAGCAATAAACTATGCCCGTGTAAATAACATTCCTTTTTTAGGAATATGTCTTGGTATGCAGCTTGCAGTGATTGAATTTGCTCGTAACGTTATTAAGCTTGAAGATGTACACTCTGAAGAATTTTATACTTGCAAACACCCAATCATCAAGCTCGCTGATGGTAAGAACGTTGATCTTGGTGGAACCATGAGACTTGGAACATACAAGTGTAATGTAAATCCAAATTCAAAAATGGCAAATGTGTATAGTAGTGTCACTATTTCAGAAAGACACAGACACAGATATATAGTTAATTTAGATTATAAAAATAACTTAGAAGAGAATGGAATGATATGCAGTGGTATATCAGAAGATAAAACATGCATAGAGGCAGTAGAGCTAAAAAATCACTCATGGTTTATTGGTGTGCAATTTCATCCAGAATTTCAATCAAGACCATTTTCTCCTCATCCTCTCTTTACATCATTTATTAAGGCAGCTATTGACAATAGAGTTTAATAGAACTGAATAAACTATATTCTAATAGAGAGGTAAAAAATGTTACTAAGAAATAGTAAAGATAGCATTACATATGGATCTGCGACCTTCGAGGAATTGAATAGGCATGTAGAACAAATAATATATAAATTAGAGGAGGATCAAATTATAGAGGATATAATGGAAGAAGTAGTTGTAGCTATAAACGAACTAAAATCGGTAGAAGAAATAAAAAAATATTTAAAGCGAGAAATAGATAGCCTTGTAAAAAGGACAATAGTCCTTAGTGAATTCTATAACCTAGAAAAAATAGAAAAGCCAAGAAAAGAAAATTATATTTACCCAAGCACCTAATGTTTAAGTACCAATACATGGCACTTGCCATAGAGCAAGCAAAACTTGCTCAGAAAGATGGCGAAGTGCCAATAGGTGCTGTAATAGTTAATGGAAACAATATCATCTCCTCTGCACACAATATATCTAATGATCCAACTGCACATGCAGAAATGTTAACAATTAGACAAGCATTTTCAACTTCCACGCTTTATGAAGCTGAAATGTACGTAACGTTAGAGCCGTGCCCGATGTGCGCTCAAGCTATCTCTTTTGCAAAAATTAAACGTCTGTACTTCGGGGCTTACAATCCCAAAGGTGGAGGAGTTGAAAACGGCACTAGAATATTTCAATTCTGTAACCACATACCTGAAGTTTATGGTGGAATATTAGAAACAAAATGTTCTCTTTTGTTAAAAGATTTCTTTGAGAAATTGAGAACTTAGTTTAAGATGTGTGAGATTGTTTCAATATTTTTTGAGTAAAATCTGTATTATAACTCTTTCGTATATTTGACCAATTTGCTCATGCAACGTACATAAGGGGTGTTATTACGATAACTCCGTTGCAGAAAAGTTTACTCAAAAGGGAGCTTCTTATTGATACTTCTCAACGTTCTGTTCAGCAAACTAGAACTTCCATATTTGAATACGTAGAAATTAGATTTCTTGCACTACTGGAATTTAAAGAGTTTCAGCGCGTAACGCTGGAATCTAGATTTTCTTGCTAAATCCCAGACTGGCTGGTTATGCAAAAAATCTATTTTTTATCATAAATAACTTAAATATTATATTATAAACTCTGCTAAATTTATTCTCACAACAAAAACTTCTTCTCTACTTTTTTTTGAGTAAGGTCACCAACTCTATTTTTCTACAAAAGTGTTCTCTGAACTAAAAAATCCAGAGAACATTCTCTCTTATATCAACTCATTATCAATGGGAAAAGAACTAACCTCATTATCATAAGAGTAAGGAGTTGTTCTTTGCACATTATTAAAGACAGCTTTTAATAGTACTTCCTTATCACTATCCCATGCAACTTTCTCCATAATTGCATTATAATCTTTACACTTTTTATCATTTCCACAGTCCCTGATTTTACCATTAAGCTTTAGATAAGGCTTTAATGAATTATAGTGTACTTGAGTATTATTGCCCTCTTTATCTATCATATTCCCTGCGTTATTAACAATTATCAATGGTGCAACTTGTTTCGCTTTCACAATATTTGCTCCACCGGGGTCTTTGATGAGATCAGGACATGATTCTCTAGAAAAAAAATTCTTGTTTAATTCTTTATTATCATAATCAGTGCCAAACTGGCAGAAACTCTTAACCTTCTCGTCCTGACAAGCTAACTCTAGTGGACTATCAATACATTTAAGACATTTCGTATTACTAAAGTTGGCTGCTGAACTAATATTATCAGTAAAGGCAAATTTAAAATTTACTGCACCATAAACACCCTCTGATCCCTTTTCTATATATGGCACAATTTTAGAATTACTATACATCTCAGGATAGAGTTCTTTTAATAAATCAGATGTATTAAAACCTTGACAACCTATCTTATTATTCGATTTATACAAAGTAGCCTTAGGCCCACAAATTCCTGGCAGGCTAAGATCTGGTGTTATTTCTCGAGATGTAATTTCTCCACTTTCATTCCCTCCTTCATTGGTAACATGTTTGCCTCTATCATTTTCATCCTCTCCCCTAATACTAGGTTTATCTTTACCGATTCTTTTCTCATTTTTACATTCTTCAGCTGCTTTTTTATACCACTCAGTCTCTGCTTTTGCCATGTTAATTTTACACTTTAAAAGTTCTTCTTTTACTCCTTCAATCTTACTCTGCATCACTTCTTCTTTCTCCTGTTCAATTTTGTACCTCAAAACTTCCTCTTTTGCTGCCTCAGCTTCATTCTTAGTTTGTTCTACCTTCTATCTTTCTTCTTGAACTTGTTTTTTTAACTTATCAACTTCTTCTTCTAATTTTGTAATTTCTTTTTGTGATTCCACAGCATCCTCTTCTCCCGCAAACTGATCTCCTAGATTTTCGACTTGCTCACCCTCTTCACCATAAAAAAGTTTGTTGGCATATAAATTACTATTATTAACTTGATCGCTATAGATATTGTTTGACATTGTGACCTCCTATACAGTCAAAACTGGAATTAAATTAGAGTATAAAAGCTGAGAATTCAACATGGGTAAAAGAAACCACAGTTCAGGAAATCTCAGGTTAACTCAGAAATTATTATAAGCCAAAATGATTAAAAATTTTATAACTTATATTTTAGATCTAGCATGATAACCAACAATTATTCAATTTCCACCTTACTCACCAGCTTGACACAGTCCATCTTTATTCATTAGAGAGCCGTGATTCCTCTACTCTCCAATGATTAATCACTTGTCAGTTTTGAGTGTAGTAGTTGATAGCCTGTACGTAAATACGTTGCTTTTGTCCTTTAGAAATTTTTAGTCTACTATCTTTATCCAGAAAAAAATTGTAAAATTTCTATAGTTATGGTATAATTGTAAATACCGCTTGCCAATAAGCTGAGTATAAAAATGCCGTTCGGACAAATCATTACATATAGCACGATATTACTTGCTATAATTGCAGTATCTCTCTTTTTGAGAAAAATATACAAAAATCATATTAGGAAAATTATATTTCCTCTAAAAGTTCTCAAAGAAGAGTGGGAAGAAAATAGAAGATTTAATGAATTGTATCAAAAAAATAAGCAAAAAGAGTTGATGAAACAACAGGAAATGCTAAGGGAGAAACAAAAGAATATGCAAGTTTACAAAGAAGATCTAGAAATAGTTGATATAGCAAAACCGTTAGGCAAATGGACAAAGATGGTTATGATGGGTAATAGTTTAATGAAACATTTTGCACAATTGATACACAGAGAAGGTGATAAGAAAGGATTTTGGGAGCTATTTATAAAAGCTCAGTCTTCAACTAAGGGTAAATATAGAGGAAAAGGCAGATGACGTATCCGTTGTATAACCTGCTTTCTGGCATTAAACTTCTTAAGTGTTATAGTCAGTCAAGTATAAGGGTGTCATCCCAGTGCTTGACACTGGGATCCAGCTCTTCATGTAATCTAGTTAAAAATATTAATTTTAACATAAAGCAACTACTTTTATGCCAACCAGCTCAGCGTGCTTACTTAAAATTCCTGGATCCCAGTGTCAAGCACTGGGATGACACCATCTGCTACCTACAAACCCAATGTTCGTACAGTTGTATGTCAAACACTGACTGTTTGTTATGCAAGCTATCGAATGTTCATACACTGAAGTGTTTAGGCTCCAAGTTCTCTTTAAAGGTCCAATAGATGCTTGAATGTAAAAATCTATTCTGTGCTCGTAATAACAAAGTATTATTTAAAAACCTCAATTTTAAAGCTGAACCAAAATCAAAAATCTTAATCACTGGTCCAAATGGTAGCGGCAAAACCAGCTTAATCAGAAGTTTATCTGGACTTTTGCCGCCAGTGTCAGGTAATATAATGTACTGTGGAAAAGATATATATGATGACCTAAAATCCTATATACCTTCCATGGTCTATATAGGCCATAAAAATGCCTGTAAAGATAGCTCAACAGTTGGTGAAAACATACAATTCTGGGCAAGAACACGGAATACTAGAGAATTAATTATGGCAGCCGTTTGTTGCTTACAGTTGCAACCTATACTTAATATCAAATATAGTGAACTTTCTGCAGGTTGGAAAAGAAGAGTTGCGCTTGCTCGCCTCTTAATTTCTAATGCAAACGTTTGGCTGATAGACGAACCATTTTGTAATCTCGACAGTGCAACGTGTGAATTAATATTAAATCTAATCTCAATACGCTCTGAGCAAAACGGTATAGTAATTATTACAGGACATAGCTCTACAGAACAACTGTGTGACTTCAAGACAATCGATATACGTGATTTTAACAGACCTCTTGTATAATTTTTGGCCTTAAAATTAACACATCTCTTTCAAAGGCTCTATATTAAAAATAGAAAGCCCAGAAGCGATTACGTGCGCTAAGGCTTGTACAAGAAACATTCTTGCAGCGGTGAGGTTCAAGTTATCTTCTAGTATGAACCGCATGTTTAAATCACTTTTGCCATACCCCCATAAAACGTGAAACGCTTCTGCAACTTCAAGTAAGTAGAAAGTAATTCTATGTGGCTCACAAAGCCTTGCAGATATTTCTACCACATCTGGCCACTTTGCTAAGGTTTTTATGAGGAAGAGCTCCCCATCAGTCTTTAAAAGTGAAGGATCTGCTGTTGGAAGCTCTTTTGGAGCATTACGCATTAATGAGTGAGCACGAGCATGGGCATATTGCACGTAAAAAATAGGGTTGTCTCTTGATTGTTCTTTTACTTTAACAAAATCAAAGTCCAAGACCATATCATTCTTGCGTGTTAACATTATAAAACGAGTTATATCCCTGCCAACTTCCTCCACTACATCTCTTGCTGTTAGGAAGTTTCCTGATCTTTTGGACATCTTAACAGGTTTTTCATTCTCGAAAAAATTCACAATATTATGCAGTTTTACCTCTATTTTTGCTTGATCATCACTGAGCGCAGAGACGACTGCTTTTAGCCTTTTGACATAACCACCGTGGTCACTACCAAGCTCTACGATCATATTGTTAAAACCACGCGATATCTTATCAAAATGGTAAGCGATATCTGAGGCAAAATAAGTCCAACTGCCGTCCTCTTTCTTCAATGCGCGGTCAACATCATCGCCAAATTTTGTAGAGCGAAATAACATTTCTTTTCTGGAAGTCCAATTTTCACTTTCTTTGCCTTTTGGTTTCTCCAGGTACCCTTCATACACTAGACCCTTGTCAGATAATATCTTTATACTCTCTTCGATTTTGCCACGTAGCTCATACTCTGAAGTAAAGACATCATGACTTACTCCAAGTAAGTTCATGTCTTCCTTTATTATCTCTAAAATGGAACTTAAAGTATATTCTCTAATTACTCGATTATCTTCCTCTTCTCTAAGCTCCTTGCCATATTTTTTGGCCAGCCCATTCCCTATCAGTTTTAAATATTCACCTGGGTATAAACCTTTTTCGATGCTGATTTTTTCTCCCAGAGCTTCCTTATACCGCAAATATACTGACCGAATTAGCGTATCTATCTGCGCTCCAGCGTCATTGATATAGTACTCCTTAGTAACATTATAGCCAACTTTCTTTAGTAAATTTGCCAGAACATCACCAAACACTGCCCCTCTTGCATGACCAATATGCAGAGGACCTGTTGGATTTGCAGATACAAATTCAACATTGACAGCTTGGTTATTTCCAATATTTAGAGTGCCAAACTCTGTTTTTAGCTCATTTATTTGTTTTAAAATCCCATGCCATACTTCCATTTTCAAGTGCATATTGATGAACCCAGGACCTGCTATTTCCACTTTTGCAACTTCATCAAAAAGTTCAAACTCTTTAGCTAAAACCTCTGCGATTTCAATAGGATTCTTCTTTTCATGTTTTGCAAGCACCATAGCAACATTTGTATAGATATCACCATGTGCTCTATTGCTTGGAGGTTCCACAATAAAATTTTCTGCACTTATATTTATGATACCTCTTCGTTTCAATTCATTTAATTTACTGAAAATCAGAGAGAAAATACGCTTAAAAATGTTCATTAACTAAAAAGCTACAAAACCTGTAGCAGTATAGCGAATAAGTGGGGGAAGTTGAAGGGTTATCTTACATCGGCTGTTTATACTTACTTGAAGTGTGCATTCAAAGGGAACGTTCAAAGAATTATTAAGAAGCAATCAGTGGATAGAGATGCATGTTATGCATCTCTATCCATGGTAAATAATTTACACTACTTGCTGATAGTACGGCTGTACGACTAGGGAAGCTAATTAGTACAAATAGTCAGAATATCCTAAATATCCTGTATCAGGTAATGCATTGAACATTACCTTGTGGCCAGAACCACAGTGATTCCATCCTGCATCGTAACCACTATGACAAGGACTGCCATGATAACTATTGAAATACTGATCATGATGATGTTTGTAATGCGGGTAATTATCAATTATAGGCTTAAACTCACATATTACAGGTTTAACCTCATTTACTGTAGGTTTTTTCTCATCTATTACAGATTTAATTCCATCTATTATAGATTGTTTCATTCCATCTATTGCAGATTTAACCTCATTTTCTGTGTGTTTTTTCTCATTTATAGTAGTAACCTCATCTTTGATAAGTTTCATAACCTTATCCATCGTAAGCTTTTCTTCTTGCACCGTAGGTTTTTTCTCATCTATTACAGATTTAATTCCATCTATTATAGATTGTTTCATTCCGTCTATTGCAGATTTAACCTCATTTTCTGTGTGTTTTTTCTCATTTATAGTAGTAACCTCATCTTTGATGAGTTTCATAACCTTATCCACCGTAAGCTTTTCTTCTTCCACCGTAGGTTTTTTCTCATCTAACGTAGGTATAACCTTATCTATTATGAGTTTAATTTCATCCATTATAGGTTTCCACTCACTTTCTATAGATTTGTCTTTACCTACTTTGTCATCAACCTTAGGTTTAACTTCATCCATTATAAGCTTTATTCCATCTACTATAAGTTCTTTGATCTCATTCATGATAGACTTTTCTTCATCTACAGTAGGTTTTTTCTCATCTATTACAGATTTAATCCTATCTTCGATAAGTTCCCTAACCTTATCCACCGTAAGCTTTTCCTTATCTATCGTGTCATCAACCTTAGGTTTAACTTCATCCATTATGAGTTTTATCCCATCTACTATAAGCTCCTTAATCTCATCCATTATAGACTTATCCTCATCACCTGTAGGTTTCTCTTCATCAACCTTAGGTTTAACTTCGTCCACTACAACTCTTATTTCCTCTATCAGTTTTTTAACCTCATCCACTATAGACTTAACCTCATCACCTTTAGTTTTTTCTCCATCACCTGTAGGTTTCTCTTCATCAACCTTAGGTTTAACTTCGTCCACTACAACTCTTATTTCCTCTATCAGTTTTTTAACCTCATCCACTATAGACTTAACCTCATCACCTTTAGTTTTTTTTCCATCACCTGTAGGTTCCTCTTCACCACCTGTAGGTTCCTCTTCACCACCTGTAGTTTTTTTTTCTTCAACTATAAGTTCTTCTTCGTTGATTATATTGGTGGTCTTATCTAAGACGGACTGATCTACATGTAATGTAAATTTCTTTTTATCAGTATTGTTGCCACTTTTAATATCGTTATTAGATAATATGTTGATATGTGAGTTATGAGACATATAAACCTCCTGAAATGGTTATGTTAAAATTAAATAAAATCAAATAAAAAAACTTATTATAAACTGGACAGTCTGCCATATCTTTAAGTAAGCTTATTGGAACATGAGTCAATAATTCTCTAATAGAGAAAACCAAATCCATCATGATAATTGTGGAATGTATCATGATAATTATTATGCAAACCAAAATGATTATGATATAAATCAAATTGGCCATGGTGTAAATTAGGTGCATGTGCAAGCATATGAGACTGCATATGCGAGAATGCTGGTACTTTTAACGCATAAGAAGTCATATGCTGTTTTGGCAAAGCGTTACGAATATGAATCATAATAATCCTCTAAAAATATTATAGAACTATTATAGAACTATTATAGGTCAAAATAATTAAAGATTTAATAACCAGATTGCCAAATTTAGCATAACAACCAACAAGTATGACTCAAATTTTCCTTCAGTTTTTACTATATCTTCGCCAATTTTGCATACAGCCCATCTTTATTCATTAGAGAATCATGAGTACCAACTTCTTCCACTTTCCCGCAATTAATCACTATAATCTTGTCAGTTTTGAGTGCGGTTGATAGCCTGTGCGTAATTATAATTGTTGTTCTGTTTTGCATCAACTTGCTAAGTGCTTTTTGCACTAGGCTTTCACTTTTATAGTCGAGGGCGGAAGTTGCTTCATCCAGTATTAAAACCTGAGGATTTTTCAGTATTGCTCTTGCTATTATAATACGTTGTTTTTGTCCTTCAGAAAGTTTCAGTCCTCTTTTTCCTACAAATGTATCAAATTTATCCGGTAGCTTATCAATAAATTCCATCGCATAAGCGCTGATAGCTGCTTGCTTCACCTCTTCATATTCAGCATCTGGTTTACCATATAGTATATTTTCCATTATTGAGCAAGAAAATATCATGTGATCTTGTGGTACTAAGCCAAACAGCGATCTTAGATCATTTAGCGCAATTGTCTTAATATTCTGTCCATCGATAGTAATACTGCCTTCACTTGGATCATGAAAACGGAGCAGAAGTTTTAAAATGGTGCTTTTACCACTGCCAGATGGTCCAACAATTGATACTGCTTGACCTGCCTCTATAGAAAATGATACGTTATTTAATGCTGGCTTATCAGCATAAAAAAATGTTACATCGTTAAACGAAATTCCTTTTTGAACACTATTGATCCTTATAGGATTATCATTATCTAATATAGAGCTTTTCATGTTCATAAATTCAAATAAACGCTCTACAATTCCAAGACCTCGTTGCAAATCACTGATGTTATCGCTTAGATTGTTTACAGCCCCTGCAGCAAGTGCTGAATAAAACACAAATGAGGAGAGTTCTCCAATGGTCATATTATTACTTAAGACTTCTTTTATTCCCAAAAAAAGCAAAACAACTAGCGAACCTATCACACACGTGATAACTAGAGTTACTAAAATAGCACGCAAGAGTACTAATTTTACGTATGATTTTGATACTGAGTTTAGATGTTTCTGAAAATGGATTTTTTCATTTTCTTCGAGTACAAACGATTTGATAGTTACTATAGATCTAAAATTTTCCTCACTAAATGATGCAAGCTCACTTAATTTATCCTGAGCAAAGCGTGCATAATTGCGTACTTTTTTCCCAAGTGAAGTCATGACAATGAGCAGTATAGGTATTATTGCAGCTGCATATGCGGTTAGATGTAGATTTGTATACAACAGCATTGCAACACTACCAGTTAGTACCACAAAATTCCTCAATATTGTCAATAAGCTGCTGTTTATTATCGATTGCAATGCAGAGGTATCAGTAATTAATGCTGAGATAACATCTTGCACACCTGTATTCTCAAAGAAACTTGGTTGTAAATCAGTAATACTGCTATATAAGTCATATCTGATTCTTGCGATAACTTTTTCGCTTCCAATGCCAATGAAATATAACCGAATAAATGCAGTGAGAGAGATGCCTAAAACTATCAGTATTGCAACTAATAGATTAGTAGTAAAATTATGCTCTGCGCCAGAATCAATTATGTTGCTTAAGCCCCTACCAAAAAGAAGAATCGTTAAAGCTGAAAATAGAACTGCAATAAACGCTACGGTAAAATAATGTAAACTAGGTTTTATATAGTAAAATAACTGCTTAATGTTAGATTGCATTTTATTTTAAAGTTAAGTATTTAGCTTCAGGAAAAAGTTACAGCATTAGTCTACAGTGTACTTCCTTAGAACAATACGTTCAAGAAACTTTAGCTTGATTTCTACTGAAGGAAAAACGCTGCGAAATTACAGAAAGTTAGCAAAAAAACTACTGAATAGACCAGAGTTTAATATTCATTTTGTTCCAATATGTAATGCTACTATTCCATAACTCATATTGTGGAACTCAACATTCTTAAAGCCTACCTCTTCAATTTCCATTTTAAAGTTAGTCTGAGTTGGAAATTCTCTTATGCTTTTTACTAGATATTCATAAGAACCCTTATCTTTAGCAACTATGCTGCCAATTTTAGGAATTACTTTAAATGAGTATAAGTCATAAAATTTGGTGAATATCTCATTTTGATAATGCATAGGGGCAAATTCCAAGCAGACAAATTGTCCATTTTGCTTCAATACCCTATATGCTTCACTTAAAGCCCTCTTACGGTCGGAAAAGTTTCGAATACCAAAAGCTACTGTATAATAATCAAATTCGGAATCTTCAAATGGTAAACTCTCTGCATTTGCACATACCCAATTGAAATTTAGCTGATTTGAATTTATAGCTTTATCACACCCTTTGTCCAGCATGTTTTGATTTATATCACATACTGTAACTTGAGCACTTGGCTCCCCTCTTGCTATTCTTATAGCTATATCTCCGGTTCCTCCAGCAATATCCAAAACCTTGGAGTGCTTTTTAAAATGCACACTATTTACCATCTTATCCTTCCATAGCCTGTGCATTCCAAAACTCATTATATCATTCATGATGTCGTAGCAATTTGCTACAGAATCGAAAACCTCTTTAACTAGTTGTGATTTATCCATATTTTATATAGAGATTGCTTACATAATTATTTTAAACTTTAGCAGTTAAATTAATATACTAATGAGAAAAATATACTACAATTAAACATATTTAATCCAGTAAATCATTAGTGTCGACAGCTTTTTCACAAAATATCATCTCTCTTATTATGATATTATCTGTAGCAGTTGTTGATATGGCAACAGACTTATACTCAGTTGCATTGCCAAGTATTGCCAACTATTTTAAGGTGAAAGGTAATATAGCGCAGCTTACGATCAGTTTAAATTTAGTAGGAGTTGCAATATCTGGATTAATTTATGGGCCACTGTCAGACTATTATGGTAGGCGCCTAATAATGCTGATTGGCATGGCAATTTTTACTTTGGCAAGTATTGTATGTTGCATAGCTGATAATATTATACTTTTAATATTAATCCGTTTTATACAAGGAGCAGGAGCTGGTGTTGCAGGCGTTGTCGGATATGCAGCAATCAGGGATATGTACTCAGGTAGTGAATACTCAAGAGTAATCTCAAAGTTAAATATGGTAGTAGCACTTTCACCTGGAATAGCTCCAGTGGTAGGCAGTTATATAATTTCACATGGTTATAGTTGGAAGTTTTTGTTTTTTATCATATCACTTGCCGCAATTATTATGCTCATTTTTATTTACTTGAAGCTACAAGAAACGCTGACCGTAAATAAAAGTAAAGCCAGTATTAATATCTTCAAGCAGTATATATTAATATTTAAGAATTATCGTTTCCTTGGGTTTTCAGCCATTCATGGATTAACTTTCATGTGGCTTTGGGCATACATTGCTAACTACCCGTTCATATTTGAATCAATGGGCGTTGAAGTACAATATTTTGGCTATCTCATATCAATCATAGTTATATTTTACATAATTGGAACTTTAATTAATAGAAGGTACGTACCAAAAATAGGAGTGAGCAAGATGTTAATAATAGGTTTGGTATTACCGATGATATCGGATGGTTTATTGGTATATTTTTATCTCACAAACAAGTTAAGTGTACTTATTCTTCAAGTTACTTGGATTCCGAGCAATATCGGGCTTGCACTCGTAATCAGCAATAACGTAACTTCTGCTTTAGAAACGGTCAAAAGTATAGGGCTTGGTAGTGCAGTTCTCTCATTTTGCAATATGATGTTTGGGGCTGTTGGAATATACATAGTAGGAAAATTTTTTCACTATAGTATTTTACCAAATTTACTGTTAACAGTTGCATGTTCTATAATTGCAATTCTTATATATAGTTTACTTAAATATACTGAAAAACACAGAGAAGGCTGATTACAATAGATTTCTTATATAACCTTATGAAGGTGTAATTTCGGTATGTGGTGCTGGCATGGCTTTGTTGCACAGCTCTTCGGATAGTGGGTAATGTATAATAAATTCATGAAGCTATATCAAACTTAGCCATGCCTATTTCAGTAAATTTGTTAAGCAAATAACACTTGAGTAGCAGTTCCTTCTCACGATTAATCTCAGATTTATTCCTAAAACTAAATCCAAATATTTGCTTCAGTCGCGAGAAAAAACTTTCTATATAAGATCTCTTCCAATAATTTATCTCTTTTTTCCACCTCTTCATACCATCTTCATCATATGACTTTATGAGCTTGATTGTAGAATTTCTCTCATTCATATAATCCAACTTTGGATGCTCTACTGCATTATTTTGCGGAGGAATCCTTGTCTTTATGTCAAGCTCATCGCACAGTTTGTATAACTTCTTTCGATTATATGCCCTATCTGCATATATCGTGCTTATGTTATACTTGGTATCCACTCTTTCAATAAGATCACAGGCTCCATAGTGGTCGGAATAAACTCCACTACTGTATTTTGCAGCTATAACTTTTTTACTACCTATCTCTAGCATTACATGTAGCTTTCTTGTTTGCTCATAGCGGCGATACTTTCTATCTGTACCATTTGCCTTACTATGGCCTGGAATATTATTGTAGATGCTGATACCTGTACTATCTATAGCAATTTCAATATCTTCCATATCGTTCTTATCAACTCTGCAGTCGTTGATTTTGATATTAAGCTTTTTAAACCTTCTTGAAGCCTGCGAATAGCTGATAATTTGCAAAATTTTCCCTATTTGCTCAAGATATTTCTCTATAAATCCCACTGTTTGCCTAAGACCAATCCTGAATAGATAGGTTATTATGTGAATTAGAATCACTACTTTGTCGCTGTAGACATTGTTGCCACCTGCTACTTTTGGACTATTTTCGTACCAATTTTCAATGGCATCGTTGATATAATGAAAAACATTTCCCCTTTCTTGAAGAAATTTGTTATATTCATTGCAGTTACTGACTTTCATTCTTATTGGCATATTTTTCCTTTGTCGGCTAAATATCTATTTTATAACAAATTCCATCAGTAACTGCCTGTTCTTTCCTTGAGTGGTGCAACAAAGCCTGCTGGCATCCAGAGAACTTTATCTGCAGAGTTCATTGATTATTAGCAACTGTACCATGATAATACAATTTCTATAGAAAAGTGCAGATGAGTGGCAATTTTATTGATTATACACATTTTAACAGCTCTCTAAATCAGGGTGAGAAAGTTCGATTAGCTGAAAAGACTCACAAAGTTAGGGAAATCTTCTTAAAATATATCAGCAATGATGTTCATAATATGTCAGTTAAGGTTCTTAACACCTATGATTTTGGAAAAGAATATAATGATATATTCAAACAGTATTCATGTACAATTTGGAGATGTTGGAGATAAAGTATTAATTTACTCATGGCCTCGTTACAACGAGTTTGATGAAAGTAAATGGAAAAATTTTTTATCACAACTAACAAAGGATCATAATCTAAAATTTATTGGAACTGGGCCACTTGAGTTTAAATATGAAGGTTTTAATTACAGTGTGTATCCTCCAGCTTTCAACTTTTCACAAAAAGAAATATCTTCAAGACAAATCAATAAAGTTTATACCCTTTTCAAAGCGACAATTTCTGATGATTATAAAGATTATGAACCTTTAGCTTTCAGCTTTTCACAAGAAGAAGTAAATAAAATTATAGAAAATATTAAAAGATCTCATAAGTCAATAAAAAAGCAAGTCATTGACCATTACCAATCATCAGGAAAAGATTTTGTTAAAAATGATTTAGACTTCATAAAGATTGGTACCGATATAAATAATAAAACAAGATTTAGTTCTGTAATATATTTTAACAAACCCAATGGTGTTAATGAAATTAAACTAGAATTATATAAAGCGACTCCCTTACACTTATTTGCTAAGCTTGGGGACAGTTTTTCTCAGCAGCTAGAAGATGATCTAGATAAGGGGGCAGATGTTAATGCAATAGATGAAAGTGAAAAGACCCCTTTACATTATGCTGCTAAAAATGGTCATATAGAAATAGTAAAAATTCTATTAGCAGTAGACGGAATCGATATCAATGTAAAAGACAAGGATGAAAAAACTCCTTTTGATTTAGCTAAAACAGAAGAAATAAAAGCTCTATTAAAAAAAGCCGCAGAAAAAACTGATGACAGTTCAGTATCGACAGATAGTAAAGGAGATCAAGAGAAAGATGCTGGACAAGAAGGTAATGTCCAACCAGTTACACAAGAGCAAGAACCAAAGGAAGAACAACAGGAGATCAGTGCAGAAGAAGAAAGTGATGTAAAAATTGAAGCTGCTGATAATGGACATTCTATTGACATAACACTTACACAAAATGGTGTTAGTCCACGAAGTGAATCATCAACAAATGAAGAACAGCCAAGCTCTTTTTTTAGTAGTTTGTTTGGTATACTGATTAAACCTTTTTCTTTAATAGGATCATTTTTTGGTGGATTTTTTTCATGGTTGTTTGGATCTGATGAACCATCAACTGAATCTGATCAAATAATTGCACCAAGTAACTCAGGAGGAGAGGAGCTAACAAACTATCAAGAGGGTGATAATAATATTATATAATAGATTTCTTGCATAACTGGAATGCAAAAGTTGATGTCATGAAACCAATTAAATTTACGGAGTATAATGGATTCCAGACTGGAATGACGCTCTTTTGGTGCACAACCTTTGGTGTATTACGAAACGATTCCCATTCAAGACAATGTCATCCCAGTGTCAAGCACTGGGATGACAATAAGGAGCTACCTGAATGACAAGAAAAGACTACTTGAATGACAAAAAAGGGAGCATTGGCTTGCACATTCCCCTGAATAAATACCTTGATACATTAAAGTTTCTAGGTTTGAGTAGTGAAATCCGATCAGTATGAAAATTAGCAAACTCCTTTTTATTCGCTGTAGATTCAACCACTATGGATTAAAATCCAAAGATTGAGAGAGAGCATAGAATGCTAACTTTCGACTTGAAAGTCACCAAATTTATCTTCTTTTTTAGAGTGATTTTCAATATAATTTTTTATCATTTCGTCAGTTACATTTCCGCTAGTCCTGACAAAGTAGCCTACTGCCCACAACCCAATATCTCTTTTTTAGCTCTGGAAAGTTTTGCTGGATTTTTCTGGAACTTTTTCCTTTTATTAACTGCACTAACTTACTAATACTTAAGTATGGGGGTACAGAAACGTATACGTGTACATGACTTGACGCAACTCTACCTCTGATAATTTCTACTTGATTATTTGCACATACTTCTTGTACAACTTCTTTAGCTTTCTGTCCAATATCTCCAACTAGTACTGGATATCGATATTTTGTTATCCACACTATGTGATATATATACAGAGTGACTGCTTTTTCTATAATATTCCACATTCTTTCAGATTTTTCACCTTAAAATTATATTCTTAAAAGGATGGACTTCAAGTCCAGGGTTTTTCTCCCAAATTTGGGACAATAAAATTTTTTATTTTAATGAAAAAATTGCTTCCGCATACTCAAGATGCCATTATAATGATGGTAGAGATATTTAGAGAGCTCAAAATCTATCTCGGTCTGCAGACCTTTTAACCAATTTTTCAATAAAAATTCAGCCACATCTGTTGTGTGTACATTCTGAATCTTTTTTATACAGGAGGATTTTATGTCCAGAATTCCAGATATTTGACCTTTACTTTAGCTAACAACAGGCGCCTGTAGTTTTTAGAATTAGTGTTAACACGGTTTTTCTACTTTTTTTTTCTTAATGTTTTAACTCAATACACACCATCATCATTTACTGCTTCTAAATATATCATTGCTAAACACACGCCGCTGTGTATTTCTATAGATAACTCATTGCCTAAACTTCGATTAAAGCAAGAATTCTTTCCTGGAAAAGCAAGGTTACTATGGCATAGTTCCCATTTTAATCCTTTAGTTGATATTTGAGCTTTCGGTATACCAAGTAAGGATATTTTAGTATTTTTTAGCAAAGAGGAAAAATAGCTAATACCTTTTTGTAAGGCGTACCCCACCATGGGAGGCGAAGGCATATAAAAGATACTATCTGTACTTAAAAAAAAGTTAATATTTTGTAGTATATGATCAATTGCTCCTCCAGTAATACCCGTTACTATTGATGGCAATAACTTTACTGTTTTTAAGTGAGCCATTGCTTTAGAAAAGTCGCAATAATCTTGATCAGGTAGATATACTGTATTTAAGTTAGCACGTAAATTCGGATTTATACTATCCAAATCTCCTATTACAAGATCAGGTTTTACGCCAATTGATAGAAGCTTGTTTGCTCCTCCATCTACAGCAATAACAGGTATATCTTGTTTAAAAAACGATGAATCAGGTATTTCTCCATTTAGCACTACAATAGAGCGATATTCTTGCTCCACGCTACAATGTAGCATATGGTTATAAAACGCTCCGTGCAGTTTTTGCATCGTAGTAACATTTTTGAACAATTGATATTATACTGATCACTAATCCAGCAATATTACTGAGTATCACAAAAGTTAAACCCTGACAAATACCGTAAATAAGCCAAGATGATGAACAAATAAGATAATTCACCAACATTAGCATCGATATGTCACGAGTAAGTTTTGTGATATATGCTCTATATACTTGAGGCAATAACCCAATGAGAGATGTAATGAACGCGATGAAGCCAAAGCATTCTTCAATATTTATATACATACATTTTCCTACGTTTGTTTTAACAAGATCAGGTTCAAAGGGTTGTACTTTATGTACTCTCAGCTTTTTTAGAGCACCCCTAATGCGTGTAATTTATAACATCATTTAGTCTATTAATCAAGAAATTAACAGTGACTTGCATTCATGAAACCCAATCGGCTTCTATGCTAATTATTATCCAAACTAATAGTCGGCTGTGCATCCTGCTCAGAGATCAGAGCAACTAGCAAATTGTTTATCAATTGAACCTTTTGTTTTCCATCCAATTGTAAGCTTTTATTTTTTTCAAAATGGGCTATTACTTCTTCGATAATTCCTATTGCATTTTGCACTATATGCTTTCTTGCAGAGGTGATGGCATGCGCTTGTTGACGCCTCAGCATTGCTTGTGCAATTTCAGATGAATAGGCCAAATGCGATATTCTTGCTTCTGCAATTTCAATTCCAGCAATATTCAATCTTTGTTGTAGCATTGATCTCAATTCATTTGAAATTTTATCAGAATTTTTACGCAAAGATTCCTCATCGTTTTCGCTATCATACGGATAATTACTTGCCAGTTCTCTAATTACCGAGTCACTTTGCACAAAAACAAAATCATGATAATTATTAACATTATAATATGCCTTCGCAGGACTGCTCACTCTCCAAACAATTACTACTGAAATCTCTATCGGACTTCCATTAGCATCATTAACTTTAATTTTTTCTGTGTTAATATTCTGAAATTTCAGAGACACTCTATATTTACTCGAAAACGGAAGCGTTACGCATATTCCAGACTTAAAATAAGTTCCAATATAATGACCAAAAAACTCTATCACTCTTGCTTCATTAGGGTCATTAACGAAAAGTGCCTGAAGAAAAGTCAAAATTGAAACAGCAGCAACTCCAAGTGCAATTGTGCTGTCATACACAAAAAGTACCAATAAAATTAACCCTAGCGCTATTAGTACAGGAAAAGCCTGAATTTTACTTAAATTTCTATCACTTATCGTATTTTTATCTGTGCTGTCTTTATCAGATTGCTTTTTCACTTGCACCCTCTCTGCTGATTATTTCATCTACCTTACTTACAAATAATTTAAACTCTCTTAATTCACGATCAGGCAACTTTATCTCATTGCCATGAGCTATCGTAAGCGGATCAATGTGTTTACCATTATACATAACTTCATAATGTAAATGGGGCCCTGTTGCAACACCAGTGCTACCAACATAAGCTATAACCTGACCCTGCTTTACTTTAGAGCCTAACTTTACATCGCTACTAAATTTGCTTATATGTGCGTAACAAGTTGAATATTTATTGTTGTGCTTTATTTTGATGTAATTACCATAGCCACCATTCTTTCCTATATATTCTATTACACCTTCTGCAGTGGCGTGTATAGGAGTGCCAAGTTTAGCTGCATAATCTACTCCTTTATGAAAAGCAATTTTACCATGAATGGGATGCTTTCTATTACCAAAATTCGAGGATATACGAAAATCTCCGTTTAAAGGACTTACAAAAATTTCGCTACTCTTCAAGCTTACCCCCTCTTTATTAAAATACTCTTCTTTGCTGTTTTGTGACTCATAATAATATAAACTTATAGCTTTATTGCTTGTTGTGAGTGAAGTATATAAAATTTTTTCTTCAGCCTTCTGATTACCGAGCGATTTCTCAAAAAGAACCTCCAACTTACCTTTTGGCACAATGTCTTTTTTAAAATCTACACCATAATCTTTATATATGCCGATTAATCTCATTATTGTATCTGGCGCCAAACCTTCTGCATCAAAAAAAGAGGATTTTATGTCACTGGATATGAATAACAACTTTCTATCACTTTCTGTAGATTTTTTTTTCCTGATCCCGTCTTGGAATAACACTGGAGAGTGGGTTAGTGTCATTCCAGTGCTTGACCAGTTTTTTAATCGAAAATGTTGTATAGCGTGCTGTTTACAATCAATTTCCAGTGTCTGGGCACTGGAATGACAATAGTCTTTCTGCGCAAATGTTTCAGTTGCATATGCTGGTAAAATACAAAGCAGTAGAAATATTACCAGCCTCATAGTTTATCAGCAAAAATAAAATTACCTTCAACATACTGCACATCATCATTATCTTCTAGCTCTTCAACTAATATAGATAATTTATCAATTAATTCTTTGTCGCTAACTTCAATCAGGTCCTTTGGTTGCCATGAAAGACGAGCAAGTTCTGGTTCTCCAAATTTTGTATAGAAAGCATCACGCACTCTACCAAAATCTTTCACTCCACAAGTTATAACATATAATTCTTCCTTGTTATTTTCCTCAACATTCAATACTTCTAATTCAATTCCATAGTTAAATAAATCTTCAAAATTTATACCCTCTGCTTTATAGACAATTAAGCCTACATGATCGAAAAGGTAACTCACACATCCTGTTTCTCCCAAATTACCGCCTTTGCGAGAAAAGATATAACGTATCTCAGAAGCAGTTCGGTTGCGATTACTTGTCAGAGCATGGACAATAAGTGCAGCACCAGAAGGTCCGCAGCCTTCATATTGTATTTCTTCATAACTTTCTCCAGCAACGTTACCAGCTGCATTTTTTATTGCTGTTTCTATTTTATCTTTTGGTAGATTTTCCTTTCGCGCAGAAAAGATAGCAGAGCGAAGACGTGGATTAAGCTCGGGATCAGTTAGCCCTTGTTTTGCAGCAACTGTTATTTCCCTAATGAGCTTCGTAAATTTTTGCGAGCGCTTTGCATCCTGAGCACCTTTTCGATGTTTTATATTTGAAAACTGTGAATGACCAGCCATAAGAAAACTAATTCACCCCTTCTACTAACATATTTTCATACTGCTCAGCTTCTAAGTCAAGGCCAAGAGCTAAGTGAGCTGTTATTAAATAACTAATAACTCTAGAAGAATATTTAGAATCTTTATTGCTTATCATATCTTGAAAACGCTTAATTGCTGCTAAATATTCACCACGCTTTAGGTAAAATTCACCAATAGAATACTCTTTTTTTGATATATGTTCTGTGATTAATTTTTCTTTTTCTTTGATCTCTTCTATATATTCGCTATTCGGAAAAAGATTAATATATTCAGTAGCTAGCTCTAAAGTTTTATATGCAATTTGTTGCCCAAGCTGCACTTTATTAATTTGCATGTAATAAGATAATACTCTTAAGTAATATACATATGGCAAATCTTCACCATTTGGATAAACGTATATATAATCATCCATATCACTTGCAGCACTGCTGTAGTTACCCATATTATAGTAAGAAACTCCAGATAATAATTTTGCTTTCATTGCCCAATAAGATAAAGGATACAAATCCTCTATCTTTTGAAATGCTCTAATAGCTTGCTTATATTTTTTCTGATCATAAAGCTTAACTGCCTCCTCATATAGTTCAGTTTCAGTGTGTTCAAGATCATTCGCATATAACTGCGTGAAGGGGCAAGTCAGAAGAAAAAAGCATATGATTAAAGTCTTATACATAAGATTTTTTTTGATCAAAATAAAGTATAGACTAAATATTACCTAAATAAACAAATTTTTGGCATTATCATCGAACGAAAAGCGTCTCTTGGCCACCATTACCTATATTGCTCGCACCACCACCTATTGCAACACCCTTTCCACTCACTTCTACGTTCTCTAGCTTTCTACTATAAGAATGTGTGATCAATCCACTTCCTACCATCAAAAGAGCAATACCTACCAGACCTAAAGCAGGCCCAACAGCAGATGATGCTAATGCTACTCCAGAAATCAATATTATTTTCCTGATTAGTAATAAAGAAGAACCAGCGAGCATTAACTTAGCTGAAGACATATTGCTTGTCTTTTTTTCAAACTTCTCATCAAAGTCTTGCTCTTTTTCTACTTCATATTTTTTACTTTTCTTGTACTCGCGATAGCAGAAAGTAGCACTCGCTACAAAGTAAAATAGACTAGAAATTGAAAAAGCTACGTCTCCTATTATTCCTTGCTCCAATGCTTCACCTACTATGCTAGCCACAATAACTAATGTAACTAAAGCAGCATCAGCATAGTTAAAGTAATCATCAACGGTACAAGGAAGGTCTCTCTTTTCTTTTTCTACTGTTTTCCCACTTTCAATATTCTCCAATTCTCGTTCTTTTTGTGCTATTTTTCTATTATTATAAATTAAATATAGCGTGCAAATAAGGGATAAGACTGTGAAAGGTAATATAGTATGGCCTAATGAGCTGCTTATAAGGCCAAGTAATACCTGATCGCTACATGTTTTTTCGAGCTCAATTGCCATCAATAATGCAAATGGAACCATTGTTACCAATGATACACATTTCCTATGTAGCTCTCTTTTTTTTAGTGTTAATAGTTCTTGTTCGAGCTTTTTGCTTTTTTCTTCCTCTCTTTCTTTTCTGACTTCTTCATCAACTGTTGGCCAAAAATCCCAGAAAAAATCTTCCATTTTAGCACCTTTTTTACCTTTGGATCTTTTTAAAAAAAACTTAGTGCCTGTAATACTAGTCATATGAACAGACCAACTTATGAACTAATACATTATATAGGATTTTAATTACTAAGTCAATGTTATGAAATTATTAACTTTCTTTGTATACTCTTAAGCAATTTAGTCAATCTGTTTGATGCCAGCTAGAACGTAATTATAGCCTGACCACATAGTCATAACAGCCGCAGCCCATAAGCAAACCACACCTATATATTTAGTTGCTTCATAATCACTCATTATTAACGCTACTATAGCAACCATCTGCAAAAATGTTTTAATTTTCCCAGCCTTACTCACAGGTAAACTAACGTTTGTAGCTATCAAGAACTCCCGCAAGCCTGAAACTAATATCTCCCTACAAACAATTATAACTGACGGTATAATTGTAATATCATCTATCTTATGCTTATAAACTAGCATGATTATTGTTGAAGCTACTACTAACTTGTCGGCAATTGGATCAAATAATTTGCCAAAATTCGATTGGACTTTCCATGCACGCGCTAAATAACCATCAAAAAAATCTGTAATGCACCCAAACATAAAGATCAATATTGTTATTAGACTTGCATACTTACTCTCTATATAAAAGCTTGATATTATTGCCGGTATTGCGAGCGCACGAGAAATTGTTAGCAAATTAGGCACGTTTTTCTTAAGCATGTCACATCACCCTACGTAGTAGATAAATTTATACAGAAGTACAATAGAGTTCACAAGCTAATAGTTGAACATTCATAAAAACCCCATATACTTAGGAAATTACTAACAATAAGCTCAAAGCATGAATAATGATTTAGATAACACCACAAAACAAGAAGCACTTAAGTACCATAATAAAAGTGGTAAACCTGGTAAGGTATCAGTTATACCAACAAAACCCTTATCCACACAGCATGACCTATCACTTGCTTATTCCCCTGGTGTTGCAGCCCCATGCCTTGCAATAGCTAAAAATCCTAAAGCTGTTTATGATTACACGGCAAAAAGCAATTATGTGGCTGTCATTTCAAATGGCACCGCAGTGCTGGGACTTGGCAATATCGGTCCTCTTGCTTCAAAACCCGTCATGGAAGGCAAAGCTGTTTTATTTAAGCGTTTTGCTGACATTGATGCAATTGATATAGAAGTTGACACAGAAAACATAGAAGATTTCATCAATGCAGTAAGGTATCTTGGTCCAAGTTGGGGGGGAATAAATCTAGAAGATATAAGATCTCCTGATTGTTTTATAATAGAGAAACGTCTAAATGAGTTGATGGATATTCCGGTGTTCCACGATGATCAACATGGCACTGCAGTAGTTGTTGCAGCTGGTATAGAAAATGCCCTCGATATTGCTGAAAAGAAATTAGAGAATGTCAAGATCATCATGAATGGTGCTGGAGCAGCTGGTATTGCGTGTTTGGAAATACTAAAGTCCATGGGCGCTAAGAACATAGTGCTATGTGACAAACAAGGAGTAATACACAAAGACAGAAAAGAGGACATGAATAAGTGGAAGGAAAAATATGCAATTGACACTAAAGAACGTTCTCTACTTGATGCCATAAAAGGCGCTGATGTATTCATCGGACTCTCTGCAAAGGATGTGCTCAGCGAAGAGATGTTAAAAAGCATGGGTAAAGACCCGATCATTTTTGCTCTTGCTAATCCTGATCCAGAAATAAGGCCTGAGTTTGCAAAGTCTGTAAGGCCAGATGCAATAATTGCAACTGGTAGGTCAGACTATAACAACCAAGTCAATAACGTAATGGGGTTTCCTTATATATTCAGAGGAGCACTTGATGTACATGCAACGACAATAAATGAAGAAATGAAAATTGCAGCTGCAGATGCAATAGCGAAGCTTGCCCGTGAGCCAGTGCCAAATGAGATATCTGCAGCCTATGGCGGTCGTAAAATGAGCTATGGACGTGAATATATAATACCTACTCCATTTGATCCAAGATTAATTTCTATGGTATCTCCTGCTGTTGCAAAAGCTGCCGTTACCTCAGGTGTGGCAAGAAAGGAAATAGAGGACTGGAATGAGTATGCAAGTCAATTAAAATCTCGCCTCGCTAAGGCTCTCAGCACGCTCAATTTATTGTCTTCACATACGTAATTGGATAAATTTAAAAGCGATAAACCAATCCAAACTCTAAGCCATATATGCCAAACCTATTGGTAATTGTTGTAGTTGTTGATTGCATACGTGCAGTTTCATCAACTTCATTGCTTTTACCAGCAGGAATATATTTTTCGCCAGCTAGTATCTTTGCTACTGGCAGAATACCTTTAAATTCGTTACCAAGAATACCAAAATAGCGTAAACCAGCAAACGCTTGAGTGTTTGTTGTAAGTGGATAATTAACACCAAGCTTTGCTTGGTAAGCCAAAGCATATCTGGTTTTTCCTAAAAATTTAACCTTAGTTACACCTGCACCAACTCCAAAATATGGAATGCAGAGCATTTCTCCGACGTTAAAATCATTATACACATTGATCATTCCAGCCAAATTATTAAAACCTTCATTTTTCATCTTAAATGCAGCTTTGAACTTTACTTGAACATTAGGCGGCTTTTCTTGAATTTCAATATCAACTTTTCCACTTCTCCAAGGTGATTTACGTTCTGTTCCAACAGAAACATCATCATTACGACGAAGTTCAATATATCTTGCTTTTCCTTTATCTGAGTAATCTTCATCATCTAAGTTAGTCTGAGAATATAGAACTTCAAGATCAACTCTCATATTTTTGAATACATATCCTATTGAAGCACCACCTGCAAGTCCTGGAACGTATTTAGGACTATATCCAGCCTCAATCCTCTCCTCCTCATTAAAGCTAAAAACACCTTCCGTTACATTTTCACCTGCATCTTCTTTTCCTTTTAGAGAACCTATTGCATTGAAAAATGCTCCAAAATAGTTAGCTTGAATATAAAAATTCTTTAAATTATTTATTTCACTATCATAAGATAAGCACCTAAATGAAAAAGTGAGCAAAGTTAGTAGGTATGTAAATTTAAATCTTTTATTCGCCATATAAACCTCACATAATTTCACTTTTATGCTAACATACTTCTATTTTTTATGTAGCAATTTTTTATTGCGCTCAGTTGTTTTAGATTTAGAATAAGAGTATTGTAATTTAAAGTGAATCAATGGTTGTTGCAGTTCATGAATTAGAGAAAATTATCAAACAGTCATTCCCTGGTGCCGATATAAAGATTAAGGATCTTGCTGGAGATGATGATCACTACCATTTAAAAATAACTTCCCAGTGTTTTTCTGGAAGGACAAAAATAGAACAACATAGAATGGTATATAAGGCTCTTGAAGGTCAATCTATACATGCATTGCAACTAGAAACTGGAGCTTAAAATTAAGGTGATATTTATGAACAACTTTGAACAAATAAAAAAAGACATAGCAGAAAACGATGTAGTGCTGTATATGAAAGGCACCTCTGACTTTCCTCAATGCGGATTCTCTGGGCTCGTCGTATCAATTCTCAAAAATTTGAATGTAAAGTTTAAATGCATCAACGTACTTGAGAATGATGAAATACGTCAGTCCATAAAAAGTTTTTCTGATTGGCCAACAATTCCACAAATATATATAAAGGGAGAGTTTATTGGTGGCTGTGACATAATCCGCGAGATGTATGAAAAAGGTGAATTACAGAGTTTATTGAAAGAAAAACAGATTGTTTAGTAAGGAAATAAGCAAGAAAAAAATAGGCGTGCCTCACACCTAGCCTGATTAAAAACTTTAGTTTTTTGACTTTTGTACACTATTTGTACATAAGACATTCTCTTTAAGAAATGTACCAGGCCAAGTAATATTTGCCTGTACATCACTAATAGCGCGTGCCATATTTACATTTTGTTTAGCCTTTTTTATTAGAGAACTTAATGACGTACTGATTTTATCAATAATGCGCAGATCAGCTTTAGGAACACTTGCTTCAATTGCTTTCAGACCACTTTGCACTTTATCAAGACTATCACTTCTTATGGCAGCAGCAATATCTATAAACAATCGCTTTAGCTCTCGAGGTTGATCTTTTATAGTAAAAAGATAGTCTGGAACGATTTCGTAATCACCATTATCATTTTTTGTGCAATATTCTTCAATAGCCTCTTTTGCATCGTAGTAATCTTGTGGATTATCAGAACAAGAATATGCTGCACAAGATTCATTTCTATAATAAGGGCTCCCATTACTCTCAATGTTTTCTATTCTCTTCTTTACACTAGAAACTAAACCTTTTCCAGATACGATAGTATCGTCTCTGTCTGATTTTGAAACAGCCTCTAATAGAGTAGGTATTGCGTCTTGTCTGTAACTAAAGATAAATTCTATGTATGGAATATTACCCAAACTATTTCTAGGGCCTTCTCCACACAAAAATTTACTTGGAACATGTTGTATAAAAAAGTTAACTACATCACTTGAACTACTGTCTCCTAGCATAAGTAAAAATTTGGGAAAGCTAGGATATTTATTCAAAAATAATGCACCATATATTTCATCGTCAATTGACTCCAATTCATTGTCAAAAATAATACTCCTTATCTTATTATAATCTAGCTCATTTATAGCTTCTTTTAACTTTTTATTTAAGTCAAGGTTATTCAACTCACGATAACGCTTATACTTTTCTTCACTAATACGTGGCATATAATACACTCTTTTTTTATAAAACATTTATACAACTAGCTTTCTTGTTAATAATTGTCAATACTTAGATAAGTATATTAGTAAGTATTTTTATAATTATTGCTAACACGGAATTTTATCTGATTTTTACTAAAAGTGTATATACAAGCTAAACCTTATCACCAGGCTTAACAAATAGATGACCCAATGTTATTAACTTTATAGGCTTACTTTCATTATTTGCGACTACCCAAACTCCATCGTCTTCATAATCAACAATTTCTATTGCTGTAAATACTACATAATTATTATCATCAACAATCTTTATTCCAAGAATACCATCGTCATTTAAGCTTAAGGCCGAAGAAGGAATTTTATATGCAAATCTTTCACCTGAAGGGAGGCTTACACTAGCAGTCAGTCCTTGCAAAGATATAATCTCATTATCAGTTACCTTTACCTCCACTCTATAAGATCCAGTTTTAGGCTCAGCAATTTTACTAATAAAACTCACTTCACCTACTAATTCCCTTCCGTCTAGCAAATTAATTTGCGCTGTGCTACCTAGCTTTATTTTATTTACTTCATTTTCTGAAACATATAACACCACAAGAACCTGATCAAAATTAACTATGTCAGTTATCTTATGTCCAAGATTAACAAAATCCCCTTCATTTACGTTGATCTTATCTACATAACCATCAATAGGGGATTTAATCGCAGTATTTTCTAAATCCAACTCTAGCCTTTTTAGGTCAGCTTTTGCACTCTGCAATGCAGTAAAAGCTGATTCCACTCTTATCTGTGCTCCATACCCTTTTGTATTCAATTTTCGAGAGGAATCATACTCAATTTCACGCTGATTTAATAAAGCTTTGGCTTTTTCAACTTGCTCAACTCTGTCATAATCTTCTATCTTTAAAATTACATCGCCTCTTTTTACTTTTTCACCATCAGACAAATAAATAGCAATAACTTGACCACTTGTTCTTGAGACAAGGCTGACCCTATGCAAGGGATTTACCGTACCAGAAAAATTTAAATATACAGTGCGATTTTGTGGAGTATAATCCTGAGTTTTTAATGAAAAACTACTAATTGGATTATCACTATGAACCGCCTGATCTTTTTTTAAAAATGTACTGTTGATAAAAAACAGTAGAATAAGAGCAATACCGGAAACGATGATTACTTTGTTTCTCATCCTTAAACAGTAAAATTTATTGACCAATCTTGTTAGAAATAACTGCATAAATTTTCGAATCAGAAGTGTAAGTATAACACAGCTATTGTCACTCTATAAATAGTTTTATATGAGCAAGTTTTCTTACAATAAATAAGTTTTTATTGCAAAAATGCAATTTTTAATCAAATAAAAAAGTTGTGCATAAAATTTCCATCATATTATATGATGAAAATAAGAATATTGTAACAAAACTAAATATATATTTAAACAGAGCTTTAGCCCATCACTAAACCAACACCCAATTGCTCAACACTATCAATTTTAATTTGTAAAGTGCCCTTTATAAATTTATTAGCCTGGTCTGTACTCATAAAAACTGCATGTTTATTGGGCATTAATTTTTCCATATCTGCTCTATTTTTTTTATCTTGCAAATGAGGTTCGCAAATATAGCTATACTTTTTAAAATCTAGAAGTTTAGCAAAGCCATCACGATCATTCTCATGGTGAAAAGCAACATTTATACCTACTATTTCGTCCGTTTCTTGCAGCTTTCCATCTTTATCTATTACCTGTGCCTTAGCAAGCGCAACTGTAGGCTTATGGCCATTAATTTGCTCCAATAACCCTTCTTATTGAATGTTCTATTGCTATTTTTTGCACTTCAGGACTTTCATCAAACTCTTTCAAAAAATTAAGGTGTAAGTTAATATATTCAGAGTATTTCAATCTGTGTTTTTTATGTATAGTTGGTTTGTAGGACAGTTCATTTGTAGGTGACTTATAGTTTGCAAGAAGGAATTTTTGTTCATATTGCTCATTAAATTTCTTTATCTTTTCAAAATGTCTTTTATATTGAGTCAATCCATCTTTCCCTTTTTTCTCCATCCTTTTCAAGAATTCCTCTACTGGCTCTCGTTTGGCTAGATTAATTTTGCGTATAAGCGGAATTTGTTTTTTCAAGCTAATCCAATATGGTAAGCAAACAACTTTCGCATCTTTCGAAAATAGACCTTCTAACTTTTTCACTGCATTGTATAAGTTTGCTGATTCTGGTTTATAATGCCCGCTATTATTGTCTATATAAGTTATTTTACCATTTACCACTTTCATTAAACCAGAACATAAAATCGGCTTACCGCCTGCAAGAGTTGAATGACGATAAGCCCATTCGCTTTTGTTAACATTAATATGTTCATGAGTTACTAATTTTCCATCAAGCGTGATAACATAAGCTACACAACCTTTTTTACCCTTACTAATTTTATCAGTTGTATCATATAATTTGCCCTCTAAGTTGTATAACTTAAGTTCCCCATCTTGCTCGCCAATAAATTTTCTTTGATCAAATTGTTCATCAGAGTTAAAATACTTAACCCTTGTATTAGTTCCAGGAATTTTTCTTCCTTCAACTCCAACTTCTGGAAACAAATTATATCGTGGAAAAAAATAAGTAAAATTATTCTCTATCCAATACAGAATCTTATTTATGATACCAAAAACTTTTCTATTACCTAAATCAATAGAGAGTTGCTGTTCCTTTGGTACTGCTAGATGATTGGACTTTGTACCAGACTTGCCAAATTCTTTGGCAGCATATTTAAACTTTTCTAGTAAATATTCCTTACGTTCTTTTGATATTGACATTTTTACCTCACTCACTATTATTTTATCCTATATTATTTTAGACAAAAAGTCAATCTTTCTTAAGATATTAAGAAAAGAAAAAGCAGCAGCAAAATAGCTAAACTGACTTAGATTTATCGACAATTTGAAAAATCATCATTCCGCTACTTGTTAGCCGAATCTATGTTCGCACAGTTAGTTATCGCTATTTACCCAACAAACTTATGCTAAGCTGTGCTGCCACTAATTTTGCAACCAGTACTCTATAAGGCGAGCATGACACATAATCAACCCCTGATTTGATGAAAAACTCTATGGACTGTGGATTCGCTCCATGCTCTCCACATATACCAAGTTTAATTTCTTTTCTGGTTTTTTTGCCCCTTTCGATAGCTATTCTGATTAATTCCCCTACCCCTTCGACATCTAGCACCTCAAAGGGATCGTTTTTGAATATGTTGCTTTCCTTATAAGAATCGAGGAAATTAACTGAATCATCTCGTGAAAGTCCCATAGTTGTTTGTGTTAAATCATTAGTGCCAAAACTAAAAAATTCTGCGTGTTTTGCGAGTTTGTCAGCAATAAGTGCTGCTCTTGGCAGTTCTATCATCGTTCCAATTGAATAGTTCACATCGAAATTTTCGGCTTCTTTCTTTATTAACTCGCATATCAGAATAAACTCTTTCTCACTCATGATAAAAGGAATCATGATTTCAGGTTTCACTTCTATCTTCTTTTCTTTCCTTAATTCACTTGCAGCACTGAGTATTGCCCTAATTTGCATGCCATATATTTCAGGATGAGAAATAGCAAGTCTACAACCTCGATGGCCAAGCATTGGATTTTTTTCTGATAACTGTGCTATTTTATTTTTTACTGATTCAACTGACTTATTCAGTGATTTGGCAATTTTCTCTATAATAGATTGATTGTGGGGCAAAAACTCATGTAGAGGTGGATCAAGTAAACGTATAGTAACCTCCCTGCCCTCCATAATAGAAAATATTTCTTTGAAATCAGACTTTTGCATTTCTTCGAGTTTATTTAATGCATTTGTCCTTTCATTTTCATCATCAGCTATTATCAACTTTTGAATGAATTCGATTCTATCACTAGCAAAAAACATATGTTCTGTGCGACATAATCCTATACCTTCTGAACCGAATTCTTTTGCAATTTTTGCATCTTTTGGAGTATCAGCATTCGCTCTCACCTTCACTGTTTTGATTTCATCTACCCAGTTAATTATCGTTTTGAATTCTTGAGATAATTCAGGCAAAATTGTAGGAAGAATACCAAGCATAACCTCTCCTGTTCCTCCATTGATGGTGATTGATTCACCTTTATTTACTTTTATATCCCCCATAGAAAGAAATTTTTCATCTTTATCAATATAAAGTCCATTTAGACTACAAATGCATGGTTTACCCATTCCACGAGTTACAACAGCGGCATGCGAGGTCATACCTCCTCGCGCTGTTACTATTCCACTTGCAGCATTCATTCCATTAATATCTTCAGGGCTCGTCTCTGATCTTACCAAAATTACTTTTTTACCCTGCTCTGCAGCTTTTTCAGCATCACTTGCACTGAATACTACATATCCAGAAGCAACACCTGGAGAAGCTGGCAGTCCTTTGCCTATTACTTCTTGATCGATTTTAACATCAAGAACTGGATGCAATAAATTGTCAAAAGTTTTTGGATCAATTCTCAATATTCCTTCCTCTTTTGTAATCACTCCTTCGTTTACCATATCAACTATTATGCGAATAGCAGCTTCGGCTGTGCGCTTGCCAGACCTAGTCTGCAAAATCCATAACTTACCGTCCTGTACAGTAAATTCGATATCCTGCATGTCCTTATTATGACTTTCAAGTTTTTCACATACCGCGCATAATTCTCGGTAGACACTTGGTAGCAACTTCTCCATGGTACTTTCTTGCTCCCCGTCAATTGGCATAGGAGTATAAACACCAGAAACCACATCCTCACCCTGAGCATTAACTAAAAACTCACCAAAAAGCTTTTTTTCTCCAGTTGAAGGATTACGTGTAAATATCACGCCGGTTGCAGAATTATCATTTAAATTACCAAAAACCATTGCTTGCACGTTGACCGCTGTTCCAAGGTTTTCAGGAATATTATGTATTCTTCTATAGGAAACAGCCCTATCGTTTTTCCAAGAGGCAAATACTGCATTAACCGAGTTTAACAATTGCTCTTCAACGTTCTGCGGGAAATGCTTTCCAGTTTTTTCACATACTATCTCTTTAAAATCATTAACAATTTTCTTTAAAACATCAACATTAAGATCAGCTAAGCTTTTTGCTCCACTTTTTTGCTGTTCACTATCAACAATGTCTTGAAATAAGTGATGGTCAAGCTGTAGTACAACACTCGAGTACATCATGATGAAACGACAGTAGCTATCATAGGCAAAACGTTCGCCACTTTTTTTTGCAAGCCCAACAACGGTTGCATCATTTAGGCCAACATTTAGGACTGTATCGAGCATGCCCGGCATTGAATTCACACTACCAGAGCGTATGGAAACTAATAAAGGATTATTTGAATCCCCGAATTTACAACCGATGTCACTTTCGAGCATCGCCATGTAGTTTTTTATCTCGTTACGTAGATCACAAGACAATTCATTATCTTGACAATAGGCCTGACAAACAGCAGTGGAAATTGTAAAACCAGGTGGAACAGGAATGCCAATGTTACACATCTCTGCCAGATTTGCTCCCTTCCCTCCTAGTAGATTTCTCATTGCTGCATTACCTTCACAGTTGCTTTGGCTAAAGTAATATATTAACTTTTCTTGCATTTTTTTCGGATTTTCACTAATAAACATACTATACATACTATTCTAATAAATTTGTCAGGCAGGAGTAATAAATTTTGTAAAATTCAGCACAATTAAATAGCCTCTTTTCCTTTCATTCTAGTGTCCCTATTGTCATTCAAGTATTCTTTCCTGTCATCTCAATGACCTCTATGATGTCATTCCTGTTGGAGTATGAATGTAGCCTTATCTCACACTCCTGTCATTCCAGTACTGGGATCCAGAAGACTGATCAAGTAATAAGAACTAGTCACGCGCTGGCTCTCTTAAATTACTTTAGCTATAAGTGTTAAGAAATTTACCAATCAAAAAAAGGCAAAAGAATCCACATGGTGCTGATTTTATTACTGTAATTGATAATGTGCTAACGCTTAAACGAAGCGTGTTTAGGCTGAATAGAAAAAAATAAAAAAAGGCATGCAGCCGCCATAATTTCGCCAATAAACACAAGATTTGTCAAGAATCTTCTATTAAATGAAAGTTATGAAAAAAATCTATTGCAAGTCTTTTAATATTCTGTTAAGAGCTGGGATAATATAAAAATTATCATGTTCGGATTAGAAGACAGGAAATTTCTGATTACTGGTGCATCAGGCGGAATAGGGCAGGCAATTGTAGAGGTTATGCATAAAGCCGGAGCAACTTTATGTATCTCTGGCACAAAAAAAGAAGTACTAGAAGAAGTTGCTAAAAAATATGAAAAAAACATTCATGTACTTCCTTGCGACTTATCAAATCCTGAAGAGGTAAATCAACTAATAAATAAAGCAAGTGAGTTGATGAAAGGCTTTGATGGACTCATATTCAATGCAGGCATTACACAAGACAGTTTGGCGTTGAGAATGACAGATGAAGAATGGCAAAAGGTGATTGACATTAATTTGACCTCCACATTTAAGCTAAATAGAGAAGCATGCAAGAAATTAATTAAAAATAATTGGGGAAGAATCATAAATATTTCTTCAATAGTAGGATTGACAGGAAATGCCGGGCAAGCAAATTATGCAGCTTCTAAAGCTGGGATAATAGCCATGAGTAAATCTATAGCAAAAGAAGTTGCAAGTCGCGGTGTAACAGTAAATTGCATTGCTCCTGGGTTTATAGATACTAAGATGACTGAAATTTTAAATGAAAAACAAAAAGAAAAAATATTAGATAATATTCCAATGAAAAGAACGGGAACAGGAGAAGAAATAGCAGCAGGGGTATTGTTTTTAGCAAGCGACGAAGCAAAATATATAACAGGGCATGTGCTTAACATCAATGGTGGGCTATTTATGTAGCAATACTTATTTATGGACAAATTATGAGTTTTACCTTAAAATAAATATATATAAATTTAAATTCACACTAGTTTATTATTTGGAGGCAAAAGAATGAGCTATATAATAAAAAAACTTTTTAATGCTTTATGTATAGTGCTGTTTCTCTCTTTTTCAGATTACGCAAATGCTGCTAATGATATAGATGATACAACTGCCCAAGTAATATGCAATATTATTGGTTATATTTGGGGAATAGGTGGGCCACTTATGACTGTAGTCATAATAGGTGCAGCTTTGCTTGCAATATTTGGTAGAATGCCATGGCCAGCTCTCTTTGCCTTGGGTATGTTTTGTGGTGTATTTTTTGGCGCCAAAACGATTATAATGAAAATTATACCCAATATAAGTACTGAAGTAAAAGATACGTTGGATAAATGCGGAAAGTAATCTAAAAATAAGTGTGTTTTTGTGTGTATTGTTCCTTCATGTCTTCAATCTGTAACAAATAATGACTGTCTTTCGGTAAAGTTTTAACAGCTACCTCAGCGTATTTCATAAATTTCTCTAAATCACCTTCAATACAAGCCTTCTTTGTCAAAGCAAAGTAATACATTGCCATATCAGCGCTACGTTTATATGCAATACTTAAATACTTCCAGACAAAAGCGTTATTTGCTTCTACGCTTGCAATCTGCTCTAGGTAAAAAATTGCCTTCTCTATTTCACCGTGTAATAATAAAGTATGAGATAACGCAAGTTTCACTAAATAGTTATTCTTCTCAGATAAATATCTAAGTGATTCTTCATACATTTTTATTGCTTCACTTAAATTTCCAGCTTTGTATAACATCTCCGCTTTTAATTCATATAAATAAGGATCATTGCGTGACTCTTGAATCAATGAATTAACTTTAGTAATAGCCTCTTCTATCTTTCCTTGCCTATAGTGAATTACAGCATTTACATACTTAGAACTACCTTCATATTTATTAGATAACACATGAATAGGAGCAAAGAAAGAGTCTAGCTTTGCAACCATACGCTCAAACTTCAGCAATTTATCT
The DNA here is from genome assembly GCF_947251495.1 of Wolbachia endosymbiont (group B) of Pammene fasciana. Lineage (NCBI taxonomy): Bacteria > Pseudomonadati > Pseudomonadota > Alphaproteobacteria > Rickettsiales > Anaplasmataceae > Wolbachia > Wolbachia endosymbiont (group B) of Pammene fasciana. The sequence continues at coordinate 826,783 of NZ_OX366360.1, forward strand.
GCAAGGATTGGTTTTATATTGTTTTTAACCTTATAATTCTGTACAGCAAATATACGCTTATCACTAAGTGGGTGAGTGCGGAAATACTCTTCAGTGTTTTCATGCTCAATACTCTTAAAATAGTCAAAAATCTCTTTCATACCCAAATTATCATAGCCAGATTCATCTAGGTATCTTAAAGCATAGCTATCTGCTACACTCTCTTGCTCTTGAGAATAGTTAAAAAACAACCTTGAACTAAGCGTTACACCACTAAGCAAGATTGCACTCGCAACCTGAGGGTTAATGACAATACTAGAAACTAATCCTACCATATAACTAATCATTGCTATTGATTGAAAATAACCTACAGCACTACTCATTTGTAATACATGACCAGCAGATATATGAGCAATTTCATGTGCTAATATACCAAGTAAGACATAAGGTTCAGTCGAATATTGTAAAAGCCCTAAATGAATGAAAATGCTATTATTGTTAATTACAAAAGCATTAATCGATCTATCATCAACTATAAAAACTTTTATTTTATCATTATCAATACCCGCAGCAGAAAATAAAGGTTGCGCTAGATCCTTAACTACCGCTTCCACTTCACTATCTCTAATAATACTAACAGAGTAAGCGCTATTACAGTATACGAAAAAAAATAGTAAAACAAAAAGCTTAGACATGGAAATTCCTTGTTTGTATAACTTTGAGGAATTTTATATTTTAACACTTAAACTATACGAATCTATAAACGCTAGTTTAAATTTTGAACGTAACTGATAAGTTTATCAATGGTAGTTAACTTAATATTATGTTGTTCAGCAAATTCAAGCAACTGGGGTAAGCGCATCATAGAGCCATCATCATTCACTAATTCACAAATAACTGCAGAATGATTACATCCCACTAACTTAGCTATCTCAACACTTGCTTCAGTATGACCAGCACGTTGCTCTACTCCACCCTCATGTGCAATCACAGGAAAAATATGACCGGGAGTTATAATGTCATCCTGAGTTCTATTTTTATCAATAGCAACATGTATAGTTTTTGTTCTATCCTCAGCTGAAACACCCGTAGTAATACCATAACGTGCATCAATTGATGTAGTAAAAGCAGTATGATTTTCACCAACATTTTTTTTTTCCATGAAACTAAGGCCTAACCTTTTCATGTGAACTTTAGTCATTGCTAAGCAAACAATCCCTGTACCGTATCTAACCATAAAAGCCACATGTTCTGGCTCTAATTTCTCAGCTAATACAATCAGATCACCTTCATTCTCTCTGTTTTCATCGTCAACTAAAATGAATAATTTACCAGAACTAGCATCCCTCAATACATCTTCCACAGAAGAAATACCAGGTAGACTAATTGAAGGATAAGTTACTTGTACCATGATTTACTTAAACTCAATCTTAACTATTTTATACAATTTCTCTCCATTTGGCACTATCACTTCCACATACTCACCAACTTTTTTGCCAATTAAAGCACTACCGAGTGGTGAATCCGTAGAGATCAACTGCTTTGAAGCATCAGCTTCATACCCACCTACAATCTTATAAACATATTCTATTTCACTGTTATCATCACCGAGCATGCTTACCGTAACAGTTGCACCAAACATTACTGTATCACCAGACAAATTTTTTACTTCTATCACTTCTGCATGTGAAAGTTTACTCTCTACCTCAATTATGCGGCCTTCAATAAAACTTAATCTTTCCCGTGCTGCATGATATTCTGCATTTTCAGATAAATCGCCTTGATCACGAGCATCAGAAATAGCCTGTATGATAGAAGGTTTTTCTTCCTTTAATTTCTCAAGTTCGACTTGCATACTCTCAAAACCTTCCCTTGTAATAGGAAACTTGTTAACAATGGATGAAGTCATAATCACCGCCTAAACGCAATTAAATTGAGTGACAAAATCACTCACAATACCAAGAATATCATCTTTTATATCATCATTCATGTCACCTGACAACTTTTTTAAAACTCCAGGGTGAACAGTTTGAAAATAATTGATAAGATCACACTCGAACCTATTGATGTTGCTCACCTGTACCTTATTTAATTGACCATACAGATTAGAAAAGATATACATAAGCAATACTTGCTCTTCTATTTGCATAGGTGAATACTGTTTTTGCTTTAATAATTCAATAAGGTATTTACCTTTGTTTAAGGACAATTGAACAGTAGCATCAAGATCAGAACCAAATTTAGCAAAGTCTTCCAGTTCTCTATATTGGGCCAAACTCAGCTTTATAGAACCAGCAACTTTTTTCACAGATTTCAATTGTGCAGCAGAGCCAACCCGAGAAACCGATAAACCTATATTCACTGCAGGGCGAAATCCTTTGTGAAACAATTCAGACTCAAGAAAAATTTGTCCATCGGTAATTGAAATCACATTAGTTGGAACATATGCAGATACATCACCAGCCTGAGTCTCAATAATCGGCAAAGCAGTCAAAGATCCCTGTCCTTTTTCATCAGACATTTTGGCAGCTCTTTCAAGCAAGCGAGAGTGTACATAGAATATATCTCCAGGATAAGCTTCACGACCAGGAGGACGTCTGAGCAATAAGGACATCTGCCTATATGCCACAGCATGCTTAGATAAATCATCATATACCACCAAGCAATGCATTCCATTATCACGGAAAAATTCTCCAATAGTGCAACCGGTATAAGGTGCTAAAAATTGCATAGGCGCGCAGTCAGATGCGCTAGCCACAACTACGGTTGTATACTCTAATGCTCCACTTTCTTTTAGCTTATTCACCACTTTTGCTACTGTCGAAATTTTTTGTCCAATAGCAACATAAACACAGTAAATTTTTTGATTTTCGTTTACCTCATCATTAATCTTCTTCTGATTGATAATAGTATCAATCGCAATAGTGGTTTTACCAATTTGTCTATCGCCAATAATTAATTCACGTTGCCCTCTACCTATAGGAATCAACAAATCTATAATTTTAATTCCTGTCTGCAGAGGTTCATGCACAGATTTACGGTCAATAATACCTGGCGCTTTAGATTCTATATACATTTTGTTCTTGGCTCTAATTTCTCCGCCATCGTCTATAGGATCGCCTAATGCATTTACAACTCTCCCTAATAATTCATGACCTACAGGCACCTGTACAACATCACCACTACATTTTACAACGTCCCCTTCTTTTACATCACGGTCATTGCCAAGCACAACTATTCCAGCTGTATCATGATCTAAATCAAGAACTATTCCTTCTACACCGCTTGCAAAAGATACCTTTTCACCAAACTTTGCTTTTTCCAGCCCATAGACCAATGTGATACCATCCGTTACTGAAATTACTTCACCTATATTTTCTCGTTTTATAGGATTATCAAATGTCTCAACCTTCTCTCTTATTATGTTTACTACTTCAGAGGCATTTATGCTATTCTTCATATACAATTCCTTATTTTCAACATTTCCATTTTACTCAAATCAACCAATCTATCCAAATAACTCTTAAGCGAAGCATCAATCACGTTAAAACCATACCTAACTACAAAGCCACCTAGTATAGAAGGATCAACCACATGACTGACTTTTATTATTTTACCAAGAAAGTTCAAAGATTCAGTAATTATTTTTATATCAGGTTTCTTTAAAATCTCTGCTGATTTTATAGTAATTTCCAATTCATTTTCACTTTCCCTTACAAGATTTAAGAATTTTTCTAATATAAGGATTAATAAACGGGAGCGCTTGTTTGCAAGTGTAACCATAATAAATTTGACTAAGTTTTCACTCAAGTTCTCCTTTATAGAAAGTATCGCTTCTTTTTTGTGCAAAAGAGAAACCATAGGATGAGATAGATACACAAAAACATCTTGATCTTTAAAAAAAGCTAACAAAAATTCTACTTCTTTTCTTATAATACCTAATCTGCTTCCTGAGACATGAAACAGTGCTCTAGCATAAGATGAAACTAAATTATTGTTTTTCATATTCAATTACCTGTTCTAGTAAATCTAAATTATTTTAGCTACCATTGTTCAATCCAAGCATTTTTTATATAAATAGGTCTTCTCCTTAAGGAAAGAAAACATAAATCATATCTGACTGAATAATCTAAAAAATCAAGATTTTTACTTAAGAAATATTTAGAAGAATTTATAATAGACTGACACTGAAAATGAGATATCGGTACTTCTTTTCCAAATAAACTTGTTTTAACTTCTATAAAAATCAGCTCCCTTTTTTTAGATACAATTAAGTCAATTTCACCCAACTTACAACGGAAGCGACGTTTTATAACATTATAGAATTTCAGCTTTAAATATATCGAAACTAACAATTCTCCAAAGTAACCTACAAAATAGCGTAACCTACTTACCATAAAAAGAATAATTAGCTTTGTGTAACTACTTTGCTTCCTTTTTTATTTTTACTATAAATCTCACCTTTTGCTGAAATATCTCTATCAACTAGCTCTATCACTGCCATTGGAGCGCAATCACCCTTTCGAGTACCAAATTTTATTATTCTAGAATATCCACCTTTACGGTCTTGATAACGATTAGCTAGAACGCTTAATAATTTATCAACTACTAACTTACTATTATGAAGACGTGAAAGCAAAAGCCTTCTACCATGTAAAGAATCGTTATTCTTAGCAATTGTAATAAACTTTTCCACATATGGACGAAGTGCTTTAGCCTTTGGTAAAGTAGTTACAATCTGCTCATGATTAATTAACGAGATAGATAGATTCTTTAACATTGATAACCTATGCTCGGTACAACGAGACAGTTTATTTTTCTTTATTCCATGTTTCATATACTACCTAATCCTCATCAGTATGTTGTTTAGCCAGTTCATCTATATCCTTAGGCGGCCAATTTGGTATATTCATACCCAAAGACAAACCTGAATTATTTAAAATTGCCTTGATTTCATTCAAAGACTTTCGGCCAAAATTAGCAGTTCTTAACATTTCAACTTCCGTCTTTTGCACAAGATCACCTATATAAGTGATATTTTCATTTTTCAGACAGTTATGAGATCTAACAGATAATTCCATTTCATCTACTTTACGCAATAGAACAGGATCATAGCCCAAATCTTTAGCACCACTAGACAAAGAAACCTGCGATTTTTTATAACTCATATCAGAACTAATAAAAGGCTGAAATTGCTCCTGTAATATTCTTGCAGCATAGTCAACAGCTTGACTTGGAGAGATTGTACCATCAGTTTCAATTGACAATATCAGCTTATCTTTATCAGTAACTTGACCAACACGACTATTCTCTACTCTATACGAAACCCTCTCAACAGGACTATATAAAGCATTAACTGGAATAAAACCAATTAAATCTTGTTCATTCATAGACTTTAAAAATTCATTTTCTTTATATTTATTTACAGAAAGATAACCTTTTCCACTAGCAATATATATAGTAATGTTAAGCTCCACATCTTGACCTAGTGTACATATCACCAAATCTTTATTAACAATAGAGCATTGGTCATCAGTTTCTATCATTCCAGCTAATACTTGACAAGGCCCTTTAGCGCTCAAATTTAAGCACTTATTAGACGTGTTATTTAACTTACATCTCAACATGCCCATATTTAATGCTATATCAGTTATGTCTTCCCTAACTCCTTGGATCGAAGTAAATTCATGATTCACGCCTTCAATTTTTATTCCATAAACAGCACTACCGGGAAGAGAAGACAACATTACACGCCTTAATGCATGACCCAACGTTAAAGCAAAACCACTTTCCAAAGGTTCTAGAACTATATCACTTTTTTTACTTGAATCACCTGATATTACCTTAATCGCATTAGGCTTAGTTAATCTATCTAAATTTCCACAGAAAGAGACATTATCACTATAATACATACAAAAACCTTCCAAATATCCTATACTCTTCTTTTTTTCCTTAGTCTACACCCATTATGAGGTATCGCCGTTTTATCTGCAATTGAAGTGACAGTCAATCCACAATTCCGAAGTGCTTTAACTGCAGCTTCTGCACCAAAACCAGGACCACGAATTATTACAGAAACAACCTTCATACCAAATCTCTCTATTACTTTCTTCGCAGCAGAATCGGCAACCTTACCTGCAGCATAAGGTGTGGATTTTCTCGAACCAGAAAAACCACATGCACCAACAGAAGTCTGGTAAAGCGTATTACCACAAACATCAGTCACATTTACAAAAGTATTATTAAAAGTTGCACGAATATGGACAATACCAGTAATAAACCTTTTTGTATTCTTACCAACCGTTTTAACTTTTTTCATAAAAACTCACGATAATAACAAATTTTATTTTTTTCCAGCAATAGGCAATTTAGATCTGCCTTTACGAGTTTTAGCATTAGTATGGGTTCTTTGTCCCCTCACAGGCAAACCTTTTCTATGCCTTAATCCTCTATAGCAACCGATTTCCATTAAAGATTTTATATCCATAGCTACTTTTTTTCTGAGCTCACCCTCTATGACATATTTTTGCCTAATAAAACTACTAATTTTCTCTATATCTTCATCTTGTAATTCTAAAACACGCTTACGCTCATCAATTTTACAGCTACGACAAATTATATTCGCAGTAGTAATACCTATACCATGTATATAAGTTAATGCAAAAGGAACACACTTCTTCACTGGAACATTTATGCCTGCAATACGTGCCACTGATACCTCGATACTTTATTAATAATAACTCTTAATTTATACCATAAAACAACTTATAGTCAAATCAAATTACAAGAAATTTTACTTTCAATCTCTTGCATTACTCTATCAACACTCAAATTAGCGTTAATTGTTAACAACTTGTCCTTATAATACTCGCGCAAACCCTCTATCTGAGAATGATATTCTCTTATCCTCTTATTAATTGCAAGCATATTAGCATCATCAATTCTCTTCTCCAATCTCGTACTTTTACATTTAGCACAAGTAGTATTCTTAAAAGAAGATATACTATATATACTTTTACAATCCAAACAAGTAAGACGATCTTTTAATCTATCAATTGCAATATTATCGTCAAGCTGCAACTCAATTACAAGATCAACATCCCTATTGCATCTTTTTTGCAAAACTTGAGTTAAAAAATGAGCTTGATTTAAATTTCTTGGAAAACCATCTAACAAAAAATCACCATCTATTAATGCAAGCTGGTCACACAATAATTTACATATAACTTCATCTTGAATTAAATTACCAGATTCAACAGTATCCTTTATTCCTTTACCTAATTTACTCTCACTAGATATAATATTCCTTAATAAATCTCCTACTGAAACTAATTTAAAATTATACTTTGCTATTAACAAACTGGACTGAGTACCCTTACCAGAGCCAGGAGGACCAAAAATTGTAATAATCACTTTAGTCTCCTTGTTTTAGACTCATATTTCTTTATCCAACTATCGTACCTATTTGAAAAAACATAAGATTGTACTTGCATAATAGTATCAGTAATAACGTTAACTATAATCAGCAAGCTCGTCCCACCAAAAATAAATGGTATATCATAATGATACCTCATAATTTCAGGTACAGTACATATTACCACCAAATACGCAGACCCAATAAATGTTAATTTAAAAACTATATCTTGAAGATAATCAGAAGTATGTTTTCCAGGCCCTCTACCAGGAATAAAACCACCATTTTTCCTAAGAAAATCAGCATTTTCCTCTGGATTAAATATAAAATTGGTATAGAAAAAATTAAAAAGCACTATGAGTATTAAGTAAGTTATAATGTACATCACTTTATTTGCCATAAAGTAGTTTAAAATAAAATCAGCAATGGCATGACCTTTATAGAAATTTGCAATTGAAATAGGCGTTAATAGAATTGCGTTAGCAAAAATAGTTGGTATTACACCAGATAAATTGATCTTCAATGGAATGTAAGTAAAATCATCATTATGTAATTTTTTAAACTGTTTTTTGGGATATTGAACAATTACCTTTCTATAAGAAGATTCTGTAAAAATGACTAAAAGGAGCAGTAAAAAAAACAATGCTATAACAAAAAGGGTAATGAAAAATGACATACTACCATTTTTATTTAATGTTAGCAGAGATGATAAAGCATTATGTAATTCAGATGTTATGCCAGTAAAAATGATTAATGAGATACCATTTCCTATACCGCTCACACTGATCCGCTCACCAAGCCATATTAAAAATATAGTTCCACCTAAAAGGCTAAAGACACCTATAGTACGAAACATAATACCAGGTTCAACTACAACTAATACCCCTTCTCTATTCATTCTTTCTAACCCTATTAAGATCGTAATTGATTGAAAGATACAAAACACTATAGTCATATAGCGTATATAAGAGTTCATCTTTCGACGTCCCAACTCTCCGTCATTTTTAATTTCATTGATTCCTTTAACGGCAGAAGATAATAATTGCATAACTATGGATGCAACTATGTATGGCATAACGTTTAACGCCAAGATCGTCATTCTAGCTAAAGCGCCACCAGAAAATAAATTAAATACTCCAAAAACACCAGAACTCTCTTTTGGAAATATATCATTGATTATATCAAGATTAATTCCAGGAATAGGAACATAAGTGCCTAAACGATAACAAACTAAAGCCATTAGAGTAAAAAATATACGCTTTAGTAAATCACTTTTATATAACAGCGTAGAATCCAAACTATTAAATGCAAATTTACTGTTCATGATTTACGATAGTATTTCTACACTACCACCAACTGAAGCTACAGATCTTTTTGCAGCTTCTGATGCAAAATCAACATGAAACACAAATTTTTCGCTTAATTTACCCTTATTAAGAAGTTTGATTTTACTTTTAACAGATCTGATAAAACCTAACTTATGCAGTAGCTCCTTATCTATGATAGAATCCTTGACTATTTTTTTAGCTTCCATTAAGCACTGTACATCCCCAACATTAAATATAGAGTATAAGTTTTTGCGTATAGGCTTAAAACCTCTTTTAGGTAAACGAGTATATATAGACTGCTGTCCACCTTCAAAACCATTTATAGAAACGCCACTTCTCGCTTTCTGCCCTTTATGCCCCCTACCGGATGTTTTACCTTTACCACAACCAATACCTCTACCTAATAATTTAGGCTTCTTTTTCTTAGATAATTTGGTAAATATAGAATTTAATTTTACAGCATCATTCATAGTTTACCTATTTCCAACTATCTCACTAATCTTTTTACCCCTCTTACCTGCCACTTGGCGAGGAGATAACATAACATCAAAAGCCTTAAATACTGCACATATAATATTATGAGGATCATTTGATCTAGTAGACTTAGCTACCACATCCTTTATACCTAATACCTCAAAAACCGACCTCATTGCTCCACCAGCAATAATACCTGTTCCAGCTCTTGCAGCTCTTAAAACTATCTCACCAGAACAGAATTTAGCTTTAATATCATGATGTAAAGTTCTACCTTCACGTAAGTACACCCTAATCATCGACTTCTTTGCAGCATTTAAAGCTTTCACTCTTGCTTCAGCAACCTCTGCGTGTTTACCTATTCCACATCCTACCCTACCCTTACCATCACCAACAACAACCAAAGTTGAAAATGAAAATCTTCTACCACCTTTAGTAACCGTTGTTACCCTTCGGACTGAAACCAAAAGTTCTGATAAATCATTATTATTTTGTAAATTCTTTACAGCCATATTTAAAACCTTCTAAAATTTAAATCCAGAGCTTCTTAAAGCCTCAGCAAATTGAGAAATCAATCCTGTATACTTATATGCTCCCCGATCAAAGACGAACCGCTGCTGCAATTTTGTACTAGGGAGACGCTCAATCAATAAAGAAGAAACCTGTTTTATAGTTTCAGCATTAACCCTACCTTTACATACATTCCTAATTTTATCATCCAAAGTAGAAGCAGAAGCTAGGGTTGTTCCTTTTGCATCGTTAATCAACTGAACATAGAAATGTTTATTAGACTTAAATATGGATATACGTAAACGCCCAGCGCTCTTATCGAGCTTCGCTCTATTACGAAGTTTCCTTTTTTCATAGCTACTTAAAAAATTATACAATCTTTTCATTTTAATTACTTCTTTTTATTTACAACCTTACGCAGCATAAATTTGCCTTTTATTACAATACCCTTACCTTTATAAGGATCATATTTTCTAATTTTGCATATATCAGAAGCCACCATATAGACTTTTTGCTTATCCATACCGCGAATCACTAAATGAGTTGGCTTTATACACTTAATCTCAACGTCTTTAGGCACTTTATACTTAATATTATGACTATAACCAAGATATAAAGTCAAATACTTATCATCACATTCTGCTTTATACCCCACACCATTAATCTCAAGATCAACAGAAAAATCATTAACCATACCGTTAATCATGTTATTAATATTACTTCTATAAGTGCCCCATATAGATTTTATTTTATCATAATCATCCCTGCCTTGATCAACAGAAAGTAACAATTGATTATCAACTATCTGACACAGAATGCCACTACACAAGTTCAGCTCTTTTTCTGCCCTAACACTTCTTATTAATACCCTACCATTATTATATTCAACTGAAAGATCAGCAGGAATATTGATAGGTGCGGCACCTATACGAGACATACATTTCTCCTATCATTTAAAATACACGACACAAAACTTCTCCACCAACTTTTAATCTACGTGCATTATAATCGGTCATCACTCCTTTCGGTGTAGATATAATAAAAATTCCAAGACCATTATATGCTTTAGAAATGTCCTTACACTTAGAATAATAACGACAACCGGGCTTTGATACCCTAGCTATATCATTAATCACAGGTGATTTATCATAATACTTCAACTGCACAACAAGGGAAGGGATACTATCACTCTCTTGCTTTTCATAATTAAGAATATACCCTTCCTCTTTTAAGATCTTCAATATAGAAGAATTCACTTTAGAGAATAGGACTCTTGTTTCCCTATGCATTGCCAATTGAGCATTACGTATTCTTGTTAAAAAATCACCAATACCATCAGATAACGACACTATTACACTCCTTATATCACATTTACCAACTAGATTTTGTAACCCCTGGAACTTGTCCAAAAGAACACAAATCACGTAAAACAATCCTACATAAACCAAATTTTCTATATACTCCTCTCGGCCTACCAGTTAAAGCGCATCTATTCCTAATTCTGATTTTAGAAGAATCTCTAGGCAATTTTTTAATCAGCTTACTTTGAGCTGCAAACCTTTTTGCAATAGATAAATCCTTATTATTCATTATAGATTTTAATTCTTCCCTTCTCTCCCTATATTGATCGCATAACTTTATTCTACGAAGATTCTTCTGTATCATGGATTTTTTTGCCATATATATTTTCTCTCAATTATCAAAAAAAGGGAATTTAAGAGCCAGTAATAATTCCTTTGCTTCCTTATCACTAACTGCACTTGTTATAATATTAATATCCATACCTCTAATTTTACTTATTTTATCATAGTCTATTTCTAAAAATGATATATGCTCCTTGATACCAAAGGAAAAATTACCATGACCATCAAATTGCTTCACACTAAACCCTCTAAAATCTTTTTCCCTTGGCAAAGCAATATATATTAATCTTTCTAAGAATTCATACATTTTGTTTCTACGCAAAGTCACTTTACAACCTACAGTTGCACCTTTTCTAATTTTGAAACCAGAAATAGATTTTTTTGCAAAGGTTAACACAGGCTTTTGCCCAGCAATCGAATGTAGATTATCAAATGGCTCATTTATCGCTTTATTGTCCGTAGCAGCATCTCCAACGCCCATATTGATACACACCTTGACAAGTTTAGGCACTTGCATTACATTGCTGTAATTAAACTTATCCTTTAAGGATTTTACTATATTATCTTTATACAATTGTTTAAACATATCAACCTAATCTATCACTTCTCCAGAAACTTTTGCAAAACGCACTTTTCTACCATCTATAATCTTAAATCCTACTTTAGTTGGAGTTTTATACTTAGGATCCAATATTGCAACATTGGATACATCAATAGCTAACTCTTTATTGAATATACCACCACCACTACCAGCTCTTGGTTTAGTATGTCTCTTACACACATTTACGCCAGAAACAACTACTTTCTTTTTAGCATTACGTATTATAACTTTGATTACCTTACCAATTTTTTTCTTATCTTTACCAGTTAAAACTATAATATCATCACCACTTTTTATTTTAGCACTCATTATAAAACCTCATCAGCTAATGACATTATTTTCATAAAAGAACCAGATAATAACTTTTTTACTGGACCAAACACCCGAGTGCCAAGTGGTTCACCTTGATCATTAATTAAAACCACAGCATTGCTAGAAAAACGAATTACAGAACCATCAGATTTCTTAACACTATTTTTTACTCTAACAACAACTGCTTTATATACTTTTCCTTTTTCAACTTTACCTTTTGGGTTAATAGACTTAGTAGATATAATAATCGTATCACCTACAGATGCAGATTTCCTACCACCTAACAAGCCAATACAAAGCACTGCACGCGCACCAGAATTATCAGCTACTTCTAACAATGTATTTTTTTGAATCATATAAATACCTATTCCTTTTTAGCTATTGATAACAACCCATTTTTTAGTAACAGAAATAGGCTTATGTTCCTGTATTAAAACCCTATCTCCCTTTTTGCAACTATTATTCTCATCATGTGCTGTATACTTCTTGTATTTTTTAATAACTTTTTTATACAGCCTATCCTTATACACTTGTAACACCGAAACCTTTACAGTCTTATCAGAGTCAGCCTTAGTTACGACACCATAAAAAACCTTCTTAGGCATTTTTTCCCTCTCTCTTTCTTCTATTTAATACAGTTAGACTACGAGCTATGCTCTTTCTTATTAAGCTAAAACGCGAAAAATTGTTGCACTGGCCAAGTTTTTTTTGAAAAGCCAAATTAACAAATTCTTTCCTCAAATTCACAAGAAGTTCATGTAATCCTTGTGAAGATTCTGATTCAAATTTAACTATATCCATTGCAACTCCATTCAATTATGATTAGATATAAATTTACACTTCATAGGAAGCTTAGCAGTCGCTTTTTCAAGGGCCAATCTTGCTAAATGCATGGGAACATCACTACTAATTTCAAACAAAACCCTACCGGGCTTAGCTTTAAATACCCAAAATTCAACACTACCTTTCCCTTTACCCATACGTACATCTGCTGGCTTTTTACTAACCGGGGTATCAGGAAAAATTCTTATCCACACTTTACCAGAGCGTTTTAACGTTCTAGATATTACGCGCCTTGCAGTTTCAATATGCTTAGACTGAACCTTACCTACTTCCATAGCTTTTAATCCATAATCTCCAAAAGACAGCGTGCTACCACCCTTAGCATTACCCTTGATTCTCCCCTTAAATACCTTTTTATATTTACTCTTTTTGGGAACAAACATTTCAATATACCTTAACTACCAACATAAACCCAAACTTTAACTCCTATAATACCACATATAGTCTTCGCTTCACAAAAAGCATAATCTATATTAGCACGCAAAGTGTGTAAAGGCAAACGACCTTCTTTGTACCATTCAGTACGAGCTATTTCAGCTCCGCCAAGACGCCCAGAGCAACTTACTTTAATACCCTCAGCACCCATCTTCAAACAATTTTGAATAGCTTTTTTCATCGCTCTTCTACATGAAATCCTTTTTTCTAGCTGATGTGTAATACTCCTTGATATTAAAACTGCATCTATTTCAGACTTTTTAACTCCTACTACATTCACTTCAACACTACTTTCTACTTTTTTAGCTATTTTTTGCTTTATCTTCTCAACATCCAAACCTTTCTTACCTATTATAACCCCAGGTTTAGAAGAATGTATTATTACAGACACTAAAGTAACTGTACGCTCTACAGTTACTTTAGAAATACCAGCATGCTTAAAGGATTCATTTATATAACTGCGAATAAATAGATCTTGATGCAATTTCTGTTTATAATCGTCCGTAGCACACCAAACAGAATCCCAGGTATTACTATTTATTTGCAATCTAAATACTTTAGGATTAACCTTCTGTCCCATATTTTTACACTTTCCTTATTAATTTTCCATTTCTATAAATCATACAATTTCTTTCAATTTTATAGTAATATTACTATAAAATTTGCTCATTCTATTAGCCCTACCCATAGCTTTTGGATATACTCTACGCAAAGTAAGTGACTTACCTATTAAAATTTCCTTTATATATAAATTATCAACGTTCAATCCATAATTATTTTGAGCATTAGCAATTGCAGAATTCAACACCTTCATTATAAAACCGGCAGCCTTTTTTTCACAAAATCTTAATTGTACATTAGCAAAAGAAACTTTTTTATTACGTACTAAATCAGCAACCAAATTTAATTTGCGAGGAGTTGATCTTAAAACCTTAGAACCAGCCTCAACTATTATATCCCTATTTTTCATATCAATTGCCTACCTTCTTGTTGCCTTTTTATCACCACCATGCCCAGTAAATTTACGAGTAGGTGAAAATTCACCGAATTTATGACCTATCATATTCTGATTATCAACACTAACAGGAATGTAATCTTTACCATTATAAACAGCAAATTTTAAACCCAAACAATTAGGAAGAATTACAGAAGCCCTGGAATGAATTTTTATCACCTTATTAATAGAACCCTCTTTTAAAGCTCTCTGAACTAATCTTAGTACAGATGGGTGTAAAAAAGGTGGTTTCCATACAGATCTACTCATAAATTAACCTTTCAATTTTTTTATATACTTATCACTAGATTTATTTTTTTTCCTAGTTTTTTTTCCTTTTGTTGCAACACCCCAAGGAGTAACAGGATGACGACCGCCAGAAGTTTTTCCCTCTCCACCTCCATGAGGATGGTCAACCGGATTCATTGCAACTCCACGTACAGCAGGTCTAATCCCAAGCCACCTACTTCTCCCAGCTTTACCCAACTTTCTATTCTTATGGTCAGGGTTAGATACTACACCAATAGTAGCCTTGCAAGAAGATAAAATCAACCTAATTTGACCAGACCTGAGTCGTAATAAAACATATTGGCCATCACGACCAACGATTTGTGCATAACAACCAGCAGCTCTAGCAATCGCAGCACCATTACCTGGCTTCAGCTCAACATTATGAACGAAAGAACCAACAGGTATATGCTTGAGTAGTAAACAATTCCCTGGCAAAATATCAGCATCATCTCCAGCTGTCACAACATCACCAGGCTTCATACCTTGAGGAGCTAATATATAAGATTTAGTATCATCTTCCTTATATGATATTAATGCTAAAAACCCACTTCTATTTGGATCATACTCTATTTTCTCAACTATACCCTGATCACTTCTATTACGTTTAAAATCTATAACTCTATACTTCTTCTTGTGACCACCACCCCTGTGACGAGTTGTAATTCTACCATGATTATTTCTTCCACCACTGGATTTCTTGCCAAATACAAGAGACTTCTCCGGCTTATCTTTTGATAAACCAATTTTACTTATTAATATAGTCCCACGAGAAGACGGAGTAACAGGATTAAAAAATTTCATACCCATATTAAACGCTCATTATATCTAATTTTTGACCATCCATCAAAGAAAAATAAACCTTTTTTCTCTGTTTTTTACAACCAACCACACCCCTGAAACGTCTATATTTAGGTTTAACTCTAATAACATTTATAGAAGAAATTCTGACATTAAATAAAGACTCTATTGCCGATTTTATTTGACGCTTATTTACATTTACAAAAACATACAAAGAGTATTTATTAAACTTCTCTCTTAAAAGAGAAGCCTTTTCTGTGATTACAGGAGATTTTATTATATTATTATATTTAATCATAACAATCTACCTTCAAGATGCTTTAAAGTGTCTTTTGTTAACATCACGCATTCATGATTCAATATATCAAAAACATTTAACCCAATAGGTTTGATTAAATCTACATAATGCAAATTTTTAGCAGCACGTAACAAATCATCTCCATAATCACCAACTATTAAAAAAGAAGAAAATTTAAAATTTTTAATATATTCACACATTTTAGATGTTTTCTTCACATCAACATTTAAACTATCAAGAACAACAACTTGATTATTTAAATATTTTAGAGATAAAGCAATTTTCAAACCAAATTTACGTACTTTTTTATTAAGAGAATAAGCATGACTCCTCACAACAGGACCAAAAATAATTCCACCACCTCTAAACTGAGGAGATCGCAAGCTCCCCTGTCTCGCCCTACCGGTACGTTTTTGACCATACGGCTTAGCTGTTGTACCAGAAACATCACTGATACCCTTTGTTTTATGAGCACCAACTCTTCTCTTTGCTAATTGCCATCTCACTATATCATGCAAAATACTCAATTTTTGCTTGGCAGAAAATATCAAGGGATTAAGCTCAACACTACCTACATTATTATTAGATAGATCAACTAATTCACATTCCATAACTAACTCACCAAATTATTAGCATCATCACTCATATTCAACAGCAGACCTGCTGGAAAAGGAACATCTTTATGTAAAGGCTTTTTAACTGCATCTCTCACAAAAACATAAGAGTTTTTAAACCCAGGAACATTATTACCCTTTACAGCAATTATGCTATTTTCATAATCAATGGATAATATTTTCATATTCTGTACAGTCACTCTGCTATTACCTAAATGACCAGCCATTTTCTTCCCCTTGAATACTCTACCAGGATCTTGACATTGACCAGTAGAACCTTGTGATCTATGAGCAATAGAAACGCCATGAGATGCCCTAAGCCCACTGAAGTTATGCCGCTTCATCACACCAGCAAACCCTTTGCCTAAAGAATAACCCGTAATGTCAAGATATTGACCAACTACAAAATGATTAACCCCCACCTTTTTACCACATTCTATTCCGAATAGATCAGTTAATCTACTTTCGTATAATTTACATTTACTATTTATACCCTTTTTCTTTAAATATTCCAACTGAGGTTTTGCTATTTTTTTTAAATCCCCTGTGCCTAAAATGACTGAATTGTAGCCACATTTATCTTGTCCTTTTATATCGATAATATAAGTTTCGCTGAGATGCAATAAGGTTACAGCCATGCGACTATTATCAAAATACATAGCAGTATGGCCAACATTGGTCATTAACAAACCAATTCTCCTAAGCGAATTTATTCTCTTCATTTCCTTTTCCTAAATATTGACTTCCTTAACCTTTAAATCCACTTCTACACCAGCAGAAAAAGATAAATCTGCAAGCATCTTCATCATAGTAGAAGTAGGATTATGTACAATAATTAACCGCTTAGAAATTCTCATTTCAAATTGCTCACGAGATTTTTTATCAACATGAGGAGACCTATTAACAGTAAATTTAGAATCTTTTCTTGGCAACGCAATCGGACCAGATAAATCTGCATTAAACTGCTTTAATTGATCAATAAACTCGCGAATACACTTTTCCAACAAAGAACAATCGAAAGCTTTGATTCTAATATATATATCTTGCTTCATCTTAGTTATTATACTCATTCTAAAATTTCCGAAACAACGCCAGAACCAACAGTTCTACCACCTTCTCTTATCGCAAAACGTAATCCTTTATCCATTGCTATTGGTACTTGCAACTCCACTTCTATACTTACATTGTCCCCTGGCATTACCATCTCCTTTCCATCTAGCAATTTTATGCTCCCAGTTACATCCGTTGTCCTTAAATAAAACTGTGGCTGATAATTTCCAAAAAATGGTGTATGCCTTCCTCCTTCTTCTTTCTTCAATATATACACCTCCGCATTAAATTTCTTATGCGGGGTTATTGTCCCTGGTTTTGCCAATACTTGCCCTCTCTCCACTTCTTCTCTCTTTGTTCCTCTTAGTAGTATTCCTACATTGAGTCCTGCACTTCCCTTATCTAGCAACTTCTTAAACATCTCAACACCAGTACATATCGTCTTTTGCGTCGCTTTCAGACCTATTATCTCTATCTCATCCCCTGTCTTTATCTCCCCCTTCTCTATTCTTCCTGTTACTACCGTCCCTCGGCCCGATATTGAAAATACATCTTCTATTGGCAACAAAAACGGCAAATCTATAGGCCTTGGAGGTACTGCCACATACTCATCTAACTTCTCCATCAATTCATCTATTGATTTCTTTCCATACTCACTACTATCATCCTCTAATGCTTTTAACGCAGACCCAACTATCATAGGCACTTCATCACCTGGAAATCCATACTTACTCAGCAACTCTCTCACTTCCATCTCTACCAAATCTATCATATCAGCATCAGCAACATCAGCTTTATTTATATATACCACGATATATCCAACACCCACCTGTTTTGCCAGCAATATATGCTCTCTCGTTTGTGGCATCGGCCCATCAACCCCTGACACTACCAATATCGCTGCATCCATCTGTGCTGCACCTACTATCATATTCTTTACATAATCAGCATGTCCAGGGCAATCAACGTGTGCATAGTGTCTCTTTTCTGTTTGATATTCAACATGCGCTGTTGCTATTGTTATACCTCTCTTTCTTTCTTCTGGCGCTTTATCTATTTGATCATATGCTACAAAATTACCATAATGCTTTGTTATCGCCGCTGTTAACGTTGTCTTCCCATGATCCACATGTCCTATCGTTCCCACGTTTACATGCGGCTTTCCAAATGCTTCTACTATCGCTGTCATAATTTTAACTCTTCTACCTAAAATATAAATACATCAACAAATAATATGTTGATTTTATATAAATACAACAAAAATAAAGAGCGGATAGTGGGAATCGAACCCACGTCACTAGCTTGGAAGGCTAGAGCTCTACCATTGAGCTATACCCGCACAATGGAGGAGGTAGGATTCGAACCTACGTACGCAATGCGGACAGATTTACAGTCTGTTACCTTTAACCACTCGGTCACTCCTCCACAAAAATCTGTTAAGAGAACACTACCTTAACTTAAGTTTTATTATTCCTAATATTAAACATCCAAATCCAAAAGATCAAGTAATAAAAGCTAATCTAACTGATTTCAGTTAGATTTTACTTTTATATAACAAAATATTGTCAATAAAACGCCCAAATAAGTAATGTGAATCATGTGTACCTGGCGCTTCTTCTGGATGGTATTGAGTAGAAAAGACTGGGTAATCCTTCATCATTATCCCCTCTACACTATTATCAAATAGAGAAATATGAGTAACTTCAACGTTACTTGGAAGAGAAGCTGAATCAACAACAAAACCATGATTTTGGCTAGTTATCTCAACTTTTTTACTCTCCAGATCATAAACTGGATGATTACTCCCTCGATGACCAATATCCATCTTGACAGTCTTTGCTCCCAAAGTAACTGCAAGTAATTGATGGCCCAGGCATATGCCAAAAACTGGTATTTTAGATTTCACAATAATTTCTATTTCTGAAGTTACACTCTCTCCTATCTCTTGTGGATCACCAGGGCCATTTGAAAGCACTATACCATCTGGATTCATGCTTAATATTTTGTGAGCAAAACCTGTATCTGGTTTGACTAATTCAACCGTACAATCAAGTTCTACTAAGCGTGAGATTATACTATTTTTTACACCGAAATCAACAATTACAACCCTATATTTTGCATTAAGAACGCTTTGAAAGTTATTACTTAAACTGACTTTCTTAGTTATTTCTATTCCATTTACAGATTTGTATTTCTTCAATTCATCTAATATATGTACCTCACTTGACGGACATATCATTCCATTTTGAGATCCATGTTTTCTCAAATATCTCGTCAAAGCTCTAGTATCAATTCCCGATATCCCAACTACATTATTTTTCTCCAACCAATCATTTAAACTAATATATGAAGAAGAGTGAGACATAGGAGAAAGTTCACGCATAACCACACCACTTGCAAAAACTTTTTCTCCTTCATTATCTTTGTGATTTATTCCAACATTACCAATATGAGGAAAAGTGAACGCTATTATTTGATCAGCAAAAGAAGGATCTGTTATAGTATGCTGATAACCTGTCATACCAGTGGTAAAACAAACTTCACCTATACATTTGCCTCTTTTACCTACCGATTTTCCCAAAAAGTACTTGCCATCTTGTAAAACTAAAGCTGCATCCTGCATTTAATTCTCTCAACTCATTTAAGATATTATATAAGAATTTTAAATTACAAGTAAGCAAATACTAAATTTCCCTTTAAGTTTATATAAAATTCAAAATTATAAGTAGCTTTCTTTTTTTATTATTTAGGAAAATTATAGCAAACTTAACTTGTGTGAATAGGCAATAGTCATTACATTCATACTTCATGTTATATAAATTCACATGGATAGAAAAACTTGTCTCATTACAGGAGCATCATCTGGCATTGGAGAAAGTCTAGCACGGTTGCTCATTAAAGATCGATGGTTTGTGGTTGGCATTGCAAGGCGCACTGAAAAACTGGAAAAATTAAAAGAAGAATTAGGTAGTAATTTTTTACCTATAACATGTGATGTAAGCAAAAGTGAAAATATTAAAAACTCGTCTGATTTTTTAAAAAAGCAAAATATTATACCAAATCTCTTTTTTCTTAATGCAGGATGTGGCGAAATAGAAGATAAGTTTCATACCAACATTCATAGAAAAACATTTGAAACCAATTATTTTGGCGTTATCAACTGGATTGAAGAATGGATTCATCATAATTCCTTGGCAACTTTTGCGGTTATATCTTCTCTTGTTGCTATGCATGCAACACCACATGCTTCTGCATACTGTGCCAGCAAAGCAGCACTAAAAAGTTGTTTTCAATCACTAAAAATCCAATATTCTAACAGTAGCACAAAGTTTATCACCATAATGCCAGGGCCAGTAAAAACAGATATGTTTAAGTCTAATAAACCACTTCCCTTCATATGGGAGCCAGAAAAAGCTGCAGCATATATTTTAAAAAGTATATTTAAAGGAAAGAAAGTTATAGCGTTTCCAATTTTCTGGCGGTTATTTTTTCATATTTTACAAATTCTTCCCACTAAAATGACTGCAAGAATCTTACGATAATCACCAAATCTACCATCTTGTAAAGCTAAAGCTCTTCAAAACTCAATCGCAAGCTTCTCCACACAAAAACATCTTGACTATCGCATGTTTCATATTATATGAATAAACTGTTAATGAAAGTGGAGGGTTGCAATGCCTAATAATACAGATCAGTCTAAAAAAATAAATGAGAAATGGTTATTTATAGGAGGTGCTTCACTGTTTCTTGTAATAATGCTACCATCAATTTTTCTCTTAGCAAAAATAGCTATGATGTTTGTTATAATCTCAACTACAGCAATAGCAATAAAAATTGCCTCAAAAGCAATATCAAACGTTTTAGAGGATAAAGAGAATCAATCAACACAAAATAAAATTATAAACCTAGCTATTGGAGCAGTGTCCATACTTGCAGGTGGGCTATCATTACTTATTACAGCAAAAGTTGGTTTCATCGCAATATGTTCAACTATAGCTATTTTAGCTCTGTATGAATATATTAAAGATGAAAAAATAGGTAAGGATATAAATGATAAATTCGATGAAATAGCTAATAATACAACTGAGTTTTGCGTCAACAGCATTGAAAAACTTATTCCATCACAAAGTTGTGAAGTGTAATCTTTTGTTTATAAATTTTTAGATGCATGGCTAACGTATAAACACTGAAATCAGCACTTCCTTTCTTGTTATACTAGTAATGGCTTCCATCATCAAAAATGTTGTATTACTTTTATACTCGCAAATCTAACTGGATTCCAATGCTGGAATAACATTACCTTGAATGGAAATCGGTGCGTGATGTACATCTGTATAGAGATTAAATATGTCATTCAGTTTGTTATCATTCTAGTACTGCCATTCTATAGGTAACAGCTGTACCTGGAGCTCCTCTCTTGTCATTCCAGCACTGGAATCCAGAAAACTTAATTTCAAACCAGTACTTTCCCTCTTTTCATCCCAATTTCCAAAATGTTACTCCAGTACTGAAATCCAGCTTTTTTATAACTATCGAAAACACTGTATTACTTTACAAATTTAACTAGATATAATTACTGGCATGGCACGTTCGTAAAATTACGATAAAAAATTACTTGACAAACTCTAATAGTTTTGTTACCATGCACAGTGAAGGTGTTCTAGAGCTCGGAATCTATCTTCGTCTGCAGACTTTTCAATTCAATTAATCTATAATCTTCAGTTAAAATATATTTTAGCTATACTTCGGTCGTAGCTGTATACATTTTTCTCAATCTTTTTTATTAGTGGAGGACTATCATGTTTAAAACACTGAATTACGCATATCATTGACCTACATGTCTTTAAAGGACAGATGGTACCTATGTCCTTTTTATATAAATTATTGTGTTTTTATGTCTTTTTTAGCAATGTCATTTATTGTTTTACGCCCCAGTCTTTTTCAAATATTGCGAGCCCTTGATCAGTAAGTGGATGATTAATTAACTGTCTAAGTATTTTTGCTGGCACAGTAATTGAATGAGCACCAAGCCGTGCAGCTTCTATTACATGTGCTGGACTTCTTACTGATGCAACAAGAACTTTTGTCTTAAAATTATAATTAGAATATATAGTGCATATATCTTCTATTAGCGATAAGCCATCATAGCTTATATCATCAAGGCGACCAACAAAGGGAGAAATAAAACAAGCACCGGCCTTAGCGGCAAACAGTGCTTGTCCAGGAGAAAAACATAATGTAATGTTAGCAGGTATTTTATGTTCTGTCCACAACTTTTTACAAGAAATTAATCCTTCATGTGTAAGAGGTAACTTTACTACGATATTACTAGCGATTTTCGCTAACTTAAGGCCTTCCTTAACCATATCTTCATGGCTATCTGCAACAACTTCAACACTAACAGGTCCTTTTATAATAGAACATATTTCGCTTACTAAATCTTCGTACTTATCTTTATGTCCAGATTTTGCTATTAAAGAAGGATTAGTTGTTATACCATCAATGAACTCTTTTAGCTCCTTAATTTCATTCAAATCAACACTATCAAGAAAAATTTCCATATTATTGTCCTATTAAAAACCTATTTTTACAAAATATTGTCATCTTTGAAAAGTATTAAATAAAATCGGATTTTTAACTCAACTCAATTTTCAGTCCGTTAGGAAAGAAAATATTGCACTGAGACACAGTATAGCGCTTTCCTTAATTGGTTGCATTTTATTAACAAAATTAGCATAACCAATTTCTGAAGTTTACTAGCTTTACGTTCAATAGAAATTCTTGCATAGCCTAAAACTTAGTGCTACTATTAGTATAGTAACACAAATAGATAGTGGGGAACAATAAACAAAATGACTAAGATCTAGTTTAACGCTCGCAATTAAATTCAACTAAAAAGGTTAATACAAAAGGAGTTAATCACTCCCAAAGTAAATATATTATCAAAACAATAGTAATAGGGGGTATACTATGTCAACAAATTTCCTGACATTGAAAAACATATTAGCAGAACTGAAAAGAAAAAATAGCATTACTGTTTTAGAAGAATACTATCAGGACAAATGGGAGATTTATGACTTGCTCATGGATTTGACAAATGATGAAAATTTTAAGCAAGCATATATAGATCTATCTTTCAACAAGAGCTTTAAAAAAAACTTTATAGAATTAGCAAATCAGGCAAAAAAAGCTGTAAGTAAGTATTTTAGAGACAAAGACATAGACCTTCGAGCTTTTTATGTAGAAACTAACAATTCTGATAAAGTGTTAAACATTAATCTTATTAATTACAATAGAAGTGAGCCAATAAGAATTAGTGATATCTTACAGCAAGAAAGGGATATTAGCACATTGAATATTTATTGCAATAAAAAGCATGACATATACGCTTACCGAAAAGGTAAGGAAAGACATTATGAATTTAAAGAGGGTGCATATTATGAAATGACAAGCACTTGGCCTGTGCAGGACAAGGATGGGAAAACTTTTACCTGTACTATGGTTATGAATGTAAGTAATTCTGGTATAACTAAAGTACTACAGTTTAATGGTAAAGATTTTGAATCGCCACCTGAGGAGTTTTGGGAATTAATAAGACAAAATGAGGAATTATATATTCAAGACCTCTCTCTACATGATGCTGTAAAAGCATTATTGAAAAAGAACAAAAATGCTAACATTGCACCGGCTGTTAGTAATCTGCAAAATAACGAACATATCGTAATCAATCAAGACGAAAAGATGAAAGATCTTGAAAATGATGCTAAAAGCAATCCTATTCTTTCTTTCACTAGCAACAATGTATCAGAGGTTAATCCACAGCAGATTGCAACTCAGGCAATTGCAACTCAAACAGAAGTTAATTCACAGCACACTGAAACTCAAACAGAGGTCTCTGTGCAACACGTTAAGACTCAAACAGAAATTGGCTCTCAACAG
This sequence comes from Wolbachia endosymbiont (group B) of Pammene fasciana, assembly GCF_947251495.1. Lineage (NCBI taxonomy): Bacteria > Pseudomonadati > Pseudomonadota > Alphaproteobacteria > Rickettsiales > Anaplasmataceae > Wolbachia > Wolbachia endosymbiont (group B) of Pammene fasciana. Next base: position 851,306 of record NZ_OX366360.1, read on the forward strand.
ACTGAAACTCAGACAAAAGTTGATTTACAAGAGGTTGCAATTCAAACAGGAATTAGTTTACAGCACACTGAAACTCAAACGAAAATTGGCTCTCAACAGGCTGAAATTCAAAGTTTACAAGAAGTTGCAACTCAAACAGAAGTTAATTTACAGCACACTGAAACTCAAACAGAGGTCTCTGTGCAACACGTTAAGACTCAAACAGGAATTGGCTCTCAAGAAACTGAAACTCAGACAGAAGTTAATTTGCAAGAAGCTGCAGCGCAAACAGAAGTTAACTCACAACAACTAGATCAAAAGCTTACAAAAGCTGAACAAGAAATTAGAGAATTAAATGAGCAGAGGAACGAATTACGATATAGGTTCGACAAGGCTGAACAAGAACTTGAAGAGTTAGAAAAGCACAATAGTGACTTACAGAATGAACTTGGAGAAGAAAAGCAAGAAATTAGAGAATTAAACGAGCAAAAGAATAAATTACAATATAGGCTCGATGAGGCTGAGCAAGAAATTAGAGAGTTAAATCAGCAGAGAAACAACTTACAATGTAGACTCGAAGATGCTGAGCAAAAATTTGAAGAGTTAAAAAAGCATAATAGTGATTTACAGAATAAACTTGGAGAAGAAAAGCAAAAAAATGCAAAATTACAAACTGAACTGACACAAAAAGATGAAAAACTAGCAAATATGTCAACAGAGCTGCAAGAAAGAGCGCAAGAACTTGAAGGTGCATATGAAGAAAAGAAAGACCTGAAGAAAAAGCTGGAAGTTGCCAATGTAAAAAATAAGAAACTGGAAGATACATTGCAGATAGAGAGCGAGCAAGCAGAACGTATAATGATCGAAGAGAATGAGCGCTTAACGAATTTAAAATATAGGCTCGACAAGGCTGAGCAAGAATTTGAAAAGCATAATAGTGATTTACAGAATGAACTTGGAGAGGAAAAGCAAAAAAATGCAAAATTGCAAGCTGAACTGACACAAAAAAATGAAAAGCTAGCAAATATGTCAACAGAGCTGGAAGAAAGAGCGCAAAAACTTGAGAGTGTGTATGAAGAAGAAAAAGAAGATCTAAAGAAGAGGCTGGAAGTTGCTAATGCAGAAAAAGAAGAGTTGACAAGTGAGGTAAGAAAATTGCAAGAGGAATTAGACCAGCTGTTAAGTAATTGCATAATAAAGCAAAAAAAATCAGAACAGGAACTCATGGAGGCTAAGCAAGAAATTGAAGAATTAGAGAAGTGCAATAGTGATTTACAGAATAAACTTGAAGAAGAAAAGCAAAAAAAAAACGTAAAATTGCAAATTGGACTAACACAAAAAGATGAGAAGCTAGAAAATATATCAACAGAGCTGCAAGAGAAAATACAAGAACTTGAAAGTGCACATGAAGGAAAGAAAGATCTAGAGAAAAAGTTAACAATTGCTAATGCAAAAAATGAAAAACTGGAAGATAAATTGAAACAGTTTAAAAAAGCGGAAGAGGAAGCAGGAGATATATTAGATGAAAATTGGAAAGATATACAGAATTTAAAATCTACAATTCAATGCTTAGATTATAAGTACAACACAAATCTGGAATCTTATAAACAAGAGGTAGATCAGCTAAAGTGGAAATATGAAGAGTTAAAGAACGAGGTAGAGCTTAAAAATAAGCAGATTAAGAGTCAAGAAGAACAGTTACGGCAGGATGAACGTTTAACGAATTTAAAACCTCAAATGCAAAATTTGCAAAGTGAGCATAACGCACATTTAGAATCTGATGAACAAGAGGTAAGTGAGCTAGAGTGGGATGAAAAGTGGGATTTTAAATCGTCAGAGGGAGAGCTAGAGACTAAAGATGAGCAAATTGAGAGGCAAAGAGAACAGTTACGGCAGGAGATGGAAGAAGAAATAATGGATCAATACCGTTCATTTATAGAACCAAAGTTTGAAGAGTATGAGAATGAGATTGAAATATTGAAAGAAAAGATTAAAGATATGGAAATTGAAAGAATAACGGGAGAAAGAGAAGAGCTAAACGGTAAAGAGCAACATCTAAATAACCAAGTAGAAATGTTAAGTACAGAGATTTCTCAACAGGAACCTTTGAACAATCGTGCAAAAATATCTGATCAGCTTGTAGGGGAAGTTGATAATGCAGAAAGAAAATCTAGATCTTCAAGCTCTGATAGTGCATTTTATAGTGATGATGATTGTTGTAATTCACTTCTAGACTTCATCAGCAGTCCCTCAAAGGTGTGTAGCCAAAGTCAGCACGGAAGTGTTTAATAAACATACTTATTTAGATGCATGTAAAATCAGTGCTTTTTTTCCTGTCATTCAACTCTTGTCATTCCAGTGCGTGACACTGGATAAAAACATTTGTGAATTACGCAATGGACAACAAATTCTAGGAACATATGTTAAAATAATATCCACGATTAAAATAAGATAGATCCCAGTGTCACGCACTGGGATGACACTATTTTTTGTACTTTTACCTTCAAAGCTGCAACTTTTGCACAATTGTAGTCTTGACCATACGATCCTAGTTGTAAAAATTTCTAGATTTCAGTGTCTGAGCACTGGGATGATATCCTTCTAATGTTCGTACAGTTGTGTGTCAGCTACTTGAACGACAAACATTGAGATGACAAGAGTAAACCCATTTCTTGAACAAAAAAAGAGCCCCTAAAGAGATTTGACATCAAGATAACTTAAATATATACCAACTCTCTTATTTTTTAATGATTCCTCATCATGAGTCAAATGATCAAAAACCTGAATTTGATTTGTTACAATGTTACAATTATTATTTGCAACCTCCAATATACCATTATCAATTACAATTTTTTCCTTTGTCTGGTTACTCATTTGAGCAGTAATTATACCAGGCAATAAATAAATTAAATAAGGGGAATGGTAGGCTAAAATCATCAATTCCCCTTTAAGCCCGTTCACTGAAAGAGAAACTACTTCATCGAATGAAATTCGATTATCAGGAGAAAAAAATTGCACCTTAAAAGTGTTCATAATCTTTAATGTCCGGCTCCAACTTCAGCTTTTATTGATTCAGCCTTTTCTATTGCTTCACTTATACTTCCCACCATATAAAAAGCAGCTTCTGGCAGATGATCATATTTACCTTCAATAATTCCTTTAAAACTAGAAATAGTATCAGAAAGTGAAACAAATTTGCCAGACATGCCAGTAAATACCTCCGCAACATGAAAAGGTTGAGAAAGAAACTTCTGAATTTTACGAGCTCTATCAACAATAATTTTATCTTCATCAGATAGTTCATCCATACCAAGTATTGCGATAATATCTTGCAGCGACTTATAAGTTTGCAATATACGTTTCACCTCAGAAGCCACATTATAATGTTCTTCACCAATGATTTCAGCAGATAAAGACTGAGAAGTTGAGTCAAGTGGATCAACAGCAGGATATATACCCATTTCAGCTATCTGCCTTGACAACACTGTGGTTGCATCAAGATGAGAGAATGTCGTTGCTGGAGCTGGATCGGTCAAATCGTCTGCAGGAACATATATAGCCTGTACAGAAGTAATAGAACCAGCAGTAGTTGAGGCTATTCTCTCTTGCATAGCGCCCATATCAGTCGCAAGAGTTGGCTGATAACCAACAGCCGACGGTATTCTTCCAAGCAAAGCAGAAATTTCAGAGCCAGCTTGAGTAAAACGGAAGATATTATCTACAAAAAATAGAACATCTTGATTTTCATGATCACGAAAATACTCCGCCATAGTTAGTGCTGTTAAAGCAACCCTAGCCCTTGCTCCAGGAGGTTCATTCATTTGACCATAAACCAAAACGGCTTGAGATTTTTCGTGCTCACTTATATCTATTACATTCGAAGTAATCATCTCGTTATAAAGATCATTACCTTCACGCGTTCTCTCTCCTACTCCAGCAAACACAGAAAATCCTTTATGAGCTTTTGCTATGTTGTTAATCAGCTCCATTATCAGAACTGTTTTACCAACACCAGCTCCACCAAATAAGCCAATTTTTCCTCCTTTAAGATAAGGAGCAAGAAGATCTATAACCTTTATTCCTGTAACTAAAACTTCTTCCTGTATCTTCTGCTCAGTAAAGCTTGGAGGTGATCTATGTATAGGTTCTAAATCATACTTTCCTTTTAGCGGACCACACTCATCTATAAGCTCCCCTACAACATTAAAAATCCTTCCTAAAGTTGAGCGTCCAACCGGAACTGATATTGGTGCACCTGTATCAACAAACTCATCACCTCTTGACATACCATCTGTGCTATCCATAGCAATGCAACGAACTATATTGTCACCTATATGCTGTGAAACCTCTAAAACTAGCTCCTTGCCCTTATATTTTAGTTTGCTTTTTAAAGCATTAAATATCTTAGGCAACCCGTCTTCAAATTTTAAATCAACAACTGCTTGAGTTATTTTAACTACTTTACCTGTACTCATCTCTTTCATCACCTAACACTACAATTCTATAAAAGAACTTCTAAAGAAAATAAATCTTATATTATTAACAGAAATTTTGCAATATTAAAACACTTACTAGTTACGTTTCATTATAAACAATGCAAATGCATTCAATAGCCAAGTAATAACAAACAGCACCAAACTAAGCGCATAAGCAGCAAGAGTTTGCACACTATTGAAATCCTGATCTCCGGTAAGTAATGTAGCAATTTGTACAGTGATAGTAGTAACTGAATTGAGAGGATTAAAGGTCAAATTTGCATTGATTCCCACAGCCATTAGTACAATCATTGTTTCACCTATTACTCTTGAAATTGATAATAAAATTGCACTTAAAATTGTAGGCATTGCATAAGGTATTGTTATATGCCATATAGTTTCCGCTGGTGTTGCGCCAAGCGCCATAAAACCATAACGTAAACTTTTTGGAACAGATCTTATAGCATCTTCAAGCAAAGAAATAATAAAAGGAAGAATCATTACCCCGATCGATAAACCAGCAATCAAAGCACTTTCTGAGTGTATACTTAAATTAAAAAAATTTGCTACCTGCTTTATAAAAAAAGACAAAAATATAACTGAGAAGTATCCATATACAACAGTAGGAATAGCAGACAAAACCTGTAAGGCTGTATTAATAACATAACGCACTTTTTCACTCGCATACTCACTAATATATATTGCAGAAAATAAACCAAGCGGCACCGCAACTAACATTGCTACAATAGTTATAAGTAATGTCCCCACTAAAAGTGGCGCTATACCAAAACACCCCACCTCTCCTTCACCAATAATAGCTACATTATGCTTCCATTTTAAGCAAAATAAGAATTCTGAAATAGCTACTTTATTAAAAAAAGAAATGGACTGAACAAAAATAGATAGCATTATAAATAAAGTGATAAAAAGTGATATTGCTAAAGCCATAAATAACAAAAATTTTACCATCTTATTTCTTTTACCTTTAAGGATAAAAATCAGCATAAAAAAAAGTAACGCTATAGAAATAGAAGTTATAAAATAACCATCATAGAATGCTAACAAACAAGGTAGCATCCACATACAACTCAAATATATATAAGACTTAACTTTACTTACTGCTTGAAACTTACTCAAACAAAATAAAAGGACTAGTAAAACAAGTACGCCTATAATTAAATTCATTTTTCCATATATCAAATTTTATTCAACAAGAATGCCACAGAAGTTGACCATTATTTGACAATAGAGCAAAATAGTTTAAAATAAATAGTCATATTAATATAAAAACAATGAAAAGAACATTTCAACCAAAAAATTTTAAAAAAAAGCACAAACATGGATTTCGTTCACGTATGTCAACAAAAGCTGGAAGAAAAATTCTTAATAAGCGTCGCTCATTAGGGTGTAATAAATTATGCGCATAGTAAGCATAAAAAAAAAGAGTTTTCCTTTGCTTTTAAAAACAGATTAGCATCTTACAGTCTTTTTTATCGAGGGGTATATATATCACTATATGCTATAAAAGAAAGAGAACCTGAAAAGTATATTCATGTTATTAGAGTAGGTCTGGCTATCAGTAAAAAAGTCGGAAAAGCAGCAAAAAGAAATAAAATAAAAAGGCAATTACGAATGCTAGCTAAAGTTAGCATTTCTAATATAAGTAATGTAGGATACTATTACATAATACTAACCCATCAAAACATTATGCAAGCAGGCTATAAAAATTTACAAAAAGACCTCAATATTTGCTTAAAGAAAGATAAAATAAGAAGGAATTTTCACTAAAGTATTTACAGCTATATTTTTTATGATAAGATAAGTGAGGTTTTTAAAATAAATTAATAGATGTGGGTGCTTGAGGTAGAAAGTATAAAAAAACAAGATAAAAAGCTCGATACAAATAATGCTGAAGAGAGTTTTTATGAATATAGAAAGTCTAGCTATCGTACACAATGGGGAATGGCATTTGAACAAAGCCAATATTTAGAACAAAATAAAGATCATCCTAGAGGGAAATTGCTAAATTTTAATATAGAAGCAACTCATTACAATAAGAGAATAGTTTGATAAAAGTACCCGTTCAGGGAAGTGGTTGAAGAAACGATAGGTAGGGGATTGTATAGTTCTCTTTGCTTCCATGTTAAGTATAATGAAATTATCCTTTCAAGTTCCTAGCTCTGATTACGTAAAATATGAGCTTTTACAGTAAACGATATAATGCCTAATTTGCTGTTCAGCGTGATAGTGGAATACTTTCTGGTTTACTTAAAAAATTTCACATCATTCTTTCAGATTTTAAAATATTTTTCGCAACTTGAGAAGCTCCAGTTGCTTCAGATAGGTAGCTTCAAGTAATACCTTATACGTTTTGCAACTTTCTTACACTTCTGTTTCATTTTTTAATAAAGCTTTTTTTAGCATAAATAATTCAGTGGATGCGTTTTTTAAGTAACAGCCCAGAATTTTAACTTCAATAGTCCAGCTATGTTTCAAAGTACCTTTCAGCGACTATTACGATTGCAACATACACTGTCTTTTAAATCTTCTTTCCCTTTAAAACTTGCAGTATTGCTTCAGCACTAACCAAGTTTACCTTTATTATAACACGTTGATGCGCAAAACCTCACTTTTCTTATTCGATTTGCTCATACACCTTTTTGCATTTGAGGGAATTCTATATTCACTATTTGATACGCTTTCAATTCACATTAAAAACATCACTTATAATTTTCACGTTTTGAATTTTTATAAGATCCACTGAGTGCTACAATTATCACCTAACTATTGGACCAAATGTATCTGCTTTTTGGTAGTTTGCTACTTCTTCTTTCTCCTCATCTCCAACAACTTAATTAATATTCAATTATATAAAGTTTGATTTTCGGAAGATCAATTGTTTGATGATTTGTTAAATGTTGCTATCTCTCCTCCTAATTTGGAAATAAGTGACAAATTCTACTTTTAAATTTTCTACTTTTATCTTAAAGTTTTCGCAGAGTTCTAAAAGATCAGTTATATTACCTCACAGCTACTCTATGTTTACCTTGTTTCATCGCTCTACTGAAAAGATATAAATAAGAAGAAATTTTTATAAACTTGGCAACGACCTACTTTCCCTTTTTAAGTATCATCGGCGCTAAAAAGTTTCACTTCCGAGTTCGAAATGAGATCGGGTGGTTCATTTTTGCTATAGCCACCAAGTCAACAAAAATTTCTGACTTAATAAATTTTAATTTAATATTTAACACTGCATATGCACATATAGAAAGCAAATAAATCAATCAGGCTATTAGTACCAGTTAGCTTCACATGTTACCATGCTTCTACACCTAGCCTATCAACGTGGTAGTCTCCCACGGCCTTAATTGGGAAATTTTTTTGAAGAGGGTTTCTTGCTTATATGCTTTCAGCAATTATCCCATCTATACATAGCTACCCAGCGATGCTATTGGCATAACAGCTGGTACACCAGAGGTATATACATCTCGGTCCTCTCGTACTAGAGTCAGATCTTCTCAAATTTCCTTCACCCACGGCAGATAGAAACCGAACTGTCTCACGACGTTCTAAACCCAACTCACGTAACACTTTAATCGGCGAACAGCCGAACCCTTGGGACCTTCTCCAGCCCCAGGATGTGATGAGTCGACATCGAGGTGCCAAACGGTGTCGTCGATATGAACTCTCGAACACCATCAGCCTGTTATCCCCGGCGTACCTTTTATCCGTTGAGCGATAACCCTTCCATACAGAATTACCGGATCACTATGACCGACTTTCGTCTCTGCTTGGCTTGTCAGCCTCGCAGTCAGGCAAGCTTATGCCATTGTACTATCAAGCTGATTTCCGACCAGCTCTAGCTTACCTTCGCACGCCTCCGTTACTTTTTAGGAGGCGACCGCCCCAGTCAAACTACCCACCATACAATGTCCTAGTTCCAGATAATGAAACATAGTTAGATATCAAAAGTGTAAAGGGTGGTATCTCAAGGTTAACTCCATTATAGCTAGCGCCATAACTTCAAAGTCTCCCACCTATCCTGCACATCACACTTTTAATAGCAATGTAAAGCTATAGTAAAGGTGCACGGGGTCTCTTCGTCTAACCGCGGGTACCCCGCATCTGCACGGGGAATTCAATTTCGCTGAAGTGATGTTGGAGACAGTGGAGAAATCGTTACGCCATTCGTGCGGGTCGGAACTTACCCGACAAGGAATTTCGCTACCTTAGGACCGTCAGTGTTACGGCCGCCGTTTACTGGGGCTTCAATTCAGAGCTTGCACCCCTCCTATTAACCTTCCAGCACCGGGCAGGCGTCAGACCCTATACTTCCACTTACGTGTTTGCAGAGTCCTGTGTTTTTAGTAAACAGTCGCTACTCCCTATTTTGTGCCACCTACTTATAGTTGCCTAAAAGCAGGTTACCCTTCTTCCGAAGTTACAGGTATAATTTGCCGAGTTCCTTCAACATCATTCTTTCAACACCTTAGTATACTCTACTCATCCACCAGTGTCGGTTTACGGTACGGCCTCATAAATATAAGTGCTATTTCCTGGAGCTTCTTTTAAGCGTAGATCAATCCAATCAGACCTATACAAATACAAAACCCGTCACACTTAAGAGGTTTAGGAATATTAACCTAATTGCCATCGACTACTCCTTTACGGACTCGCCTTAGGAACCGACTAACCCTACGTAGATTAACTTAACGTAGGAACCCTTAGATTTTTGGTGAGAGTGTTTTTCACACTCTTTTACGCTACTTATGTCAGCATTCTCACTTCCGATATCTCCAGCAGTTTTTACAAACCACCTTCACAGACTTACGGAACGCTCCGCTACCGCACCTATTAATCGAAATCAATAAGCACCCACACCTTCGGTATACAGCTTTAGCCCCGGTACATTTTCGGCGCAGAAAAACTTATTTAGACAAGTGAGCTGTTACGCTTTCTTTAAAGGATGGCTGCTTCCAAGCCAACCTCCTAGCTGTAATGGTTTTTCTACTTCCTTTCCCACTTAGCTGTAATTTTGGGACCTTAGATAGTGATCTGGGCTGTTTCCCTTTCCACCACGGACTTAGCACCCATAGTGTGTCTGCTGTATAATTAATTATTGGTATTCGGAGTTTGGTTAGATTTGGTAAGATGATGAATCCCCCTAGTCTATCCAGTGCTCTACCCCCAACAACATAAATACAACGCTCTACCTAAATAGATTTCGCGGAGAACCAGCTATTTCCAAGTTTGATTGGCCTTTCACCCCTAATCACAACTCATCCAATAATGTTGCAACATTAACTGGTTCGATCCTTCAGTATGTTTTACCATACCTTCAATCTGGTCATGACTAGATCACTTGGTTTCGGGTCTAATCCATAAAACTAAACGCCCTATTCAGACTTGCTTTCGCTACGCCTACACCTATCGGCTTAAGCTTGCTTCATAGATTAACTCGCTGACCCATTATGCAAAAGGTACGCTGTCACTCTAAATATCAATAAATTGATATAGAGCTCCAACTGTTTGTAAGCACTTGATTTCAGATTCTATTTCACTCCCCTCCCGGGGTTCTTTTCACCTTTCCCTCACGGTACTTGTTCACTATCGGTCGTTAAGGAGTATTTAGGCTTGGAGGATGGTCCCCCCATATTCAAACAGGATTTCACGTGCCCCGCTCTACTCAAGGATTTAAAAACTTTCTATTTGTACAGGACTATCACCTTCTATGGTTACCATTTCCAGAGTATTCTAATTCTTATTTTAAATCACTAGCCTTTTCCGCTTTCGCTCGTCACTACTAACAGAATCTCGGTTGATTTCTTTTCCTTTGGCTACTTAGATATTTCAGTTCACCAAGTTTGCTTTATATACTTAGTATATAATAACTAGCTAAGCTAGTTGGGTTTCCCCATTCGGAAATCTGCGGATCAAAATTTGTTGACAATTTCCCGCAGCTTATCGCAGCCTGCCACGTCCTTCATCGCCTCTTAACGCCAAGGCATCCATCAAGTGCTCTTAATAATTTATTTATCTGACTATATGTAGAATATGCAGAGTTAAATATTAACTTACAATTGAATTGAGATTAAATAATCTCTACCATAAAACTTTTCAAACATCTAAAAACTAATCTTTTATATGTTACAATCTGATAAATCATATGTCAACGCCTTTTTACACAAAACATTTACCTATTATTATCAACAACAATATACCAGCAATCTTAAACATTATAATCTAAGAAATATTTGACAAATTGATATGTACAGAAAAATTAATGAAAAAGATATTTTGTAAGATAAAATGTGTTAAAATTAGTTACCTAAAAATGAAAATGAACATTTGGAGTATTTCTAATGTATGAAAAGTAATCTATCTTTTATAAAAAACTTTGCTTTAAATTGTATATCCAAGCTCACTGGCTTATTAAATAGTAAAAAAGTAAAAAATTTCATTATGGATAAATACAGTACTCTCCATAAAGAAATTGTAGTGTTTCTTGAAAAATCTAAAAACCTGTTAAATACCAACACTGAAATCGGGTTATATCACTTCTATAAAGGTAATATATCAGATGCAAAGTTAAGATTTTGGTTAATTAGCATATTCTACCCTAATTTACCTCTAGTCTGGTATAATATCGGAAGATGTCATTTTGCAGTAGGCAATACTAACAAAGCTTATAATTATTTAACAAAAACCCTAAAATTAGATAGTAGTCATAAAGAAGCTTCTTACTATATAAAGAAAATAACAAACACATCAGATATTGTGGAATTGCCTGAAAATCTCATAAAGCAATATTTTGATTACACAGGTGAATATTTTGTTGAGCATTGGCTAATTGCCAAACAATACAGAGGGCATGAACTAGTACACATGATAATTACAAAAGTCTTTAACAACTCCACTTCTAAACTGAATATACTCGACCTTGGTTGCGGTACTGGAATATGTGGTCACTTCCTAAAAATAAGTAATATTAGAAGTCGCATAACAGGAGTTGACATCTCAAATAGAATGCTCAATATTGCAAGAGGATGCCTTATAAAAGGTAAACCTGTTTACGATGAGTTAATACATACAGAAATGAAAGAGTTTCTTAAACAAGAGAAGAACCAGCAGTATGATGTAATTATCTTTGCTGAAGTGCTACACTATCTACATGATTTTCTAGCAGAATTGGAACTAGCAAAAGGATTGACAAACAAAAAAGGGGTTATTGTATGTTTAGTAAGAAGAAAGGAAGGTAAAGGTATTGACTTTGTAAACAAAGGAGATTATTTTCGTCACTCAGAAGATTATATTCAGCATGTTGCAAAAGAAACAAATATGCAAATAAGTCAAATGAGTTACTGTAAAATATATGGCAGCCAAGTTGATGGTATCTTGTTTGCATTACAGTATCCACAAAAAAATTTAACAACTTAATCGAGAAATCGCTCAAATAAATGTCTATATTATCATAAAGGGAGTCTTATGAATTACATTGCTATTAACTACGCAAAGGATAGTAAATTAACTGATTTTGGAAAAGCAGTTCTATTGGACAGGTATTTAATAGAAAATGAAAGTTATCAAGATCTCTTTATACGTATTGCCAATTACTACTCTGATAATAAAGAGCATGCACAGCGTCTTTATGATTACATGAGCAATTTATGGTTCATGCCTTCAACTCCAATACTTAGTAATGGTGGTACCAAGAGAGGATTGCCTATTTCCTGCTTTCTTAACGAAACTGAAGATAGCTTGCAGGGAATAGTTGATTTATGGAATGAAAATGTTTGGCTCGCTGCACGTGGTGGTGGAATAGGTAGTTATTGGGGAAATTTACGTTCAATTGGTGAAAGTGTCAAAGGTAGCGGTAAAACATCAGGAATTGTGCCATTTATCGTAGTACAAAATGCTCTGACGCTTGCAATCAGCCAAGGATCCTTAAGAAGAGGAAGCTCAGCAGTTTATCTTCCTGTATGGCATCCAGAAATAGAAGAGTTTCTAGATTTACGTAAGCCAACTGGTGGTGACCCAAATCGCAAAGCATTAAATATACATCATGCTGTAATAGTAACAGATAAGTTTATGCAAGCTGTTGAAGATGATCAAGAATGGGATTTAATAAGCCCTCATAACAATAAAGTTATTTCAACAGTAAAAGCACGGGATATATGGATTAAAATATTAACAGCAAGAGTTGAAACTGGAGAACCTTACATTATTTTCCTTGATGCAACAAATAACAATAAGCCAGAATCTTACAAAAAACTCAACTTAGACATCAAAATGTCAAACCTATGCAGTGAAATAACTTTAACTACAGGTTACGATCACCTGAAAAAGTCACGCACTGCTGTATGTTGTTTATCATCCGTAAATCTTGAATACTACGAAGAATGGAAAGATAATGAGCTTTTCATAGAAGATATAATGCGTTTTCTTGATAATGTATTAGAGGATTTCATAAACCAAGCACCAAATGAAATACAGCGAGCAAAATATTCCGCAATAAGAGAGCGTAGTATCGGTCTTGGCGTGATGGGTTTTCATTCATTTTTACAAAGTAAAATGGTTCCTTTTGAATCAGTAACAGCCCAACAATGGAATAAAAAAGTATTTAAGCATTTGCGCGAGCAAGCAGATGTAGTTTCTAAAAAATTAGCAGAAGAAAAAGGGCCATGTCTTGATGCTAAAGAAATCGATCTAATGGAAAGGTTTACACATAAGCTCGCTATTGCTCCAACTGCCTCAATTTCGATTATCGCAGGCAACACTTCCCCTGGAATAGAGCCATATGCAGCAAACGTATTTATACAGAAGACACTTACAGGTTCATTTGTAGTACGAAATAAATTCTTGCAAAAACTACTAGCAGAAAAAAATCAAGACAATGATGAAATATGGTCCTCAATTTCAACAAATGAGGGTTCTGTTCAGCATTTAGATTTTCTTAGCAAGCATGAAAAACTGACATTTAAAACAGCATACGAACTTGATCAACAATGGATCATAGAACATGCAAGTGATAGAACTCCTTATATTTGTCAATCTCAATCAGTAAATCTGTTCTTACCTGCCAATGTGCATAAACGTTACTTACACAAAATACATATGCTTGCTTGGAAAAAAGGATTAAAAAGCTTGTATTATTGCAGATCACAATCAATGCAGAGAGCTGACAAGGTCTCACATGACATATTCAAAAAAAGTGAAATATTGCAACAAAAAACAGATATTAATTATGATGAATGTCTATCATGCCAGTAGACTGTACATAACTTACTGTCACAAAAATACAATTGTACAAAAGTTATGTTTTCATAGATGCTACATAGAAATCCAGATGAATTTCTAAAGTCTATTCCAAGAGATAAACGTATAATGTGCCTTGATATGGGAGAAAAACAAATAGGCATAGCATTTAGTGATAAAACACAGCTTATAGCTACAGCTCATAGTATATATTATAGAAGAAATATGAGCAAAGATTTAGGTTATCTAAATAGAGTGCTTAAAGAAAATGAAGCTGGATCAATGGTAATAGGACTACCATTCAAAATAGATGACCAAGAGACTGAATGGTGTAAAGCAATAATCCAGTTTGCAAATAAAATAATAAAAAAATGTAAAGTACACATATACCTACAAGACGAAAGTCTATCAACATCTCTTGCAACTCACGCACTAAAAATTACTGGAATATCAATCACAAAATCAAAAAAAATAGATGATAAAATTGCTGCATGTATTATTCTGCAACGAACGTTAGATAAGATAAATACCATCAAATAGTTTTTTCAACTGAATTCATGTAAAACTATTCAATAAAACAAGAACTTCTCGTATAAGCATGACAAATTGCTGTAGCAAGAGCATCAGCAGTATGATGACATTTTATATTTAAGTTTTTAACTATTTGCTTCACCATAAATATAATCTGATCCTTATCAGCATGACCATTTCCAGTAATGCTCTTTTTTATATAGTTTGCATCATATTCATTCATGGGTAAATCCGTCATTCGTAATATTAAAATTGCAATCGCTCTTGCATATCCTAAAGTTAGCGAAGATTTTGGGTTCTTATTAACAAAAATTTTCTCTACTGCAGCTTCATTTGGAGAGTATAGAGAAATTACTTTCTTTAATTCTTCAAAAATTATATGTAAACGCTCACCTGTACCCAACTTACTATCAGTTGATATGGCACCACCACCCAAAAATTCAATACTATTTTTTTCTTCCAGATTGATAATTGCCCAACCAGTTTTGCTTATTCCTGGATCTAGACCTATTATCTTAATCACTTAATAAATGCTGAGCCAATAAACAAACAAAAATAAAAATATCCAAACTACATCAACGAAGTGCCAATACCAAGAAGCAAACTCAAAACATAAATGATCTTGAGGTGTAATCTGATTTTTTCGAGCTCTAAATAAACATACTGACAAGAATATTATCCCTATTATAACATGTACACAATGAAAACCAGTAATCATGTAAAAGTTGGATGTATAGATAAGTTTCTCTCCCGCTTCTTGTAGAGAAAAACTTGCTTCATAATACTCAATTGCTTGCACTATTATAAAGAACATCCCAAGCAATATAGTTATAGACAGCATTTTAATCATGCTCTTTTGATCATTTTCAAGTAAAAAATGATGTGCTGAAGTAATCGTTGTACCAGAAAGTAATAATATTAGTGTATTCATAAATGGTAACGACCACGGATCCGGTGGTAAAATCCCTTCAGGGGGCCATTCAACTTTTTTTGTAGGAGAAAACGCTTCAAATAAAAAAACCGGATCAAGCCAGGCTTTAAAGAATGAACAAAAGAACGCTATAAAAAACACAACTTCCGAGAGGATAAATAAGTACATTGCAAGCTTGAGTCCATGTTTTACAATGGCAGTATGGCATTTATCATAAATTGCTTCTCTTATTACATCTCTCCACCAATAAAACAGCACTCCTGATACCGCAGAGATTCCCAAAACTAAACCAAATATTCCAGAAATTTGTTTATGGAGTGTACCAACTAATCCAAGTGCAAGAACAAGAATTGCTGCTGATATAGCAATTGGCCAGGGACTTGGGTCCACTAAATGAAAATCATGTTCTTTACTTTTCATATCACCTTCAAAAATACATATCAAGCATACAAATTAGCTTAAAATTGTCAATATTTCTTAAAATCTTGATCAAATTTTGAAAAATTATATGCGCTATTCCAAAAGTCTAACTCAAATTGTGCAGTTATTTTAAATAATTCAAGCATTCTGGTTCTTTCACTTTCCCTTGCTTTGTTACAATACTCGTCAACAATATCTTCCAAAGCAACACATCCAGATTCCATCAAACTACCGCCAAAAAAATCAAACCAATCCTTATATCTATTATTTTTTTTAATTTTATTTCTCATATTATCAACAATAATTTTATATATAAAATGGCAAGAGTAAAGAACTGTTACAGCTTCATAAATGTCGCTATACGAAGTAGACAAAAGAAAGTTAGTAAAATTGAAACATTCAAGCGACTTTTCTCCACGATTTATGGAGTATACAGTAAAGTAGTGGTCGTATAACACTCTCATAATCTCTATTCCTCCTTTAGCCACCCCAATCAATGGAACAATGTTATTACAACTCTCCATTTTTGATGCAGTCATTAAAACAGTACGAACATAATCAGCTAAAAAGAATGCATCTTGTTGTATATAAAATTTGAAGTTTTCTATGTTTAAAGTATTATTTGCTAATTCAACATTGAAAGGATGCTCAATAATATCCTTTAAAAGATTTGACCCATAATAACTCTTAATTATACCACTAAACATCACATAAACTAGAATATAATTTAGTGTTAATACTACAGATTATGCTAGAGAATACATCTCATCCCAAAACATTATTTCTAGCTCTAGACCTCTCTTAAAAAACTCACGCATCTTTTTCCTCTCACAATCACCAGCCTTTGCATATAGATTATTTGCAACGTCAGTAACTTGATTAATCGTAGCATTCATTACTGTGTTATTATAGATATCAATCCACCCTTGATATCTGTGATCTTCAACTTTTTTAGGCATAACCTCTCCTACCATATGATTTATAATAATTTGGTATATATTAAAACAAGGATAAGACGCTGCTAAAGCTTCAGCAACAGAATTATGATATGCAGCACGCATAAAAAAATCAGTAAAAGCAGAACAAGATTTTGATTTTTTATGATTATCGGATAAATCACAAGTCTCAAAATATTCAGTATACTGCTTTCGAACCGCAAATGTTCCCCCTGCTACATTAACCAAACTGCCCATTATTTCAATGTCATCAACTTTAGCTGCAATAATCAATAAAGCACGAGTACAGTCCACTAAATATAAAAAATCCTGCTGAAGATAAATTTTGAACTTTTCATAATCTAGCGTATTGTTTATCAATTCAACATTGAAAGGATGTTCTTTTATTTCTTCAATAAGATCAGATGATTCTTTTATAGCAATATCATAAAATTCTTCTTTTGGTTTGTTGGACATCTTGTAAGCCTCATAAATATTAAAACTAGTATAGTTACTAAAAAGTTACTTACAATTTATAATAAGTTATTATATCAGTATCAAGCTAGAAATAAAAGAGTTTAATAGTTTAAAGAAATTCTCTCTTTTCTTCTTCTATATTAAATTCTTTACAAAAATCAGTAGATAAGTCCACACCTTCCCAAGAAAATCCACCATCACTTTCTAACTTTTTACCAAAATGCCCATAGCAGGCTGTACGTTTATATATAGGACGATTAAGTGATAAATGTCTTATTATGCCTTTAGTTGATAAATCTATGTTACCTTCAATAAACCCTTTAATCCTCTCTTCATCTATTGTATTCGTGCCAAATGTATCAATGTAAAATGAAGTAGGTTTTGAGACACCAATTGCATAAGAAAGCTGCACAAGACAACGTTCAGCTAAACCTGCAAAGACAATATTTTTAGCAAGGTATCTCGCCATATAAGCTGCGGATCTATCAACTTTTGTTGCATCTTTTCCAGAAAACGCTCCTCCACCGTGTGGAATATAGCCTCCATAAGTATCAACCATAATTTTTCGTCCGGTTAATCCACAATCACCAACTGGTCCACCAATAACAAATCTACCTGTTGGATTGACTAAGAGATTTTCTTTAGGGCACATCCACCCTTCAGGTAAAGATGAAGCTATGTAAGGATAAATTATTTCCTTCACTTTCGATTGACTCAGATCCTCAAGATGCTGTATTGAAACAACAATACTTTCAGCACGCACTGGAAGGTTATTCTCATACGCCAAAGTGATTTGCGATTTTGCATCCGGACCAAGCTTTACCCCTTTGACCATACTCATGATATTTCTCAGAATCGAGTGTGCATAAAAAATGGGTGCTGGCATGAGGCTTTCTGTCTCTATTGTTGCATAGCCATACATTATGCCCTGATCCCCAGCACCTTGATCCACACCTATTGCAATGTCATTTGATTGTTCATGTAGTAATATATTTACTTTCACTGTTTCCCAGTGGAAACCATCATGCTCATAACCAATATCTTTTATTGTATTCCGTACAATACTTTCAATCTTGCTATTTTCAATGTTCAGCCCAAATACTTCCCCAGCTATAATAACATTATCTTTAGTAACTAAAGTCTCTATTGCAGTACGA
This sequence comes from Wolbachia endosymbiont (group B) of Pammene fasciana, assembly GCF_947251495.1. Classification (NCBI taxonomy): domain Bacteria; kingdom Pseudomonadati; phylum Pseudomonadota; class Alphaproteobacteria; order Rickettsiales; family Anaplasmataceae; genus Wolbachia; species Wolbachia endosymbiont (group B) of Pammene fasciana. The sequence continues at coordinate 869,466 of NZ_OX366360.1, forward strand.
GAGGAAGAGTCATTAAAAAGGTATTCGTCAAGTATTGCATCTGAAATCTGGTCTGCTACTTTGTCTGGATGACCGGCTGCTACTGATTCACTGGTTACTGAATTCTTATGTAAAACCATCGCTTAATTACACGATATCAAAACTATTGCAAATTTAAATGGTGGGTCTGGGAAGAGTTGAACCTCCGACCTCACGCTTATCAGGCGTGCGCTCTAACCACCTGAGCTACAGACCCGTATCTATTCAAGCCAAGGCTTGCATATCATCTGTAGGCACAACATCAATAAACGTCTTTTTATTTGCTGATTTTCTAAAACTCACCCAGCCTTTCGTTTTAGCAAAAATCGTATGATCTTTACCCATACCAACATTCTTTCCAGGATGAAATTTTGTACCTCTTTGACGTACAATTATGTTACCTGGAATAACCTCACCATTCTTCTTTATCCCGAGCCGACGCCCTGCCGAATCTCTACCATTACAGGAACTACCACCTGATTTTTTAGTTGCCATATCTTACCTCTTACTTTTGAAGACTAATTTCATTGATACGAAGAACAGTAATATACTGCCTATGACCATTTTTCCTACGGTAATTTTTTCTTCTCTTTTTCTTAAAGATTATAATTTTTTTATCTCTACACTGCTCCAGTACTTCAGCTTTAACAACAGCATTAGATGAACAAGATAAGCCATTGTTTGAAACACAAATCACTTTATTGATTTCCACTTCCTCTTTTTCTTCAGCTTGTAATCTTTCTACTTTAATTATGCTGCCTTTTTTTACTAAATACTGCTTTCCACCAGTTTCGATTACTGCAAACATGACAAATATCAATTATTGTTATTAACACTAATCGTAAATGATGTCACACATACTGTCAATATAAATAAAAACATGAAATACTTCTACCTTTATCTGCTTTTCCTCGTGGAGAGTAGTCAAGTTTTAAAACTTGACTACTCTCAAATTCTCTTAGTCTCATGAAAACTTTACGACGTTAATAAAAACTCAAGCTTTCACTAAAAACATTCAATCGGAGCTTATAAATTAAAACTCATTCCAAGTTCAAACCCATGAGAAAAATTACTGAACTTGTGAAGTTTATAGCCAGCGAAAACATTCGTTCTCTCAGAAAGTGGAAGATTAATACCAGCACCTATCTGGTAGGAAAAAAACTTTTCTACGTCTGGCTGTTGATCTTGCTGTGCTGGTTGAGATACTTTAGCTCCACCTCCTACACCAAAAGTAATATAAGGAGTAATATCCGTACTTTCAAATTGATGATTATAATGAAGCTTTGCCATGAATCCTAACTCTGCCAAAGATCCTCCAAACAAAACAGATTTGACTACAGGACCAGCTGAAATTTTTATGCTATCTGTATAATGATAGCCAAGATCATAATTAACACCAAGATTGCCATATGACGACGAAGTATAGATTCTATCTCTAATCCAATCAACTCCAAAAGACGGTGCTGACAGAGAACAGCAGACTACTAAAGTAAGTAATTTTTTCATTTTTACCCTCTAACCATGAATATACGCATATATACTCACAGAAAAGTTAAAATTATATAACTTATATAATAAAATCGGAATCACTTTCTTAGCTACTTGCCTTTCTCTCGCAATTGCCAAACTTCTCTTTGTCACATTTTGTTACCTACTGCAATCATCATTTTAGCCTATATCACTTGCTTTTTTTCAACAAAAATTCAAACCAGACTTCACTAAAAACATTCAATCGGAGCTTACAAATTAAAACTCATTCCAAATTCAACCCCATGCGAAAGTTCATGAAACTTCTGCAGCTTGTAGCCAGCAAAAACACTTGTTCTCTCAGAAAGTGGAAGATTAATACCAGAACCTATTTGATAAGAAAAAAATTCTTCTACGTCTGGCCCTTGATTTTCTGAAAGAGGAATTTTAGCAACTCCTCCTATACCAAAAGTAACATAAGGAGTAATATCTGTATTTTCAAATTTATAATGATAATGAAGCTTTGTCATAAGTCCCGCGTCTAAAATCCCTTCACTCATAACAAGTTTAACTGCAGGACCAAATGAAATTTTAATGCTATCTGTACAATGATAGCCAAGATCATAATTAACACCAAGCATGCCATATGACGAAGAGGTGTAGGTTCTATCTTTAACCCAATCAACTCCAAAAGACGGTGCTGACAAAGAACAGCAAGCCAACAAAGTAAGTAACTTTTTCATTTTTATCCTCCAAAGATTAATATATGCATATACAAGCATATAAATATTAAAAATAGTATAAATTGCAAGTAAAAAATTGGAATTATTTTATTTTTTTTGTTATTTGTCTTTCTCTTGCAATTGCCAGACTTCCCTTTGGCACATCTTTGACTACAACGCTACCTGCTGCAACTAGAGAGTCATCATGAACATTAAGCGGTGCAATTAATGAACTATTGGCACCAATAAAACAATTGCTTCCAATATTTGTTCTATGTTTCTTTTTCCCATCATAATTACAAATAACGGTACCTGCACCTATGTTACTCCCCTGCCCTACCTGAGTATTTCCTATATAACTTAAATGCTTTATCTTAGTATTTATACCTATATCACTTGCTTTTGTTTCAACAAAATTACCTATGATTGCACCATCACCTATTGTTGTATTTTCACATTTGGCAAATGGACCAACCCTAACACCAGATCCTATTTTTACTCCAGGACCAAAAAAAACGTATGGGTAAACAATCGAATCCATACCAATTTGCGTATCAAGAGAGAAGAAAACAGTTTCTGGAGCAACAAGCGTTACTCCAGAGTTAGTGAAAAACTTTCTTTTTTCTTCTTGAAAGTAAAACTCGGCCGTTGCAAGGTCATTCCTATTATTTATGCCAGTTGCCTCCTCCTCATCAGCAATAACATAGCCGACATTTAAATTACTCTTTACTGCAATGGCAACGATATCGGTCAAGTAATATTCATGAGCTTGGTTATTACACTCTATTTTCTCCACCAATTCACGTAGATTCTTTTCACGTGCAACCATTATTCCGGCATTAGCAAGAAATTCCTCATCATTATTTCTACCATTTTGTGCTTCTACGATTTCTCTTAGGGAACCGTTCTCAATAATTAGTCTACCGTATCCTTTATTATTAGTTTTAAACCCAAGACAAACTAAAGCATTGCTCTCTCCTAAGCAGCTTATCATTTTAGTTATTGTGCTGCTTTTTATTAGTGGAGTATCCCCATACTGCACAACAACTATATCTGACAATTCTTTCAGGTTCCTCATTGCAATTTTGACTGCATCTCCCGTGCCGAGCGTTGACTCTTGTGTAATTAGTTTTATACCCTCAAAGCATTTCAGCCTTTGAGTTAAAGGCAAATCGACTACAATAACTATTTTTTCAGGATTCAGCTGCTTTGCATTGTAAATGACATGCTCAAGCATGGAGAAATTACCTATTTTGTGCAGAACCTTAGGCAAGCTTGAATTCATTCGTTCACTATGCCCAGCAGCAAGTACAACAAATGTATAAGATTTATTTGTCACTTATCTTAAAGACGAAAAATGAAAACCATAATGGTTGAGCCAACTAACTCTATTGTCGTAAAAGCTCCTTAGATCACTAATTTGATATTTCAGCATTGCTAGCCTTTCTATACCAATCCCAAATGCAAAGCCACTGTATTTAGTATGGTCTATTCCAACATTTTTAAAGACATTTGGATGCACCATACCACATCCAAGTACTTCAATCCATTTACTATCTTTATAGCTTATGTCCACTTCCGCAGAAGGTTCAGTAAAAGGGAAAAAACTATTACGAAAGCGTATTCTTAGACCTTTATCTCCGAAAAATTTACTAAGGAAGCGATGAATAGTAAATTTTAATTGGCCCATATTGACATTTTCATTAACATAAAGCCCTTCTATCTGATGAAACATAGGAGTGTGAGTTGCATCAAAGTCATTTCTGTATACCCTGCCTGCAGCCACTATTTTAATTGGAAAAGTTTTTGTCTTTTCCATAGTTCTAATCTGCACAGATGAGGTATGAGTGCGCAGCACCATTCTTTTATCGTTTATTTTATTCTTTAAGTAGAAAGTATCTTGCTCTTCTCGAGCAGGATGATGACTTGGAGTATTTAGCGCATCAAACACGTGAAATTCATCTTCAATATCAGGACCATCAACTGCTTTGAAGCCCATATGTGCAAAAATGAGCTTTACTTCACTTATAACTTTGCTCAGTGGATGAATCTTGCCAATTCTTTCTGGTCTGACAGGCAGTGTGATATCAACTGCTTCATTTTGCAGTTTTAACTTAACTTCTTTATCTTTTAGTTCATTTTCTTTGCTTGTTATAAGCTGGTCTATCTTATTGCGTAAAACATTAATCACTGCACCTAGGTCGCGTTTTTCTCCTGCATCATCTATATTCTTTAAGTCATCGAAATAAGCTTTTACTACACCCTTTCTCCCCAAGTATGACAACCTAACTTTTTCTAAATCCTGCAAAGAAGCAGCATTTTCAATCTCAGAAACTGCCTTATCTTCAAGTAAAGGTATTTCACTTATTAGCTCTTTATTCACCTTAAAAACGCTAGCTTAAACTTTCATTATAGTGCAATCTTTAATATCATCAATAAAACTATTTGGATAAAAAGGTGTCATCCCAGTGCTCTCCTTCTTGTCATCCAAGTAGCTGACACTGGGATGGCTTTGTTGCACCACTCAAGGAAAGAACAGGCAGTTACTGATGGAATTTGTTATAAAATAGATATTTAGCCGACAAAGGAAAAATATGCCAATAAGAATGAAAGTCAGTAACTGCAATGAATATAACAAATTTCTTCAAGAAAGGGGAAATGTTTTTCATTATATCAACGATGCCATTGAAAATTGGTACGAAAATAGTCCAAAAGTAGCAGGTGGCAACAATGTCTACAGCGACAAAGTAGTGATTCTAATTCACATAATAACCTATCTATTCAGGATTGGTCTTAGGCAAACAGTGGGATTTATAGAGAAATATCTTGAGCAAATAGGGAAAATTTTGCAAATTATCAGCTATTCGCAGGCTTCAAGAAGGTTTAAAAAGCTTAATATCAAAATCAACGACTGCAGAGTTGATAAGAACGATATGGAAGATATTGAAATTGCTATAGATAGTACAGGTATCAGCATCTACAATAATATTCCAGGCCATAGTAAGGCAAATGGTACAGATAGAAAGTATCGCCGCTATGAGCAAACAAGAAAGCTACATGTAATGCTAGAGATAGGTAGTAAAAAAGTTATAGCTGCAAAATACAGTAGTGGAGTTTATTCCGACCACTATGGAGCCTGTGATCTTATTGAAAGAGTGGATACCAAGTATAACATAAGCACGATATATGCAGATAGGGCATATAATCGAAAGAAGTTATACAAACTGTGCGATGAGCTTGACATAAAGACAAGGATTCCTCCGCAAAATAATGCAGTAGAGCATCCAAAGTTGGATTATATGAATGAGAGAAATTCTACAATCAAGCTCATAAAGTCATATGATGAAGATGGTATGAAGAGGTGGAAAAAAGAGATAAATTATTGGAAGAGATCTTATATAGAAAGTTTTTTCTCGCGACTGAAGCAAATATTTGGATTTAGTTTTAGGAATAAATCTGAGATTAATCGTGAGAAGGAACTGCTACTCAAGTGTTATTTGCTTAACAAATTTACTGAAATAGGCATGGCTAAGTTTGATATAGCTTCATGAATTTATTATACATTACCCACTATCCGAAGAGCTGTGCAACAAAGCCCACTGGGATCCAGAACAGGTAATAAGAAGTGCTGGAATGACATCTCTATAGGACTCCTAACTAATCCAAAATATTAAGAAATTTACCAAGCAAAAAAAAGGCAAAAGAATCCCCCAGTAGTGAGTTTTAACCCTATAATAATGTAAATCGGCATTGTAATAATGTGCTAACGCTTATTTAAAGCGCGTTTTGGCTGAATGTAGAAAAAATAAAAAAGACATGCAGCCGCTATAATTTTATGTAATCTGCCAATATATACCTGAGTTTTTTACTGAATTTTGTTGTTAAATCTGCAGAGATTATAAACAAGGATAAACACTCTTATTGTTATGATAAGAAGATTGATGAGATTTGTAAAGTAACTTTTTCTGCTCTTATTGAATCCAACACGCCGCTGTTATGCAAGGGTGCTATAATTATTAATTTATTGACTAATTATATTTTTTTTGTTAATATTATATTAATAAATTAAAAAATTAGAAACATGCACAGTAATGATACCACAACTCCGTGGGAGCAAAAAAAAAATTCATTTAAGTCTTTTATGGATAAGGCTAAAAAAACCATACATACAGCAGCTTCCGAAATTCAAAATAAGGTAACACATGAAATAGAAGATTTCTCTAAGTCCTTTAAAAAAGATTGTGAAAACATAAAGGAAGATGTTACTAACCTTAATACCACACTGCAGAAACAAGCAAAGAATTTATTTAAAAATAAAGCTCAAGACACAGAAAAAAATCTCACCAAAGTTGGAGCTGAGAAAAAATATGAGGTAGAAGATTTACCTAAATTTTTCAAAGATAAATCTAAAGAGATAGGCAAAGTATTTTCCGATGAAGTAGTAGAAATCAGCACTATTCGCTCAAGAAGTGTTACAAGTGACACACAAGAGTTTTCATTTAAGATCAAACTGCTGACAGAGGTAAACCCTAATACAATATTACCTCAAATAAAACATTTGATTGACTTTTTTGAAACCAGCCTTTCTCAGGAGAAAAACTTCACAGCCAATATAAAAGTAGCAAAAGAAAGTGAAGAATTATATAATAACTACCATAAAGCTAATAAAACTGTAGAAGAATTCATAAATAATGCTCCAATTCAAATCCTCATGCAGGGCATAACGATAACGCTACAAACAAACGTTAAAAACATCAACCTCAATAGCTTGCAACAAATCGAGATATTCTTGAATAAGCAGCTAAAACATGTAGAAAAAGCCAAAAGTGAGGAGCAAAGTCAAGATACATTACAAATAGAAGAAACTGAAAATAAAAACGAAAATGTGATTGAAAAAAGAAACACGCAAGATAAACAAATTGTGCAAGGTTCGTTTGGCTACAATATAGCAAGTAACAGAAAGCAAATTACACGTGCACCAGTAATTGTTGCTGCAATGCATGAAAATATTTCCTGGTTTAGGTCTCTTTTTCAGCCATTCAATTTTTTTAATACGGCACAATTCTTTTTCCCACAACTGCCCAAATTTTCTATACAGAGTAACAATATGCCACCTGGTGTTATTCCAGCACTTGACCAAGAAGAGAAAGAACCAGTGTCAGCCACTCGGATAACAGAGGGTAGTATAGGAAATTTAGTCCCTCAAGAAACAGAGCGGGATATAGGTCAAACCAGGTCGCACACAGATTATTTTAAGGATAATAGAAAAAAGGAATCCGAACAGCAGGCTAAAGAATCACTGAGAGAAGAAAAACAATCAACCATAAAACAAGATCAATTTGATGCTAGAGTAGCTATGATAGATAATTTGGCTGAGCACAAGGAAAAAAAACTCGATGAAATATTTATTGAAGTGATGAATGGATACAAAAATCAAGATCCAGAAATATTTCACAATATTTTCAACTCAGTGTTTAATATTGTTTACTTTCAAGATAAACAATTACATGAAGTATTAGAACCAGATAAAATATCAGAAGTGCTAGAGGTACTCAAAAGGCCACAACCTCCTAATAACTCACCTCTAGGTAAAGAATACTTACAAAAGCAAGTATATAGAAAAAAAGTGCAATTGCTCAAATTAGTTTCGGGCATTCCTATACAACCTTCTCCACAGCCTAAAAATGTTTCTCATGAAATTTTACCAAGCAAAGCTGTAGACCATTTACCAAAAACAAATGAAGCTAAAACTCCATTGCCTACTAATATTAGGCTCAAATCACCATTAAAAACTGTATTTTCTTCAAAAGAGACTTATTTTTGTCTATTTTTAGTAGCAGCTTCTATATCAGCACTCTGCCTATGGCACTTGCCGCTGGGAAAAGTGTCAATTTTAAAGGAATTGGTGCCAACAGAAAAAGGGAAAAGTATCGGTCTAACATTAAACATAGGGTTACCGATATTAATTACACTGTGCGTTTTGAACCTGGCTTACTTTCTATATTCTGAATATTCTGTAGAATCTATTGAGCAGATAAGTGAAAAAGATCTTCCTTTGCACATCTAACAAATAAGATCTTTTGTGATATAATTATTTATTTTATTGCATGTTTAAAGGAATTATCCAAGATATTGGCACTATAACTGATATCACTATCCACCCTAACTCTGATCAAATCTTCCATATTGAGACACAAAATTTATCCTCTATAAACAAAGGAGATTCAATATCCTGCTCCGGAGTGTGTTTAACTGTTGTCGACATAATGAGCAATGTATTCACAGTTCAAGTATCTCAAGAAACTATGAAGGTTTCTAACTTAAATATGTGGAAAATAGGAAAAAAAATAAACCTAGAACAAGCAATGAAACTGAGTGACAGAATTGACGGCCACTTGGTTCAGGGTCATGTGGATGACACAACAGAAATTTTAACAATCAATCAAAATTTAGAATCTCATGAAATCAGACTATCATGCCCACAAGAATTAATTAAATTTATTACAAAAAAAGGTTCTGTAACGCTAGATGGAGTTTCCCTTACAGTAAATTCAGTTGTCGATCAAGAATTCACTGTGAATATAATTCCCTATACATGGAAAAACACAACTTTTCAGCATAATAAAACAGGTAATTACCTAAATTTAGAAGTTGATATGATTGCCCGGTACTTAGACCAGCTGATAAAATATCAATACAATTAATTTTACAACTTTGTTATTTACAACTATTATATCTTGAAAATCATATAGATACAAAATATGTTTTTCGATAGCCTAATTATCTTTATTATTGTCTTGTGTGTAATAATATCGATAACTAGAGGTTTTATAAAAGAGCTATGTGCATTAATGTTCTTGCTCTTATCAGTCTTTTTGACAGCTAGTTACTATGATTTTTTTATTATAAATTATAGTAAGTATTTTAACTCTAAAGTTACACAAAACATACTTTCTACAATCTCTGTATTTATTATACTTAATCTTACATTCATGACAATGAATAACTGGCTAATGTACATATTATCACCTATAAGGTTGGGATTAATGGATAGAGTTACTGGAATCTTTGTCGGAGCACTCAGAGGAATATTGCTTTCTTATGTACTATTTTTTGCTGTGCACTTATATTGCCACACAGTATATGATAAAAAAGAGGGAGAGTCTAAAATAGACGCAGAAGACATATTGCCCAATTGGATAATAAATTCACACTCTTATCAGGCTTTATTTGTGACAACAGAAGAAGTAATTAACATGTATGTACCAGAGTCATTGATACTAAAAATAAAAGAGATTGGTGAGGAAATGGTTGATCAAGAAAAACCTCAAAACAATAAAGAAAAGTGAGTGTTGATTTTCTATAGCTAAACTAGCCTAGACAGCTATTATCCACAGCAGTGCGCCATAGGTTACCAATTCCTATTACTAATCAAACAAAACTGCAAACATTGACGAATAAGTAAATCATCAAAAAAATTTAAATGTATAATTTTAGTTCATCAATGTAATAAAACAAAACTTTTTTAGTGAGTTCAAAATCTTCTAAGGTATTTCCTTCACATCTTGCTGTTATGCAGTTTTGCGTATTTGATACTCTAAGAAGCCACCAACCTTTATCATCAGTTACCTTAATTCCATCAAGCTCTGAAAATACAATGTTTTGCTGCTTTAGTGTCTCCTTGATTGATTCAATTATTTGAAATTTTTTCTCATCCTTCACCACAATTTTCACTTCATGAGTGATATATAACTTTGGTAAATCTTCAATCGCCTCAGATAGGCTTTGGTTTTTCTTAAGTAAAATGTCAATGGCTTTAATAGCAGAATATAGTCCATCATCAAAACCCAGCTCAGAAAAGAAAAAATGCCCACTCAGTTCACCGGCAAACTTGGCCCCTTCTTCTACCATCTTTTTCTTAACTAGTGAGTGTCCAGTGGCACAGGTAATTATTTGTCCTCCTAATTTGCTAACGAAATCATGCACTTTCATACTCATTTTTACGTTGGCAATAACTTTGCTTTTTGGGTATTCCGCCAATACTTCACGTGAAAAAATCATAAACAAGTGATCATTGGAAACAACATTACCTTTATTATCAATCAAGCGTACCCTATCACCATCACCATCAAGTGCAATACCAAGATCACATTTATCTTTCTTGACAATACTGATTAACTGAGCAAGATTTTTTTCTTCTATGGGATCTGGGTCATGCAGTGGAAACGTCCCATCTATAGAGTTATTGGTTATGATGTGTATATGACTTGGTAAAACTTTTTCAATATACCTTACAATTGTTGGACTATTGCCAAAATCCCAAGCTATTTTTAGTTTTTGTGTAGCGTTATTCTTGAGCGCATTTTTTAATATGTTAACGTACTCACTATATATATTCGTGTTAATTAAGCTTCCAATTTTCGTGCTGTTTTTAATTGTATTGCCTATAATTTCCTTCATTTCTTGATCTGAGTAAACTTTTTTACTACTGAAAAATTTAAAGCCGTTATATTCTCTGGGGTTATGAGAAGCAGTGATCATAATCCCAAGATCTGCCTGCATTGTTGCAGCGTAGAGCATAGGTGAAGAACAGAGCCCAACGCGTATAACATTCGCACCGGATAAAATCAAGCCTCTGATTAATTCTTTTTCTATACTTGGTGAATCTATCCTGCTGTCATAGCCTACACAAACGTTAGCTGCAGTTTGACCGAATTTTCTACCTATTTCATACCCATCACTGATTTGCAGGTCTCTGCCTACCACACCTCTAATATCGTATTTTCTTATAATATTATTGTCCATACTGCACTTCTTGGAGTGGTTAATATATAACATTCCCGTCAAATACTCAAGTTTATTTAACTATAAAATTAGTTGATTTTTTAAAAAAATATGTTAATATTATAATATAGCTCTCTAAAAATAAAAATTATGCCAAAAGAAAATTTACTTGTAACTGAAAATCAAGGTTTAGATGTAGATGAGCAAAAGAAAAATGATATTTTAAGTTTCATTGAACCTTGCAACAATTTTCAGGATTTTATAAAAAAATTAGAGGAAGAAAACTTAATTTGGTATTTTATTGGCCCTTTACGCAAAGATAAGGACATTAAAGAACAGATAAATTTAAAGTGGGAAAATGAGTTTCAAAAGTTTGAGCAATCAATAAATGCAACACATAAAAAATTCGCAGAATCTCTACCAAGTGAAAATTTCTTAGTATATACAACACAAGATAATGAATTTAAAATTAGATTTGAAAATAAAGAAAAACCAATAGAGATTAGCACCCTTTTAAGAGCCAGTGACGAAGGCAAGGTTTATAACCTATCTTTAGGGAAAGATAGTCAAATAACTGCAACCAAAAAAGGCAGCGAAAGGCACTATGATTTTACTGGTTCAAGCTCATGTGAGATGACCATTAACTGGCAGGCTAAGGATTCTAAAGGCAATAGCGTAGATTGTAGCATGACTGTAGAAGTAAATTCTAAGGGCATAAAAAGAGTGATTGATAAATCAAAATTTGGAGAAATAACCGACCCAGAAGAGGTATTAAAATTAGTTGAGCAGAATAAAGAAGTTTTTATCAATGGCAAAACTTTATATCAAGCTTTTACTGACATGGGCAAAAGTGTGAACGATCAGCAAACACCAGCAGAGGAAACATTTACAAAAAATTCACCACAGTCACCTATATTAAGTAGTAGTGGATATTCCTCTCCTGATTCGCGTAGAAGTTCTTTCTCTAGCATTAGTAAATCTAGTGACAAAGAAGAAGTGGATGAAATTATAGATGGAATTGAGGAGTTAAAAGAAGAAAAAGAAATGCTTGCTCAATATTTTGCAAAGCAGGCAAAGCAGCTTGAGGATCTAAAGTCAGAACGTAACTCCTTGAAAAAGGAAGTTAATGAACAACAGCAAGCAATATTTGAAAGAGATCAAAAAATCAAGGAACAAGATGCTTATATTAAGTCACTTACAGAGAAACTCAAAAAATCAGAAGAACTTAATCAAAAGATAGAAAAGGAAGGTGATACAGAAATAAGAACACTAAGTGAAGAAAAGCAAGATTTGGGAAAAGAAGTCACAAGACTTAAAGATGAATTGAAAAGAAAGGAAAAAGAGTTAGCTAAAAAAGATCAAGACATTAAGCAATTAGAACGAAAGGTAAGCACACTAGAACAAAGTCAAAAAAATAAAAATGTTGAAATAATAGATTTAACTAATCAATTGAACGATAAAGAAAGTGAGATTCAGTCAACAAATAGAATAAATGCGGAACTACAGAAAAAATTGGATCAAGGTGAGATTGAACTAAGTAAGTTGAAAGAAGAAAACACAGAGCTGAGAAATTATATAGAGAAAATATTGGTAGAAGGTTCACAAGATAATCATGAAAAGCAGTTTGTAGAACAATGGATGGAAGCAAAAAATGAAAACGAAAAATTGACTGATAAAGTAAATCAATTAGCTGAAGAATTAAATCAACTGCAAAAAGAAGTTTTGGAGGAAAAAATTCGACAACTTGAACCCGGAAGATCACTTGCAGATGAGTTCAGTGAAGTAAATGCGAAAGTAGCTACTTCAACTCAAACTGAAGCTAAATATGAAAGTAGAGGAATCCAGGCAAGTAATCACGAAACTACAGTTCCTAAAACACAAGACCAAGGTACACAAGCTGCGGATAAATCTTCAAGCAAAAGAATTAGTAAATTAGGAAAGGAAAATAAAAGTTTGGCTAGGGACAAACTAATGATATCTGAACAATTAAAACAAAAAACAAAAGAGATTGATGAGTTAAAGAAAAATTCAAAGCAATTACAAGAAGAAAATACACAACTAAGACAAAAAGCTACTAAAGATAAAGAAGTTAATGCATCATCTTCAACAGATCAAAAAAAGACTAATACAGTGGAAGTTCAAACTGATGTGCAAATGAATGATTTTCGCGATTTATATGATAAAGAAGGCAAATATGTCAGAACAGAACTATCAGATCCAAACACAGTTCCTGCTAAGACTACGGAAAAATCTACTCCTTCAAAAGGATGAGTTTTGCTTCAACTATAGCTAATCCAAACGAGATATTATATTGCAATAATCACTAATTTTCTGTGCTTTCAAAAAAACACATCAAGCAAAATCATTTGAGAGTAAGTGGACATTGTTAGATGAATTAACCCTAACTTAAGAATCAGATATATACAATATTAGTATGTTTAATTAATAGTGAGGTTAAAAATGTCACCTAGTGAAATAAAATCTAACTCACGTCCTGTTGAAGCTCAACAAGATAATTTGGGTGTTAGTACAATTATGCAAGATTCATCAAGTGCAGATATTGTTCATGATTCTAAAAAACTAAAGGAAAGAATTACTGACTTGTTAAAAGGAGATACAGAATTCTCCAAAATGAAGAAAGGAGATCAGGCTCTTGTAGTAGGTACAGCAAGTGGATTATTTGCAGCAGTGTTACCATTTTTGGCAGTTGGTGCAACACTTGCTATACCAAGTGCTATAGTTGGTCTTACTCTATTTTTCGCTGCGAAAGTTGCTGTAAAAGCAGTTCAATCTGGATATAAAGGACTCAAATGGTCAGCAGAAAAAACAGTTGAAGGGGCGAAGCATATTGGCGGAAAAATTAAGGATGGCTATGAGTATTCAGCAGATTCACTGAAGAGAGGTGCTAGTTTTGTAAGCGAGGGAGCAGCAAACAAATTATATAAGGCAGCTGGTAAGGAAGACTATTCAGATAAACTGAAAAGGTTTACTCCAAAACAGGTTGGAAAATCTGACGAAATAAGAAAGGATTTGAAAGAAATTTTTGCTGATAAAGGGAATAATTCTGGGTTAATAAAAGATATACTTTCTGGAATATCATCAAGGATCGATTCAAAAATAAAAGAAAAAAAAGAATCAGGACAGACTGATCAGACTTCTCAAAGGCTGCTAGAGCAAGAAAAATTCATTAGTGGTTTAAGTAAAGAAAGTTTGCATAACTTATTGACACAAAGGTCATTACCTAAAGATACTTATCTCATCGATAGTATTTTCTCTGAACATCATGATGAGATTAAGGAAGTTATTAAGGAATACAAAGAAAATCATTTGTACTCAAGCGTAAGCAACATGTTTGATAAAGCCGAAAAAAAAGCTAACAAGCCCTCTGTCAAAGGTTTGATTAGGTCTACATCATCACCCTTACCTCTTTCACTAAGGAGAAGCAACTCTGAGCAATCTCACAATTTATCAGGAAGCAGTTCAATGAATTCTTTAAGCACTACTAGCAGCGAAGCGGAATTATTAAATCCTAATGAGCATAAGGAAGTAAAAGCACCTACCTCACTTTGGAGCAAGTGGTCATCATCTCTAAAAGGTGGCAAAAAGCCAGAGGAAGTTACTTGCACAGGATATAAAAGGATTTCTGAGGATGAGATGCAATCTGCAGAGATAGGAAATAGCCGTTTTTATGTTGCTCCGGAGAAACCGCCAAGAAGCAATTCAATGGGTTCTATAAGCACTGACAGTACTGCTACAACTTCTAGCTTTGCCAGTTACCGTCGTAATTCTGATAGTGGGTTCAATTCACCAAGTTCTTCTCCGCAACATGGTATGTTCACTGAGAAAAATGGCAAGTTAAAAACCCAAGCTGACTTAAGAAAGACAGGTTCTTTGGACAAATTGGTGGGACCTTCTTCAACAGTAACTGCTGAAGTCGATGTAGAGCATCAAGCTCCAAAAATGAAGATATAGAGAGTAAACAAAACTATCTATCTTCTTAAAAAAGATGTTACTCAGTGAGTAACATCTTTTTTTCATTTTATCAAAAACATTCGCTTATTTAAGATCAGTTTTCTAGCACTGGGCCAATTTATGGAGTTTCTCTTGCCTTTTTCATAGGTTACGTAAGAAACTTAAAAAATAAAAGTTTTTATTCAATAATTTGTGTATAAGGGATATTATTTTACTGCTAGTGAAATAAACCAGAATGAAGTCTATTTTATTGACAAGGCCTTTATTAGATTCGTTGAGCACAAGAAGCACGCTAAAAAAATATGGATACAAAGTTTTTATAGAGCCAGTATTCACAATAAAGTACTTAAATCCTGATATATCTACGTATGAATTTGACGTTGTGATATCTACAAGTAAAAACAGTGTAAAGGCTTTCAGTCAAATATGTAAAGAGTATGGCTTTCCAATTATTACGGTTGGTAATTCAACCATGCAGGCTGCAAAAAATTTGGGATTTTCCGATATAATCTCAGCAGACAGCAACGTTGATGGTCTGATATCATGCATAAAATCTCATTATTCAAATACAATAAAGTTCTTATATATAAGGGGACAAGAAGTATCATGTGACCTAAAAAAAAGATTATCTGAAGAAGGTTTTAACGTAAGAGAAGTTGTACTCTATAAAACAATTACTAAAAGGAGTCTAACTAATAGGTGTAAAAATTTACTATTGGACGGTAAAATTGATAGCGTTGCTTTTTTTTCCTCACAAACTGCAAGGGTATTTTGTTCATTAGTTCTAAAAAGTGGGCTATCTCCTGTGATGAATAATACAGTTGCATATACCATGAGTAAAAACATTGCTGATAGTTTAAAGTTAATCAAGTGGAAAAAAATTATAACATCGAGGTTGCCCACAGGGGAGAGTTTAATTGATATAATTAATAAGGATTGTTGATGCTAAAGATTGCAACTTGGAATGTAAACTCCATACGTAAAAGAATTAACCAACTTTGTAGTTTTATAGTTGATAGTCAGATAGATATAGTTTTGCTGCAAGAGATAAAATGTACAGAAGAGCAATTTCCTTATGCAGAGATAGAAAAGTTAGGATATGAATATGCTATCTATGGACAGGTTGCAAGAAATGGCGTTTGTGTTTTATCTAAATATCCAATACTGGAAAAATTAAAAATTGATGTTGTAGATAGTCATCAAGAAGCACGTTATATAGAGTGTGTGATAAAACACACCAATAATAAGATAAGGGTAGGAAGTTTATACGTGCCCAATGGTCAAAGCTTGGACTCCCAAGCATTTGAATATAAACTCAAGTTTTTTGATAACCTATATAAAAGGATGGGCACTTTGTTGAAAAATGAAGAGTTAACTATTATAGCTGGCGATTATAATGTTGCACTGGATGAAATTGATGTTTTTGATTCAAATTTATTAAATGGCCAAGTGTGCTTTCATATAAAAGAGCGTGAGAAATTAAGAGCGATCTTGAATCTTGGTTTTAAAGATGCATTTAGAATATCTCACCTCAACTTACAACAATTCACTTGGTGGCATTATCAAGGTAATTCACTCAGAAACAATCAAGGAATGCGAATAGATCATATGCTGCTATCGCCACAAGCTGCAGATAAATTGGAAACATGTTACATAGATGATAGGTTGCGTAAACTAGAAAACCCATCTGATCATACTCCTGTTGTATGTGTTATAAAACAATAAAAGACCTATTACACAATTCACCTTTGGCAAATAGGTCTTACTTGACTGCTGTCTTTTCTGTGCTTTTGGCTGGCTGATCTATAGTAATTTTTCCATCAAGCATAGTAAGCTGCTCACCCCCTTTATTTCCCACCTGAGGAGCTTGTTCCGGAGTAGGTTGTTTTTTACTCCCGTCAGCAATTGTTTCAAGAGAGCTTTCAATTGGGGTTTTTAAAATATCATCAATACCCTTGCGAATTTTTTCATTCAATTTTGCTCTCTTTTCTGTATCATCTTTATCTGGTGAGCTAGGGTCATATAAAGTACCTGGCCTATTATTTGAAAAAAGAACTTCAATTCCTCCCTTTACAGCAAATATTGTACCAATAACAGCAGCAACTATCGCAAGTGTAGTAGGACCAAAAATTAATATTGAAGCAATGGAAAAAAGAATAGGAAGAAAAACCTTACGTAAGCACTTTGTTACCATCTCTTGATCACTAAGTAGTGGTTCATCCTCTTCTTTTTTATCTCCACCTAAAAATGGTATTTTTTCTTTCACTCCATCCATAAAGGAGCCAGAAATATTTTTCGGGTCTATTTTTATTCCCAATGGGAACCCAACAAGTTTTATTAGTAAATCTTTAGCTTCTGTACCACGTACATCATCTAAGCATTCCTCTACTACTTGCTTTACTTTACTATCTTCCTCTCCAGCCAATTTTTTCTCTCTAACTTCTTTAAATATAGAAAGTAAAAACTGACAAAAATTCTCTTCACTGAGTGGTCTTATTTTTTCCGGATTGACATTAGTTAGTAGTATCTTCTTATAAGCTAATATAAAATAATCAGTTATTCCTTTGCTCTCCTTTAATTTGGCTTTAACTTCTAATACTTTTACAAAGTAATCGTAAATTTCCTTATGTTCCTTCTTGAAGAGCATCTCATTTTGCCCGGTCACCTGAGTAGATGACTCTAAAGGCTTATTTTTTGCTTTTGGAACTGTCATAACGATCTATTTGTACTAACCTATGCTATAATTATAGCATATTTTTCGCATTAATTCAAATTTCTTAGAACCTGTCTTGAAAGGGAAAAAAGAAAAGAATAAAGCAAGAAATAGAAAAGTAACAAATGATAAGGGAATGTAAAAAATTGCTTCCATATATTTTAAATCTGATTATAATTACAGTTAGAGATATTTTAAGAGCTCAAAATCTATCTTTGTCTGCAGACTTTTCAGTCAAATTTTTAATCAAAAAGCGTAGCGTATCTTCTTTAGTGCATGTAAATATGCTTAATCTCTGTTGTATGTGCGCTGCACTTTTTTCTAATCTTTTTTTTACACAGGGGGATTTTATGTCCAGAATTCCAGATATTTGACCTTTACTTTAGCTAAAAACCAATAGGCGCCTATTGTTTAACGCTAATTAAAATAAAAATTTTTCTAATATATAGAAAAATCACTGTTTACTGAAAACGGGGCAAGAAAGCTGCTAATGTCACAGAATTTTAGGTAAACGTTGTTTGCTTAACGTGCTCTCCTTACTTCAAGAACTCTTTAATATGACTACTATTATACTTGCGAAATTAACCACTCAAGGCATCCGTTCAGGGGTGTGGCAAAATAAGGTAAAAGTGAATTTACAACAATAAGGCAGTGCCCAGACACTGGAATCCAGCCTTTTGTAGTCTCATTGAAAGCGTTGCTTTTAATATCTATGATTAGGTTGCTTGTGAGCACCAGTGTCAAGCACTGGGATGACATTATTTTTGCTTTAATATTTACACATTAGCCATGCATCTGAACAGATACTACTTAGGTCCTTTCAAGACAGGTTCTTAGGGTCTACGGTATAATTAAGAAAAGCCCCAGTTGTCGCTAATTTTTATTTCTACTTCAAGTGGTATAGAGATTTCTATCGCATTTTCCATTACGTCTTTCATAAGTTTTGCTGTTTCTTGTACCTTGTCGTCCTCTACTTCAACCAGTAGCTCATCGTGGACTTGGAGGATTATTTTACCTGTTTTCAATTGATCAAAAAGCTGAATCATTGCACGTCTTATTATATCAGCGGCGGTTCCTTGCAGCGGTGCATTGATTGCTGCCCTTTCTGCAAATTGTCTTAGATAAGGAATTTTATTGTTGATGTCTCTTACAAAACATCTTCTACCAAACAAAGTCTCTACATAACCGTGCTGTCTTGCGATAGATACTGCTTTTTCCATATAGGCTTTTATTTCTGGATAACAAGAAAAATAGTAATTAATATATTCAGCAGCCTCTTGAAAGGTAATGCCAAGTCGCTTTGCAAGGCCAAATGGACTAATGCCATATATAATGCCAAAATTAATGGTTTTTGCTTTGCGTCTTAATTGCTCATCTATTTCTTGCACTCCAAAAACTTGTCTTGCAGTGATATCATGAATATCTTGCCTGTTTGCAAAAGCTTCTTTAAATGCGGTAACATTTGCAACGTGTGCCAGGAGTTTTAATTCTATTTGTGAATAGTCGGCAGAAATTATCTTGCAACCTTTTGGTGCAATAAATGCTTGTCTGATGAAATTTCCTTCTTCGCTCCTGATAGGAATATTCTGCAAGTTAGGGTTGCTCGAGCTCAGCCTTCCAGTTGCAGTCACAGTTGTTGAGAAACTTGTGTGTATTCTACCATCAATAGGATCAACTTGCTTTATTAGCGCATCAGTGTAGGTACCCTTTAATTTACTTAAATGTCGCCAATTTAAAATTTTACTTGCAATTTCTACCCCTTCTTCTTCAAGAGCCTCTAGAACTTCATAATTGGTGCTATACGACCCAGATTTTGACTTTTTCTTTTTACTTAGCTCCATTTTATTAAATAAAACATCACTTAATTGTTTTGGCGATGCAATGTTGAATTTTTCTCCTGCTAAATTATGTATATCGTTTTCAAGTACAGCAATTAGCTGCTCAAACTTATCAGACAATTCCTGTAGTTTTTGAATATTGAGCAGTATTCCATTTTGCTCCATATCAAATATTACTTTCATGAGAGGTCTATCAAAGCGCTCGTAAATCGTAAAAAGTTTTTCCTGAAATAATCTTTGTGTCAGTTTCTCATGGATCGCTATTAAAATTTTTGCCGAGAAAGTTTCTACATTTTTACTTAAATTGTGTGCAATTATGTTTGGAATGCTGTGATCATGCTTACCTGTGTCAAGGCTGTATGACATGATCATCAGGTCATCAATTGAGTCTAGCACTCTCTCTATTGTAGGAAATATTTCTCTGATCTTTCTAATATCATGTACTATTTTAAGCACCCCATTTGAAAATAAAGTTGAATTTATTATAGTAAGTGCATCTTGTAGGCAGCTTTGATCTATGTAGAAAATATTATCCTCACTACAAGATAAGGAGATTTTGTTCAATCTATTGTTTTCAAAGTGGCAATGAATTGCAATTTTACCTTCATATCTGCAATGCTCCAAAAATTTTTCTAATTCTTCACTACTATATTCTGTTTTCTCTTTTGTGCTAGATCCACTATAAGAAAAGAGCTTTTCTACTTTTCCTATCAATGAATTAAATTCATATTTCTTCAAAAAGGATAACAATTTTTCCATATTTGGAGGATGGACTTCATATTTTACAATATCATGTTGAAGATCTACTTTTTTGCATAGTGACAAAAGTTCTCTTGAAATTAGTGCTTTTTCCTTATGCTCAGTAAGAATATTACGAACTCTTGTTTGCTCAATGTTATTGATGTTTTCTATAATGTTATCCAACGAATCAAATTTATCCAGCAATTTAGCTGCAGTTTTTGGGCCTATTCCTGGAACACCTGGAATGTTATCAGATGCATCTCCAGTTAGAGAAAATAAATCAAGAAGCTTATTTGAATTTACACCAAATTTTTCTATCACTTGTTTTTCATCTACGTATATATTTTTGATAGGATCAAATATTAGAATGTTGTAATTCAAAAGTTGAAATAAGTCTTTATCTGATGAGACTACTACTACTTTAAAGTCTTCGTGGTTGGCATATTTTGCAGCTAGTGTTGCAATTATGTCATCTGCTTCATAGCCTTCAATCTCTTCATAGCTGAAGTTAAAAGCTTCTACCGCTTCTCTCAGTATTGTAAATTGTGGAATTAGATCCTCAGGAGGTGTTACTCTGTTTGCTTTATACTCAGAATATAAACTGTGCCTGAAATTTTTTTTGCCAGAATCAAGTGCTATAGTTAAGTAGTCCGAATGGGAAATATACTTCAGAACCATATTAAGAAAACCGTACACAGCACCTACTGGAATACCAGCTGTGGTAGTCAAATGATGCAAAACGTAATAAGCTCTGAAAAGAAAACCATAACCATCAATGATTGTGAAAGTTTTTTCTTTCATTGTAGATATTTATGTGTGCCTTTGATGGTCTGTTATTTAGCTGTAAAAATCAAGCTCTTGTTTCCTATAGCCAAAATAATCATAATGCTATAGTTACTATAAGAAAACATATTACGTAAGGGAATTAACTATTCTGCCACAATTTTGCTCTATCACACTTGCCATATTTAATATTCCAGCTTCATCGTAATAATTTCCAATTACTTGTAAAGCAAGTGGTAAGCCTTCATTGGAAAGTCCAACAGGAACAGAAATAGCAGGTAACCCTGCTAAGCTTGCCGGCACGGTAAACACATCATTGATGCACATAATTAGCGGGTCTGGCTTTTCATTTAAGCCAAAAGCCTCTGTTGGAGCAGATGGCACAAGTATGTAATCTATTTTTTCAAACGCTTTTATAAAATCATTTCTGATTAATGCCCTAATGCACTGTACTTTTTCATAATACTCATTGTAATGACCTGAAGAAAGAGCATAAGAACCAATTAAAATTCTCCTTTTCACTTCTTTACCAAAACCTTCTGCTCTTGTTAGCGAATACATTTCTTCAAGGGTATCAGCATCAACCCTGAATCCATAACGTACACCATCATAGCGAGCAAGATTAGATGAAGTTTCAGCAGAACAAATTAGATAGTAAACCGGTATCGCATATTTAGTATGAGGCAGAGTAATGTCAACAACTTCAGCACCATTTTCTTTTAAATTGGAAGAAACTTTTTCCCAATTATGAACTATTTCATCTGAAATTCCATCCATCTTATACTCTTTTGGTATACCAATGCGCTTACCCTTAATATCACCATTTATAAAACTGGAAAATTTAGGCACTGTCCTTTTGCTCGATGTTGAATCTTTTTCATCATAGCCACAAATTATTTCAAGCATTAATGCTGAATCAGAAACGGAACGAGTAATTACTCCTGCTTGATCGAGAGAACTCGCAAACGCAATCATACCAAAACGCGAACACCTTCCATAAGTTGGCTTTATTCCCACTACTCCGCAATAAGCTGCTGGTTGACGTACAGACCCACCAGTATCGCTTCCTAATGCTCCAGCGCATAAAAACCCAGCAACTGATGCTGCAGATCCACCAGATGATCCACCAGGAACAACTTTTTCTCCGTCACTTTTTCTAATCCATACATTTTTAACAGGACCAAAATAGCTATTTGTGTTCGCAGAACCCATAGCAAACTCATCCATATTAAGTTTACCAAGCATGGCTGCTCCACTTTTTAAAAGCACATTAGATACCGTAGATTCATAAGTCGGGACAAAATTTTCCAGCATTTTTGAGCATGCTGTTGTTTTTATTCCTTTTGTACAGAATAAATCTTTAACACCAACTGGTATGCCCATAAGTGGTGAAATATTATCTTTTTGTTTCAAGAAGTATTCATCTGCTATTTTAGCAGCTTTTATCGCGATTTCTGGGGTTTTTGTTACAAATGCATTCAGTTGCTCATTTTCAACTGCATTAACATGCGTCTCTACAAGCTCAACAGCAGAAAAATCTCTCCGCCTAAGTCCATCATGCATCTCTGTAATAGTGAGCCTTCTCAATTCATTCATTAATATTCAATTTTAGCGAGGCATTAATTATAACAACAATAGGACAGAAAATCTATATATTTATGATCGAAAACGGGAATACAATCAAGATCAATTCAGATTTCTGAAATGGATTGGTTAGTAGTACGTTTTAAATAGCCGGTTTGGCACACAATGCTAAGCCATAAGGGTTTAGCGTTTCTAAAATCAAATATCAACATCATGCACGTTAAGTGCATTGTTATTTATAAAGTCACGACGTGGTTCAACTATATCACCCATTAGCACCGAGAATATGCTATCTGCTTCTTCACAATCTTTTATTTCAACTTTTAGCAGAGTTCTAGTTTCTGGATTGAGTGTAGTTTCCCAAAGCTGATCAGCATTCATTTCACCAAGGCCTTTAAATCTCTGCAGAGTTAAACCTTTTTTACCATAATCCATCACTATTTTTGCGAGTGTACTTGGAGACTTTATTTTTATTTCAGTTTCTTGCGACTGTAAAAATGAATCACCATTAAATAAGTCAATTATGTTATCAAGAGAACTCAATATATTCCGTATTTCTTTGCTTTCAAGCATACTAAGCGAGAATACATATTTGTCTGCTAACCCTTGAAACAATTTAGCAATGTGAATTTCCTCATCTTTTACTTCTACTTCCCAATTATATTCACTATACATCAATTTTAAATATTTTAATATCTCATCAGCAGACAATAGAGCATTCTTTTTGCTTAAAATTAGCAATGATTCTAAGAGATCTTTTGGTATTTCCCTATCATAATTTTTGCTAATGTTTGAAATACTGAGGCACTTATTCAAAACGAAACGCAAATCTTTGCCTACACCATTTAATGTTAATCTTTTAATCGCTGAATTTACTATATACTCTTCAAAAGTTTCATCATCTTTGATATAAGTATCTTTAGCATTTTTTGTAACTTTATAGAGCGGTGGCTGCGCTATGTATAAATATCCTTTCTCAATTACTTCACGCATATGTCTAAAAAAGAAAGTTAGAATCAAAGTTCTTATATGCGAGCCATCAACGTCTGCGTCTGTCATAATGATAATTTTATGATACCTAGTTTTTTCAATATCGAAGTGCTCACTCCCTATTCCAGCCCCAATTGCCGTGATCAGAGAGCCAATTTCTGCAGATGAAAAAATACGATCCAGCCCTGCACGTTCTACGTTTAGAATTTTCCCTCTTAAAGCAAGTACCGCCTGTGTTTTACGATTACGTCCCTGCTTTGCAGTACCACCTGCGGAATTACCCTCTACTATAAACAATTCCGATAACTCAGGAACTTTTTCCTGACAATCGGCAAGCTTTCCCGGTAGAGTTGCAATATTAATATTGTTTTTATTTTTAACTAACTCTCGTGCTTTTCTTGCGGCTTCTCTTCCTTTTGCTGACCTAATCGCTCTTTCTACTATACTTGCTGCTAACTTGGGGTCAGTTTCAAGTATTGTACTCAACTTGTCAAAAACTATGCTCTCTACAACTGCCCGCGCTTCAGAACTGACCAATTTATCTTTTGTCTGTGAAGAAAATTTAGGATCAGGCATCTTGAGAGATAAAACACAAGTTAAGCCTTCTCTAACATCTTCTCCAGTCAAATTCACTTTTGCCTTCTTCAAAAAACCTTCATTGTTTGCATAGTTATTGATACATCTGGTTAGTGCAGATCTAAACCCTGCCAAATGCGTACCACCATCCCGTTGTCTTATATTATTTGTGAAGCATAGCATATTCTCATAGTAGGAATCATTCCACTCCATTGATATTTCTACACTGGTACCTAGATCTTTTACATTATCTCTAATGCTGGCAATTTTAGTAACATGTGTCTTATTCTTGTCTAAGTACCGTACAAAATTAGCTGTACCAAAATTATCTTCAGACTCTTTACTATCGTTAAAATGAGACTCTACATGTGGTTTATTACGGAGATCACGCAAAATGATCTCAATATTTGAGTTTAAAAATGCCAATTCTCTGATGCGACTCTCAAGAGTGGAGTAACTAAAATCAATACTACTAAAAGTCCCCGTTGATGGCATAAACGTTACTCTAGTTCCTCTTTTATTTGTGTTTTCATTAATTATCTTTAAAGATTCAATAGACTCACCATCTTCAAAGCGCATAAAATGTTCTTTTTTATTGCGCCAGATGGTTAATTCCAGCCAACTTGATAATGCATTCACAACTGAAATTCCAACACCATGTAATCCTCCGGAAACCTTATAGGTATTGCTGTCAAATTTACCTCCTGCATGCAATTGGGTCATTATTACTTCTGCTGCCGATATTCCTTCCTCTGGATGAATGTCTGTTGGAATGCCACGACCGTTGTCGGTTACAGAAACTGAACCATCTTCATTTATGCTAACTTCAATCTTACTACAATAACCAGCTAAAGACTCATCTATCGCATTATCAACAACCTCATACACCATATGGTGCAAGCCTGATCCATCATCAGTGTCACCAATATACATACCTGGACGCTTTCTTACAGCATCAAGACCTCTTAGGATTTTTATTGCGTCGGCGTTGTAGTTACTTTCCATGGAATTGCTTTATTTATAAATATTAATTAATATTACATTTGTATGTGCTGATTAGCAACATCTTTAAGTTGAGAGAAGGATCCTTGACATGTAGATAAAACATAACATATCACCTACACGAAGTGGTTTTACATGTTATTTCAATACATAAACTTAAGTTCAAATAATCATACAAAACTCTGCTTCATATTTTAAAATAAATGGCGACAATCAAATACAATTTACCTTCTCCTTTCAATTGGACTTTCTAGCTCAACACAGGATAAGTTGCTCATACACTCTTCTAATATTTCATTCTTTTTATCATTGTTTAATCTATTGCTGAACTCTTGACACCTTCTCTCAAGAGCTGAATGCGTAGTCATAATATACCTTACTGTTTCAGATGATAACTCTGGTAACTCGCTACGGATCCTTTCTTGTTCTGTTCCAGAGAAATTGGTGAAATTGGCTCTGGCCATTTCAGGGAATTTTTGTGTGATCGTTTCTTTTATCATTTCTCTAGCCTCTTCTCCATCGAGTGTAATAACCACTGATGGATGTAAGCCAGATAAAGACTCAAATAATTTATTGTATGTTCCACCTGCACAACTTTGACCTTGATTACCATAAGTTGTTGCAGCGTCTACAAGACCTTTTACAAACATATCCTTTCTATTTTTTATGCCTGCATCACTCAAAGGAATTCTTTGATTCTCTGTTCCTGTATTTCTATCATTGCAGGCTTTCCAACATAAAATAGCTGCTTGCTTTAATGTTAACTTACTATGATTGTCTTTAAAATTATCTCCTGTTCTATTGATAAATCTTAAGCATTCAAGTGCATGAGATTTATCGCCTTCTGTAAATTCATTTGATTGTTTGATGTACTCTTCAATGTCGGTTGTGTTGCCTCTATTTAGCTGTACATAGAATTCATCTTTGCTTAAATTCTCTTTATACTTTTCTATGAGTCTATCAACACTCAAGTTTATACTAGCAACTGCACTTGGGTCATGAGTAGTTTGTGCCATAAAAGGAATGGCTGCTAAATCTTGAAAGAAAATAGGCCTTTCTTCCTCTGGAATTTGTTGTATTAAATCGTTAAACTGCTGTATTTCTTCAATGAGTGATTTGTTTAGCAAACATAAGCACAATATAGGCAGTACCAAAAGCACACAGGAATTAATAATGTGTATAATTAAAAAAATGCTTAATGTTATTCTAATAACATTTTTTGGCCACGCTGATAATCTTTTTTCATTTTCCCTTGGTTTGAAAAAATAATTTACTAATGATAAATACAAAGAGAGCTGTACAAGAAGAAAAAATGAAGGAATCATACTTACTAATAAAACTATATTAATGAATCTTTTAATTTTATTAGTGTTGTTGTAAGCATTTTGCACTCTTTCTATTAAAGCCTGTGCTCTATTTCTATTTTGCTGTTGATTATTATTTTGACCTGCAAACATACCCTATTCTAACATTAATATATCATACTATAGAAAGAATGTAAATAAAGCAAGGAATTTAGAGCTGCTTTTATTTTTGTTTGATTGGGGATACCACTTCTATACTTTCCGCTCCATCTAAGGTACTATTTGGTTTTTCTACAGTAATCTTGGGAGTTACTTTATTCTCGATATCTGCTCCATATGAGCTAAGTACTTCAATGGCCTTTTCATTCCCACTATTGAGTGCAATATCCAAGGCATCCATTCCAGCTTTATTTTTGTGATTGATAAAATTCTTCAACCGATCTCTACCAAAGCTTTCTATATATTGTTTAATGATGAGTTCCACTACTTTTCCAGGACAATTATTAGCAGCAGGAAAAAGTATTGTGTTGTTATTATTATCTTTTTCGTTATGTCTGCTTTGAGTTTATTTATCAAATACTCGATAACTTCTACTCTGCTATCATCCTTTGCTTCAGTGCATTGCCTAATAGCTAAAAATAAAGCTGTACGCCCATTATTATCAATATCTTCAATATTCTGTCCCTTGTCAACTAAGGCTTGTATTACACTTTTATTTCCATATAAAGTAGCAAGGTGAAAAGGTGTATGTCCTTCAGTGCTTTCTCTTTCATCAATTGACGCACCATTGCTAGCTAGCAATTCTATAAACTCTGGCGTGTTTGCAAAAATTGCAAGGTGCATTGGTGTTAAGTCATCTTTGCCATGATTTCCAGTTTTTGCGTTAACGTTTGCTCCGTTATTTATCAGCAATTTCGCTATTTCAAACTGCTTATACCCGATAGCAATATGTAGTGGTGTACGATTACGTTCATAATTATCATTGACATTTGCACCAAACTTTATTAGCAGCTCTGTAGCTTCAATATCACCCATCCGAATTGCAGAGTATAAGGAAGGAGATTCATCTTTTTCTATTTCCCCTGTCATACGAAATTAAGAACACAACAATTCATATATTATTAAGAATTATTATTAAGTTTTTATTAAAATAATATTAACAATAGCTAAGAAATTAAATTTTCATTAAAAATTAATCTCTATCAATGGTTATATAAGCAAATGTTTATATAACCATTCCAAAAGTGAAGAAGTGAAAAAAAGCTTTTCATGAGAAATTATAAATGATAAATTGTTAATAATGAATTATCGAGAATAAATTATGTGCTTTGGTTTACCTAACATAAACAGAGAAGGTTATTTATTTATAGTTGTTTCCTTTATCGTAACATGTATAGCATTCTCTATATCTTGGGGAGCTGGAATTACTTGCTTATTTCCAACGTTATTATGTACCTATTTTTTTCGTGATCCAGCAAGAGCTGTACCAAACAATAAGGACTTTATATTAAGTCCTGCTGATGGTGTAATTTCAAAGATAGAAGAAGTTAGTTACTCTTTATCAGAAGAGAATGAAGAAGAAAAGAAGTTTACGCTTGTTAGCATATTTCTAAGTGTTTTGAATGTCCACGTTAATCGTATACCAATATCTGGTACAATAAAGGAAATGAGTTATAAAAAAGGCAAGTTTGTTTCCGCAATAAGCAATAGGTCTAGTAATGAGAATGAAAAGCAGGTTATTGCGATTGAATATGAGAAGGGAAAAGAAATCATTGTAGAGCAAATAGCTGGATTTATTGCACGCCGTATTGTTTGTAATTTGAGGACATCTCAGAGTGTAAAAGCAGGTGAACGATTTGGAATTATAAGATTTGGTAGCAGAGTAAATATTTATATTCCCATTGGCATAGAAGTAAGAGTTTCAGAAGGGCAAACTGTTATTGGCGGTGAAACAATTATAGCAGATTTTAATAAACAAGAAAAGCTTACTTTTGATGTTATATGAATAACGATGAAAGTAACAGTAAATTTTTACCTATTACCAAGTTATTCCCAAACTTTATAACTTTATTAGGTTTATGTGCTGGCCTTACTTCACTTAAATTCACATTTAATGAACAATGGGAATTTTCAGCAATTTTTATTATCATTGCAGCAATAATAGATGGAATGGATGGCAGAATAGCCAGAATTTTAAAATCAACCAGCGATTTTGGAGCACAACTCGATTCTTTTGCAGATTTTCTAAATTTTGGTTCAGCACCTGCTTTTCTTTTATATTTTTGGAAGTTAAATGAAATTAAAGTTGTAGGATGGATTTTAGTAATGATATATGTAATCTGCATATCAATAAGACTTGCAAGATTCAATGTTTCGCTACATTTAGAGCAATTATACTGGAAAAAATTTTTCTTTTCTGGTGTTCCAGCCCCTGTATGCGCTTTACTTGTTCTGTTTCCAATAATTATTACCTTTCAATCTCATGAAAGTGAATATCTACTTCTTATAGAGCAATTTTTTAACGTAAAGAATACAGCTTGTTACTTTTTGACCATCTCATTTTTTTCGATAAGTCATATTCCAACTTTCTCTGCAAAATACATTTATGTCCCTAAAAGTTTATCCTATATATTTGTGTCATTTTTTGGAATATTGATCATACTGTTTATAAGCAAGCCCTGGATAACACTACCAATTTTAGGTGTAGTTTATATCTTGACTATTCCAATAAGTATCGGACTTTATATACATTACGCATATAAAACTAGTCAGCTACATAAAAAATAGTGAGCAGCATGATTATAAAAGTAACTGATCTATTAAACTCTTTTTTATATATAAAGATATTCAACATACCATTTATAATTATTTGGGTAATTGCAACTGGGGTTTTTTGTACGATTCGATTCAAATTCATTAACTTTAGGTTGTTCAAATATGGAATACAAACACTATTCAACCTAGAGAGCCATAATAATAACGGCATAATCACCCACATTCAGGCATTTGCAACGGTAATTTCAGGAACAGTTGGTCTTGGAACAATATCAGGAGTTGCAATAGCTATTACAATAGGGGGGCCAAGTGCAGTTTTTTGGATGATAATTACCGGAGTACTTGGCATGTCAATAAAATTTGCTGAAGTAGTGCTTGCATTTACTCATCGCTCTGAAAACACAACTGGTGGGGCTTTTTATTATATGGAACATGGACTTGCAAAGATTGGATTTATGAAGACTGGCAAATTCCTTGCATTTATCTACGCAGTTATGCTGCTTGTTGCAATGATTCTAGGCGGCATACCATTTCAGGCAAATCAAATTGCAGCGTTGTCAAGTAACTTATTTGAATACAACACATCTGTTATTATCTCGCTATTTGTATTAATTGTAATACTGGGAGGAATAAAGCGAATTGCTTTAGTTGCAACAGGTTTAGGGCCGATCATGATAATGTTATATATAGGCATGTGTATATATTTAATCTGTGTAAACGGAAATAATCTACTGAATGCTCTATCTATAATATTTCAAGATATCTTTAACAAATCAGCTATAGGAGGTGGAGTATTGAGTGGATTAATAGCAGGGGTAAGAAGGTCAGTGTTTGCTAATGAAGCAGGTACTGGAACAGCAGCTATAGCACATTCGATTGTAAAAGAGAAAGACCCAGTTAAAGTTGGAAGTGTTGCAATGATTGCACCATTTGTAGACACAATATTAGTCTCATTTTTGACTGGTGTTGTGATAATTATTACTGGTATGCACAGTACCAATGAAATTGGTGATATTACTCTAGTTAGTTCAGCATTTTCAACAGCCTTGCCTTTATTGAGCAAGCTAGCTCTTCCGCTGATAATGTTTTCCTTTGCATTTTCCACAATAATAGCTTACTATTACTACTGTGAAGTTGCCCTGTTGTACTTATTTGGTAACAAAAAAGTACTGATATTGTTCCAAATTCTTATAGTGGGTTCAGTGTATATCAGTTGTATGTCAAAAAATATAGAATTTATATCTTATTTAGGCGATAGCCTGTTTATGTGCCTTATGATTCCAAATGCTGTTGCAATATATCTACTGAGAAGGGAAGTCTTAAATACAATAGATTCTTATTACAAAAGGTATTAAACATGATTTATAGATTGCTTTGCATGATGTTATTTTGCCTATCGTTTAACGATGTATACGCTGCTTCAGTTTTTCATAAAAGTTATGACACTGCATTAAATGGAGTAAGCAACTTCATGAATGAAGTGTTGTTTTTCAAGATCTTTCACGTACCATTTATAATTCTTTTATTGGCCTTTGGTTATATATTTCTAACACTACGTTTTAGATTTCTCAACATAAGGATGTTTAAGCATGCGTTCGCTATTTTATGTGGAAAATATGACACAGATCATCATGATGGTCACATTACGCATTTTCAGGCATTTGTAACCGCGCTATCAAGCACAGTAGGTCTTGGAACTGTTGCTGGTGTTGCAATTGCAATTTCAATGGGAGGGCCAGGAGCGGTACCTTGGATGATGATCACAGGCTTTTTTGGTATGTCTGCAAAATTCGCTGAAGTGACTTTAGCATTCAGGCACAGAACAGAAGGTCAAGAGCAGTTATTCAGTGGTCCCTTTCAATATATAAGAAATGGACTAGAGGAATTTGGATTTAAGAAGCTTGGTATTGTGATAGCTGCAATATATGCAGTGTTTTTTGTATTGTCAGGTCTTGGTGGAAGTGTAGCATTTCAGACTAATCAAATGGTTTCAATATTATCTGGCTATTCAAGCTGGATAGATAGTCATCCTTGGGTTCTTTCCTTCATAATTTCTACATTACTTGCTCTAGTGATTATCGGTGGAATCAGGAGAATAGCTAGAGTATCTTCTGCACTAGTGCCTATTATGTCACTCATATATATTTTGAGTTGTTTCACGATTATTGCATTCAATATTCACAATTTTAGCAATACATTAAAAATATTGTTTTCCAGTATGATAGACTTCAATGCTGTTGGTGGTGGAGTAGTAGGAGCATTTGTCGCTGGGATTCAAAGGGCAATTTTTGCCAGTGAAGCAGGTGTTGGTTCTGCTGCAATTACTCACGCTGTAGCTAAAGATGAGGAGCCGGTTAGGACTGGTCTAGTTGCTATGATAGAACCATGCTTCGATACAATGTTAATTTGTTGTTTGACAGGAATAACAATAGTAATAACAGGCGCATACCAGACTGGCATTGGCGAGGGAATATTGATCACCCAAAAAGCATTTGAAACAGTTTCTTCTTGGTTTCCTATACTTTTAACCATCGCTGCGCCTTTGTTTGCGTTTTCCTCAGTAATTTCATTTGTATATTGTTGTGAAATGGGATGGCTGTATTTGTTTGGTGTAAAAAGTGTAGTAATATATCGTATAGCGGTGGTGGTAGTTGCATTTTTGTCAGGTTTGTCTAAAGATATAATGGCTATTGCTAATATTGGTGGGGCTTTATTCTCTTGTTTAGCACTCATCAATATGACAGCACTTATACTGTTTAGCAATCAGATTAATGATGAAGTTCAATGCTATCTAAAAAGACTGAGGAATAACAAGATCAACTAGATTTTTAGTATAATGGAGAAATATATAATTCTTATATTATCTTACGTAATCGGTTCAATACCGTTTAGCTTAATTATTGCAAAAATAAATGGTATAAATTTAAGAGAAGTAGGTTCAGGAAACATTGGTGCTACAAATGTTGCAAGAACAGGAAATAAGAGACTTGCTGTCCTCGCATTATTTTTAGACTCTTTGAAAGGATTTGTCGCGGTTTATACAGCACAACAATTTTGTGATAATAACGATTTATATATATATGTATCTGCAATTTTAGCAGTTCTAGGTCATATGTTTCCTATTTGGCTAAGGTTCAATGGAGGAAAGGGGGTTGCAACAACTTTGGGAGTTTTGATAGCACTTAACATTTCTATAGCATTAGCATTTGTATTTGTCTGGCTAATAGTATTTTTTATCTTTCGGTACTCCTCTCTTGCTTCCTTGGCTGCTACTGCAGCAGCTGTTATAGCATCTTTCTTTTTTCAAAAGGAGTTATTCCTTATACTACTCACTGTAGCGATATTAATTTTCTTGAAGCATTACAAAAATATTGCAAATCTTCTGCAAGGCAGAGAACGTAAGTTTTTATGAGCTATGTCTCATTCCTTCTACTACATTACTAGCGGATACTCCATGTGAGAGACGACTTGAGACTACTTCTTCTACTTCTTTTATTATTTCTTCCATGTTTTTTCCACTTTTTTTACATGCATCATCAAGTGCTAATTTTAGCTTACGTATATCATACTCTTCTAGCATCTTATTCATTTCTTCTTTCGTTATCTCTAATTTTTTTAGTAAGATGTTCTCCATTATTTCTCTTTCATCACCTTTATATTGTCCATTTAGTCTGTTATATGCAATGCAACACTTCCTTTCTCGTGGCAAGGCTGACAGATTTTGCAATGTAGCATCTATTTGAGCTTCTATAGGGTTAACTTTCCTAGCCTTTTCAGCAGTTTCTGACCTAAATTTCTCTACTTCTTCTTTTATTATTTCGTCAGCTATTCCCTTAGCTTCATTCAAAAATGAATCCTTAAGAGCAAAATCTATCCTAAGTAAATTTTGGTTTAAAAGCTTCAAAAAGACTTTTTCTTTGATATTTTCGAGTTGGTCATCTAAAGCATGCTCCTGCAGTCTATCTCTCATGTGCTGACCCAACACAAAGTGCTCTAATTTATTTAACTTTACAGAGCTGATATTTTTCATTAATGTCAGCACAATTTGTTCACTATACTGAGAAGTAAAACTTAGCAACCTTCTCATTAAAGGAACGCTTACTTCTGCAATAAAATCATCAACTATTTTTTGACTTTTATCATCTTCATAATTATTTTGGGCGTTATGCCAAGCCCTAAGAATTTCTTTACTGTTCTTCTTATTTTTTAGCCTGTCTAACATAAACTTACGTGCTTCATTTTCTGCTTCTGTAAGGAGCATTTGTCTAGGTGGTGTAAATTTAATCTCTGGATCGGAATGAATACCCTCTAATGTACTTAACATTCTGTAGATAACACCAGTAAAACATGTGTTAGGAATTCGTTCTTTTCTAGAGAAAGTTTGGCTATCTAGTAAATTTGCAATCAACGCGTCTTTTTTATTTTTTACAGCTTCTCTATCTCCATCATTGCAGGCTCTAAGAACTAACAGAAGAATTTGTCCACCAGTGAAGCCAGAGCTATGTTTCTCATTACCTTTGCAAAAATCTTGCAAAAACATTACTAATTTTCCCTTATTCTCATTACTAAATGGTTGGCCATCAAGCATATGTAAGTGATTTATATATTCAATAAATTCTTTAAATCCCTCATTATTAATAGTGTCTTCAGATACTTGTTCAGTATATTTATCTTTTAATTTGTCAATATTTTTAATGATATCATTATTTAATTGATGGGGTAGTAAATGTTCAAGCTTAATATCAAAGCTATTGACTAGCCCACGTGAGTTTTCTTTTATGCCTTCTAAAAAGAAACTAATAGCAGCTTTGAGTAACGTAAATGGATTAAAATCCTTTGGCCTTAATTCACTTTGTAATAGAATTAAAATCATTGCAAGTGGTATTGTTGCAAGTAACGAAACAAGCAGGAAAGTAGTTGTAAAAGTTATATATGTTATAGAGGCAAAAAATAAAAGGAAAGATGCTATCTTAATTTTATTTTTCTCAAAAAATATTTCCCAATATTCCTTTTTACTTATTTTTTCCTGCTTTGCAGCTTTTATGTCTTTATAAACGTAAAAAGTTTTTATTTCAGATCTAAAAAACAATGTGGCAAAAGATAAAAAGACATTGGCAGGATTAACTAAAATGCTTAAAGAAACAAAAGCTGCGAAGTAACTTGCTGTCTTTAATCTGTAAGAATCCTTTCCAGGAAATTGTATTTGGGAAACACCTATCATAGCCTACTCTCTATAATATTATGATATTGTAGTAATAACAAATAGCCTATAGATGTCAATGCTTAAGTATTTTACTGTCTACGCACTCATCGTATTCAATTTCAACTGTAGAGTGTGCAATTTCAAATCTATTTAATAGTATTTTTTTTATCTCATACAGAATATTAGTATGTTGCCCATTTTGCTTTATCTTGGCATGCATAGTAAGTATAAAATAATTATCAGATAGTGACCATGCATGTATATGATGCACATCTATCACTTCAGGTAACTTAGATACAATCTCACTTTTTATCTCCTCAGCAGATACACTCTCAGGTGTACCTTCAAGGAGTATATGGCAAGAATTCTTGAGAATTTTATAGCCACTGTTTAAGATTATTACACTGACAAATACTGACAAAATAGGGTCCACTATTTGCCATCCGGTAAACATGATAATTATGGATGCAAGTATAGCAGCTACAGAACCTAAAATATCTCCGATAACATGCAATACAGCACTTTTTATGTTTATATTACTTTCGCATTTACTATGTAATATAAAAAAGACTATAATGTTAGAGATCAGGCCAAGTGTGGCAATTATTAGCATTACTTTCCATTCAACATTGACCGGACAAATGAATCTCTTTATTGATTCAATTATAATGACCGCTGCAATGAAAAATAGAGTTAAACCATTAACAAATGCTGCAATTATCTGCAATCTGTGATACCCATATGACCTCTGTAAATCAGATTTCTTAGCTGAAAATTTGTGTGCTATCCAGCTTAAAACCAAGGCAAAAAGATCAGTGAGCATATGTCCTGCATCTGATAGTAGAGCAAGCGAATGTGAAATTACTCCACCTGCTATCTCCATAAGCATTGTTATTGCGACTATTATTATGGAATAAATTAAGCGCTTGGACTCTGCTATTGAGTGTTTGCCATTGTGCACTGCTGTCATATAAAATCTTTTTATGAGCAAAAATCGTGGGTAACACTGGGCTCGAACCAGCGACCCCTTGCACGTCAAGCAAGTGCTCTACCAACTGAGCTAATTACCCATCGTAGCTTTAGTATAGTGCTTCAGTGAAATGAAAGTCAATTTGCTTTTAGACTTCTTGCTGGATGAAACTCCTTGACAAATTTCCATAAGTGTTGAAAGTATCAAAAATGGCGTGATATAAGGTGATCAACGACATGTAAGTTACCTCCTGATAGTAAAACAATTGAACGTAAAAAAAGAGTCATTAAGATTTAATGTAAACTGTAATAGTTCTATCTTAAATCCGTCTAAGTTACTTCTGATTTTATAAATAAGAAGCTGCTTATATAAATATACACTTTCATTCCATTCATGTCCAAGTTAATGTAATTTATTTGGAAATAGTAGGAAAATTTAGTATATCGTGAAAATATCTATATTAGCCTACTTTTGCCACATTTATATACGAACTAATTTACCTGAACTAATTTACCTGACTTTGTTGCAGCAATTTGAAGCTTCTATTTTTACAACCACGTATTTATGCGGCTTGCTCTTACAAAGGTGGGTGTTTTTTGCAATTTTAAGAAGGTAAATAAACAAATTTCTTGTAACGCTACAGGGTTTAGTATTTTTTATAAATCTTTACTCAATTTATTAAAATTTTGACAGTTATTATAATATTTGCTACACATTTATATTGTATTACCGTGCTTTCATAAAGATGTAGTATTGGTGATGTAATGAAAAATGTTTCAAAATAGAGAGGAATAAATGATTGATCATTATAAAGTATTAGAAGTAGAAAGAAATGCTACTCAAGATGAGATAAAAAAAGCATATCGAAAATTAGCACTTAAGTTTCATCCAGATAAATTTCCTGAAATAGTAGATCTCAATATGTTAAAAGCAAAGACGCACCTTTCAGAAGCAGAAAGAGATCAACTAATTCAACTGAAAAAAAAATTTAAAGAGTGCGAGGAAAAGTTCAAAAAGATATCAGAAGCATTCGAAGTATTATCTGATCCAGAAAAAAAAAGCCAGTACGATAATGGAGATGATCCTAGTCAACAAACTTATGATGAACACTCATCATGGGAACAACAAGAGTCAGAGAAAAGACACCAAGAAAATAAAAATCCAATAATTCCTATGTCTTTAGTAATACTTTTAATATCTACGACAATAATCTCAAAAACTAGTCTTGGAAAATCAAAAGTAGGTGCAGTTGTTGCAGCAACACTTGGAGGACTGCTATCTATGCCAGTTGTAAATAATTTAGAACACATAGTGGAGTCAATGTCAGATAATTCTGAAGCAAGACAGAAGTCAGCGCTAATTGCAGATAATTTAAAAAAAGTATGCAAGTCAATTAGTACAAAAAATATTGTATTATCAGGAGTTATTGCAGGATTATGTACATCGATTTCTTACATCATCCTTAATACTCATATAGAATCTTTCAAATCTGACCTTATAACTGTAGCTGCAGCTGCAATTGGGGGTGGAGCTGGTGCTGCATTGTCAAGAACTGTTTTTACAAAATTGGAAGATGTTGATACTGAACAACCAAATATCCCAGAACAGAGCATATAGCTACTCTCTCCTTTATCGTTACCCCGGTGTTGTGATACTGGGGTAACACCGTTCGCTATGTAAATTAGCTAAAATGTTCATACATTTTTTACTGAAATGACATTATTCACTGCTTCCTATATAGTTTGAAGACATGCTCTTAGCGGCTGCCTGAGGTTAGCTATAGAATTTTATCTATATTCTCGATTTTTCATATTGAGTTAACTATCTATACTTTTTTATTAAGATATAAATTATATCAATATGAGAATTTACACTTTCTTAGCGGAAGTAGCTTTATGCTTGATATTGTAAAGACTAATAAATTAGGGGTTAAAGTAATGACAATCAATCGACAAGTAAATAAAAATATATCTAAAGATGAATATTTTAACAACAAGCATATCATAGAAGTTAAAGATTTAAATATCAAAGTAGAGGTTCATTCTCATGATTTAAGAACAAGTAAAGTTGCTCACATTGAAAGTGAGATAAGAGAAACAGCTACTAATTTTAAAGATGCATTTAAGCTGGAGCCTGGTAGCTCAGAACAAACATTCAAAATTTATGTGTTTGATGATAAGGCTGATTACACTCACCTTGGTGGAAGCGAACGTTTTGGTTCTTACCTTGGAGATGAAGGTGGTAAATGTTACTACAAAGGAGAAGCTGATATTTTTGCTGAGATGTATGTCTATCAGCAAGGTGGCGTTCATAACCTTCAGCATGAATTTGCACATGGTTTAACTTACTTGGCTACAGGAGGAAAATCTCTACCTACAGTATTAATGGAGGGAATTGCAGATTACTTTGAGCACCATTCAGATCACAAGTTCAATGCTCAAGGGTCAAGTATCGATAAAACCGAAGCTGCAAATCTAGATTTAGATAAAATTTTAAGTTTAAAATATTCAAATAACAGCGAAGAAAATAGTTTGGTTTATAAGACAGGCCATGCGTTGATAATGTACTTACAGGAAAAAGATCCTAGTTTATTAAGAGACTACCTAGATGCTTTACGTCAAGGTAACTCAGATGAATCAAAAAGTTTCTTGAAAGACATAAAAGGACATGATGCTGACTTCAAAAGTTGGCTTGCTGAGAATGATACAGAAACTGCAATGGAACATCTCAACGCTTTGCAAGTTACAAAAGGAGATTTTATAGCAACTGGTCAAGAAATAGTGGGTGGAGAAATTAAAGATGTATCGTATTATAAAGCAAATATAGAAAAAATAGATGGAGAAAACGTTGGAAGTTTTTCTCCTGTAGAACATGTTGCGTTTTATGATGTTGCTCGTGCTATAAATAGAGCAACAAATGATACACTTGATATATCAAAGGAATATCATTTCCTTAAGGTAGTAAAAACTTCCGATGGACAGGATAAACTAACTTACTCTGACCAACAAGGTAATGAATACCAAAACAGTCTAGAGTATAAAAGTCAGGCTTTAAGGACATTGTCAAATTACGATGAGAATTTAAAAAAAGTTTATGATAATGCATTGAAAGCCCTGGATGAGCAGATTCGCAAGGAATCCGATGCAGTACGTGAAAAATACCATAGGCAAGAGATTTCTCGTGAAAAACTTTTGGAACAATATAATTTCATTACTTCTTCCTCTCGATATGAAGAATTGAAAAAATCCTTGCTTGATGAGATGATAAGCACTGGTTCAAAACAGTTAAAGTCAACTCAGAACATTGACGTAGAAAAGATGTTAGAAGAGATGGTTAATATCGATCCAAACCTAATCAGAGGTGCTCATATTAATCTACAAGAAGGTAAAGTTTTCTCTATCAAAGCTCTTGGTCACGGAGATATGGGTGCACTATCTATATATGATGGGAATACAAAGCTTGGAGAGTTGTCGAGCGAATCGGGCTTTTTTAAGCAAGTTGAAGGTCAAACTAAAGAAACTTTTGTTTTTGAGGACATATTGCACAACTTGAATACTCAATATGACGGTGGTGCTTATATGGCTATTACAAAAGAAAATGGTCATTATAAAGCTTCTCTGATAGATGGCAGAACAGTTGAACGTGATGAATACTTTGATGAAGCACATTTACATGAAAATGAATTGTTGCATCCTAGCACTGGACACATTCAAAAAGATTTAGATTCTCTGCTTCTTAGAGGGACCAAAATTCTAAATCATCAGGATTCAAAGCATGCTCAATATTCTGATGAGCAAAGAGAAAGCGGTGTAATCGTAGAAAAAGGAACATTATTGGATGATAAAGGGACTGATAGAACAGACGACGATGTATACGAAGCGGTTGTAAAGCAAGGAGGCGAAAATCTACATGCATTCAAAAATATGGGCTTCTATATCACTGAAGAGATGAAAAATGAAAGAGGTGAAGTTGTAAATGGGAGTAACTTATTCATTCATGATCACGGAAAAAATGTACGCTATCAGTTACCTGAAGAAGTTACTCATCTAAAGTTAGTGCAAAAGGATGACGGATACAAATTAGTGCCAGCTGATGAACGTGGTAATGAATATAGGTATGATGCTCAAGGTAATACTATACCAGAAGAATACAAATATATCAACCCAGTATTTGCACATGAATATGAAAAGAGAGATTATTCTCATAAACATATAAATGTGGGCCTTATAAACTTAGAAAAATATGCCCCTGGTAAACTTTTTACCATTAAACATGATCCAAATGATTATCAGATACAAAGAAACTCGAGTGGTGAAATAGTGAGAATCAACAATCAAAGATATTTCACTAAAGTAAAACTATTTGATGGTGATACTGATGAAGAAATTGGAATGTTATCTAATAATTTCCATAACTTCAAAGGAAAAATATTCTTTTCTGCTGATTATAACTACAGTTATAACGATTTCCTATCATCTGTTTCTCCTCAAGTTGAAATTGAGGATATGGGAAATGGAAGTAAAAAAATAACTTTTGATCAAGGTGATGGCGATATCGGTGACACTAATAGAGGCTACACTGACTATCAAAGGATATACACAAGGGAAACCGAAAGTCCAAAAGGGCAAGTAAGTGAAACTAAGACAGAAGTTCATAGTACTACTAATGTTGTTGCTGAAGAGAGAAACGACAATAGTGAAATACAGTCTGATCAACCACAAATTCCAACAAGGGCAAAAAGGTCAGCTTCAGTGGAGGAGAAAGAGCAGGTAGTGTTGAAAGACACAATCTTGAAAATAGAAAAGAGCTATGATCGAGATTCATAAGGAAAGCATAAGGCAAATGTAACCATAGATTATAATGATGTAAAAGCTTTGTATGATAGGGCAGAAGGAGCAGAAAAGCAATCTGTGTTAGATTTTTGGAACAAACTGCATACATCAGAATACAAGGTTGGTGCTTTGCCGGAAGACAAGTATTACTTTAAAGATGGCAAATTTGTAATTCACGATAGTGATACAAAAAAGCTTATAGTGTTACCTGAAGATAAGGTATCCATCAAAATAATGAAGGATGGTGATAGTTATAGTTTGGCTATATCAAATGGTAATGGCAAAGTAATAAGCAGCATTAGTAAAATAGATAATCCAAATTACGAATTGCTATCAGATTCAAGCCACTTCAGCTTAGAAACACAAGATAACTTTGAGTTATTAGATCAACATCATGAATATAATCTCTATCTAGAGAATGGTTTTGTGAAAATGTTCGACTGCGCAAGCGATCACGTTTATCACGACCACAACTCGGCCTATATCTAATATACAAGGAGGGCCCTGCCCTCTTCTTGTCATTCAAGTAGCTGACACTGGTTCACCTTATGATGGTGTCATACCAGTGCTCAGACACTGGCATCCAGTTAAATTTGCTAGTATAAAAGTAATCAACGTTTCTTATGATGGAAAAATGGATTCCAGTGGGCTTTGTTGCACAGCTCTTCGGATAGTGGGTAATGTATAATAAATTCATGAAGCTATATCAAACTTAGCCATGCCTATTTCAGTAAATTTGTTAAGCAAATAACACTTGAGTAGCAGTTCCTTCTCACGATTAATCTCAGATTTATTCCTAAAACTAAATCCAAATATTTGCTTCAGTCGCGAGAAAAAACTTTCTATATAAGATCTCTTCCAATAATTTATCTCTTTTTTCCACCTCTTCATACCATCTTCATCATATGACTTTATGAGCTTGATTGTAGAATTTCTCTCATTCATATAATCCAACTTTGGATGCTCTACTGCATTATTTTGCGGAGGAATCCTTGTCTTTATGTCAAGCTCATCGCACAGTTTGTATAACTTCTTTCGATTATATGCCCTATCTGCATATATCGTGCTTATGTTATACTTGGTATCCACTCTTTCAATAAGATCACAGGCTCCATAGTGGTCGGAATAAACTCCACTACTGTATTTTGCAGCTATAACTTTTTTACTACCTATCTCTAGCATTACATGTAGCTTTCTTGTTTGCTCATAGCGGCGATACTTTCTATCTGTACCATTTGCCTTACTATGGCCTGGAATATTATTGTAGATGCTGATACCTGTACTATCTATAGCAATTTCAATATCTTCCATATCGTTCTTATCAACTCTGCAGTCGTTGATTTTGATATTAAGCTTTTTAAACCTTCTTGAAGCCTGCGAATAGCTGATAATTTGCAAAATTTTCCCTATTTGCTCAAGATATTTCTCTATAAATCCCACTGTTTGCCTAAGACCAATCCTGAATAGATAGGTTATTATGTGAATTAGAATCACTACTTTGTCGCTGTAGACATTGTTGCCACCTGCTACTTTTGGACTATTTTCGTACCAATTTTCAATGGCATCGTTGATATAATGAAAAACATTTCCCCTTTCTTGAAGAAATTTGTTATATTCATTGCAGTTACTGACTTTCATTCTTATTGGCATATTTTTCCTTTGTCGGCTAAATATCTATTTTATAACAAATTCCATCAGTAACTGCCTGTTCTTTCCTTGAGTGGTGCAACAAAGCCATTCCAGTGTCAAGCACTGGAATAACACCAAAGGGGCTACTAGGATGACATCGTCTGCTACATACTTAGATCACAAGAGAAGAATTCTGAAGCGAAAAGCTTCAAGGAAATCTTATGCAAAATCTAGTATTTACGGAATTTATATTATTTTCATGCACATTATGGTTTTTATAATTAACGGAAAGTGATATGGCTAGTTTAACTTTTAAAGACAACTCTGGAGCAAATGTACCATCCCCTAACATTAAAAGCATAATTTATGAAGATGCTGCACAGAATAAGTATACCTTTGGTGTAGACAATGCTACTAATGTTTTCAACACTTTTAAGTATGAACCTAATG
Organism: Wolbachia endosymbiont (group B) of Pammene fasciana; assembly: GCF_947251495.1. Taxonomy (NCBI): domain Bacteria; kingdom Pseudomonadati; phylum Pseudomonadota; class Alphaproteobacteria; order Rickettsiales; family Anaplasmataceae; genus Wolbachia; species Wolbachia endosymbiont (group B) of Pammene fasciana. The sequence continues at coordinate 911,819 of NZ_OX366360.1, forward strand.
GTGCTGCTGAAATAGATTACAGTGCTACAGCAACAAAGTTCATGACTGGAGGTGCAATTGCTACATTATTAGGTATTGGAACTAATGTAGATGCAATAAAAACTAAGACTGATTCTATTCCAGCTGACTTAAGCGCTGACTTAGTTACCATAAAAACTCAAGTCGGAACAGATCTGATATCAGGAATAAAGGCTAAGACTGATAAGATTACAGATACCTTAGGAGCTGATGTCACTGCTATAAAGGCTAAAACTGATACTATTCCAGATGACTTAACAGCTAAAGTAACTGCTATAGAAACTGCTACAAATTCTGCTAATTTAGGAGATAAGGTTACTGCAATACAAACTAAGACTGATAAGATTACAGATACCTTAGGAGCTGATGTCACTGCTATAAAGGCTAAGACTGATAAGATGCCTGCTGATTTAGGAACTGAGTTAGGTAATTTAGCTAAATCTGCTGAACTAGCTCCTTTAGCTAAATCTGCCGATGTTACTGCTATAAAGGCTAAAACTGATACTATTCCAGCTGACTTAACAGCTAAAGTAACTGCTATAGAAACTGCTACAAATTCTGCTAATTTAGGAGATAAGGTTACTGCAATACAAACTAAGACTGATAAGATTACAGATACCTTAGGAGCTGATGTCACTGCTATAAAGGCTAAGACTGATAAGATGCCTGCTGACTTAAACGCTGAGTTAATTAAGTTAACTACAATAGGAAATGCTATAAATGGTAATGGTAACGTCACTGAAGCTGCTAAAGCTGTACTAGAGAGCAGTTTCAAGAAAGCTATTAAAGAAGCTGGAGAAGAAGCTGGAGAAGATGGTAGCGAATGGCTTAAAAATGAGATAAAAGAGATAGTGTCACAGCCATCCTTCGAGATTCCAACAGATTCAAGTTCACCTCTTTCTTGGGATTGGTAATGTAAGTGCTAGTGAATGACATCGCAAGATGTCATTCACTGTTGTCATTCCAGTATCACATGCTGGAATGACATCCTTGTTTTATTGCAACTAATTTGCAGTGATTTTTGTTTTAATGTAAATGGAATATAGTCCTATTGCTGCTGCGTTTGAAACATTTAGACTATCAATTACGTTTGACATTGGAATTTTTAAAAGATAATCACAACTTTCTTTCACTAATCTCCGCATTCCTTTCTCTTCAGAACCAAAAATAATTACTCTTTTTTGCCCAAAATTCTTTATTTCATCTATATTTTCCTTTGCATTGCAATCAAACCCATAACACCAGTAGCCTATCTTTTTTAAAGACTCCATCGTTTTTACTATGTTTGTAACGTATATTAGAGGAACAATATCCAGTGCTCCACTTGCTGCTTTTGCGATAGATGCATTTTCGCTCGGTGAATGGTGATGTGGTAAAACCAGTGCATCAATGTTGAAACAAGCTGAGGTTCTTAAAATCGACCCTATATTGTGTGTATCAGTAATTTGATCTAAAATGACTATAGTAGAGCTGTCACCTGAACCTTCAGCTATTTCTTCGATATTTAAGCTGTGAAAAATAGGAGCAACTTTTAAAGCAATTCCTTGATGATTGACACCTTTGGGTAAAACATCATTGAACATTTTGTTCTCTACCAGTCGAGGTTTAATGCCCTTACTATCTGCACATTGTTTAATTTCTTTCTCAAATTCTCTGTAGAAATTTTCTGTTACTAACAGTTCTATACACCGCCTATTTTTGTTTCTTAATGCTGAAATACAAGTGTGCTTTCCATATATCCAACAGTTTTCATTAGCTTTTGATGATTTCATCTCATTATTGAAAATCAGTTTTTTATAGAATAAGCAATATTTTACTGTGTTTATATATTGTTGTAAAATTATGCAGTTCAATTAATGAATTTATGTCAGATGATGAGTTAGATTGGCAAAAAAATGTTAAGCCAATAGAATGTGGAAAAGTTACTTTGAAAGTTGATCACAAAGTAAATATAAAATCTATGATTGATAAAGGTGCCTCTAGTTTACAAGAAAATTTTCTTAATACTGATAATGGTGATTCATCATTTTGTCTTGACTACAATACAAAATTAAAGATCGATAGGGGCAAATATTTTATAAGCGATAAACTCGATTTGCATGGCTATAGTATAGATAATGCTTATTGTAAATTGATAGATTTTATTATCAAAAATTATCAAGCAAGGAATAGGTGCTTATTGGTAATTACGGGGCATGGTAATAGTACAGATAAAATAGACACTATAAAGAATAGCTTAAATAAGTGGTTGAATGACACAAAAGTTCGAAATATGATCTTATACTATCAGCAAGCCATAAAAAAACATGGTGGCAAAGGAGCTTTTTATGTCTTATTAAGAAGAAATAAAGGTTAATTTTAGAGTACCTATTTAGGAGTACCTTTCTTAGAATTCACGTGTTGAAGAATGATTTCTGCTAAACCTTTACTAATTCCAGGTACGTTTTGAATTTCAGCTAGAGAAGCTTTGCTTATATTTTCTACAGAACCAAAATGAGACATGAGTGCCTTCTTTCTTTTACTGCCAACACCGGATATTTCACTTAATTGTGAAGCAAAAAACTGTTTATCGCGTTTTTTTCTATGCGAAGTTATCGCAAAACGGTGAGCTTCATTACGCAGCAATTGTAAATAAAGCATGACCTTACTGTCACTTGCTAGAGTAAATTCTTCTCTGTCCGGCACATAAAATCTTTCATTTCCTGCATTACGATCATGACCCTTTGCCATACAAGCAAAAGGAACTTTTATATTCAATATTTCCAACACATTCTGCACTATGGAAACATGTCCTGGACCGCCATCAATCAGTAAAAAATCAGGGATTATATCTTTTATATTGCCAGAGAAACGTCTAGTCAGCACTTCTCTCATCATTTTATAGTCATCACCTGAAATTTCTTCTTTTATAGTAAATTTTTTGTATTCACTTTTTAAAAAACCTTCCTGCCCTGCAACAATCATCACACCAACTTGTTGATTTCCAGATATATGGCTATTATCATAAACCTCGATACGCTTTGGAATATTTGGTAACGAGAAAATCTTCCTAAGCTCTTCGAGCTTTTCTAGGTTATTTCTATAATCAGTAAGCTTCTGTTCTAGACTATGCTGAGAATTATTGTAAATAAAATTCAACAAATCACGTTCTTTACTATTTTTCGCATGCAAAACTTTTATTGATTTTTGAGTAAGAGCATAAAGTGCTTGTTCTATAATTTCCTTATCCTTAATAAAATCGGGAACGTAAATTTGCGCTGGTGGTGTGTTAACTGGATTATACAAATTGACCAAAAAGGTGGATAAAATTTCATCATTTGAATGATCACTACAATTCTCAATGAAGTAAGGAATGCTTCCATAGTTACCTTTATCTCTGAAAGATAGTACACCAATGCATGCTAAGTCTGCCTCACGTACAACGCTAAAGAAATCTGCATCTTCTTCAAAAGAAAAATCCATTGGCTGCATTTGAATTTGCTGAAGAAATTTCAATCGATCTCTATAGACAGCAGCAAGCTCGTAGTTCATTTCCCTACTGCACTTTTCCATTGTAGAAAATAGCTGTCTTTGCACTTCTTTATTCCTTCCTAGCAGAGTATCTTGTGCTTGTTTTACTGATTTGCAGTAATCATCTTTTGTAATTTTATCTACGCATGGTGCTGAACAGCGCTTAACTTGATACTCAAGACATGGTCTTTTTGTTGAAGAGAAATATTGATCTGAACATACTCTTAAGAGAAAAGCTTTTTGCAATGATAATATAGTGTTCTTAACAGCAGCAGCAGATGGAAAAGGGCCGTAGTAATGAAACTCATTCTTCTTAAACTTACCTCTATATTTCGCTATTCTTGGATAATCATGCTTAGAAATTGTTATATAAGGATAAGATTTTCCATCCCTAAGCAAAATATTATAGGATGGTTTTAACGATTTTATTAACTGTGCTTCAAGAAGCAATGCTTCGATTTCATTCTCAGTGATGAATATTTCAACCTTAATAACCTGTGAGATCATTACTCTGATTCGTTCAGAAAGGTTTTCGAATTGAAGGTAGTCAGATAATCTCGACTTCAAGTTTTTTGCTTTACCAATGTATAAAACCTTACTCTTATCTCCAATCATCTTATAAACGCCACAGGATTGTGGAGATGATTTGATTTGTTCCTTATATTGCCTGAGCATTTATCAATTGTTTAACCTGTATAAGGTTAAACTCTGCTACTAAATGAAAGGTAGAAACAACATTTGCAAGCAAAGATAACCTGTTTATTCTAAGCTCATTAGAATCACAGTTAATCTTTACACTGTCCATAAATTGATTGATAAATGGAGCAAAACGAGCAAGTTCATCAAGCGCTGTATTAAAGTCGTTATTTTCTATCGCTTGTTTGATGTTTTTACAAGCAGCTATAGCACAATTTGATAGCGCAATCTCCTCATCTTCAATCAAAAACTTCTTACTGTAAGATGCATTATAAGTAGTGCCATCACTTTTTCTCACTTTGCTCATCATGTTACTGGCTCTTTTATAAGTGCTTAGAACCTGTTCACCTTCTTTTGTACTAAGATAACGATCCAATATCACAGTTTGCTTTTCCGCTTTCAGCAGATCATTAATATCGACTTTATATAGTATTGAATCTACAACATCTTGCCTTATATTTCTATTTTTTAAAATAATCTTGAACCTTTCTAAGCAGAATTTAAATACTAGTTCTAAAATTTGTTTTTCACTTGGCTTATCAACTGGAGTTATATTTTTATTCAATAGAAGCCTTGAACATAAAGATACTGACTTATCTATCAGCAATCTAATTGGAATATGCAAATTATTTTCAAGTATTGTTCTAATTATACCAATTGTCATTCTACGCAAACCAAACTGATCATACGAACCAGAGATTTTCTCACCTGCTGCAATTAAGCCAACCAAACTATCCATTTTGTCTGCAATAGCTACAGCAATCGCAGTAGGAGATCTAGGGCATTCTTGGTCCGATCCAATTGGCTTATAGTGCTCAGTTATAGCTTCCACTACTTCTTTATCCTCTTGAAAATAAGAAGCGTAGTATCCACTCATTACTCCTTGCAATCCCGGAAATTCTTTCACTATCAACGTTGCAAGATCTGCCTTTGCTAAATATGCAGCACGTTCAACTTTAATTAATGAAGCATGTGGAATAAATATCGCTATATACTTTGAAAGAGCGATAATACGCTTCACTTTTTCTTCTACGCTACCGAGCGAAGCATGAAATGAAATAGAGCTCAATTTTTTGACATAGTAATCTAGGTTTTCCTTCTTGTCTTGAGATATCAAAAACTGGGCATCAGCAAGACGTGCTTCTAATATTCTTTCATGGCCTTTGACAACTTCATTGTTGTTAACATTTACAACAGTAACAAAATGTGATATTTTCTGTCCATCACTTAAAGCAAGATACTTTTGCTGCGTATTAATTATACTAAGTATTACTTCCTTCGGTAATTCTGATGATTTTACTTTACCAAATAATACTATTGGCCACTCTATAAGCCCTGCCAATTCATTAAGTAAATAATCATTTTTTTCAAGTTGTAAGTTCTCCTCTTTTGTAAACTTATTAATCTGATCTAGTATAAATTGCTTTCTTTTGTCCAACTGGAGAATGACATTATTTTTTTCTAACAATTCAAAATAGTCTTTGGGTGTTTTAACAGTAAGTACTGCATCACCTGAAAGAAACCTATGACCATACGTCACGTTGCATGCTGTAACCCCTGCAAAAGATATAGGTATTATTTCGTCATTTAAAATACATAGAATATTTTTAATTGGCCTAACCCATCTCTCTTTTCTTTCACTCCATCTCATACTCTTTGGCCAAGAAAAGTTTTTTAGCATTTCCTCCAGTTGATTTTTGAGAAACCCGTTGATGTTAAATAAGCAGCTTTCTCTCTTAATGAAGTAAAAATCTTCATCGTTTACTTTGCGAATGAGTAAATCTTCTTCACCTTTCCGATTTTTTCTCAAAAAACCTTCGATAGCACTTTTCGGTGCATTAACTCTTGGTCCTTTAATCTCATTGTTAGAATCTTTTAGCTCCAAAGCACTTATACCATCAATAAAAAGAGCAATGCGACGTGCAGTCACATAAACTTCTATAGATGCAAATTTCACATTATTTTTACTAAAAGCATTAGTGATATAGCTCTTAACCTGAGCTGCAGATGAATTCTGCATTCTTGATGGAATTTCTTCTGAAAGACATTCAAACAATAATTGCGACAACATATTCTACTTTGCTCTATATAATTCACAGCATTTTTTTGTTAACTCTCTCACTCTACCAATATAGGCTGTACGTTCATTCACACCAAGCACACCTCTTGCATCAAGTAGATTAAGTAGATGGCTCGTTTTAATACATTGGTCATAAGCTGCTATCGGCAATTCTTTTTCAACAAGGAATTTACACAGTTTTTCTGTATCCTCAAACTGCTGTTGTACTACTTTAGTATCATAATAATCAAGTGCCAGGTAAGAAAACTCTCGCTCTCTTTGTTTAAAAATATCTCCATAAGTTGCACCGCTACCGTTCCACATTATGTCGTAAACATTATCTACACCCTGTATGCACATTGCTAAACGCTCTAACCCATATGCTACTTCACCAGGAATTATTCTGCAGTCAATACCTCCCACTTGCTGTATATAAGTAAGTTGTGTTACTTCCATTCCGTTGCATGTAACCTCCCAGCCAAGACCGGATGCACCAACACTTGGGTTTTCCCAATCATCTTCAATAAACTTAATATCATATTCTTTTGTCGATACACCAAGAGCTTTTAAGCTATTTAAGTAAACATCTTGCAAACTGCTGCCAGATGGTTTTATTATAACTTGGTATTGATGATGCTGATATAAGCGATTAGGGTTGTCGCCATAGCGCCCATCTGCAGGTCTGATTACTGGTTGTAGATACGCAATTTTTGTTGATTTTTCGTCAATCGCTGACATGATTGTTGCGGGATGTAGTGTTCCAGCTCCAACTTCAGACGTATATGGATGAAGTATAGTACACCCTTCATCTGCCCAAAAATCTTGTAATCCCTTTATTATATCCTGTAGATTCACGCAAACTGTATATCTTTTAAACTGAATACATAAGCAAATAAGTACTATTCTATACTTATTTTTTTAATAGTGCCATGAAAATAGTCACTCAAGGCTATTGAACTTTCTTTTACATACTCAAATATGCTTTTGTTTAAAACAATCGCATCATGCATAGTCAGATCGCAGAATATAAATGCAGTCAAGTACAATAAAATCACTGCATAAAACATATGAAAAATCCCTTCAAATGTGATTGATATTGCATTGTTATAACTAAGCTGTATCGTACTTATCGGCCATGGTTTTATTACTTCTACAATATTAAAAAATAAATAAGGTATTATAAAGAAAAAGAACAAATGCATAAGATCATTAAACCAAAATGGACATTGAAGTATTGCTTTACATATACTTAGATAGAATTTACTTACAGTATAATAAATTGACATTATTGCCGGCATCGAAAACGCAACAGTCATCACCTGCCCTGATGCTATTTGTATTACTATATTCTCATCACTGCTGGCTGAAGGATCTTGAGTATGAAAAATAGATATGCCAACTAATTGCAGCACTAACATAACTATTGCTAGCTTGGTAAAAATAGCAGCTACAACTATGCCTGAATTCGGCATTTTATATAGTATAAAATCACCTCCGTATGTAAGCATTAATATAATGTCGGTAATAAATAATATTAGAAAAGAAGACCAATAATGCTGCCAACCCGGTAAATATCCTACTCCTAAAAAAGAGCTTACTATTTTGGCAGGAAAAACCTTGCCTAGCACCTTACCCAAAAATTGAAAAAAAATCCCCATGTCCTAACTAACACTTGACTTATATTTTTCACAATACTGAATTGTAATGGACTTATCAATACACTTCTTGCATAGAAAAAAGGCAAATAGTTAAAAACGATCTAAACCGTTGCCCCTTTATACTAGTAGCCTCCTTTTTTGTCATCCCAGTGCTCCGACACTGGGATGGCTTTGTTGCACCACTCAAGGAAAGAACAGGCAGTTACTGATGGAATTTGTTATAAAATAGATATTTAGCCGACAAAGGAAAAATATGCCAATAAGAATGAAAGTCAGTAACTGCCTGTTCTTTCCTTGAGTGGTGCAACAAAGCCATTCCAGTGTCAGCTACTTGAATGACATCTTTAATCTCCGTATAGCTATGCGTCACGCGCTGGCCTGAAGCTTTAACTATAAATATTAAAAAATTTACCAAGCTAGAAAAAGGCAAAAGAATCCCCTAGTAACCCCAACTATGGATTAGCCAGCAAAGAAAGGCATAGAAATAGAGGGCTTTTTCGACTGCATGGAATAGGAAATCAGAACAGAAAAAACATGAATTAGGAAATTTGTTGGCGATCTGTGTCTTGTGTGCTCAATCTCAAATTTGTTTTTCAAGGAGTCGAAAACAGTCTCAACAATCGATCTTTTCCTTAGTAAAATCTTCTCTTTAAGTGAAATGAGTACGTTTTTCATACCTTTTTTTACTTTAGTGACGAGTTTTAGGCCTCTATCAAAGAGTTTCTCAAAGAGCTCTTTCTTTATATAGCCCTTATCTCCAAACAAAAGTCCGGTCAGTCTTTTAGTGAGAGTTGGCACAGGTTTTCTGTCATCAACGTTACCTTTGGTTAGAGTAAGTGATTCCAATTTCATTAATTACCAAGTGCAATTTAAAGCCAAAAAACCAACCATATGTGCTCTTACTAATTTCTGCCAAACCATCAAAAACTTTGTTCTTGGAGATTCTTTTTTTGTGGCAAACAGCGATTGTAGAAGTGTCTATGTAGGCAATACCTGTCATTTTTGCTTGTTTGCAGAACCATTGCAAAAGTAATGCTAAATACCATAAAACCCGTGATTTAAGAGCGATAAATCGGTCATATGTTGGCAATTTAGAAAACTCAGATTTATAAAGTGGCAGATAAAGTAGGTAAAAAGCTTTGAAACTTTTGCAAGGGGATTGATGATATAATAGAATTATGGTGAGAATTTCCGAAGTCCGGTATTCTAGTTGGTTTTCTTCCTTTTGATAGGAGCATATTAGCAAAATTATCATCGACTGTGCGACAAAAATCCTCGACGCAACAGTAAAGTTCTGTAATATCTTTCTTCATGGGTAACCTCTTAATTATTGATAAAATACTTGAGCTTACCCTGTTTTCCTCTTCTTAGCTGCACTTTTATCTCTTTATTTAATCCATAGTTGGGGTTAGTAGTGAGTTTTGACCCTATAATAATGTAAATTGGCATTGTAATAATGTGCTAACGCTTAAAATAAGCGTGTTTTGGCTGAATGTAGAAAAAATAAAAAAGACATGCAGCCGCTATAATTTTATGTAATCTGCCAATATATACCTGAGTTTTTTACTGAATTTTTGTTGTTAAATCTGCAGAGATTAAAAACAAGGATAAATACTCTTATTGATATGATAAGGAAAGTGGGAAGGTTTGTCAAGTCACTTCGGCCAGCTACCTACTTAGATGTTCCACACTGCTAAGTAGATACCAAATTTTTTGCAACATCAAGTGCAGCATAGGTAAATATTGCACTTGCACCTGCACGTTTAAAACCAATTAAGGACTCATAAATCACTCTGTTATAATCCAGCCAGCCATTATTTGCTGCAGCTTTTATCATTGCGTATTCACCGCTTACTTGGTAAGCAAAAATAGGAAAATTGAACTTGTCACTTGCTGTTTTTATTATATCTAAGTATGGCATACCCGGCTTTATCATAATAAAATCTGCACCTTCATTTATATCCATTTCAATTTCGCAGATTGCTTCGCGTGCATTTCGATAATCCATTTGATAACCACTTTTGTCGATGAAATTTGATGATGCGCACGAACCGACAACTTGCCTGAACGGCGCATAGAAGCTAGAACAGTACTTTACTGCATAGGACAATATTGACACATTCTGAAAGTTATTATCATCCAATGTTTTTCTTATTTTTCCTATCCTGCCATCCATCATATCAGAAGGAGCAACTATATCGCATCCTGCTTTTGCTAAAACAAGCGCTTGCTTACACAATATTGACACAGTTTCATCATTTTCCACATCCATCTTGCCGTCTTTTAAAATGCCATCATGACCGTGAGTAGTGTATGGGTCTAGTGCAATGTCTGCAATAATGCCAATATCCGGTACATTTGATTTTACAGCACAAATTGCTTTACAGATTAAATTGTCAGGATTGTACGCTTCCTCGGCGTTTTCAGATTTTAGTTTACTATCAACTACAGGAAAAATTGCAACAGCATTAATCCCCGAGTCCTTAGCTTTCTGAATTATAGAAATTAATCCATCTATTGAATAACATTTGATATCAGGTAAGCCAGAAATTGGCTCAATTGTTTCTTCTCCGTCATGAACAAATAAGGGAAAAATCAAATCATTTACTGATAAAGTGCTTTCACTTGTTAAATTGCGAATCCACTTGCCTGAGCGCCTACGCCTTAACCTTGTATTTGGGAAATTAAACATTGGATCCAGGCAAATTCCCAGTAAAAAGCAACACTCCTGAAATGAGTATTACCCAAAGTACCGATATTGGCAAAAATACTTTCCAACCAAGACGCATTAATTGATCATAACGATAACGAGGTATTGTAGCTCTAATCCAAACAAATATAAACAAAAGTACAACTATCTTCAAAACAAACCAGATTAAACTAGGAATTTTATACAGCAAACTAAGCTCTAATGGAGGATACCACCCTCCTAGAAAGAATATTGTCATCATAGCGCTTGCTAAAATCATATTTGCATATTCTCCCAAGAAAAAGAGAGCAAAAGGCATTGATGAATACTCGACGTTATACCCAGAGACGAGCTCTGCTTCAGCTTCTGGTAAGTCAAATGGGTGACGATTAGTTTCGGCAAGCAAAGAAATAAAAAATATTATTCCTATAGGCATTAGTAATAAATCAATCCAAAATGGCATATGATGTTTCGCTACCACCATCTCTCCAAGATTTAATGTGCCAGTTGTAATAACAACTGTAGCAACTATTAGACCTATTGAAACTTCATATGAAATCATTTGAGCAGCTGACCTTATAGCGCCAAGAAATGCATAATTAGAATTACTAGACCAGCCTGCAATAATAATGCCATATATTCCCAAAGAGGATATAGCTAGCACATAAAGCACTCCAACATTAATATTTGCTATTACCTTAGGGATTATTACCTGCTGTCCATTTTCTGTAATTATTTCAGCTCCAAATGGTATAACTGCCCAGGAAATTAATGCTAAAATAAAGGTGAGCATTGGAGCCATAATAAACAGTATGGTGTTTGCTCTAAATGGTATTATCGGCTCTTTAATTATCAATTTGATAGCATCTGCAAATGGCTGTAGTAGACCAAATGGCCCTACTACACTTGGACCATGCCTTAGTTGAATTGCACCAATAACTTTACGCTCAAAGTACACTAAATATGCTACTGAAAGCAAAAGTGGAATAAGAAGAAAAAGAATATCAAATATCAAGTACATGCAACCCTAAATCAAAAAAATAGTTCATAATTGTGGCAATAAAAAATACAGCAAATGCTCTAGACACAAAAGACAATGTCCCTATTGAAATCAATAGGACAACACTTTTCTGTACAGCATTTAGCTTAATAGAATAGTAAAATGATATGCATATGAATGACACTAGTGACATCATAATTAAGATCATTGTAAGAGGCAAATAATTCCCTCTTCCCTCGGTAACTATAATAAATGTTATTGCCATCCATACATATCCTTCCGTAAATAGTGCAATAATATCATTGATAAAATCAACTAGCTTATAAACGAACTGTTTTTCTAATGTATTTTGTTCTTTACACAAAAATATAGAGTTTAATTTTCGTTGAAAATATACCAGAGTTATTAGTAATAATGGTGTTAGAATAAATAAAATATTAAGTAGAGTGTTCATAAAAATCCTTAGTACAATCTGCCATTATTTTTGAAGCGCGACCTATTGAGTCTGTCATATAAAAATTACACTCCTTTAAAGTAAAAGGCGTATTACTTAAATTTATTTTACCATTGCTGATTGGTACCCATGTATTTTTTACCACTTGATCAACACTTCTAAACTGTGGACCGATAGTATCTAATTTTTTTCTCACATCAAATAAACTATCATATAACAAGGAAAGGCTCAAATATTGGGATAAATTTTTAATAATCAACCAATCTTCCTTTGCTTCACCAGGAGGAAAAACAGCTAAATTTGTTCTCTGTACTCGCCCTTCAGTATTTACATAAGTTGCATATTTTTCTGTGTATGCAGCTCCAGGTAGAATGACATCTGCTATATGCGCTCCCCTATCACCATGGTGGCCTTGATAAATTACAAATGTATTTTCTAATTTTGATGTATCAATTTCATCTGCACCAAGAAGATAAACAACTTCCACCTCGCCACTTTCTGCCTGTTTTAGCATCTGATTAATGTCTTTTCCACCTTTGCTAGGAACAAATCCAATATCGAGTCCACCAACCCTTGCTGCAGCCTTATGCAGTACGTTAAAGCCATTCCAGTTATCTCTGATCATGTTAAACTTTTCTGCAATTTTGCCAGTTAGCGCTAAAATTGATTCAGAATCATCTCTTACTAATGCATCTTGACCGATGATGAGCATCGGATTTGAGGCAACACTCAGCAGCTTGCAAAATTTATGATTTCCTTTTGCTATTTCGTCTAAGATATTTGGGTTATTGCCTAACCTCTCAACATGGTATAAATACTCAACGTTAGGGCCAATGCTTGCAATAGGAAAATTGCCTTGTAAATATCTCTTTCTCAATCTTGCATTAATGATTGGTGCTTCTATCCTTGGATTCGTATTGATTAGCAAGCATAAATCTGCACTTTCTATACCCTGAATAGTGGTATTGAACACATAAGATCCACGATTACTTGATATAAGATTTGCACCATCTTGCCTGCAGTCTATATTCCCCGAACCAAGCTTCTGCATCACTTCTTTGAGTAGAAGCATAGACTCACAATCTGCTAAATCACCTGCAATTGCAGCTATTTTGTTTGATTTCGTACTCTTTAATTTCTTTGCAGCAACAGTTAGTGCTTCATTCCAATCAACTGGGGCTAATTTACCATCTTTTTTTACATAAGGTTGATCAAGACGCTGAACTTTTAGTCCATCATAGGCAAAACGGGTTTTATCTGATATCCATTCTTCGTTCACTTCTTCATTGAGTCTTGGCAATATTCGCATAACTTCAGGACCACGACAATCAACTCTAATATTACTTCCCACAGCATCTAGCACATCTATAGTCTCACAATGTGATAGCTCCCATGGACGCGCTGTAAAGGAGTAAGGCTTTGAAGTTAAAGCCCCTACCGGGCAGAGATCTATGATATTTCCAGATAATTCAGAACTAATATGCCTTTTTATGTAAGTGCTAATCTCTACATTTTCTCCCCTTCCGATTCCTCCAAGTTCATTTGTACCTGCAACATCAGACAAAAATCTAACACATCGAGTACAATGAATGCATCTATTCATTGCAGTTCCAATCAGTGGACCAAAATGTTTTTTTGGCGCAGCTCTTTTATGCTCATCAAGTCTGCTGGTTCCTTTCCCATAAGCCATCGTGATATCTTGCAAATCGCATTCACCACCTTGATCGCAAATTGGGCAATCAAGCGGGTGGTTAATTAGCAAAAACTCAAGCACACCTTCACGTGCTTTTTTAACCTTAGGGGTATCAGTGTGAATAACCATCCCTTCTGCAACTGGCATTGCACAAGAGGCTACTGGTTTTGGAGGTCCACCCTCCACTTCAACCAAACACATTCTACAGTTACCAGCAATTGCTAAACGCTCATGATAACAAAAACGTGGAATTTCAACGCCCACAACTTCACAAGCTTGAATTATAGTGAGCCCATGCTCTACTTCACATTCCTTAGAATTAATAGTAACTTTAACCACAACCATTATACAGCTTCCCACTTTATAGGATTGCCGCTCACCTCATCTTCAACCAGATTGCCGTTGTCATATTGAGCAGACATATAATTCATGCGCGAATCACGATCTATATATCTAACAGGTTTTACCGGTTTATCTTTATACATTTTTTGCTCGGCTTTCTTACGCTGAGTAGGGTTATTTTTACTAGCTGTCTTTGCTTTCCCACCTGCTGCCATATAAACTCCTAAAAACTTCTTATTTTATTTTAACACTTAAGTATACACCGTCAATGCTAAATAGCTTTAAAGTTTTAATAGTCCATCATTACAATCATCATTTGAACAAAATACTTTCTCTTGATGCTGCTCAAGTGTGTAACTTTAGAATCCCCAAAAAAGAAAATGTAAGTTACTTTGATGATATCATTTTCTACGTCTTATAAATAGACATTCATGTAGCCGTAAATTAAGCTATAAACTCAATACAAAGATCCTTAATTATTAATCTCATAGTACTTCTCAACCAACTTATTTAGCAACCTTACACCGAAACCTACTGCCCCTCTTGGAGAAATATCAGTGCCTTTTTCGTGCCAAGCAGTGCCTGCAATGTCTAAATGTGCCCAACAAGTGTCGTTTACAAAACGCTGTAGAAACTGTGCAGCCATTATACTATCTCCACCAGAACCTGCAGGAGCTATATTTTGCACATCAGCAATCGGCGAATCAATAATTTTGTTATAAGTTTCATTCATAGGAAAGCGCCATAATTTTTCATTTACTTCATTTCCTGCATCAATCAGATGATTTGCTAATTCATCGTTATTTGAAAAAAGACCAGCATATTCATTATTTCCAAGCGCAACCACTATAGCACCAGTTAAAGTTGCAAGATCAACCATAAATTTAGGTGAGAATCTGTCTTGCGTATACCACAAAGCATCTGCAAGTATGAGCCTTCCTTCTGCATCAGTGTTCAACACTTCTATCGTCTGTCCAGACATCGAAGTTACTACATCACTTGGTCTTTGAGCATTACCGTCCACTGCATTTTCTGCAAGTGCAACTACACCAACTGCATTTACCTTTGCTTTTCGTCCAGCTAGAGTACGCATCACCCCAACCACAGTAGCAGAACCCGCCATGTCATATTTCATTGACTCCATGCCACGCGAAGGCTTGAGTGACACTCCACCAGTATCAAACGTTATGCCTTTACCCACAAAAGCTACAGGCTTTTGTTCCTTGGAAGCTCCATTCCATTTGATCACTACTAATTTTGGCTCTTTACTACTTCCCTGTGCTACCCCAAGCAATGCTCCCATTTTTTTCTCTTCCATCTGTTTCTTACCAAGCACTTCGATTTCAAGGCCAAGCTTAGTAAGCTCGGTTTTTATATAATCAGCATAGGATTCTGGATATAAAACATTAGGTGGTTCAATGGTAAGAGTACGTGCAAGAAATATGCCTTCACCTTCTTGTCTTAAACGCTCAAATGATTTTTCAGCACTACTGAATTGCTCATCTTTCGTTAGCACTGTGATCTCCTCTACTTCTGTAACTTTTTCATCCTTTTTGGTTTTATACTTATCAAATTTAAAACTGCGCAAAAATGCACCGTATGCAACATTTGCTGCATTGCCTTCGATTGAGATTGCCGCTCGCTTGATTCTTAATCTGCTTAGCTCACAATATATTTTACCACCAATATTTAATCCTTTGCTTTCATCCCATTCATCTCTCATTCCAAGACCAGCAACTATAATATTTTTTCCCTCTGATGAAGTAATGGAGGAAAATTCACCAAAACCTCCATTAAAACCACTAAATTTCTTGATGTTATCTATAGCTTGCTTATCTTGTAGAACATTAGTTATAAACTTATCACCCTCAAACAAACCTACCACTAGCGTCTCAAAATCGGGTAAAGCTTTAGAAATTGTTATCTTCATCGTTGACATCTCCGTTGCAAATAATTGTAAGCTGCACATAAAACATAGTAAAAACATTAGTAAGATATTTTTCATATACATTTTAAGTACAATAGCGCTTAAGACTACTATGAACTCCCCTGATATGCAAGGGCTTTATCTTTTATCAGAAAATTTGTTATGCCCACCTAGGGTTATATTAAATGTGTAGGTCTTCATGGCCTGATTGTTATAAGTAAATGGTGCTATCAGAAGGCTTGCAAGTCCACTCTCAATAAGATTACCAAGAAGAAGATCATCACAGTTATCGCAATTATGATTAGCAAAAAACATTTGTGTTGTGAATTCTGGAAAATCTGGATGTTGGACCAAAAAGTTGATGTGTGGAGCCCTATCACCAATTTTACCTGGTACTATTGTAATAAAATTATAATAGCCAAGGTTATTTACTACAAATCTTCCTGATCCAGCAAAATTTGGATCAAGCTCCACATTTTCATCATAATAGCTCATGCCAAGTGAGTCTGCGTGCCATATAGAAACCACAGCATTTTGTATCGGTAAGCAATTTACATCAGTAACTCTACCCACTACATTTATTAATTCTCCTGATGCATTATTTGGAGAGCCAGGTTTTCTTCTTAAATTATTTGAAGAGTTAAAGCTTTTTGGCCTTGTTTCAAGATCATAAATCCCTGGAGTTTCAATACAATTAAGCAAAATAGGATCAGCCGCAAATAATGACAAATCGAATATAAATTGTACTAAAAACGCTAATAAGATATTTTTTACATTCATTTTGTTTATAGTGCTTTTATCAGAATTATAGCAACCTTTTTCTTTTATTAAAGACAAGACTTTCTTTGAAACCTCCTTAGAATCACAACTATCCTTTCAGTGTATGAGTTTTAGGTTTTAGTACTGCATACACAACTGCACGGACTTCCAATTTAGAAATTGCAAATCAATCCAAACACGCAAGTGTAATGTTACCGCCACATGCTGTAGTGTTGACACTTACAACCTTTTCTATAGAAAAACGTTGCAGATAATTAGGACCACCAGCTTTTGGTCCGGTACCTGACAGTCCTCTACCGCCAAATGGTTGCATTCCAACTGCTGCACCTATTTGATTGCGATTGATGTATACATTTCCAACTGATATTTTCTTGCTTATTAAATCGATCTTACTTTGTACACGGCTTTGCAAAGAAAACGTAAGTCCATATCCTGTATTGTTTATATCACTTATAACTTCATTTAACTGCGACTTATTAAAACGTATGATATGTAAAATAGGCCCAAACACTTCTTGCTTTAATTGCGAAATTTTTTGTATCTCATAAATGTACGGAGGAAAGAAATAACCATTATAAGAATTTGTATCCATGGGTACCTTGGACAAAAGGTTTGAATCTTCATCCCTTGATATTTTTTCCGTATGTTTAGTGAGTATATCAATAGATGCTTTGTCAATTATTGGACCAATATCTGTGCTCAGTTGTATTGGGTCACCTATCTTTAGTTCTTGAGCTGCATTGCATATCATTTTTATCTGTTTTTCTGCTATATCTTCTTGAATAAATAGCACTCTGAGAGCAGAACAACGTTGACCGCCACTGCGAAATGCAGAAATTAAAACATCCTTAGTTACCTGCTCTAAAAGAGGAGAACTATCAACAATCATAGCATTTAATCCACCAGTTTCAGCGATAAGTGGCACAATAGGACCATCTCTGCTGGCAAGCATTCTATTAATTATTTGAGCAGTCTGTGTTGAGCCGGTAAAAGCTACACCGGAAATTCTATTATCTGGCACTAATATTTTACCTAAATATCGACCATCTCCTGGAACAAGATGTAATACATTTTTTGGTATTCCAGCTTCGTGTAGTATCTTAACGGCTTCATAGGCAATAATCGGCGTTTGCTCTGCCGGCTTTGCCAGCACTGCATTACCTGCTACAAGTGCAGCTGAAACCTGCCCAATGAAGATAGCAAGTGGAAAATTCCACGGTGATATGCATAAGAAAACTCCTCTGCCCTCAAAAAAGATGAAGTTATCTTCACCTGTTGGACCTGGCAATTTTTTCCAGTCATTCAGTTCGTTTTTTACTATCATTGCATAATAGCGCAAAAAGTCGATTGCCTCTCTTACTTCTGCTATTGCATCGGATAAAATTTTTCCTGCTTCCAAGATCAGAATGTAAACCAACTCTTTCATCCTTTCTTCAAGCAAATCTGCAGCTTTTTCAAGGCATTTAGCGCGCTCTTCTGCTGAAATATTCTGCCACTTAGTAAAAGCACTATGTGCTATTTCAAGAGCATTTAAAGCCTGAGCGCTTGTTGTACTTGACACTTCTCCAATTACATTTTCCAAATGTGCAGGATTCACTACTTCGATAAATTCAGCACTATCAAGTAGTGCCTTTCCATCAATTATTGGCCCAACTTGCCATTTCTTTTCACTAAATTTTTTTATATCATTTGCAAATTGCGAAACTGTAATTGAATCACTAATATCCATCCCCAAGGAGTTTTTTCTTTCCTCTCCAAAAATATCTTGTGGCAATGGAATGTTTTGATGAGGTTCATATTCTAAACTTTTAGCTTTTTCTAATGGATCCGAGACTAATTCTTCAATTTTAACGTTAGGATCATTTATTTGATTGACGAACGAACTATTAGCTCCATTTTCAAGAAGACGCTTAACAAGATATGGTAATAAATCACTACGTTTACCAACTGGTGCATATATACGACAGCTGATGCTTGTTGCAAGTTCTGACATTGCATAATCATATAAATCCTCACCCATTCCGTGTAAACGCTGAAACTCAAATCCAGGATGATCTTTGTCAGCAAGCTCTATTATAGTAGCAAAAGTATAGGCATTATGAGTTCCAAAGCATGGGTAAAAGTGATTTACTTTGCTTAAAAGCTTCTGTGCACACGCAAGGTAGCATACATCAGTATAGCTTTTTCTTGTAAATATCGAATAACCACTTAACCCTAGCTCTTGTGCACACTTGATTTCTGAGTCCCAATATGCACCTTTCACAAGCCTTACCATAATTTTATGCTTTGATCGGATAGCAACATCCTCAACAAAATCAAGCACAGATAAAGCACGTTTTTGATATGCTTGTACAGCCAAGCCCTCCCCACTGAGAAAGTGACTCATCAAGACGCAGTTGCTCGAATAAAACTAATGACATCTCAAGTCTTTCTGATTCTTCTGCATCTATGCATAGTGAAATGTTGTATTTTTTTGCTTCACGACAGAGCTCTAAAACCCTAGTAAATATCTCATCAGCAATTCGGTCAAATTGACCAAATTCATAACGTGGGTGCAAAGCAGAAAGTTTTATTGAAATTCCATGGGATTTAAAACAATCATTCACTTCAGTAGTTGCACCTATAGCTTTTATTGAGTGCATGTATGAATCAAAACACTCTTCTGCATCTTCAGCTGTGTGAGCAGCTTCGCCAAGCATATCAAAAGAGTATAAAAACTTACTATTGTCATCTAGTTTTGCATATCTTAAAGCTTCTTCTATGGTTTCTCCAACAACAAAATGATTACCAAGCATAGACATTGCTTGTTTTACTGCTTTGCGAATGATCGGTTCTCCTAAATTCTTAAGTAACTTAGAAATTGCGTAATAGAACTTCGAATCGCCTTCATTATCTCTCAATATACTGCTACCTATCATCAAGCTCCATGTGGAAGCATTAACAAACAATGAAGAGGAACGCCCCAAGTGTTTATTCCATTCTTGGTTGGTAATTTTATCTTTGATCAATTCGTCTATTGTGTAATCATCTGGTATTCTAAGTAGCGATTCAGCAAGGCACATCAATGCTATTCCTTCATCATTGGAAAGCGAATATTGCTGCATAAAGGAATCTACAATACTTAATTTATTGTGTTTGATTTTTTCAATAACTTGTTTTGCAATATTGTAAATTCTGTTTTTCGAATCAACCGAAAGTTCTACTTTTTCTACAAGATAACGTACACAGCTTTTTTCATCAGTACGATAAAATCCTTGTAAACGTTTTCTGAGTTCATTAGGTTCTTGTATAGAGCTAATCATAATTATCTATAAAACACCTTTACTATATGTAAGGTAAAATTATATCATAACTTCGCATAGAACAAATCATTATTTAAAAGGACCAGGGCTGGAGCTAAAAGAAGTCTAGTACTTACTTTTACTAAGTCGAAAGAAGTATGTAGCTTAACACCCCACCACTCATTAAGTATTTAATCTCAGTTGCGGTTTGTACACAGCATTTGAGTTGTATTGATTGCTTTGAATTATCCTGTCTTTTAATGATACATTCTAGATTTCCATTTGATACTATTTCACCTTTTATGCTTATTATCTCACTACCATCAAATATCTTTCTGGTTATTCCATTTTGGAATATAAGTGGAAGAACACCCATGCCGACCAAGTTGGACCTATGTATGCGTTCAAAACTTTCTGCAATCACAGCTTTAATTCCCAGTAATGCAGTACCCTTTGCTGCCCAATCCCTACTTGAACCTGTACCATATTCTTTTCCTGCAATGACAACTAATGGAACAGCTTCTCTTTTATATTGCATTGCTGCATCAAAAATTGACATAGTTTCTTGAGAAGGAATATGTTTTGTATAGCCACCCTCAGCGCTCACCATTTTATTTCTTATTCTGATATTAGCAAAGGTTCCACGCATCATTACGTTGTGGTTACCGCGGCGAGATCCATATGAATTGAAATCTTGCGGTTCAACTCCAAGACCTTTTAAATATATGCCTGCAGGACTATTTGAGGCAATATTTCCAGCAGGGGAAATGTGGTCGGTAGTGACGCTATCGCCAAACATCGCTAGTATTTGCGCATTCTTTATATCAACTATGTTGCTTCCATTGTTCTTAGTCGATAAATTATCAAAATAGGGAGGGTTTTGTATATAAGTGCTTTTCGTGTCCCAATCATAGATTTCACCTTTCTCACACTTTATCTTTTGCCAATGCTCATCACCAGAAAAAACATCCTTATACTTTTGTATGAACATTTCACGCGTCACAACACTTTTAACACAGCTCTCAACTTCATTATTTGTTGGCCATATATCTTTGAGATAGACATCATTTCCATTCTTATCTTTGCATATTGAATCTTTTGTCAAATCAATTTGCACAGTGCCTGCAAGTGCATATGCAACAATAAGTGGCGGAGATGCCAAGTAATTAGCTTTGACTAACGGATGAATTCTTCCTTCAAAGTTACGATTGCCAGACAAAACTGCAGCAACAGTTAAGTTTTTGTTTTTTATATCATCCTCTATATCCTTATTAAGTGGACCAGAATTTCCAATGCAAGTTGTGCAGCCATATCCAACTAGATTAAAACCCAAAGCATTTAGATCTACCTGCAATCCAGACTTTTCTAAATATTCTGTCACAACTTGTGACCCTGGAGCAAGAGAAGTTTTAACCCAAGGCTTTGATTTTAATCCAAGTTTAATTGCATTACGAGCTACAAGACCTGCAGCAATCATCACACTTGGATTTGAGGTGTTAGTGCAGCTTGTTATTGCTGCAATCACTACGCTGCCACTCTGGAGCTGATCGCCATAGATAGGTTCCAACGGAGGTCTGTTTGTCTCATTAATAGGAAAAGATGTAGAAAAAGATTCCGCTACTTCTGAAAGGAAAATCTTATCCTGTGGTCTTTTAGGACCAGCCATCACTGGCTTTACGCTTGATAAATCAAGCTTCAGTGTGTCAAAGAACGCCAATTCTTCATTACTACGCCACAGCCCTTGTTCTTTTGCATAGACTTCAGCTAATTTAACCAACTCTTTTGGCCTTCCGGTTAAGTTTAAATAATCTAGTGTCTTCTGATCAATTGGAAAGAATCCACAAGTTGCACCATACTCTGGAGCCATATTAGCTATGGTTGCTCTATCTGCCAAAGATAAACAATCTAAGCCATCACCATAAAATTCCACAAATCTGCCAACAACGCCTTTTGTTCTCAGGATATTAGTAATCGTTAGCACTAGATCAGTTGCTGTTACTCCCTCTGAAAGTCTTCCTATTAATTTAAATCCTACTACTTCTGGAATTACCATACTAATTGGTTGACCAAGCATCACAGACTCAGCTTCTATTCCACCAACACCCCAACCAAGAACCGATAAACCATTTACCATAGTAGTGTGACTATCTGTACCGACTAAGGTATCTGGATATAGAACTCCGCTATCGTTACATACAACTTGCGCTAAATATTCAAGATTCACTTGGTGGCAAATTCCAGTACCTGGTGGCACTACTCTAAAATTTGTGAAGGATGACTCTCCCCATTTTAAGAATTGATACCTCTCCAAATTTCTTTTTACTTCCAGTGCAACGTTTTTACCAAATGCAGAAGTGCTTCCGTAACTATCTACTTGAACAGAGTGATCGATCACAAGATCAACAGGTACAGATGGATTTATTTTGCTGGGGTTACCTCCGTTTTTCTTCACATAATTACGCATTGAAGCTAAGTCAACGACAGCAGGAACTCCTGTGAAATCCTGCATCAAAACCCTTGCTGGCTTGTAGCTAATTTCGTGATTAATGTGTTTCTTGACGCAATTTGCTAATATCTTTATGTCATCTAATTTAACGCTTACTCCATCTTCGTTGCGCAATAAATTTTCAAGCAATACCTTGAGTGAACAAGGCAATTTTGTTAAATTTACTCCTAAAAATTTACCAGCGTTACTTAGGTTAAAGTAGTTATATAACCTTCCATCAATATTTAAAGTCGTCTTTGCATTTAAAGAATTGTTCATCCTGTATTAGTTAAAATTGGAATTACTAGCGCTACTTTTTTGTTGTTGACTTTGCTGCTGATACATAGTTTCAAAATCTATAGGATCTAGCATAAGTGGAGGAAACCCACCACTACTTGTAGTTCTTGCAATTATTTCTCTTGCAAAAGGGAAAAGAAAAGTAGGTCCACCAATAAATAAAGCTTGTCTCACCTCTTCCTCACTTAGCTCTGTAAAATTTTCTATTGAAAAAATACCGCAATACTTTACCTCGCAAATGAAAGCTATATCATCTTTTACATCTTCATCTTTTACCGTTGCTTTGGCTTCTATATGCAAAGTAATTTCATGAAAAGGCTTTTCTTCACTTATTCCTTTTTTATTTTCTGTTCCTTCTAATTTTGCTGAATTAATATTAACCATTACATTAATATCAGGAGCTTTACTAGAAGGAAGGAATGGCGAATTTGGATTCTCAAACGAAAAATCTTTGACATACTGACCATGAATTTTCATTTTGTGTTGTGACATTTCTTACGTCTCCTTTAATTAAGTTGAGATGTTTAATACTTTCTTATATAATATATTCATTTACAAATGAATAGTAAACCTAACTATAGGTTAATATGAAAAACATATTTTTATCAATAATTAATAATATTTAGATACTTTATATATCAAGGAGTTAAGTTACCATGATAGAGCTTGTAATATATGCTTTACTAGCGGCGTTTATTTTTTCACGCTTATATAATTCTTTAGGAAGATCAGCCAGTCTCAACCTAAAAAAGCTAACAGGTGTATTGGATGTAAGTCAAAGTAAAGAAGATGTGGTAGAAAATATCGAAGATTATATTTATAGCAACGACAAAAGTTCAATAGAAACTACTTATGAACAAATATTACAAAAAAACAAAGAGTTTTCTATTTCCAATTTTATAGAAGGTTCAAGCATAGCTTTTGAATTAATAATAAAATATTTTAACCAAGGAAATTTACCTCAATTAAAATCCCTTCTGGACAAAGACTTATATAACAGTTTTGTGGATAAGATTAAACATCGTAAAGAGACACATGAGTCCATAATTGTTTCTATCGTTTCACAAAAGATCTTAGAAATAAAGTTAGTAAAAAACGTAATATTTATTGCAGTATATTTCCTTTCAGAGCAAATTAACTTCGTTAAGAATAACGAAGGAAACATCACATCAGGTAGCATGTCTACTATTAACAAAGTTGAAGATGTATGGCAATTCAAAAAAAATATTAATTCATCAGATCTAACTTGGTTACTTGTTTCTATTAACTATAAGAAGGCAAGTACTGATAAAAATTTAACAACAAATGACAACTGATGAAAAGTAGGCTACGAGAAATAGTACTTGATACTGAAACTACAGGTCTTGATACTAAATCTGGCCATCGAATTATTGAGATAGGATGTGTAGAACTAATTAATCGTATTCCAACAGGTAAAACATTTCATCGATATCTCAATCCAGAAAGAGATATACCTTACCACTCATTTAAGATTCATGGTATTAGTGAGGAATTTTTGGAAGATAAACCACTATTCTCAGATGTTGCACTTGAATTTCTTGACTTCATATCCAATGACATTTTGGTGATTCATAATGCTGAATTCGATGTTAAGTTCCTTAATATGGAGTTAGGCAAGTTAAATGCTGGGTTAATTTCCTCAAATAGAGTGCTAGATACATTACCACTTGCAAGAAAAAAGTTTGTAGGATCACCTGCTTCTTTAAATGCATTATGCAAGCGTTTTGATATATCGCTAGAAGGTAGAGAGTTACACGGAGCATTAGTTGATGCTCAATTGCTTGCAAAGGTCTATGTTGAGCTTACAGGAGGATTGCAAACCTTTTTATTTAATAATGAATGTGCTCAGGACAATAACTCTACGTTTATTCAACATAAAGTGCGTAATTTAGCTCGCAGAGAACATTCACCAAGTATTAAAGAAATTGATGAGCATAAGAAATTGTTAGATAAAATTAACAACCCACTTTGGAAGGAATATATTGAATCAATCAACTAATCAATATATGATTTAACTTTATTGGAAACGCTTTAATGATAAAGTTTATAAGGTTATTGTCTAGTTTGCTAATAACAGTAGCAGCTATCTTCTTAGGTTATTGTTATTTTACTAAGCAAGGCATATTTGTTTCACAAAATACAGAAATTAAAATAGGTGGGGATTTTTCTTTGATTAACCAAAACGGGCAAATAGTACGCAGTAGTGATTTCAAAGATAAGTATATGATGATTTTTTTTGGATTTTCCTCATGTAAAAGAATTTGCCCTATGAACCTTGGAATAATTTCAGAAACACTTGCAAAGTTAGACGAGAAAACTGACAACAAGCTACAAACATTTTTTATCACAGTTGATCCTGAGCGCGATAATACAGAAAGGCTTAAAGAATTTCAGCAGCAATTTGACCATAGAATACAAATGCTCACTGGTGAAAGACAAAAAATAGATGAAGTAGTTGCAAAGTATAAAGTATATGCAAGTAAAGTAGATGGAGAAGAGGAAATTAACCATTCTTCAATGATATACCTTATTAGCCCTGAAGGAAAATATGTCACACACTTTGTAGCTGATTTAAATTCAGATGAAAGTCAATCTGATAAGATTCTGGCTGAGATAAAAAAATATGTAAGCTGAACTAAAGAGCTTAGCTTACTTTAAATTTATGCTAACAGCTATTTTGATTAAACTAAGTCGTTTTTTTAATTTTTTCTAGGATCAACTCAGCAGCTTTTTGTTCAGCAATTTTCTTACTAGGAGCGCATGCAGAAACTTTGTCATAACTCTCTATGCAAACTGATATAGTAAATTCAGGATTGTGTGCTGGTCCAGTTTGTTTTACAAGCTCATACTTCGGTAAAGGTAATTTATTTCTCTGAGTCCATTCTTGCAGTGAAGTTTTAGGATCTTGAGGAGGATCGAGGATGTCCTTAGCTAGCTTTTCCCAATGTCGGATAATAAATTTCTCAACACTCTCAAGTCCGCCGTCAATATAAATTGCACCTATTAGTGCTTCAAGCGAATTTTCTAAATTTTTTAAGTTACATTTTCCTCCGTTACAACGTTCACTATTATTCATGATAATAAAGTTACCTAACTCTATTTCTTTAGCAACATTAGCAATGGTACTGCCACAAACTAAATCCGTTTTTCTTTTTGCCAATGCTCCTTCTTTTTCTTCAGGAAACATTTTAAACAGCATAACAGACACAACCATATTCAAAACACTATCGCCCAAAAACTCTAGCCTTTCGTAGCTTACAACCTGGTCTTCGCTATTTCTCTTATTTACGCTTGGGTGGGTTAATGCCTCTTCTAATATTGCATAATCTGTAAATTTATAATTAATAACTTTAGATATTGTATCGTTCAAAACTCTCATATTAATCATTCAATAGAAAAGCACTCTCTATCATACCTCTACACTAAAAAGTTAGCTCTACTTTACTAAAACAATATCAATAACTTCCAAAATTAATGTATACAACCCACTGCTTCAGTAATGTTACTAAATCCATCTCTTTTTACCAATTCTGCAAGCTCCAGATTGATTTTGTTCACAACTTGATGCCCCTGGTATACAAGAGCAGTGTACAGTTGTACTAAAGAGGCTCCTGCCTTTATTTTTTCATATGCATCAACACCACTTGAAATTCCTCCGCATCCTATCAATAGAATTCTGCTTTTAGTAAGCTTGTACATGTCACTCAATAACTCGGTTGAAAGTTGAAATAATGGCCTGCCGCTCAACCCACCACTCTCATTATAGTAAGAATCTCGACTTATCGTAGTGTTGCTTACTATTAAGCCGTCAATTTTATATTCTAGTGTAAGCTCAGCGATATTTTCTTTTGTTTGCTGATCTATATCTGGAGAAATTTTTAATATTATCGGTATGGATTCAGAGCTATCGATTGATTTCCGGGTTAGAGTGATAGATTTCAACAATTTGGATAATTCTTGTTTATTGTGCAAATCGCGCAAGTTAGGTGTGTTTGGGGATGAGATGTTCAGTACTATATAATTGCTCTTTCCATATACTATCTTTATTAAGTCAACATAATCGCTGATTTGGTCCTTTGATGTACTGTTTCTTCCTATATTTATACCAAAAATACAATTACCAAGTTTAGTTTCACTTATCTGTTTAAGAAAATAGTCTACTCCTTTATTATTAAATCCCAATCTATTAATTATTCCTTCATCTTTAATTAATCGAAAAATTCTCGGTTTTTTGTTTCCATATTGGGGATGTTTAGTTACAGTACCAGCCTCAATAAATCCAAAACCAAATGAGAGCATCGGCTTTACAACTTCCGCATTTTTATCAAAACCTGCAGCAAGACCTACAGGACTCCTAATTTTATTACCAAAAAAGTTTACATTTAAAGACTTAGGTAGTTCTATAGGTTTCCTACAGGGCATCTTTTTTAACGCCGTTATTACCAAGGAGTGAGCGATTTCAGGCGGCAGTAAAAACAATAAATTACGTAATATCATTTTGTAAAACACTTTGCTTATTTTTAGTTTATTTTTTACCATGCAACAAGAATAACTTAGAAAGCTTGAGGTTTATCAAAATAGTAAGTATATAGTTTCTATGGGTAGTAAAAACTAATTTTTCTGAAGGGAAACCAGAACTTGATCAGTATTTTCATCTACTAATTCGAGGTAGCCAAATTTGTTAATTTGAGATTTTATTAGTATAGGAATCTTATTTCGATTTAAATAAAATCCCTGTTTTGATTGTTTATTAATCCGCAACCTTACATCCCCATTTTTCCAAGCAAGCATCTTATTTATTCCAGATTTTTCTTTACAATTATCTTCATTTACAAATCCTAAGTATTCATCTTCTGAAGAAGATATTGCAATCTCGCATATTCTATACCCTACCCAATTCCCTAGATATGGATCAGTATCGTCTTTTTCGTGAAGCTTGAACTCTCCTTTGACATATTCCCATGGAGCTTTTGCATCACCTACCTTTTTTAGAAAGAGTACGTCCTGATCAAAGTTTATAATGGTCCTTGTATGAAATGTTGTTAAGCTTGTGTCCCATAATAGTTTTTCTGTGATGCTAAAATGCTCTTTATCCTTTTGCATATTTTGAAATGATACGATTATCACATCTGCTCCAACTTCTCTTCCATAGTTAACATATTGACTAGCACGCCCATGTTTGGCTGTGAATGATGACTTACCTATTAACAGAAAGTCATTAAATAACGCATTATATATAGTCTGTGCACTGTAAGCTGTACCGACGTAAACCGGCTGTTTGTTGGATGAAGGGTACTTTTCTGGTGCAAGATGAGTATACGAGCTCTTTAATAAATAGTGAAAAGTGCAACTGGTAAGCAAGAAGGGCAAACCAATCAATAATAAAACTTCTGTTAATCTCTTTGGCATTTTACTGCTTATATTTTGAATATAGTATCTTATTTTTTTAAATATTTCATTAAAAGCCACACTTCTTGTTAAAATTTCAGAAGAAAAAACGATCTAATTGGAGTAAGAGGCCGGGACCGGAATTGAACCGGTATAAAAGGATTTGCAGTCCTCCGCATAAGCCATTCTGCCACCCAGCCGTTTTTTATGCGTAGATATTAATTATATCTTTTAGCATAGATAAAGCATCCTCTTTTTTTCTTTGAAAAGTGTTGCGCCCGATAATTGAACCATTACCACCACCTTGCTTAATTTCTTTTGCCTCATTGTATATATCATCCACTGACTTTGACTCACCACCAGAGAAAACTACTATTCTTTTTCCTGCAAAGCAAGACTTTTTAATATATTCAATTCTTTTAGATAATGATTCAATATTTTCTATTTTTTCTCTTTCCAGATGATTGGTTGGAAGTTTTACTTTTATTATGTTGGCACCGAGCAAAGCCGCTATATGCGCAGCATAGGCAATCACATCAACTGCTGTTTCACCTTCTTTGGAAACCCCTTCACCACGTGGATAAGACCATAGCACTACAACAAGGCCACAAGATTTAGCCTCAGCTATAATTTTGCGAGCTTCTTCCATCATATCAAAACACTTAGCAGAACCAGGATATATAGTAAACCCAACAGCCATGCAGCCCAAACGCAGCGCATCTTTTACAGAGGCAGTTATTGCTTGATCTGAAGTTAAGCTTTTTGAGTGCAAAGAGTTAGCGCTATTAAGCTTCAAAATAAGTGGTAGCATTCCAGCATAAGTTGAAGCACCAGCTTCGATCATACCAAGCGGAGCAGCGTATGCACTTACTCCTGAATCAACTGCAAGCTGAAAATGATAATGTGGATCGTAAGCATTAGGGTTAACTTCAAAACTTTTTATTGGTCCGTGCTCAAATCCCTGGTCTACAGGGAGAATTACTAACTTGCCAGTTCCACCAAGTTTCCCATGCATAAGAATGCGAGTAAGATTCGCTTTTACTCCAGGGTTTTCACTTTCGTAGTAACTTAGGATTTGTTTTACTTCTTCACTCATTAATATCTTCAAATTTACTCAAAGTGTAGCAAAAACTATAGTTGAAGCAAAGACCTTTTTATGCTCTTGTTCCTACGCCTATATTTAAAGGTGTAACTTTAGGATCAGTAGTATGCTGTTGTGGTTTTTCTTGAACTAAATCTTCAAAATACATTTTAACAATAGGAAGAACGAGCGGCATAAGTACTAATTTGTAGTCATACCATGCAAATTTTTCTTTATAACTAAATTCCGCATCTTCTTCATATAAACACTGGATACAGTATTCACCATATAGTTCAAAAGCTTTCACAAAAGTCCTAAGTAAAGCAATAAGTAATAAATCTAATGCTAAATTAGCTATTAGCATCGTTCCATATTGAACAGGCCAGCCATTTTGTGCAACTTCCGACATTAAACTGCATACAGCAAACGCTGCTGATATACATATTACATAATTATCAGCAGCAATAAGTAGATTGTATCTTCTATTTAACCTATCTAGATTTCCTTCTTGTGAGCCTCTTTGTTTACTTGCTGCATAGATAATACTACAAAAGGATATAATAAATAACCATGGCCAAACTCCAATGCTGAATGCATAAAATTTATAAGCAATATTTTGCACTTTGCCACTGTTAGCAAGTTGTGATAAGCAATATTTGACTTGAGGCGACGGACCAAGTACCACATTTGCTAATATAAAAAATAAACATGCTCTATTCACAGCTTTCTCTCTACGCAATAGAATCTCATTGATTCTCCTTTGTTTTTCCTGCACTTCTCGCTGTAATGTTATAGATATGCCAGCTGCTTTTAAGTCGTTAAGATATTTCTCTAGCTTATCTTTATCTGCACTAAGTTTTTTAAACTTTTCTTCAGCTATTTTTTTCTCTTTCTCTCCTACTACTTTATCAGGGTGACATTTTAATGAAGCTCTTCTAAAGCGCCGCTCAACTAACTTAAGTACATCATCAAACTCCTGGCTTATTACTTCTTCCGCTTTTATTCCCAGCCTTGAAAATAAATTCCGTAAATCTTGATTACTGTAATATTGATTTCTGGTTAAACTTGCCACTATAGCCTCATTAAAAAATAGTGACTATACTACAAATTTAATACTCAAGCAAGAATTTAAACTATATCAAAAGCAATTCCGTGTTTACCAATATAAATCCTTAATTTCTTTCCTTTAATTAATCGACGATTCAGTATTTCTTCAGCCAAATGACTTTTTATCTCTTTTTCAATCAGCCTCTCTATTGGGCGTGCTCCCATTTCTTTGCTATAACCTGTTTGCGCAAGATAAGACTTTACTTCTTCTTCCACTGAGCAGCTTATACCCTTTTGCACAAGTTGTTTTTTTAATTCCTGAATAAATTTATCCACAATGTGCAAAATGACATCCGCATCCAAATCAGAAAAGGAAATGACTGCATCAAGACGATTACGAAATTCGGGGCTAAAAACCCGTTCCATTGCTTTTTCGCTGTCACTGATGTTAAAGTTTTTATACCCAAAGCCAATAGAACTTTTGTTACGTTCAAATGCCCCTGCATTGGTTGTCATAATTAAAATCGTATTGGAAAAATTAACCTTACGTCCGTAAGTGTCTGTAACACAACCATAATCCATGATTTGTAGTAATATATTATAAATATCACTATGAGCTTTCTCAATTTCATCAAGAAGTACTACGCTATATTGATTATTAGATACAGATTCTGTAAGCAATCCACCTTGGTCGTAACCCACATATCCAGGAGGGGAACCAATCATTCTAGATATTGTGTGAGGTTCCATATACTCAGACATATCAAACCGAATAAGGTTCATACCCATATTTTGTGCTAGCTGCTTCGCAAGCTCAGTCTTACCTACACCAGTTGGCCCTGCAAAAAGATACTTTGCCAAGGGTTTATTGTAACTTCTCAGACCAGATTTAGCAATTTTAATAGAATTAACGAGAAACTCTATCGCTTGCTCTTGACCAAAAATGGCCCTATTGAGATTTTCTTTCAAAGATTTTACTCTTTGCATATCATCAAACCCGCAAGGTACGTTTGTAATCCTAGCGATAGTACTCTTAATGTCTCTACTGTTTATAATTTTTCGCCTGCTTTTTTGTAACTTACAATATGCCCCTGCTTCATCTATAACATCAACTGCTTTATCAGGTAATATTCGCCCAGTAATATACTTGTGTGAAAGTTCAGCTGCAGATTTAATGGCATGTTTCGTGTAATATACTCCATGATACCTTTCATAGTAATGCTTTATACCATCTAGTATCTTTACTGTATCATTAATAGAAGACTCTTTTACATTAATTTTTTGAAACCTCCTTGCTAATGCTTTATCCTTTTCAAAGCTATTGCTATATTCTCTATATGTAGTTGCACCTATACAACGCAACGCACCTCTTGCAAGTGCAGGTTTGAGCAGATTGCCAGCATCAAGAAAGCTGCCACTTGTTGAACCTGCTCCAATAATAGTGTGTATTTCATCAATGAAAAGAATAGCGCCAGGTTTTGCCTCAATTACTTTTATTATAGATTTTATTCTCTCTTCGAAGTCACCTCTATAGCGTGTTCCTGCAAGAAGTGATCCTAAATCCAAAGCATAAATTATGCTGGATCTCAGTGCACTCGGAACACTACCTTCAATAATTTTCAATACCAAGCCTTCAACTATTGTTGTTTTACCAACACCTGGTTCTCCGACATATAAAGGGTTATTTTTTCTGCGTCTTAGCAAGATTTCTATAGTGCGATTTAATTCATAATCACGACCAATGACATAATCTATTTTTTTGCTTCTTGCATAATCATTTAAATTTCTACAATAATTTTGTAGAACTTCTTCATCTTTTAATAATTCACCTTTATTTGCTACAGTAGAGATATCGTTATTCTTATCAAGTTTTATCTTGCGATTAGTTACATATTCTTCTATATCACCTGAATATTTTATATTGGATATGTTATAAATCAAATTAGAATCCTTTGCATTCTGTTTGCATAATAGCTCTTCAATGTATAAATCTTGCTCAGACAGAATCTCTAATAGAATACTTGCTCCATTTATTTCTTTTCTTCCCAGACGATGAGCTCGTATCATGGCTTTATGTATTATGCGTTGAAATAGCACATCAGGCTCAACTTTATTGACAGTTAATTCGGAGTTGTCTTGTAAAAAACCTTTTGCATTATTACCACGATCATTCCTTAATATAATATTATCTATATTTATGATTTCACCAGCTCTGATGTTACATCTTGATAAAACATAATTTACATCCACATCTTTGGTTAATGCTAGCAACAAATGTTCCACTTTTGCATATTTAAGCTTACAATCAGAAGCAATCTGTAACGCTCTATTTAAACTTGCCTCTAAATTTTTAGAAATCATCTATTCTCTTTAAAAGTGTAAATTTATATATAATTAGTAGCACACAATTATTAAAAAAACTGAAATCTAGCAGCTCGTTGTAGCCAAATTGAATTAAGCTACAGATTATAGTCCACACAGCCTAACATTATACCGTTGTGATAATCTCAAAACGTTATAAGCAGCAGAATTAAGATTATCAAATTGTAGGTAAATCTAATTTGGGCTAGCTATATATTCTTTCTACCATCCTCCAATCACTTCACTTTGCAGCAAGTTTACTGGAGCTTTTAAAGAATAGAAGAATAGTTAAGTACATTAATACGCTTTTTCTAGTACTCTGCTTTTCTTCTTAAATACATTGATCTTTTTTCTACCGTATTTAGCCTTTAACGTACTTGGCCTTTTAAAGATCTTTTTGCTGTTACGTTTTTGAGATTGCATACTACAATCAAAATTTGGCTCTCCTTCTTTATCTGCTAGTGCAGGCAGTCTTCTCTTATCTTGAGGTGTAACAAAAGATAATGCAAATCCTTCAGCTCCCGCACGTGCAGTTCTACCTATACGATGAACATAATCAGCTTGCGATTGTGGTACATCATAATTGATAACATGTTGAATGTGCGGAATATCAAGACCGCGAGAAGCAACATCTGTTGCAACCATGATTTGATTGCGGCCACGACGAAAAGAATCAATGACTCTTTCACGCTTGTGCTGCCTTAAATCACCATGAATTGCCAAAGCGCTATAGTCATCTTTGTGCAATTTGTCAGCTAGCTGATCCGCTCCTCGCTTTGTTTTGACAAAAATAATGATTGATCCTTTGCGCTGACATAATTGTGTAACAAGCTTGCCATATTTTTCTGATTCTGATGCATAAACAACTTCTTGTTTAATTTTTACAGAAGTTGTAGCCTGGCAATCGACAGAAACACGCTCTGGTTGATTAAGATATTTTTCAGTAAGTTTTACTATTTCTCCAGGAAGAGTTGCAGAAAACATAAGAGTTTGCCTTATTTTAGGCAAATGCTTCATAATTTCTTCAATCTGAATTCCAAAGCCCATATCAAACATACGATCCGTCTCATCAAGCACAAGAATACCAACATTCCGAGTAACTAAAGTTTTACGCTCAATATGGTCTATAATACGACCAGGAGTACCTATTATAATTTGTGGTTTTTTCTGAAGCTGATTTAGCTGCCTAAAAATAGGCTCGCCTCCGATCAACAAAGCAACTCTTAGTAAAGAACTTTGAGATAAGAGTTTTCTTATCTCACTTGTTACCTGATGAGCAAGCTCTCTGGTTGGCACGATGACTAAAGCTGAACCAATGCTTGGCTCATTCATCAATTTAGCAACCAGTGGAATAGCAAACGCTAAGGTTTTTCCAGTTCCCGTTTGAGCAGACCCAAGAATATCTTTGCCCTGAAGAGCTAGAGGAATCGCTTGCACCTGAATCGGGGTTGGAACACAAAGATTATTTTTACTTAGAGCTTGCCTAAGCAAAGTTGGAAGCCCCATTTCATGAAAATTACTCACAATACATTACCCTATTAAAAAGCTTCACGATAGACTAATCTTCCAATCTTAAATTTATTGCAGACTTTTTATCTTCTCCGTTCCTACCACGCTCTTCTTTAAGCTCATAACTTACTCTTTCCCCTTTCATTCCTCTCTTTTTATCCTCTCCTCGAAGTTCATCAGGTCTTATTCCTGAACGTTCTAATGTACTAACATGTACAAAAACGTCCTCACCTTTACCTTCTGGCTTGATGAAACCATAGCCTTTTTCAACATTAAACCATTTTATATTACCAAATTCCATATGGATAACTCCTAAACTACTAACTAACATTATTAATGTGATGAAAAACTTTGAAATTACGATTTAGAATGCTTTAAGCTTAGTTACTGCAACTAAACTTCTATACTCCATAGTCTATTCTTAACATTACATAGTAATAGTACACAATTATTGTACTTAATGCAACTAAAATTTTTAATCACTAAGTGAACCTGCTACTGTCATTTCGCTAACTTTAATCGTTGGTGAATTAAACTGCCCACAGAAAGTTAGGTCATTTGCAACAACTAAATTGCTAAACATATTTTTCAAATTGTCGGCAACAGTAATCTCGTGTATTGGATACGTTATTTTACCATTTTCTATAAAAAATCCGCATGCACCTTGACTATAATCGCCATTGATTAAATTAACACCAAAACCAAATAAATCAGTTACATATATTCCTTCTTTTACTTCCTCAATTAATTCCTTAAACGATCTATTACCATTTTTGAAATAGAAATTACTAGCTGAAGGAATAATTGCAGCATTACTTGCACGAGTTGCATTTGCGGTCGTTTCCAAGTTTAATTTCCTAGCCGAATATAGATCTAAAATCCAGTTTTGCAGTACTCCATTTTTTACAAATTCATTTCTTCTGCTCATTATTCCTTCCCCGTCAAACGGTCTTGATGTTATACCCCTTGGTAACAATGGGTCATCAATAATGCTAATCTCAGTATTAAAAATTTGATTATTTAAACTATTTCTCAAAAAAGAGCTATTATTTACAATATTGCTACCATTTATGGCAGAAGCAAAGCTCTTTACTAGCTCTTTTGCTGCTCTTTTTTCAAAAACAACCGGAAATTTGCCTGTCCTGATTGTACATGAACCCAATTGATCTATTGCTCTTTTTGCTGCTTCTTTCCCTATTGACTCCGGTGTTTTTAAATCACTGAAGTTGCATGCTACATCGTAATCGTAGCCTATTTTCATTTCATTCTTTTCTCCAGCAACAACAGAAACCTGATTAACAAAAGTTGACTTACTAAATGAACCAACAAAACCAGAAACGGTTGATAATACTGTATTTACTGAAGTATGTGAAGATGAAGCTCCTTCGGAATTAATAATATTTTTATGTGCAAGAGCTGAATTTTCTGTAGCTTCAGTAATTTCTTTTAAGTTATCAATTGTTACAACATTATTATCTGAGATATTTAAATCTGCAGAAGAGATATAATTACTGCCATCTACAGCAAAACTAATATAAGGATCTTCCTGGGCATTCTTTGCCATTTCCACCACTTGGCTCACTGCACTACTAAGATTATTCAAATCGTTTGTGGAAATATACGCAGCTTTGTTCTTACCTGCTATAGCTCTAATTCCGACAGTACAGTTTTTAAATTGTGATATTTGTTCAATTTTTGATAGACGCTGAGAAACCGAGGTCTTATTAGTTTCATATATTGTAACTTCTGCGTCTTGATTCTGCTTTTTTATTAGTTTAGTGATATCTGCTGCAATATTTAATATATTCATTTTTCATTCCTTGAGTTTCTATAAAGATTCTGCACCACCTATAACTTCAATCAAATCAGTTGTAATTGCTGCTTGACGAGAACGATTATAAAGTAATGCTAGTTTATTTAGCACTTCTTTTGTATTTCTGTTTGCTGATTCCATAGCAACCATCCTAGCACTATTTTCACTTGCTGCACTTTCAAGTAAAGCAGAATAAAGAGAAGCTGTAACATAATCTTGAGTCAAAGATTTTAAAATAAACTCAATATTTTGTGGTTCATACTCATAGCTGTAATCTGTTAGAGGACTAACTACAGAATTATCAATTAATAATGAGTCTTTACTCCATGGTTTTATTGTTTCTAATATTGGCTTTTGCATGAAGGTATTATAGAATTTACTGTAAAAAACCTTAACTTTATTGTATTTACTTAGATCTATATCACTAACCAAGGCTTCCACACGCTTTAGTGTGATTCCCTTACTATTTTCAACCTTCAAGATATTTTTAGAATTAAATCTATTTTTGCCTGTCTCAAAAGCTTTCTTACCAAAAAAAACAATGTCTACTTTCTTATCATTTGCAATTAATTTGTTTATATGCTCCTGACTAAATTTAACAACAGAGGAGTTGAAGCTGCCACATAAACCACGATCAGATGCAATAATAAATACTAGGAAAGAATCTTCATTATTGATATTTAGAATTCTTGCTAGTAACTCTTGATCCGCTGATAGCGCTAGTGAAGAAATAATGCTATGCAGCTTAGATATATGCAATTTTGAATTTGATAATTTCTTTTGGCTTTGTAATAATTTTGCTGCAGAAACCATTTGCATTATTTTCGTGATTTTCTGCACAGACTTAATATTTTTAATTCTTAAGGATAATTCCTTTAAGCTCTTCATTTTATATATAATTCTAATTTATTAAAATATATAACTGGTAATGTCTAAAAACAAGTTTTTTTGACATTGGAATCAAACCTAACTAAGAAACTCACAGATTTACTGTTTTGAGATAAAGATTATATTAAAGCAATCTCGATGTAAAAGTATCACACCTTATGGAGTCTTATAATATAAGGTAAATACAATTAAGACTATTGCAACTTGAGCACTTATAATCCCATTGCTTTAGCTCTTTATTACAATCAACACATTTCCAACCTGGATCAGGCACAGCTTCTGAGTTCATCTTATTTAGCCAGTAAATTGCTTGATCATACTCTTGTAGCATAATCTTGAGCTGTACCATAACAAGGTAGATTGATATGTAATTAGCTTTTTTCATAGCAATATCTAAATGCTGACTTGCAAGATCATATTTCCCTAAGCTAATTGAAGACAAAGCAAGCAAGCAATAACTAAAATAATAATCAGGGCGTAAGTTATATAGTCTTTCAGCGCCTTTATTATTTAACTTGATATACATTCTAGCTGATTGAGGAGTAGGATTTACTCTATACTCTTCCTCTAATACTGTGGAAGCTTTTCTGATTTTTTCAAGCTTGATATATAATTCTGCCTTTAAATAATTAATGGGCTGAAAAGTTGCATAATAACTTTGTG
Organism: Wolbachia endosymbiont (group B) of Pammene fasciana; assembly: GCF_947251495.1. Taxonomy (NCBI): domain Bacteria; kingdom Pseudomonadati; phylum Pseudomonadota; class Alphaproteobacteria; order Rickettsiales; family Anaplasmataceae; genus Wolbachia; species Wolbachia endosymbiont (group B) of Pammene fasciana. Next base: position 949,479 of record NZ_OX366360.1, read on the forward strand.
CTTTAGCTAAATAATCTATAGCTTTGCAAAAACTTCCTTTACTTTCGTATTGCTTTGCTAAAGCGCAATAAAAAACCGCTAACATCTTTTTACGATCAAAGGGAAGAAAAATATTGAATTTGATAGCTTCCTTTAACTTTGAAATTGCATTTATCCAATCTTCTTGCAATATACAATGCTCTATTTGAAAGGGAATAGACAAAATTTTATCATTAATTGAACTAGAGCAATATTCTATAAATTTTTGAAAGACTAACCTTTCTTGCTTTAGGTGAATAATCAGTTTATTGATCAGAAGTAGAGCTAAGTTGCGATTTTTACTTGCAATACTCGTTAAATTATGGCTGAAAAAGCTGTAATTTCCCGTTTTACCTGAATTAAAGAGCTTTACTAAAGATAATTTATCACTTTCTTCATTTAGATTTTTAATTAGCTTATTGGTGTTCTCTATATTACCTAAATCTAAGCTAAAGAAAGCTTCAAAGAGAAGCAATTCTTCCCTACTTCTTCTTCTATTTTTTATGTTAGCAAATGTTGATGAAATAGAAGAACAAAAACGTGCAACTGCAATCAATAAAAATAATAAGACTACGCAAGCAAGAATAACGAAATATAGATCAATACTTATAGTGTAATTGCCTAATTCCAATTTTATTACTTCACCACTTACCTTGATCCATATGCCAAATAAAAACGAAAAAGCAAAAATTATAAAATAAATCATGAGATGTATTGTAATAAGTGACGATATATTATTGAAGTATTCTTGAAAGCTACAATAAAATCATTCAATTTATTAAGCCATGGTTTGAATTCTGGGTATGTTAAGTCACTTATTGCGGTGGCTATGCTCTGCCAATCATTATCGCTTATTAATTCTTCAATTTCCGCAAGCTTTAACCTGAGTGGATCACTACGATCATCTATCTTTATCCAATTTGAAATGATTTTTTTAAACAAGTTACTTTTATTGTAGTTAATAACAGTCATGTTCTTCTCAAAAGACAATTTCAACCCGCATAAAGTATCTACCTCTTTCAAATTTTCCAATTCATTGACTGCATTTTCTATTTCTGGATCGTCAAGCTCTGATATCAAAGGCTTTATTGAATTTATATGATTATCAAACTTGGCTTCTTGCAATAACGAATTCTTCATCTTAATCACAAGTAGCAGCAACTTTGCGAGGTTCTTATGTCTTGAACTACCGTCACCTTGCTCACATTGAGTGTGCAGATTTCTCTTTAAATCAAATATCTTTTTCTCTACCTTAATTTGATTAACTTCAAGCAACATTTTAAGTTCATCTATCTTTTCCGTTACAATACTTATACTATTTTCACTCTCTTGCTGATTTATTTTAAAAAATATTATGTTATTTATTGTAATATAGCTAACAAACAACAATATAATTAAGAACCAACCTATGCATTTTCTCCAAGTATCATTCATAACGTAATATCTCCACAGGATCTTGAGCAGCTGCTTGTAATGCAGGAGGAATTGTCGCTAAAAATGATAAGAACAATGCAAGTGCAGAAATGTTAATCACATCTTGAGAGACTAATATCACTGGCAAACTTGAAAAAAAGTATATCATAGGATCAAACAGTTTGATGTTGGTAATGTTTTCTAAAAACACTCTAATACTTTCAATATTGAGAGAAAAAACAACCCCTATAATAGAGCCAAGACAAGTTCCTGTAAAACCAATCAGCAATCCACAAGCACAAAATATGCGCATAATGCTTCCGCTTGTTGCACCAAACGTACGCATAATTGCAATTGCAGATTTCTTTTCTTGCACTATCATCATCAAATTTGAAACAATATTAAATGCTGCTACAACTATAATTAAAGTGAGAATTAAAAACATCACATTTCTTTCAGTCTTTAAAGCATTAACATAATGGCTTTGCTGAGACTGCCAACTTTCAGCTCTCATTCCTGTTTCTTTTGCTATAGCGTTTGCTAGCTTATTAGCCATAGCAATATCATCTACAAACACTTCTATATTTCTCACATTATCTTTATAATTAAAAAAAGCTTTAGCTGACTTTATGGGCATATACATTAAGGTATTGTCGTACTCAAACATACCCATATCAAATATTGCTACAACTTTATATTCTTTCATTTTTGGTATTTCACCAGACAGTGCATCAAATCCTTCAGGTGATATAAGCATAATGTTATCACCATAATCAATATTCAAAGCTTCTGCTAATCTTGCCCCTATTATGATACCTTCATCGAATTTTTCCACGTTACCCATAATTACATTATTCTTAACGATAGTATTATTAAGTAAGTCTTTAGTTGACACACCACGGACTACGCTACCCACAATTCCACTATTTGCTGCAACGATCACTTGATCATTGGTCATAGAAGTAGCTTTTAATACACCTGGGATTTTCTCAATAGATTTTAACACTGCGTGGTAATCTGAATTTATGCTTCTATCAAAGTAAACATTAATATGACCATTAATGCCAAGTACAGAGTCGAGCAGCTTTGCTCTGAACCCATTCATTACAGACATTACTACTATTAGCGTTGCAACTCCAAGAGCAATACCAATAATAGAAAACAAGGCCATTATAGAGCAAAATCTAGAATTCTTTGCTCGCAAATAGCGAATAGCCATAGTAAATTCAAAGGCAATAGACATTATACTAAGATTTAAATATCATACTTTTTATGCTTCATATAACTGTAATTTTTCCTTTACCTCAAATGAGGTTGTCTAAATTTAGCAAGCTTATAGAATATATTCAATGTTCTATATTAAGACCTTCCATATATATCGTCCAATCTTACTATATCATTATCAGATAAAAACTTTCCTACCTGAAACTCAACTATCTCAAGAGGAAATCTTGTACTTTTATTCTCAATTTTATGAAACACCTTCCTTGGAATCTCTACTACATGATTTTTTGTTATAGCATATGTTTTGTCATCTAAACTCACGCATCCAACCCCTGATAGTATTATATGGTACTCATCTCTATAGTGGTGAAATTGCTTAGAAGTGCAGCTCAGTGGATTTATAAAAAGGTATTTTATAAGAAAATCCTTGCCCATTAAAACTACACTATAAAATCCCCATGGCTTAATCTCTTTCCTTATTGGCTTTACTTCCTTAACTTTATTAATGAACAACATTAGGCTCTTACTTGGCCGTTTATAAACTCTACCTAGTAAATTTTTTGCATCATTTTCTGTCATCAAAACTGGCTCTCTTCCTTTGATTACAGCTTGAAACGACTCAAAATTCTTATTAAATCTCTTACTTAACTCTAAAACTGAACCCCAAGTGCCAACATCCATCCAATCGAAATTGGCTTCTATCATTACAATATTTTCTGCTTTTTCTATCACTAGGTGATCAATAGATGTATCACCCATTCCTGCACAATTTTGCTGTTCTAAATACAGAAATCTCTCTCGTGATACAAAATGCTTCATACTTTCACAACATAAATTATAGAGAGTCGGAGCAATTTTTTTTATCTCATCTATATAGCGTTTTGCTCTAAACACAAATATTCCAGAGTTCCAATAATGATCGTTACTTACCTTACGCTCGGGTTTTTCTGTAAAATCTTTTACTATATGACATTTTTCTTTCTGACCATACACTGCATTTATATAGCCGTATTCAGAATTGAATTCATGAGGCTTTACCCCAAAAGTGACTATAGAGTCAGTTTCAGAGGCTAGCTTAGACGCTTTCTCAATAGAAACATAAAAACTATTCAAATCACCTATAAAATGGTCTGAAGGCAGAACTAAGATTGTCTCGTTCCTATCGCAGAGAAGCACAGCAATTAGTATTGCTGCCGCTGTCCCAATTTTAACTGGTTCAAAAACTACTTTACATTCTTGTAATGCATGTAATTCCTGCATCAATAATGACTCATATTGTATATTTGTAGTAATGATGGGTGGCATATAATCGCCTTTTAGCCTCAACAAAGTGTTGTGAAACATAGTATTCTGACTAAATATTTTCTGAAATTGCTTTGGCTTAGATAGAGGCCAAAGTCTGCTGCCACTACCACCACACAGTATTACAGGGCGCATTTAATTAAGATATTAATTATTTGATTAATATCTTATACTAACGGCAAAATGCATGCAAGTTTTTATTGTGAGATGATTAAAGTAAAAAGTAATTTAAAGTGATGGTTGACTACGAGCATTATGGAATCCCTACATTTCGTGATGAGTCTTGTCTTCTTTCTATCTCTCTATCAATATGAGGAGTGCTGCTTTTTTGATTAACGGCTGCAGCTATTTTTTTATCAGTTTTGTTTTGCGGCTTCTCCTTTAAGCTTTCTCCAACACCTGATTCTCTGGATTTATCTATACTTTCACTACTTTTATTCAGCGCCTTTTCCAATTCTCTTTCAATACCTGGACTTCTAGCGTCAAGCTCATCCCATGTGCCCACTATACTGAGTGGCTTATGATCCTTCTTCTTCGGCTTTGGCCTTTCCCCATTTGTAACAACATTAAAGTCGCTTTTTATTTCTTTCCAACATTCTTTCAATTGGTGTTTCCACATAGTAAGATAAGCATCACCATACTTTTTCTCATTTGCTACAAATAATAAAATTGGAACCTTAAGTATTGTAGCTCCCATATTTACTAAATTTTTTACTACCACTGCAGAAGTGAAAAAAAGATAACCAAAAGATTTTGCAACTCGATTTTTTCTAGCTATCAAATTCTCTCCTAATTTTATAGGAATGAAAGTCAGGAGTCTAGCACAAATCTTAGCTAAACCCGCAGCAAAAACAATAGGAACAGATATCAGACTTTTATCTAGCTCTAGACTACCATTTTGATCTCTAATTTCTGAAAAATTAGTGCTTAATTTTTTATAATTACTAGTGTATAGTAATTCTTCATTTCTTCCCTTTTCATCAACAACTCCCTGAACTTTACCCTCTCCATTTTTTACCTTTTTCATTAGCACAGAAGAGTGAGTTAATTCAAACGGATATTTAGGATCATTAGTTTTTTTAGCTTCAAAAATTTGAATATGTTTTTCAAGATCGATTTTTGAAAACTCAAATGGTTTATAGTAGCCATCATAATGCTTAACATCCTTGTTTTTTTCCCGATTACGATTAACTAAAAAGTCAATGGTAAAATAGGACCTATCATCCATTTTCTCGACAAAAGCTAATTCAAAAATTTTCTTGCCATACAAAAGTTTATATATAGTCTCATCATTACTATTCTTACTTTCTACAACTTTCCCAGATTTTACAATCTGATCGTAATTCTTTGGATATTTGCATTTTCTTCCATCTGTATATGTCATTACCTTTCTAAGATCCTTGACATAAATTTGAGATTCAGATGAAGCAAATAAACCTTTTGCTTTAAGCGTAAAGTCTGCTACTCCTTTTTTTAACACTCCAAACATGTTGTCAAACCAAAATCACTATAGCTCAATAATAAAATTAGTAAACTAATAATATACTAACACAGAACTAACAATTTTACAAGAAAATATGCCTATAAAAGAAAAAAGTCGTAAAAGCAAGGACTATATAAGTAATGCTTGATAAGTATTTTATGCATGTAATTGTAAAAATCCTTAGAAGTACGCTGTCTATATAATCTTCACACACTACCTGCATTCCAAGAACTGCATGCCAAAAAATGCAAAACACCAGTATAACAAAAAACAAAAGCTCTAGTGGATGATTAATAGCCTGAAATAATTTTTCATTAAAAGATAAAGGGCTATCAACATAAAATGTGCAAGAAAATGAGTAAATAAACCAAGGAAATAAAAATAACAAAATCACCGCAGAAACACGCTGGATCCACCAATGATGTACTGAATTTACAGATTGACTCATATAAATATAAAAGCCATAGTAGAAAGAAATAGCATTATTGTTAGTAATATAGCACTTTTTAAAACACTAGCAATTTCTAAATTAAGCCCAGCATCCCACAATAAATGACGAATACCATTGAGAAAATGATACATAAAGCTTACAAAGCATAAGATATAAGCTAATTTAGCAACAGGAGTGAACAATAATGCATTTAAGCACCTTACTATAATTAACTTAGGGGAGTAAACATATAATATAAAATACCAAGAAAGTATGATTAATAAAAGAAATAGCAAGATACCAGTCAATCTATGCATAATAGAAAAAAAACTAGTAACTTGTACTTTATATATTTGTAAATGTGGGGAAAGAGGCCTGTTACTCATAAAATTTCGTTATCGAGAAATTAAAAAATAAAGTAGAAGTAAAGACAGCAGTATAGTACATAATGACACTATTATTTGAAATGGTGAATTACGTACAAAGCCTAAGGAGGTAATCCAGCTGCAGATTCCCCTACTGCTACCTTGTTACGACTTCACCCCAGTCACTGATCCCACTTTAAATAACTCCTTCCTTGCGGTTAGGCCATTAGCTTCGAGTGAAACCAATTCCCATGGCGTGACGGGCAGTGTGTACAAGACCCGAGAACGTATTCACCGTGGCATGCTGATCCACGATTACTAGCGATTCCAACTTCATGTACTCGAGTTGCAGAGTACAATCCGAACTGAGATGTCTTTTAGGGATTAGCTTAGGCTTGCGCACCTTGCAGCCCATTGTAGACACCATTGTAGCACGTGTGTAGCCCACTCCATAAAGGCCATGATGACTTGACATCATCCCCACCTTCCTCCAGCTTATCACTGGCAGTTTCCTTAAAGTACTCAGCATTACCTGATGGCAACTAAGGATGAGGGTTGCGCTCGTTGCGGGACTTAACCCAACATCTCACGACACGAGCTGACGACAGCCATGCAACACTTGTGTAAAATCCGGCCGAACCGACCCTATCCCTTCGAATAGGTATGATTTTCATGTCAAGAAGTGGTAAGGTTTTTCGCGTTGCATCGAATTAAACCACATGCTCCACCGCTTGTGCGGGTCCCCGTCAATTCCTTTGAGTTTTAATCTTGCGACCGTAGTCCCCAGGCGGAATGTTTAACGCGTTAGCTGTAATACAGAAAGTAAACTCCCCATATTTAACATTCATCGTTTACAGCGTGGACTACCAGGGTATCTAATCCTGTTTGCTCCCCACGCCTTCGCGCTTCAGCGTCAGATTTGAACCAGATAGACGCCTTCGCCACTGGTGTTCCTCCTAATATTTACGAATTTTACCTCTACATCAGGAATTCCTCTATCCTCTTTCAATCTCTAGATTAATAGTTTTAAAAGCAATTCCAAGGTTAAGCCTCGGGATTTCACTTTTAACTTATTAACCAGCCTACGCGCCCTTTACGCCCAATAATTCCGAATAACGCTAGCCCTCTCCGTATTACCGCGGCTGCTGGCACGGAGTTAGCCAGGACTTCTTCTGTGAGTACCGTCATTATCTTCCTCACTAAAAGAGCTTTACAACCCAAAGGCCTTCTTCACTCATGCGGCATGGCTGGATCAGGCTTTCGCCCATTGTCCAATATTCCCCACTGCTGCCTCCCGTAGGAGTCTGGACCGTATCTCAGTTCCAGTGTGGCTGATCATCCTCTCAGATCAGCTATAGATCATTACCTTGGTAGGCTATTACCCCACCAACTAGCTAATCTAATATAGGCTCATCTAATAGCAATAAATTTTTCCCCCGTAGGGCGTATACGGTATTAGTTGTCGTTTCCAACAATTATTCCGTACTACTAGGTAGATTCCTATACATTACTCACCCGTCTGCCACTAAGTTATACCATAGCAAGCTACAATATAACTCCGTTCGACTTGCATGTGTTAGGCCTGCCGCCAGCGTTCATTCTGAGCCAGGATCAAACTCTCAAATTTAGACTTCAACCTATAAAAGGTTGAGGGTACATCGGATAAATCCGACAAAAAATAATTTAGCTTAATACTGCTGTCTTTATTTCTACTTTAGAAATATTTTAATCTCCAACTATTCAAACAACTTTAAGGATATTATTATGTGATATAATCACTATGTCAATATGTTTTTGCAAATCAAAAGCATTAATGTATAAATATATAACTATTTGGAATATTAACATGAAAAAATACATCTTTCTGCTTACACTTGCGCCAATGTTAGTTGGCATCACATTATACTTATTGCGCAACATTGATAACACAAAACAATCTATAACTGCAGGTGACAAGTTTTACGAAGTATTATTCTTAAAAAAAGATAATAAGTCGCTGCTAGAAGAAATAGATTCACATTGGGAGTATTTAGCAAATTTTGAACGCGCATTCAATCATATCTCAGATTCAATGCCAACAGACACAGCATCTATTATTTATAATGATTTGGCAGACGATAAAGATGCTCCTGATGTTTTACGTGAGTTAGCACAATACTTAGAAGTAATGAGCTTACTTCACTCCAGCGGTGAAAAAACAAATAAAGATAAAATTAGTAATTTAGAATCAAATGCAGTGTACCCTTATTCAAGCCAAGAAGCTATCGCTATAGTAAAGATACACAGTAACGACATTAAAGGTGCAATTGAAATATTGCATTCATTATTAAATGATAGAGAATGTCCGACTCTAATCAAGGCCAATGCACAAGAATTACTTCGGATATACGAAAACTAAAAAACTTGCTTGCATAACAATTTGGCAGCGCATCTAATGAAATAAAGAACTTTACTTGACAAACCTCCCTATTTTATTATGGCACTAAAAGTATTTATGACTCAAAATTTGTTTTTGACTGTAGGATCAATCACAAAATCCAGTAAAAACTTAGGTGTTTATTGGTAGATTACATAAAATTATAGCGGTTTTTTAAATTTTTTCTATATTCAGCCAAGTCGCGCTTGTTAGAACATTATTACAGCACCACTTACAGCAATATAGAGTCAAAATTTCACTACTCAGAGGTTCCTTTTACCTTTTTATTTAGTAAGACTTCTCTATATTTATAGTTAATATATCAAAGAATAAACTTCACTAGCAGAATGTCATTCTAGCACTAAAATGACAAAAAGAGGATAAAATCGCAATAGTATGTATCAAGCACCGTTGTATTTTCTCTATATTTTAGATTATTTTGTTTACCCCCCTCCCTTTACCATTCAGCTACGCAGATAGTTACTACAAACCGTAAAGATGTTTAAAAGAAATCTAATTTTTTATCAACTCATACATTTCATTACCAACTTCACAACAAGGTTCTGCAGTTGGATAAAAATAATCAAAAAAGAAATAATCCTTTAGTATTTCTGTGCTGCATCCAGAATTATAGTAAGTATCAAGCCTTCCTTTAAATATCAACAAGAGTATCTTTATACTTTTTCCAAATCACCCTACCCTAAACTGGTCTACGATGTTTGATAGGTATGCATCTCGATCATTTAACCCTTTGCTCTTATATTTACCAAGCATACTTTTCATTTTAGAGTTAAGATCGAATGCTTTTATTTCAAGATCTGCACCTTTCTTCATATAATCTAAATTATTAGCTAATTTTGTATTAAAACTCTGTGTAAGCTGTTGCAGCCAGCTCTCTTGCTTTTCGTCTTTATTAAAGCTAGTATCAAACCAACCTCAGTCACATTTGCAACAATCACATGCTTTACACCATATTCATTTAGAACCAAATGCATTACATATTTCACTAACCGCTTTATTTCAATACTTTTTCTGCTTTAACATTGTTATAAGCAGTGGCACCCATAATATTATTTCCTCGATTATAATGAAAAATAAAATCTCCTTTACCTACGTCTGGATGATTTTTAATTACTGCGTTTAGCTGATTAACTAAACGAAATTTATTGAGGAAATAAGAAAAAATAGGGTTAAGAATTTCAGATGCTGTTGCATATAAAATCGCATAGTTATGACCTTGCTGTTCATAGTATCGATCAAAAAATGAGCATCTCCATGATGACTTAAATTCTTCTAAACCTAAATACTTTGATACATATTCAACAACAGTAAGGCCATTGCTAAAAATCCTCCTTAATAAAAAGGGGCATTAAGTTTCACGTTTCTTACAAAGGATAAGTTATTAAAATTTCAATAATTACACCATTATCAGATAAACTATCACCCAGAACACAAAAATTTTTACACTTTGAATTAGAGTTATTATTTTTATTTGCCATAACATTCAATATCTAATCATACTGCTCTATAAAGCCTATAAAAAAAGAAAAATAGGGTGAAATTATAGAACTTTGGCTGAATTTTACCTATTTTTTGAGCAGCCCTTCTGCCTTAAAAGAAACCTCTAAGTTTTTTAGCACGGCTTGGATGTTTCAACTTACGTAGTGCTTTTGCCTCTATTTGCCTAATTCTTTCACGTGTAACATTAAAAATTTTTCCTACTTCTTCTAAGGTATGCTCCTTTCCATCTTTACCAAGGCCAAAGCGCATCCTTAGAATTCTTTCTTCTTTTGGTGTTAAAGTTGCAAGAACATTGGTCGTAATACCACGCAAGTCGGCAAGTATTGCAGCATCCTCTGGTTTAGAAACTCGCTTATCTTCTATACAATCACCGAAGGTACTACTATCATCCTTTCCTGTTGGAGCTTCAAGACTTACCGGATCTCTTGCTATCTTCATAACTTTGCGTATTCTTTCTAGCGGCATCGCCAATTCTATACTCAATTCCTCTAATGTAGGCTCTCTACCCATTTCATGAGTCATCTTTCTTAATGCTTTGTTGATTTTACTGATAATTTCCACCATATGTACTGGTATTCTAACTACTTTAGACTGTTCAGGTATTGCCCTAGTGATTGATTGTTTTACCCACCAAGTACCATAAGTCGAAAATTTATACCCACGTTTGTAATCAAACTTATCCACAGCCTTCATAAGACCAATATTACCTTCTTGTATCAAATCAAGCAGATCAAGGCCTCTTTTTGAATACTTTTTAGCAATCGAAACCACCAGCCTTAAATTAGCCTTAATCATTTCTTGCTTTGCTTGAGAGACTTCTTGTTCATGTTTCTGTATTCTCTTGATTACCTTCTTAAACTCCTGAACTCTATCTCCTTGTACATAACTCTTAATATTGCTTAAGGCACTAGCTATATACTCATAGCTATCGTTTATAAACCTTAAGAATTTATTTTTTAATTCACCTGTAAAAAGAGATTGATTTTCATTAATCTTGAGAAAACTTATTTCACTAAACTCGTGCTCTAAAAGCACATCATCATAAACATTATAAAAACTTTCTCTATCAATATCGTACTTTCTAGCTTCAGTAATAAGATTAGCTTCTTCAAACGTGATTAGTCTATTTATTTCGTAAAGTTTTTGTGTAATTCTGGTAATAGCAGCATCACTAAACTGAATTTGTAATGCTACAGACCATATTTGATTATATAAATTTTCTAGCTCATTAGAGAAATCTTTAGAATTTTTTTTCAATACCAATGCTTCATTTGTTAAAGCAATGATCTCATCCAATGCCGTGATAACCTTTGGCAATAAATCACTTTCCATTTCAAGAACAGAAATATTTAAGTTAGCTGAACTTATGTCTTCACTCTCATTTCCCTTTTCATCATTACCTTTTTCCTCATCATTAACACAATCTCTAACATCTTCAGCTTCACTTTCTTCTTTGTCTACCATATTGAAATCAGAGTTATAAATTGCATCCAGATTTATAATTTCTCTCAGTAAAAAAGTTCCACCACTTAAATCATCACGCCATGTTTTGATTATTTTGAATGCCACTGATGTTTCAATTATTGCACGTAACATGTTATGCTTTTCAGATTCAATTTTTTTTGCTATCTTAATTTCATCTGCTCGTGACAAAAGCTTTACAGAGCTCATATCCTGTAAATAAATCCTTACTGGATCATCGTTTTGCACTAAAGTTGTAGTAGTATTCAACGATGTCTCATCATCATCAAGCTTATTACCATCATTATTAGAAGGAGCTTCTTCCTCATCTTCACTACTTTCGAGTATGTTAATTCCAGAGTCTTGCAATAAAGCTATAGTATCATCTATAAAATCAGTTGAAAAATTTTCATCTGACAACTTATCATTTATATCATCAAAAGTGATAAAACCGCCCTTTCTTATACTTTTGGTTACAAGATCTTTGATGATCTTTTTCCTATCTTCCGTACCATTAATAGTTGACATCATTACCTTTACAGTTTATAATTTTATTTCTTATTTATCAAATAAACTTACAATTAGCAAGCTTATAGTTTTATTCTTAATTTATAGTTACTTGCTACTTCATATAGTTTAAGATACTATCAATTTATTCACATTCTTCTTAATCAACTAATCTCTCTATTCTTACTAATATGGACAATCCAACTGAAAATGTTGCAATTCCAACCACTATAGCAGTAAGCATTAAGACGTGAGGTATAGGATTGGTATATAAGTGAAAATTTGAAGTCAATATAGGAGGTAAAGAATTTTTTACATACCCTAAAGATATGTAAAACAACAAAACAGATGATTGTAAGACACTTAATCCCATCATTTTTTTGATTAAGTTTTTATCATTTACAATGATATAGAAACCTAGCACCATTAATATAGTAATGCCTACATAATTATATAGAGTCATTGTTTTTTCTTGCGAGCAAAATTTATATATATGATTAACATGGAAGAAGAGACGGTAAGCAATACACCCAGCTCCACTAAGAAAATACCCAATTTTTGACCTGTTCTACTATCAGCTGACAATATACTATAGGATAAAAAATTTTGGCCAAATAAAACTGTTATAATACCAGCTCCTCCATAGGTTAAAATACCTAGTACGTTAGTAAATTTGATAATAGAGTAAGGTATTGCTTTTAAAGTTGTAGGTATATCAAATAACATAGAATATAATATTATCCCAGAAGCAATAATTATTCCCGCCTGAAAACCTCCACCTGGAGTATAGTCACCATGAAACTGTATGTATAAACCAAAAAAAATGATAAAAGGTATCATCAAAAATGTTACTGCACTTAATACCGGATCTTTAATCACTTTCTTTCTCTTCTAATATTAACATTATACAAAGTGCAGCAGTAAAAACTACTATAGTTTCTCCAAATGTGTCATAGCCACGAAAGCTTGCTAAAACAGCTGTCACTATATTAGGAATACCAATAGCTTTTTCAGTATTTTCTACATAATAAGGAGCAACGTGCAAGTGAACTGGAGCATTATGACTGCCAAAATCTGGTAATTGAATCATAAAGTATGATAAACATGCAGTCAAAAATAACATAAAAAAAAGTGTTGTGGGGCTATGAGATAAATTTGCTTTGTAATTCTTTACCAAAGAGAGTGCTGCAAACGTAAAGACTGTGCTCAATCCTGCACCAACAGAAGCTTCAGTAATTGCAACATCTGGCGCATTCATAATCAAGTACATAAGTGCAATAAGTGAACTAAATACACACATTAGAACAGCACTTACAACCAAATGTTTCGAAAGAACTATAAAAACTGTAACCGTGAGTAACAGCAAAAGTAATATTAGATTCAGTATTTCTAGCATCTTAACCTTCTTTAATAGTCTTTACTTTTATAATAAGTACGCGCTAAAATATAACTGTTAGTTGAATTGGCTATCCATATTATAAAAATCAATAATATAACTTTAATAGTATTGATTGAAAATTCATTTTGCCAAGAAAAACCAATCAACAACAACATTGCGCCACTAGAATCTGCAATACCTGCAGCATGTAGTCTAGTATAGAAATCAGGAAATACTACTACTCCTACGCTTGAAATGACTATTAAACAAACACCTAAAAATATGAGAATGGATGCTACCATAAATTATCAAAACAACATTAATCTCATTAGCGCTATAGTTGATATAAAGCTGATGCTAGCATATAGTAATGCTATATCAATTAAAAAAAAATCATTCAGAACAATCGATATTGCTGTTATGAGTAAAACTAATTGTGTTGATAAATTATTGAATGCTAAAATCTTATTGTAAACGTCACTTGACCTAAATACTATACAACATAACATTACACTCATACAGAACAAAAGCACATAGATAGCAATACTAATCATTTATAAACTATTATAACCTCTGTAGATTTCTAAATCGGTACTTCTTCACCACTATCTTGATCATCTATTTCATCATCGTGGCTTTCTTGACTTACATCCAGACTTGTGTTAAGTTGATGATCAGAAAAATTTAACAAATTTGCTAGCTTACTTGGACTATTAATATAAGTATTATCTGTGTTTCCTTTCATGTGCTCCTTGCACCTTTTCACCAAAAGGTTAAACAACTCATGAGTATTCACCTTCTTTTCTGCTATTTCATATAAAGAAACTATCGTATCCTTATGATCTTTAAACTTAACCATTTCAACGGGATCGCTTGCCCCTGTACTCAAATCATGCGTTCTTTGACTTGCTAGCAGAACCAATTTAAAACGGTTGTGTACCTGTTCTACACACTTTTCTACAATAGACTCAACCATAAAATACCACCTTGATAAGCTTTATACTATATCACAAAAAATAAGATGTCAACTTCAGATCTATTGAGATCCAATTCTACATTCTACTTTTTCTTCTTTAGCTTTTACTGATTGATTTTCTGTTATTGTAATTGTTATTTCATGATCAAGCTTTTTCAAAAAACCTAACAGTCTCTCTAAAGAAAAACCACTTATCTTACCACTTTTAATTTGTGACACCTTTGGTTGATCAATACCAAGTTTCTCAGCCGCACAAGCTTGAGTCCAAGTATTTTTTCCTATAATTTTACTTATTATGCTCAGCAATTTTTTTTTTATTGCTTCACTATCCAGATTGTTTAATGATATTGTTTCCATAATTTTTACTCTCACATACCAACTAGCTTTATTAAATATTATATCATAATATTTAATATACCAATATATTAATAGTATATAACTTGTCAATAACTATCTGATACTCAAAATTTTAAATTGACTATAATTTTTATCAAAATACTAGTAATTTCAAACTATTATTTTGTAAAAAACTTACTATTAAAGAGAATAAGTTGAAATTGCAAAGTTTAAAATACAGAAATAATCATTTTACAAACTCGTTTTAGAGACTGTACATGATCTCAAGAAAGGAATAAACCGGAGATAGAGTATGTAAATTATGAAAACAGAGCAAGATGAGTAGGAGAAAAACTGAGTAGAGTTCTGTAGAAAGAAACAAAATCAAGAAGATTTAGGATATATTTTACATAGTGTTACAGGTCCTAAAAAGTGGCTTCAGTGAATCAACAATGTTTTCAAAATGGCAAGATTATTTTAATAAATGAAGTAAAAAACATAGCGGAAGTAAAGAAAGTGTTTTGAAATATATATAAAAAAGTAATTGCAAAGAAACAAATAAAAGGATGTAACTGTAGAAATCTTTGCCGTATTGTCAAAAGGTAAGTCTCTAATACTCTTATAGAAAAGTGTAGACAATTGTGATAAGCAAAATTCAATACTAGCTTACAAATCGTCTTCTTGCTTCCACCGCTTTGCTTCTAAAAAGATTATGAATAGACCCTTATATCCGAAATTTATACCTCTATATTTTAATATAGGGATTCATTTCAATTTTTAAAGTTTCTATTTAATAAGAATGCTATATCATATTCGTAATTTAATTTAAATATCTGTTGCTTCTGAAATACTATTTGGTTAGTAAATAAAATCATGTCTAATACAGAAAAAATGAAAAAGGATGTTGCTGTAATTATGGGAAGCGAGTCGGATTATGGCACTATGGTGCATGCTATTAACCTATTAAAAGAATTGGGAATTTCACATGATGTATTTATAATATCCGCACACAGAACACCAGAGAGACTCTTTAATTTTACTAAGTCTGCTCAAGAAAAAGGCTTTAAGGTTATTATAGCTGGTGCGGGAGGAGCGGCTCATTTACCTGGTATGACTGCATCGCTTACTTATTTACCTGTTATCGGTATTCCTGTGCATAGCAAGCAATTAAATGGGCTAGATAGTCTATTATCTATAGTGCAGATGCCAAAAGGTGTTCCAGTTGCAACAATGTCTATAGGAGAGAGTGGAGCATGCAATGCCGCTATTACCGCTGCATCTATATTGTCGATTTCTAATAGTGAAATTGCAGATAGATTAAAAAAATGGAGAGAGGGGCAAACTAAAGCAGTAAAAGAAAAACCAACATTATAATGGCAATAGTTCTTTTAGATACAAAAACCATAAATCGTATAGCAGCAGGAGAGGTAATAGAAAGGCCTGCAAGTGTGGTAAAGGAATTAGTGGAAAATGCAATAGATGCCAGAAGCTCAGAGATAGAAATTAAGATAGAAAGTGGTGGGCGTAACCTCATTACTGTAATCGATGATGGTAGCGGAGTAAAAAAGGATGATTTAGAACTTGCGTTTATGCGCCATGCTACTTCAAAATTGAGTGACAGTGAATTGATAGAGATCAAGCATCTTGGCTTTAGAGGAGAAGCTTTGCCTTCAATTGCAGCAGTAAGCAGAATAAAATTATCATCTAAGGCAAGCAAAGCAGATCAAGCATGGTCTATAAGGTATGAGGGGGGAGAAAAAATAGGAGAGCTTATTCCTTATCCTTTATCGATAGGAACATATATTGAAGTACGAGATTTATTTTTTGCCACACCAAATAGACTAAAATTTCTCAAAACCGAAAGGGCAGAAACACAAAGCATTGTTGATATTGTAAACAACTTAGCAATGATCAATTATGGAATTGAGTTTACTCTTATCTCCGATAATAAGAAGCTTCTTAAGTATGCTAAGCAGAACTCATTATTTAGCAGGCTATGCGAAGTAGAAGAAGAATTTCATGAAAACTCTCTTGAAATTCTTGAAGAAGAAGACAGTATTAGGCTTACAGGATATATCTGCAAACCTACTGTCAATCGTAGCAATTCAACTCAGATCTATACATTTGTTAATGGTAGACCAATTAAAGATAATCTACTTATTGGTGCAATTCGTTATGCGTATCACGACCTTATTCCAAGCAATAGATATCCCTTTGCAGCGTTGCACTTAGAGATACCGTATGATCAAGTAGATGTAAATGTGCATCCAAATAAATCAGAGGTAAGGTTTCAGAACAAGAGGCTAATATATGAAATAGTGAGAAGAGGGCTAATAAAAGTATTATCAAAGAGAATAGATCTTGCAGAAACTGTGGTGAGCCAGACTGAGATAACAAGGAATCATCTATCATCAGATCCTTTTAGTAGGTCTAGTCTTAAAAATGAATTTTATGGAAGAAGGTCTGATCCTTTTGAAAACCAGTTAATGAGAGAATTTACTTCTCCAAATATAGAGACAAAAAGCTTATCAGAACATTCAAAATCGTTTGATTATACTGGTATGCAAAAATCTCCTCCGCGAGCGGAAACTACAATTTTGGAAAAGAAACAAACCGATCTAATAAGGGACTATCCACTTGGGTTTGCACACTGTCAAATCTACAATACTTATATTATTGCCGAGGTAAGAGACAAACTAATTATAGTAGATCAGCATGCAGCCCATGAAAGACTAGTATACGAGTGCTTAAAGGAGAAATCAAGTATAAAAAGACAAAAACTTCTTTTGCCTGAAATGGTTGAAATCAAAAATCAAGCTGGAATGGAGATGATTAAAACTTATAAAGATAAACTTTTTGAGATGGGTTTTGAGATTGAAATTAAATCAGAAAATAAGATCATAGTAAAAGAAGTGCCTGCAATCTTAGGAACAGTAGACACAAAGAGAATGCTCATTGATATAGTGGATAGACTAACAGAAATAGAAGATATATTACCTATAGAGGATAAGGTGAATAAAATACTAGCCACAATTGCTTGTTATGGATCAATAAGAGCAGGCAGAAAGATGAAATTGGAGGAGATGAATGAATTATTGAGGCAAATGGAAAAGACACCTTATTCTGGACAATGTAATCACGGAAGGCCAACCTATATAGAAATGAAATTAAGCGATATTGAAAAGTTATTTGAGCGAAGGTGAGAAGTTATCACAAATATGTATAGATTATACAACCCTAGTTTCGTCATCTCAAAACTCAGATACACAATTGTTTGAACATTGCAATTTGCAGGTAATTTGCATAGTAGATAATGTCATTCCATCACTTGACAATGATTTATTACGCAGCTACTTGATTAAAATTAAGTTTCCTAAATCCCAGGCATTGTCTTTTATGTTAATAATTAATATACAACTAAAAATACTTATCAAAAACGACAATAAAGAATTCAAAAAAAGCCAGAAATTCTGTAGAATTGACCATATCATATAGAGAAAAAGGAAGTGTATGATCACATCCTTCACTCCGATCATTAATCTGCAAACAAAATAGTTTTGCATTTTTTGATAAGATTAAGTAATATCAGCGTATTAGTTATACAATTAATAATTTTTATGGATGAGCGTAATCCTTGGAATCTTGGAAAGAAACCGTCAGGTTCAAGTAATGAAGATATTTTAAGTAAAGCTGTGTCTGATATAAGATGCTTTTTTAATGGCTTAACCAGAAATAGAGGGAAAAAACCTTATTTCATCATTTTTATTGTTTTGTTGTTTTATTTTTGTACTGGTTTCTATATTGTCCATCCGAGTGAGGAAGGTATAGAACTTACTTTTGGCAAATATTCCAATACAGAAACATCTGGTTTGCGTTATCACTTTCCCTACCCTATTGGTAAGGTTTTTAAAGTGAATGTTAAAGAAGTAAATCGTGAAGAAATTGGGATAAGCAGCTCTTATGGGCGAGATACAGATCGTGGTGAAGGAGTGATGCTTACCGGAGATGAGAATATAGTCAACGTTAACTTTGAGGTCCAGTGGCGAGTTAGAGATGCCAAAGATTATTTATTCAAAGTGCGGGATTATAAACCTGGTTTCAGCGTTAAAAATGCTGCTGAAAGTGCTATGAGAGAAATAATAGGTAAAAATACGATCTCTTTTGCACTCGAAGGTCAAGGTAGGGCTGAAATCTCCAGAGATACTAGAATTTTATTGCAACAGATTCTTGATGGATATCAAATGGGTATAGAAATTTTATCTGTTCAAATGAAAAAAATTGACCCACCAGAAAAAGTGATTAGCTCATTTAGGGATGTACAAAGTGCTCGTGCAGATAAGGAGCGTACTATAAACGAAGCATATGCTTACAGTAA
Organism: Wolbachia endosymbiont (group B) of Pammene fasciana; assembly: GCF_947251495.1. Lineage (NCBI taxonomy): Bacteria > Pseudomonadati > Pseudomonadota > Alphaproteobacteria > Rickettsiales > Anaplasmataceae > Wolbachia > Wolbachia endosymbiont (group B) of Pammene fasciana. The sequence continues at coordinate 968,684 of NZ_OX366360.1, forward strand.
TGATATTATACCTCGTGCAAAAGGTGAAGCAATAAAGATAAAATTAGATGCAGAAGCATATGAGAACGAAGTAATAAATGAAGCGAAAGGTAATGCAAATCGCTTTTTATCTCTTTATGAAGAATATAGACAAAATCCTTCTCTTGTTAAGAATCGTATTTATCTTGAAACTATGGAAAATATTTTTAGCAAGGTAGATAAATTTGTTATAACAGACGATCTGAAAGGTATGTTCTCTTATTTACCTCTTACAAATCTAGGAAAATAGTCATGAGTAGTAATATTAAAATTGTTTTTGCTTTTGTATTTGTTGCATTATTGATTGCATTATCTAATTCAATCTTTGTTGTTCAAGAAACAAAACAAGCAATAGTTATACAACTCGGTAAAGTCGTAAAAGATGTTAGGGACAGTGGTTTATATTTTAAATTGCCATTTATAAATAACGTAGAATTTCTTGATAAGAGAATTTTAGATCTAAGTCCTGATAAAACTCCAAGGGAAGTGATAACTGCAGATCAAAAGCGTATTATAGTAGATGCTTATGCAAAATATAAAATAATAGATCCTATCACTTTTTATCAGACTGTGAAAAATGAATCAGGGCTAGTTAGAAGATTATATCCTGTCATAGAAGCTCACATAAGGGAGAATATAGGAAGATTTTCATTAATTAGTTTATTGAATGAAAAGAGATCAGAAGTTATGCAATTAATTCAACGTGGAGTTTATTCTGAAGCTGGAAAATTTGGCATAGAGATAATAGATGTAAGAATTAAGAGAGCAGATCTACCAGAAGAAAATAGTTCTGCAATATTCCGCCGCATGCAAACTGAAAGAGAAAAGGAAGCAAAAGAAATTAGAGCAGAAGGAGAACAAGCTGGACAAGAAATTAGATCAAAAGCTGATAAATTAAAAAGGGGAATTGTCTCTAGTGCAGTAAAAGAATCACATGAAATAAGAGGCCGTGGTTATGCTGAAGCAACTAGAATCTATAATGAGGCATTCAAGGTTGATGAAGAGTTTTTTAACTTTTATCGCTCTATGAAAGCTTACAGTAAATCATTTGCTGAGGGTAATACTAAATTTGTGCTTTCACCAAATAATAATTTCTTAGATATTTTGAACAAGGGATGGAAATAGTTTATGAAAAGTAAAGCATTTATTTTATCTATATTTGCATATTTTTTAATTTCATTTGCTTCATATGCTAATCTGTTTGCAAAAACAGTTGCAGATCCTGTATGTAGTTGTAATAAAGGGCTTGCTGATATAGTGGAAGAACTTATTCCCGCAGTTGTAAATATTTCAAGTGAGCAAATAGTTAAGCAAGAAAATAACAGTAGAACTAAAATTCCCTTTACGCCAAGAAATAATTTCTTTGATGACTTTAGAGAATTTTTCGAGCATTTTGATCAATTTTTCGATAGAGCTCCTAGCATTAATAGAGAAGTGACGTTACTTGGGTCTGGATTTATTATAGATAAAAGTGGAACCATAGTAACCAACTATCACGTTATTAAAAATGCCCAAGATATTACAGTTACTATGAACGATAATACTTATTTCAAAGCAGAAGTTTTAGGCTATGATGCAAAAACTGATCTTGCTGTGCTTAAGATTAATTCTGATAAAGATCTTCCTTTTGTTGAATTTGGTAATTCTGATAAAGCAAGAGTTGGTGATACAGTTATTGCAATAGGCAACCCTTTTGGTTTGGGTGGCTCTGTAAGTACAGGAATTGTGTCTGCAAGATCTAGAGACATTAGTATTGGTACTATGAATGAATTTATTCAAACTGATGCTGCAATTAATAGAGGTAACTCAGGGGGACCACTATTTCATCTAAATGGAAAAGTTATAGGTATTAATACTGCTATTTATTCCCCATCTGAGTCTGGCGGTAACGTGGGTATAGGCTTTGCTATACCATCTAATCTAGCTATTTCAATTATTGACACATTAAAAAGTGGTAAAAAAATAAAACATGGTTGGCTTGGCGTGCAAGTTCAGCCTATAACAAAAGAATTTGCTGAATCCTTGAGTTTAAAAGATATCAAAGGTGCATTAGTTGCAAGCGTAGTAAAGGGCAGTCCTGCAGAGAAAGGAGGAATCAAAGTAGGTGATATACTATTAGAGTTTGACGGCAAAAAAATTGATAGAATGACGCAATTACCTCATATGGTTTCACGAACTGAGCCCGGAAAGAAAGTACAGGTTAAGTTACTTAGAAAAGGTAAAGAAGTCAATATCAAGGTTGCAATCGAGGAATCTACAAATGATGATTCAGGTAATAATCAAGAAGAAAATAAATCAACATCTAGTTATATAAGTGGTTTAACCGTTTCAAATTTGCCAAAAGAACTAAAAAAAAATGCACCCACAAAGGGTGTAGTAGTTACTAGTGTAGATAGTAGTAGTAATTCTACACTACGTGTTATTAAGAAAGGTGATATAATTATTCAACTAGATGGAATCGATATTGAAAATACTAATGATTTTCAAAAACAAATTGATTCAGCAGTAAAGAAAGACGGCAAAGATTCAGTAATGTTGCTTATTTACCGCAATGGAAACCAGTTTTTTACTTCAATCAAATTGAAGAAGTAGCTATTTATCTAGCTGGTCATGAAAAAATTGCTTGACAAATTTAACTAGCTTCTTTACCCTAAGGGTGAGGGCTTTTCTGTAGATTAATAAAATTTATCCCTATACTGAAAACGTTTCCAACGAGATTATGGAAGAACTAGATTTCAGTATCAAGCACTGGAACAACATCATCTATAAGATGAAAGAGCTGGAGTGGTAAGAAATTCGATAATATAAAGCATTTTTATGCTCAGTTGTAAAAAAATAACTTTCTTTCACAAGTTAATTTATAATTAAATTAGTGTAAAATATAATTATATTTACTGATCATCATTATTAATCAATAATTAATACCCATAAATTAATTATATCTAATCGCAAAGGGAGGTGGAGATGCGTTTTAAACTAGAAAAGGAAGGTATCCTACAAAAAGATTGTAATAATAGAACTGGTCGTAGGATACCTGCACAAATAAGATTAAATAACAAAACAACATTTAGCCTGCCTAGTGTATCTTACATTATTCAGGATGACGCTACTGGTCAGCGTTTTCAAATTTGGGATTTGAAGCATGACGTGGCAAGTATACTAAACGACTTATCTCAAGAGCTACAACTAAAGCTAGAAAGCGTAAGAAATGATTACAAATTCGCTTTAGTTACTACCTCTGATCAACCTTATTATTATTACTATGATGGCAACGATACTATGATAGATACTATTGATCGTATACCTCATGGTTACACAGATGGTTTCTATGTTAACGCATATAATCGTGAAAGCTGTAGTATTTATTATGAATTGCTAGAAAACAGGAAGGTTTTAATAGATCCAAAAGACATAATTAGTAGCGAAAATGTCAGTCTTATTTTGGAAGATCTTAAAAGTTCACCTGATAAAAGACTCAAAATAAAAATAGGAGACTATTTGTTTAAAGAATCAAGAAATATATACAAATTATATAGGAGCGCTCAGGTATATAATTTAACTGGTGGAAAAGTTGGCATATTGAATGATATCCTTTCAGCATTTACTCGTATAAGCAATACATTCCAGTTATTCCCTTTTCATGAAATGGAGAGCTTGAAAGCACAAGATACCTATTTCGCAGTAAAAAAGTTAGGCAATAGTTATGTTGGTTGCATATCGTATGAAAATAGCACATGCAAAAATTTTTATAATTTTAACCCTAATTCTTTTGGGTATGAGCACGACAATAGACCAGGTCCATATCCTTATTATTATAACTTAGAAAATTTTGATAACTTTTTGGAGGTTGATGTGAATATTCAAGAACATATAAATTTAGAAACAGAAATTGAACTTTTAAAACGCAGAATAGACAGATTAGAACGTACTGGTGTACAAGGTCCTAAAGGTGAGCCAGGTGAAAGGGGACAAAAAGGTGATAGAGGCTTCGATGGAGCGCCTGGTCCTCAAGGTAACAAGGGGGATACTGGATCGTCAGGTGCGCATGGATCAAAAGGTGATCAAGGACCTAAAGGAGAAAAAGGGAATCAAGGCACTAATGGAATAACTCCAAGTATTAGTCAAGTTGTTACCGAATTTTCTTCTAACAGAGCCCATCTATATCCTTTAGCAGCAGCTATAATGGAAGAAGATCAGAGTAATTCCATGGGATTTTCAGAAAGAATAGCACATCTTTTTGGTGAGCGTGTAAAGCGAGAAGATTCTTTAAAAGCGTTAGTTAAAGGCGTACAAGGTCCTCCAGGCCAAAAGGGCGAACCAGGTCGTAACGGTCAACGGGGTTAAAGGGCGAACAAGGTCCCAAAGGTAATAAGGGTGACCGAGGTTTTCCTGGTCCAGAAGGTTCTAAAGGAAATACTGGCTCAAAAGGTGAGAAGGGAGATGCCTCAAGTGCTATAGAAATTGCAACTGAATTAGTTACCAGTAAAAAAGCTGAGCTAGGAGAAGCAGTTCTTAACGCAAATGGTATCAAAGGTGAAAATCTTGCAACTCAGATTGCCGGTAAAATTAATCTTAATTCGCAGGAACTTGTGAATAAAATTGATGTAGCAAAACTTACTGAAGGAGTAGTAAGTAAACTTTCTTTAGAGGAAGCAAAAAACATTATAAAAGATACTGTGAGTAAGATAACAAGCGATGCCACAAAGAAAAATAATCCCGATCCTATAGCCTTCCAAAAATATGAAAAATTTGCAGAAAAGCTTGCTAAACTACTTGTTGATAGAAGCAGTATGAGCGAGATAGAAGCTCACAATCTTATAAAAGGTAAGGTGAGCGATTGGGCACTTGCTAAGTATCTTCTGCTTCATAGTGATTTAAATAATCAGCCAAAGGCTCTAGAAATCGTGAAGCAAGAAATAGACAAGGAAAAATTAGTTGAGTATTTGCTTGAGTATGCCAAATTAAAAGGCGATGTGAATGCAGCAAAAACAATAGTTGAAAATATTGTTCATCAGTTCTTTGACACTCAAAAAGTAGGTGAATTAGGAAGAGCAGTACTAGAAGCAAAAGATGATCAAGATAAAAAAGTGCTGGTAAATGATCCAGTCTTACGTGAAGGAATAGCAGAAGAATTGAGACAAAATCCAGGAAAGATAAAAGGTCCCAAAGGAGATACTGGTTCTAAAGGTGATAAAGGAGATACCGGAACAGATGGATTGCCAGGTGCACAAGGTCCTAAGGGAGAGCCAGGCATAAAAGGTGAGCCAGGCATAAAAGGTGAGCCAGGCATAAAAGGTGAGCCAGGTATAAATGGAACAAAGGGAGATATTGGTCCTAAAGGATTAGACGGAGCCATGGGAATAAAAGGTGATATGGGTGAGAAAGGAAAGATAGGTTCTAAAGGTGACAAAGGAGATACTGGGTCTAAAGGTGATAAAGGTAGAGATGCAAGTCCTGAAGAAGTTGCACAAAAATTAATTAATAATGGCACTATTGCTAATCAGGTGCTTGAATATCGTGACCAAGGCGGAGATTTAGTATTAGAGAAGCAAGTTGCAGGAAGAATTATTAGTAATCAAGATATTCAAACAGGAATAGCCATTGCATTAGCTGATAACAGAATGGAAGAGCTAGCAGATGTGTTACTAAGTGATTCTAATCATACATTAGTAGAAAACCTTGCAAATAATACCGAGCTAACACAAAGCATTGCAGAAGAACTAAGGAAAAATCCAGGAGAAGTCCAAGGTCCAAAGGGAGAAAAAGGAGATATAGGTCCTAAAGGATTAGACGGAGCCATGGGAATAAAAGGTGATATGGGTGAGAAAGGAGAGATAGGTTCCAAAGGTGACAAAGGAAAACCAGGCACGAATGGGTTGCAAGGTCCAGAAGGTCCTAAGGGAGAGCCAGGTATGAGGGGCTTCAATGGTACACAAGGTCTTACAGGCAACAAGGGTGAGCCCGGTATAGAAGGATTAAAAGGAGATATAGGACCTCAAGGTATAAAAGGTGAGCCAGGTATAAATGGAACAAAGGGAGATATTGGTCCTAAAGGATTAGACGGAGCCATGGGAATAAAAGGTGATATGGGTGAGAAAGGAGAACCAGGTGCAAATGGATTGCAAGGTCCAGAAGGTCCTAAGGGAGAGCCAGGTCTGAGGGGCTTCAATGGTACACAAGGTCTTACAGGTAACAAGGGTGAGCCGGGTATAGAAGGATTAAAAGGAGATATAGGACCTCAAGGTATAAAAGGTGAGCCAGGTATAAATGGAACAAAGGGAGATATTGGTCCTAAAGGATTAGACGGAGCCATGGGAATAAAAGGTGATATGGGTGAGAAAGGAGAGATAGGTTCTAAAGGTGACAAAGGAGAACCAGGTGCGAATGGGTTGCAAGGACCTAAGGGAGAGATAGGTTTGCAAGGACCTAAAGGTCAAGTTGGTAGATCTGGTCTTAAGGGTATGCCAGGTCCACAAGGTCCAAAAGGAGATACCGGAGCTCCAGGTGCGAATGGATTGCCAGGTTCCAAGGGAGAAGATGGAATAGGTGCTACATTAGCTGATCAGTTTTTACGTGAGATAAGAAAAGCAAAAAATGAAACTCTGGATGCTAAAAAAGCAGCAGAGGCAGCTAAAAATGCTTCAGAAGGTTTTGCCAAACAAGCTAAAGATACGGAAGATAAGGTTAAAATACTACACAATCAAACAGTGAATCTTACAGGAGAAGCTGAAGATTCTGCTGATCAAGCACTTCAATCCGCAGAAAATGCGGAAGCATTGCATAGTAGCGTAAGAGATATGTTTTGTACAACAAATCCTGCAGATCAAGTTTGTAGTGCACGCAGAAGAAGGAGGGAAACTAAAAAATCATCAGTGACAAGCGGAGCAAGCAGACCAACTTCATTTATATCTCAAGTAATAAATTTCTTTTACCCTGCGGTAGGACAGGACAAATATAAAGTAAAAAATGAAATAGAGGAGCTTAATCGAGTGACAAAAATAATAGATGCAGTAGATATTGTAAAAAAATTTGAAGAAGTATTAGGAGAAACAGCTGTGAAATGCGGCATTTCAAAGAAAAGTCTAAATTTTAATCCAGTAGAACTGCAGTCAACCATTATCAATAAGTCATTATCTAATGATGAAAATCATAATGAGTTGTTGAAGCTCTTATGTGTAGCTGCGAAAAAATCATTACCTGATTACAAACAAACTAGTAAATGTTTGGCTACTTTCAAAGATCATATGGAAAAAAGATTAAATGAGCAGCAAAGAGCTTTCGTTAATACTGAAAAAATAGTGGCAGATAATGAGCAGCCAAGGAGTTTTATGAGTTATGTCTCTCCTCCTAGTAGCCTAAGTGCCATTAATCAGCAAGTTGTTGGTTATTTAAGGTAATATCATGGAAAAACATATATTTAAAATAGAGGATAAAAATCCGCTCTATAAAAAATTGATTAAACTTCCTGCTGAATATTATATATTAAACAAAAATAGTAAGGTTATCAATTCACATATTGGTACAATTAAAGTAGAGAATATTAATGGTTTGAAGTTAAAGAAGCAGGGAGATAAAATATCTTTATATGAAGGAAACTTACCCCTGCAGGCAGAAAGATCTGATGAAAGTGGAAACTCTATTAAAGAGGATCTTATTGTAGAACAAGAAGCTATAATAAGTACAAATAGAAACAATATTATAGAAAAGCTTGAATCAAAACCTATCTTGATTTCGCTTTACAACATAAAAGATAGTCCTAACTTTGGCCTCAAATTGTCTGGTAGAGATATAACTGGAGTACTCAATTTTATCAATTTTAACGATGAAAATGACCCAGTACTACAAAAAATTCAAGAAGAAAAAGGTGGACTTTATTTTACAATAGAAGGTGATTATATCTATATATCAGATGAAGAAGGAAAATGTCTTCCAGTATGTGAAGATGGTAGTTGCTATAAGTATCAATACACAAAAAATGAGCATGATATATTAGAAATTAGTGAGATATCAACAATAATAAAAAACTTAACTAAAACTGAGCAATGCAGTGCACCAGCTAAGGCAGGGCAGAATTTTACTTTGCAAAAGGGAAAAGAATTATCGGATAATATCTATCAAGCAGATATCATGTTAAACGGTAAGCTTGTAGCTACTTTACCAAAAATAGGTTACTGCATGCTTGATGACCAATTGGTCATACATAATCACGTTACAGAAGAAGAGATAAAAATTCCTAGAGACTTTCATTATCTTAAAGTAGTCAAGTCCAGTAGTAATGATGATTATCAATTAACGTTTTGTAATTTCTTAGGTAATGAGTTTTTTGAACATAAAAAATACGATTCTCAATACTCAAATATTCCAGATAAATATCAATATATAAGTTTAAACTGTATGAAAAAGGAATATAAGCCAAATTTCTGCAAGTTACTTAACGATAAACCATCTTTTTTTATTGCAAAAGGAACTACTAATCAAGATTCTTCAGGCCACTGCCCAGCTGATGTATTTGAATTAGCAAAACGTGAGAAAATGGCTACATTAATTGATCAATTTGGCTTTTTCAATAAAGAGGGTAAGTTTCAATATTGTGATTACCATACAAAAGCAGATTACGATGTTTATGATTCTTATAAAATTAATAAAGAGTACACAGCAACAGATGAGTTTCTCTTCAATGATGACATAGTTCTTTATACTATTCCAGCGCTATCTTAACCACGCACAAAGTATATTATAATTGTTTCAATAATTGTTTTTAAAATTGAATCGAGTAGACTTTCAAGCAGTGTAAAAATGTATTCTTTTTAGTTTAGATTCGCTACCATTTTGCCGCTCGTTAGTACCGCAGTGGTTTTGTAATAGAACACAAGCTGCAAAAACTTAAGGAAAAAATGGTCAGTGCTTGACACTGGCATCTAGTTCTTTCTATCAAAAATGCTGTAAAGTGTTCACCAATTTAGTTGGATCCCAGTACTGGGATGATATTATGAAGACCTAGCAGTTTATAACGGTGTCATTCCAGCGCGTGGCGCTGGAATCTAGTTCTTATTACCTGAGTCTTCTGGGTCCCAGTACTCGTATGACAAAAAAAGGGAGTATTGGTTTCAGCATTAGCCGTGCATCTGGATCCCAGTAGGCTTTGTTGCACCACTCAAGGAAAGAACAGGCAGTTACTGATGGAATTTGTTATAAAATAGATATTTAGCCGACAAAGGAAAAATATGCCAATAAGAATGAAAGTCAGTAACTGCAATGAATATAACAAATTTCTTCAAGAAAGGGGAAATGTTTTTCATTATATCAACGATGCCATTGAAAATTGGTACGAAAATAGTCCAAAAGTAGCAGGTGGCAACAATGTCTACAGCGACAAAGTAGTGATTCTAATTCACATAATAACCTATCTATTCAGGATTGGTCTTAGGCAAACAGTGGGATTTATAGAGAAATATCTTGAGCAAATAGGGAAAATTTTGCAAATTATCAGCTATTCGCAGGCTTCAAGAAGGTTTAAAAAGCTTAATATCAAAATCAACGACTGCAGAGTTGATAAGAACGATATGGAAGATATTGAAATTGCTATAGATAGTACAGGTATCAGCATCTACAATAATATTCCAGGCCATAGTAAGGCAAATGGTACAGATAGAAAGTATCGCCGCTATGAGCAAACAAGAAAGCTACATGTAATGCTAGAGATAGGTAGTAAAAAAGTTATAGCTGCAAAATACAGTAGTGGAGTTTATTCCGACCACTATGGAGCCTGTGATCTTATTGAAAGAGTGGATACCAAGTATAACATAAGCACGATATATGCAGATAGGGCATATAATCGAAAGAAGTTATACAAACTGTGCGATGAGCTTGACATAAAGACAAGGATTCCTCCGCAAAATAATGCAGTAGAGCATCCAAAGTTGGATTATATGAATGAGAGAAATTCTACAATCAAGCTCATAAAGTCATATGATGAAGATGGTATGAAGAGGTGGAAAAAAGAGATAAATTATTGGAAGAGATCTTATATAGAAAGTTTTTTCTCGCGACTGAAGCAAATATTTGGATTTAGTTTTAGGAATAAATCTGAGATTAATCGTGAGAAGGAACTGCTACTCAAGTGTTATTTGCTTAACAAATTTACTGAAATAGGCATGGCTAAGTTTGATATAGCTTCATGAATTTATTATACATTACCCACTATCCGAAGAGCTGTGCAACAAAGCCCTACCGTATCCAGTAATTCTTGATCCTCAATTTTTTCGCATTTACCTATAAACCCAAAAACTGGCTCATTTTCATATTCTGTTAGTCCAAGAGCTTTAATGTTAACTGATAATGTCTTTGCTATCTTATATAATATTTCAATTGGAATATCTGTATATCCTCGTTCATAGTCGTGTATTTCTTTAGGTGTTGAACCGATTTTATTTGCCAAGTCCTCCTGAGTGTATTCCCGTATTAATCTCTCCTCTTTTATCCTTTTCCCCACTTTGTAGAGTATAGAATCAGTACAAATTTCTTTCTCTATATCATCATACTCATAAGTAGATAAGCGAGTCACTTGGGAAATAATATCAACTGAAACTCCTTCTTTCACTAGATTCTTTGCTACTTCTATTTTCGCTTCTTCTTGGCTAATTTTCTCGCTAATATATACAAACCTTACTAATGGATACAGCTTCTTGCGTAATTCCTGATCCTTAATTTCTCTATGTATTTTTGTTAGATAGACTATTTCTTTATCCTCATCTTCATACCAACTGTTTTCTCTTAGTACTGTTGGTTCTGGAAGTAGATCTATAACATTAACTGACAATGCTCCTGCTATTATATACGATTCTTTGATTGTAATAGCCTTGCACCCTAGTTCAAAGTTATGTATTTCCTTATATGTTAAACCAATTTTGCTTGCTAATTTTGCCTGAGTATACCCTTGTACTATCCTACAACCTTCTATTTTTTTCCCTAGCTCGTAGCTCAATATGCTCTGAATTATCATAGATAAATCCTCTAAAAGCTGTTTTTCCTACAGAAGCAAACATATATTCTATCACAAAAAAATCCACTATTGGCTAAGTTTTTATGAAATCACAAAAATTTCTCAATCATATAATTTGATAAGCCTGTCGTTTGCAAGATAATATCAACAGAAATTCCTTCTTTCACTAAATTCCTTGCAACTTCAATCTTCTTTTCCTTTCTGACCTTTTCTCTATAAACATGTATACCTTCAAATAAAGACTTGATTAGCATATCGCGTAATTCCCGACTCTCAATCTTTTTGTATTCTTCTATCAACTTTGATAGCTTTTCTTCCGCTTCACTATCCTCATCTGATTCGGGAAGTAGATCTATGATACTGATTGATAATACCTTTGCTATTTCATCTAACATTTCAAGTGAGACAGCAGCTCTCCCTTGTTCATACTCGTATATTCCTTGATTTGTTATGCCAACTTTATTCGCTAAATCTTTTTGTGTATATCCTCGTATCAATCTCCACTCTTTTATCCTTTGCCCTACTTTGTATGGAATGGGAATTTTGTTCTCCTCACACTCACCAATAGATAAGTTAGTTGTTCGAGAGATAACATGAGCAGAAACTCCTACTTTCATCAAACCCCTTGCTACTTCTATTTTTACCGCTTTTCTGCTTCTTTCCTCACTCAAACGAATAAATTTGGTTAATAAATAAAATACCTCGCTTAATTCTTTATCTTTATAACCCTTTACTAAATTTAATATTTCTTCATCTTCAAAATATCTTTTTTCATTTGGTAGCGTCTCTCCACAAACTAGACCTTTAACATTTACTGATAATGCTTCTGCTATAGCATATAATTTCTTAATTGGAATTTTACGACTCCCTTTTTCATATTGCAGTATTGCCCAGTACTTTACACCAACCTTCTCCGCTAAATCCTTCTGAGTATACCCTCTCTCTAACCTCCAATTTTTTACTTTTTGCCCTACCTCACAGTCTAGACTTTTTTCCATACAAAGAACCATACATATAATATTTTCTACTATAGCTCAAAGGCTCCAGATATAATGGTAGACTCTGGAACCTTAAAATAAATGAATTAAAGCCCCCTAAAAGTTTCTTTACTATTTTCACGTACTTTATCTACCCATGAAGACAATTTTTCACTTGGGCTATCAACCTCCTTCATAAGCTGCTTGCTATTCCATATGCCACATCTCATAAAACTTCCCTTTTCTACTGCTTCTTTAAGTTTTACTCCAGCAAAAAGACAATTTTTTCCTATTTCTTCGCCTCTTTCTTGTAATTTAGACCACATTTCCTTATTTTCTACTCTGACTTGTACTTGATCATATTTTTTTACATCGTGGTACAATATAATATCTAGCTTACCAATGCTTGTAGGAAATTCTAATATAATAGAGCTTCCATCTGACATATCGATATAGTTTCTTATACCTCCCTTCTCACTTTTAACCTCAACTGCATCATTGCCAATTTTTAAAATATTACTTCCTAACTCTCTCAGTATTTTGGCTACCTCTACCTTGCTATCCCCAGAAAATTCTATATACGATGTTGTATTATCTATTTCAACATCTATTAATTCTCCTTCTTGCACAGCACTTTCTCCAGCTTTCTCTAGTTCTTCTAGTCTCTCATCTATCTGTGGCTGAACTTCTGGTTGTAGCTCATTATAGATTTCACCTATCAATTTATTCTCCAATAAAGTATCATGAAACTCTGCACCGTTTAGCATTAGTTTACGTATTAGCTTTTTACGATCAGCCTTATCAAATTTATGAAAATGTGTACCCAATATTACATACTCAGCAAAGCTCCATTCCCCATCATTACATGCATTTAGCCTTTCTCCAGATGCTAATACTTGGTCTATGGCTTTATGCAATTCATTTACGCTTTTTGCCTCTACTACAGAACTCTTAAACCAGCTTAACTTTTCACTTTCGCTTGCACTTGGCTTTATTTTTTTCAAAGCTGAAGTAAATGGATTTAAATATTCTGCTTGATCGTTTAAAGGTTTTGTACCATATATATAATCAAGCCCTTTTCCATAGTTGATTTGAACGTCTCTATTAGAGGAGGGCACTTCTCCAGGTTTTTTAGCCTTATTAATTTTGCCTACAAAGGTGGATTGCTCCTTAGTACGACCAATTCCTATAATCGCATTTGATATTTCACCCTTTGATAATCTATCAAGATCAACATTTAATTCGTAAACACCTCCTTCTTGATCATCAAAAGGTACAATTATTTTATTAACCATATTAGCCTCCGCTATTAAATATACTTTACTAAGTCTACAACCGACTTTATTACTTTATTATTAACTTAATATATACTTTTTCATTAATTATAAGCAATAATTAATGCATTTACAAATACTTTCTTCATTCAAGTAGTTAAACAGCTCATGAAAATCTTCAAACATCTCCTTTATAACAGTCCTTGCTCTTTAAAGCTAAAATACCCAACACTTGTGATGATAATATGATCCAGTAACCTAATCCCTATAGTCTGACAAGCTTTAGCCAAGTCTTTAGTTACAGCTTCATCCTCATCAGATGGCTTTAACCTTCCTTCTGGGTGGTTATGCGATATTATTATTGACGTCGCTTTTCTTATTAATGCCTTTCTTGTTACTTCTCTTATGTAAAAAGGTACCTTATCTACTGTACCAGTAAACACTTCTTCCCCCTTTAAACGGCACTTTTGATCAAAATATATTATTTTCATCTTTTCCTCCTCTGAATAGCCAATACTCACCCTTAAATATTTTACTATGGTTTCCAAGTTATCCATTACAGGTCCTTTCTTTAACTCTTCTCTTGGTACTCTCTTTGAAGCTTCCTTTAGGCATAAAATTACTGCTACTGTAGAGTCAGTTATCCCTTCTATAGTTTTCAAGTCATCTATTTCCTGGCCTAAAACTCCTCCTATTCCAAAACTATCTATTAGCTTTCTAGCAATAATTCGAGCTTCTTCCCTGTCATGCACTGCACTTAGAAACGTTTCTATTACTTCACGATCAAGTAGTGCTTTACCGTTGCTTTCTAATGCTCTGAATTCTATTTCTTCTCTACGATCTTTCTTATTATTCATAAAAATTACCCTTCACTAATAACAAAATGTTTTTATATATTTACTGCTGTTTTTTTGTCAGCATTGGCATAGAGCCATAGCTTTCGAGTGAAGTCAAATCAATTTTTCAATCTTTTTTACTTATTTTTTCATCAAAAAGTAAAGATATTAATAGATACTGATTTTTTTATTTTAAATTTGTTGAATTTCGTCTAAAGAGATGCCCACTGTTTTTAAAATAATATTGATAGAAATTCCTTCCTTAACTAAGTTCTTTGCAATTTTTATCTTTTCTATTTTCTTTACTTTCTCTTTGCAAACTTGTATGATTTCAAGCAGAGACTTTATTAGTACATAACGTAGTTCTTGGCTTTTAATCTTTTTGTATTCTTCTATTAACCTTGATAGCTCTGCTTCACTATTCTCATTTTCTGTTGTTTCTGGAAGCAGATCTGTAATATTAATTAGTAGTACCTTTGCTATTTCATCTAACATTTCAAGTGAAACAGCAGCTCGTCCTTGTTCATATTCATATATTCTTTGATTTATTATACCCACTTTACTTGCTAAATCTTCCTGAGTGTATCCTCTTCTCAACCTCCATTCTTTTATTCTTTGACCTACTTTATACGGAATGGAAATTTTTTTCTCATCATTATCATATTCATCAATAGATAAACTGGTCGTTTGAGAGATAACATGAGCAGAAACTCCTTCCTTAACTAAACCCTTTGCCACCTCTACTTTTACTGCCTTTCCACTCTCTTCCTCACTAATACAGATGAATTTAGTTAATAAATAAAACGTTTCGCGTAATTCTTGATCCTTAATCTCTTTATGTCTTCTTACTAGATTTACTATCTCTTCTCCCTCATACCTTTGCTTATTTGATACTTCTTGTCCGCAAGCTAGATCTCTAGCAGTTGTTGATAATGCTTCTGCTAATTCATATAACTTCTTAATTGAAATTCTGCGTGTTCCTTTTTCATATTGCAGTATTACCTGATATGTTGTTCCGATTTTTCCCGCTAAATCTTTTTGAGTATATCCTTTTGCTAACCTACAACTTCTTACTTTCTGTCCTAGTTTGTAATCTAAAGATTCAAGGTCGCTAGCGGTCATTCTTTTTCGTAACCTGCCATTTTAGAAATTTTATATAGAAGTTTTGCTAGCATATTGTTATCTTTATTGAAGAGTAGTATATTAAACTTCTATGCTGTGACAAGCTAAGAAGTTCACACTTTAAATAGGTATCTTTGAGGCTGCTAAATCACGAATCCATTTGTTGGCCTTTTAATGTACCTTATAGAAGAGTTGATAAAAAGATCTATAAAAGGACGTCCAAGGTGCGTACTAGGGTCATCTATGAAGGTAGTTTTTTACCAACTCTTGAAATTTAGCTAACTTTAATAGACTTTGGCATAAAAACGTTGAATATTTCTTCACAATTGTGTATAATTATTAATGCTTTTTAGGTACTCGCGCTATGGCTCTTTCGAAGTTTCTCGATCCAAAATTAGACTTAACATTTAAAAAAATATTCGGTACTGAAAAAAATAAGAATATCCTTATTCACTTTTTGAATGATATCTTAGGCTTTACTGGAGTCAATGCTATTCAAGATGTTGAGTTCCTCAGCACCATTATGGACCCTGAAATTGCCTCTGATAAGCAGAGTATTGTTGATGTTCTGTGCAGAGATTCCACTGGGGCCAGATACGTGATTGAGATGCAACTCGCTCGTGATAAAGGCTTTGAAAAACGTGCTCAATTATATGCTGCTAAGGCTTACTCAAGGCAGGCTGATAAAGGTGGTAAGTACATTGATTTAAAGAAGGTTTTCTTTATTGCTATTTCCAATTGTAATTTATTTCCTGATAAGCCTGATTATATATCTAGCCATACCATAAGAGATGAAAAAACTAACGAGCATGACTTAAAAGATTTTCAATTTATTTTCATTGAGTTACCAAAGTTTCCTAAGAGTAGAGAAGAACAGCTAGAAAATGTAGTAGATCGTTGGCTATTTTTCTTCAAATATGCAGAAGAAACAACTGATGAAGATTTAAGGAAAATAGCAGAAAAGTCACCGATAATAAAGCTAGCATATGATGAATTAGACAAGTTTCATTGGAATGAGAAAGATCTCGTAGCTTATGAAGAAAGGGTCATGGATTTACAGAAAGAAGCTGCTATCTTGGAACAAAAACTCGATGATGCTAAACATGAAGGTAGACAAGAAGGTATCCAAATCGGCCATCAAAAAGGTAAAATTGAAGGTAAAATTGAAGTTGCAAAAAATTTACTTAAAGCTGGCATCTCTATTGACGTTGTATCACAAACTACGGGCCTTTCTTTAGATGAGATTAAGAAATTAATTTAACCTTATTCCTAGTCAAATGGCCTTGAACTGAAGCATTACTTAAATAACTTTGAGGCTCTAAACTCATTTGCTTTGCATCATCAACTTCTAATCTACCATCTCTGTTGTGTAATATCTGCTCTATTGATTGATTTAGCAGACCCTTATTAAATTGAGCTATAAACTTGTCAAATTTCTTCGGATTTAATTTACCAGCTTCTTCATCAGGACATGCTTTCTCTACATACGATTTTAAAATCCCTGAAATTTCATTGAATTTACCACCCATGATTTTTCCAGTAATCTCTTTGTGCATTCCCACAAAATCAATATTCAATCGATGCATTGATACACCACTTTTTAATCCAGCTTGCTCTACTACTTTCTCAAATTCCTTTGTAATATTTAATGCATAGCCCTGTGCTTCTAGTGGGGATATAGACTGACCTACTGTAGAAATATACTTTTGACCTGTAACTTTTCTAATTAATAAATCAAGTAACATTATTGTACCATTTACATCGATTGGTGGACTAATTTGTGAGATTGAACTTTGAGTGAATGTTTTCTCAGGTAAAGCAGCTCTAGAACCTAATAACCCACTCACAGAGCTTCTTATCCAACCAAATACATTTATCCATGAAGATGGTCTTGTGCCACTACTTGCTGCTATCTCAGGTTGATTTATAGCAAGTGGTTTTCTTGAAATATGATGACGAGCATGATCTCCATGGTGATGACGACGTCTGCGTTGCACAGGTTTTTCTCTTTCTTCCTTGAGTTTTTCTTTTAAATATTCCACAATATCATTGTGTCCTTCGCTTCTAGCAATATCTAGCGGTGTTCCATCAGCATTACATTTAGCATTAATGTTGGCCCCCTTAACTATAAGGTACTCTACTACATCCAAATGACCACTCCAAGAAGCCCAGTGCAGTGGTGTATGACCTTGTGTATCAGTATCATTAACGTTAGCTCCCTTGCTTATCAGATCTATAGCCTTATTAAGATCACCACCTTTTGCTGCGATCAACAATTTTTTATCTAAGTCTAATTGCGTTTGCTTCAAATATTCTACAACATCACTAAGTTTTTGATAGGCAGCAATATCTAGCGGTGTTTTACCAGCCTTGCACTTAGCATTAATGTTGGCTCCCTTACTTATAAGGTATTTTACTACATCTAAATAACCAACAGCAAGGTGCAGAGGAGTATCATCATTGTTATCTTTAACATTAACATTAGCTCCCTTGCTTATCAGATCTATAACTTTATTAAGATTACCACCTTTTGCTGCGATTAACAATTCTTTATTCAAATCTAATTGTGCTTGTTCTAGATATTTTACAACATTATTATGTTTTTGATCGATAGCAACATTTAACGGTGTTTTACTACCCTTGTCTTTGGCATTAATATTAGCCCTTTTATCTACAAGATACTTTGTTATATTTAGATACCCACCCCAAGAAGCCCAATGTAGTGGTGTCCAGTAACCATTATCTATTATATTAACATCGACTTTCTCTTCATCTATAAAATATTTTACTATATCTAATTTACCGTTGGAAGCAGCACAGTGCAGGGGAACTCTGCCACTATTATCTCTGATTTCTAAAATATTTTTCTCACCTATAGAACATTTAATTATATCTAAATGATTACCTAAAGAAGCATTACATGGAAGAGTGCTACCATTATTGTATTTAAATATTGAATCAGCGTATTCTTTTATCAAAAACTTTGCAACCTCTAAACGTCCTCTCCATGCAGCATAGTGCAGTGGTGTGTAACCTTGTTTATCAGTATCATTAATACTTACTCCCTTGCTAAGAAAAAACTCTATGATATCTTTACTATTATTCTCAGCAGCAACATGTATAGACTTTTTACCATAAGGGCCTTTATCTGCAGCATTAATATCAGCGCCTTTCTTTACCAAAAACTCTGCAACTTCTAAATGACCTTTGTATGCAGCCCAATGTAGTGGTGTCCAACTGTACTTATCTCTAGTATTAACATTAGCATTTCGACTAATAAGACTCTTCACTTTATTGAGATCGCCATTTTGTACTGCAGTCAGCAATTCTTTATCTAAATCTGACTGTACTTGTTCTATTATTTGTATTATATCTGTATAACCTTCTTGCACAGCCAAATCCAAAGGTGTTTTACCATCCTTGTCTTTAGCGTTAATATTAGCACCTTTATTGAGAAGAAGTTTGACTGTACTTGGTTTATTTCCTTGTATAGCTAAATGTAAAGGTGTTGAACCGTTATTATTTACATCATTAATGCCACTAGCATTTCTATCTAAAAGAAATTCAACTATTTCAAGCTTACTATCATACTGAGCAGCCACATGTAAAGGTGTATTACCATACACATCTTTAGCTTTAATATTAGCGTTCTTATCAAGAAGAAACTTAACTATGTCGAACTTGTTGCTAAAAACAGCAAAGTGTAAAAGTGTCCAATCATTACTACCTTTAGTATTCAATCCAGCACCTTGATTTGCAAGGCCTTCAACTTTATTGAGATCTCCATCTTGCACTGCAGTCAATAATTCTTTATCCAAATCTAACTGTGCTTTTTTCAAAAATTCTATTACATTTACGCGATTCTTTTGAGCAGCTAATTCTAAAGATGTTCTACCGTCAGCAGTTAAAGCATTAATATTAGCGCCTCTCTCAACAAGATACTTAACTACATCTAATGAACCCAATTGAACAGCCCAATGAAGAGGCATCCAACTTTCATTATCTTTGGCATTAATATCAGCACCGTTATTTACGAGAAGTTTAACTATATTTAAATTATTCTTTTGAATTGCCCAGAACACAGAGGCCCAACCCAGCCTACTTTGAGCATTAACATTAGCACCTCGTCTGATATTGTCTTTAACTTTGCCAAGATCTTCTTTTTCTACAGCAATCAATAACTCTCTATCCAGATTTAATTGTGTTTGTTTTAAAATTTCTACTATATCTGTGTAACCCTTTTGCTCAGCCAACTCTAAAGGTATTTTACCATCTTTATTTTTAGCCTTTAAACTAGCTCCTTTTTCTATAAGATATTCTACTACTTTTAAGCGATCATTATTACAAGCATTATGTAGAGGAGTATTATCTTTAGTCTCTAAATTTGCACCTTGAGCGATAAGATCTTTTACTTTATCAAGATTACCACCCCTTGCATTAATTAATAACCCTTGATCCAACTCCGCCTTCTTCAAAATTTCTATCATATTTCCTTTAGTAGCTAAACCTAAAGGCGTTTGGCTATTCATGTCCGTAACGTTGACACTAGCACCTCTATCAAGAAGGAGTTTGACTACACTCAACCTGTTCGCATCAACAGCAAGATGCAAAGGCTTTTTATTATCTTTGTCTTGAGATTCGGTATCAACACCTTCATCAAGAAGAAATCTGACCATATCTAAATTACCCTCTTGCACAGCAAAATGTAAAGGCGTTCCTTGAATCGTTATTTCATTATTAAATTTAGCACCGTTACCAATAAGAAGCTTTACTGCACCCCATTTACCTAACTGAGCAGCATAAAGTATCGGTGTCCAAGCAATATTATCTTTAATTTCAATATTAGCACTTCTATCAATAAGGAACTCAACCATGTCCAAATTATCCTTTTGAGTAGCAAAGTGTAAAAGTGTTTTACCTTCCTTATCTTGAACATCAACATTAGCTCCTCTATTAAGAAGAAGTTCTACTACACTCCACCTACCTGACTGAGTAGCGAGAAATATTGGTGTGTACCCAAATTTATCTTGAACTTCAATATTAGCACCTCTATCAAGAAGAAGTTTCACCTTATCAAATTCACCCGCCTCGGAAGCAAGATGCAACAGTGTTCTGTCAAGTTTACCTTGAGCATTTATGTCTCCACTGTTTGGAACCTCTGAATGTATAGAACTCTCTTGTGAATTAACAATAGAACTCACATTATTTAATTTATCAATACTGTCTGAATTATTTATTTTATCCATTTCGTTACTTAATAATATCTCTTTGTCAGTAAATTTTATAGTTAATGTTTTCATTTTAGATTCTTTATAGAAATCCTTAAACCGTATAATACATAACTCACTTGCCTCTATATCAGCATTAAAGGCATTGGTAACTATCAAGTCGTACTTATCATGAAGATAGGTATACTGCCCTGCTTTTTTAGATATTACTAATTTATTCTTTTCTTCTATGTCTTGAGGTGTTACTACAATAATTTTTTCATCAGAAATAAAGAACGAAGACTTTAAACCTAAACTATCATCTATTTCCATCGGTGCATTATCAAGAATAATTTGTAATTTTTTATACCACTTATTTACAAGGGCATCTTTTAGCCTAACTGTTACTACATCTTGCTGCAAGCCGGTAGCTGATATAGATAACTTAATTAATAAATCACTTTTGTCTTTAATAACTGTTGGTATCGGTTTTATACTCAAATCCCTATCTACTTGTTGCACCAACTGATGTAAATCTAATGTACTTCTTAAACTTTTCTTTCCATTGACATCATCATTAATCACTACTTCTTGAATAGGGAAGTTTTCAATATCAAGTGTTTCATAACCTGAAGTAATTGCACATACATCGTTTCCGCTTAGAACAATATTTCTTCTCCCACTTGCATTGAGTTCACTACATACATCTCTCCTCATAGAATCCGCAGCATTGCTTCTCCCTCTATTATTTAAATAAATATCTAAATCTAACTTATTTTTTGACTGATTTAAAAAGGTGTGCCTTTCAACATCTTCAACTATAGCAGATATTCTACTTGCTATTTGCTGACTATTTTCTTCAGTCAATATTGACTGATAGTCTACTACAGTTTGATTATAACCATTTAATTCTTGTATGCTACGTCTCTTGCGAGTAGATCCACAATCTTCAATTTTCCACTTAAATTGATCATTATTTCTATTTGAAGGCCAAGTGAACACATACCGCCTATCCCTGTCACAATTGTTTAAGTGGTACATACAATCATTATTAGGTGAGTACAAGTACCTTCCATACTCAACATTTTTTAGATACACATTACCACCATCAAGCTCAACTTTCCACTTGCCATTGTTTCCTAGCTTTGAAGGCCAGGTAAATACATACCGCCTATCCCTGTCACAATTGTTTAAGTGGTACATACAATCATCATTAGGTGAATACAAGTACCTTCCATACTCAACATTCTTTAGATACACATTATCGCCATTGAGCTCAACCTTCCACTTAAATTGATCACCATTTCCATTTGAAGGCCAAGTGAACACATACCGCCTATCCCTGTCACAATTGTTTAAGTGGTACATACAATCATTATTAGGTGAGTACAAGTACCTTCCATACTCAACATTTTTAATACATACTTCTGATGAAAATACTGCATTTCTCACTGATTCTGGTAATTTATTTTTTAGCCTTTCAAGATCAGATTTCTCTTCTGAATTGACCCTAGGCATTTTCATGGTCTCTCTAATAGAGTAAGCTAATTTGAACATTGCACCATCATTCTTTGGTATTTTGTCAAACGCAGCTATATAACCTGGAATAAACTGACCAATATAATGGTGACTGCGTATAAACCTTAATATTCCTTCTATACCTACACCCGCGTATGTGTCATTTACAGCTTCCTTAATTGCTTCATTAAACAACCTTTCATCGAAATTATAAACCTTATCTATGAGTTCAATAGTCGAAGCACTACGACTATGCAGTATACCCTCCTTTAGCACCTTTTTGGCTGCACTTTTTATTGAATCTCTTAAACTACTTATACAAGACTCTACCAATCTTTTTGCATTAGATGGAATATTTGCTTGGTTAACAACTTCCTTCTTTAAAAATCCAACCTGTTTTATCATTTTAGATGCGTCATTACTTTTAGTCTTGATCCTGTTACAAAGAAGTTCAATTACACCTGAGTCATTATTGTAAGCAGCTAAGTACAGAGGTGTTCTACCATCGTTGTTTTTAGCCTCGATATCAGCACCTCTATCAAGAAGAAGATTAATTATATTTTGCTTGGCTTCTTCAACAGCCAAATGCAGGGGTGTCTGACCCTCCTTACTTCTAATTTCAATGTTAGCACCTTTATCTACAAGAAAACTAACCATATCAAAGTTGCTGTAATGAACAGCATAGTGTAAAAGTGCCCAATTATCATTGTTACAACTAGTTAAGGCATTAATGTCACCTTTCTTCTCTAAAAATGATTTAAATATACTTTCGCTTAATTTCACATTACCGTTATAAACAGCATGATTCAAAGTCGTCCAGTTCTTTGAACACTGGTTTTTATACTCAACATCAGCTTTACTTTTTCTAGCAGTTTTATCAAGAAGAGTTTTAACTTCATCCCATTTACCTTCATAAATTGCTGTGCTTACCAAAGGTTTCAATACTCCCAATCCTGAAGTGATCATCCACTTATTGCACTGATCTATTATGTTTGAATCATAGCCATTCAGCAAAAGGTTGTTTTCTAACTTTTCAAGCAATGTTAAAATCTGATTACTACTTGGCGTTTTATTTTTTAATTCCTCAATTTGTTCTAAACTACAGGAACTTTCTGTAAAGCTAACCCGGTCTTGCAGTGAAGGAAAACCAAGACATTGATGTACTGGATCTCTATTTTCTCTTTCAAAATCGTCAACTGATATTAAACATTTAAAGTCATTTTCTACTTTAGGGGTATATTTACTTCTATTTTGATAATTTTCTGAAGCTTTATCAATTAAAGCTTGTATTTTTCTTACCTCAGGCAAACTAAACCTATCTAACTTACGGATTGTTATTGGTTCTAAACCCAGATCGAATTCCAATGTGGAAATTCTATAAGATTCAGAATTATTCCAATTGTTTATGTTGATCGTATGATTAGACTTCTTATCACGAAATATCAGATCTGTACCACTACTAGAAACTTCAACCTGATCCGGAGTAATATTTTTTAGTACCATTACTCCTATTCGTTCCTCATCTTGTCCTACAGAAGTAGAGATATTTTTTTCTAATTTTTGATTGTGCTGAATGATACTAGTAGAATCACTAAAGTCTTCAATATATTCTTTTACAATTCTTTCATAATCACCTCTAAGTTTATCCTTATACTCCACTACATTATCAACATTTTCTAATAAGCCAGAAGATAGGAAAAGGTCATTATTATTCCATAAAGAATAAGAAATATTTTCCCATTTACTTCGATCAGTATAGAATCCTTCTATTCTAATGATAAAAGGATTTTCACTTTCTCTTATTAATAAGAGATCATCCTTATCTTTATATTTCTCAATATCTTCAAGACGGGAATCTATCACTACATGATCATCTTCAAAATCTTTAGGCAATAAAAACATATTCTGAGTTTGTGTAGCCTGTAAAAAAGGAACTAATTTATCCTTTCCCGAAGAAAAGGGAGAACAAGACATTGATTGTATATTGGGGATAAAAGTTTCTCCTTTTTTGTTCATAATTATAAGATGCCTATAATTAGGATCTTGAAAGTAGTTTTTCACTCGAATGTTACTATTATTGTATTTTAAATACAGATCACATTGCTGGATTGAAAAATCTTTCTCAACTGCCGACATAAATAGTGTATCTAGTTTTTTATCACTTGAGTTATTATCAATTTTTACTTCTCTACTATTTATATCATTGCTAATAAAATACACATCACTTCCTCCTCCTCCCCTAGCAAACATAGTTCCTTGATCGAAGTTAATTATATCATCTCCTGAAGAACCAAAAACCATGTGTGAAACTACACTATTATTTTGACTTTGTGTTTTACCTCTAACAACGCTCAAGACTTTATAACCCTTATGATTATTTAGAATTTTCTTGTAATGATTTTCTACAGCTCTAAAACCCTTTAGAGAATGTTCTGAATGTAATTCAAATGAGGTGATTTTTATAGTTGATGAATCTGATCTTTCAATCTTAGGAACAATATTACTACCATTTTTATCTATTAGTACAAAGTAAGGCTTATTACTGCTTCGCTCAACGTAATTTTTTATATCGAGAGTAAATTGATTATTTTGACCAAAATTTATTTTCAAAGATAAAGTATTACTGTTTTTAGAGTAAGTTATTTGATCACAATCACTTAATAAATCAAATTCAGGAAAACTTACAGTTCCTGTTCCATCTACGTCAATTTCTGAATATAACCCCCTACCCTTATAGTCTGCAGTTTTTACGTAAAAAGTATAATTGCTTTTTCTACCTTTGACTCTAGTATACGGCGAAATAATTACTTTTTTGCAACTTTCAACTACATCTTTCTCATTGTTGTTAGAGCCACCACCACTATCTATGATAACGTCACGATCATCGGTTCCTGTAAAGTGTTCAGAATAACCCATGCACAAGATCTTATCTACCTTGTCCTTCCTTCCAACATAATGGTAATTAAAGAGGTTATTACTAACATAATCATCAATCAACAAACGACTATTTATTTTTACCTTTAATCTTCCATATGCACTAGGCTTAAAACGATAGTCAACATTTACTCCTATAACTTTCTCTTTTGTTAACTGGCTTAAATCAAGTATATTAGTAGAGTTGCTTCCACCAATAATTTTACCTGAAAAGCTAGGGTTATTTACAAGAACAAATCTGTTTGCTACATTATTGCCACCAGTTATTCCTGCTGTACCTGAGTAAATTAGAAAATTATTGTTCCACACATTACTTCCAGCAATGGTACCTCTGTCCACATTTTGTAAATCGTAAACAATCGTCTTGTCTTTCTGTTTCATCTTTACTCTACCACCGTGGTCAATAATCATTGCATTTTCACAGTAGTATACAGCCGACTTAACTGAGCTTTTAATACCTTTTTCATAATCTTGATTAGTAATCTGTGGTAAACAAATCCTGTCAGCACCTTTGATATAATCAGGTACAACACGTGAAAGATTTTTTGTATTGGCATTTGTTCTATTCATCATAATCGTTGCATAATCTGGACGAAGAGTATTACCGTTTATTTTTCCAAGACCAATACTATAAGCAACAACATTACTAGGGTCATTATTTAAAGCTTTCCAAACTCCTTTAGCTAGACTATTAACCATTTCCTTTCTTGCTGCAAGATGTTGTACATCTTGTGGTACAGGTTGAAAAGCAAATGTATGCCAAAAAATACGCCAATTTTCATCATGGGTTGTATCATACTTTTTCTCGTACTCCACGATATTGCTAACACCACTATAAACTCCGGAAGCTACCATCAATGCAACTCCAACTGCAATGCCGATTCCAGGCATACCAAGTGCTGTAAGAGCAACACCAGACACAAACGATATAGTGGAAAAAGATATAGTTGCTATATTATCTCTTATTTCTTTCTCTCCACATGGATTATCACTATTCTCTCTTTTTTTACAATCAACAAGATTGTTTACTGACATGCCTATATCAACAATATCAAAGACACCAGTTACAGCTCCTGCTGTACCTCTTGCTATTGTACTTCCAAATTTTACTCCCACAACTCGAATAGCAAATTTTGTCTGTTTACCTAAAGTACCTGGTATAATTTTTCCCACAACCTTTTCAGCTGATGCTACAACTTTTGGAGTAATTTTAACCATTACATTTTCAATCGGTTGAGATGCAAAAGACCATCCTATTCCGCCTAGATTTAATCCACAATCTGTAGCTGTCCCTTCCTTGCAAGATACGATAGCACCATGGATCCCTCTTATTAATTGTATCCCACCAGCAGCATTCATTAACCTGCCTTTTAATTTTGAGCCTTTTGTTGCACTGCTAGCTTGCTGTGAGATATCTCCATGCAAATTCTTAACACGTTCATTCTGAACATAGCGTTCATACCCTTGATCTCCAACAACCTTATCAAGTAAATACTTACGATCACCTTCAATACTTTTATCTCCAACAAACTCTACTAGTTGAGCGTTTTTTGCTTCATCTTGACTATTTTTAACATAAGTTAGGAACTTTTCACTATCAATTATAGTTTTGTCTACATTATTTTCATCTACCTTTCCTTTACTAAACTTTTCTACATCACTCTTTGAAAATAAACAAGGATTGACACTTCTTTTGCTTCTACCACCAGACCTTACACAACTGTTTAGGTTGAATTTCTTCCTATTTGCTTGTGTTTCAGCAAGTATAGCTTCATCTAAGTTAGCTATACGTTGTGGATCTATACTTAATCTATCTGAAATATTTTCTCTTTGTTCTTGAAAATATGCTTCATTTCGATTAAATAGTAACAGATCTCTAACCCAATCGGAATCATAGCCATTTGCTATCATTTGGTTTAGGGAGTGAGCATTTTCTAATGCCCATAAGCCGCAATTGTGACCATCTGTTTGTTGAGCAATAGAAACGTCATTAACGGTAATTCGAGCACGTTCTAGAACTTGACGAATATTACCTGGAATATCATTACCCAACGAGTCTACATAGTATCCATTATATTGCCCATTTTGATGGGAAATGACTAACGTAACCCAGTGATTATTATCTAAATTAACAATTAAAGTTAATGGCCGTTTTTCACCTCTTGTTGCTACGCTATTCTGAAACTGTTGTAATTGATTAGCTATATGCTTCGGTGATCCCACTACTTCAAACAATGTGTTAGCCCCATCAGTACCATAGCCATATTCTATTCTTGCAATATCAGCTATATCGTGTTGTTGAAGCCAGTAA
The DNA here is from genome assembly GCF_947251495.1 of Wolbachia endosymbiont (group B) of Pammene fasciana. Classification (NCBI taxonomy): domain Bacteria; kingdom Pseudomonadati; phylum Pseudomonadota; class Alphaproteobacteria; order Rickettsiales; family Anaplasmataceae; genus Wolbachia; species Wolbachia endosymbiont (group B) of Pammene fasciana. The sequence continues at coordinate 995,883 of NZ_OX366360.1, forward strand.
TGATAATCCTTTTCTGCTGTTGCAGACTCTAATGTACTTAGGTTCTCTTCTTGTATACCCATATCTTTGAGTCTCTGGGTTACTTCTTGTATTCCTTCTAAATGTTTTCTCTTAGCTATGTCAATAGAACTATGAACTACTAGAGCAGGAACAAACTTATCACTCGTTAATATTAAAGAATTTTTATCCTTAGCCTTCACATTAACAACTACACCCATGAAAAACATTTTATCACTATCTGTAATTGCTTTCAGTGCCGCACCTTTAGCATATCTAATGTTTTGTTCTTTTGTTAATTTATCAACTTCCTGTTTTAGCTGATCTTGATTTAAGTTTTTACCTATAAGCTTAAATTCCAGTGCTATAGGAGTGTATTCTTTAGCACCCTGAGGTGAAGGACCAATACCTTGAATTACCATATCGACACGACCACCTGCTCCTACTTGAAATTCAGGTATAATTACAGTCTTCGCAGAAGTCTCCTGTAGCTTTAAATCACTGTAACTACTAAATAAACCATTAAGAATGGCTTGTAATCTTGCTTCATTAGTAATCAAATCTTTGATAGGGTAAATCGTATCTGCTACTTCAGTAAGCAACACTTTATAGGCTTGCAATGAAACCTCACCGTCGGAAGCATGTTGAGAAGTGATTGCTTGATCAAATTTTGCCTTTAATTCATCAGAATTAGGTATCTCAATAAACTTGCCATCTGTAAATTGTTGATCATTACCACTTGATTCATATTTACTTATCTGTTCTATTTCAAAAAGGTCTTCAAAAGATAACCCTGTTTCATATTTTTTGAGACTCATTTTAATTTCTATAACATTGCCTACTCTTCCTATTTCAGGTATGTTCAGCACTGGAATTTTTTTATCAGCATAGAATTCTTTTGTATTGGACTCTCGTATATGAAAAATGAATGCTGTGTTTTCTTGCCCTTCATTACCTTGAACAAATATTAATGTCATAACCGGGCTTTTGGACAAAGTGTACTCCGTTCCTCCAGACCAATCCAGAGGGTACTCACCATATGAGTATATATATTTTTTAATGTTACTTTGATCTTGACCAATCTTGTTGATTAAAATTGATTGACCTAATATGTCTCGACTGAAATAGTAATGATCTTTTGTTTCTTTATTTGCTGGAAAAGTATGGTATTCACTTGATAACAAATCCGTTATTTCTTGCTTAAAATCTTCCTCAGAAATTTGTTGATTATCCCACTCGCCAACTAGTTCGATAAATTCCTCCATCAAAGGAGCTGGTGGTTGTTTAATAGGTTGTACTTCGGTTTTAAACGGTTCCGCGTCATCTAAATTTAACCCAACAGCAATGGCATTATCTGCATTGGTTAAAATCCTCATCTTATTTGGTCTAAAACCTTTTATATAATCTTTAGCTTGCTCAAGTGCATCACTTGGATCAACTTGTCCTTCAGTTCCAGCCTTGAGTTCAATAAGAATTGGAACTGAATCAATAGCACGATTAGGCCCACGAACAAGCAAAACAATATCAGCGTAACCTCCACCAGCAAATTGTTCCAAATAGAGTTTGGTATTATCACGATATCGAAAATTATCGAATATTCCTGCTACAAAGCCATGTTGAGCAGCTTCGCGAGCTTTAATACCATAAACATTACCCTGTAAATCTAAATTGGTATGAACTTCTTTTATGTAAGTTAGAATTTTTTCAAGATTATCCTGAACTTGATCTATTTCTGCATCTGGGTTAGCAAGCTTTTCAATATAACTTTCCAGATAGACAGATTTATCTAACTTTTTTGTCACTTCTTGAAACTTTACTGTAGGCTCGATGGGTTGATCTACAATCTTCTTTTTACTTTCTACCTTAATGTTTATTTTTTCATCTTCTCCATCACTCTTTAAGGTATATCCCTTTGCTGACGTGATTCTTGATAACTCCTTTCTAACATCATCACTAAGATCTTTACCTGACTTATCTAAAAACTGCTTGATTTCATCAAAAAATTTATTTTTAAATGCATTATTACCTTTTAATTCATCAGGACCAATTTGTATCGTTTGAGTATTTCCATATACATCCTTAGCTTTACACTTCAATACGTTATTCCTCAAGTATAAATATAACTTCTTCGATTTAACATCTTTATCTGACTTCGATCTGCTTTTTACTAACTCATAACTTATCTTTTAAAATTTTTATTACATCAATTTGAAGCTTATGCGCATCTGATTTAGTATAATCTCTACCCATCACATTCTTCCACTCACCTGTGGTGAATTCGAAATTCTTAGTATTTGTTTGTTTAGAATGTTGAGCTTCTATATCTTCAGTGAAAATAAAAACATGTATTTTGGATTCTGTTTCTGCTACAACTTTTAAAGTTCTCGCCCCCTCAAAACGAAAGTGCAATTTCTTTATGCCTAACTTGTCATTAAGTTTAGTATCTAATACACTGGAAAAAGAACCTAAAAATCGATGAGGAAAAAAGCCAGGCTTTTCACTAGAATGTAAATAAGATTGTATTTGATCAACCAACGACTGATATCTTGCTTCAAAAGATTTATCCAGTGAATCAGAAGTTGAAGAATCTACTTTCCCAAAAAGTAACTCCATTAGCTCGAAATCTTGTGGTTTTTCTTGCTGTTGATCGTTATTAACCATAACTAGCCCCCGATTTTAACCCTTTACAAATTTTATCCTCACTAAGCTCTTTGCATGCTTTCGTTTAAGTCTAAGTAACTGAATTTTTAAAAAGAGAAACTCTACACTTCGCCTCTAACACCACTTACCTTCTGCTGTATAGTTTCTACATCTAATGATGAACTTGGCAACTGATCACCACCTCCACCAACTAGTTGCTTATTTCTAACCTTGGCAAATACCTCATACCTTGACTTATCTTTATCCATAATATATTGTATTTGCTCTTGACTAAGTGAATTGATAATTTCTGACAATATCTCAATAGCCATATTCCTTTCAATTAAACAACCAACTCTATATCTGGACGGTGAGTACTGTCCACTTAACTCATGCAAAAAGTGTTGTCTATGAGACTCAAAGCCAGGACAATTCCACATAGAGGTGAGCATGTCACTGCCAGATTTAACACAATTATCATCTGGTGCAGAAACAAGCGAGTTTAATGCTGAAAACATTGATGTACTGTAAGCTTCAGGAGATAAATCTTCTGGCTTTAAATGTTCAAATAGCTTTCTAGCATTTTCGAAAGAATGGTTTCTTCTTAATATACTTAAAGTATAATAACACCCATGTTGTTTAAAATCCCTTTTCAATAACTCATGATACTTATCTTCATGAAGGTAACGTAGACAGAAATCAACCATACCAACATCGTCAGTGGAAAAACGCCCTTTATTATATGCTACCTCCATCAATAAATCTTCTTTCCTTTTTGGGGATACAGAACCAATTGACTGTAACTTATTCCAGAAGAATTCCAAAGCTTCAACATGCTTTTCCAGCATTGCACATTTAAAAGCGTAAACGTATGGATGCTCATTATTTAATTCTAACTGATGTTCTTGGTTATTCATAGCATGTGACCAATAGATCATTAAAGCCCCTTTATCACATCCCTTAACTAAACTCTCTACTGGTTTACCACCTAATGTTAATTTAAATTCTTCAAAAATAGCTCTTATCTCGTCCTCAAAACAACACCAGCAGGCTATTTTGTAGCGATCAAAGGGTCTAATAAGACTTCTTTGCCCATCCAAAGTTTTCAAGGCTAACAATTTTTCCCCGAAAGTATACCTATTGAGTCTAATTTGTCCTGAAGCATCTTCTATCTTCCAACAAGTTTCATCTTCTAAAACTTTCTTAAAAAGGGGTGGTATTATTGTTCTACCCCATTTATTCAGCAATGTCTGATATGCAATACACCATCTTTTAATCTCTAACTCTTTAAGCCCTTTATGAGGATCATCTTCTTTAATAGACGTTAGTAATATCTTTTGTACATCTTCGTAATCCATACTTACCCCTTAACAAGATTTAATATATTTTAGGAATATTGCTCTACCTTTAAAACTCTGTCAATTACTATTTTAGAAAAATTTTCTAACCTAAAGTGGTTTTCAGTAAAAGGCTCTTAATAGTCTTAATATACGATCTTTTGTTCATTTTTTAATTCTGTTTTTTATAAGTCTACCTTAGTGATTATTCTAAAATAAACTAGTATTAATTTAGCAAAATATATTATTAAGATCTCAAGTAAAATAACCACTTCCAGCGTTCAAAATCAAAGTCGGTGAGAAGTGTTTTTCTTGGGATGGCATGGTCTACCGCGCAAGATCATTGACATCTTCTTATTTGCTTTTCCCTATTCCACTAATATTCTGTTGTTGAAGCGATATATCATCCAAGGGAGTAAAAGGAACTCTTCTAACTTTTTCATATAGTATACTAAATACCTCACGCCGATTATCTTTGATAAGATTGTTTAAATATTCTGTTTTATTTCCTGCCTTATCAAAACAAAGATCATGTAACTTCTCAAAAATGTGACAAACATTAATCCCTACTCCATATAATATCTTATTTGATAAATTTTTCGGCGTAAAAAGTTTTTCCTCGGTGAGGAAGTGATTTAAATAATTTTCTTTAAAACATGATGTGTGAAAATTTCTTAAAATAGAAGAGGCATTATTTCCTGCCATGGATAATACATTTGATAGATAATCCGGCCTAAAACCTTCCTTATAAAAATCATCTAAAAGCTGTGTTACGTTTCCCGTCTCATCAAAACAAACATCATGAAAATTTTTTAAAGCAGAACAAATATTAGCTTTTGCTCCGTGTAATATCCCAGATAAATTACTTGCTGTAAAACCCCCTTCTTTATTTAAAAAATGGTATAAATACTTTTTTGTCTCTCCTATAAAACAAAAATTATGAAATTTTTTTAAACTATCAGCTGATCCACTCAGTATACTACATAAATCACATGGCCTAAAACCTCCCTTATATAAATCATCTAAAAGCTTTGTTTTTTCCCTTTTCTCATTAAAACAAACACTATGCAACTTTTTTAAATTAGAAGAAGTATGAACCCCTGATCCACATAACATACAGGATAAGTTGCTTGGCTTAAAACCTTCCCTATAGAAATCATCTAAAAGTTCTGTTCTTTCCCCTTTTTCATTAAAACACAGATCATGCAATTTTTTAAAAGCACCCTTAGCATTAACTCCTGCTCTACTTAACATACCAGATAAGTTATGTAACGTAAAACCTTCTTTCCCATCTTTGTTCTTAATAAAGTGCTCTAAATATTGAGTTTTATTTCCTTCTGCATCAAACCAAAGGTCATATAATTCTTTAAAAGCTTTTGCAGCATTAGCTCCCGCTCCACCTAAAATACTCGATATATTAGATAGATTTATTCCTTCTTTTTCTAGAGTTTTTAAATATCGTGTCTTTTTTCCGTTCTGATCAAACCAAAGATCATATAATTCTTTAAAAGCTTTTGCAGCATTAGCTCCTGCTTTACCTAAAATACTTGATACATTAGATAGATTTACTCTTTCTTTTTCTAGAGTTTTTAAATATTGAGTTTTATTTCCTTCTGCATCAAACCAAAGGTCATATAATTCTTTAAAAGCTTTTGTAGCATTAGCTCCTACTCCACTTAAGATACTAGACATACGAACTAGATCTACTCCACTTTCTTCTAGTTTTATTAAGTATCGTGTCCTTTTTCCGTTCTGATCAAACCAAAGGTCATATAATTCTTTAAAAGCTTTTGCAGCATTAGCTCCTGCTTTACCTAAAATACTTGATACATTAGATAGATTTACTCTTTCTTTTTCTAGAGTTTTTAAATATTGAGTTTTATTTCCTTCTGCATCAAACCAAAGGTCATATAATTCTTTAAAAGCTTTTGTAGCATTAGCTCCTACTCCACTTAAGATACTAGACATACGAACTAGATCTACTCCACTTTCTTCTAGTTTTATTAAGTATCGTGTTTTTTTTCCTTCTGTATCAAACCAAAGATCGTATAATTCTTTAAAAGCTCTAGGAGCATTAGCTCCTGCTCCATGCAAAATACTAGACATACGAACTAGATCTACTCCACTTTCTTCTAGTTTTATTAAGTATCGTGTTTTTTTTCCTTCTGTATCAAACCAAAGATCGTATAATTCTTTAAAAGCTTTTACAGCATTAGCTCCTGCCTTACTTAAAATACTGGAGACACTAGATAGATTTATTCGTTTTTCTTCTAGAGTTTTTAAGTATTGAGTTTTATTTCCTTCTACATCAAACCAAAGGTCATATAATTCTTTAAAAGCTTTTGCAGCATTAGCTCGTGTTCTATGTAAAATACTGGACATATTAGCTGGGTTTATTCCATTTCTTTTCAGAATTTCTAGTCTTTTTTCTCTAATTAAACAATCTAAGAACTGATCAAATTCAGGTATTCCATCTCTACCAATCACACTTTTAGCAAATTTAGTTTCCTCATTGTGCAGCCTCTTCGATACTACGTCAACACAACGCCTCCGTTTTCCAGAGCTAGAACCAGCTTCAGGACTTTCCTTGGCTGAACTCCTTGAACCACTACTTTGTTCTGATGGGGTAGTTCTAGCATCTCGTAATCGTTTCGAACGCTCTTTGCCTAACATAAAAAACACTCCTTGCTTCCATTATCACTTTCTTAATTATTGATGGTATTCAAAAATAAGCAAGTTAAATTTTATGACTCAATGTATGAGTCCAGAGTATTAGATATAATATTCAAGAGATCGCAATAATAGCTACAAATTAGCAGTCAGTATAATCCGATAATTTTATTCTATTAACAGCCTATTAGCATCACATTAATAATCCATAAATTTGTTTTACGTTTTTTGAAATGCAAGCTTTAATTGAGTCACTAGGCTTATGTTTTTAAAGTTGAAACTAGCGCTGACAAGCAAGATTATGTTTATTTTATTATATCTTTGCTATAAATTTACCTTAATTCTTCTTCATTCTTAGATAAATCTGTTATTAATCTAGGAATAAATATTGCTAAAAACTTAAAAAACACAACCACTTCCAGCAACCAAAACCAAGGGCGGTGAGAATTGTTCGTTTTGGGATGGCATGGTCTACCAAATAACCAGTACGAACTTTTTTATATGGCAATTTCACTGTGCGCTAAAATCAGCTATATTAGCCCATTTCATCCATATCTACATACGAACTTTTTTGCCTAAGCTTATTGAAATAATTTAAATCTTCTATTTTTATAACCTTATTTTTACGCGGCTTGTTCTCACAAATATACGACCTTTTTTGCAATCTTAGGAAGAGTCAATAATTCAATTCTTTAGCTAGCATGGTATCTTCACTAAAATATTTTTTGAAAAAGTTAGTTGACTTATAAATAATTCTCTACTAATACTGGCATGTGTTTGTTTATTCTGCTGAAGTTGCTCCATACAGGTTTGCTGTAAAAACTTCAGCAGTTTCCGTACTCCTTTAAAGCATAATCCATCACGCTCTTAATAATAGTGATATCAAATATAGGTCTTAACTATTTTAATCTATAGTAAAATTAGCTCAAATTTGCAGTCATAAGCAACTTTTAACCTATCTACATACTCCATTGTTACTCACCATAAAAACTTAACAAAAATATGAGTAGTAAAAAGATTGTGTTGAAATTAGCTTGACCAATATTATATATTGTACATAATATATTCTATATCTAGGCTAGGAGGTAGTATGGATACAGAGTCAGTAAAATATGTTGTAGAATCTATCAGTGAACAAAAGCTAGGAGAGGAATTAAATACTGAGCCATGGCATTCAAAAATTGAGCGTAATAGCAATGAGGAACCAACACCTGAAGATGACATAACAGATTTAGATGATTATAGTTTGTTTGTTCAAGGAATAAGTAATCGTTCGGAATGTTATGACCTTGATCAGAGACATGAAACTAGGGAGGCTGTTGACACATGTGTAAAACATACATTGTCGTATCAGAGTAAAACTGATGATATTGATTTATATTGGAAAAATTACCCTATTAGTCCAAGAGACTCTGCTTTAATTAAGCTAGATCTACCACTGACTGAAAGTGAGAGAAGTCTAATTGATGAATTTCGTAAAGAGTTAAAAGATGTAGTAGCAAAAAATGATCAAGGTTATAGGGATAAGCATGAAAATTTTACAAACACTGCTTTAGAGCGTATAGAGTGCATAACAAATAAATATTTGCAAAAAGGGATAAGACTCAATTCAAAATATAACGATGATAAGTATACTATAACAAGTTTAATTTTTAAGGAAATAAGAAATATCCCTGATAGAATACGACAGCATAAGGGATTACCACCTTATGAGAGTTTATCAGACGATAGTGAGACTATAACAAGTTTAGTTTCTAAGGGAATAAGAGATATTCCTGCCTACGAGGGTGTATCAGATGATAAAAATATAGGTATTATACGCAATATCATGAGTAATTTACTATTAAAAGGTGGAAGAGTAAAATGCAGTTCCTTTTATGATGATAAGTTATTGTATGCAACTTATGGGTTCAGTTATGAGATTTTTGCAGAATGTGAAGAAATCGATAACAAGCTAAAAAGTGTAGCAGATGAAGGTATTATAAACAGTAGTGCCCAAGGCAAAGCTTTACACGTAGAAATGGATAATGGATATTTTTATGTAAAATATTCGCAAGATAGCACTGTTGAGGTTGCAAAAGTTATAAATAATCCAAAAGTGAAAGATTTAAGTTTTAGACATCATATATTTCATGTTGGAAAGAGTATAGTAAGAGTTGAAAATGTAGGAGGAAAAAGAAATTATACAGACGTTTTAGAAGGTGGCATTGAAATGTCTTTTACTACTGAAGTAGGAAAGATTAGTATTCATCTACGTTCTAGTGATAAAGACAACAATAAAATTGAAGTAAAGATAAGTGACGATGACAAGAAGAAACTTGATCAATTAAAAGATAAGGAAGAAATAGGAGAAAATTGCTTACTTGGTGGATATTCAGTACATGATGCGATTAAACGAGGATATTTTGAAAAACATGAAACACTACGTCAATCTTCTGAAAAAATTACCTTATCTAATGAAAAGAAAAAAAATAGTTGGTGTGAGATAGTAACAAATTCAAAACAGACAACAAGCCGTACTGTAGGGTAAATGCTAAACTGCTTGATTGTCTAAAGATCTTATATTACTCACCATAAAAACTTAACAAACGACATAAGTAGTAAAAAGATTATGGTTATTGACTTAATGTTACATATCACATACAATGTATCATATATCTTAGCTTAGAGGGATAAGTATGGGTGAGTCTACTGGGATAGTAAAATCTATTATCAATCTACTAAAACCAAAATCCAAACCAGAGCCATCTGATTTTGAATATGAATCAATTATAGAACATCTATCATCTAAAGAGCATTTATTAAATGAACTGATGAATGATATGTGGTACTCAGGAGATTTACCATCAGTTAGAAACTATAATGAACCATCATCTTTGATAGATAGCAAACTTGGATTAAGTGAACAGATTTGTGTTTGGTTTGCTCTAGATCATGATCTTACACCAAGTCAAAAAAATTTAAACAAAAAGTTACTTAGTGCTCTAAAATGTTTAGCTTCTAACTGTGGTTCATTTGATAATACTGAGCCCCTTGAAGAATTCTTACATGATAATAAAAACAATAAAGATTTAAAAGTAATTCTTAACCTCAGAAGAGGAGAATCTCAATCAACAGTATTGCATGCAATTGCAGGAGCAAACATTGGTGGATTTCGTCGCACAGGAAATCAGGCTATAGATTTACTCTTAGAAGCAGGCGCAGATCCTAACATACAAGATAATAAAGGAAAAACACCATTATACCTTGCTGCTGCCAAAGGTCACCACGATAATGCAAACTCTCTTCTTTTGAAAGGAGCTAAACCTAATATAACAAGTAGAAAGGGCAAAACTCCACAACAAATAGCAACTAATAAACTCTGCTATAATATAGAAGAATTATTTTTAACTGATAAACAGAAAAAGTTGAATAAGGAATTGTATGACTTACTTGTACTCGATTCAGACTGCACTAAAAATTTAAAGGAGTTTTTAAGTAAGCATAAAAGAGATTCAGACCTAAAAGTAGTGCTAAATATTAGGCAAGGAATTTATCTTGCTTGCTAAATTTTGACATTCTTCCTTTATTAGTGATTTGTCTCTCTTCCTTATTTCTTCTATCTCTATTATTTTTAACTCCGGCATATAGCTCCCATTCAACATGTCTGCTATTTCTCCTACTAGCCTCTCTATTCCATAGCAGGTCAGTTCTCTACTTTTTGTTATTCCTCCTTTTTCTCTCAGAAATTTACTCGCCCTTTCACTTTCTTTGCTATCACATAGACGATACTTTTCACTTTCCCAGATGTAATACATTGGTGTTGCACCATACTTATTCAGTTGATTAACTTCAGCTCCTGCTTTTACTAGCTCTTTTATTATTTCAACTCCTCCTATTTTGCATGCAGAGTGGAGTTGCGTACATCCAGTGACATATTGAGTGGCATTTACTTCTGCTCCTTCCCTTAGCAGCACTTTTACATTTTCTAAGCTTTTCGCAAATACTGCACAGTGTAGTGGTGTATAACCATTTTTATCTCTTGCATTTACCTCTGCCCCTTTTTTTATTAATAATCTCACTGTTTTGTAATCAGAGATTTCTACTGCTTGGTGCAATATCGTCTCTCCTTCTTCATTTCTTTTATTAATATCGTTACTTGATACTTCTTTAAAAAACTTACTCTTGCTAAAACTCATTTCATACCTCACAAAATTAGCTTTTCTAGCGCCAGACAAATTTCTTATATTTACCTGCTGCTATTCAAGTCATGTCCTTTTTAGCATGAGAAAGCAAGTCCTTTTCTTTTTATTTCATACACTTTAACCTTATATTAATATAATATATGAGAATCTAAATATAAGTACTTAACTTATTAGACATATTACTTGACTATTTTTCCAACTTCTGTGCAAATGTCTATGTTCGTGCCACTTCAGTACTCCTGGGTAAAATACTAAAATGTAATTTTCTAATTCATGTATCGAATCTTTTTGGTCTGAATCTAAATCGTTTTCATACTTAATATTGTGTTCTGCTAAACCATATTTTGTAATCTTCTGATCTGTATAGTTTTCTATTTTGTAGTGGTGAGTAACGCTAAACCTTTCTAAAATTGGCTTGTGTTTTAAACTCCAATGCTGCCCTGAAAGTTTATCGCTTCCCAATACAAATTTATTTCCTCTTTCTTCTACGCTACTAACTGGAAAGCACGTATTTATGTCTCCTAAATCCCAACTGTCTGATAATACTATCTGCGCTTTTGCAAATTTAATCGATGGTAATAAACTCTGTGGTAATGGATATAGTGCTTTTAAGTTGTACCACAAATGATCTCTTTCATAGATGCCTTTATAATCCCTTGTGTGAGGCTCGGTTTCTCCAAGGATTGCTACATCTAGGCGATATATATCATTGCTTAAAGCTCGTTCATAATGATCGCGTAGATAGTTTTCTATAATCCTAATAACTGGACCACTAGACCTGAAAAAATTTACTCTTCCAAACGATAATACTGGTCCATCTTTTTCAACTTTTCTACCTGAATAGTCTGACAATAAGCTGCCGAATAAACTTTCATCTAAAATAAACCTATCAACGTTATAGTGATCATTGAAAATCCTCATTAGCCTTGATCTTGCTGGTAATGATAGTTTTGCAAGTTCTACTACTGCATCCACAAAAAAGTCATTTGGCACATCCTTTATTCCAATTTGCAGCTCAAAAAAATGTTTTCCAGGCGGTTCTTCAATAATTGTAATCTCATCTATATTGGCCCATTTTAGAGCTATTTTTAATGATGCGAGCGTTCCTCTAACTCTTTGAAACTCTATTCCTTCTTTGATTGTTTTCTTTTTATCTTTTACCCATGAGAGAATCTCTTCTAATCCGTATTCCTCAATTAACCATGGTAATATTTCTTTCTCTAAGTTGAACTTGAACCCTTTTATGCAGCTCGAATCTACTTTGTAATCTATTGCTTCAACTATTTCACGCTCTTGTTTTGTTGAGTTTTGTGGAAGCAGCATCAGTTTTTCCTCACCAGTTCAATTCTCAAATTTTCTAACTTAGCACACTCATTGCCTGCTACAACAACATCTTTTTTTGGTTCGATTAATTCTACATTCTCTACACCCTCTACAAATAGGTTTGCTATTATCCAAGATCTGGTCACATTCCATCCTAGTCTTTTGTTTGCTTCGAACTTTTCGATAAATTGTTTTTTTATTTCTTCCTCTGATATTACAGGACTTATGCTCATTCTGCTGTGAATATCTATTTCTATAATATTGCAACCAATTACTGTTATCGTATCTGTTAGTATCCTTATATCATCTCTAGTAACTTGCTTTCTTACAATTTCAAGTAGCTCTTCTAACGCTATGCCAGTTTGTGTTGATAAGATTGAAATTTGTACTTTTCCTGGTATAGGTGATTCTACTAGTGCATCTTTTACTCTACTATCTGCTGACAGTGCATGATATTTATAATATTCCTTACTTCCTCCTGTTGACCACCCCTTTATTTTTGCTTTGATTCTTTTTCTAAATCGTTCGTCCTCTTCTTCTTTCTGCCTCTCCACTCCATAAAACTCAGCTAAATTATCAAGATCTTCTCCCGTTGCAAATTTTAGTAAATTGCTCTTTACTGCTTCATTTATTCTTTGTCTTAGTAACAATTCCCTCCATGCTGCTACCTCCAGAATCTTTATCGCTGGATCACTTTCTACTAATGCTGAAAAGGTTTCATCTCTATTTACTAACTCTTCCTTCATCCGAGAAAAAATCTCTTCAAAGTTCAGTGGTTCGATAATATTTGGCTGCTGCATTTTTAAACAACTACTCCATTAATATTTATGAACTTACCTTCTGAAAGATAGACACCTTCTAAATTCAATGTTACTCTCCCTTCTTTTACTCCTTCAACTTTTACTTTTTCTAACTTAAATCTCTTTTCCCATTTTTCCAAAGCTTCTGCTGTTGCTGCATATATCTCAAGTGTTAAATCTCTATTTATTGGCTTATCTACTAATTCAAATAATCGAGAACCATACTCTCTTCTCATAATACGTGATCCAATAGGAGTGGTTAAAATATCAGTAATTGATTGTTTTAAATGTTCTATTCCTTCCAATTCCTTTCCCGTGCTAGCATTCATGCCTCTCATTCTGCAAATACATTTTTGCTAACACCTATCACTTTAAAACTACACGATACCAAGTCTCCTGTTCTTGTTACTCCCATACCGTTCACAAATACGCTGTTTGACCCTTGCGTTAGTGTCTCCCCTATAGTCAAGATATCACCCCTACGACACACAGATCTACTATTTACAAATACGTCTTCACTTCCACTCATACAAACATGAACCGGTATTCCTGTACAATTATCCCCTACACAAACGATTGCTTTACCCATATGCTAGTTTAGATCTATTCTCCTTCCCTTAAGTTTTATTCTTTCTTTTGTCATTTCTATACTCGATTCTCCAGCTTTCAGTGTTATTTTATCTACTACTTCAATCTCTAAATGATGTTTATCTTTATCGTATGATAACTTTGTTCCATCTTGAAATGTTAAGCTACTCACCTCTTTTTTATTCTCTGATGCAGGGTATTTTTCCTGGTATATCCCTCCTAACACCACTCCTAACGATAATTCGCCAAGAGGAGAAAATATCATAACCTGTTCACCGATATCTGGTGGAGACCAATCTCTATCTTTTCCTGCTTTACTTGTTATCCACGGTAAATAATCTGTTAAAAATTCGCCTATTTTCACTCTTACTTTTGCTTTTTCATAATCTATTTCTTTTACAATTCCTATACGAATAACGTTTGCTAGCTTCCTATTCAGCTCTGAAATTGCAAAACTATGGTCTAACATGCACTTCACCTATCTCAATAACATGTGGCATTATGCCAGTTGACCATACTGATTTACCCGAGTGTACCTCATGAACCCATTCAACTAGCCACACAAGATAAGCATCTAGCTCTGGCCTAAATCCGTCAACTTCCGCAGAGATAAATTCAGCAGGTGAAACATTTTCCACATTCCAAGTATTTTTATTTACTACTCTTGCTACTTCTGCTGCTAATGACCTTACAACTAACGAGGAATACTCGACTGTTCCATCAACTACAATCCTTGCCTCAAATCTTACTTTTAGTGCTAACTCTTCTGTTCCAGGATCATGTCCCTTTTCAAATCCGCTAAGCTCCACAAAAACCGCTGGTGCTACTAATTCTTTTCTTATTGCTGGATATACTTCGCATGTCTGTATCGATGATATTTCTCTCTTCAGCGTAGTGCAGATTGCATTATGCAAATCTTTAAAATTCATACATTTCTTGTAATATAGTTCAATTCACGTTCAAAGAACTTTCCAAACATCCTTTCAAACTCATAATTAACTAGCTCCTTTATTATTTTTGATGCTTCTGGCTCCAGTCCTAATTTTACCTCTTGTATTGGCAAAGCTTTTCTTCCTTCACGCCTAAAAACACCACTATTTCCTCTTGGCATTGTTGCAGTAAACGCTCCTATAAACTCATGTTTTCCTATTTTTGTACCTCTTTTTGTTTGTCTCATCTTGCCCATTGCTGATACTCTAATATCATACAAATTTGCTCTAATTAACACGTCTAATCTGCTAGTTTTTGCCTTAAAAATTCTTAATCTCTTTCTTATCAAACTTAATTTTATCTGCTTTTCCTCACTGATTTCCTTAGCTGCTTGCGCTTTTAACCATAGTGCCGTTTTGTTTAATGCCTTTACCGTTGCTAATTCTACTTTTCTTCTTTTAGCATTTACATTTTCTATTACCTCAACTTCTATATGAACAGGTCTGGTAGAGACTTATGACCTTGAAATCAGCGATTTGGTCTCATAACCATAGTCTCCCCAAAAGAACCGTGCTTGCGGATTTCCCGCACACGGCTCCACAATACAGCGTTCACACTAGTGCTCCTGTGTATAAAGAAACATATACCTTTGGTTTTGGTAATGGATTTACTTTTAAATAGTGTATAAATTGTTCCCAATCGATACTTTTCTTTTGACTACGTCGGTTTATCCACTTAAATGCTAACTTTGTTGCCAGTCGATTGAATTGAATCAAACACCGATAATTTCCGCTAACTCCGAAGTAGCTATAGTGTCCTGTTAGTTTGGCTTTAAGTTTCTGCCACCAATCTTTGAGACAGATACGACTTCGTACCATCTTCAACCACTCTTTGATTTCTTTAATCTTTCTAGCTAGGCTTATTTTTGAAGTTTTCTGCTTCATCATAAGTTTACCATTACGACTTTTTCCACAATAATGTGTAAATCCTAGAAAGTTGAAGCTAGCCGTCCTACGTTTCTCTCTTTCTGCTTGATACCATTCTTTCTTACCAAACTTTACTATTTTTGTTTTATTTTCAGCTATTTCCAATCCAAATTTACTTAGTCTTTGTTTCAGTAATTCTAGAAATTCTTTTGCGTCTTCTTCCCTCTCGCAGCCAACTACAAAATCGTCGCAAAACCTTATTAGCTGTATATATCCTCTGGCTTTTGGCTTAAATTTCTTTTCAAACCATAAGTCCAGCACATAGTGTAAGTATATATTAGCTAATACAGGGCTTACTATACCACCTTGTGGTGTGCCTTGATCGGTTGCTTTGTAACATCCAACTTCGACTATTCCTGCCTTTAGAAATCGTTTTATTAACCACAATAAATTTGGGTCAGCTATTCGTTCCCTTAGACAATTCATTAGCCATTTATGTTGAACATTATCAAAGAACTTCTTGATATCCACTTCTACAATATAGTTAATTGGTTTGTGCATAACTGCTTTATCTAGAGCGTTTATCGCCTGATGACAATTTCTTCCTGGTCGAAATCCATACGAGCTGTCCATAAAGTTTGCTTCATAAATATTTTCTAATATCTTCTTTAGCATTACCTGTACCAACTTTTCTTCTGTTGATGGTATTCCGAGACCGCGTTTTTCCTTGCTTCCAATTTTGGGTATGTATACCCTTTTCACTGGTTGCGGTCGGTATTGCTTTCTCTTCATACTATCCACTAGCGTTCTAAGTTTCTCTTCTAGATTTTCTCCATAAGCTTCCACTGTCACACGATCTATACCGCAAGCCTTGTTGCGTTTTAGTTCCTTGTAACACTCTGCAAGATTCTCTTCATTAATCAAATGAACTAGCGATGTAAATTTTACTCGCTTATCTTGCTTAGCCCTTACTGCTATCTGGTTTAGTTTTCCTTGCATACTCCTCCAATCTCTGTTGTATTGGTATAGCAATCCCTATACCAGTCACTATATTGCTAACCGCTTCCCCTTGTATGTGGCTTTCCCACACTCCGAGTACTATCAGTTAGTCCGACTTCCTTTGCATCTTCCTCCAGTCCTTGCCTTTATTGACTTGTTCCAGAGTACCCTTACAGGAATACAAAGGATCTCCCAAGTTCACGTAAGGTCCATCTCAACACATGACGCGGCCTTCGATCCCGATGGGGTGAGTAATATCTTTCCTTAGCGTTATTACCCATGTTGCCTTCCACCAAATGTAAAGTGTCGGCCCCCATGACGCGTGAATTACGGGACTCAATACCTTCACTTTCGTTGCACCCTATGTTGTCCATTCCATTAGCTTTACTACGCTCGTTACCTTACGCAGCATAATGGTTTGTTCCAGGTTGCTGGCTAAGCTTTACCCGTGTTGGATTTTCACCAACTGTTCCTTACGCACTTCTTGGCGCACACATTTTACACCCCAGACGCTTTTATTTTCCACGTTATTCCAGACTTGTCTCTAAGTGGCGGTGAGTGTACTTTATATCTTCGATCACCTATAACAAAAACATCTCCTACTATTGGCCTTAACACATCAAACGCACTTACTTCTAACGCTAAAGTTTCTTCCACAAATTGTCCTTCACCAATCTCGTATAATTTATCTGGCTGTTGCTTTAATACTTGTACCATATATGACTTATCCTTTGACTCATATAAAGCTATCTCCCCTAAATGGATAAGACAATCTTTCAATAACCTCTTTACATTTTCCTGCATACCATTTTCTATTCATTCAAATTCACTTCTAAAGGCTTCTAAAAATATATTGCATCCTTATATTTTTTTAGCATACTCAACACATATTAAAACCATAAGTAGAGTTTTCTACGTGAGGGCTCTACTATGTTGTTACTATTTTTACCAAAACGGACGGACGGTGGCACATTGGCAATGGATTCGACTGCGTATGTAAATCAGTTCCTCTATCAAATCTCCTTGGTTCTTGTTTTGCATATAGTGGCTGTCCAAGAGTATTTACTGTTTCATTAAAATCTGCTGGTGCAAAATATGTTGTAAATGTGCTTGCTGTTCCTAGTGGAAAACAGTGCCCTGTATCTTTCTCAATAAATCTTCTTACGGTTCCTTCAGGATCAGTTGCTTGCCCTCTATATTCCTCAAATGTAATTCCACAGAACGTAAATCCTGATCTCATATCATTTCGAAGTGCTGCTCCTTCTTGCCATCTTTCATATGCTTCTTTTACTTTTTGGTGAGAGGTTAATGCATCAAAAAATTCAGGACTTACCAGAGCATGTACTCTTTCCATATACTCGCCACTTAAATTATCTTCAATATGCCTTAGTACTTCCATGCACTTTCGCTTTACATCTGTCGTTGCTGTGCCAAGAGCAAAGTTTACTGTTTTTGCTGTAATTCCAAACTCTGTGTACAGGTTAAGTAATTCAGACCCATCTGCATCTAAAATTATTCCCTTTAAAGCTCCCATACGCAGATGTTCTAGCGTGATTGAATGTTTATTTCTCATTGTTTGCAAGTGATCAGTGATAACGTCAGCAAGCGCTACAAGTTCGTTTTCTGAGCCAAAAGCACGGATTCCTTGAACTTCTTCAGGTAAAACTACATCATCATGAGGAATATGTGGTATTGTAAACGTTCTTACTCTTCTTTTTCCTCTTTTTCCTACTGTTGCTGGTGCTCCTGGAACTTGCGTTGGCAATAAACTTAATACACCGTTTTGCTCTTCTATAGTAATATGACGAAACCTTACTGACTTGCCTGGAAATAACTTTAAACTTTCAGTTCTACCAAAATTACTCGGCAATATGTTAATAGCACCAGTTAAAGCTGTCATACTGAATGCTGTATTTGAAAATGGATTTTGCATTATGTTACGCTCCTTTACGAATAATAATACCACGTGTTTCTAGTTGTTTTATTGCTGCTGCTTTTTGCTCTTCAGTTATATTTGCTGGCCATACAACAGCGTTATCAGCAAGTAAAGCTATTCGTGTAATTATCACTGCTTTTGAGTTTTCTTTTGCATTTACATCACTTGCAATAACACCTATTGCTGTCTGTGTGCCATCTGTTCCAGCAGGATTAAGTACTCTAATAAAACCATCTTCCGTCTTTTTGGCAACTACTGCACCAAGCTTAAGATTTTGACCTTTAGCTACTGTTATTTGGTCTCTTGAATATAGGTTGGACACTTCATATTTCAGAAGATCGCCTAAATTATTTCCTTCAGTTATACTTATCATGTCTTTTTCTCTCCTTTTTTTATTTTTTTTACCACCGTGTTTATAACTGCTATACACTGCGGTTATTACCTTATAATTAGCCATTATGGCGCATTTTGGACACTTATTTACCGCAGAGCACTATATATGGCGGTTATAAAATTTAAATGCACCGACTTTTCGCTACCTGTGTCATCAAATCTTCCTGCGAATTCTGTGGTATTGCACTCAGTATCTCTGTCTTCTTCGTTCTCTCTGCAAGTAATTCCATTAAAACCTCCCTTGCTTGCTCAACACTTACGCCCTGCTCAATAAATTCTCCTATTTTCTCTGGCATTCGTGATAAGTTACATAAACGTATTAATTCAACAACTTCAGTACGATACTTAGTTAAATTATCAGTTTCTAGGTCAGTTGTAGTTTGTTTATTCATAGTATTTTCTCCTTTGTTAATAAATTCAAAAAATGTTGTAACTCCATCTGCAAGACCTATTTCTACTGCTTTCTCGCCAAAATATAGACCTGCTTCTGTTGATCGAATCTTTTCAATTGAAAGACCTCTGTTTCTTGCTATTAGCTGCACAAACATTTCATATAGTCGGTCTACTTCTTTTTGTAAGCTTTCCAGACTTTCAGACGTCATTGGCTCATGTGGGTTTAAATCATTCTTTCGACTACCAGCAAAGATTGTGGTGTACTTAATACCTTGCTTTTCATCAAAACCGCTTTGGTCAATGTGACTTGCAATAACACCTATACTTCCAACACCAGAGGTTCTACACACAAAAACCTTTTCAGCGCTTGAAGCTATAGCATATGCAGCAGAGTACGCATCATCATTTGCTATCGCTATTATCCTCTTTTTTCCTCTTACACCGTAGATAAAATCAGCTAGATCAAACACTCCATTTACTTCTCCACCTGGACTATCTATGTCAAGTAGAATCGTCTCTATGCTTTTATCTTCTAAAGCGCTCTCTATCTCTTCATGAATATTTTCATACGAAGTCATATCTAAAATATGATCAAAAGCTTCTGTTTTTTTTGTCAACACTCCATAAATACGTATTACTGCTATTCCTTTTGGGTTTATATGAAAATGCTTTAAGTTTGACCTTACCCAGAAAAAGTAGACAGGTAGTTAAGACGTTTTTTTCATGAAAATGATGAATCAAATTTTTCAGGAATGCAATAGTTAATAGTAGAATGTCTACGCTGTTTATTATAAAAAATTTCTATATATTCAAATATTGCGGTTTTAGCTTGTTGTGCAGAGTGTTGTGAAGTATCAATGAGTAACTCTCTCTTAAGTGAACTAAAAAAGCTCTCTGAAACAGCATTATCATAACAACAACCTTTGTGACTCATACTAGAAGTAATATTTTTTGTACTTAGTAAAAATTGATAATTTTTAGAGGTGTATTGCGATCCTTGATCGCTATGAAATAGTAGATTTTTAACGGGTTTGCGCCTATCAACAGCCATCAATAAAGCATCTATAACTAATTGCTTATTTATTGAATTACTCATTGACCAACCAACTACCATGCGTGAATATAAATCTATTATTGCTGTCAAATATAGCCATCCTTCGTTGGTGTTTATGTGTGTAATATCAGTTACCCATATCTTGTTTGGCTGATCAGTGGTGAAATTCTGATCCAATATGTTAGGAGTTATAACTCTATTGTCTGTTTGAAGTTTCTTAGTCTTAAACCTTCGTCTAAGTTGGGCTTGAATGCCATTTTCCTGCATAACATTTTGCACTGTTTTGATGTTATAATTTTTACCTAAAACCTTTAATTCAGCGTGGATTTTGGGAGCTCCGTATCTGCATTGTGACGCTTGATATATCTTTTGAATATCTTTTATGAGCTCTTCTCTTGTTGATTTTTTATTACTTTTTTCCTTAGAAATCCATTTATAATAACCACAAGCAGATACGTTCAAAAACCTGCATAGCTCTCTTATTTTACAGCAGTTTTCATGCTCTTTTATAAAAGAATATTTTACTCTTTTTGGTTTGCAAAATATCCCAGGGCTTTTTTTAAAATGTCTCTTTCCCTCGTTACTCTTGCCAGCTCTTTCTTTAAATCAAACTTTTCTTTGTCACAATGAGCTACTTTCCCTTTTCCTGGAAACGCATCTACTCCAGACATTCTATCATTGTATGTTTTTACCCATCTGCTTAATGAATCACTGCTAATACCCAAATCTCTTGCTATTTTTGCTGATGATTGACCTGTTTCTTTTACTAGTCTTATAGCTTCAATTTTGAATTCTGCTGTATATTCTTTTCTTTTTGTCATACCACACCTCTTTGAAAAAACGTTTTATTTTACTTCAAAAACGTCTTAACTTTCTGTCTACTTTTTATGGGTAAGGTCAGTTCTTAAAGATAGGTTGTTTGCTATTATATAATGATAATAGTTCAAAGCTTCTTCTCTCTACCATTACTGGTTTATTTATCCACATCACCTTCCTTCCCTTTTATGATTAATGTCAGAATCGAAACAAAGTCCAAAAGAATCAGCTCGCTTTTGATCTTCGGCAATCTCTTGATCAATTTCTTCAACATCGTAACCCAATTCTGAAACAACTTCTGAGCGACTCTTGAAGCCATTTCTTACTGCCATTTGCTGTGCTTGTTGGTCTTTTAAAGGATCAACCCAATCAAACCCTTGTGGTACCCATTTTACTTCTTTCAGCGTTTGATCATCTGTTGTAGAAAGTTTTCCAGATAAAAGAGCAAGCTCTAGCCATCTATTCCATATAGGTCTGCAAAACTGATATACCATAATATTATGCTGCAACATTGAGCATCTTCTTCTGAACTCTATTAACCCTGCACGAATAGATGAATAATTAACACCTGTTAAATCTCCTGTTAGTTGCTCATATGTTATTCCTGTGCCTATTGCAATAGCTCTCAGTTGCTGTCTCATGAATGCTTCATAACTTCCTCCAACATCAGATGGCTCTGAAAACTTTATATCCTCACCTGGATCAAGTAGTTGCATAGTACCAGGTTCTAGGCCAGATAGTGCTACTCCTTGCTCATTACTTTCACCTTCTCCCATGATATTTGCTTCAGGATCGAGTCTCGTAATGAATCCCGCAAACATTGCAGCAGTCTTTTTTCGTACTAATTCTGCATCATCATATTGGTCAAGTTCGTAAAGTTTTAAAAGCACGTTAGAAAGCCATGGTTCCCCTCTAATTTGTCCAGGTCTTAATGGTCTATAAATATGTAAAACATCATTTGCTGGTACTCTCACTGATTCACCAAACAAACCTTCACCTGGGTGCTCTCTAAATAAGTAATATGCTTCTCTTTGACCAAGTCGGTTAAATTCAATGCCATTACGGATTATGTTACCATTTGCTAAAGTTTTATTTGTTTTATTGTCTAAATGTTCAGACTCAAGTACTTGCAATTGCAACGGCACACAAAGACCATCTTCTCGTTTTCTTGTTCTTAATCTTACAAAACATTCTCCTCCCTCTATCATACTTCTGCATACTAGAGCTTGTAATCCATAAAAATCACTTATTCCACAGCTATCTGCTTCATCTGTCCATCTTAGCCATAATTCTTGCACCTTCTTTCGAAATTCTCCATCTTTTGATTGTGGTTTTATTCCTGTTCCAATAGAGTTACTTACTATCGTATCAATTATATTTGCAGCGTAAGGATTTTTTCTCACCATATCACGTGATCTACTACGTAAAGTTTCAAGGCTTTGAGACAGCAAATTGTTTATACTTCCTAACTCTGGTTGAAAGTGAAAAAATCTTCTTCCTGAGTCTGCTGCATCCCACGCTGAGCCTTTTATCTTTGGCTTACTAAATAGTTGTTTGAACGATTTTAATAGCATTTTGCCTCTTTGATTATGCAGCAGTTTGTTGCGCAATTTGACATTAAAAAATTACAGCAAGCTGCTGGAGAGTCTGGCTGTTAACACTTTATAAATTATGCATGAGGCTCTTGCACAAATACCAACGCTTATTCTGGGCTGCGTTCATAAATGTCCTTCCGATGTCCCATTGCAGTAATAGTTACTGTGTGTTTTGAGTAATTTATCCTATAAATTACACGATAATCACTTACTCGTATCCTAAAATACCCTTTGAATTCATGCGATAATGCTTTACCTATTGCTTTAGGGTTGGTTGCAAGACGACTATCTACAGCTCTTCTCACTCTAGATCTTATCGTTTGTGGTAATGCAAGAAAGTCCTCCTCAAGAACTCTTTTTGAATAGATAATATCGTATCCCAGCTTGTATCTCCACCTTTAGACTGTTTTTGCAGATAATATTCTATTCCAATCTACATCCTCACTTCTAATTTCTTCATCACCTCTAGCATCACGCTCAAGAGAAAGCTTAGCCAACTTTATATCTACTTCATCTATTTCATCATCTTCTTCAGATAATTTGCTTGCTTCAATTTCTTCTTCCACTAGGTCCTTTACAACTTCTCCTATAGTTCTATTTTGAACTTTTGCCATTTCTATAAGGTAGTGAGCAAATTCCCCCTCAAAATTTACATTAACATTAAGCCTTTCTTGACTTTGATCCATATTTTAACTAGAAAATACCAATTTTAAACTATAACATTTTTACACAATTTTGTCAATCCCCTTACTTGTCGCAATCACAATTCTTCTCTTCGGTCTCACACCTGCAACTTTCAGTTCAGCTTTAATACGTTGTCTTAAGCTTAGCAGGTCATTTATCTGAACTTCAGCATATCTCACAACATGGTCACCATATGCAATTGATACTACTCGCTCTCCGTTTTGCAGCTTCTTTATCGCTTCTTCGACTTGACTTAAATATTCTTGATTGTACATTTTACTTCTCATTCAACCATTTACTTTGCCTCACTTTTTTAGGCTTTTTGCTTTCCATTTTTCCACTTAAACTATTCCATTTACTCTCTGGCCATCTGTCTACTCCCAGTGCTATCGATGCTGCTCTTGCGTAAATTCGGCAATCTAGTACTTCATTTCTTTCTCTTACCTTCTGCCACTCTTGTTTAGTGTATCCTTTTACTACTTTGCTGACTAATTGCTCTGCCGTTAGTTGCTTAAAATATTCAGGTGCATACTCAGGAAAATGACAATATCCTGCTGGCACTTTTTCTTTTTCCCCGTTTTTTAAAACATTAAGTAATTGAAAAAGCTCTGACTTTAATATCGATACTCCTACTGGCCAGAGCTTTATTCCTCTCTTTAGCTTTTGACCACCAACTGTTATATCTACTCTACTTGGGCTGCTCAGTGGCACTAGGGCTTTATTTACACCTTTGACTGCCATTACTCTTCCAGATCCTTGATGACCTCTTACCCAGTTGTATACTTCTTGCGTTGCATATCCAGCATCTACCGCCATCATGCTTATCATATATTCAAGCCCATTTTCACCGATAAAATGATGATTGAGGAGCTCCGAAAGCTTTCCCCATACTTCTCCTCCTCCTGTATCTCCTTCAAATACTCGGTAGTCTATTGACCAACTTTCACGGCTTTTTCCCCATGCTACAACTTCTACTTCTAACCGATCTTTTTGGACATCTACTCCTGCTGTGAGAACCACTTCACCTTTTGGTACTGTGCCTACGGGAAAAAATTCTCTCCTGTTAAATAATTGCTTCCAATCTGGTACTTCTCCTTTATCTACCCAGGTTTCTCCAAGCGTAGTATTTATCCAAACCTTCAGTAATTGTTCGCTTTCCTTTGCATGGAGAAAGTCCTCTACTGCTTGTTGCCAACTATACCAGCCTACTGGACTATAAAGACTTGAAAGATGAAATCCTTTTTTCTCCCCTTCTTTTGCCCCTGTAGCTCTCCATTCTCCACGGTCTAGCATCTCTGTCTTTTGATGATTTTCTATCTTTTCACCACATTCTATACACATATAGTGTGCTGTATTTGGATTTTTATCTTCCCATTTTATTTGTGACCACTTTAAAATTTGGTAATAATTACAATGCGGACATGGTACAAAAAAATATCTCTTGTCTGTAGCTTCAAATTCCTTCTCAATTCTGCTTATTCCATGAATCGTTGGCGTTGATACTAAAAAGATCTTTCGCCGTGCAAATGTATTGGTACGAGCTATGCTGAGCAGTACTGGATCTCCTTCTCCTCCTGAGTCTCCTGGATATGCATCTATTTCATCAAGAAAGAGGTATTTTACTGGCATAGAGCGAAGTCCTACACTGCTATTTGCACCTGTTATTACTACAATTCCACCTGGAAATTCCTTACTTTGTACAGTATTCCCTGAATCTCTTGATCTTGGGTCTTTTACTTTACTTTTTAAACATGGTGTACTTTCAATCAGTGGCGCAAATCTTCCTTTTGACCAACGTTTTCCCATTTCAACTGTTGGCTGTACTACTAGCATTGGCCCTGGTGTTTGATCGATGATATAGCCTATCCAATTGTTACCAGCTTCTGTTCCCCCAATCTGCGCTCCTTTCATGAATACTACTTTTTCTGCAGGTGAAGAAGGAGAAAGTGAATCCATTATTTCTTTTAAATAAGGAGTTCTTTCTGTTCTCCATTTCCCTGGCTCTGATGCTGCAGTTGGTGCTAGAACTCGATACTCATTTGCCCACTCTGATACTTTAAGCTCTGGATCTGGTCTTAAACCTTCAGAAAATGATGTGGCGTATATCATATTGCTAGCTCTTCACCATCATTAGATGATACTTCAACATCACTTAAATTAGGACTACTTGTTTTCTCACTTTCGAGTTCATTCAACCACTATGGATTAAAATCCAAAGATTGAGAGAGAGCATAGAATGCTAACTTTCGACTTGAAAGTCACCAAATTTATCTTCTTTTTTAGAGTGATTTTCAATATAATTTTTTATCATTTCGTCAGTTACATTTCCGCTAGTCCTGACAAAGTAGCCTACTGCCCACAACCCAATATCTCTTTTTTAGCTCTGGAAAGTTTTGCTGGATTTTTCTGGAACTTTTTCCTTTTATTAACTGCACTAACTTACTAATACTTAAGTATGGGGGTACAGAAACGTATACGTGTACATGACTTGACGCAACTCTACCTCTGATAATTTCTACTTGATTATTTGCACATACTTCTTGTACAACTTCTTTAGCTTTCTGTCCAATATCTCCAACTAGTACTGGATATCGATATTTTGTTATCCACACTATGTGATATATATACAGAGTGACTGCTTTTTCTATAATATTCCACATTCTTTCAGATTTTTCACCTTAAAATTATATTCTTAAAAGGATGGACTTCAAGTCCAGGGTTTTTCTCCCAAATTTGGGACAATAAATTATCCTTATCCTTAAGCTTTTCATTGCTAAATAATCTGTATGCACCCTTAGCTTCTTTCCATCCACTACAGCTTTGATTAATTGATCCAGACACCTTACCCTCTATACAATAGCCTGTTTTAATAAGTCTCTTATTAAGTCTTGTATCTCCTAAATTAACGTGTTTTAACTCTCTTTCCAGCCATTTATCCCCTAAGCCATCAGTATATTGCACATTTGTACTTACTTCACTCATTTTAATCCCAAATTTATTTGGTATCCATTTTACTCACTTTTTTATTTGTGGGTAAAAGTGAGATTTGAATCCGATTGAGAAGTTCTGATCAAGCACGCCATAAGAAAGTCTCTACAAACCTTTTGGCCCAATATTAATTCGGCTATTGATTTTGTCTTTCAGAGTGCTCGAGCAGATCTGACTTCGGTTAGCTATAGCAGCTATAATGTGCTTGCAACAACTAATTCACTACGGCAACTGCACCGTGACAGTGTTTGTATTTTTTTCCAGAGTTACAAGGGCACTTGTCATTTCTTGAAACTTTTGGAAGTCTGCTATTTTTAGTAGAGCGTGACCTATTGCCTATTTCTTGATTGTCTAGCAACTTAAAGTGCGCTAGGCGGTGAATGGTAAGCTCCCTCCACTTTTCAAGCATCGACTCAAACATTAAGAAAGCTTCGCGTTTAAATTCATTCAGTGGGTCTTTTTGCCCCATGGCACGCAAATTTATGCTTTGTCTTAGGCTCTCTAAGACCGAAAGGTGCTCCCTCCATAAATGATCAAGTGTCATGATCATCACTTGTTTCACTATCGTATTCCACAAATCTGTAGTTTGTTGACTATTGAAATATTTTTCTTTCTCAGTAAAAAATTCTTGTATTTTGTCATTTATATAATCCAAGGCTTCTTGTTTATTCAAAAACTCTGCTAGATTAAGCGTTATCCCGTATCTTATGTGGAATTCTTTTGCAATATCTTCAACATAATCTTCGTAATAACCACTTTGTACTATACCTTCTATTATATCCTCATTTACTTCACTATATACTTCAACTAAATCATTGATTTCATTGTTTAAAATATGATTTCTCTGCTTAAAAATAACCTTACGTTGATTGTTAATTACATCATCAAACTTTAGCAAAGACTTCCGCACATCATAATTTCTAACTTCAACTTTCTTCTGTGCTTTCTCAAGTGCTTTATTAATCCATGGGTGATGAATAGCTTCATTGTTCTTTAGTCCCACTTTTTGTAAAAAATTCCTCATTCTATCAGAGCCAAATATTCTCATTAAATCATCTTCAAGTGATAGAAAGAACTTAGAAAGTCCAGGGTCACCCTGACGACCAGAACGGCCACGCAGTTGATCATCTATTCTCCTGCTTTCATGCCTTTCGGTTCCGATAACACATAAGCCACCAGCTTTTATAGCAATTTCCTTATCTTTTTTTACTCTTTCGACTATTTCTTGATATTTTTTTTCTCTTTCATCAGCATTTTTTATTTTCTCGAGCTCTATTTTTGCAATCATTTCAACATTTCCACCAAGCTGAATATCAGTTCCACGTCCTGCCATGTTTGTTGCTATAGTAATGCTGCCTGGTATTCCAGCTTGCGCTATTATGTACGCTTCTTGTTCATGATAACGAGCATTTAGTACTGAATGCTTAAGAGAATAGCTTTGCAAAAGCGCAGAAAGTTTTTCAGAGTTTTCAATACTTACCGTACCAACAAGGACTGGTTGTAGGCGTTTGTGGCATTCTTCTATGAACTTCAATACAGCACTAAATTTTTCTTTTTCTGTGCCATAAATTTCATCGTCAACATCTATTCTTTTAACAGACACATTAGTTGGAATTTTTACTACATTTAATCTATATATATCATGAAACTCCTCTGCCTCTGTTACTGCTGTTCCTGTCATACCAGAAAGTTTGTTGTACATACGAAAGTAGTTCTGAAATGTGACTGATGCTAAAGTTTGACTTTCATGCTGAATTTCAAGATTCTCCTTTGCCTCCAATGCCTGGTGAAGACCATCAGAATATCTCCTACCTTCCATCATGCGCCCAGTAAACTCATCAATAATTACCACCTTACCGTTTTTCACTATATAATCTTTATCAGCAGTAAACAGCTTATGTGCACGAAGTGCTTGATCTATATAATGAGTCAGTATAATATTGCTAGTATCATAGAGCGAGGAATTTTCAGGAATGATGTTATACGATTTTAGTAATTCCTCCACTCGTGAAATGCCATTTTCAGTGAGGAACACTGCTCTACTCTTTTCATCGACTTCATAGTCAGAATCAACTAATTTGATTACTATTTTATTGATATGCTTATATATCTGATTATTTTCCTCAAGTGGGCCAGAAATAATGAGCGGAGTACGCGCTTCATCAATCAGTATAGAGTCTACTTCGTCTACTATCGCGTAATTGAAGCCTCTCTGAACCATATCTTCTTGAGAAAATTTCATATTATCTCGTAGATAATCAAAGGCAAGTTCATTATTTGTTGAGTATACGATATCTGCGCTATAAGCCTTTTTTCTCTCGTCGTCTGTCAAATTATTTGTAATAAATGCAACAGAAACTCCAAGAGAATTATATAATTTACTCATCCACTCTGTATCTCGTTTTGCAAGATAGTCGTTAACAGTTACGATGTGCACACCTTTTCCTTCTAAAGAATTTAGATATGCAGCTAAAGTTGCGACGAGTGTCTTTCCTTCTCCTGTTTTCATTTCTGATATCATGCCATTATGGAGAACCATGCCACCAATTAGCTGAACGTCGAAATGCCTCATGTTAAGGAATCTTCGTGATGCTTCTCGTACAACCGCAAATGCAGGTACGAGAAGGTCATTTAGTGTTTTTCCATTTTTCAGTTCTTGTTTTAATTCCGCAGTTTTACTAGCAAGATCCTCATCAGATAAGCTCTGCATTTCTTGCTCTAGCGCATTAATCTGCTGAGCAATTTTTCTGAAGGATTTTATTATCTTCTTGTTCGTTGATCCAAATATCCTTTTTATAAAAAAAAGTGACAACGTAAAGATGAAGAATATAAGAATAGTTGTTAAAACTAACGTAGAGTCTGGCATAAACTTAGGTAAAGTTTTATTTAATATGAGATTATATTACTAAACGTAACCTGCGGCAATTAGATTCAGAAAATCTTTATTTACAAACTAAGGAAAAGATCCTTGCAGATGAAATGTAAAAGAGTCTATTTATTTTATTAAATATTATAATTAATAATTAAACTTTCTTGATAAATTATTAAAATAGTCTTAAGCTACATGTATAAAACGGTTAGTGGAGTTACAATGTTAAGCAATATTATAAAAGTAAAATTAGAGAAAAATAGTTGTCCTTTTGAAGAATTAGAAGAATTTTTTGCTTCATTAAAATTTGGTACAAAAGGGTTTAAAGATTCTTCATTCAACCACTATGGATTAAAATCCAAAGATTGAGAGAGAGCATAGAATGCTAACTTTCGACTTGAAAGTCACCAAATTTATCTTCTTTTTTAGAGTGATTTTCAATATAATTTTTTATCATTTCGTCAGTTACATTTCCGCTAGTCCTGACAAAGTAGCCTACTGCCCACAACCCAATATCTCTTTTTTAGCTCTGGAAAGTTTTGCTGGATTTTTCTGGAACTTTTTCCTTTTATTAACTGCACTAACTTACTAATACTTAAGTATGGGGGTACAGAAACGTATACGTGTACATGACTTGACGCAACTCTACCTCTGATAATTTCTACTTGATTATTTGCACATACTTCTTGTACAACTTCTTTAGCTTTCTGTCCAATATCTCCAACTAGTACTGGATATCGATATTTTGTTATCCACACTATGTGATATATATACAGAGTGACTGCTTTTTCTATAATATTCCACATTCTTTCAGATTTTTCACCTTAAAATTATATTCTTAAAAGGATGGACTTCAAGTCCAGGGTTTTTCTCCCAAATTTGGGACAATAAAATTAGTTTGCCAAGGATGGGGTGTGCCGTAGAGACACAAAGAAAGATCAGAAATGAGCAAACTAAGTGCTTAAGCTGCACAATAGATGAGGGAAAGGTCCCTCACAGTCGGCTTGCAAGAGCAGGCTTTAAACAACCATAAGCTGCTTTGATAAAGAGTCAAGGTAGTGAGAGTTATGGATAAAGGCACAAATACGTGTCATGTACGAAATAGAGAGGCGAATGAAAATGAACCACTGATGAAGTGTCGAAAGGGCTGAAACGACGTCAAAACCAGGAGCTCCCATCTCTCCTGGGATAGATCTACAAAGAACTTGCTTACTGGGTAGGTGGCGTGAAACTATGTAATAGTTTAGACTTAATCTGACAGGCATAAATTAACTGACAGAAGAATCGACGAAGTCAAAACCGATATCAGAATCTGTTTTAATGTTATCAATATTTTTTTGGTAAGCAATATGCATACTATCAAAAAAGGTCTGCATAGGAGTCTTACCATAGCAATATTTACCGGAATGAGGTCTAGCTCTATTGTAAGAATGCAACCAATGATCGACATCTAACTGGAGTTCTTCCAAAGTACTATAAATCTTTTTCCTAAAAATAATATTATAACATTCATCTTGCATAGTTCTATGAAGCCTTTCACATATACCATTAGTCTGTGGAGAGTAAGCTTTGGTTCTAGAATGATCAATATTTTCTACTCCCAAATATAACTGGTACGCATGATTTCCTGGCTTGCCACAATACTCTGTACCACGATCGGGAATGTTCAAAAAAGTGTGTCAAGCCGCATTTTTAGTTCAACTCAATTTTCAATCTGTTGGGAAAGAAGATGTCAAGTTGAGACATAGTTAAAGCCCAATTAGGGAGAGCCATAATCCACTTTTGCTCCACTTTTTTTATAGCACAATATACCAACTTATACAAGGCATTTGTACTGGTAAATGAGCCCTTGGTTTTAATGAATTTCCTGATTCGTCTATGCAACCCCTCAATTGGATTGGTGGTATAAATTAGCCTTCTAACAGGGCCAGAATACTTAAAATAACCAGACAAATTTTCCCAATTGTTTTGCCACGATTTTATGACCAAAGGATATTTTTCACCCCATTTTTCTTCCAGCTCAAGCAAATAATTTTCAGCGATTTCTTTACTTGAAGCACGATATATTTTTTTCAAATCATTCATGAAAATTTTCACATCTTTGCTGGATACATATTTCAATGAATTTCTTATCTGATGCACTATACATATTTGTACTTCTGCTTTGGGAAATACACTATTTATAGCCGCAGGAAAACTTTTTAGACCATCAACACATGCAATCAGAATATCCTCTACCCCTCTTGTATCTTGTAAAAAGCATCTAATGTTTTAAGCTTAAGCATTAGGTGGAGGAGGGAAGAACTCTGTTTCCCCTCTTAGATATAAAATCTGTAAGAAAGATAAGAGTTCCCTCCTCAAAAGTATAGGCTGGACGGTATCGTAGAAAGACCTAAATGGCTCTAATTCTGTATCCACAAGGTTAGCCTTACTTTTCGTTTTAAATGGTAACGTATGGGGTTATATATGATCAACAACTTTCTTGGAATTGATGTATCAAAAGATCGCTTTGATGTTTTTCTTTCATTCATAAGTAAAAAAGAAAAGCGTGAAACTAGGAAAAGAAGCTTTAAGAACGATGATCTTGGGTTTCAAGGTCTGCTGAGTTTTCTACAAAAGCATAATGTGGAAGAAGTAAAGTCATGCATGGAGGCTACTGGTTGTTATAGCGAAGCTTTGGCTGAATTTCTGCACAATGCTGGACATTTTGTTAGTGTTGTAAATCCTTATTGTATTAAATCTTATACAAGGAGTAAACTCGTAAGACAAAAGAATGATCAGACTGATGCAGAAATTATTGCTGATTATTGCCAAAGACAGGAACCAACTCGTTGGACACCACCTTCTTCTGAAATGAAAAAATTAAAACATCTTTATCGTTGCTCAGTTGCGTTAAAAGATGAATTAGCATTAGTAAATAACCACCTAGAAAAAAAAGAGAGACTGCCTAAAGAAGTTGCAAATGCTTGGGAAGACCTTGCAATGAATATAGCTCAAAAAATAGAAACAATAAAAAACTCCGTACGTGAACTATTAAAGCAACACAAAGAGTTGTTGGAAAATTTTCAACTTCTACTGACTATTCCAGGCATAGGAGAGGAATCAGCAGTAGCTATTTTAGCTGAAATCCCTGACATAAAAGCTTTTAGAGATGCCAGACAATTGGCAGCATATACAGGAGTTATACCGAAAAATATAACATCAGGTTCATCTGTACATTCTAAACCAAGATTAAGTAAATCAGGTTCACAAACATTACGTAAGGCCCTTTTCTTTCCTGCCATAGTAGCCAAGAATCACAATCCTATCATTGTGAGTTTTTGCCAAAGACTAAAGAAGAAGGGTAAGCATAATATGGCAATTGTGGGAGCTGCAATGCGTAAGCTACTCCATATCATTTTCGGTATCCTGACATCCAAAAGTGCTTTTGATCCAAATCATATCAAGAATTACAGAACTAGGATGTTGACTGTAGTTTAAAATCAAAAAATGCTTCCAATCCATTCAACATATTCACTAACTGTAATCTGTGTACTGTTACACAATCAGAAGTATTTTTTGATTTTATGATACAGCTTGAGTAATTTTTTTGTTGACTAGCAAGACAGTATCTCTCTTTTAGGTCATTTAACACTCCTAACCAGAACTTCACTTTCGGCTAAATAAAAGCCTAGTACTTCTTTTCTGCCATTTTGATCTATGCCTAATATATTATACATGCATTTACTTACGCAATGCCCGTCCTCCTTGACTTTGAAAAACATGCCATCCATGAATACTATTGGATATACAGATTGCAGTGGACGACTGCGCCATTCATTGATTAACGGCAGTAATTTGTCGGTAATACTTGATATCTCTGCTGCCGATATTTTGTGGTCATACATCTCCTCTACATGCGATGCTATGTCCCTATACCCTTACTATTACCCACAAATGTAAATGGACTTATAAATAAAGGATTAGAATATTAAAGTTTGTGAATATTGAGGGTATAAAAATGGCAAACAAGGGTAATGAATGGGCTAGAAATGAATTGGGGGATGCTGCACTTGGAGATAAAAGACTGACAGATCGATTAGTAAATATTGCTGATAGTTTAATAAGTTTACCTGAAAGTTCAATCAATCAAGCATGTGGAAGTTGGTCAGAAGCAAAAGCAGCTTATCGTTTTTTTCAAAATGAGAATGTAAAAGGAAGTGATATCTTAACATCGCATATTGCAAAAACTGTTGAAAGAACAAAAACTCATAAAAGGATTCTTGTGATTCAGGATACAAGTTGCATTTCATATATGGGACATGAAAAAATAAGAGGATTGGCAGTTGTTTCAAAAAAACAAAGTAAAGGTATTATGATGCACACAGCTTTTGCGATTAGTACAGAAGGCTTGACATTAGGAATACTAGACCAAAAGCTTTACTCGAGACCATCTATATCTAAAGAAGACCAAGAGCTAGAAAAAAGAAGACGTTGTAGAAACGTTAGTATTGAAGATAAAGAAAGCATAAAGTGGCTAGAAAGTTTAAAGAAAACAAATGAAATTATAGATTCAACTCAAACAGAAACTATAACGGTATGTGATAGAGAAGCAGATATTTATGATTTTTTTGAGCTTGCTTACCGTCTTAATTCAGCGGTTTTGATAAGAGCTTGTAGAAACCGAAACGTAAATAAAACATCTAGGTATTCTCGAGAAGAAAAATTATGGCAATTTATAGAAAGGGTTCCTTGTACTGGAAAAGTAGAAGTTGAAATTCCGGCTAGAGATAACAAGCCAAAAAGGATAGCATCTTTAGAAGTTATAGCACTTCTCATAATAGTCCAAAAAAGGTAAGATATGGATTTATAGTAGTGATGGTAAGCATGCCAGCAGCATATAGTTATGACTTAAGGAAAAAGGTAATGGAAGCATTGGATGAAGGAGAGAGTGGAGAAACTGTTGCCAAGAGATTTAAGATCGGAAAAACAACTTTATATGAGTGGAAGAAAAGACGTGAGAAAACGGGAGATTTTCAATCAAAAAAGCCTGGAAGCGTGGCATAAAATTACCGACTGGAATGCATTTACCGAATTTGCAAATGAGCAAGGTGGTAAAACTCAGTCAGAGATGCTGGGGCAATATTAGTAGACAAACAATTCATCGAGCACTTAAAAATATAGGATTCACAAGAAAAAAAAGACCTACGGATATAAAGAAAGAAATGAAGAAAAGCGAGCTCAATTTTCAAAGGTTATAGCAACAAAAGAACCTAAAGAATTAGTGTATATAGATGAGTCTGGCATTGATAACACTGAACCTATGGGTATTGCCAGAAAGGACAGCGGTTTTATGCCCTAAAATCTGGAAAGAAAACTCAACGAATTAGCATGGTTGCAGCCTTAAGTGGAAGAAAAATAATTGCTCCGTTAACCTTTAAAGGCCACTGCAATATGGATATCTTTAATAAATGGTTTGAGCAGTTTCTGACACCGATTTTGGAACCTGGACAAACTGTTATCCTTGATAATGCTACTTTTCATAAGTCTAATAAGATTTGCTAAAGGAGTTGGTGCAGAAATTTTATATCTTCCTCCATATTCTCCAGATTTCAACAAAATTGAGCATTATTGGTTTGCTATAAAAAACAGAGCCAGGAAAAACATTCCTCTATTCGAATCCTTTCGTCGTGCTGTTGATTCTGCCTTCCTATGACCTGTTCGGACTATTATGAGAAATGTTATAACCCCAGCATTAACATGAGTATAAGTGTTGGTAGTGTGTCCAACAGCGAAGCAAGGGTCTCATCAAAATGTAAAGAAGTCTATGAACAAATAGAGGAAGAAATGAAAGCAAGCGAAATTTTGCATATTGATGAAATCAGTCACTACAACAAAGGCAAGTTGGGATGGTGCTGGATGTTTGCCAACAATAACTCAAGTCTTATGAAGTTAGCAGATACAAGAGGAATGAGGTTTTTAAAGAATAGTGCATTTTGTGATTACAAAAATCGTGTAATTACCGACAGATATGCAGTTTACAACTACTTCAGTGATGAAAAACGACAAATTTGTTGGGCTCACTTGTTGAGAAATTTCGAGAGGTTATCTCATAGCTGGAATAGTGAAGTAATGAGACTTGGCAATTGTTTAAAAGATGCAGCTAATGGATTATTTGCATTAAAAAATGCTTTGTCAGAAAATGAAATTAGTATTTCAAAGTTCACTAAGCAATCTAAAGAGTTGCGAAGATTTATGCAGTACTGCATGATAAAAATATCTTATATACTTGAAGCAAAAGGAGCTTCACGAACGGTAAAGGGTATTATAAAATCCGAGCCAATGATGTGGACATTTTTGGATGACCCAAAGAATATTCCATTAACGAATAATCATGTTGAACGACAAATACGGCGTTATGTTGTCTATCGTAAGAATTCATATTTTGCACAGTCAGAGCGAGGGAATAGATTCCTTGAGCGGATAATTTCTCTGTATCTCACTTGGAGACAAAAAAAAGTTAAATCCATTTCAAAACCTTTTATCTATTGTCTCTTAAGCCGCACCTCTGAACGGATACCCGTAATTGGGTTTTAAAGCGATTCTACAACCTCAGGGTACAACTATACCACCAAGACCCAAGTTACTCACATAGGGTAGCTTAAAACTCGATTATGAGGTACTTCTAAATTATCTTTTACCTTAAACTTTCACTTACTAGAAAGAGCCCTGTTCAATTTTATTATGTTTTTTATTCCTTGTAAAATATTTTTTCAAAAAAGTGAACAGTTTTTGTAATTTCGGTGAAACAAGAGCTGGTTTTGGAGGTCTTATTGAAATATAACGACTTTTATCTAAAATTCTTAAGTTGAGTTTTTAGGTAATCTGTATAAATAATTTGTAGATGAAGCTAAAGGAAAAAAGTTTTGCCATAAACATAAGCTACAAAACCCTCTCAATAATTCAAGATGGAGACAAAGATCTAAATTTATTTATTTACGTCTCCAATTTTATCGCGTATAATGGAGACAAAGATTTATATTTCGTATTTTATGTCTCCATTGTTTATTGGTAGAAAAACTGAGTTAAAGCAATTACTGGAGCTTACAGAAAAAAATACTGCATCTTTTGTAGTAGTCAAAGGAAGGCGTCGTATAGGAAAAAGTCGTTTAATTCAAGAGTTTGGTAAATACTTCGAGCAATATTACTCCTTTATAGGTTTGCCACCAGAAAAGCATACTACAATGTCCTACCAACTTAATGAATTTTCTAGACAAGTTGCTAGACAATTTAATACATCTTTTGCTAGGTATGATGACTGGAGCGATTTACTATGGGCAGTTGGTGAACGTCTACTATCAGGAAAAACATTATTGCTGTTTGATGAAATTTCTTGGATGGGCTCAAAAGATCCAACCTTTTTAGGCAAAATAAAAAATTTTTGGGATACGCAGCTAAAAAATAATAACAAGCTAATTTTCGTTGTTTGTGGATCAGCTTCATCATGGATCGAGAAAAATATACTTAGTAGTACTGGTTTCGTAGGGAGAATATCGTTAACTTTAACACTCGGAGAATTATCACTTTCTGATTGCAATGAATTTTGGCCAAAAAATATTTCAGCATATGAAAAGTTCAAGGTGCTTGCAGTAACTGGCGGAATTCCAAAGTATTTAGAAGAGGTAAATTTTAAGCATAGCGCTGAAGAAAATATTAAAAGGCTTTGTTTTACAAAAGGTGGGTTTTTAGTTGAAGAATTTAATCAAATATTCTCAGATTTATTCATGCGAAAAACGGCTTTTTATAAGCAAATAGTCAGAGCTCTTTCTACTGGAGCTAAAGAACAAGAAGAAATTTGTGCTACTTTAAATATCGTAAGACATGGACGCATTTCTGAGTATCTACATGAGCTTGAGCTTGCTGGTTTTATTGCAAAAGATCATACTTGGAGTATAAAAACTGGTACTGATTCACGACTCAGGAGATACAGACTTCAAGATAATTATTTAAGGTTTTATCTAAAATATATCGAAAAAGATCTAGGGAAAATTAGTCGTGACACCTATTCTATAGGGTTCTTACCAGAGTGGTATACAATTATTGGGCTTCAATTTGAAAATTTGGTGCTGAACAATAGAAAGAGCATACATAATATCTTAGGGATTGATGGAATAATAAGCGAGAATCCATTTTTTCAGAAAAGAACACGTAATAGTGCAGGTTGTCAAATTGATTATATGATTCAAACGAAGTTTAACACTCTCTACATTTGCGAAATCAAATTTTCAAAAGATAAAATTGGTCATTCAATAATACAAGAGGTACAAAAGAAAATAGATGCACTAAATCGTCCAAAAGGCTTTTCATGTCGTCCAGTCCTTATCCACGTTAATGATGTAAGTGATGATGTTATAGATAGTGGTTACTTTTCACACATAATTGATTTTGGAAAATTATTAAATTGTAAGTAATGGTTTTTCTGACTTTAAAATAGTGTCTTTTTAGTTTTTATGTTTATTCTTAACTTATAGAGGTTGCTTATGACTGATACTTTAACTTTAAAAGAGGGAGATATTGAAACTACTGCTTTTGATAATAGCAATTTTACTAGAGTATTACACGATGGAGAATGGTGGTACGTAATAACAGAAGTAATAGCTTTTCTGACAGGTAGTAAGAACCCATCTGACTATCTAAAAAAGATAAAAAGCAGAGATATAGGGCTTTCTGAAGGATGGGGGTCTGGTAGAGACTTATGACCTTGAAATCAGCGATTTGGTCTCATAACCATAGTCTCCCCAAAAGAACCGTGCTTGCGGATTTCCCGCACACGGCTCCACAATACAGCGTTCACACTAGTGCTCCTGTGTATAAAGAAACATATACCTTTGGTTTTGGTAATGGATTTACTTTTAAATAGTGTATAAATTGTTCCCAATCGATACTTTTCTTTTGACTACGTCGGTTTATCCACTTAAATGCTAACTTTGTTGCCAGTCGATTGAATTGAATCAAACACCGATAATTTCCGCTAACTCCGAAGTAGCTATAGTGTCCTGTTAGTTTGGCTTTAAGTTTCTGCCACCAATCTTTGAGACAGATACGACTTCGTACCATCTTCAACCACTCTTTGATTTCTTTAATCTTTCTAGCTAGGCTTATTTTTGAAGTTTTCTGCTTCATCATAAGTTTACCATTACGACTTTTTCCACAATAATGTGTAAATCCTAGAAAGTTGAAGCTAGCCGTCCTACGTTTCTCTCTTTCTGCTTGATACCATTCTTTCTTACCAAACTTTACTATTTTTGTTTTATTTTCAGCTATTTCCAATCCAAATTTACTTAGTCTTTGTTTCAGTAATTCTAGAAATTCTTTTGCGTCTTCTTCCCTCTCGCAGCCAACTACAAGGAGAGTAGACCGGCGGAGCTTCCCCACCAGTCTCTCGCAGAACTGCACGGAAACCTCTCGGCTTATACAGCTCCCATTATTTAGCCTTTTGATCCTAACCCAAGTGTCCAATGATAGAAAATACTTGGAGACCTCTTTCTCACTTTTCCTAGAAATTGCTTTGCTAGTCTTCCGTGATCACGAAGTTTCTTATATTTTGTCCTGACCCATCTTATGAGGTATCTCTCTATATTTCTAAGAGATGGATACATCTCTGATTTATAAAACCTGCCATAGTACTGAAACCAGCCTCTGACTATTGGATCTATCTTCTTCGATATTTCCTCTAGTGTGGTCCATGTAATCCGATGTATTCTCCATGACTTTATGGTTTTCTTGATCTTCTTCTTGGCTTTGTTACTAATTGCAGGTAGAAATGAGATGAAATAATTCCTCATCTTATTCTTTGCTACTCTAGGTCTAAAAGTATAACCTAGAAAATCAAAGCTTTGTTTAGGAAATTGTTCTTTTCTATCATCATCCTTACTGTACACAATCTGTGTCTTTTCAGGATGTAACTTCAATTTACACTTAGCCAATCTTTCTTCAATCATTACTTTCATAAATCCTGCCTGTCTTTTAGTTCTGCAGTGCACTATCGCATCATCTACATATCTTTCAAATGGTACTGTTGGATAATTTTGTTTCATCCACATATCAAACGCATGGTGCATAAATATGCTTGAAATGATTGGGCTTATTGAACCTCCTTGCGGAACTCCTTTATCCCTTGTTACCCTACTGCCATCTGCTTGCTGAATGGGGGCTTTCATCCACCTCTCAACATACAGTATGACCCATTTGCAGTCTGTGTGTTTCTTGATAGCCTGCAGTGCTAAATCGTGGTCCAGATTGTCGAAAAATCCAGATATATCAAGATCTACCGTCCAATCATTTTTCCAACATCTCTTCTGTGCTGTGTATACCGCATCCAGCGCAGACTTATTTGGTCTATAACCATATGAATCTTCGTGAAATTTCGGTTCTACTAACGGCTCAAGATACATTGTAGCTGCTGTTTGCGCTATTCTGTCGAATACTGAAGGCACACATAAAATTCTTTGCCCTCCTGTATCTTTTGGTATCGCAACAGCTTTTACCGGCTCTGGAAAATAACTTCCGGATGACATCCGATTCCATAATTTGTATAGATTATCCTTTAGATTTTCTTCAAACTTTGTTATCGAGACCTCATCTACACCTGCTGCACCTTTATTTTTCGATACTTGTTTATAAGCTCTCCAAATAAGTTGCTTCGGTATATCAAAAGACTTTGTTTTATTCATTAACTCCTCCCTTTCGGTTGATAAATAATTAAAACTAAATAACTTAGCCCCTTCACTCCATTTCCATTACAGAAACTTCTTCGCTACTACGAGCTAATCCGCCCCTGTTTTTCGCATCGGTACTCTCATCCTCAGAGATCAGCTCTTTGGACTGACCTTACCCATAAAAAGTAGACAGAAAGTTAAGACGTTTTTGAAGTAAAATAAAACGTTTTTTCAAAGAGGTGTGGTATGACAAAAAGAAAAGAATATACAGCAGAATTCAAAATTGAAGCTATAAGACTAGTAAAAGAAACAGGTCAATCATCAGCAAAAATAGCAAGAGATTTGGGTATTAGCAGTGATTCATTAAGCAGATGGGTAAAAACATACAATGATAGAATGTCTGGAGTAGATGCGTTTCCAGGAAAAGGGAAAGTAGCTCATTGTGACAAAGAAAAGTTTGATTTAAAGAAAGAGCTGGCAAGAGTAACGAGGGAAAGAGACATTTTAAAAAAAGCCCTGGGATATTTTGCAAACCAAAAAGAGTAAAATATTCTTTTATAAAAGAGCATGAAAACTGCTGTAAAATAAGAGAGCTATGCAGGTTTTTGAACGTATCTGCTTGTGGTTATTATAAATGGATTTCTAAGGAAAAAAGTAATAAAAAATCAACAAG
Organism: Wolbachia endosymbiont (group B) of Pammene fasciana; assembly: GCF_947251495.1. Classification (NCBI taxonomy): domain Bacteria; kingdom Pseudomonadati; phylum Pseudomonadota; class Alphaproteobacteria; order Rickettsiales; family Anaplasmataceae; genus Wolbachia; species Wolbachia endosymbiont (group B) of Pammene fasciana. Next base: position 1,036,375 of record NZ_OX366360.1, read on the forward strand.
AGAAGAGCTCATAAAAGATATTCAAAAGATATATCAAGCGTCACAATGCAGATACGGAGCTCCCAAAATCCACGCTGAATTAAAGGTTTTAGGTAAAAATTATAACATCAAAACAGTGCAAAATGTTATGCAGGAAAATGGCATTCAAGCCCAACTTAGACGAAGGTTTAAGACTAAGAAACTTCAAACAGACAATAGAGTTATAACTCCTAACATATTGGATCAGAATTTCACCACTGATCAGCCAAACAAGATATGGGTAACTGATATTACACACATAAACACCAACGAAGGATGGCTATATTTGACAGCAATAATAGATTTATATTCACGCATGGTAGTTGGTTGGTCAATGAGTAATTCAATAAATAAGCAATTAGTTATAGATGCTTTATTGATGGCTGTTGATAGGCGCAAACCCGTTAAAAATCTACTATTTCATAGCGATCAAGGATCGCAATACACCTCTAAAAATTATCAATTTTTACTAAGTACAAAAAATATTACTTCTAGTATGAGTCACAAAGGTTGTTGTTATGATAATGCTGTTTCAGAGAGCTTTTTTAGTTCACTTAAGAGAGAGTTACTCATTGATACTTCACAACACTCTGCACAACAAGCTAAAACCGCAATATTTGAATATATAGAAATTTTTTATAATAAACAGCGTAGACATTCTACTATTAACTATTGCATTCCTGAAAAATTTGATTCATCATTTTCATGAAAAAAACGTCTTAACTACCTGTCTACTTTTTCTGGGTAAGGTCACCCCATCTTCCTTCTTGGAAAGCCTTAACAATACGCCTCTGTAGCCTCATAACAACTTTTTGGCATTTCTTCCAGGATAACTGGTTCCATGCTTCGGAATTGTTGGTAAGTGCACTTACAGTTTTACTTGTAATCATCTGCTTTCCTACCTTAAGTGGTTAACAAAGTTTCTTGTCACGAAGGACCAAATGGAAGTCTGCTCGTTTTCACGCGAATTAATGTTACAAATTCTATCCATTTCATTACAAACTGGCATTCGCTTTCTCCATTCTCCTTTACCTGCACCTTCATCAGCATTCCTTGCGGTTTGCTTGCCATATAGGCGAAAATACAGGCTTACCCTGTTCCTTCTATCATACAACAGTGGGTTAGGTGGCTTCTCTATATCGGTGGAGTTATTATTTGCGTACATCCAGAAATGAAGAATGTAACTTATCCACATTACCTTTTGGTCAGAGCTTATCAGCATCTTTAGCTCTTTCGTAATTACGATACTTATGAAACTTCACTTACGTTCACCATACCACTAAGCCTAGCCCTCCAACCACATGATGCTTGCAGTTTATGCCCCTCTCACGATTGAGCATCTTCTTTTTCAAGAGGAGGTTCATTGTCCGCATCGCTTGGCACCAACCGGTTGCCCGATTCGCACTGATGCGTAGACTCAGACGGCAAAACATCTGGTTTAATAAGTTTTAGAATCCTTTCAGTTTCTTTCTGAATGAATTCCTCTCCTTTTAAACAATATGACCGAAGACTTTCAGGTCGCACCATCTCTCAAATGTATCAGAGATCCTTTTTTTATCGTGAACTAATTAGCCATTTTTATAAAGCTCACTTTCAAAATATTTATTGACTGCATATTCTACTAATACACTGAACATTGCTATTATTGGAATAAAAAATAATATACCTATAAATCCAAAATATGAGGTGCATATGACAACTCCTAAAATAATGATAGTTGGATGTATATGAACTTTTTTTCCTATTAATAAAGGCACTAATATGCTTGAATCTATTAATTGACCAACACTAAATAATAGCAAGACAGCAGCACTTTCAAACCATCCACTAAATTGAGTAATGGCGCTCAAAAATCCGATAATAGTGTATAATAATGGCCCTATATAGGGTATAAATGTTAATATTCCTGATAAAATTCCAATAGCTACAGAATGCTTCAGCCCAATTATGCTAAGGCCCACGGAGTAAAAGATCATCATGATTATACATACGTTTAACTGTCCCCTTAGGTAATTAGATATAATGAAATCTACTTTGGAAAAATAACCTGCAGCTTTTTCTCTGTAAAGAATGGGAATTAGTTTATTAGCCTTTTCTACAATTGCAGGCCAATCACGTAATACATAAAAAAACACCACAAGCGTAATAGCTATTAATGATACCATGTAAATCAAATTAAAGCTTGAATTTAGCACTTGAATTATAAGATTACTGCCCATGCTAAGAGCATTTATAAAATAAGATATATAATCACTGTAATTTTCTACTAGATTTTTAGACAAATGATCAAATAAACTATCTTCAGTTTTTATATTAAGAAATTCTAGCACAGAAGGAATCACTTTAAGCTTTAATGAAGGTATCTTATTTACTAAGAAATTTAATATTAAAGTAATTTGAAAATATATAATAGGTAAAACAAATGTAATAACTAATATAAAAGCTATCAATAAGGCAAGTGTTATAAAAACTACAGAACATGAACGCGGTATTCTATATTTTTCAAACTTGGTTACTAGCGGGTTAAATAGATGTGCAACAAAAACAGATATTAGACACGGAACAATCATAGGACGCATCAAAAATAATGCCCCTATTATGAAAAGCAGTACACAACAAATAGTTATATGACGTTTTTGCATGTGTTTAGAATAGTTAATTTACCGAAAAATATAAAGTTTTTTGTAAGTACTATCTATTCATTATTTTATTAGGCATGAGATCAGCCAAATTTTCACTCAATTGCCAACTAGATAAAACTCCGTTATGCGGGTTATCTGTAAAGCCTCTCAGATTAACGATCTTAATCGAATTTCTATTTAACAATAGATCATCTACTGCCTTTGCCAATTGTGCAGGATATGGTATTAAGGTGTCTCTTTCATGATTAATGACTACTATTGGTATATTATCATTTTGTAGCTTTTGTATATTGCTTACTATATCAAAATCTAAATTTAGGACCTTAAGCATCTTTTTCAATAAGCATGAGGGCAGTACACTTAAAATTTTTGCTTGAGGAATTGGAAAATGCTTTATTGCATTATGAAAAGAGCTGAAAGTGCTAGTAAAAATAACGCCTCCAAGTTTAATATTTTTGTCTGTAAAATATTTTAATACTTCTGATGCAACTGCTCCCCCAAAAGAATGGCCGAAAAGTATTATATTTTCCGATTTCACACCCTTCTCCATTAATTCATTGATTTTTTCTATTGAAGACTTAGATAAGCTTTGATTCTTATTTATAAATGGAATCATGAGTGGTGGTACAGATAAAAAGGTGCAAGTTAAAGCTGCTAAGATGGCTAAACTTGCTGTACTAGATGTCATTGGATTAGTAAGTAATATTAACAGTTGGTAATAGTATTGATGTTCCTAAAAACAAGAAACTAGCTATTGCGTAAGTTATATAGTTTTGAAATGCAATTGGGTATTTATGTGCATGAGTGTAAAAATTAGACCTATGGAGATATGTAGATCTATCTTGTATATACCTGGCCGCATTCTTATAATTATCACCTATTCCATGAAAAAATATAAGATGTATCTCATTTTCTTTATTATACTTAGCAACGTGTATTATTTTCCTCTAGCATATATTACACCTAGTAAAAGAATATTCTTTTTTGAGAATTGGATCAACTTTTTTAAAATGCTAGATAACTTGTATTAACACCGAAAATGGTAAGCATGTACACTAACAGACTTGAGGAATACAAGATAGCAGCATTAATAGTTGCAGCAGGAGTAGGCAGTAGATGCAATGCCAAAATCCCTAAACAGTATATAAAATTGGCAGGTAAGTCTGTTTTATTTCACACAATTAGGAAATTCTTAGCTAATCAGTACATAAGTTACATAAGAGTGGTAGTGAATGAAAGTCAAAAAGATTTCTATAAAGAAGTTACGTCATCAACTATAGATACTAAATTGCTGAGTCCAGTATGTGGAGGAAAAAGCAGGCAGAGTTCAGTTAAACTTGGACTGGAGAGTTTGCAAAAGATCAATCCAGATTTTGTTATTATACATGACGCTTGTAGGCCTTTTGTATCAAATATTCTAATAAACAACTTGATTGAATCTATGATTAATGGTCAATATACAGGAGTAGTTCCAGCAATAGAAGTCGAGGATACTATATCGTTGGTGAGTAATAATTTCATTGAATCTACGATTTCAAGAGAAAAACTTAGAGCCATGCAAACTCCTCAAATTTTTAATTTCAGAGAATTATTATCGTGCCATCAATCAGTCAAAGAATTTACTGATGATTCATCACTAATGGTAGAGCATAAAAAACATGTTGCGATTATTGAAGGTGAGAAAAAGAATTTTAAGTTAACTACAAAAGAGGATATCAATATGGCAAAACTTCTCTTTGGAGAGCCAAAATTCCGTGTCGGAACCGGTTATGATATACATAAATTTGTTAAAATTCAAAATGATGCTAAGAGCTTTATAAAAATTTGCGGTGTGGAAATTGAGCATAATATGGCAATAGAGGCACATTCCGATGGTGATGTTGCAATACATGCAATCGTTGATGCAATACTCGGAGCACTAGGATGTGGCGATATAGGAGAACATTTTCCTCCTAATTCCTCTAAATGGAAGGATTGCAATTCATCTCATTTTCTTGACTTTGCTGCTAAAAAAGCACAGGAAAAAGGATATAGCGTGTCTAATTTAGATATTACTATAGTTTGTGAAGAGCCTAAAATATCGCCTTACAAAGCAGGAATGAAGGAATTCATATCAAAAATATTAGAAATTAATGGTGAATTCGTAAATATCAAAGCAACCACAGCGGAAAAATTAGGTTCTATTGGAAGAAATGAGGGAATAGCAACGTATGCTTCTGTGCTATTGCGTGCAAATTTTTATTGAAGGTAGAAACGAAATAACTTACTTGACAAACTCCACCATTTCACTTCCATTGCAAGGAAAGTGGGAAGGTTTGTCAAGAAATTTCTATGAGCTACTTTCGACATTAATAGCTGATTCAAGTCTTCTATTCAAAATTTTCAATATAAAATCCAATTCATTTGAGTTGTTATAACGTATCATGACTTTACCCTTAGAATTACTGTCATTAATTTTGATCTTTAAACCAAGCTGAGAAGATATAGCTCCTTCTAATACTGCCATATCTTGATTTTTAGTACACTTATGCTCTTTTCGGTCGTTATTTTGTTGTAAGTCTTTTATCAATTTTTCAGTTCGCCTAACGCTCAGGCCCTGAGAAACTATTCTTTCTGCAATACTTTCCGCATTTTCAACATTAATCAATGCTCTTGCATGACCCATAGACAATTTTTTCTCGTTGATCATTGTTTTTACTCCATTAGGGAGTGACAGCATTCGTATCATATTGGTTATGTGACTGCGGCTTTTACCTAAAGTTAAGGCTAATTCTTCGTGTGTATAGGAGAATTCATCTATTAGTTTTCTGTACGCCTCACCTTCTTCTATTGGATTAATATCTTGCCTCTGTATGTTTTCAATTATCGATACTTCTAAGCATTCCTTGTCATTTAAATCTTTTATGATAACCGGCACACTATCAAGATTTATGACCTTACTTGCTCGCCAACGACGTTCCCCTGCTACTATTTCATAACCTTCATTACTTGGATCTTTGCGCACCACAACAGGTTGTATTATACCATTTTTCTCTATCGAACCTGCAAGTTCTTTTAATGACTCCTCATCAAAATATTTTCTCGGCTGAAATTTGCTCGGGTGTAGTAATGAAATAGGTAACCGATCTTCTTTATTACCATAATTATCGCCTATGAGGCCAGCAAGACCTCTACCTAAGCGCCTATTGTCCTTCACGCTGCACCCTCACTTATCAGCTTTTTCTCTTTACAGATGCTCATGTGTTTCTTTAAAATTTCTTTTGCCAAACTTATATATGCTTGTGCACCAGGACACTTAAGATCATATACAATAGCAGGTTTTCCATGAGAAGGCGCTTCTGATAACCGTACATTACGTGGAATAATGGTCTCATACAAGGGGATAATAGTTTTATATACTTTATCATTTAAATATTGGCAAATATCATTTTTAATCTGCTCACTAAGTTTGTTGCGTCTGTCATACATTGTGAGCAATATTCCTTCTATTAACAGGAAAGGGTTTAGGTTATTTCTTTTTATCAGCTCTACAGTCTTAACTAAATGGCTCAATCCTTCCAGAGCGAAAAATTCACACTGAAGAGGAACAATAATCGAGTCAGCAGCGGTCAGAGCATTGATAGTAAGCAGACCAAGTGATGGAGGACAATCGATAATTATGTACTCATAATTATTACGTACTTTCTCTAGCGTATCTTTTAGTACGAATTTTCCCTGCTCAAGTTGTGATAGCTCAATTTCTGCAGCTGATAAGTCAACCACTGATGAAATCAGCGATAGATTTGGAATTTCCTTTATATTGAAAATTGCCGATTCCACCAATTCACTTTCGCTGCTCAGCAGTATTTTATATATATTTTTTTCTTCCCTGCTACGATAAGAAATCCCAAGTCCTGTACTAGCATTTCCTTGAGGGTCAAGATCTACCAGTAAAGTACTTTTTCCCACAGCAGCAAAGGCTGTTGATAAATTTATACTAGTTGTAGTTTTACCAACTCCACCCTTTTGATTTACTATTGCAATGATCTTGCTCACGCCTTTTATCTTATGTATAAAATAACTCTATTGTATATATGCAAGAAATTTTTGCATTAGAAAAATTTTTTTGTTGCCAATCATGCTCAAAGTAAACTGCCTTTTTTTGTCTTGTGTAACACACTTTGAACCTTATTTCCTAACTCATTCAGAGTAAATGGTTTGGGTAAAAAATGGAAGTCTTCTATATTGATTTCATCGCTCTTTAAAAAAGCATCCTCTGTATACCCAGAAATAAAAATAACTTTGATGTTTGGCCTATGTATCAATGTTTCTTTAACTATTTCTGGACCACTCACCTCTGGCATGATTACATCAGTGATTATTAGATCTATGTGTTGATTTTTTTTTCTAATGATCTCTAGTGCCTCGCTGCCTATACTCGCTTCTATTACATTAAATCCTTTTCTTGTAAGAGCCTTAGCAGTAAATTCCCTTACTGAATCTTCATCTTCAATTAATAAAATTATACCATTACCTTTAATCTCTACCGGTTTCTCTATTTCTTTACTATCTTCCTCTTTATCATTTTCATCCGATATGTAAACTATGGGCAAAAATATGCTAAATTTAGTTCCATGATTCACTTTGCTAGCAACATAGATGTATCCTTCGGTTTGTTTAATAATGCCATATACAGTAGAGAGGCCAAGACCTGTACCAGAAGTAATATCTTTGGTAGAAAAAAATGGATCAAATGCCTTTTCAATTATATCACTCGTCATTCCACATCCAGTATCAATCACTTCAATCACAACATAATTCCCATGTTCAATCGTTTCCTTATCTGGAGAAAACATATCCTGAGGTGTAGAATTTAATGAATCAACCTTTTGATTAAAGGTTCGTATAGTTAACTCTCCCCCCTTTTCCATAGCAGCACCAGCATTAACTGCTAAGTTAAGCATAACTTGCTCTAATTGTCCTTGGTCAGCCCTAACAGCACCCAAATCGCTACCATAATAAATATTAAATTTTATATTTTCACCTATTAATCTTTTGATCATTTCATAAAGATTAGCTATCGTACCATTTACATTAATAATCTTTGGCTGCAAAGTCTGTCTTCTTGAAAAAGCAAGCAGTTGTCTTACTAAATTTGACCCACGTTTTGCATTTTGCTGTATCTGTATTATATCTCCAAAAGATGGATCGCTAGCTGAGTGCTGGAGTAAAAGCAAATCACAAAATCCTATTATTCCGGTTAATATATTATTGAAATCATGTGCAATACCACCTGCTAATTGCCCTATAGCTTGCACCTTTTGATAATGCTCAAGTTTTATCTCTAGTTTTTTACGTTCAGTATTATCAATAAAATAACAAAGTATGAACATCACTTTATTATGAAGAAACTTATTAAAATATATTTTCATGTTATTACCGCCATTGAGCTGCACATCAAAGGACGCATTATTTATCCTATTACTTGAAAAATATTCACGCACTTTCATATGATAACCATCTGATATCAATGCAAAGATAGAATCATTACTTGACCCCGCAAGTTTTACTAATGCTATATTTTTCTTTATAAAATTGCCATTTATATCGCATTGTGCAATAGCAATTGACGAATTTGTAAAACAAGGGTGTAGTTGATAATCAACAATATTTGATTCAGTTGGTGTTATAAAGCCGTGTATATAGCTATGATTGTATTTATCACAAAATATAGCAGTACTCATATAAGCCTTAAATGGAGCACCGCTTATAGTAAAAAACATAATTTCATTTTTGGTTATTGTATCGTCATACTTAGATTGAGATATAAAATCATTGATTGAGCTACCTTTTTCCAATTTTTTTAGTTCAAACATGTCTAAAAATCTTTTATTTACAGATAAGATACCTCCTTTTGTATTTGCAACGTAAGTTGCTATATTGTGTTTCTCTATCAACTCTTCATATACCTGCTCTTTGTTTACCTGTGTTGCCTTCAGTACAAAATACCCATTCGGTCTTGCTATTGGGGCTAATGATAAATTTAAAGTCTTATTACTATTTATAGCAATTTGTGGATTATCCGGTATTGGTTCAGAGAGCAAAAGAAAGTTAGATATTCTACTCTTCTTGCTTAAGGAAATGCATACTTTTACAGAAGTGTTATTTCTTAACGCATGATAGAGTGATTTTCTGTCTTTTTCTGACACATCTCCTGCTTCAAGAATTTTATCTAGCGTAACATCATCGTTTATGTGATCTTTGAACCTTTCGTAGAACCTCGCATCAGCATAAATAATACCCTCATCTTTATGTAAAATGAGACAAAACTCTGTATTATGATTCAGCGCATTTGCAAATATTGCATTTTGAAACTCTATGATATTAAGTAGATACTTGTAACGTTTTATATTATATACCACAAAGAGAGTCATTAGAATGCTAATTAATAAATTAATCTCTATATTAACATGCTGACTATATACATTAGAAAAATAGAGTACTGATATTGCTATTGGAGGTAAGAACATAATGACTGCCATCACAATAATTGACATCCCATAATTTCTTAGTATGAAGTCAACTCTGTTCTCTTTTTTGTTATCTATGTATCTTTTACTCATTATTATTGCTTGGCATCCTTGCACATATAAAAATATTCTACTATATTGATTTAATTATTATAGATTTATTAACATCCTTGATGAGTAGTTACTATCCCAATCTAATTAAGTCCTGTAAATATAGAGTACAATAATATTAATAAGCCAACAGAAGGCATTATGGAAAAACAAAAGACACAAGCATTTGAATGGTTCTGCGCACTGAGAAACAAGATCACCGAATCTTTCTTATCAATTGAGGTACAGTCATTCACACAACCAAAAATCGAAAAAAGAAAGTGGAACCGACCAGGTGGAGGAAGTGGTGAATCTACAATTATCTTTGGTAATATTTTTGAAAAAGTTGGAGTAAACGTTTCAAGAGTATACGGAAAGCTCGAAGACTCAGCCATTAATGAAATTCCTGGTGCAAGTGAAAGCAATGGAGAGTTTTGGGCAAGCGGTATATCTTTAGTGTCTCACATGCAATCTCCCCTTATCCCTGCAGCACATATGAACACAAGATTGATATATACCTCAAAACAATGGTTTGGTGGAGGAATGGACTTTACTCCAATTTATAAGGATGAGGGAGATTGCAAGTATATTCACGAATCAATTAAAGCAACTTGCGATGAGTTCAACATCGAATATTATCCGAAATTTAAAAAGCAATGTGATGATTACTTTTTTTTACAACATAGAAAAGAGCCACGTGGTATTGGTGGAATTTTTTATGACAATCTAACTTCTGGCAACTGGAAAAACGATTTTGAGTTCACAAAAGCAGTAGGTGAAGCCTTTTTAGAAATTTACTTACACATCATACACAAACATATGCAAAAATCTTGGACAAAAGAACAACGAGAAGAACAATTGATAAAACGTGGCAGATATGTGGAGTTCAATCTTCTTTATGATCGTGGTACAAGGTTTGGTTTAATGACTAATGGTAACCCCGATGCAATTATGATGTCGATGCCTCCTCTTGTTAAGTGGGTGTGAAAAGCGATTATTAATATAAAATAAATCGTTATAGTTTAAGATTGTACCACATATGGTGAGCTTTTGTATAGAGGGGTACAATCATGGGTATAAGTAGATAGTTTTTTAATTAAATCCGCTAGAAATAGCAATATAAGAGGCGTGAGGCTAGCTTTAAGTCTTCATAATATAGTAAACAGCTTTGAAAAACTCTTTTCTAGAATTAATCCTTTTAGGAACAAGGGGTCATTTGACTTGAATAATGATCAAACTTTAAATCGAGCTTTAGAGTATGCAGTAACAAATCTTGATCATAATGTAATGACGTTACTTATTAGTGCTGGAGCAAATATTAATGAGATAAATAATAGTATAGGAAATGTAATCCTTCAATACAAAATAGCATCATAAGCTATGCAGTACGGAGATAAGGACAGTCTCAAAGATCATAAAGAAAAATGTTGTTTAGTGCTTGGTGAGCTAATAAAAAAAGAAAGAAAAGAAATATTGGAGATTTTGAAACAAACGGAAAGTTGTGACAAGCTTAAAGAGGAAGTAGAGATAAAATTTAAGGCCAACTCACCTAAAAAACCTCCTAGGATTTTTGAGCATGATGATATTTTACTTTTAAAAGAGCCCATTTATGATGAGGTATATGACGCTAAGGTTAGTAACTCATTAGAAGAGTTGAGCGTATCGGAAGAATCCATTTATGCTGAAGTATATGATTTGCATAAAAGATCTACTGAAAATTTATCATTGAAAGATAGTGGTTATTCTAGTATATCAGGAGAACCTATTTATGAAGATGTAGATGATTTCTCAGAGCAAAAAAAGCCCACTAGCTTAAATCATAAAGAGCAACCAGAGCCTATTTATGCTAAAGTAGATTTATCGAAAAAGAGATCAGAAAGACAAGCAAAACATATAAAAGATAATTCTGGGACTTATCATGGATTAGTGAAGGATAAAGTGAATAATTTGCAAGTAAAACTAAATGAGCAAAGTGCTAATAAGCCAGCGAGTCAGCAAATCAAGACCAAGGCTGGCTTTAACGTAAAAGAAATAAGGCAAAATTTTGAGCGTAGAGATTCTGGATACGATTCTGGCTATGATTCAGATACAAAAGTTGAACAAAAATTAGAATTAGGATCTAAAGCTCCTAAATCTGAGATAGGTTCAGTAAGCATTGAACATGGGGTAATAGGAGGCTGTCGATATAAAATCACTACTCTAACTGTGTGATTCAAAATAATTGAATTGACTTTATATGTATAATCGATATAACTCAGTTAGATTCAAGTCGACTCTTTCGTCTAGTGGTTAGGACACCACCCTTTCACGGTGGTAACACGGGTTCAAATCCCGTAAGAGTCACTCAAACAGAATGCAAATAACTAAAGTTTTGAATGAAAAAAATTAGGCTTTATGTTGAAGAAGCTTTATCACAAAATGTAAGTTTGGCGCTTCATCCACGACAAAGTCACTATATTTACAATGTAATGCGGCTTAAGAAGCATGATAACATCTATCTTTTTAATGGAAAGGATGGAGAATGGTTAGGAGAAGTAGTGAATATATCAAGTAAATCGATAAAAATTATAATAAAAGAACGCACTAAACAACAACAACATGAAAAAAATCTATATTTGTATTGTGCTCTGGTAAAAAGCGGCGCCTTAAGCAACATAGTAAGACAAGCAACTGAAATGGGAGTAACCTGCATTCAATTTATTTCAACAGAACGTACAGTAGTAAAAAACATTAACCTAAGTAGAGCGAAATTACAGGCAATTGAAGCTGCGGAACAATCCGGTAGGACAAGTATACCACAGATTTTTCTTCCTATTAATTTTTGTGAATTATCCGATTCCCAGAATAAAAATTTTGTTTTGTGTGATGAAACAGGTGAAGGACAACCTCCTAATAAAGTTCTAAAAGGCAAGAAAAACGTTGCTATTATTGTTGGCCCCGAAGGTGGTTTTTCATCTTGCGAACTTGATTCTGCCAATAAATTTTGTCAGAAACTGAGTCTAGGAAAAAGAATTTTGAGAGTTGATACTGCTGTAGTTGCTGCATTAACCTTCACCAATTGGTATAGCTAGATTTTTTAATATGGCTAGTGCAACTTGACACTCTATATAAAGAAATCTGCATTATATTTTTCCTAAAAGAAATAAATGAAACTTGCATTTTTCCGAACTATCGATACTCTTAGTAAAGAAGTCGGGGCGTAGCGCAGCCTGGTAGCGCATTTGGTTTGGGACCAAAGGGTCGGGAGTTCAAATCTCTCCGCCCCGAGATTAGAAAAATTACAAGAGCACTGTAACCTAAGAGCAATTTTTATCAGCAAGTAAATGATTGACAGCAGAATGAAGCTTTTTTCATATAAATCACTGCATATCATATTCTATCGCTCAAGTTTATAAAATAATTGACAATGTTAATTTTCTAATTTATAAATGGATTTTGAAGTGATTACCGAAGGAGGTATAGAGTTTGATTGAAGTATCAGTCCATTATGGTGATGTAGATAGAGCTCTTCCAGTGTTGAGAAAAATAATTCAAAAGGAAGGAAGAGGGCTCAAAATGAAAAAAAAATATCACGAAAAGAAATCAGAGAAAACAGCTAAAAAAAAAGCTGAAGCAAGGAAAAAGAGGTATCAGCAAGAATGCAGAAGACAGCGTTATGGTTGGTAGTTTTTACTAAGGTTAATAATTAGTTATCTTATGAATATTCATGAATATCAAGCAAAGGAAATTTTACACAAGTTTAATGTCCCGGTACCAAAGGGTTTTGTTGCTACATCTGCAGAAGGAGTAGAAACTCAAATAAATCAACTAAAATCTGACGTGTTTGTGGTTAAAGCTCAGATTCATGCAGGTGGTAGGGGTAAGGCTGGTGGTGTAAAGCTAGCAAAGTCAGTTGAAGAAGCTCAACAGTTTGTAAAGAACATGCTCGGCATAACTTTAGTTACTCATCAAACAGGGCCTAGTGGACAGCAGGTAAGAAGAGTATACATTGAGGAAGGTTCAAGCATTAAAAAAGAGTACTATTTGAGTCTAGTAGTTGATCCAAAGCTCAGTAGGTTAGTATTTATATTTTCCTCAGAAGGTGGTATGGATATTGAAGAGGTAGCAAAAAATTCTCCTACAAAAATTGTGAAATTTGATATTGACCCTGCTACTGGTTTTACAAATCTTGATAACAGTAAACTTGCCAATAATTTTAATTTGAATTCAGAACAAATAGAAAGAATAACAAATATTGCAAAAAATATATATGATGCGTTTATTACAACTGATGCAAGCCAAATAGAAATTAACCCACTAGTTGAAACAAATTCTGGGGATTTTGTTGCACTTGATGCTAAAATTAATTTTGATGACAACGCTTTATATCGTCATCCAGAAATCGTGCAGCTTCGTGATTATGATGAAGAAGTTAAAGAAGAGATAGAAGCTTCAAAACATGGACTTAGTTACATCAAAATGGATGGCAATATTGGTTGCATGGTGAACGGTGCAGGTCTTGCTATGGCAACAATGGATATAATAAAGTACTATGGAGCAGAGCCTGCTAACTTTTTGGATGTTGGTGGTGGAGCGAGTAAAGAAACTGTAACTGAAGCATTTAAAATCATATTGTCTGATAGCAACGTAAAAGGAATTCTGGTTAACATATTTGGTGGTATAATGCGTTGCGATATTATCGCAAGTGGAATTGTTGCGGCTGCAAAAGAAATGAGCATTAAAGTTCCTCTAGTGGTTAGATTATCAGGTACTAATTTTGAAGAAGGAAAAAAAATCTTAGAAGAGTCAGGATTAAATATTATTGCTGCAGATGAACTGGGTGATGCTGCGCAAAAGATAGTAAAAGAGGTAAAATAAAGCATGTCCGTTTTAGTAAACAAAGATACAAGATTAATATGCCAGGGTTTTACTGGTGCACAAGGCACATTTCATTCAGAGCAAGCAATTGATTACGGAACGAAAATGGTGGGAGGTGTAACTCCTGGAAAGGGTGGTAGCACTCACCTTAATTTACCGGTTTTTAATACTGTAGCAGAAGCCAAAGAAAAAACCTGTGCAAATGCTACAGTTATATATGTACCTGCTAAATTTGCTGCTGCTGCAATACTTGAAGCAATAGATGCAAAAATAGAATTGATAATTTGTATTACAGAGGGCATTCCTATACTTGACATGGTAAAGGTAAAGCATGCTCTCGCTGGTTCAAACAGTCGATTGATTGGCCCAAACTGTCCAGGGGTTATTACACCTGAAGAATGCAAAATAGGAATTATGCCAGGACATATTCACAAACGTGGACATATAGGAATTATGTCTCGCTCTGGAACTTTAACTTATGAAGCGGTAGCACAAACAACTGCTGTTGGTCTTGGTCAATCCACGTGTATCGGAATTGGGGGGGATCCAGTTCATGGTATGACATTTGTTGACTGTATGGAGCTCTTTTTAAAAGATGACGATACTCATGGTATTGTAGTTATTGGTGAAATAGGTGGAAACGAAGAAGAAGATGTATCACATTTTGTGAAAACAGAAAAAACTAAAAAGCCAATCGTTGGTTTTGTAGCAGGCCAAACGGCACCTCCAGGAAGACGTATGGGACACGCTGGAGCAATCATCTCTTCCAGCGGTGGAAGTGCTGGTGCAAAGTTAGAGGTTATGCGCAGTGCTGGGATTGCGATTGCAGAAACCCCTGCTGTGATTGGTAAAAAGGTGTTAGAAGTAATGAGTGTCAGTGCCTAGCCTAGGTCATAAAAACCCTATATCCCCAGTCATCAGTATATTTTTTGACCACTCAATCAGTAAATGACCTCCTGGTAAATGTACTGAAGTTTGTTTAGTAGCCAAACACTTACGAAGTATAGATGCAACAAATGCTGCACAAGCCGCACTACCACATGAAGCAGTAATACCTGTTCCTCTTTCCCAAACTCTTAAGTTTATTTCTCCAGATTTTTCTATTTGTGCAATACTAACATTTGTTTTCTGAGGAAATAATTCGTGATTTTCTAGCTTTGGTCCTAAATTCTGCAATGGTATTTCGCTTATGTTATCAACAAAAAAAACTATATGAGGGTTACCAATATTTACTGCAACTGGCTCTTTCAGCATTTCAAGCTCTATAGGTAGATAAAGGGGATCGCATTCACAAGAAAGAGGAATTTCATTCCATTTAAGCAGTGGTTTACCCATATTGACCTTTATTGATTTATCACCTACTTTAAAACATTCTAAGATACGATTATTTATCAGCTCAATAGTGATATATTCAGTACCTTTTTCTAACATTATCAAATACCCAACACAGCGTGCTGCGTTTCCACACATTTCAGCTCGACTACCGTCAGCATTGTAGATATGCATAAAGCAGTTTGCAGCATTAGACATTGTTATAATTATCACTTGATCACAACTGCCTTGATCAGCAATTTGTCTATAATTCCAGTCTAAATTATTTGCTGAACGTGAGTCTATGATAACAAAACTATTGCCAGTACCATGCATCTTTACAAACGGGATCTTGTCTGTTAGGTTACTTACCATTATAGCAAAATTATATAAGTGAAAATTTTTCTTCTAATTACAGCTGTTTTGTATTCTATAGTTTTCTGTAATGTGAGTGCTAAGTCAATACCGGAGAACAGCAAAATGCTCTTTTGGCAAACTGGAGTTAGAAAGGGAGCAAATGTTTTCAATAGAAAAGTTGATAGTGACTTAATCAAAGCAGCAAAGGAATACAAAATTGGTTTTATTCGTCTTGCTCCTGACAAATTTGAAACTACGCAACGTGACTTCCTCTTAGGTAATGCAGACAGTTATCAGGGCCTAATTCCCAAAGACCTGAAAGTTCTGAAAGATGTTTTAGATGCTTTTCATCAACAAAAAATACCAGTAGTGTTAACGATGCTTAGCTTACCTGGATCTAGATGGAAGCAAAATAATAACGATAAAGATGATTTACGTTTATGGTCAGATCAAGCTTTTCAAAAACAAGCAGCAAAATTTTGGCAAGATCTTGCGAAAGAGCTTAAAGATCATCCTGCTATTGTTGGATATAATATCTTAAATGAACCACATCCAGAAAGGCTTTATAATACTGCAGATTCGGCTATTTATAACGTAGAACAAAGCAAAGTTCAGAAGAATCTATTTGGCTTTTATAGCAGCGTGGTAAACAGTGTCCGCCAAGTTGACTCAGAGACCCCAATAATACTTGATAGCAGCAGTTATGCTGACTCTAATACTTTTGATAAATTCAAACCAGTTGATGATTCTAATATTCTTTATTCTTTTCACATGTATGAGCCCTTTGCTTATACAAATTTAAAATTAAACCAGGATAACTTTGCCTACCCTGGACATGTTCAATCTTTTGATGGAAAAAAAGTAGAGTATTGGAATAAAGATAAGTTAAAATTATATATAGAACCTGTAAAAATTTTCCAAGAGAAGTATAATATACCAGATTATCAGATCCTTGCTGGAGAGTTTGGCGGACATCGCTGTTCAAAAGGATTAGAGCACTATTTTCGAGATCTTACTTCTATTTTTAATGAATATAATTGGCACTTTGCTGTTTATGGCTTTCGAGAAGATATGTGGGATGGAATGGATTATGAATTGGGAAGTAAAAAGCTTTCATGGAAAGATTGGCAAGCAATTGAAGAGGGTAGGATGAAAAAAAATTATTTGCCAGATAATCCAATTTTTAAGATATTAAAAAAAGAATGGTCAAGTCAGCTCGCTGGCCATTCGTCATAAAAAAATATTTCTTCTATTGGCTTTCTGTTCTTTTCTTTAACTTCGGCACCTTCTTCCTCGTAACCAACCGCTATCACTGACATTACATTAAAATCATCAGGTACATTAAACTTCTCTATTATTTTGTCTTTGTCAAATCCGCCCATCTGATGAGCCATTAAGCCTATAGCTGTAGCCTGTAGCATAAGTGCGTAATTTGCTGCACCAGTATCATGCTTAGCCCAAAAATTTCCCCCTTTGTCTGGCTTTCGGAAGTTTTTAGCACTTAAAGATATGATTAACACTTGTGCATCTTTTGCCCACTTTTGATTAGATTCATCAAGGCAATCGAACAATTTTTTCCATGCGCTTTGATTGTTCTGTTTGTTGCATATCACATATCGCCAAGGTTCATCACCAAAACACGAGGGTGTTAGCCTTACAGCTTCTATTAAAATATCCATTTCTTTTTGAGATATTGCTTTTGTAGGATCGTATGAACGTCCACTGTGTCTTGCTTTCATCAACGATAATAGATCTTGTTTACTCATCATTTTTAAATAGTGCATAAATAATTCATTGTAGCGCAATATGAGCAAAATTTAAATTGCAAAACCTCTTATACACATATATTACATTTAGTAAGTTATTTCTATTGGGAAGATATGTTTATAACACAATCAAGCAGTAGGTCAACACTGGTTGAAATATTGTCTTGCGTTTTACTTTTATTCTTGATGGCTCAAATAAGCGTACCGTTGCAGCCTGTGCCTATCACATTGCAAACTTTAGGAGTAATGCTCATTGGGCTTAAATTTAACCGCAGAACAGCATTCTATTCTGTGCTTACATATCTATCACTTGGTGCAGCAGGATTTCCTGTTTTTGCGAATTTTTCTAGTGGTTATCACATTTTTCTTGGACCAACAGGTGGATATTTAATTGGCTGTTTAGCTGCTGTTATGGTAATGAACAAAGTAAATGAATTACTGAACTCTAAATATAAATCATTTGTGTGTAATTCTTTAAGTTGTCTGGCCGGTACAGCTGTAATCTTTATTTGTGGTGTTAGTTGGCTTTCTGTTTACTTTGGTCTGGAACGAGCAATAATGGTAGGTGTTTTACCATTTATCCTTCCTGGTTTGGTAAAAATTTTTCTACTTGTAGCAGCTTTGCAATATTTGAAAAAATGATAAAATTTCGTCCTCATCATTTCATGTGCACTCTTGCATTTCAAGGATATGGGTATTCTCAGGGTTTTGTAGAAAATTACAAAAAGATAGCAAGTAAAGTAATTAATGATCCTAATACTAAAATCGAAGTAGTTGATAATCTTGACACTATTTGCAGTGTTTGCCCAAACCAGACTAAACAAGGTAAATGTACCACACAAGCTAAAGTTTTAGAGCTAGATAGAAGGCATATGGAAATTTTAGGAATGAAAATAGGAGAGATTTTAACCTGGAATGAAGCAGTAAAAAGAATTAGAAAGAAAATGTCTTTAGAGAAATTTGACTACGCATGTGAGGAGTGTAATTGGCAACCATATGGAATGTGTAGAAGTGCTCTTTTAACTCATTCTAAATAGTATCTGCCAATTAATAATATCTTTATTATTATATTAGATAAGTAATGTAGCATTTATGAATTTGTAATGTGTTGCGTATAGTTCAAAGAAATAAGATTTACTGGTTACGCGCTGCAGCCAATGCCACAACACTAGGATCTATGTTTGTCTGCATGTTAATTTGCGTTGTGATTTTATGGAGGTCTTCTGTTACCTATGCTAGTGAAAATTTGGAGATACAGAAGGTCTTTGATAGTGTTGTCAAGCATATAAAAGCTGATAAAAAATATAAAGATCTTGATGTTATCGAGAGAAAAAGTGACAAATTTAATATCAAAATTTCGCAGAATTCTGGCAAGAATTTTGACATATACTCTATTTTAAAAAAAGCAAAAGATTCCTTTGAGTTAGGAGATAGTGAAACAGCTACTTCTCTCCTCAATCAGATTATCGCAAAATTTCCTTATCATGAAAGTGCTTTAATTGGACTAGGGAATATCTATTACGCTAACAAAGAATTTAAAAAAGCTGTAGAGATTTACACAAGACTGTTAAAAGAATATCCTAGCAACCCTTATGTATTAAAGAACTTTCTGACGATAATCTCACAATATGATCCTAATTTAGCATTGAGTGAAATGTTGAAATTGTATGATACACTCAGAAATAGCGCCCCTTTATCAGCAAATTTAGGTTTGATCTATATGAAAAAAGGGGATTACGTAAAAGCTAAAGAATATATGAAAGCAGCAATTTCTTTAGATCAAAACAATATTTTTTATACCTATAATTTAGCTGTTATTCTAGATAAGCTCTCAGATTTTAAAAATGCCACAGCATGTTATTCAAAGTTGTTGAACATGTCAAAAAATGCAAGTGAAAGAATACCTTTATACAAGGTAGCAGCAAGACTAAAATTTATACAACTCCATAGTGCGCACCCAGCGATTCCATAAGAGTTGCTTGTATCGCTATTTTTGTTTACAACAACAACATTGAACTATAGAATTATATCTAGAGGGGCAATTAGCTCAGCTGGTAGAGCATCTCGTTTACACCGAGGAGGTCGGCAGTTCAAGTCTGTCATTGCCCATTAGCCTAGTTGAATATTAATATTACAATTATTTCAATCAAAGTATAGAAAATGCAAGACAACATAGTACCAGTTTCAATAGTGAAAGAGCTAGAAGATTCTTATCTCTCCTATGCAATGAGTGTGATCATAAGTCGAGCTATACCTGATGTGCGAGATGGATTTAAACCTGTTCATAGGCGCATATTATACGCAATGTCGAGGGCTGGGTTCGATGCCGGTAAACCGTATAAAAAAGCAGCTCGTATAGTCGGGGATGTAATGGGAAAATATCACCCACATGGTGATGCAGCCATTTACGATTCTTTGGTCAGGATGGCTCAAGATTTTTCTCTTCTTTTACCGCTTATCGATGGGCAAGGTAACTTTGGTTCAATAGATGGAGATCCACCAGCTTCAATGCGATATACAGAAGCAAGGCTCCACAGAGTATCGCATTTTTTACTGAATGATATTGATGAAGATACAGTTGACTTCAGATCAAACTACGATGGAAATGAAACAGAGCCTGTTGTACTGCCTGCAGAATTTCCGAATCTATTGGTAAATGGTGCAAGCGGTGTTGCAGTTGGTATGGCAACCAATATTCCTTCTCACAACCTTGGAGAAATAATAGATGCTTGTATGTTATATATAGATAATCCTGAAGTTACTTTGGATGAGTTACTTGAAGTGATGCCAGGACCGGATTTCCCAACTGGAGGAACGATTCTTGGAAGGTCTGGAATAAGATCAGCATTTGCAACGGGTCGTGGATCAATTGTTGTGCAAGGCAAGACTCACATGGAAGACCTGCCACAAGATAGGCAAGCAATAGTGATTGATGAAATACCTTACCAGGTAAATAAAGTAAAATTAATTGAGAAGATAGGTGAGCTTGTAAAAGAAAAAAGAATTGATGGCATAACAGAAATTAGGGATGAGTCTGATAAGTCTGGTATTAGAGTAGTAATTGACCTCAGAAGAAATGCTGAAGCAAGTTTTATACTTAATCAAATATTGGGACTAACTCCACTAAGAAGTAGTTTTAGTGTTAATACTTTAGTCCTCAACAATAACAGGCCTGCTTTGATGTCATTGAAAGAAATCATAGCTGCTTTCATTGATTTTAGAAAAGAAGTATTAATCAGGAGAACAGAATTTCGTTTAAGAAAAACGAGGGAAAAAGCTCATATATACATAGGGCTCTACATTGCGGTCTTCAGCATAGATGAAGTGATAAAAATCATCCGTGGTGCAAAAGATCCTGAAGAAGCAAGTAGAGAGCTTTTAAACAAGAAATGGAAAACCTCAGCTGAAATAAACACGATTATTGAACTAATCTCAGACAGTGTGAGCTTTTTGAAAGATGGAGTATATAGATTAACTGAGCTGCAAACAAAAGCTATTCTTGACATGAAATTGCAACGTTTAACAGGCCTTGAAAAAAGCAAATTAGAAAATGAGTTAAATTCAATGCTTAGCCTGATAAAAGAATATATCTCTTTTCTTGGCTCAGAAGAGAAATTGATGCAAGAAATAAAAAACAATTTACAAGAAATAAAGAATAGATTTGCCGTACCTCGAAGAACTTCAATAGAAGAATCAGACATGGACATTGAAGCTGAAGATCTAATTCCACAAGAAGATATGGTAGTGACCGTAACTATGAATGGTTACATCAAACGTGTGAAGCTCTCTCACTATAGAACCCAGCATCGTGGTGGAAAAGGAAAGCTAGGACAGGGGTTAAAAGAGGAGGACGTAATCACAAAATTATTTGTTGGAAATACTCATACTAGCCTTTTATTCTTTTCTAATACTGGTCGAGTTTACAGATTAAAGGTTTATAAACTGCCTCTTGCAGAGCCAACTGCACGTGGAAGAGCGCTTGTTAATATATTCCCGCTTAGCGATGGTGAAACTATAACTAACATCATGCCGCTTCCAAGTGAGAATGACGAAAATCAAAATATAGTTTTTGTTACTGCTCATGGGAACATAAGGCGTAACTCCTTAGCAGATTTTCACTATATTCCAAGCAATGGAAAAATAGCAATAAAGCTCGACGAAGGGGATAGGTTAATATCAGTTAAAGTATGTAGCGAAATTGATCATGTTCTACTTTCAACAACACTTGGAAAAAGCATCAGATTTGTTGTAAGTGATGTGCGTCAATTTAAAAGTCGCAATTCAGATGGCGTAAGAGGTATCAAACTTGCAAAGAATGACAGCGTGATATCTATGACCATATTAAATGGGATAGGTGTAGCAACAGAAACAAAAGAACTTTACTTAAAAGTTCCACTTGCAAAAAGACTGGGGACTGCAATTAATAACTTCATTGATTCTAAATTGGAAAAGACTTTGAATGATTTAGGAATAGATAACAAACTGTTCTTAAAACTTGCAATGAATGAGGAGTTCATATTAACTATTACTGAAAATGGCTTTGGTAAAAGAACTTCTGCGTACGAGTATAGGGTAACAAATAGAGGTGGTGTTGGTATTACAAATATCCTGACTACCGACAGAAACGGTAATGTTGTTGCTAGCTTTCCAGTTGAACAGGGTGATAATATCATGCTTATTACAGATAAAGGAAAGTTAATTCGTATTTCAGTAAATGATATCAGAATTGCAGGACGTAGCACTCAAGGAGTCACTCTGTTTAAAACAGAGAGTAGAGAAAAGGTGGTGTCAGTAGCGAAAATTGAGGATCCCGATTCCACTGAAGATAGTATTTCCGAAATTGACAACTCTGTTTCTTCTTAACTGTATAGCAAAGGTTAAACAAATAGTGCAAATTTCTATTGATTAATCTATAATATTTAAATTAAAATATATGTCTATGTTCAAGTAGAGATTGATGGATAAGAAGTTAACTAAAAATAAAAAATCATTGACGAATGAGAAGAATAAAAAAACATCTCTTGTTAAAGATTTTGCCAAAAATAAGAGTAGAAGAGATTTTATCACATTAACTACGTGTGCCATGGCAGGTATAGGAGCTGCAAGCGGTCTTTGGCCATTGGTTAAGTCTATGAATCCTTCTGCTGAGGTTTTAGCGATGTCTACGGTTGAAGTTAATCTATCTGATATTCAAGAAGGACAAGGAAAAAAGGTAAAATGGCAAGGTAAGCCAGTATTTATCCGCAAGCGCACAAAACAAGAGATTGAGGCTGCAAGAGCCATAAATGCAGAAAATTTGAGAGATCCTGAATCAGATGAAAAAAGAGTATACAAAGGAAAAGATGAATGGTTAATTATGATTGGAATATGCACCCATCTTGGATGTGTACCAGTTGATCACGCTACAAAAGACGGCAACGGTTGGTTCTGCCCTTGTCACGGTTCATATTATGACACATCAGGCCGAGTAATTGGCGGTCCTGCACCAAAGAACATGGCTATACCTGACTACTTTTTTCCAAGTGAAAATATTGTAGTAATTGGCAAGAAGGCTTAACGGATTTTCATAATTAAAGTAATAAAAGTATATTGCATTTCAAGAAGCACACTGACTTCATAGGCAAAGCTCTTGAAGTCTATCAAGCTAATTTTATACTATGCACATATTCGGGTGATAATTAAGAAACTTGCCTGCCAAATTTTCAGAGTTGACAGCTAAATTTAAAACTTGTTCCTTTGCGTCAGAAAAATTCTGACTAACTTGCTTAAAGTTATTTTCTAACTCTTCGAGGATGGAGCTGAAATTAAAAAAACTTTTCTGCATTTTATCAAGATTTTGAGTTATATAGCTTAATACATAAAGATAGAGACAAGATACTGTCTTGCTAGTCAACAAAAAAATTACTCAAGCTGTATCATAAAATCAAAAAATACTTCTGATTGTGTAACAGTACACAGATTACAGTTAGTGAATATGTTGAATGGATTGGAAGCATTTTTTGATTTTAAACTACAGTCAACATCCTAGTTCTGTAATTCTTGATATGATTTGGATCAAAAGCACTTTTGGATGTCAGGATACCGAAAATGATATGGAGTAGCTTACGCATTGCAGCTCCCACAATTGCCATATTATGCTTACCCTTCTTCTTTAGTCTTTGGCAAAAACTCACAATGATAGGATTGTGATTCTTGGCTACTATGGCAGGAAAGAAAAGGGCCTTACGTAATGTTTGTGAACCTGATTTACTTAATCTTGGTTTAGAATGTACAGATGAACCTGATGTTATATTTTTCGGTATAACTCCTGTATATGCTGCCAATTGTCTGGCATCTCTAAAAGCTTTTATGTCAGGGATTTCAGCTAAAATAGCTACTGCTGATTCCTCTCCTATGCCTGGAATAGTCAGTAGAAGTTGAAAATTTTCCAACAACTCTTTGTGTTGCTTTAATAGTTCACGTACGGAGTTTTTTATTGTTTCTATTTTTTGAGCTATATTCATTGCAAGGTCTTCCCAAGCATTTGCAACTTCTTTAGGCAGTCTCTCTTTTTTTTCTAGGTGGTTATTTACTAATGCTAATTCATCTTTTAACGCAACTGAGCAACGATAAAGATGTTTTAATTTTTTCATTTCAGAAGAAGGTGGTGTCCAACGAGTTGGTTCCTGTCTTTGGCAATAATCAGCAATAATTTCTGCATCAGTCTGATCATTCTTTTGTCTTACGAGTTTACTCCTTGTATAAGATTTAATACAATAAGGATTTACAACACTAACAAAATGTCCAGCATTGTGCAGAAATTCAGCCAAAGCTTCGCTATAACAACCAGTAGCCTCCATGCATGACTTTACTTCTTCCACATTATGCTTTTGTAGAAAACTCAGCAGACCTTGAAACCCAAGATCATCGTTCTTAAAGCTTCTTTTCCTAGTTTCACGCTTTTCTTTTTTACTTATGAATGAAAGAAAAACATCAAAGCGATCTTTTGATACATCAATTCCAAGAAAGTTGTTGATCATATATAACCCCATACGTTACCATTTAAAACGAAAAGTAAGGCTAACCTTGTGGATACAGAATTAGAGCCATTTAGGTCTTTCTACGATACCGTCCAGCCTATACTTTTGAGGAGGGAACTCTTATCTTTCTTACAGATTTTATATCTAAGAGGGGAAACAGAGTTCTTCCCTCCTCCACCTAATGCTTAAGCTTAAAACATTAGATGCTTTTTACAAGATACAAGAGGGGTAGAGGATATTCTGATTGCATGTGTTGATGGTCTAAAAAGTTTTCCTGCGGCTATAAATAGTGTATTTCCCAAAGCAGAAGTACAAATATGTATAGTGCATCAGATAAGAAATTCATTGAAATATGTATCCAGCAAAGATGTGAAAATTTTCATGAATGATTTGAAAAAAATATATCGTGCTTCAAGTAAAGAAATCGCTGAAAATTATTTGCTTGAGCTGGAAGAAAAATGGGGTGAAAAATATCCTTTGGTCATAAAATCGTGGCAAAACAATTGGGAAAATTTGTCTGGTTATTTTAAGTATTCTGGCCCTGTTAGAAGGCTAATTTATACCACCAATCCAATTGAGGGGTTGCATAGACGAATCAGGAAATTCATTAAAACCAAGGGCTCATTTACCAGTACAAATGCCTTGTATAAGTTGGTATATTGTGCTATAAAAAAAGTGGAGCAAAAGTGGATTATGGCTCTCCCTAATTGGGCTTTAACTATGTCTCAACTTGACATCTTCTTTCCCAACAGATTGAAAATTGAGTTGAACTAAAAATGCGGCTTGACACACTTTTTTGAACATTCCCGATTAAGTCTAAACTATTACAGATAAATTAATCTTTTCTTCATCATTTATTTTAACAGTTACAAGCTTATTTTTACCATCACAAAAAGCACCTCCCGGCTCTAAATTAAAACGCATCTTCATCCCCCTTATTTTTATATCTACAATGTACAGCAACTATCATAATCCCCGACCATAAGCTCTTGCATTTACTCTGAGTAATTGATTTTTATTCACCCCCTCTAGAAAGCTAGATGGATTTTCCATTGTACACTCTGACTGTTTAATAGTCTTACCTGACTCTTTAAAAACACTACTATTTCTTTCGAAATATCCATTTTCTATAGCTGTCAAAACACTTTTTCCCCCTAACAGACAACTCTGCCCTAAACTTGATTTATTCTCTAACTTGTTAAATCTTACTTCATCGACAAGCCTCACCTCTATTTTATTACTATCTTTCTCATTAGGACATAGATGAATACTGATCTCTCCTACTTCAGTGGTAAAAGACATTTCAATGATATCTCCTGAGATGTCTGTATAATTTCTCCTTCCTTCTATGTTTTCAACTCTAATTATACTTTTTCCAACTTGAACTATACCAATATTTAGATTTAAATCTTTAGCTTTTTGATTATTGAATATCTTTGCAACTTCAATAGTACTATTTTGTGGGTAATCTATACAAAAATATCCATTATCTATTTCTAGTTCAAAGTCATGTTTATCAATTTGCTCACTTTTACTTATAATACTTTCAAGTGCTAACTCCTTCAGCTTTGAAAGGTTTGCTTTTCGCTGACCTAAGGTATCTTTATCTGAACAAATTACGTTTACTACATCTCCATGCTCTTCATCGCTAAATCTGTTTAAAGATGCACCTTCTGATATTATCTGAAATATTTTTTTCTTGTGTAAAAACTCATAAATTCGAGTAGTGTCAGCAGATAAATATAGCTTTGGGAATGTGTCAGCTATACGATCTATCAAGGACATATCAGATTTATATGGAAAAGTGAACATTATTCCTTGTTTCAGTGCTTCGTTTATAACTTTATCAAGTTCTTTTTCGCACTCCTCATAATCTTCTTCGCTACCAGAGTAACCTAAAATGTCCAGATAATCATGGATCTTATTTATTTTTTGCCAAATACTTTCATACTTTTCTTCTTCTCTTGTATTCGGTTTTACTTTCGCTAAAGAAAAAGAATCTTTTTGACGAATTAAAACAAAAGTATCTTTTTCTTTATGAATTATGGCTTCATCATAGAATAGTTGACTGTAACGCCTACCAAAACTTTCATCATAATCAGGGCAAGGGCTAACATTGTCACTTTCACTATCCGTTTCGTTCCATACTTCAATTGGGAAATCATTATTTTCAAGGTTTTCATCTTCACTTGTTCGGCAATTTTCTGTTTTTCCATATAGCCAGGTTGATTTCTGGTCATCGCTACTTTCATCGTCAGCTTCATTCCATACTCCAATCTCGAAATCAGTATTTTCAAGGTTTTTATCTTCACTTGTTCGATAATTTTCTGCTTCTCTATCTGGTAAGGTTGATTCTTGGTCATTATTATCAATAATATGTTTAATTTTCACTTCAGGTACAAACTGAAGCTTTGCTATTTCTTCTCTTACGTTTTCTTTGTTTATTTCATCTGCAAGAGACACTTCATTACTAATATAGAAATTTTTCTGTTTTAAACTTTCGTTTTCCTTCTGCAGTCTATTGAATTCTGCAAATAGTTCTTTATACTCTGATAAATAAATACAAAATTGATCTCTTACATCATTAAGCTCCTTCTCTTTTTCTAATATCTGATTTTCATAATCACCTTTCAAATCCTCTATACTGTTTATCAGCACTGTACTTTCTTTTCTTACTCTATTTAACTCATCTTCAGTCAAAACCAGTTTTTGCTGTAATTCTTCATTTATTTTGTCTGTTAACTGAATTTCATTCTTTGCCTCTTTTAATTGATTATTTAAGTTCTTAATTATATCACTTTTGTTCTGAGTTTCTAATAATAATATTTCTACTTTCTGTTTTAGCTGTTCGATGTCTTGATCATTTTCAGTTAAATTTCTCGTCCTTCTTTGTAATTCAACTTCAAGCCTTTTAATTTTCCCTTCTAGGGTTTGCATTTCTCTGGTAAGTTCACTTACTTCTTCGTAATACTCTTCTACTCTTTTCTTATAGTGTTTTTGTAACTCTACATTTTTTTTAAGATCAAAATTTTCTTGTTGTAGATTTTCTATTTTACTTTTCAAACTATCTATTGCTTGATTTTCTTCATTGCTAATCTCAAATACCTCTTCAGGAAAATCTTCAAATTCACAAGATGAATTGCCTTCAAGGTCGTTACTACCAAATAAATTATATTGTACTACCTGCTTTAAACTAAACATACCTATACCCCCCACTAAAATAAACAAGTAATATATTGTATGCGCTATATATTATAAATACAATCAATTTGAATATAATCTATTTACTAATTCGTATTGTGAATTTTTATAGAGTAGGTTTAGGTGTAAAATATTATAATACCATTAAAGCAGGTGAATAAAGCATAGTCTTTTTGAAAGGATAAATTTAATGAAAAGACCATACTAATTAGTGTTATAAGGAATTGAATTATTTACTTTCTCCAAAAAACATAAAAAGATCGTATATTTGTGAGAACAATTTAAGCAAAAGCTGCGTTATGAAAATAGAAGCTTGAAATTTTTGCAACAAAGCCAAGTAAATTGGTTCGCATGTAAATATGGCTGAAGTAGGCTAATATAGCTGCTTTTACTATATAATAAATTGATATAAAGAAAAGTTCGCACGGATCTAGCGGTAGACCAATTGATTCCAAGAAAAACACTTCTCACCGCTCTTAATTTTAAACACTAGAAATGTGTAATTATTTAAGTTATTAATAGTATATATTATTAAATTAGTAAAGATTTATCTAAAATATATAGGAAAGTATGGTAGCTTTATATCTTGAATAGAATAAAAGATTTTTATTGGTATCATTCTTCTTATGAAAAATATTCCTGTCTTCTGCACCTTCTTCTCGGATAAGGTTAGCTCTCAAAATGCTACTTGATTAACAAATTTACTGATATTAGTATATCTCTTTTTGAATTTGCTTCATAAATTCTTCTCATGAGTAGCTATGTGACAAGATCCCTTAACTTATTTTTTGTCGTTATTACAAAAACAACTGTGCAAGATTAGGTTACAACTGTCTTTATAGTTCTTCCTGCTCTAGCTTATATTTTTTGTGCTTGTTGGATATATAAATAAGTCCTCTTCTAACAAGATATTCAGTAAAAGTATTATGAGTAAACTTCTGTTTATCATCTATAATATCATCCACTACTCCAACATACCCATTTCCTTTCTTCATATCTTCTATCAAAGAATTTATTTCTTGTATTTTACTAGGATATAAACACTTTAAAACCTCTTTTCCAAAAACTAAGTATAAAGCCAAAAATTGACGCTGCTTAAAAAAACTATTAAATGATAATCTATCACTTGGTCTTATATTTCTTTCGTGTATACTGGAATATATGTCAAATCTAGTCTTATTCAACCACTATGGATTAAAATCCAAAGATTGAGAGAGAGCATAGAATGCTAACTTTCGACTTGAAAGTCACCAAATTTATCTTCTTTTTTAGAGTGATTTTCAATATAATTTTTTATCATTTCGTCAGTTACATTTCCGCTAGTCCTGACAAAGTAGCCTACTGCCCACAACCCAATATCTCTTTTTTAGCTCTGGAAAGTTTTGCTGGATTTTTCTGGAACTTTTTCCTTTTATTAACTGCACTAACTTACTAATACTTAAGTATGGGGGTACAGAAACGTATACGTGTACATGACTTGACGCAACTCTACCTCTGATAATTTCTACTTGATTATTTGCACATACTTCTTGTACAACTTCTTTAGCTTTCTGTCCAATATCTCCAACTAGTACTGGATATCGATATTTTGTTATCCACACTATGTGATATATATACAGAGTGACTGCTTTTTCTATAATATTCCACATTCTTTCAGATTTTTCACCTTAAAATTATATTCTTAAAAGGATGGACTTCAAGTCCAGGGTTTTTCTCCCAAATTTGGGACAATAAAGATAGAATGCAATATTTTAAATTAATTAATAAACTAGATCTGCAGATTCAAAGGAAAACAGTTTTCACGATCTTTGGTTTTTATTGCTATCAATGGTTATATTATTTGGGTTTTTACTAATGTACATTAAAGAGTTCATACTAATTCATTTGGAAATAATAGAAAAATTTATGATTATTTTGTAATTCATTAATTAAATATATTGATTAATTATTTAATTTCCTATATTATTAAAAGATTAACACTGTATTTTAAAGGTAAAAACATGGTACATTCATCTGCGCAAATATTCACAAAGTTTGATGACGATTCAAAAAAGAGAAATATAGAAGGGCTAGAAAAGACTTACTTGGGAGTCTTGCTGTCAATTGAATTAAATAGCAAAACTTCTCAAATTGCGAAGGGCATTAAAGAAAAAATAGAAAGTTTGTTAAGTAGCAATAAAGATGAAATAAATGATAAAGTAACAATAGGTGAAAGACAAATTGGTGTAACTTTAACGAAGAAGGAAGAAGGTACATACAATGTTAAATTTGATGAAAGTGCTTCTTTTTCGGTAGATATTAAAGATACGACAGATTACACTGACGAATATCTACTTACTTTGTGCACACAGCATGAGTTGACAATCAGCAGAGATAAGAAAGGTAATCACCATTATAGTGTAACAATCAAAGGTAAAGAAAAAAGTGCAACAATAGGTGGGCTTGGTAAAATTGTAATATTTCCACAACATTTATCTTACATCAAAGAAACAATAGAACACTTAAAAGAAGGTAAGAGTCCAACTAAAGAGTTTGCGCTTGCAACAGGAACTGGAAAAACATTTATAGAACTGCTTGTTGAATATCTACCAGCTAGGCTAATGGGTGTACCTTACATATCTCTAGCACCTAATGAAGATCTTGTAACACAGAAACGTGATGATTGGAAAAAAGTATTATCTGACTCTGATATTGAAGATATTGAGTTGAAAGAGATAAGCGGTAATAAAGGGTGCTCTATATTGAGCAGCGAAAGCTTGATGAAAAATTGGAATCAATTTTTAAAGGCAATAGGTCTTGAACATCTTCCTGATATTATAAAAGCTCTCAACATTGGAGACAAAGAATTTAAAATAAAGAATGGGAAAATAAATATAGATGGCAAAGATTTTTTAATTCTTACAGATAAAATTCAATTTGGAGATAAGGAATATAAAATTCAAGATGGTAAAGTTACAATTAATAATCAAGAATTTGAACTAAATATTGAAAAATCTATATCTCTGTCCTTTGATGAGGAGCACCGAGTGGTAGAACAGGAGTTGTATAAACATCGTATGGGACTCTTATCTGCACTTGTACCTACGCTGTTTTTAAGTGCAACGCCTTCAATAAGCACTCATAAATATATCAAAGAAAATGATGGTTTACTTAAAACTCTTTCTTTGACAGATAAAATGAAGTCTGGTGTATACGGGGATTTAAATCTACAAGTTCATACCAAAGTAAAAAGTAAAAATCTAGCAAAAGAATATTCTAATGGCGTTGAAGAGTATGTGGATTTTAAGCCGGAAGAAAACAATAAATATAGCGATGCAAGTTTAACAGACGATGAATTAAAAAAAGAAGTAGAGAATTATTTATATAGAAATGTTCAAAGCGTAATTGGTGAACCAGCATTGATTTTAGCTGAGTCAAATAAGCAGATAGAGAATCTGAAAAAAATATTGCAATATGGTAGAAACAAAACCTTACCAGAGTTTAATGAATCAAAGATTCTTGATTTCTTGGAGCGAACGTTCGAACCCCAACCAGAATATAAGTTAATAACTCAATCAAAAAAAATTGTTCTCATAACAGAGCAAGTTGCTAAGCGGTTCAATATTACAAAAGAAAAAGCATCAGGAATCGTAAAAGAATATTATGACTTCAGTGGTATTGCTGATTATTCTGCATTCCGTGTAATGCATGGAATAATTGAGAATACACTTTCATACTTAACAGGTCTAAATAGACACGAGCTTGATGAGAAGAGGTGTGCAGATTTGGAAGGTTTAGTAGCAGAAGTTAAAAAAGCGTTAGACAAGAATTGTGATTTAAAAACATACGTTGAAGATCAAGGGATTAAAAGCGATAAATTAAAGAAAAACCTTGTTAAGCATATGCGATCTGTAATTAACCTTCTAAAGGAAAATAAAGACCGTGATTTATTTATAAGATTAATAAGGAATTGGAACCAAGATAAAGAACTTCATCTCTTGATGTCATCTGAGGGATTAGAACAAGTTCCTACAAAGCTAGTAGATTTGCTAAGTAGAGGCTATTACGATGTAGTGAGAGACTACCTTGAATATTATGGAGTAGAAGAAGGTAAAATGGATGACTTTTGTGACCTGTTCAAAAGAGTAGCTGCTGAAAGAAGAAAGTTTGCCTCTTCTTTAAGAGGATTGAGAGATAAAGAACAAGATGAGAAAAAAGGATCTACACGCCTAGGAGAAAATGAGAAAAAGCTACTTGAAGATCTCGGGAAAGCACTTGGAATGACATTACAAGATGGTAGTAAGCTAACTTATTCAAGATATTCTAGTCCTTGTTATTCTTGTAATGAAAAAGAATATCCATTAGGAGCACTACAAGATTTTTGTTACGAAAATAAGTACAAAGTAAAATTAGTAATGTTAGATAGCTCAGGCAATTTACCTGCAGAAGATCTTAAGAGTAAGCTTTCAGACTATATAAGTGGCCAACCATTAGAAGAGTTAAAGCTTGTAAAAGAGAAATTGTCCTCGATTAATAATAAAGACATATATGAAGATCTAATTAACCTAGATACATTTTATGCTAAGAGACTCAAAGAGTCAGTTAGTAAAAATAATAGCTCGGACATCAAGTATTATCAAGAAAGTACTTTAAAAGATTTAAATCAGGAACAGTTAGCTAAGTTAGCAATTGACCATTTATCAGAAGATGAGCTAGAGGATTTATATAAGGGTTTATTGGAAGAAGAAAATGATTATTATGCTTTGTGCCGTATGGGGTTAGTTGGTAATGATGTAAATCCTAGCAAGGTACAGGGGTACAATGACATTAATTTGCAACATGTTGGAATGCTAATAGATCCAATATCTACTGATCTCAACAAGCCTGCACAGCTTATTCAAGCTCCAGGTAGACTTAGATGCCTAAACTCTAATAGAAAGTCTGCATTCTTTTGCTATTCGAGTGGTGAATTGAGCTTTGACATAAATCTACTCAAGAAAGGAGGAGAGTATATTGATGCTTATAATAAATCAGTAGTAAGATTATCAAATCAACAA
This sequence comes from Wolbachia endosymbiont (group B) of Pammene fasciana, assembly GCF_947251495.1. Taxonomy (NCBI): domain Bacteria; kingdom Pseudomonadati; phylum Pseudomonadota; class Alphaproteobacteria; order Rickettsiales; family Anaplasmataceae; genus Wolbachia; species Wolbachia endosymbiont (group B) of Pammene fasciana. The sequence goes on from NZ_OX366360.1 coordinate 1,069,181, forward strand.
GCTTATGGAAATAAACTTGCAACAGAGATAATAGATTATATTAACCAGGAAATAAAAAGCCTGAAAAGAATTGACGATCTGGCTGATCAAAGTATTGAAATTGCCTTAAATTTGTTTATAGAAGTTTACAATACCAATGAGCATGATTTCAATAAAAGTAAGAAGGAATTTATTGGTGTATTAAAACATGCACGAAGAAAGCTTAATAATTATGAAAAAGAATTGAGAGATAATTATGGTGGTACTTTGTTTACAATGCTAAGAAATGCTTTTATAACAGTTGTGTATCTTCTTAATCGTTTCGAGTATTACTTAAAAACAAAAAGTACTTACAATAGCTTTTCAGAGAAAGTTAATAAGTTAAGGAATAATCCTAGTGTGGATACTTATGCTCATATTATAGCAGAATATAGCGTTAAAAGTGTCACAGAGATTAATTTGTTACGTGAGAAATTTAATGAAGTTTATCAACAGAGAAAAAAAACACAGGACGAAAATGACACTAAAAGCTTCAATAATTACTTAGAGCATATCAATGCATGTTTGAAACATCCAGTACATCTAAAATTATTTGATAAAATAACATCACCGTTGAAAAAAGGTGATTATTTGCTTAAGTTACTTGATCAAATTTATCCAGGAGGAAGAAATCAAGATAAAGTGGAAAGTTTGAGAAAATTCAGGAAAAATTTAAAAGATAAATCTTTTAAATTCACAAAAGATGACTTACAAAACATAGAACAGGTGCAATCTTATCTGCAGAATATAATTCAAAGGATTAACATTTATAATAGTCATTATTATAGAGTAGAAGAGCATGATGACTCTACTATTCCTTCTGCGGTATCGCAATATAGGATTAATAGTAGGTCTGATATTGGAGAGAGTGAAGAATCAAAAGGTGATAGAGAGTACTACATAAAATTACAACAAGGTAAAGCTGGAATTACATGTGAAAGTGACTTAAATGAGCTAGAGATTTTGTCACAAAGGGAAAATATAAAATTGGCAAAAGAAGCTGCAGATTATGTTATCTCTCCACTGCTTGGTGACTCTTCTTGTGCAACAAAAAATAAGCAAAGCTCAGAAGAAGATAAAAAAATTATCAATAGTGTTGTTGATAAAGCAAATGAAGTTAAAAATGATCTTGAGAAAAACGTCAAGCCTTTTACTACTGAAGAAATTGTTTCGCCAAGCACCGAGTTTATTAATCCTATAGCAAAATTGAAAGACACTTCGAGAAGTTTATAGGAGGTAAGAAAAAGGGAGGAAAGCTAAATAAAGAGCGATTGCTCTATTATGCAACGAATATTTTAGAGAGCACAGATGATGAAAGTTAGTAATCACAAAAATGTAAGGTGTGCCAAGAAGTATAGCCTTTCTTATAATAGTTCGAACGGGTTCTGTCGCATCTATAAATTGTGGTACAAGAAGATCATTAAACTGGGATTATGGGAGTTATAGAGCAATTAGCATAGCAAAATTCTAAAAAGTAGAAACATTATCATTAGCCCCGATAATTTGTCTTTTTTGAATCATACGAATATTTTCTATGCCGGTAATGGTAATCTTTGCGGAGTGGAAGCTCTTAAAACCAAGCATTGGCTTTATTCGTTTTTTGATAAATCTATGATCTTGTTCGACAATATTATTTAGATATTTTATTTGAAAAACCATGATTCTACAATCTTCAGAAATTTCTGTATTCAAATCATCAAGAGCAGCAGTATTACTGCCGCTTTTATCAATTACTACTTTCTCAGGCAGGTTATTCTCTCTAAAGGCTTTACGAAAGAACGCAAGTGCCGCAGACTTGTCTCTACGAGCACACAACAGAAAGTCTACAGTATTACCAAGACTATCTAGTGCTCTGTATAGATAAACCCATTTGCCGTTTAATTTAACGTAGGTCTCGTCCATTCTCCAGCTACTGCCAACCTGCTTCTTCCTTTTCCTTACCGCTTCATCTATCAGTGGCACAAATCTGATAACCCACCTTTGTAACGTAGCATGATCAATTTTTGCTCCCCTTATACTCAGCATTTCTTCCAAATCTCGATAGCTCAAAGAGAATCTACATTTCATATATACAGATAACATTATTATCTCTGCTGAAAAGCTAAATCCTTTGAAATATGGCAATAATTTTGAACTAATACGAAACATCTTTGCTTTTTTTTTAGATGATCATATCACTTCTTTTCTACTTTCCTACAAATGTTACATACCAGGATTTATAGATGCGACAGAACCCTTTAAGTCCAGTGTTTTTCTCCTAAATTTGGGACAATAAAATCTAACGTGACTTCGCGCCAAATGTGATGCTGCTCAGCAGGTAAGCCAATTAACGGGCTACATTTATATACTGCACGCATTGCATTATCTGCTGCTGATCTAAAAAGAGGATTATTTTGATAAGAACTACTATCTGCTACGTTGGCTACAACGATCTCGCCTTTACTGGATAATAATAAGTTAATTTTTATACTAAAATTTTCTTTATAAACTATGCTCTCAGGAATGCTCCAACACTCTGTCAGTTTATCCCTTATAGAATTAATAATTTCTGTTACAGCCAATTCATCATCTTTGTTCTCAATATTTTTCTTATCTCTTATTTCATTTTTCACCTCTTTGATGTCTTCTCTTAGTTTTCTTTCTACACCCTTTTTTCTTTTGGGAATTGGAATACCCTCATCAATTTCCTGTATTTCAATAATTTGCCTCGGTTGTACTAACTCAACTAATTCTTTTTTTCTTTGTGGTATAGGAATAACTGACGAATCATCCGTTTGGGCTTTCATTGAAAAAAGCAAAAAACAACATAGAAACAAAAGAAGAGTATAATTAAAATAGAGAGGGCGCATATGTTAAGCAGCTTGTTTTACTGGTTTAAAGCTAATATTGCACATAAAGTCAATATATTTCAGTTGACTTAAACTCAAATTTGCTACACTAATTTTATTATCTCTATAATATCATATGGTCAATATACTCTGAATGAGATGGAAAGATGAAGGTGTTATTATAGCTGTTAAAAAATACGGTGACAAAAATTTAATTCTTTCTCTATTTACAAAAAATCATGGAAAGTGCAGAGGATTAACTAGGTTAACAAACAATAGCAATTATAAGTTTCAAATAAGTAATCTATTACATGCAGAATGGAGTGCTAAGCTACCTGAAAATCTAGGTTTTTTAAAGTGCGAATTGATTGAATCTCCATTTCATCATTTCTTTCAAGATAGGTTAAAAAGCATTGCTATTGTTTCTTTCTCGTCTATATTAGAAAAAGTGCTTCCAGAAAGTGAATCCTGCATCAAGTTATATGATAATTTTAGACACTTCATCGATGTAATAAAACATAATAGCCAGTTTTGGCAAAGTCATTACCTTAACTTAGAGCTTCTGCTTCTTACGCAACTTGGATTTAAGTTAGACCTATCAAAATGTGCTGTAACAGGTGTGAAAGAAAATCTACAATTTATTTCTCCAAAAACTGGTAGAGCAGTGTCAAAAAAAGTAGGTGACTGTTATGCAGATAAATTACTACCTTTTCCACAGATGTTGCATGATGTATACAATAACAACCTACAAAATAGCTACTCATATCAAGAATTCAGACTAGGGTTAAAAATTACAGGGTATTTTTTAAATAAATATCTATTTCTGCAGTTAAATGCGAAATTTCCGGAGTTGAGAAATTTTATGCTATCATTTGAATCTTAGTTACTACTTATTTGAAAGAACTTCAACCAGTAACCACTCTATTTCTACCACTGTTTTTTGCTTTATATAAATATTTGTCAGCACGTACTATAAATTTTTTAACATCATCAAGGTCAGATCTTTGCATTGCTGAAATTCCAATGCTCACAGTTACATTATGGGTTGTATTTTTACCCACAAGTATAAAAGGTTCTTTGGCAATAATTTTCCTTATTCTCTCTGCAATAGTATACGCATCTGATACATTGGTATCTGGCATTACAACAACAAATTCCTCACCACCAAACCTAGCTAATAAATCTGTCACTCTGATATTTTCAGAAATTCTTTTCTGTATTTCCTTTAAAAGTTCATCTCCAGCATTATGCCCAAAGTTATCATTCACCATCTTAAAATAATCTATATCAAGTATCATAAGAGATAAACTTCTATCTTTTTCCACAGAATCCTTAACAATATTTCTTAAGTGTGCATCAAAATATCTTCTATTATAACAGTTAGTTAATGGATCCTTTATAGACATTTCTACATTATTAAATAAATTCATTCTCAAGGCATCTTGATACCTTTTGCGTTTCACTTGCAAATTAACCCTAGCTATTAATTCACTCTCATCTAAAGGTACTGTTAAATAATCATTAGCACCTACATCAAGTGCCTTTACTAAATTGCTTTTATCATAATCTTCAGAAAGGATCAGAATTGGTGTATAACGTGTTTCTACTTTACTACGAAACTTAGAACACAACCGTAGGCCGTCAGTTTTTGAAAACTGCATGTCAGAAATAATCAGGTCGTAATTATCCTTAATACCAACCTTTAATGCTTCTTTTGGATCGTGCAGTATTTTAATTGATCTGAAGCGTTGCTTTAGAACATTGTGTATCTGCTCTGCTTGAAAGGTGTCCTCATCTACAACAAGTATGTTAGCATCAAAAATCTGATTAGAATAATCCATAATACTGCTTTCTGCTACTCCACCAATCTCAGCATTAGTTTCTCCTCTCAAGCACAACTCATCTATTATCATCTTTAAGCGCACAAGAGACTTAATTCTTGCAGATAAAGCAGTTTCATCTATCGGCTTAGTTAGAAAGTCATCCGCACCAGCATTAATTCCTTCCACTCTATCATGAGTGTCATGCAGCGCAGTTACCATAATGATTGGAATATAAGTCGTTAAGGGATCATTCTTTAGCTTCTTACAAACCTCAAAACCACTCATTTTTGGCATCATGACATCAAGTAAGATAATATCTGGCTGCTGTTCCGCTACTAAATCTATCGCCTCCTCGCCATCATAAGCTACAATAACTGTATAGTACTCTGCTTTTAGCTGAGCCTCCAAAAGCTTAACATTAGATGGTATATCATCTACTACTAGGATTTTTGCTGTCATTTTTTGTACTATCTACATTGTAAGTAGGATAAAGCTTGCCATCTTCACCAATTATGTAATTGACTTTTTCAACGTTATGCCCTTCATATAATTCTTTAATTCCGGTATCCTTCAACAATTTCCTAACTCTTGATTTTACAACCCAGAAATACCTATATATATTTTTAATAAGATTAAGAAATACAGGTACTTTACTTTTATCAAAAACAATTATACTCACTAAAGCTACAACTAAAATTTCTGAAAGACCTATATTAAACATTTTTCCTATGAAGCAAGTACTTTAATTCTCCTGATTATGAGTATTAATTTACTTAAATCAAGTTTAGAAGCAACCATCTCATCTAAAAAGCTATTGTAACGCTCTATATAATCCTTATCATTAAGAGCCCAAGTTTGAACCTTATCTATATGATTATCAGTAGCTTTTATAACTTTAACAGCTAGCTTATGATGATAATTGCTTAAATCATCTAATAAATCATTAATTAAGCTGCGATCCCAATAAGAAGAATGGCTTTTAATCTTGACAGCAATTGTTCTAATCATATCAAACCTTAGCAGCGACTTTAATTTAAAGTATATTCTACCAGCTTCAAAGATTGATAAAGATGTCTGTTCAGCAATAGATATAACGTCCAGCGCATAAATAAGAATACGTAAATCAGCAACCTTTTTTGCTAGATCTTTATTTATGTTAAGCTCTACCAAAGAGGTTAATCCATGATTATAGATCTTTAACAGGCGATCATCTAAAATATCATGGCCTAAAGTTTCAATTGCACCCCTAAATTTTGTAACACCATCTAGTTCTACAAGATTAAGCTTACCAAGATTTTTTACTAACCAAAATGATACCCTACCAATAAATTTTTGCACACTTCTCACTACTTGCAAATATGAATCAACATCAATTTTTCCATCCAATTCATCAATTTTCTGCCAAAGGCTACTTAAATTATATAGGTGATTAACAACGATATATATGTTAACTGCTTCATGTACTTTAATTCCAGTACTCTCAACCAAATTATTAATAAATATACAGCCCATCCTATTTACTACATCGTTTGTAATGCAAGTAGAAATAATTTCCCTACAAAGTTGGTGTTTCAATATGGAATCCTTGAACTCTGTTACCATCCTTTGTGGAAAGTAATTTAGTAAGTAATCACGGCACAAAAAATCTTTTTCAGGTAGCTCAGAGTGTATAACTTCATTTTTTATTGCTGTTCTTGCATAAGACATCAGAACAGAAAGCTGAGGAGAACAGAAACCTTCTCCATCAGTTAACATTCTTGCTACCTCTTCTTCAGCTGGAAGAAATTCTACATCTCGGTTTAGCAGCCCAAATTTCTCTAAACTGAGTAATAATTTATGGTGCTGCTCCAACTTTTCTTTAGCTTGCAAGCACTCAAGAAGCAATGCTTTTGTTTCAATCCTGTTATGGTTTTCAAGTACCTTAGATGCAACTTCATCTATCATGCTAGCCAGTATTTCATTCCTTTTTTCCAAGGAAATTCCCCCTTCTTTCATAATTGCAACAAAAGCAATCTTGATGTTAACTTCAAGATCAGAACATATTACTCCTGCTGAATTATCAATAAAATCTGCATTGATATACCCACCTATTTTAGCGTATTCTACCCTTCCAAGCTGCGTGCAACCAAGGTTGCCACCCTCTATAAACATAGAAGCTCTAATATCATGACCGTTTACTCTTAATTCATCATTTGCTTTATCGCCAACCATGCCATGGCTTTCACTTTTTGCCTTAACAAAGGTGCCAATTCCTCCATTCCATATGAAATCCACTTTTGCCTTGAGCAAATATCGAATCAAATCATTTGGAGATAATGTATCTTCCGTTATATCAAAGCACTTTTTCATTTCTTGAGAAATTTCTACTTGTTTGCTACTACGTTCAAATACCCCGCCACCATGAGAAATCAAATCTCTATTGTAATCCATCCAAGTGGAAAACGGTAATTCAAAGAGCCGTTTACGCTCCACGAAACTCTTTTCCGCATCAGGATTTGGATCAACAAAAATATGCATATGATTAAATGCTCCAATTAAACTCATATTTCTTGAAAGCAGCATGCCGTTCCCAAATAGATCGCCAGCCATATCTCCAATTCCAATAACAGTTGTATCCTGGTAAATATCCTTATTCATTCTCCAAAAATGGCGTTGTGCTGCAATCCATGCACCTCTTGCTGTAATACCCATCTTTTTGTGGTCATAACCTGCTGATCCACCAGATGCAAATGCATCTTCGAGCCAAAAGTTACATTCAGAGGATATTTCGTTTGCATAATCAGAAAATGAAGCAGTGCCTTTATCTGCTGCAACTACCAAATATGGATCATCTTCGTCATACCTAATCACATTTTCTGGTGGAGTTATTTTGCCATCAACTACATTATCAGTAATATCAAGCATTCCTCTGATGAAATTCTTATAGCATTCAACACCTTTCTCCCTTAAAATGTTTTTGTCTTTATAAACTTGCTTTATTACAAACCCACCCTTTGCGCCAACAGGTACAATGACCGCATTTTTTGTCATCTGGGCTTTCATGAGTCCCAAAACTTCAGTGCGAAAATCTTCCGTTCTATCCGACCATCTCAAACCACCACGAGCCAACTTCCCTCCTCTTAGATGTATTCCCTCAAAAAGGTTTGAATAAACATACAATTCACGGTATGGGCGCGGGTCAGGTAAACCATTTATTTTACTTGAATCAAATTTGATAGATAAGTATGGCTTATCATCTTGATAATAACTGGTTCTCAAAATTGCCATTATCAAGTTAAATATCGAACGCAAAACGTAATCATGTGAAACGTTGCTGATCTCTTTTAGTAGTTCTTCAATTTTTTCTATCAAAATGCTAGTAGTTTCTGCCCTATCAATATCTATTTTAGTATCAAATCTTGAATGAAATAATTCTACTAAATACCTTACTACTTTTGGATACTCTGATACTACTTTCTGGATATATTCTGGGTTATAGCTAAATGATGTCTGCTTTAGGTAGGCGCTTAGCGCTCTAATCAGAAGCACTTCCTTCCACTCGAGCCCAGCAATAATGATCAAGCTGTTAAAATAGTCATTTTTTATTTCCTTGCTGAACACTTTTACAAGTGTTACCTCAAACTGCTCTTTTAAAGTAATGTTGTCCATTAATTCATCAACTCTTGACAACACAAAATGATGTATCCATATTCCACCGTTGATTTCTATATAATAACCATTATGAGATAGAATCTTAGCCCCTAAATTCTTAGTAACCTTTAATATCTTTGACAATTCAAGGCCTCCGTTGCTTGGAGTGTAAACCTTCAATTGATAGTTGAGATTGTCACGAGTAAGCCTCAAATCAACTTCGCTGACTTTTTTCTTTCTCACTATCTCCAATTTTTTCATATCATAATACGCATCATGAGGTTCAAAATTCTCTTGATAACTTATCGGAAATGCCTTGCAATAGCGGATAAATATATCCTCAACAGTGCTAAAAGTATTATATAAATTGTCTATAAAACGATCTTCCCACTTTTCTGTAATGTTTCTTAACTTGTTTTCGATACGCAAAACTTCATCATCAAAAATGCTAGCGCTTTTGGTTCTTAGCACCACGTGTAATTTCATCAAATCATATTCATTGATAATGTGATTGTTATAAATATCTGAACTTTCTGCATTCGTTTCATCTTTCAATATATCGCGTATCTTAAACATTAGTCTTGCACTAGCATAACGCATCGGTATCAATACTATGCAACTAATAAAGTTCCCTACCTTTCTCAAAAATAATTTGACTCTTGGTCTAATCGCAAGAGACATGATCGAGGTGCAAATTTCAAATAACTCGTCTTCATTTGATTGGAATAATTCGTCACAAGAAAATGCCTGTAAAATGGAAATTAAAGCTTTATTGTTATGGCCACCAGGAACAAATCCTGCCTTTTTTTCTATTGTTGTAACCTTATCCTTTATTACCGGAATAGTTCGAATATCTTGCACTTCTGCTATAGAAGTAAATAGCCCAAAAAAATGCTGTTCCCTTATTACATCACCCTGATCATTAAATTCTTTCACTCCTATACAATTCATATAGGTACGCCGATGAACTATTGAGATTAGGTCTGATCTTAGTATGTATAAAGAATTCAAGCTTTCAGAAAAAATTGATGAATTTTGGTACTCTTCACTTGCTCTCATTAACCCGAGGCTCTCCTTACCACTTAGAGCAAGCTTCCCTTCTTTATTAGTAATGTATTCTTGATAACCTAAAAATACAAAATTGTTATTTTTCAACCAAGCTAGAAAATCTCTGCCTCCAGCATCCAATGCCGGATGCTCAAGAAGCTTCTTGAGCATCAATTGCCAGTCCTTTACAACGCAGTTAACTGCTTTTAGCGTCTTTCGTAGAGATTCTTCTAGTGTATCAACAAAGCTACCGCTTATGCCTTTAATAATTACATATATTACTGACTCTTTGATTCCATTACTTTCTTCTAAAAGATGAATTTTATCTATTAGGCTATTTTTTCTTTGAACATTAATTATGCTGTTACTATAATAGCATATAGTTAAACCGTTTGACTTAATAGTGGAAATGACAGAATCCACTAAAAAGGGCATGTCATAATTTGTGATTTTAATTATAGTGAAATTGCCTTCTATTCCTGAAATATCATTTACATTACTTACTGCCAATTTACTTTCTTCTTTTTCTTTTTTAAGAATGAAGTTGTATGCATCTTCTGCAATGTATAAAAGAAATTTATCGTTGACTTTTAGGTCACTATTATAAACAAAATTATAAAAGTACTGTATAAACTCTTTAATTTTTTCTTTCTCTTTTTTATTCCCTTGATCAACTAGCTTAAATAAAGACTCAACATTAACATTATGATTTATACACATTTTTCAAAACAAAAATACACAGCGAATCTAGATCTTTTTAACTAAGATTTCGTTACCAGAAGTATACACTATTAGCTCATCTCCTTCTACTATTTCCCCAGATAAAACTAACTTAGCTAGATTATTTTGAATGCATTCTTGTATTACCCTTTTCAGAGGCCGCGCTCCATATTCAGGGTCATATCCAGTTTGTGCTATTAGTTCTTTAGCTTCTTGCGATAAACTAATACTCAGTTTACGCTTAGCAAGCATCTTTTGTAAATAAGAGAATTGAACATCTATAATTTTATCAATGTCATCTTTGGTTAAGCTGTGGAATATAATAATTTCATCCAGTCTATTTAAAAATTCTGGACGAAACGCTGACTTAACTATTTTCATCACCTCATCTTTCACAGATTCGGTAGCTCCTCTTAGCATCATCTCAGCTCCAAGGTTAGAAGTTAAAATTAGTATGGTATTACGAAAATCAATTAATTTGCCATGGCTATCGGTTAGTCTACCTTCATCCAAAATCTGCAGTAGTATATTAAATATATCTGGATTTGCCTTTTCTATCTCATCAAACAAAATTACCTGATATGGTCTTCTCCTTACTGCTTCGGTTAATCTGCCACCTTGTTCATAACCAACATATCCTGGAGGCGCACCAATTAACTTTGAAACGGAGTGTTTTTCCATATACTCTGACATATCAAAGCGTAGAAGTGCTGATTGATCATCAAACAAAAATTCGGCAAGAGATTTTGCTAACTCTGTTTTTCCAACTCCGGTTGGACCTAAGAATAAAAATGAACCAAAAGGTCGATTAGTATCCTGAACACCAGAACGGGAGCGCCTTACTGCATTACTTATCGCTTCAATTGCATCTCTCTGCCCTATTACTCTTTTTCCTATTTCATTTTCCATGTTAAGGAGCTTTTCCTTTTCACTATGCATCATGTTATCAACTGGAATGCCTGTCCATTTTGAAACAATATTTGCAATATCACTCTCAGTAACTTCTTTCTTTAGGAAACTATCAGTAACTTTTTCCTGATTTTTTAACTCATTTTCAAGTTGAGGAATCACACCATACATCAATTCCCCTGCCCTTCCTAAATTTCCATTCCGCTGAGCCAATTCTAGCTCTTTCCTCGCATTATCCAATTTTTCAGCAGTTTCTTGTATTTTAGCTATTTTATTCTTTTCCATCTGCCATTTACTGCTTAAGTCAGCAAATTTACTGTTTAGACTCTCAATTTCCTCATTTATCTTTTTTAAACGTTGCTTAGAGTTTTCATCACTTTCTTTTTTCAAAGCCTCTGACTCAATTTTCAGCTGTATAATCTTTCTTTCAAGCTCATCAACAACCTCAGGCTTGCTGTCCATTTCAATTCTAACCCTACTTGCTGCTTCATCAATTAAATCGATCGCTTTATCAGGTAAAAACCTATCTGTTATATATCTATTAGAAAGCGTTGCAGCAGCGATTATTGCACCATCTGTGATTCTAATACCATGGTGCACCTCATACCTCTCCTTCAAACCCCTCAGTATTGAAATAGTATCAGTCTCAGTCGGTTGAGAAATAAACACAGGCTGAAAACGCCTTGCAAGCGCAGGGTCTTTCTCTATATGTTGACGATACTCATCCAAAGTTGTAGCCCCTATACAGCGAATTTCTCCACGCGCAAGAGCAGGCTTGAGCAAATTTGAAGCATCCATCGCACCACTTGTCGCTCCTGCTCCCACTAAAGTATGAAGCTCATCTATAAACAAAATAACTTTGCCCTCTGCTTTTAAAATCTCATTAATCACTGCTTTTAGTCTCTCTTCAAACTCCCCTCTAAATTTTGTTCCAGCAATTAATGCACCAAGATCCAAAGCTAAAACTTTTGCATCACGCAAACCAAGTGGTACATCATTTGCAACAATTCTGTTTGCTAAACCTTCAACTATTGCAGTTTTTCCAACACCAGGTTCACCTATCAGTACTGGATTATTTTTTGTTCGCCTCAACGATACCTGCATAGTTCTTCTGATTTCCTCATCACGACCAATTACAGGATCAAGCTTACCTTGCATAGCAAGCTCTGTAATATCTTTTGTATACCTCTTTGCCGCATTTAATTTTTCCTCGCTATTTGGAGAGTCTGCACTGCCACCTTTTCTCATTTCTGCAATAACTGAATTTAATTTTTGCGGTGTTACACCACCTTCTGCTAAAATTTTACCTACAATTTCATCTTTTTGTGCAGCAAGGCCCTGCAACAACCGCTCAACAGTAACAAATGTGTCTTTATTTCTCCTCGCAATACCAATTGAATCATCAAAAACTTTTGCTACCTCTCTTGAAAGCTGAAGTCCAACACTACCTGGTCCTCCAACCACTGGAAACTTTTTAATTGTACTACTCACAGCATCAGAAATATTCTGAACATTTCCACCACAGGTGCCTATCAAATCCTGAACTAAACCTGACTCATCTTCAAGCATTACTTTAAGTAAATGTTCAGGCATAAAAATCTGATGCCCAGCTCCCAATGCTTTCATTTGAGCGCTCTGGATTAGGCTTTTTGCTTTTTCGGTAAATTTATTCAAGTCCATAATACAAATTTAACTCATACTTGCTGATATATATAACAACTACTTTCTCAATTTTAAACTTAAAGTCATTCAGCATTCAACCACTATGGATTAAAAGGTTCTGTCGCATCTATAAATTGTGGTACAAGAAGATCGTTAAACTGGGATTATGGGAGTTATAGAGCAATTAGCATAGCAAAATTCTAAAAAGTAGAAACATTATCATTAGCCCCGATAATTTGTCTTTTTTGAATCATACGAATATTTTCTATGCCGGTAATGGTAATCTTTGCGGAGTGGAAGCTCTTAAAACCAAGCATTGGCTTTATTCGTTTTTTGATAAATCTATGATCTTGTTCGACAATATTATTTAGATATTTTATTTGAAAAACCATGATTCTACAATCTTCAGAAATTTCTGTATTCAAATCATCAAGAGCAGCAGTATTACTGCCGCTTTTATCAATTACTACTTTCTCAGGCAGGTTATTCTCTCTAAAGGCTTTACGAAAGAACGCAAGTGCCGCAGACTTGTCTCTACGAGCACACAACAGAAAGTCTACAGTATTACCAAGACTATCTAGTGCTCTGTATAGATAAACCCATTTGCCGTTTAATTTAACGTAGGTCTCGTCCATTCTCCAGCTACTGCCAACCTGCTTCTTCCTTTTCCTTACCGCTTCATCTATCAGTGGCACAAATCTGATAACCCACCTTTGTAACGTAGCATGATCAATTTTTGCTCCCCTTATACTCAGCATTTCTTCCAAATCTCGATAGCTCAAAGAGAATCTACATTTCATATATACAGATAACATTATTATCTCTGCTGAAAAGCTAAATCCTTTGAAATATGGCAATAATTTTGAACTAATACGAAACATCTTTGCTTTTTTTTTAGATGATCATATCACTTCTTTTCTACTTTCCTACAAATGTTACATACCAGGATTTATAGATGCGACAGAACCGGAATTACTGCAACAACCACAATGTCTGGAGCAAATGCAGATGCGGACAAAACTGACTGGTCACAACTTAAAGGCAAGCATATTGTTATTTGGCCGGATAACGATGAGCCTGGTAAACAATATGCTGAAAATGCTACTACAAAACTTCTCAGCTTAGGTATTGCATCGCTTTCTATAGTCAAAATTCCAGAAGGTAAACCAAAAGGTTGGGATGCTGCGGACTATGTACAAGAAAACACAAATGTTTCTGACTTCATTGAAAATAACTTGAAAAAGGTAATTATTAGACCACCACTGAACATTTTAGACTGGAGTGCAGATCGTTTTGTAGGTCCAGTACCAGAGCAAAAGTTTCGGTTCTGTCGCATCTATAAATCCTGGTATGTAACATTTGTAGGAAAGTAGAAAAGAAGTGATATGATCATCTAAAAAAAAAGCAAAGATGTTTCGTATTAGTTCAAAATTATTGCCATATTTCAAAGGATTTAGCTTTTCAGCAGAGATAATAATGTTATCTGTATATATGAAATGTAGATTCTCTTTGAGCTATCGAGATTTGGAAGAAATGCTGAGTATAAGGGGAGCAAAAATTGATCATGCTACGTTACAAAGGTGGGTTATCAGATTTGTGCCACTGATAGATGAAGCGGTAAGGAAAAGGAAGAAGCAGGTTGGCAGTAGCTGGAGAATGGACGAGACCTACGTTAAATTAAACGGCAAATGGGTTTATCTATACAGAGCACTAGATAGTCTTGGTAATACTGTAGACTTTCTGTTGTGTGCTCGTAGAGACAAGTCTGCGGCACTTGCGTTCTTTCGTAAAGCCTTTAGAGAGAATAACCTGCCTGAGAAAGTAGTAATTGATAAAAGCGGCAGTAATACTGCTGCTCTTGATGATTTGAATACAGAAATTTCTGAAGATTGTAGAATCATGGTTTTTCAAATAAAATATCTAAATAATATTGTCGAACAAGATCATAGATTTATCAAAAAACGAATAAAGCCAATGCTTGGTTTTAAGAGCTTCCACTCCGCAAAGATTACCATTACCGGCATAGAAAATATTCGTATGATTCAAAAAAGACAAATTATCGGGGCTAATGATAATGTTTCTACTTTTTAGAATTTTGCTATGCTAATTGCTCTATAACTCCCATAATCCCAGTTTAACGATCTTCTTGTACCACAATTTATAGATGCGACAGAACCCCTTATGGAAACAGTAGTATACTTTGCCATACAGAAATAAATATTATACAGGTTAACATAAATCAAAATTGTTGAACATTTCTTCACAATTGTGTATAATTATTAATGTTTTCTAGGTTAACCCGTCATGGCTCTTTCGAAGTTTCTCGATCCAAAAAATGATATATCGTTCAAGCGCATCTTTGGCACTGAAAAAAATAAAGATATCCTTATTCACTTTCTTAATGATATTCTTGGCTTCACCGGCAAAAGTGCAATAAAGGATATAGAGTTTTTAAGTACTATTCAAGACCCTGATATTGCCTCTAAAAAACAAAGCATTGTCGATGTTCTTTGTAGAGATGAAAATGGGCTGCAAGTCATAGTCGAAATGCAGGTCGCTAAAACCAAAGGCTTTGAAAAACGTGCTCAATATTACGCAGCTAAAGCTTACTCAAGACAAGCTGATAAAGGTGATCAATACCATGACCTTAAGGAAATTATCTTTATTGCTATAGCAGATTGTATTTTATTCCCTGATAAGTCTGAGTACAAATCAAAGCATACTATTCGCGATGAAGATACTAATGAACATGATCTAAAAGATTTTTACTTTATATTTATTGAGTTGCCTAAATTTCCAAAAACCAAAGAAGATCAGCTTTCAAGTATAGTTGAAAAATGGGTCTACTTTTTCAGATATGCAGACGAAACTAGTGAAGAAGAGCTAGAGAGAATAATAGGAAGTGATCTAATAATTAAAAGAGCATATGAAGAACTAAATAGGTTCAACTGGTCAGAAAAAGAATTTATTGCCTATGAACAGGAGATCAAGCGTATTCGTGATGAACAGGCTGTCCTTGCTCAAAAACTCGATGATGCTAAACATGAAGGTAGACAAGAAGGCATCCAAATCGGCCATGAAAAAGGTAAAATTGAAGGTAAAATTGAAGGTAAAATTGAAGTTGCCAAAAACTCACTCAAGGCCGGTGTATCTATTGATGTTATTGCTCAAATTACCGGTCTCTCTCATTCTGAAATTTTACAACTCAGGGAAAAAACATAAATACTACAACTTATTCACTTCAACATTTATGAAAACCTTCTCTAAGTTAGACATATCCCCTCATTAAGAATCTAGTGAACTGTCTAAAACAGCTATGAAGATTGTACATAGAATTATATAAATTACTATCATAACATTACCCAAACTTCTATATCAAAGCTACGTGCTGTAAGTTCAATATGGAAAACACATTAACCACTTAGCATTTAATGTCTACTTCATCCATGTTAGTATTAGGACCATCAAACTTGGTCTGGTATCTCTAATTATTTTGGCTACCCTCACTTTAAATTTTCCACTACTTGGCACATTATAGCTCCACCTCTTATATTATAAACTACCTATTGAGATTACCTCCAAGCTTGGTTACTCCTATCTCAGAAAGATAAGTTGATACTTTATCTTTTTGTAGGACATTTGTACAAAAGCGCTTCTTGGACTTTTCTAAAACATTATCTAA
Organism: Wolbachia endosymbiont (group B) of Pammene fasciana; assembly: GCF_947251495.1. Lineage (NCBI taxonomy): Bacteria > Pseudomonadati > Pseudomonadota > Alphaproteobacteria > Rickettsiales > Anaplasmataceae > Wolbachia > Wolbachia endosymbiont (group B) of Pammene fasciana. The sequence goes on from NZ_OX366360.1 coordinate 1,085,500, forward strand.
CCCAACATTACCACTAAATTCAACTCCTCTTTCCAAGCTTGCTATTATTTCTGGATACGCATCTTTAAGTTCAACACGTATTCTAGCTTGTTCTTTTGATTCTAGGTTTCTTATTTTATCTTCTACAAATGAATTAAATTTTTTAAGAGCAAATTCAACTGCAACTCTGCTGCTTGGCACAACTTCTACTCCTTTACTCATTAAACCTTGATAGCGCCTACTTGGAGTATTATCTAATGCATCGGCAACACAACTCGCAAGAGCAATATTTTCATTATTTAGGAATTTATTCCAACCAACAGATGATGTACTTTGTGGTATTTTTTTATTATCACTTTTTACATTATTCTTGTCTGCAATGTTGTATTGAGAGGGTAATGCAGGAATTATAGAGAAAGTGCTAGCTGCTAATTTTTTCGCCCAAGAAATACAATTATTTATCCATGAAGATGGTCTTGTACCACTACTTGCTGCTATCTCAGGTTGATTACTCGAACCTAGCAACTCACTCAGTAAATGACGGCGTTTACGTTGTACAGCTTCTCCTCTTTTCTGCTTGAGTTTTTCTAAGCACTGCACAATATCACTACATTCTTTGTTTTTACCACGTTCTCTTAGTTTCTCTTTAGCAATATCTAGTGGCGTTTTACCATCCTTTTTAGCATCAACATCAGCCCCTTGACTAATAAGCTCTCTAACTTTAAGGAGATTTTCTTCTCTTACAGCAGTAAACAACTTCCTGCGTAATTGCTCCTGTTCTAAAACTCTCACTATATGACCTTGTTGGGTGAACAATAATGAACTATTGAGAGATTCCTGATTCTCTTCAAGAACGTTCTTTGTATTAATAGCAAACTCTAGCGGTGTTTTACCATTCTTGTTTTTAGTATCAACATTAGCTCCTCGACTTATAAGCTCTTCAACTCTAGGAAGATTAAATTCTCTCACAGCAGTAAATAACTCTTTACCTAATCGTTCCCGTTCCAAAGCTTTAACTATATCTGTGTAACCCTTTTGAATAGCCAATCCCAAAGGTGTTTGGTTATGAATGTCCTTGACTTCAATATCAGCACCTCTATCAAGAAGGAATTTGACTGTATCTAATTTGTTTCCCTCTACAGCTACATGTAAAAGTGTAGAGTGGTCATTAGTTACATCATTAATATCACTAGCATCCTTATCTAAAAGAAATTCAACTATTTCAAGCTTACTACTATACTGAGCAGCCAGATGCAAAGGTGTATCGCCGTAGATATCTCTAGCTTTAATATTAGCGTTCTTATTGAACAGAAACTTAACTATGTCAAACTTGTCACTAGAAGCAGCAAAGTGTAAAGGTGTCCATCCATATTTGTCTTTGGCTTCAATCTTAGCACCCCTATCAAGGAAAAATTGGACCATGCCCAAATCTCCTTCTTGAGCGGCAAAATGCAAAGGTGTTTTTCCTTCCTTATCTTGAGCATCAATGTTAGCATCGTCCAAACTAGCACCTCGATTTACAAGATCTTTAACTTTTTTAAAATTACCACCTTGCACTGCAGCCAGTAATTGCTCATTTAATTGAGCTTGTTTTAAGTATTTTACGATGCTATCATGCTTTCGGTCGATGGCGATATCTAGCGGTGTCTTACCATCCTTATCTTTAGCTTTGATATCTGCTCCCTTACTTGCAAGATACCCCATTACATCCAGATGGCCGCCACCAGAAGCCATGTGCAATGCTGTCTGCCCATCACTATCTTTTAGATTAACATCAACTTCCCCTTCATCTACAAAATACTTTACCACATCTAGCTTACCATTGTAAGCAGCATAGTGCAGGGGAACTCTACCGCCATTATCTTTAATTTCTAAGCTATTTTTTGCATCTGCTACAAAATATTTTACTATATCCAGATTACCACCATAAGCAGCAGAATGCATAACAGTCATCCCATTACTATACTTAGCATTCAAGCTAGCCCCTTGACTTACAAGATCTCTAACTTCATCAAAATTACCATATTGTGCTGCAATAAGTAATTCTTGATTTAGCTGCACTTGTTTTAAATACCCTACAACATCTTCATGTTTTTGATCAGTAGCAGCATCCAGCGATGTCTCACCACCTTTGTCCTGAGCATTAATGTCAGCTCCCTTTTCTACAAGGTACTTCACTACACCTAAGTGACCATTCCAAGAAGCACAGTATAGTGGTGTTCGACCATATCTATCAACATCATCGATGCTCATTCCCTTGCTGAGAAAAAATTCTATAATGTTTGTATTATTATTTTCAGCAGCAACATGTATAGGTTTCCTACCAAAAATATTCTCAGCATTAATATCGGCTCCCTTCTCGACTAATGATCTAGTATCATTTAATTGACCTTTCCATGCAGCTAAGTGTAGCGGCGTCCAACCATTTTCATCTTTAGAATGAACATCAACATTTTCTCCAAAATGACTATTCACAGAAACATTGCAAACAGGAGGCTCTATTAGGCTTTGATTAAAACTAAAAGCTCCGCCATTATTGTCTCTAGAGCCAGTACCTGTACTCTGGCTTCTACCTTTTCTTATAGTAGATCCACAATCTTCAATCTTCCATACACCTTGTGTAACCTCTCCCCCTGGAATCCAAGTGAATACGCTTCTTCTATCTTTGTCATGTTTAGCATAATCAGCAGCATACACATATTCTTTAAGCTTAACATTCATTATAGAGCAGTCGTTACCATCAGGTTTAATCATCCACACATCTCGTGCAACTCCTCCCCCTGAAACCCAAGTAAATACCATTCTCCTGTCGTTGTCATAATTGAAATAATCACTAGCAGCATACAGATTTTCATTAAATCCAGCATTCACTATATTAAAGTTATCACCATCAGGTTTAATCATCCACCTAAACTTATCATTTTTTTCATTCTTTGGAGTCCAAGTAAATACCTTTCTTCTATTGCTGTCATAATTAAAACAACTATCAGCAGCATATAAATATTCATTTTGATAAGTATTTTTAATACATACTTCTGACGCAAATACTATATTCTTTACTGACTCTGGCAATCTGCTTTTTAGCTCCTCAAGGTTAGATCTTTTTTCTAACCGGGCATTAGCATAGTTATCAAAATTCATTGTTTCTTTTATATAGTAAGCTAACTTAAATACTGCACCATTATTTAAATCATCATTCTCTTGCATTGCATCAAACACAGCTACGTAACTTAAAATAAGCTGATCAATATAACCATGACTTCGTACAAAACTTAATATTTTTTTTGTATCTACTTTTCCATACACATCATTTATAACTCCTTTAATTATATCATCAAACAACTTTCCATCTGATCTATAAATTTCATCAGCAAGTTTATTAACTGAACTATATCCATTATGCAACATGCCATCCTTTAGCTTCTTTTGTACTACATTTTTTATTGAATATCTTAACTTCTCTACAAAAAACTCTGCCCATTTTTTTACATTAGCCGCAGTATCTGCTTGGTTAATAATTTCTTTTTTTAGAACATCAACCATCTTCATCATCTTATATGGGTCATTATTCTCGATACTTGCATTCTTATCAAGAAAGAACTTAACCATCTCTAAATCACCGTTGTAAGCGGCCATACGTAGAGGTGTTCTACCATCTTTATCTTTAGCCCTAATATCAGCACCTTTATCAACAAGAAACTTAGCTATATTCAATTTACCTTCTTGAGCAGCTAAGTACAGAGGGTAGGTGTCCTTATTTTCAACACTAAAATCCTTTCTATCAAAAAGAACTTTTACTACATCTAACCTACCTCCTTGAATAGCCATATATAAAGGTGTTAATTCATGCTTACTTTCAGTATTCACACTTTCAATTTTTCTAATTAAACCTTTAGCTTCATTAATATTGTTTCGCACTATAGCATCAAACATTTTCTCCTTTAATAAAGTTACTTTCTCCTTATTAAAGTCCTCTATAATATCTTCTGAATTACAAGCAGAGACTATGCATTTCAAATTAGAAACCATCGTATCATTAAAAGCAAACATCATTTCTCTTGCTAGTTGATAACTATTCCAATTTTCTACTTTCGCTAAGGTATTATTCTTATGTGATAACACTAAACTATCATCAGTAATCTCGGCATCAAAATCCAATATAGACTTATCTCTAAAATCAACCAAACCAATATCATTCTTATCGATAGGTTGATTATGATAAATTTGTAACCCTTGTTCCTCTGGTTGATAGTATCTGAAAGAGTCCGGGTTCATTTCTACATGCTCAAGCTTTAAGTTTGTACTATCTATTTTATAAATCTCATTGTTTATTCGTAATACAATTTGTTGATTCTCTGGATTTTTAAAATAATCAACTAAACCAATAGACAAAGACCATTTATTACCTTTGCTATCAAGTATAGTAATATCTTTTATCTCTAAGCTATCCTCTGTAAGGTCAGAGATTGATTTGCTATAGCATGCATTTATATAACTCCTTTTACCTTCTTCTATTCTTATACTATCAACATCTGTTACATTTAACTCAGCAAAATCAATGATACTATAAGGTATGTTTTGATAAGACACCACTTTGTTTTTTATTTTTAAATTGAGCCTTATTGGCGACGACGAAATTTTACTATTTAATGTATCTGGCAGTTTGATAATATACTGGTGTTGCCCTTTCTCTCCTTCTATTGTAATATCCTGATAGTAATTACATAGCATCACGTAGTCATCATAACCATAGCCCTGTCCATTATTAAGGTATTTCTGATAACTACTTGTAACATCAAAATTATTGTAACTAAAATCAACAATTACCTGATCTGAGTACATTCCAGCAATTATCACTTTTTCATTAGGTACTCCCATGTGATTTTTAATAACTTCTACTTGAGATACTGGTATGTCAAAATTATTGTTATTGGCAATATCTTTTGCAATTTGGTAAGTATCAAGTAATTCTTGGTCTAGTATACTTGCTTGTATAAATGCTTTTAACTTTTTTCCACTATTTTGTATGACTTCTCTATTAACATCATTTCCTGAATTTCTCAACTTTTGACATCTAATATCTTCTATTGTATCAGACAAAGACTTATCTTGTATTGTAACAGACTCTGTTATCCCTTGGCAATTTACTTGAATTACTAGACTTTTAAAATCATTGACTTTAGTACTTGAAACAATAGTCTGTCCATTATTAGCTAAAAGATCTAAGCTATAACTACCTTTTTCTATATCCTCACTTATTCCCCACTGTATGATATTACTAACTTGAATCCTTATTACGTCAATATTTCCTTTTATTTTTCCTGTATCTCCTAAATCATTTACTATCCTCACATTATCACTATCTTCATTAACAACAAATATTGTTTGCTTTAATCCCCTGTGATGCACATTTTCTTTGTTAACTACTCTAACTTCATAATCTTTGTCTGTGCAGTTAAGTGAATTCTGCCAGACTTCTGCATTTTTTACATTAATAAATCTTGTTTTACAGTGAGTAGTAATATTTTGCTTGCTGTCAGAACTAGATACGTAGTTATGTGTGTTGACCAATCTTATGTTGTTGCTATTACCGTAATTTAACATTCCATTGTGCAAATCAGCAACGATATTATTAGCTTTAACATTCATTACCACAGTATTTTCTTTTCCTGCTCCACCTTCAAGAGTACCAGATGTAAAGCTGTCAACAACAAAGATAGTTTCATTATTTTTTGAGCCAATATAACGTATATTACTACCTTCTGGAATATGCATTACTGCTGGATAATTTGCAGCTGCTATTAATGTTTTTGGCCCTGAAATATATAACACTGATCCTTTAGGAAATGTTTGCTTTTTTGTATTACTAGGATCTTTTCTTGTTGGATTAGTGAAAATAAAAGGTTCTTCTGAAAGAACAAAAGTATTTTGACACTCTCTGTAGACTTTGTTGCTGTTACATGGGTAGTACAAATTGCCATTCTTATGTTGTGTAGTGATTACTTTACCGCATTGCGATTTTGGTCCTGAGTATTTTAACGGTACCTTTACAATTCTTAAGCCAAGGTTTTCATATTCATACTTGGTCAGATGAGGAATATGCTTTGCATCCGTATTAACAACATAAACTTTTTTTTCATCTATCTCCTGATGACATTGATGGTTATTTTTTATATCACAGATAAACCTTTCCCAACCTTCATTCATAACCAAAGTATAAGGTGCCATACCTAGTATTTTAGAGATATCAAGAGAATATAAATCATTCTTTACATTAGAAGCTGTATTAACCTTACTAAAAGAAATACTATTGTATCTTTTTTCCAACCCACATATCCACACCATCCGCTCTACACAACCGAGATCCTCTCCTATATTAGGATTATACGGGGGATACATAACACACATGGGCTTTACTTCCTTATCTTTAATCACCTCACTATATTTCTCTTCAATGGAGATTACGTATTGTACAACCGCAGCTATGTCATAATTATCATTTAACAGTTTTATAGCTACTTCTTTTACAGAATTTAAATAACCCTTTATTCTAATTTTGTCTTCATATTCCTTTTCTACATTTTTTCCTGTAAAAAACTTGATTACTCCTGCAAAAAATACTTCCGCTTGTTCACCACCAGGTAATAGAGGTACTTGTTCTGCTATTGCTTTTGTATACTCTATTCTCTCATGAATTTCTACACCAATTGTTATTAATACATCAGCAACCATAGTAACTACTGCTACCCTACCTAAAACTTTACCTGCAGCAGATAACCCTCTTAAAATCTTAGTAGTAGCACTTACACTTTTTACTGTAAAGCTAACACTTGCACTTATAGGCCTTATGCTCATACTTGCTAGTTTTACACCACTACTAGCTGTCCAATAATAATTTAATGGATGATGATTACCTTGAGCTATTTCATTTATACTATACCCAAATTGATAAGCAATAGTTGCAAATGTAATACTTTGAACTATGGGGTTACTGATAATCTTAACAAACGTTTGACGTACAGGTTGTGGTACTTTACTAATCAATTTTCCTACTTTACTATTAGAAGAAATACTTACACTCGTCCTAACATCATCCATAGCATCTAGTATACCATTGATACCAAATACTTGCTTTAAAGCATTATTATCATGTCGTCCAAGTGTTGCTGTATCACCTATACTATCAAGCAAGTCATATATAGCCATCATGGAAAAAAACTTTCCACCTTTTGCTCCTTTTATTTTCGCTGAATCAAATTTATCACGATCAAATGCAATTCCTTTTTCTTGAAGGCTGCTTTCTACATTACTAATATAATCTGCAAAAACTTTTTCACCAAGATCATCAAAATGATTTTTAAACGTATCAAAAGTATCTTCCCTAACACCTTTTGCTAGCAAGTTCTGTTTAATTTCCTCTACAATATTAGAGTAATCTTGATTAGTTTGAACATCACCTATATCTTCAATGTATTTTTTATTCTCTAACAACTGCTTATCATTTGATAGTTGATGTAATTTATTATGAATTTTCTCTCTTTCTGCATCTGTAGTAAAATTTTTAATTATATCATCGAATTTTACTTCATAGCCATCGATGCTTAAATAATACTCAATATTTTGTCCTTTTATTTTTTCTTTTATAACGCGATCCTTATCTCTGCCTACTTTTACTAAGATCTCAATACCATCACTATAATCATCTACAAAATATCTTTCTGCATTCTTCATTTCTATAATATCACCTATTATCAATTTTTTATCATTACCATTGTTATCTTTTACTTTTACATATACATCAGTCCTATCAGCATTGCCTATCATATCAAACACTTGCTCACGACCTATATCTACAATTTCATTAGTTAAATCCTTAGCATTATCAATATCAAATAGCTCTTTAACACGTTGCTTTTTTTCTTCCTTTGTAACCTTTTCTTCATCACGTGAATCTATGCATGGTATACCTATATCACGTCTTTTTCTTGTTGCACATTGGCTAAAACTAAAAATGGAGCTATGAACTACCTTAACAGGAGTAAATTCATCTTTACTTACTAAAATAAGAGAATTTGTATTACTCGCCCCTTTGTCAAAAATAACACCCATAAAAGCAACTTTGTTGCCATCTGTAAGCGTTTTATAAGTAACACCTTTTGTATACTCTTTAGTTATTTGATTATTTGCTTCTGTTATTAATGCATCAGCTGTCTTACCTTCCCTTGGTCCTTTAACCTCCAATCCTACCGGATCATACTCTTTAGCACTGCTGGCTTGGTTTGCAAACTTAATACCATGAACTAGCATATCAATGCGTTTTCCCCTACCTGTTTGAAACTCTGTTAATATTAACGCTCTATCTTCTTGTTGTGGTTCTCCTAGCTTGATATCACTATAATGGTCAAATGCTCCATGCAATACTGCCTGAGTATGTGCTTCTTTTTCTATTAAACCTTTAAGAGGTAATATTGCCTCGCCTACTTTGCCAAATAACTTCTTGTACTTACCTATTGATGAAGATTGATCTTGTAAAGAAGCAAGCTGAGATACTAGTACTTCATCAAATGTTTTCTTAAAATCCTTAGGATAAGGAATATCTTTAAAATTACCTTCAAATTTATTAGTTTCTCTTCTATTATACTGCTCTAGGGAAACGGATTCTCCCACCTCCACGCTAAAATACTCTTCAAATTTTGATTTTTTCTTAATGTTAAAACTAAGGTTTAGTTCAACTATTTTCCTGTTTCCTATTTCTTGCTGAAGTTGATCAAGAGGAATTCCCTTGTTCATCGCATTATCTCTTCCATCTGTTTCAACAATATTCATCACACAAACTGATTTTTGAACATTGATTGGAATAAATACCATTGTCACAACTCCATGGCTTTGATCCAAGTTAGATGGTTGACTGGCACCTTGCCCTTTACTTTTCTGATCTTTAAGACGTTGAGATTTAGGTTCAGGTTGAGCTTCTGTGGGTATATTTTCTCCATAAATAAAAACGTGCTTTTTAAAACTGCTTTCTAAAACTTGAACTTCATTTAATAACAGAGACTGCCCTAACAAAAACCTACTAAAATAATGATTATCTCCCTTCTCTCCTGTACCAGGAAATGTATGGTAGATACGCTCTATGTTATTTTGAACTTTCTCCTTCAGCCCTTCTTCATTAATTCTACCATTATTTCGTCCATCAATAGATTCCATTATATCATTAAAAAGAGGGGTGATTTCTTGATCACGTGATTTAGCAACGATATTCGAAACAGGAGATGGATGATCAAGGTTTACACCAACGCATAGCATGTCATTTGCAGTAGTTAAAATTCTCATTACATTCGGTTGAAAACCTTTTGTATAATCCTCAGCTTGCTTTAAAGCAGTAGTTGGTGCAGTTCCACTCTTTTCTCCTATTTTACCTTCTTCTAACTCTGCTTTAGTAGCAGCCTTCATTTCTATAATAATAGGAATAGCATTCAATGACCTATCCTTACCACGAGGCACTAAAACAATATCAGCGTAACCTCTCCCTGCAAATTGCTCTAGATAAACCCTAAGATTATGTCTATAGCGAAAATTCACTAGGGCGCCTGCTATAAACCCATGATGTGCTGTTTCCCGGAATTGAACGGTAACCTTTTTGCCATTGGATAGCGTACGCTTTTTTTCACCGTACATAAGTGAATCCTTATATTCAGAGTGAATTTTACTAACTTTTTTTAGAATATTCTCAATAGGCTCTTTCACTTTTTCCACATCAGGATTAGTCAGCTTCGCTATATCACTTTCTGGATTACTCCACAACCCTCCTTTTACCTCATGAAAACCTTTGCTAACAGCGGAATTAAGTACTCTCGTATCTATTACTTCAACATTAATACCCTCTTTGTTAATATTATTTCTGGAAATATGTATTAACCTAAAGTCCATTTCTAATACAGAATCTATCGGACCTTTAAATGCATCTTTTATATCTTGAGCTTCAGCTTGTATACTTTTACCTTTAGGTGAAGTAAGACACTTCTTCAATATCTCTACCAGATCACCTGAAGTAAACTTACAGTTTTTATTATCAGAGTTATGCTCTGAGATAGAAATTAATTTTACATGATTCTTAACGTCCTCATAAGATTGTATTTTATCATTACTAATAACAGCTACTTTTAATGTACCCGAAGTATCAAATCTAAAATATATTTTTTTAATCTTCAGCTTTTTCGCAATTTCTGTATTTATCAAGGTAGAAAAGCTTCCTAGAAAGAAATGAGGAAAAAATCCTTCTTTACCTACCGAATGTAAATATGATGGAATCTGATCAATATATGACTGAAATCTTGCTTTGAAAGATTTAAAATCACTTCCCTGTTGAGTTGAAGTACTTGCTACATCTGAACTCACCTCTCTAATTAATAGTTCTATTAACTCAAAATCTTGTGGTCTTTCTTCGTTCGGCATATAACCCTCCTTTTAGATCTTTTTAATGATCACCTAACCCCATATAAGATTGTTTACTAATCTCTACCTCAGCTAAATCACCGCTTGGGCCAGGTATGTTTTTTTGATCGAGTTCTTTATCAGCAGACTTGCCATACGCTAAAAACTTATTTAATGAAACATGATCTCCTTGCTCTAATATAGAACGTATGTAATTTGCTTTTTCAGAAGACATGAACTCCTTGATTTGTCTAAAATTAGCATTATCTAACATTGCCCACACTGGCTTCATAAAACCTTTTTCAATCAAATGTACTGAAAATTTTCCTTGAAAAGAAGAATCTTCCATCATTTCCCCGTCTAATGTGAAAGCACGATGACTATCAAATCCTTCCTTCATCCACATATGCATAAAAACTCTCACACCCTCACCTAAATAATACTCTGGACAGTCCTTTATCATGAATTTTGACCAGAGACGATAATCATCTTCTGTAATATCACTTGGCTTTAAACAATCGAACAATTCCTGAAATTTATCAAAGCTAAGCACGTCCTTCATTTTATTCAAAGAACCGTAATAACCATTTTTCTCCAAATCTCTTTTTAAAAGCTCTGGATATCTATCAGGATTTATCTGATCAAGGAAAAACTCAAATATATCAGGGTAAACGCGAAAATTAGGTCCTGCCGAATACACTGCATTTTTCATGAAGATCTCATCCTTTTTCTGTGCACTCATTTTATTGTCAGGCAAGGATTTTATCTTATTACAAAAGAATTCCACTGCTTCTACTCTGTGCCAACCTACTGCACAGTCAAGCCCACACTCATATAGATGACGACCCCTCAAATCCAATTTATCAAGATACCCACTAATGAAATGTGACCAAAACTGTGCTATAGGACCTTCTCCAAAGCACTTAACTAAGTGGTTATACTCTAGCAAGCTACTTCTACCTTGAGCAGACAATTCCTCTTTTCTTTCCTCAAATATAGCTCGTATTTCATCCTCTAAACAACACTCACATGCAATTTTGTATCTACTTGCCCTGCCAAAAGCATTATCCGAATCTGGTAGTGTAGTAAGCCTTTTACCTACCTCCCGTCTATTAAGCTTGACTCCATGCAATCCTCCTACCTCCTCCCAAGACTGCTTGTCAGATAACACTTGTGCAATAAGATTGTGTCCTTTTTGACCACTTCTTTCAATTATTTTTGAATGTGTATAGCACCAGCGTTCAATTTGGAGGAGCTTAGATGCCTTGTAAGGATCATCCTCCTTAACAGATGAAAACAAAACTTCCGGAATATCTCCACGGTCCATAATTACCCCTCTTTACAAATGAATGAAAAAATACTTTGATTCTTAACCCTCTCACGTACCATAATGAACTAGCCTCTATTATACTCTAGGTATATTACTCTGTCTTTAAAACCTGTCAATCATGATTTTAGAAATTTTTCCAACCCAAAGTAACTTTCGATGAAAGACTCTTAACAGGATCAATTTGTTTTTATATTCTATTTTTATCATACACTTGTTAATTCTTTCACAAGTAAAATGCTATTAATTTAGCAAAACATATTATTAGGATCTCAAGCAAATTAACCATTTCCAGCGTTCAAAACCAAGGGCGGTGAGAATTGTTCGTTTTGGGATGGCATGGTCTACCATGTGATATATGCGAACTTTTTATTATAGTGATTTTGCTATTCGCTGAAACTAGCTATATTAGCTGCTTTTTGCTAAATTTATATATGAACTAGTTTGCCTAACTTTGTTGCAACAATTTTGCGTTTTTATTTTTGAAACACCACTTTTACGTAAAAAGCTCTCACAAATATACGTACTACTTTTATGCTTTTAAAAAAGTAAACAAATAAATTTTCGTTGATGCTAGAAAGCATAGTGCTTTGTTCAATTAGAATAGGCTTTATGTTGACAAGAACTTGAGTGAGTGACATCATTAGTAATGAAGGAAGTATTATAGCACTACTAAAGGAATTTATGCCTGGTTTCAACGTTAACGGTCTCTCTGAGATTGATCACTATAAGATATTAGGGGTGTCAAGAAATGCTACTCTTACAGAGATAAAGGAAGCACGTAATAGATTAGTGCTTATACTTCACCCAGATAAAATTATTTCCCCTGAGGAAAAACCCATATACAATAAATTATTATGCAAAGCCAATAATAGACAGGCATTTTCACAATCAGAAGAAAAAGATTGGGCTAAGTTTCAAGAAAAGTTCAATTCTGCAAAAAAAATCAATATTGCATATGAAGTACTAAGTGATGAAAAGAAAAGGAATGATTACGATAGAAAACTCCAGGTCGATAATAGTGGTCTGAATAATTTCAAGCGATCTTCTAAAAATACACAATCGACTGATAGAGAAACAGAAAAAAACAAAAAAGATATTAAAGTTCGTTTATTTCATGCATTTCATAATGGAGATTTACAGGAGGCAAAAAATCTAGTAAGGAAAGTGGATGACCTTGATATAACTCTACCAGAATACCCTACCGGTTCCGCATTGTATTTTTTTGTTCTACGCGCTTGCATGAGTGAGGATTGGTTCAAATTTTATCAAGATGTTTTATCGAAGCAAGGCAGTAACGTTGACCTTAACATTGAAGTTCATCCAAAGTTAGGAACAGCTTTAAGTGCTGCATGCAGCAAAGAAAGACCAAACTCAAAAAAGAGAGATGTTGTAAAATTACTATTGAGCTATGGAGTTGATGTTAATAAAGTTAGTCAATCGCGAAAGAGAGCACCAATCCTTTACGCTCTAAAAAACAATGACCACGACTTAGCATCCTTACTTTTTAAACATGGAGCAAAGATTGATGTTACTCCTGAATTGGAAAGTTCAATTATTCTTTATAGCAATCTGAGAGGCTGCAGTAAATATACAAAAGAAACAATGGAAGTTTTGTTGCAACATACTTCTCCTAAGCAAAACACTGAGATGCTAAAGCGTTTTGCAAATAATGGAACCTTAGAAAATCAAGATATTGAAATTGTAAAGTTACTTTTAAGTAAAGGGGCTAACCCTTCAATCATTCAGGGCAATTCTGAGCTTGTGTCTCTACTTAGACAATACTTATTTTCAGCGTTTAAAGATAGAGATCTTAAAAGGGCAAGAGAGCTAGTGAAGGAAGTGAAAGATCTAGATATAAAGGAATCTGGAAAGCCATTATTACATTGTTTTGTTGAAAATGCTTGTCAAGATGGCAATTGGTTTGAGTTTCTTAAAGAAGTTCTTTCTAAACAAAGAGTTAAGATGGACATTAATATTTGTTATGATGAGCATAATGAAACAGCCTTAAACTATGCATGCAGATGCAATAAAAAAGATGTTATAGAATTCCTATTGGGCAGTGGCGCTGATGTTAATAAAGTTAATGGCATATACGCCCACAGAACACCAATCCTTATTGCTCTGAAGTATAATTATTATGATTCAGTACGTTTACTTTTTGAATATGGAGCAAAAATTGATATATCTTCTGGAATCGAACAAGAAATTATTAATAATAGCCGTGAATACAAGAGGGAGACAATGGAAATTCTGTTAGAACATACTTCTCCTCAGCAAAACACTAAAGTCCTAGAATGTTTTGTAAATAATGAAACCTCAAGGAGTGGAGATATTGAAATTGTAAAGCTACTTTTAAATGCAGGAGCAGATCTTTCGATCATTCCTAGAGGTCGATTTACGGAATGTTCATTTTCAACATTTAATAATAAAGATTTAGAAACGGCGAAATTGTTAATAGATCACGTAGACCTTAATAAGGTTTTCAAAGTATTACGTGGTAATAAGGAAGTAGAGATATCATTATCCTATTTGTTTCTTATGAATGCCTGTCTAGGTACTGATTGGTTTGAGTTTTATGAAGATGTTTTAAAAGATAGGAAGGTTGATATTAATGCTGTCTTTTCTCATGGTTATACAGCTTTAGGTTATGCATGTAAAAAAGGAAAAGAAGATGTTATAAAACTACTTTTAAGTAAAGGAGCTGAAATTAATAAAGGTAAGAAGACACCAATTTATTTTGCTTTAAAGAATAATGATGACAGGTTAGCATCTTTGCTTTTTGAACATGGAGCGGGCATTAATGCAACTCCTGAATTAGGACAAGAAATTATTGCTAACAGCTATAATAAACGAAGTAAGTACACAAAAGAAACAATAAAGATTCTGCTACAACATACTTCTAAAGAACAAAATACTGAAATACTAAGGCGTTTTGCAAATAATGGAACCTTGGAAAATAAAGATATTGAAATTGTGAAATTGCTTTTAAGCAAAGGAGCTGACCCTTGTTTTGGAAACCCAAATGCAGTAGCACTTGCAACTGAGCAAGGTAATACTCAGCTCAAAGATCTATTTAGTCAATCACAATTAGACAGTGAAAGTCAAGAAGCACAAGTTACTCTACTTGGTAGTGAACAAGGCTTTGAAGGGAGTGATAATGAGTTCTATTCTGCAGAAGAGGATATAGTAAAGGGTACTAGTGAAGATAAGTATGAAGGCAATACACCACAAACAACGGCTGAGGAAGATTGTAACGGTCAATCAGGCGATCAAAAAAGTTCAGAACCTGAAAGTGCTGGTAGCCAACAGACGGAAAAAAATGTTCTTTCATCAACAAAAAAAAGTAATGCAATAAATAATGCAGGGGCTTCAATGGAGGAAACTGTAAGCAATGATCATAAGAAGGGTAAAATGCATGCAAACACACAGCAGGGCACAAGCTCATTAGAGCAAAATAAAAAAGTTAGTGAAGCGGCTAAGCTTGCTGGAGGAAATAGTCAACTAAAGGAAAGTCTAAATAGTACACAGCACCAGCTAATCGAAGAGCTACAAGAACAGCTTGCAAGTAAAGATAAAGGGATAGATGCTGCAAATCAAGCTTTGAATGCAAAAACTAAAGAATTCGAGAGTGCAAAAGCTCAGTTAGAACGGGAGCTGGGTAGTGTACAGCAAGAATTGGATAAAACAACTGAGGAACTTAGGAGGAAAAAGGCTGATCTTGAAAACAGCAAGAAAGAGCTGGGTAATGTAAATGAAAAGGTTTTAAAGTTAGAGCACGAGACATTAAATCAACAAGCAAGTATTAATGATCTTACTAAAGAAAGAGATCAACTAGCTAGTAGGACAAATACACTTACTGAAAAACTTAAAAATGAAAGTAAAAAGCTAAATGATGCAAATCAAGCTCTGGATACAAAAATTAGTGAAGTAACTCAACTGACTAAGCAAAATAGTCAACTAGAAGAGCAGCTTAGAAAAGAGCTGAATAATGTAGCAGAAAAGTTAACACAAGAATAACAGAAGGCTTTTGAATTAGGTAATCAAGTAACTACACTTACTAAAGAGCTTAAGGAAAAAAAAGCTGAACTAGAACGAGAGAATAGTAGTTTGGTTAGTCAAGTAGGAGAGCTTAAAGGGGAATTTGAGGGAGTAAAAACTAAGCTTGCAGGGAAAGAGGAAGAGCTAAGAAGCAAAATTAAAGAAGTAGCCGAGCTTAGTGTCACTGTAGGGAAGCTTGAAAGGCAGACGGAAGAGTTGATGGCTACTCAAGCTGAATTTGAGACAGAGAAGGCGAAATTGAAAAGTGAACTCACAAAGCAAGATGAAGTTCTGGAGAGTACTCAAGCTCAACTCAAACAAGAGGTTAGCAGTCTAAAAGGTCAAGTCACTAAAATGGCTAAAGAAAAAGATCAATTAGCAAAGCAGCTAAATGACACTCAGCAGAACCCTAATCCAGATAATGAAAACAAGAAACTCCTGGCAGTAAGCGCTCAAAGTAGAAAGCAAATAACCTACGCCTCTGTTTCTTTTGTGTTATCTGGCGCATTTGCTGTTGGTGCAAGTTTAACAATGTTTCATTTAACAATATGTATTTCACTCGCTGTAGCTGCATTAACTTTTCTTGCAGTAGGATGTTACTGTTCGTATAAGGCAAATACAGCGCTTAGTAATGTTGAAATTGATAATTGTGTTAATCCTGCAGTTGTGGAAGTTTGAAATAGCCCAATTTGAGAAGGAATGGAGGTTAAGTTTTAGAGGTTTTTCTAAACTTATGGTTTTTAAAATAGCTTTTTAAGATCCTGAAGTTGAGTGAAGAGAGGCAATTTTCTCCACTTAGATAACGTTGTTGCCCCTAGTTATTTGAGGTTTATGCTTTTGGGTCATTTTTTACAACTATTGCTATAAACCCCATAAAAACCGCAGCAAATGAATCTATGGATTTAACCGCATAAAAGACCACAAAAATGCCAATTATGCTGGATTCAAACAAGGCTGAGCGATAAGTTGCTCCAAATCTTCTACTTTTTCAAATTTGGTATTGGGCTTTATAGCATTATACAGGGAAAAACCCATACAAACCAACCCAACAATCCCTCCAATTACCGCTATAACGTGTGCTTTGGAATATTCAATCAGTAGATAAGATGCAACACAACTTACCAATAATTTTGATGATTTTTCGTCTACAGAATTTCCTTCACTATCGAAATATGCAGTAGAAGAGGAGCTGTCAGGGGCGTTTGGCTCTGCAGTGGTTTCTACTGAATCATTTTGCATTTCTTCTCTGCTTTCAAATATTGGTTGTTCTATCTCATTATTTTCAGTATATAATTGAGTGTCGGTCTCTGTAGCTTTATCAACATTGGTTTGCTCTTTCACCTCAACTTTCACTTCTTCAACATCTTCTGGCATATTAAAAGTCCTTAATTCCTCTATAGCAGCTCCTTTTGCAGTGGTGGCTATCGGGCCTCCCTTCCTATTTTTAAATTTTCTAGCAATAGCTTTCCCTATCTTTTTCATAATGTTTTTCTCCTATGATTGTTGTCAACTATAAATTTCATATTTTGTAAAATCTTTGAAAACCCAGTTGTTTTTAAGAGTATAGAAAATGGTTGTTAGAAACTTCCTAGCAGTTGCAGTAATAGCCTTAGCAGCACCACGCTTTTTTTTCACATGTTCATAAAAGCTTCTCAAATAAGGGCTATAACGTATAGCAATCCAAGTACACTGTACTAAAGAAGTACGACCTATTTTCGGTCCACGTTTGGTAATCTTTCCAATTGTACATTGTTGATTAGATTGAGAAACTCGTGGTACAATTCCAAAATAAGCTGTCAGTTTTTCTGGATTACTAAAATTATTAATATCACCAATTGTTGCAACAAAGACAGCTGCAGAAATTGCACCAATGCCTTTAATACTGATGAGATTATTAAATCCAGGGAGCTGTTTGGCAAAAGCTATCATTTCCTTTTCAAGTTTTTTGAGACTTTCTCGAATAACTTCCAGGTTACTGCTAATTACTTCAATCTCAACCTTTTCCAAGTAACTCCAATCACGTTTACCTAGAGAGCGTTCAAATCCCGTTTTGGTTGTCAGTACTTCCTTTTTAATCTTTATTCCGTGGTAATTGAAAAGTCCATGCATTTTATTGATTAAAGATACCCGTGATTTTACTAACTGATCTCTTGTTTTAAGAAGAGAAGCTAACTGTTGGCATTGTTTGCTCTTGCATTTTGCTTCAGGCAACATATCTTTGCTGAGAAAAAAAGCAATAGCTCTTGCATCATGTTTATCTGTTTTATTTACAGAACGACGAATAACTTCAAATTGCAAGGGAGCAACCACAACAACACGCTTAACGCAGGGTGACACTTCATCATAAAAGAAACAGCTATTCCCTGTTGCTTCAAAAGCTACTTCATCTGTTTCTCGAAGATCTTTAATAAATTTATCTAAATCCTGTAAGCGAAATGTTTTAATATGCTCTGGTTTTTCCTGTTCTAAATAACAAACAGTAAAACTATTAGTATGTAAATCAACACCTATATAACGCATAAATTTTCCCTCTTATTGAATACTCCAATATATCAGAGTAGAATATTACCGGTTGGTCCATTCTCCTATACGCGGTTACTAAATTTTATAGGCCGCATGATGGTTTTCGGTGGCAGGGGCGATTAATCTCCCTCACGAGGTCTTTTTCCTGTATACTGCAAAAAGCAGAAAGGGCCTCACAAAAACTTTCAACCTGCCACCTATCCACTCTGAGAAGTTATTATACCTTCTCATGCTTCCAACCAAGCAATAACAATTCATATCATCTCCCTAACCAAGCAGTATGGCTTAGCGACTTTGAGTATGAGATTTTAATGTTTCCAGAAATCCGTCACGACGATCAAGTAGACAGTACCGTGCAATATCTTCAGTGGGTGAGAAATAATATTGCTAGAGTGGTAGCTATACGTTCATTGTAGCTTGAAAAGGTTCCTCGGAATTGTGTATAATTTTTTTAACTGAGTTTTATCCATTTTCTGAATGATATTTTAGGGTTTATTGAAATAAATACTACGCAAAAATTCTATCTCTGGGTGCTTAGATGAATATCTTTATATTAGACGAAAATCCTGTAACTGCAGCACAAATGTTATGCGATAAGCACATAGTAAAAATGCCGCTAGAAACTGCTCAATTGCTTAGCAGTGTTTTTTCAATAGCATTAAAAGAGCCAAATCCTTTAGTCAGCATTACAAACCAGAATATAGAAGTTCCATATAAACTTACTCACAAAAACCATCCTTGTTCTTTATGGGCTAGACAATCAAAAGGAAACTTTGATTGGTTAATAAAACATGGAAAAGAATTGTGTATAGAATATAGCTTGCGATACAAAAGAACGCATAAATCCGAAGAAGTTATAGATTGGTGCGATAATAACAAGGATTTGCTAATATTTCGATCAGCTGATATACAAGCTTTTACACAAGCGTTACCTGATCGATATAAATGTAATAACCCAATAGAAGCATATAGAGAATATTACCTAAAAGAAAAGATGAGATTTGCTAAGTGGGAAAAAGGTAGAGAAGCACCAGATTGGTTGCTAGACAAAATGCTATAGGTTATAAAATTATCCAAACCGATCATAAAAAAGGTAGAATTGAAGTTGCAAAAGCAATGCTGGCTGATAATGTTGATGTTTATCAAGTTTATTGATCTTTCTATTTGTGAGATTAAAGAATTCAGTAAACTGTTATTCCCAGTATATGGTAGGCTACTTGCACTATAGAGTGTCATGTACACATCTGTACTAACAAGCAGAGGTAAATCTAAGTCAGTTTAGATATAACATTTACTTTAAAAAACTTTATTTTACGCTGATATTCTAGCGCTTTTCTGTGGTATTTTGTTGGGGTATAATTTGCAAAACTATCTTCCTTATAGGTTAAAAAATTACACTGCTTTATATGTAACTCTATCCACTCTGCATAATCCTGATGATCAGTTGCAATAAATATTTCACCTGTGACAAGTATTTTTTTTGCTAATAAATTTAAAAATTCCGTATTAATTAACCGTCTTTTGTTGTGACTTCTTTTTGGCCATGGATCTGGAAAGAGAATAAAGAATTTTTCAACACTGTGGTCAGGAAAATTGACAATTAATTCTCTTGCATCTTCTGTCCATATTAAAATATTTTTTATGCTGTGTGCTTCTATGCTTTTTAGCAAGGAAGAGACCCCCTTTAAATAAGGCTCACATCCTATAAATAATAGATCAGATTCATTGAATGCCTGATGGAGCATATTTTCACCATTACCGAAACCTATTTCTACTCGTATTCTTTTTTGTAAGTCTACGATCTTTTTTATAGATTCCTTGCTGTTTTTAATAGAATACTTCTCCAAAACATTCAACTTCAACCTAGATCTTCTGGAAAATGACCTAATCCAATTATTATTCCTAGATAACATATCTTACATAACTTAATCTTTTATAGCTTAAACAATTCTCGAAATGAATTAATGAGAATTTACTTGTCACTAATTATTAATATTATATAATATATGATTTCTAATGAAGTTAAAATTAAAAGGTATGGAAAGTACAGTTGCTATCAAGAGGCTATCATCAAATAGGTTCATAGAAGAGATATTTCAAGATCAATTTGATAATCAAGACAATGACTTTTGTGAAGATTCTTTTGCTAACAAAATCAAAGAAGGAGATGTGGTAGAAGGTATAATCACAAGAAGAAATTCTAATGATATTGTGGTTGATGTTGGTTTAAAGTCAGACGGAAGAATTCTGATTAAGGAGCTCAGTTGTAATGATGATATCACTGTTGGCTCGAAAATTAGAGTTTATGTTGAAAGAATTGAAGATTACCATGGTAATGTTGTTCTTAGTCGTGAGAAAGCAATCAGAGACGAAAAATGGAATAAATTGGAAGAAAGCGCAATTACAAAAGATGAAGTAACAGGAATCATTAAACGCTCAATTAAATGCGGTTTTATTGTTGATCTTGGTGATGGAATAAGTGCGTTTTTACCTCTGAGTCATGTGGATTTGAAGCAAATAAAAGATGCTAATCACCTTATTGAAACTGAACAAAAATTCATCGTTCTTAAAATGGATAAGAAGCAGGGGAATATTGTAGTATCAAGAAAGCTGGTATTAGAGAAGTTGCATGCTGGTGAAAAAATTAAGTTTTTAGAATCTTTAAATGAAGGTGATGTAGTAGAAGGCAAAATAAAAAGCATCACTCACTACGGTGCATTTGTTGGCATTCATGAATCAGATACAGTGGGAGTTATAGATGGACTGCTACATATTACAGATATCTCTTGGAGTAATGTAAGTCATCCATCTGCAATTTTTTCTTGTGGTCAGCATATAAAAACTAAAATTATAAAAATAGATAGAGAAAATGGAAAAATCTCCCTGGGTGTAAAACAATTAGGAGACAATCCTTGGCAAGATCTAGAGTCAAAATGCCCAATTAACAGCGTACACAAAGGATGCGTAACGGGTATAAAAGATTGTGGATTCATTGTTGAGATTAAACCTGGGATTGCGGGTTTGGTACACTCATCAGAAATAACTTGGAGCAAGAGTAATTTACCAATTAGTAGTTTTGTAACAATAGGACAAGAAGTGGATGTAAAAATTCTCGGTATTGACATTATTAAAAATAAGATGAGTTTAAGCACAAAAAGGTGCGTAGAGAATCCTTGGCAAGTATTTATTGATAAATATCCTCTTGGTTCTATTGTTTCTGGTAAAGTTAAAAGCAACAATGGTTCACAAATATCTGTGACTTTTGATAATTCTGAGATATCTGAGGACGTAGAAGGAACAATTTATATGCAAAATCTAAGTTGGTCGAAAAACAATTCAGATGAGATAAAAAAGTATAATGTAGGTGATGAAATAGAAGCAAAAGTGATAAGGGCTAACGTAGATCGGACAAGAATTTATCTTGGAGTAAAACAAATAGAGTATGATCCTCTTGAAGAACTGATAGAGAAAGTTAAAGTAGGGGATAAAATTCAGGTTACTGTAAGTAAGAGAGAGGAAAATGGTCTAATCGTTGAAATTGAGAACAATGTAACCCTTTTAGTAGATCAAGAGCATTTACCAGAAAATAAAAAGTTTTCTATATCAGAAAAAATACAAGTTGAAGTAGTAGGTGTTGAAAAATATAATATAATATTATCTGCCAAATAACTTCTTGTGCTTCATATAAATGGCAACGAAATCTGATATAATAGCAAAAGTGGCAAAAAAAAACCTTTTGTTAGATAAGGTTATTATAGCAGCCATAGTTGATAGTTTTTTTCGAGTGTTTTCAAACACGTTAAAATATCATAATAGAGTTGAAATCAGGGGGTTTGGTTCTTTTTCAATTAGAAGCTATAACTTGAAAGAAGCAAGTAATTTGACGTCACAGAAGGTTGCAAAACATCAATACTTTAAAACTTATTTTCGTAGCAGTAAAAAGTTATCCCTCTTGATAAATGAATGAAAATCTATATTGTAAATTTGAAAGTTGTACAATATAGCATCATATGCAAGTAGTAGAAATAGTTATACATAATAACACATATAAAATATCTTGCGAAAGTAAAAAGAAGGACCATTTATTACAACTTGCTAATAGCTTCAACAAGCTAGTTAGCTCCATATCTCAAAGAACTGGAGGTAAGGGCTCAGATGCATTAAATTTCTTACTTGCAGCATTGACTCTCGAAGACAAAATTTTAGAATTAACAAAGCGATTAGACGAAATAAATCAAGAATGCAAAAAGTATAAGGAGGAAAAAAGAGTAGAATATGCTGAAGTATTAGATAGGGTAAACAAGATTATTGGGTGCATAAGTGATTAAAGGAAGCAATCAAATCGACTACCTCACTACTCAAATCAGGGGGGAGAAGTCTCTTACGAGTTATGTAACAATATAATTCGCAATCATCAAGATCAACTATTTTTTCGTATTCAATTAGTTCACTTAAGGAAAATTTATCAAGATATTTCAATGCAAAATGCCCTAAAAGTATATCAGTTTCTTTACAACCCCTATGCCAACTCCTATACATCAGTTTTCTTCTTAATAAGGAGATATCTATCATTGTCATTAAACTTTTTTTTAATTTAAAGACTAAACTAAATACTTGTCAAGCAAGGCGCATTTTAATATACTCAACGTTTGATTAAGATTTAAAACATAGGTGGAATTAATTTCTCATCAACTTAGCGCTGGAATATATTATTTTTTATCGTTTTCTTTAATAATTTCTATCATAGTATTCGTGCATGAATGTGGGCATTATATTGTCGCTAAAGCATGCAAGGTTAAAGTTGAATCTTTTTCTATAGGCTTTGGTCCTGAAATTTTTGGTTTTAACGACAAGTCTGGAACTAGATGGAAATTAAGTGCCTTTCCATTGGGTGGTTACGTTAAAATGTTAGGGGATACTAATGCAGCAAGCGTTCCTGTTGATCAACAAAAATTAACTGAAGAAGAAAAATTATACTCATTCCATACAAAACCTCGATATCAAAAAGCAGCAATAGTTTTTGCAGGGCCTTTTGCAAACATGATATTTACCGTTATAGCCTTCACAATATTTTTCAGCGTGGCAGGTTATTATCGTACTCCACCAGTAATTGGTAATGTAATTGAAGAAAGTGCAGCAAAGCAAGCTGGCCTATTACCAGGTGACACTATTACACAGATCAATGAGTACAAAATAAAATACTTTGAAGATATTTCACGCGTGATAATGTCCAACCCTGAAACAAGAATAGAAATTAAGTATAGCAGAAATAACGAAGAGTACAGAACTATTCTAACTCCGTTTACAGTTGAGGATAGAGATGTCTTTGGTAACATAATAGAAAGAAAAACTATAGGAATTACCTCAATTAATATGATAGGGTTAAAACAGTCATCTTTTCTTGGAGCTGCTAGCCTATCAGTGAATGAAACCTACCACACTATGTGTTTAACAATCAAAGCACTCTTTCAAATTGTTGTTGGTAAAAGGAGTATAAATGAAATAGGTGGGCCAATAAAAATTGCAAAATATTCAGGGCAATCAGCTAAAAAGGGACTTATTATGGTTCTATATTTTATGGCAATTATTTCAGCGAATTTAGCTGCAATTAACTTGCTGCCAATACCACTACTAGATGGTGGGCATTTATTTCATTATATTATAGAAGCAGTTATACGTAGAGATTTGAGTTTGAAATATCAAAAATATGCAGCCACTTTTGGTGCTACCATACTGTTTTTGTTGATGGCAGTTGCAATCACAAATGATATTAGGCATCTTTTTTAAGATACATATGAAAAAGTTATTTCACATACTAATAATAATATTTATTTCTTTTCCCACTCTACTTGTTGCTCTAGAAAATAAGGAAAAAGTACAGATAAAAAATATTAAGTATATTGGCAATGAGCGAGTAAGTGATCAAACAATAAGGTTTTATACAAAATTAGAACCAGGTAATCATATAAATGATGATGATGTAGATTCAGTTATAAAAGATTTATATAAAACAAAGTTATTTGCTAGTATTAACGCCTATATCGATGATGAAAAAAACTTAGTAGTAAAAATTCATGAGAATCCATTGATTAACAAAGTAATATTGAAAGGCAATAAGTTATTTAACAGTAAAGAGTTGCTAAATAACGTTATCCAGTCAAAATCACTAACTATTTTCACTGAAACAAAATTACAAAACGATTTAATAAATCTAGCTACTCTTTATAGGAACAGTGGTAAAATTGGTGTTAAAATTGCATATGAGCTAGATAAGCTTGGTAGCAATAGGATAAACCTAATTTTTAAGATAAAAGAAGGAAGAACTTCTAAAATTAAGGGTTTACGATTTATAGGTAATAAAAACTTTTCAGCAAATGAGTTAGAGCAAGTTATCAAAAGGCATAGCAATGATATATTTAGTAAGTTATTTAGAGCCATTTTTAAAAGCGGAACTCATTATTCACCTCAATATCTACTGATTAACACAGAACTGCTTGATCGCTTCTATTCATCTAAGGGATATATTCAAAATAATATCCAACCAATTGTTGAGGTTGATAATAATAACCAAATAGAGTTAACTTTTTTGATTGATGAAAAGCAGCAATACTTATTTGGAAATAATGAAGTTGATATTGAAACTGAGATTCAGGATTTAAGTTTAAGGGAAGAAATATTAGAATTTATCAAAGAGGAAAATAATCAAATATTTAATAGAGTTAAAATTAACAATACAGCAGAAAAAATAAGTAAACATTTAAGCGAAAAAGGATATATATTTGCAAAAGTTAATCCAGAATATACACAACATAACAATATTGTGGATGTAACTTACAAAGTGCTACCAGGTAAAAAGATTTATATAAACCAAATTACTATTGATGGCAATGACCGCACTTTAGATAAAGTAATTAGAAGAAAACTTAGCATGGCAGAAGGTGACGCATATAACACATCTGAGATCCAAAAATCACGTAGAAAATTGATATATAGTGATTTCTTTGAAACAGTAAAAATAAATAGTTATACAGTGGATGACAATGCAGTGAATCTTGATTTAAATGTTAAAGAAAAAAGAACTGCCTCGTTATCTTTAACAGGTGGTATGTCTCTTCCTGGTGGAGTATTTGTTAAAACCGATTTCACAGATCGTAATTTATTTGGTAGTGGTAAAGAAGTATCTTTTGCTCTTGAAAAAAGTCAATATGTTCTTTCTACTAGTATAGACGCTGTTGAAAATAATTTTAACGACTCTGATACTTCACTAGGCATGGGTGTTTTTTATGAAAAACAAGACAAACCAAACACTACTTTCGATACCTGCAACTGGGGAGGAATAGCAAAAGTATCATATAAAATCTCAGAAAATCTAACCAATTCCTTTCAATATTCTTATAAGTATAATCACATACACATGGACAATAAGGGTGGAAAAGATGAGGATATCTCTGAGATAATAAGAGATCAAGAAGGTGAGTATCAGGTTTCATCAGTGGGATATACGTTATCATACAATAAACTGGATAACCTCTATACTCCTAAAGAGGGATATTTATTGCGCTTAAATCAGGATATTTCAGGATTGGGAGGAAATGTAAATTTCCTAAAATCTGAATTCTTATCTTTTTATACACATCCTATATTAAGCAAAATTGATGATGATATAACACTGCGCTTTAAAGTAGCAGCAGGTCATATTTTTTCTTATACCGATGAAGATCTAAACATTGGCCAGCACTTTTTTAAAGGGGGTAATGAGATTAGAGGATTTGACCTTTCCGGCATTGGACCAAGAGCAGAAGACAAAAATCAAAGCTCATTGGGAGGCAAAACTTATTTTAATTTAACACAGCAAGTAGATTTTCCACTATCTAAATTATACGACTATGCTGGTATCAAAGGCTCACTATTTGTTGACTATGCAACACTTTTTGGTTTAGATGAAAAGAAGAGATATAGTGGGAAATATTACGATAGTAAGCTTATAAGAGTATCACCAGGTTTTGGCTTTTCAATGCCTTCTCCTTTTGGTAGAATTAGATTAGATTTTGGGTTTCCTTTAGTAAAGGAAGCTTATGACATAATACCATCGACAAACGTTAAAATTTCTATTGAAGCGGGGATTTAAATGAAATATATACAGTTATTTACATCAGTTATTGCCTTAATTATTTCCTTATTTGTGGGGTATAAGTTTGTAGGGTATCAACCTCAGAGCACGCTTAATACAAAGGCTGCCATTATTGATAGTGATAAGGTTATCAATGAATCTCTGGCTCTGCAAAATATACAACAACAAATAAAGGAGCAGAATTCTAGATTACAGAAGGAATTTGAAAATGAGTTAGAAAAATTTAAGCCATCGAAAGAAGAATTTGACCTTTTGTCAGAAGAAGCAAAAAAAGAAAAGACAGAACAATTTAGTAAGCATACTGTAAGTGTTAGGGATAATTACGCTAAGAAAATGTCACATTTAGAAGAAAATTATAGAGAAGCAGTAGAAAGTGTCTTTAACAAGATAAAAGAAGTTGCTAAAAGAACAGCAGAAAAAAACAACATAGATTTGGTACTATTTATTTCAAAAAAGAATCAAGTTTTATACTCTATGGATGAAGTAGATTTATCGGATGTAGTATTAAAAAATGTAAACAAGGAAATACCCGAATTTGCTTTGCAAAACATTGAATAGACTTATGCAATGTAATATCAATGATATTATAAAAATACTACCACATTCTTATCCTTTTCTCTTAGTAGATAGGGTCATAGAATGCGATCCTGGTATGAGTATAAAAGCAATTAAAAACGTGACTTTCAACGAGCAATTTTTTATTGGTCATTTTCCTGGCCATCCGATAATGCCAGGAGTTTTGATAATTGAGTCTTTAGCTCAAGCATCTGCTATATGTGTTCTCGGTAAAAAAACAGTAGAAAATAAAGTTGTATACTTTATGTCCATTGAAAACGCAAAATTCAGAAAGCCAGTCACTCCAGGAGATACCTTAATTCTTCAATCTAACTTTGAAGGTTTGCGTTTAGGTGTATACAAATTTAAGTGTGTTGCATCTGTTGGAAAAGAAGAGGTTGCAGGAGCAACAATCTTAGCAAAACTGCAAGATAAATAAAATCTTCATCTATAAGAAACAGTATGTACACTGTATAGTATAAAGATGCAACTGAATTTCAAAATCTCATTTTCAAACTTATACACTCGTAATGAATTAATAAAGTTAGATAAGGCGTTTTTGGATTACATAAAATCGTGCGATGAAAGCTTGTTTTATTCATTAGTTGAAGCAAGAGAAAAAGCAGCTTCTTCTTCGATGTCATCCCAGTGTTCATCCCAGTGCTTGACACTGGGATCCAGAAAACAAGAAGGATGGATTCCAGCTTGGATGAAAGATGGTTGTAATAGCCAGTTAATAATGGATCTCTCACATTTACTTGATGAATTTATTGCAAAATTTTTCAATATTGAAAAAGAAGTAGAAGAGTTAAAGGAAAAACACAATGACTTTGCTGTAATATACAGATGCAAAAGATTATTTGTTCAGCGTTATGCATTGAAGAAATACACTGATGTAGCAAATATTGATTATGTCACTAACAAATTAAATAGTTTCATTACTTTACCGACAACAGAAAAAAACTTTTCTGAGCAGGTAATGAGTTGGCTTGAAAATAAAGAGGATCACAAAGAAGAAATAGAACTTGCGGCTCAATATGCAGTTTGGAGAGTAAAAAATAAACAGAGTATACTATTTAGCATACATAAGAAAATTGATTACGAAAATCTCGTATCATTCTTGAAAAAAGAAGTAGACGAGGTTGAGGTTCTGTATTCAAATGAGGTGAAAAGAAGATATGATTTTGATCTAACAAGCAAAAAGGTGAGTTTGAATAAAGCACTAGATAATGCTCACTACTGCATATTTTGTCATAAGCAAAGTAAGGACAGCTGCTCAAAGGGGCTAATCAATGATGACAACACTTTCAAAAAGTCTCCACTTAGAGTTGAGCTGCACGGCTGCCCACTAGAGCAGAAAATATCAGAAATGAATCTGGTAAAAAGCGAAGGATATAGCATAGCAAGTCTTGCAATTGTGATGATAGATAACCCATTATGTGCAGCTACTGGGAATAGAATATGCAATGATTGCATAAACTCATGCATATATCAGAAACAAGAGCCTGTAAATGTGCCAGTGGTTGAAACAAGGATTTTGGACGACGTACTCAATTTGCCGTACGGATTTGAAATATATTCTCTGCTTAGCCGTTGGAATCCTTTAAATTTTCAGCGTCCATTGCCAAAAGAAAATACTGGAAAAAACGTTCTAGTTGTAGGACTTGGTCCTGCGGGTTTTAATTTAGCTCATCATTTATTAAACGATGGGCATAACGTTATCGCCATTGATGGACTAAAGATTGAACCTTTGATCGATAATTTTCAGCTAATTAAAGATTTCAAACACGAAAAATTGAGTGAACGCATGGCAGATGGGTTTGGTGGGGTGGCAGAATATGGCATTACTTCCCGATGGGATAAAAATTACTTAAAGATTATTAGATTACTACTGGAAAGGCGTGAGAATTTCGCACTTTATGGAGGCATTCGTTTTGATGGCACGATTAATGTTGATGATGCCTTCAACTTGGGTTTTGATCACATCGCACTAGCACTTGGCTCTGGCAAGCCACGAATGATCAAAATAAAGAATATGCTGGCTCGCGGAGTGCGCATGGCATCTGATTTTCTGATGTCATTACAACTTACCGGTGCTCTTAAGTTCGACTCCATAGCAAATCTGCAAGTTCGCATGCCGATAGTTGTCATAGGTGCAGGACTCACTGCAATTGATACTGCCACTGAAGCTTTAGCATATTATCCAATTCAAGTAGAAAAATTTCTTCTTCGTTATGAGATATTAGTTGATAAGTATGGAAAGAAATATGTTGAAAAAGATTGGACGGAAGAAGAATATGAAATTGCAAATGAGCTTATATCGCACGCAAAATTGATCCAAGCAGAGCAAGAGTTAGCAAAAAAAGAGAATAGAGAAGCAAAAATATTGGAACTAACTAAGAGCTTCGGGGGAGTGAAAATTATATACAGAAAAGAGCTAAAAGATTCACCGAGCTATCGATTAAATAGCGAAGAGGTGCAAAATGCATTGTCAGAAGGAATCTACTTCATTGAAAACTTAGAGCCTATTGAAATTGTTACAGACAAATATAATCATGCTGAGTTGATAAAACTGATTGATACAAAATCCCACGAAATTAAATGTATCAAAGCACGCTCTATTCTCATAGCAGCAGGCACTGAACCAAACACGGCTATTGCAACAGAAGATAAAAAGCATTTTCAACTAAGTAATGGATATTTTATTCATTTAAACTCATTAGGAAAAGAAATAGATCCAGTATTTTCTCCTAAGATGCAGGATAAAGACAGGATATTGGTATATAAGCAAGACAATAAAACAATTAGCTTTTTTGGTGATCTTCACCCTTCGTATAGCGGCAGCGTCGTGAAAGCTATGGCAAGTGCTAAGAACGGCTACCCTATCATTTCTCAGCTTTTGAATAGAGTTAGCTTCATTTCTCCCACTCCAGCTAGAATCTCGGAGTCATATGCACACTTGTATGAATGTTGTAATGTAAGAGTAACTTTCACCAAAAAAGATGTCATTCCAGTGCCCAGACACTGGGATCCAGAAAACTTAATTTTGAATGAGTACATCAGATGGTTGTATAGTCAGAACTGGATTCCAGTGTCAGCTACTTGCATAACACCACCTACTATGCGAATTACCTACAAATTGCAGCATTTGTACACTAAAGCGTCACGCGCTGGAATAATATCAGAACACCTGGCTAACGAAAAATTTTTTAATAGAATCAAAGAGCAATTCACCGCAAAGATTATAAAAATTCAATATTTAACTGACAAAGTTGTGGAAATAGTGATCAAAGCACCACTTGCGGCAAAAAATTTTAAACCCGGACAATTCTTTAGGTTGCAAAATTTTGCAATCAATAGCAGAAAAGTCAATAATACAACCCTTGCTATGGAAGGTATAGCTGTAACCGGCACTGAAGTAGACAAAAAAAAAGGAATTATTTCCACTATTGTGCTTGAAACTGGCGGCTCCACTAATTTGTGCAGAGGCTTAAGAGAAGGAGAGGAAATAATCTTTATGGGTCCAACTGGTAAACCCACTTCGCACTAATTATATCATAATATATATTATTTATTAATAAATCTATACTACAATAATAATTTTTATTAAGGTAGCATTATGACATACAACTTAACACTGTCATTTCCAAAGGAAAAATACTCTATAGACAAGAACAGCTATGAATTTATAGCAAGAGATAAAGAAGGCAACAGATTTATCATGACTACAGATGATAAACAAAAAGGAAAAATTTCTTTTTGTAAAGATGACGTTAATGAGTGTAAGTTTACGCAACACTATGCAGTCAAAGATCCAAAAATATGTAATAAGCTCCCTGATATTGACAGTGTTGACTATATCACTGTTATTATGGAAGATTATGGTGAAAAATACTTCCACAATAGGATATTAAGTGGGCTCAATAAGTGTGATATTGATTACACAGTTGTGGATGATGGTACAACACAGAATGTACTGTTAGAGGATTTTATAATCTAATTTTTCACTATATAGCTACTCAAGAGCTTTCTGAGTTCCAGTATCTGCTGCTCAAATGCGTAATTACAGCACTTGACTATAGACTGAAAACAATCTAATATTCCGCTACTTGTTAGTGGAACCTATCTATACCATTATCCAAAAAACATAAAAAACTAAATTAACAAATAATTCTTTAATAGGATCAACTATTGCAAAGGTCATAAAAGTTGAATGAGTGAATTGAAAACTACTAGCTACATTAGATTTGTACAGATAATTAAGAGAAAGCGAGTAAATAACTTTCAATTGGTGGAGTTACTGAAGTTCTTGGTATTAAAGTGACGCCAAACTTTATTTCAAAAAGTAAATAATTTACTAACGCTCGTGCACAAATTAAAAATAAATTATGCACGAGTGTAGCACTATGAATTAGGAGTGCTATATTAAAGCTTACCTCACTATTAAAGCTATCGGTCAGATTAGATTAAAAACCTAATCTGACCGGTTTCTCTACAACCCTCTAAACCCTGATATAATTATATGGTAATTAGTTTAATTAGTGGTTAATATGCAAATTGATTTTATTCATATATTAAGATAGCATAAACCATATTGGTTTAAATTATTGTGCAACTTTATAAATCGTCACTGCTACTTCTACTGACTGCATTAATAGTTATAGTTCTAAAATTACCTGAAAATTTGAGCATTGCAGTAAATTGGTCTCTCCCAATTCTAGATTTTGATTTATCTTTTCGTATCGTACTAATATCTTTTTTGTCAGTTGCATTTTTAGCTGTTCTACCAACACAAAATTTGACTTTTTCAGAGATGCTATCTTTTGCTGCTTACACTACCTGTTCACTCTGTGCAATTTTATCCAAGCAGATGATATTGGTTATAATATTCTGTGAATTAATGACCGTCAGTGCATTTTTTACTATCGCAGCTGGCTGTAGAGATAGTGGACCTGCAATAAGGTACGCTTGTGTACACTTTTTCGTTGGAGTTATATTAATAGCAGGATTGGCACTTCAAAGCACTAACCTGATAATTTTGGGTTTATTGATAAACTGCGCTTGTTTTCCTTTTTCATTTTGGGTTGTTGATGCATATCCTGCTGCATCGCTACATGGCACCACATATCTCTCTTTATTTACCACTAAAGTCTCTTTTTTAGTGATGCTTTTACACACTTATAACCTATGGCAAGATTGTACTGAAATATTAGCGCTTGTAGGCGCCATCACTGCAATTTACAGCATTATATTTGCTTCTCTTGAGCAAAATATTCGTAGATTTTTATGCTATAATATTGTAGGACAAATGGGCTTACTGATTATTGCAGGAGGTTTACTCAGCCCTTCGGAAAAGGCAATACCAATTTTGATACTGCATATAATCTTCTCTCTTGTTTATCAATCATTATTGTTTGTGGTCAGCAATTCGATTATTTCACGAACAAGAACAATTAGTTTTAATGGAGTAGGTAAACTGATGTCAGTGGAAGGCATGTGTGCTATAATTGCAATACTTACAATGGCTGCATTTCCTGGAACCGCTGGATTTATTAGTAAATCATACATTACAGCCGAGATTGAAGCAAGTAGTGCTAATTTAGAAGTGTATAAAAACTTATACAAGACTCTAAATTTACTGCTTTATTTAAGCGTGGGGCTCAAGTTTCTTTACTACATATTTATTGCAAAAAGTAAGTCGAAACCTTTAGCAGATAAGGGAGGCAAAATGACTATGATTATTTTAGCATTTATATGCGTAATCGCTGGCAACCCTTACTTACCTATTTACAATAAACCTTCAATTTTTGATCTGGTGTACAATACACAAAACATTTGGTCTCAGTTTTATTTATTACTATGTACCACTTTATTGTTTATTCCTTTACGCAAGTTATTTTTGCCAAGAATAAATTTTAAAATGGATGTTGATTGGATTTTTAGAGCTTTCATACCTTATACTGTCTTGCTGTTCAATCAACTGGTCTTTAAAGTGAGAGAAATGTCTGCCACCGTACTGCAAAACTTGACTAATTCACTTGCTAGTTTATACTTTAATAATATTACTAAACTTAAAGAAGTGCTGAGTTATAACTCAGTGAGTTTTGTTTCAGCTTCTTCTCTCTTTTTAATGAGTATTCTACTAGCGCTATTATGTTTAAATCGTTAACCGAAAGTTTAAATTCTGTATTTAGTAAACTGAGAGGAAAGTCAATCATTTCTGAAGATGATTTTAACCTTGCCATGCGTGAAATACGTATAGCTTTAATTGAAGCTGACGTTTCACTTGAAGTTGCGAAAAAATTCATCAATGACATTAAAGATAAAGTGATTGGGGAAAAAGTCATAAAAAGCGTTTCTCCATCGCAAATGATAATCAAAATTGTGCAGGATAATTTAGTTGCAGTTCTCGGATCAGAGAAAAGCGACTTAAACCTAGCAGCTAAACCCCCTGCTGTGATTATGATGGTGGGCCTACAAGGTGCGGGTAAAACAACCACCTCAGGGAAGCTTGCTTTAAAGTTAAAAAAACAAAAGAAAAAAGTGATGCTCGCTTCTTTAGACATTTATAGACCGGCTGCCCAAAAACAACTTGAAGTGCTAGGTAAACAAATAGATGTGCAAACTTTACCTGTAGTAATAGACGAGAAGCCCGTTACAATTACAAAAAGGGCACTGGCAGCAGCAAAGAACGAAAATTATGATGTATTAATACTAGACACCGCAGGCAGGCTTCATATTGATAATAATATGATGAATGAGTTGAAAGCCGTAAAGGAAATAGCTTCACCTGCAGAAGTTATTTTAGTAGCCGACGCAATGATAGGCCAGGATTCGGTCAATATTGCCAAATCATTCAATGAGATAATAGGTGTAACCGGCATTATTCTCACCCGTGTTGATGGTGATGCACGTGGTGGTGCTGCTCTTTCTATGAAAATGATCACCGATTGTCCAATTAAATTTATTGCTTGTGGTGAAAAATTAAGTGATATCGATGATTTTTATCCCGATAGAATTGCAAAAAGGATACTTAGCATGGGTGATGTTGTATCATTGGTTGAAAAAGCTGCTGAGATTGTTGGTCAGGAAGAAATTGATAAGTTACAAAAGAAAGTAAAAAAGGGTAAATTCGACCTAAACGACCTAGTGGGAATGTTAAAGACTCTGAGTAAAATGGATGGCATTAGCAACATAATGAAATTCATTCCTAGTTCATTCACAAAAAAGCTAAGTAGCAGTGTGCCCGATGACAATAAAGTGAAAAAATATATAGCCATCATAAACTCAATGACCGAAAAAGAAAGGCAAAATCCAGATATTTTAAATGGCAAAAGAAGACTTAGAATTTCTAAGGGGTCCGGAACAAGTGTAACTGACGTTAATCTTCTAATTAAGCAGTATAATCAAATGAGCTCTATGGTGAATAAGTTCAGTAAAATTGACCATAGTAAACTCAAAGAATCTGATTTGATGGATATGCTAAGCAGAAAGTAAGTCAGCAGGTAGTGGAATGAAATAAAATCATCAGTTGTAATTGCTGTTGAATAGTAAAGTATATTATTTTAGCGTGAAGTAATAAATTCAATAAATTTCTTCAGTTGGAATTGGCATGATAATCAAAATTGATACAAGTTACTTTATCTATATTTAATGCGCTGTTTTATAGCTAACACACTATACCACCGTAGCACTACACTAGTAACAGACCGAAGGTTATCGATATCTCAAGTTAGGCTAGTTACAGCATCCATAATATCGTTTGTAAACCTGTAGCTATATACAATAAATGAACTTTTTTATATATTCGTTGTTAGTATTTTGTATTTCCTGAACAGTTCCGTGAGAAATGATCTCCCCTTCATATAATACTGCTATTTTGTCAGCTATTTTAAATGCACTATGAATATCATGTGTAATCGTGATAATTGTAGGACGAAGATCTTGAGATAATTTTATTATTATCTCGTTTACTACATCTGACATGATTGGGTCTAATCCTGAAGTTGGCTCATCCAATACAATAATTTCTGGGTTGTGTGCAATTGCTCTTGCAAGTGCCACTCTTTTCTTCATTCCACCTGATAGTTCTACTGGAAACATTTCTGCTATGTTTTCTTCCAGCCCAACATCATTTAACTTCTCAATTGCTAGGCGTTTTGCCTCCTTTATGCTGATATTAAAGCGTTTTTTATAATTAAAAGATATATTTTCCCACACTGTAACGTAGTCAAACAAAGCGGAATTTTGAAATAAGACTCCAAATTTATTTTTGCTTTTACTATTTATTTTAATAGACCCTGAGTCTGGTGTCAGTAATCCAATAATTATTTTTGTTAATACAGATTTACCACTTCCTGAGCCGCCAAGTATGACTAATGATTCTCCTTTCGATATATTGAAAGTTATGTTGTTTAATATCGTTCTATCATCAAAGGATAAGCTTATATTCAATATTGATATTATGGGGCTATGCATGTATTAAAGTAATTAAGTAATTTGCTAAAATTATCAATATAGAGGATATAACAACAGTTGATGTTGTTGCAATACCTACTCCTCGTGCACCTTCCCTACAATGGTAACCGTAATAACAACTTGAAACAGAAATTATGGCTCCAAAAGCAGTCGCTTTCATTAGCCCAACAATAAAATCGTACATATTAAAGAATTGAGCTGTATATTTTATGTATATATTTAAATTGTGGTTAAATTCAAAGACTGCGGTGACATACCCTCCAAATATTCCTATTAGATCTGCACATACTGTAAGTATTGGAAATACTATAACTGACGCTAGAATTCTTGGTACAATTAAATATTTGAAAGGATTGATGTCCAAAGTTGTAAGTGCATCTATTTGTTCAGTGATGCGCATCGTGCCAATTTCTGCTGCAATTGAGGACCCAACCTTTCCTACCATTATTAAGCTGATCAAAACTGGCCCTAACTCTTTAATGATAGTGATCGTAACAAGTTTAGGTACTACTTGTTCTTGATTAATCAATATACCACTTAAGCTACTCTGTAAAACTATCACTGCTCCTATAAAAACTCCAGTGAGCCCAACAATTGGCAAAGAGAAAAAGCCTATCTCTATAATTTGTCTTGCCACATTGCTAAAATAATATGGAGGAATAAAGCAGTGGTATAGAGATTGAATAAAAAATACAAATGCGTTACCAATCCTCAACAGAAAGTTCATAAAGCATCTACCGATTATTCTAACGCTGTCTATATTAAAGGAACTCACTTTACATTTATCTTAGCTCAAATTAGTTTTACTGATTTTATTAAAATTTTTATTAACTTCGCCAGAGTATAGTCAAGATATGTCTTAAGTTCAATATACTTTGATCAAAATGCTTGAGTTTAAGTTTATAAGACTGAATTGTATAAGAAAACCTTATTTATTTTGCTATTTACTCCTTGTAAAAAACATGCTACTAATAAATTGTGTTATATAATTGAATTGGAGTAAGTTTTGGCAGTTCCGAAGAGAAAAAAGTCAAAGTCAAGGCGTAATATGCATCGTTCTCATCATGCTATTAAGCCTAAGAATATTGTAGTATGTGCAACAACTGGAGAATTCATGTTGCCTCACAACATAGCAGTTGACAATAGTTACAAAGGAAAACGTGTTTTCATTAAACAAAAGGCGGAGTAACTCATGATATGTTACCCACGGTCAACAACAACATAGTTATCGCACTTGATGCTATGGGAGGGGATTTTGCACCTCTTTCCGTAATTCAAGGTGCTAGTTTTTTCTTGGATAATCTTGTTGACCCAGGTGTTGAAGTTTTTTTTCATATTTATGGAGATCAGAAAGAAATATCTCCTTTGCTTTCAAAATACAAAAAAGTAAGCGATAACTCCGAATTTACCCATTGCTCTGATAATGTTCTTCCAAATGATAAACCCTCTTTTGCACTTAGACATCGCAAAGATTCAAGTATGAAGGCAGCTGTTGAAGCAGTGAAAAAAGGTAAAGCTTTTGGGATGGTGTCTTCAGGCAACACTGGAGCATTGATGGCTATCTCCAGATTTATTTTAGGAACATTACCCAATATCTATCGTCCTGCTATTGCATCTGTCTGTCCAACTAAGACAAAAAGCTTTGCATTGCTTGATCTTGGTGCAAATGTTGACTGTAATACTGACTCATTATTTCAATTTGCATTAATGGGGAGTATATTTGCAAAAATAGCATTAAAAGTTGAAAATCCTGAAGTCGCTTTGCTAAACATTGGTACAGAGGAAGTGAAAGGTACTGACTCAGTAAGAGGAGCTTTTGAGTTACTCAAAAATGCTCCAAGTATTAACTTCAAAGGATATATAGAGGCAAGTGAATTTTTAGATGGTAATATAGACGTAATTGTTGCTGATGGTTTTGTTGGTAATGTAATGCTCAAGACAGCTGAGGCAACTGCTGGTACTTTTATCAGTCTAATAAAACAGGAAGTATTTAATTCATGGATGACAAAAATGCTTGTCGGCATATTGTTAAAACCCAAGCTAAATAAAGCATTAGAGCGTTTTAATCCTAAAATTAGAAGTGGAGCTATGTTTTTAGGGCTAAATGGTATCATTATAAAGAGCCACGGAAATTCTGATGCTATTTCTTTTGCTCACGCTATAAAATTTGCAGTAAATGCAATCAGTGAAAATTTGAACCAGAAGATAATTAACGGGGTAAGTCATATTGAATAAAAGTTTCATATTGAGCACTGGTTCTTACCTACCAAAAAAAATTTTGAGTAATAACGAAATTGCATTGATAGTTGAAACAAACGATGAATGGATACGGCAAAGAACAGGAATAGTTCAAAGACATATAGCAGATGAAGGAGAACTAACGTCAGATTTAGCTGTTAATGCAGCAAAAAATGCTATAGAAAAAGCGAAAATTTCAATAGATGAAATTGGTTTGATCATAGTTGCAACAACAACACCTGACAAAACTTTGCCTAGCTGTGCAACGATTGTACAAAGTAAGTTAAAATGTAAAAATGCATTTTCTTTTGATGTACAAGCAGCATGCTCTGGTTTTATATATGCAGTTACAGTTGCTGATTCGCTCATAAAATCTCACAATAGAATAAAATATGCGCTCGTTATTGGTGCTGAAATAATGTCTAGGATTGTTGACTGGGAAGATAGGTCAACTTGTGTACTCTTTGGTGATAGTGCTGGTGCAGTGATAATAAAATCAGAAATGGGTAGCAGCGGCATCATATCAACAAACTTACACTCTGATGGCAATGTGGACATACTATGTACGAACGGAGGGGTATCCTCTACTCGTGATTCTGGAAAGATACTTATGAATGGAAGAGAAGTGTTTAAACATGCAGTGGATAAGTTAACAGCCTCAGTAGAGGAAACTCTGAAATGCAATAATTTGAAAATCATTGATATTGACTGGTTAATTCCCCATCAAGCAAACATTCGTATTATTGAAGCAGTAGTAAAGAAATTAGATTTTCCTATAGAGAAAGTGATTAATACCGTTGATAAGCATGCAAACACCTCAGCAGCATCAATTCCACTGGCCTTAGACTATGCAATACAAGAATCAAAAATAAAATCAGGAAATCTGGTACTGCTGATTTCAATAGGTGCAGGCCTGACCTGGGGTTCTGTGTTACTGCGCTATTAGACTTCCTATTACCCACGCTTCTTTTTTCTCAGTTTTATCGTTACATGCTGTACTGACAAAGTTTTGAGATATTATCACAAACATTATATTCACAAGAAATACTTGACTTCACGTGTACTAAGAAGCATTTTATATATGATGTGTGCCCGTAGCTCAGTTGGATAGAGCAACAGCCTTCTAAGCTGTGGGTCGTAGGTTCGAATCCTACCGGGCACATTCTTCTATCAATGCTTTCTATAAATTTTCAAGTATTCTGGTACCACATTTTCAATTGCTAGTGGTCTAATTTTCATTGTTCCGAGATCATCTGACTTTTCGATTGAACTACTCATCATAACTTTCACCTGATCTCGAGTAAGTATAGGGCTTGCATCTCCGGTTATAGGTTTTAACAGTACAGAAACAACTTTACTTTCTAAGAAAAAGGCTATCAATCTTGCCATTGGAAAAGGTACATTGATCAGTAGACACTTTCTGTTAGTCACATTCAGAATAAACTTTAATAAGCTTTTAAAAGAGTAAACTTTTGGTCCACCTATATTATAAATTTTTTTATCTTGCTTATTAAAGCTGATAATACGGTATACCACTTCAGCTAAGTTTGTTACACATATCGGCTGAAACTTCGTTATTCCACTACCGATTAACGGCAAAAAAGGAAGAATTGTTGCTAATCTTGCAAATTTATTGAAGAAACTATCTTCTTTACCGAATACAAGACTTGGCTTAATTATTATTGCTCCCTGAAATGCTGAAGTTACAGCTTTTTCACCTTCTAATTTACTGTGGGCGTATCTTGACAGCTTACTATTTTCTATTCCCATGGCAGAAAAATGTATCATCATGTATACACTTTTTATTTGCGCAGCTTTTGCTATTCTTTCAGCTACTCTAACATGAACGTCATAGAAATCGTATTTTCTTTTTTCATATAATATTCCTACTAAATTTATAACAACATCACACCCCTCCATACTTTCTAAAATTGATCTTTCATTAAAAAAATCTCCTTCAATTATTGATATTTGTCCTAAATTTCCACATAACTTCAGACAAGCAGCTTTTTCCTGATCACGAGTAAATATTCTTATTAAATACCCCGCCGCTGCCAAGCGTCTTACGATGTGTTTTCCTATAAATCCCGTTCCACCAAAAATAATTATACGTTTTATCACAGTTAAAACTTCCAATAACTTAACTTTAAATTAATACAATAGTTTTATTTAATATTCTATTGTGAATTCCTGCACTATAAGGTCCATTCTCATTCCATGAGAACCTTTAACTAAAATTACATCATTACCTTGAACAATATTAGCTAAATTACTTTTCAATTGGTTAGAATCATCGAAATGCATGCCTTTTATATTCTCCGGTAAAAGTTTATTCAATTCTAACATAAATTTACCAACTGTATGAACTTTATTCACATTTTGTTCTACTATAGAGTCAAGCAATTCTGTATGAAATACTATGCTTTCATTACCAAGTCCTAACATATCGCCAAGTAGTGCCACTTTTCTTAAATTAGAATATGTACCTAAAGTTCTTATTGCAGCCTTCATTGAAGTAGGGTTAGCATTATAGGAGTCGTTAATCAAATGTACTAATTTTCCATTGTATTTAGCTTGATGAACATTACCTCTACCTTCTGTTACAGTAAAATTCTCAAGTGCTAGTGGTAATTTAGATAAATCAAGTTCGAGACTTTGCAAAACTGCTGTAACAACTAATGCAGAGTATGCAAAATGTTCGCCTTTTACAGGTAAATTACAGTTCATAATTTGACCACTGTTCAGTTTGATTTTTAAATTTAGACCGTTATCGTCTCTTATTAGTTCTAACAAACAAACAGTAGCACTTTCATTCTTACCAAAGCTTACTACATTTCTGTTAGCATTTGATAAGAGATAATCATAATGTTCATTATCCTTATTCAAAACCAAAGTACCATTATTTTTCATACCATGTAGAATTTCTAATTTCGCTTGCGCAATATCAAGTAGAGATGAAAAGTTTTCAACATGCGCAGGTTCAATGTTGGTAATAACTGCAATATCCGGATTGCTAATCTTCGATAACTCTTTTATTTCACCAGCTCTACTCATTCCTATTTCAAGGATTAAATACTGGCAGTCTTCTGGCGCTTTTAGAATCGTAAAAGGCAATCCTATATTATTATTCAAGTTACCTTCATTTACATGAGATACTCCATAATGCAACAAAACAGTGTTAAGCATATCTTTTGTAGTGGTTTTCCCAACACTACCTGTAATTGTGATAACTTTAGCATTAACAAGAATATTTCTAATGTAATATGATGCCATATTATGCAAAGCTTTTAGAGTATCTTGCACAATAATTAGAGGAAAATTTCTATATTTATCTTCGCTTACTACCGCAGCAACAGCTCCTTTTAAAAATGCTTCATGTAGAAAATCATGCCCATCAAATTTCTTTCCCTTGAGAGCAATAAATAAATCACCTTTTTTTATGCTTCTTGTATCCGTTGAAATATTTGAGCTATACACCGAATTACAAACACCCTCCCCTCTTCCGCCAGTAGCATCTATAATATTATTTGCGTTCCATTTTAACATAATTTATCTTTAAAGGTAATTTGAACAAGAAAAGCAGCAAAAATACTACATACTTTGGTAATGTACAAATAATGATTGCTATTTCTATAATTTCATCTTATAATAGATATACAAGCTTAAATATTTTCGTCTATAATTGAGTGTGTTTTACTATCTGATTGTAGAAAGTGACTTGGAGGTATGTATGGCAAAAGATGAGTCAAATAAAAAGTCTATTTTGGCTAAGATAAAAGGCGTGTTTTTTCTTGTGCCTAAAGCACTTATTTATCCTATAAAGAAACCGTTTGCTTCAATTGATGAAATGAAGCATGATGCTAAAGTTTCATTAAAAAACGCTGTGAGTGATTTACCTAAAGAAGAAGAGAAATATGACCCACCTATAAAAACCACAGAAGCTAGTAAGTACCTCGGCATACAAATAACAAAACAAGAAAAAGGTAAGGTAAGTTTTTTAGCGTCAAGAACTTTAACGGGGGATATACCTTACTTGAGTCCAGAGAAATTAGATGAAATAAGGGAAGATCTGCCCAATATAACTATTTTTAGAGAAGAAAACAAAATTGTAATTGAAGTTGATGTTGAAAAAATTATCCAAGAAATAAAAGATAAAAATCTAGGTATGGATGAAAAAGTAATGAAAAAGTACGCTCTTGAAGGAATTTATAATAAGATTGATTGTGATCTTAAAAATTTGGCAAAAATTACTGGTGGAGAGTTTAAAGTTCACACAGATCGGAAATTGCTGTATGGTATTGCAGAAAAGTTGTATAGTGGATATGATAGTAAAAAGCAGAAGTCACAGGAAGTTGTAAGGCCTATGGATAAAGAAAAGTCATCAGAGAAAATTTTAAATAATTGGCAAAAAGCTATTAAACAAGATTTTGAAAGTTGCGAAAGCATAAGAGGTAGGGGGAAATAAATTATGGAGAGTGTTATGAAAGAAGTTCAAATAGAGGAAAGGTATCATAGCCTAACTGTTCCTGGAGATATGTATCATTTACAACCAGAAGTTATTGCTGCAAGAAGGGCAAATAGAATAGAAACTTTTTCAAAAAGACACCAAATGGACTATGGGTCAATTTTGCGTGGACAAGATATACAGCTAAAAGACGACGTTTCAAGTCTTGAAGATGCTTCTAGCGAAGCAGCAATAAGCCCACCTTCTACACCAAATCATAAGCAAAATAGAAGAGGACCAGGAATTTAATAAAGTATGGGTAGTACAGCTTATGATGACACTAATATCTTTGCTAAGATATTAAGAGGTGAGTTGTCTTATGAGGAAATACATAAAAATGAAAATGTGCTGGCTTTTCGTGATAAGTATCCTGATGCACCAGTTCATATTCTAGTTATACCAAAAGCTCAATACGTTTCATACGATGATTTTGTTCTGAAAGCTTCCGAAGAGGAAATAGTAAGTTTTTTTAAAACTGTTAGAGAAATAGCACATAAATATAACTTAGAAAAAACAGGATATAGATTAGTTACTAATCACGGTAAAGATGGAGAGCAAGTTATACCGCACTTTCACATACATATTTTAGGTGGTAAAAGATTAGGAAAGCATGTAAATTCATAGTGTTATATGTTTTTTAAATGAGTGAATATTTAACCATATTAATTTTTATCTGTGTATCAATTGTAGTATCCTTTACTTTAGGTGTATTACCTATGTTTCTTGCAGTCAGTAACCCAGATGGTGAAAAGCTTTCTACATATGAGTGTGGCTTTAATCCTTTATCAAGAGCCAGAAAAAGTTTCGACATAAAATTTTACTTAGTTGCAATATTGTTCATAATATTCGATTTAGAAATTGCTTTTCTTTTCCCTTGGGCCGTTTCTTTATCTAAAATAAGCTATTGCGGATTTTGGTCTATGATGATATTCCTTGCAATACTTACTATAGGCTTTATTTATGAGTGGTGTAAAGGTGCGTTGGAATGGGAATAAATTTATCTAATGGCGACTGGAATCGTTACAAAAAAGAAGGTTTTCTTATCACTAAATTTGGCGATTTAATAGATTATATAATGAACTGGGCAAGGTCTGGTTCATTGTGGCCAATGACATTTGGTCTTGCATGTTGCGCAGTAGAGATGATGCACACTGCATCCAGTCGTTATGATCTTGATAGATATGGCATAATCTTTCGTGCAAGCCCAAGGCAAGCAGATGTTATGATTGTTGCTGGCACGTTAACTAATAAAATGGCAGCAGCATTGCGTAAAGTTTATGATCAAATGGCAGATCCCAAATACGTCGTCTCTATGGGAAGTTGTGCAAATGGCGGTGGCTATTATCATTATTCTTACTCAGTAGTCCGTGGTTGCGATAGAATTGTGCCAGTTGATGTGTATGTTCCTGGATGCCCTCCAACTGCTGAGGCGTTGCTATATGGAATGCTATGTCTACAAAATAAAATAAAACGAACTAAAAATATATAGCATGGATAAAACTGCAAAATACATACAAAAAAAGACTAAATGTGAATGTATTCAGAAAAATGATGGCACTATTGTAATATATTCAGCTTTGAATGACATTGAAAATCACTTACTCTTTCTACGTGATGATGAAAAGTGTAGGCTTGAATTATTAGTTGACGTTTTTGGAGTTGATTACCCAGATAGAGAAAAACGTTTCGAGCTAATATACAATTTGCTCAGCGTTGTACACAATATCAGAGTGCACATAAAGCTTCAGTTATGTGAAGGTGATATACCTCTAAGTGTAGCAAAGATATTTAACGCAGCTTCGTGGTTTGAGCGTGAAGTATTTGATATGTATGGAATAGAGTTTTCTGATCACCCAGATTTACGTAGGATTTTAACGGATTATGGATTCAAAGGTCATCCAATGTTAAAAGATTTTCCTCTCACTGGCTACGAGGAAGTAAGATACGATATAGAGGCAAAAAAGGTTGTATATAATCCTATAGACTTACCACAAGATTTTCGTATGTTTGACAGCTTATCCCCTTGGGAAGTTAGTAAAGCCACAAAAGTAAATATAAAGGAGTAGAAAATGACAGCACAAAGAAAAAAAATATCTTTGATTGGTGCAGGAAATATCGGTGGGACTCTTGCCCATATGATTGCACTAAGAGAGCTAGGAGATGTTATTTTGCTTGATGTAAGCGATGGAATACCACAAGGTAAAGCACTTGACATTACAGAATCATCTCCTATTGATCGATCTAATGTCAATATTACTGGTACAAATAGGTATGAAGATATAAAAAACTCTGACGCAATTATAATAACTGCTGGCATTGCCAGAAAACCTGGAATGAGCAGAGATGACCTTCTGCAAACTAATGCTGCAGTAATGAAAGAGGTTGGGGAAAATATTAAAAAACATTCTCCAAACGCATTTGTAATAGTGGTTACCAATCCTTTAGATGCTATGGTTTCAGTAGTATACAAATCTTCAAGCCTGCCAACTAATATGATTGTTGGTATGGCAGGAGTGCTTGACTCTGCTCGTTTTCGTTATTTTCTTGCAAGTGAGTTAAATATTTCTGTCGAAGATGTATCTGCTTTTGTGCTTGGAGGACATGGTGACACTATGGTACCACTAATCAATTATGCTTCAATTGCTGGCATTCCACTTACCCAAATCATTGAGATGGGTGTGATTACGCGAGGAAAAGTTGATGAAA
This sequence comes from Wolbachia endosymbiont (group B) of Pammene fasciana, assembly GCF_947251495.1. Taxonomy (NCBI): domain Bacteria; kingdom Pseudomonadati; phylum Pseudomonadota; class Alphaproteobacteria; order Rickettsiales; family Anaplasmataceae; genus Wolbachia; species Wolbachia endosymbiont (group B) of Pammene fasciana. The sequence continues at coordinate 1,130,416 of NZ_OX366360.1, forward strand.
TAGTTGAGCGCACTCGTAATGGTGGAAAAGAAATAGTTGATCTACTTAAATCTGGATCTGCATACTATGCTCCTGCATCTTCAGCCATAAGCATGCTAGAATCATACTTAAAAGATAAAAGGCGTATATTACCATGCGCTGCTTATCTTAATGGTGAATATGGTGTGAAAGACTTATTCATTGGTGTTCCTACTATTATTGGCAAAAATGGAGTTGAGAAAGTTCTAGAAGTTAAAATGAACGATAGTGAACAAGAGATGTTTTATAAATCTGTAAGTGCAGTAAAAGAGCTCTGTCAGCTAAATTAATTGCCCTATAGAATTTCTTTGAGCTCAAGCTTCGAAAACAGTCTAAAAAAATTATTTGTAGTTATTTTTGCTACTTCTTCTGGCGATTCATTCCATAATTTCGCTAAACAATTCACAACGTATTTCACCATTGCTGGTTCATTTTTTTTTCCTCTGTAAGGCTCAGGTGACAGGTAAGGTGCATCAGTTTCAACTAAAACACGCTCACGTGGCACATTTTGTGCAATTTCTCTTAGTAAGTTCGCATTTTTAAAAGTAATAATTCCAGAAAATGAAATGTATAATCCCAAGTCCATAGCCTTATAAGCAAGCTCTTTAGAAGAAGCAAAGCAATGCATTACTCCACTAAAAGCGTCCTTCTTCATTTCTGAATTTAACATATCAATCATCTCACTATCAGCACTTCTAGTGTGAATAACTAAAGGTAATCCTGTTACTTTTGCCGCTTCTATGTGTGATGCAAAACTTTTTTTTTGATTGCTTTTGTTATCAGATTTATAAAAATCTAATCCGGTTTCACCGATACTAATTACCTTTTTGCCCTTAGTAAATTCAATCAATTCATCAGCATTTATACACTCACCTTTTTCCACAGTAGTATCAAGCGGATGTATACCAACGGAGCAGTAGACTTGATCATAGGATGAAGAGATTTTTAATAATTTAGGGATATCATTAATGCTTATACATATGTTATGCAAAATTCTCACACCATTTTGCTCTGCTCTTGAAATTACCTTTGGTATTTCATCATCAGAAAAATAAATTAGATGACAATGAGAATCAACTATCATAAATAGATCCTTTTATGATAGAAGAAAACTCTTCTATCACTTTTTTATAAACTTCTTTTTTGAACGGTATAGCACTGGCTACCAAATCATCCACATTTTGCCAACGCCACTCTTTGAACTCTGGATGATCAGTATAGTTAATATTAATATCCTTATCCTTCCCACAAAATTTCATTAAGAACCACCTTTGCTTTTGGCCAGAATATCTCCCATTCCAGCATATCGGTATAACTTCCTCGGGTAAGTTGTAATATATCCACTCTTTATTTTGAGCCACAACTTCTGCTTCATCAGTACCAACTTCCTCCAATAGCTCACGTAGCGCTGCCTGCTCTAGCTCTTCACCTTCATCAACTCCTCCTTGTGGCATCTGCCAATAAGAGTCACTATCAAAACGTTTTCCAATAAAAATATTTCCCTGTTTGTTAAATAACATTATGCCAACACAAGGGCGATACTCTTTCTCCTCACTAATCACAAATACTCTCTGTTGCTAAATTATCTATCATAGAAGTTCCAACTACTTTTTTACTATTCATTTTTTCAACAATTTTTTTTGCAACTTCTTTTGCGCTTAAGTTTGAGCTATCAATTTCAAGTGAACCTTGAGGGACAAATAGTTTCTTTCCTTTAATTCTTCTCATAGCAAAATCTGAATCAGTAATTTTTCTCTCCTGCTCTCTTTCCTTTAATTGAACGCGCTTTACTAGTTCTCCACTATTACAATATAACACCACAGGGAGAATCTCCACGTTCATTTTTTTACTTAAATTCACCACTGAGTTGTATACTTTTTGATCATAGGAATCACCTTTTATCAATTCGTTTGTAAATATATAATGCTTTGATTCTATATGGTATTTTTCCAATATTGCTAACATATTCTCTCTAATCACAAAAATTTTTTCCCATATTTCACTTGTAACCTCAGCATTTCTGAAGTCAATCATATCAAATATAATATTATTAAACAGGTTATTGTCTACTATCACCCCATCAATAATATTACACAGCTCTTTTGCAATCGTAAGTTTGCCACTACCCGGAAATCCGATTAAGTAAATGATCATACCATCAGAAAACTATCATATATTACAAATATATGTATTATAAACGTTACACTAGAAACATATCAAAAATAGTTCATATTCAGAAATTTTGAGTGTATCATTACAGATAAATTATATAATTTAGAATAATGAATGGTGATACAGAATCAATAAAAAATACAATTGTAGATGTAATAGATCAAAACAAAGGTCAAGATATAGTTACTTTTGATGTACAGAATAAAACTGTCATTGCAAAATATATGATCATTGCATCCGGTGATTCGAGCCGCCATGTAAAAGCATTAGCTGAGCACGTGATGAAAAATCTCAAGCAATATGATAAAATAGATGTAGAAGGTATGGATGAAGGTAACTGGGTGATTGTGAATTTTCAAGGTATAATGGTTCACCTATTCAGGCCAGAAGTAAGAGAATATTATAAGATAGAAGAGTTATGGAATTGATTATCCAGGTAGCTGGTATACACTTTCAAATGTTGTAATTTTGAAGGCAACCCTTATGAAGTTGGTGGTGTCATTCCAGTGCTTGACGCTGGAATCTAGAAAACTTAATCATAAACGAGCACACTATACAACATTTTTGATGAAATTTCATAATAAACTGGATTCCAGCGTCAAGCACTGGAATGACACCATCGTTAACAACACCGTTTACACACAAAATAACATATTATGAAACATAAATCCGAGTTTTTAAACTTCATTCAAGAAAGAGGATACCTATATCAATGTACAAACATTGATAGGTTAGACCAGCTATTATCACAAGATAATTATATAATTGCATACATTGGGTTTGATTGTACGGCACCAAGTTTGCATATTGGCAGTCTCATTCAAATCATGATGCTCCGTCACCTACAAAAATTCGGTTATAAGCCAATAGTTCTACTTGGAGGTGGCACAACAAAAATTGGTGACCCATCTGGTAAAGACAAAGCAAGAAGCGTCTTGCCGATAGAAGATATCAATCAAAATATACTTGGTATAAAGAAAACCCTCGAGAAGATGATATCTTTCGATTATGGAAAAACTGGTGCAATCATAGTAAACAACGCAGATTGGTTAGATAACATAAAATATATAGACTTTTTGCGTGATATAGGGACACATTTTTCTGTAAATCGCATGTTAGGCTTTGATAGTGTGAAAATTAGGCTAGATAGGGAGCAAAATCTAAGCTTTCTCGAGTTTAATTACATGTTGTTACAAGCCTATGATTTTGTCGAGTTGAATAAAAAGTATGGCTGTCGTTTCCAGATTGGAGGGTCAGACCAATGGGGAAATATAGTAAACGGAATTGAACTTAGCAAAAAGTTAAATTTACCTGAGCTGTTTGGTCTTACCACACCTCTTTTATTAAACGCACAAGGAAAAAAGATGGGCAAAACTGAAAGTGGGGCAGTATGGCTTGATGGCAGCATGCTAAATTCTTATGATTACTGGCAATATTTTCGCAATGTTGATGATCAAGATGTTGGTCGTTTCTTGAGACTTTTCACTGATTTACCAACTGATGAAATTAAAAAACTAGAGTCCTTGAAGGATCAAGAAACAAACGAAGCAAAAAAGGTTTTGGCAACAGAAGTGACGAAAATATGTCACGGTTGCAAAGAAGCCGAACTTGCACGATCTGCTGCAATCTCTGCTTTTGAAAATGAAGACAGTTCATTGCTTTCTGGTTACACTATTACAAAAGAACAAATTGCAAATGGTATACCCTTGATAGACCTGCTGTATGACACCGGTTTTGAACCTTCAAAAGGTGCGGCAAAGCGTTTAATACAAGGCAATGGATGCAAAGTTAATGATAATACTATAAACGATGTTAACTATACAATAAACTCTGAAAGCTTTAAAGGTCAGCCATTTATAAAATTATCTGCAGGAAAGAAACGACATATTAAAATTTTAGTGAGTGAAGTAAGAAAGTAAATTTGTCTCTGTTCAGCAGAATAGCAAAATAAGGTAGCCAAGAAAAGACAATTATAGGAACAAATGGATATCATTAAAGCAGCTGACACTGTGGCAGAATCGCTAGGCAACCCTACTATCGCTAGCAGTTTCTTGCTGTCGATTTGCTGAGATTGGTTTATCAACTTGAGTGTCAGGCTTTGACAATTTATATATAGCATTGCCAACTATTAATGCTGTTGCTGTAATTGCAACTACTGCTATAACTATAGGTACTAACTCAGCTGTAATTGCTCCGGCTGTAAAAAGTGCTATAGATATAGCAGTACCTAATAATGCAGTTACTCCACCGGCAATCCACCCTTTCTTAATTGCTGGACAATTAAGATAGTATAAAGGAGTCTCTCCCCACATATCTACTGCATTAACATTGACACCTCTTTCTACAAGAGCATCTATTATGGCCATACTGCGAAATAAAGCAGCATAGTGTAAAGGAGTCCTTCTCCATATATTTATTGCATTAACATCTGCACCTTTTTCTATGAGAGCGTTTGCTATGTTTATACTATCAAGATAAGTAGTATTATGTAAAGGAGTATCTCCTTTTACATCTTTTTCATTAACATTTGCCCTTTTTTCCATGAGAGCCTTCGCTATATTTTCTAGGTTAAAGGAAGCCACCAAGTGCAAAAGAGTCGCTTTTTCACCATCTTTAAACACATAATTTATATCAAAGCCAGACTTTTCCCACTCTTCATATTCCTTTGAATATCTTTTCAGCTCATTTTGTATTTTTTCAATTACGTTATCTTTGCTTAAATCTTTGTCAACATTAACTAAACTCAATAATTCGTGCCAATTTGAAATTTCCATTGCTATAACCTTACCTTTAATTTTCAATAATGTATTTAATTATATGATAAGAAGTCAATTTAAATAAATTACACATACATGGAACTTATCAGATAAATATATAATATGAACTAGATTCCAGCGGGCTTTGTTGCATCACTATCTATGAAAGGCTAACTATACAAGCAGCTTATTGAAAATCTTATTTTTTGCAATCTATCTGATTAAATTTAAGAATAGTAATTTATTGTTTGTACTAGTAAATTTAATTCTACTTAAAATAGCTAAAGCATTGAAATTCTTGAATTCTAGCTAGATTAGTGAATGATAGTAAAACTTCTTTTACTTAAATTTAGATATTTACTGATTGTCCTTACTATAAATGCTAGAATAATAAGCTACTGATATTCTACATTTTATCTTTTATTCATCGTAGATAGCGATGCAACAAAGCCCAATAGCGTCAACTTAAGAAAAGATGTTAAGGAATAAAATACTGTAAAAAATAGGACCTTTGGTTTCTATTTTATTTCAATAAAGAAGATATCAGTAAAGCTTATCTATTAAGTGTCACATAGAGGAGTGCTATAAACGACTCAAAGTAGAAGCAGAATTAGAGAATTTTTCTGGGATAAATTTAGAAACAAGAATTTTGTGCAAACTTGGTCATGTGCAATACTTCATATGTGTAATGCACAAGAGCCTTGGAACCCAGATCAAATTGCTGAGTATCGTTTAAATTTTTCAGTTTTATTTGGTGTAATGAGACAGAAACTTTATCAGGTGCTTATTAGCACCAAAAAACTTTCAAGCCCTTTTTAAAATACGCACTAAAGTTAACGTGAAGATTGTATAGCCGCAATAAAGTAGATAAGCCTAAACGCCATAATGTCTTTAGGAGAGCTTGCTAATTCATTCTCTTAAGTTAACGCCATTGCCTGAACAGATACATAAAAAAGTAGTACTTGCAAGAAAGAGTTACTTAAGAAATTAATTAACTTTGCTATTTTCTCTAACATACCTAGAAGAAATAGATACATTATCTAATGCAGTCCTAATACTAGCATTGTTCTCATTAACAACTACAGCTAGCTCACAAGCATTCAAAGTATATCTACCATATGGAAACAGTACAGTACTTACTTCAGTAAATGCATCTTGTAGCATGCTACTATTTTTAGCTCGTATTAAAGTAGAATTAACACATTCATTATTACCTTTATATATAGCAAAGGCAAATGGTTTAATGACATACGTCACGCCTGGAAACTGCACAATATCTTTAGAAGTAAGGATATTTCGTAGTGTATCACTATTTTGAACTCGTATTAAAATAGAATTGATACATTCGTTATTGCCTTTATATATAGCAAAGTTAAGTGGCGTTAAAGTACACGCTATAATACTTAAATACTGTACAATATTTCTAGAAGAAAGAATATCTTGTAATATACCATTTTCTTGGGCTGTTGTTAAAATAACATTAATATACCTTCCCTTATTATGATGTATGGCAAAGCCAAGCGATGTTAAGGTGTACATCAAACCATTTTGATAGTTTATAATATTTGGAGCAGTAAGAATATCTTGTAGTATACCATTGTTTTGAGCTTGTTCTAAATAGAATTAACACATTCATTATTGTCTCTATGTATAGCTAGGCTAAGTAGTGTTAAAGTGCGTTCCCCACCTCTTGGAAATTGTGTAGTATATCAAGTGATAAGAACTTTAGTAAATCATTTCCTGAAACTGCTTCCAAGATATCGCTGATGCTCCTTCCATTCCATATAGATCTTTTTAGCTAAAAATACAAATCTTTTTGTTTTCGTGTTAAATTTTGATGATTTAGCATATTCTTGTAACCTCGTTTTAAAGTCAGTGCAGTTTAATTATTCTATGTTAGTATACACCAATAGAAAAAATTTCATCATATGTTCTGGAAAAATTTTACACAGGTTAATGAGGAAATCGTAAGAGAGAGCCTAAAAAAGGTTATAGAGAAGAAAAGTGGTAAGAATGTTGGTGTATTATCCTCAATTGTTATTAAGGGTAAAGATGTTGCTTTTGCTCTTGAAGTTACTGAGCCAAATGAAGAATTAAGAAAAAATTGTGAGCAAGCTGTTAAGGCGATACCGGGAGTAGGAAAGGTTACTGTAGTTGCTACTGGTCAAAAACAAGCTAGGCAACAAAAAGCTAAACTTCATATCGAAGGAGTGAAAAATATAATTGTCGTTGCTTCTGGTAAAGGAGGTGTGGGTAAGTCGACAGTTGCACTAAATCTAGCTCTTTCGTTAGCAGAATTAAAACATAAAGTTGCGCTAGTTGATGCAGATATATATGGTCCTTCGATTCCTAAAATGTTGGGCACTGAGAAATTAAAACCAGAAATACAGAGTGGTAAAGCAATGCCTATAGAGAAACATGGTCTCTATACTATTTCAATTGGCTATTTTATTGATAAGGACCGCGCAGTAATATGGCGTGGACCTATGATCACAAAAGCACTTTACAATTTGCTAATGGGAACAAGGTGGTCTGATATAGAATATTTAATCATTGATACACCGCCTGGCACTGGCGATGTACATTTAAGTCTGATGGAGAATTTTAGTTTAACTGGAGCAATAATAGTTTCAACTCCACAGGAGCTTGCTTTAGTCGATGCACAAAAAATTTATGATATGTTCACAAAGCTCAGCGTGCCAATTATCGGCATTGTGGAAAATATGAGCTATTTTGTTCAAGATAATTTAAAAATACACATATTTGGAAAAGGTGGTGCAAAAAAAATGTCTGAAGAGCTGGGAGTCAAACTCTTGGGCAGAGTTCCTCTAGATCCGCAAATATGTAGTGCTTCTGATTGTGGAGACCCTTCAATGCTAAGTGAGGATTTAGTAAGGATTTATGAAGGCATTGCTAAAGATGTTAGGTCTTTTGTATGCAGTCTATAAAGTTTGTTTAACTACTTTTAAAATAGGTAGAATGTAATTTTAGGTGAATAAAATATTTCAAATGGCAGCAGCTACCTCGTATCTGAACAGACAATAGACTTCTTGGATAACTTAAGAAACAAGTAGTAGAAGCAATATTAGGGAAGGTATAAATTTTGAGCAGGTAAGTAAACTTGATGAAGAGAAGCTTCGAAGACTAAGAGGAGTCAAAAGAAAAACATTGGAAAAATAATAGAAATTTTAATAGAGGAAGAGGCCAAGAAAAAGGCAAGAGGAGGAAAACCAAATATATTTATTAATAGCACTCGAATATTTGTGTAAATACCGTACATATTTCCATATAGTGCAAAGCTATGGAATAAGTGAAAGTTCTTGCTAACGGCTGAATAGAAGATGCATTGATAAAACATCCAGATTTCAGGAAGATAAAGAGCTATTAAAGTTAAATAGGAGTATGCAAAAGTTTTATAAAAAGGGAATGTTTAACTCCCCCATAGAAGATCAAAAAATATCCTTAGGTTATCCAAGAAGTCTATTGTTGGTAAACATAAAAGGCTATTTGCCTTTTTATCTAGTTTATGCAGGAGGTCTATATTTATTGTTGAGTGTGATTTTAGGCATTTCTGCTAAAACGCAACTTTTAAATCGCCAAAATTTCTCCTTGCCTTTACTAATTCCGATTCTTGGAGTGCACACATAATCTGGTTTGAGGTGATATTCATAGAGACAAAATTCATGACTTATAGTAAGGTCTTGTTTATTATGTTCTTTTGTAATGTTTAATTTTTTGCACAGTATGCCTGGCCCGCCTAAATTTGCTTCAAGCGGTTCAGTGAGCTTTAATCCTCGTATTAACACTGCTGCTGGGAATCCTTCTGCTTCTGTTACAATATTTAGACAATAGTACATTCCATATATAAAATATACGTACGAAAACCCTGGCGTACCAAACATTACTGAGGTTCGATTAGTATAGCCTCTTGCTGCATGACAAGCTGGGTCATCCATTCCTATATACGCTTCAACTTCAGTTATTATTCCACTAAAATTAGAAAATTTCAGAATCTTCCCTAGCAGCTCCCCAGCTACGGTTAAAGTTGGCCGTTCATAGAAATTTCTTGGTAATATTGTGTTATTCATCATAGAAGTACAAGTTACTTACATTTGTAAGCAAGTTATACTATTTTTGCTTTTTCTTATTTATTTAGTCAAGAGCATCTCTGAGAAGTAGAAGTTGGTGTTGTTGTCACATTTGTTACATCTGTTGAAGGCTGCTGTAAAACCTTGACTGATTCAGAGCTCTTTTGTTGCAATTGCGGTACTAACGCTTCATATAAAGATTTTGGTTCACGTCTCTTACCTATTTTGACTTCTTTATTTGCACGCAACTGCTCTGCAGTAACACCGTTGCCTTCAAGGAGAGTTACACCATTATTACCATCAATGTTAACTTTAATTTTGCATTCTCTTCCATCAACATACCACTTTAAAGTCATTTCATATAACCCACTAATTATTTCATAAACTCTTTCCTCATTATCACTATCATTATTAATATAGCAACATGCCCCTCTCTTTTTTTCTTGATTAGGATGACAAAATGTAATTGTTCTTACACCATACTCTTTACATATACTACCGCCTAGAAGTTTAGCTATATCTACTCCTTCTTTATTGGCATGTAGCACAACTCTCACAGTAGGATAAACAATATTCTCTTCCCTTTTGCCTTCTTTTATCATTATGGACTCTATGGTATATACCTTCGATATCTCTGCCTTAATTTGGTCAGCAATCTTGCCTACAATCTCTTTACCATGATAGTGAGATTCTCCTTTCTTCGAAGAAAAAGGTTCTTTGTTTGTAGTATTAGTGTCTGGATCATTCTGTAACTCAAAGAATTTATCCCATTCTTCATCACTGTCTAATTTGATATATTCACGCTTGTTCTTGCCTGATACTGCATTCTGAATACTAGACGATCCTTCTGTTACAGTTGTACCAGAGCTATTGCCTTTACCTTTTAGAAGAACAAGATGCTCTTCTGACCTTTCTTCCTTACTCAACTTTGAAGCTGCATCACCAAAAGAAGGTTTCTCTACTATATGCGTGTAAGAACTTTTAACTCTACTCTCATTATCAGGTACTGTAGTAGCCCACAAAAGCTTTTTAATATAATCTAACATATGCTACCTCTTACCATTAACTAAATATCAGTATGCAAACTTTGCTATAGCTAATCAATAACTAAATTTACTCCAAATAAAATGAGCTGATAAAAAGGTATAAATTGAGATTAGGTAAAGCTTTTGGTATAATATCTAGTTAATTTTGAATAGGCAGGTGATCTCATCTACAAAGACGTTTTTTATCTCATTTATTTTTGGGTTTATTCTCTTTCCCTATTTTATAAAACTTCTAAAAAAGATAAGTAAAGATGGACAACCAATCAGATCATATGGACCAGAAAGTCATTTAATAACAAAAAAGAATATACCACCTATGGGTGGAATAATAATACTAACTTCTGCTTTATTACCAATCCTGCTTTGGACTCAATTAACACCAGAAATTTCATTGCTGGTATTTATAACTCTATTTTTTGCTCTACTTGGATTTATTGATGACTATTTAAAATTGAAGACAAATCACCACCGAGGTTTAAGTGCAAAAACCAAAATACTTATTCAGTTTGTCGTTACTCTGGTCTGTATGTTTATACTTAAGCTACAATCTGCTGAAGGTTTTACAAAAATTTCTCTATTTAGAGAAGTAGCAATCGACCTTGGCTATCTATATCTTCCGTTTGCTGCATTTGTAATTGTCGGCTCTTCTAATGCTGTGAATCTTACAGATGGCCTAGATGGCCTTGCTGCAACTCAAGCCATTACTTCCTTTGCTTTTTTGGGGCTAATTGCATACATCACTCAGACAGATGTAAACATTACTTTATTCTGCATTGCATTTATAGGAGCTATTTTAAGTTTCTTGTGGTTTAACACACATCCAGCAAAAATATTTATGGGTGATGTTGGAAGCCTATCAATCGGTGCAGCTTTAGGACTCACTAGTGTTCTAATTAAAAAAGAAATGCTTTTTGCCGTTATTGGAATAATCTTTGTAATAGAGACTTTATCTGTGATTATTCAGGTATCATATTTTAAATATACAAAATTTAGATATGGAGCAGGAAGAAGAATTTTCCTTATGACACCAATACATCATCACTTTGAAAAGAAAGGGTGGTCAGAAAATACAATAGTTATAAAATTTTGGATAATTTCTATCGTTTGTTCGATTTTTGCTTTAACTTTCTTATTATAGGAATTATGAAATATCCAGACTTTTCATTAGAAAATACATTATCAGGAATTATAGCAGGAGTAGATGAAGTAGGAAGAGGTCCGCTTGCCGGTCCAGTGATATCTGCAGCTGTAATATTTACTGATAGAGATACGGTTATTGATGGAATAAACGACTCAAAAAAGCTAACCCCTAAGTGTAGGCAAGTTCTATACGAAAAAATAACGTCTGTTGCAAAATTTGGTATAGGAATGGCAAGCGTAGAAGAAATAAACTCATACAATATTTTGCAAGCAACAAAGCTTTCAATGAAACGTGCGTTGGCAAACTTGAATCTAGAACTAGATTATGTGCTAGTTGATGGTAATCAACCACCTGAAGTAAAATGGCAAGTAAAATCTATAGTGAATGGTGATAGTTTAAGTATATCAATTGCAGCCGCTTCAATCGTTGCAAAAGTTACAAGAGATCGGCTTATGGAAGAATTGCATAATAAACATCCTCAATATAATTGGTATAAAAATAAAGGATATGGAACAAAAGAACACCTCAGCGCTATTGGCCTTCATGGAATTACGAAGCACCATAGAAAGAATTTTGCACCTATAAGAATACTATAGCCTTTAATCACTTACCTTTTTTGAAAGGTATGTTTTCATTAAACAGGCAGACTGTACTTGATCCGTTTCTTAAGGTAAATACCGAGCTTACTCTTTCAATTATCAGGTAGTCATCAACTGTACGAAAATTTATCAAGGATTCATATCCTGCAGAATCAACCATAAAAACTGCCGGGAAATCAGAGTTTATTTTATTAAATTGTAGATATGTAAATTTTCCGTCATCAAAAACCTTAATTGGTATTATTGATTGACTGCCTTTAACGTGCGAGATGGAATAGTTAAAATTCAAGCCTTTCTTTATAACCTCAATATCACTTATATCAGGGATAGTGGTATGACTAGCTTGCTCTAGAATATCACCGTTACTCGTTGAATAAATTTCATCACTGTTGAACAGTGGATAAAGAAACCTTACTTCATATGCTAACCTTGGATCATCTAGCCCGTTTGCTTCTTCAGCATGAAATTCGAAATAATAAACTCTTTTATTGGTAATTATAGTTGCATTAGTATCGGCAATATCATCTATAGGCTTAATAAATAATCTATTACCTTGAGGAAGGAGTTGCCAACCGGTTGCATCACCCATTGAAAGACTCTCTATTACCTCCCCTGGCTCAAACAATATGCTGGATTGATAACCATAAAAGCCCGTGTACTTATGTATAGCCTGTGGATTATAATTCATTACCTTTATGTGGTTATCACCAGCTATTGGTCTTGGTTCCTGTTTTGCAAGTGCATAACCACCACAAAAAAATAATAGTGCAACAAAGAGTACCCTAATCATAGTATCAAAATAAACTGATCTTTATTTTATCATTGATAGACATGTACTGCAACTGTCAAGCTATCCCAGTAGTAAGCGACAGAAAATGCAAGCTTCATAATAATTCATTACTGCAGGAAAAAATTCTTTAAACATTATTTTCATATATGTTAAAATGAGTTGTGAGGTAAATTAGGGAGTGTTAAATAAAGTTATTAATTTATAGATTCTTCTGAAAAAATTATCTTCTTCTAGATAAGAACTCCCTAAAAAAATAAATGTAACAATTCAACCACTATGGATTAAAATCCAAAGATTGAGAGAGAGCATAGAATGCTAACTTTCGACTTGAAAGTCACCAAATTTATCTTCTTTTTTAGAGTGATTTTCAATATAATTTTTTATCATTTCGTCAGTTACATTTCCGCTAGTCCTGACAAAGTAGCCTACTGCCCACAACCCAATATCTCTTTTTTAGCTCTGGAAAGTTTTGCTGGATTTTTCTGGAACTTTTTCCTTTTATTAACTGCACTAACTTACTAATACTTAAGTATGGGGGTACAGAAACGTATACGTGTACATGACTTGACGCAACTCTACCTCTGATAATTTCTACTTGATTATTTGCACATACTTCTTGTACAACTTCTTTAGCTTTCTGTCCAATATCTCCAACTAGTACTGGATATCGATATTTTGTTATCCACACTATGTGATATATATACAGAGTGACTGCTTTTTCTATAATATTCCACATTCTTTCAGATTTTTCACCTTAAAATTATATTCTTAAAAGGATGGACTTCAAGTCCAGGGTTTTTCTCCCAAATTTGGGACAATAAAATGCCCATCTCAAATGTTGCTATATTTCACGATATTTCCTTAACTTGACGCGTATGGTTTATTTAATACTTCCTGCAAATTAACTACAGATTTTATGTCTAAGTTACTCCACAAAATTTTTCCTTTCCTTATCCAAGATTCAAATTTATAGTATCGATTCCCTTTTATGAAATATGAAGCCATCTCAAGTTATAGTTAAGCCTATATTCAGTGAATTACTTTCACAAGTGCAATTGATTTTAGTGTTATACTGTTCTAACAGTAAAGAAGTCATATAGATAATAATGTCTTTTGTATCCAAACGAATATCATTTTTTTTTGTTAATTTGCTCACTAATAATGTACTTATTGATTTATGTTCATTTACTACTTTTATAGTGAGTAGTGTTTTATCTTCTGTTTTAGTCAGTAAAATAGACACTAATTCAATTTGTGCCACTGCACTGATTATAGTTATCACCATATTGGAAATTATCTTATTTATTTTTTCAATTAAGTTTTCTGTAGGACATTCACTTACTCTCCACTGAAGCTTTACTTTTTTTTTAATAAATAATTTTCTATATTGGATTTAGTCTTAACAAAGCTGCAATTATCTGATGAATGAGAATACGCTTGCTTCATAACTTTATATTTATATATTAAATCATCGGAGCTTTCTTTAAGCAATGACAATGCTTCGTTTTGCATATTAGGGTTGTTTTCTTCAAGCTCTTCCAATCCACCCACTATTCCTTGCATAGAACTAGCAAAATCATGAAGAATTCGTCCTGATAGGCACTCTGTTATTAACATTATGTTTTTATTCATTGGATAAAAGTATAAATGATTTAAGTTAACCCTATATTGGTAGGCATGTAGTAGTCAATTTAAGAGAAAGTTTCGTTGCGCTTTTTGTGTCAAAGCATTAATGTAGTATTAATAATTATAAGATTTGTGAAGGCGTTATGAATACTTATGCTAAATCTGGAATAGACCTTAAACTATATAATGAACTAATAAAAAAAGTTAAACCTATTATTGAAAAGACTAAAGGAGAAGAAGTAATTAGTGAAGTAGGATCATTTTCCGCATTGTTTGACTTTTCTTCGCTGAGTAAGAAATACGACCATCCAGTACTTGTTTCCTCAACTGATGGAGTGGGCACAAAACTATTAATAGCTCAAGAGGTGAATAAGCATGATACTATAGGTATAGACTTAGTTGCAATGTGTGTAAATGATTTACTTGCACAAGGAGCAACACCTTTATTTTTCCTTGATTACTTTGCAACAGGCGTTTTAAACAAAAACGTTTTATTGTCTGTAATCCAGGGCATTGCAGAAGGGTGCAAGGAATCTAAAATAGCATTAGTTGGTGGAGAAACTGCAGAAATGCCTGGAATGTATGGTAACAATCACTATGACCTTGCAGGGTTTGTGGTTGGTGTTGTTGATCGAAAGCAAATTCTTCCAAATTGTAGTATAATGAAAGCAGGTGACTGTGTAGTTGGTTTAGAATCAAATGGAATTCACTCAAATGGATTTTCTTTGGTGCGCCATATTTTTAAAAGCTTAGGTATAAATTATAATGATATATCTCCATGGAATAATAAATCTTGGGGTGAAATATTACTTAAGCCAACAAAGATATATGTTGATTCTTTGTTGCCTATTATGCCAAAGGTAAAAGGCATTGCGCATATAACAGGTGGCGGGTTAATAGACAATATTCCAAGAATTCTCTCAGGAAATTTATTTGTAGACATAAATATTAATTCTTGGAAATGGCCAGATATATTTTTATGGCTGAAAGAAGAAGGTAAAATAGAAAAGAGAGAAATGTTAAAAACATTTAATTGCGGCATAGGTATAGTACTGATTGTAGATCCCGATAATATGAAGGATGTGGAAAGCCATTTCCAAAAGCGTGGAGAAAAAATTGAGATTATTGGAAAACTTGATGAAGCATGTCAGCCTCCACTTGATAGAGTAGTATTTAGTTAGTCTAACTTTACCGACAGTCTTTTTGCAACTTCTGAGTATGCTTCCTTTAAGTTTCCTAGATTTAAACGGAAAACATCTTTGTCTAGCTTTTTATGAGTATTTTTATCCCATAGCCTACAATTATCAGGGCTGATTTCATCGGCTAAAATGATTTTAGTGCTGTTGTTTATCAATTTGCCAAATTCTAACTTGAGATCAACTAAATATATATTTGCATTTGAAAATAGGTCGACTAAGATTTTGTTGATCTTTAAAGTTGTAGTTTTAACTTCTTCCATTTCTTTATGGGATAACCAACCAAAATATAGTATGTGATTTTCATTCACCATTGGGTCAGCTAGGTCATCATTTTTGTAAAAAAACTCGATTATAGGAGATGTAAGTGCCTCACCTTCTTTGATATTAAAACGTTTGCAAAAGCTGCCAGCTGCAATATTTCTAACCACTACCTCAAGAGGTATTATCTTGAGCTTTTTGACTAGCTGTTCTCTTTCGTTTAGAGCTTTTATAAAGTGCGTGCTAATTCCTGCTTCTTCAAGCTTTTCCATGATAAAAGCACTAACATGATTATTAATTATTCCTTTGCCCTCAATAATTTCATATTTTTCCTTATTGAATGCTGTAACATCATCTTTAAAGTACTGTATAACAGTTGATGAGTCTTCAGTTTCAATAATGACTTTGGCTTTACCTTCGTATATCGTTTTATTCAGTGACATGATTAATTTAGCTGTATACTATAAGATAATATCAAATTGCTGCTTAGTTTACTACAAATTTGCTAATGACGTTTAGTGTTACAGTGTTAACCATATTTCCAGAAATGTTCCCCGGGTTTTTGAACTATTCTCTTGCCGGAAAAGCGTTGGAAAAAAAAATATGGAATCTTGAAATAGTAAATATTCGTTCTTTTGCTAAAGATAAACATTCAACTGTGGATGATGTTCCATATGGAGGTGGAGCAGGGATGGTTATGCGCCCAGATGTGATTGGTAATGCAGTTGATAATGTGCTTTCTGCTCATAAAAATACTAGATTTATTTATATGACTCCATCTGGTACAAAATTTAATCAGAGAATTGCGAAGGAGTTAACAGAAATTCCTCATGTAACAATATTGTGTGGTCGATTTGAAGGTGTTGACCAAAGAGTAATTGATGTGTATACTCCTTATGAGTTAAGTATTGGAGATTATATACTTTCGGGAGGTGAGCCAGCTGCGATGGTGGTTCTTGATGCATGTATTAGGCTTCTTCCAGGTGTAGTAAATAATTTCGATAGCGTTGCTGAAGAAAGTTTTAGTTATAGTGGTGGTATACTTGAATATCCTCAATATACTAGACCTGAGCAGTGGAGTAGGTACAAAGTTCCTGAGGTTCTGTTGTCTGGCAATCACAGAAAAATAAGTGATTGGAGAAGGGAACAGTCATATGTTAGAACAAAGGAACGTCGACCTGAATTGTTGAATGGAGATGATAAATGACAAACTTACTTGAAAAATTTAACGAACAACAAATACAAAGGTTAGCCAAAGAGATGCCAGCTTTTTGTCCTGGCGATGATTTGAAGGTTACTTTTAAGGTAGTTGATAGTACGGGTGAGCGTATACAGATATTTGAGGGCGTATGTATATCAAAAAGAAATCGTGGATTACACTCTTCTTTTTCAGTTAGAAAGGTAAGTCATGGAGAAAGTATAGTATCACAATTTTTTGTTTACTCTCCTGCATTAATTTCAGTACAAGTGATGAGAAAGGGAAAGGTCCGTAGAGCAAAATTATATTATCTGTGCAAGCTATTTGGGAAAGCTGCAAGGATCAAAGAACGTACTACTTATGTTAAAAAAAAATCTAAGTAGATACAATAGGGAGTGATGTCAATTGTATCATCTCAAAACTCTCTCTTATTATCCCAGTGTGTGGCGCACAACTACTTTCCCTCCTGCTGTGGTGTCATCCCAATGTTTGACACTGGGATGGCTTTGTTGCACCACTCAAGGAAAGAACAGGCAGTTACTGATGGAATTTGTTATAAAATAGATATTTAGCCGACAAAGGAAAAATATGCCAATAAGAATGAAAGTCAGTAACTGCAATGAATATAACAAATTTCTTCAAGAAAGGGGAAATGTTTTTCATTATATCAACGATGCCATTGAAAATTGGTACGAAAATAGTCCAAAAGTAGCAGGTGGCAACAATGTCTACAGCGACAAAGTAGTGATTCTAATTCACATAATAACCTATCTATTCAGGATTGGTCTTAGGCAAACAGTGGGATTTATAGAGAAATATCTTGAGCAAATAGGGAAAATTTTGCAAATTATCAGCTATTCGCAGGCTTCAAGAAGGTTTAAAAAGCTTAATATCAAAATCAACGACTGCAGAGTTGATAAGAACGATATGGAAGATATTGAAATTGCTATAGATAGTACAGGTATCAGCATCTACAATAATATTCCAGGCCATAGTAAGGCAAATGGTACAGATAGAAAGTATCGCCGCTATGAGCAAACAAGAAAGCTACATGTAATGCTAGAGATAGGTAGTAAAAAAGTTATAGCTGCAAAATACAGTAGTGGAGTTTATTCCGACCACTATGGAGCCTGTGATCTTATTGAAAGAGTGGATACCAAGTATAACATAAGCACGATATATGCAGATAGGGCATATAATCGAAAGAAGTTATACAAACTGTGCGATGAGCTTGACATAAAGACAAGGATTCCTCCGCAAAATAATGCAGTAGAGCATCCAAAGTTGGATTATATGAATGAGAGAAATTCTACAATCAAGCTCATAAAGTCATATGATGAAGATGGTATGAAGAGGTGGAAAAAAGAGATAAATTATTGGAAGAGATCTTATATAGAAAGTTTTTTCTCGCGACTGAAGCAAATATTTGGATTTAGTTTTAGGAATAAATCTGAGATTAATCGTGAGAAGGAACTGCTACTCAAGTGTTATTTGCTTAACAAATTTACTGAAATAGGCATGGCTAAGTTTGATATAGCTTCATGAATTTATTATACATTACCCACTATCCGAAGAGCTGTGCAACAAAGCCCACTGGGATCCAGATTCTCCTTTTGGTTTGTGCTTTCATGGAAAATATAAAAATTATTTGCAGGCAAAGCCTGTTAGATCTCAGTGTCAAGCACTGGAAAAAGGGGAAAGTCTTTTCAAATCCTCATGTAAAGAAAAGTAAATGGGTATAATAAAGAAAAACTTTCTTAAGTTACTTCAATCTAAGCGCGTACATGCTCGTGTAAAAAGAAAAAATAAAAAGAACAACATTTTATGCTTTTGCTCTTTTACAGCACTGATTATCTCAATTGGGTGTCCTATATGTATATTACTAAGTATATTAGTTAACTCTTACAGTGCTTTAACAGTAACGAAAATTTTATTACCAGTTGAAATAAATGCTGATCTTATTTTAACTAATAATCCTGGTGATTTACGATATAAGTCCATTGGCTTACTCAACAATTCTTTACGTAAGGTGTTTGAAGGAACTGATTTTAAAGACGGTGACGAAATTTTAAGTCGTAATTCTTACAAAGAACTAGAGAAATTTTTTCATAAGAAAGTAAAAGATAGTGGTGAATATGAGATCTGGTTTACCGCGTCAAGTATAATTAATTCAATAAATAAATATAAACATTTGAATGATCATTATGCTAAATTACTTGATTGGTTAAAAGAGAAGGGAAGAGTAAGAAAATTTTTTAATAAGTCTCTGTTTCTTAAGTCTGATTCTTGTGAGCCTGAGAATGCAGGGATTTTAGGGGCATTTATCGGTTCATTAATGACAATTATAGTATGCTTAGCGTTGGCATTGCCAATAGGAATTATGTCAGGTATCTGTCTTTATGAATTTATGCCTAGAAATAGGCTAATAACCAGTATTGTAGAAATTAGCATGAATAACCTTGCTGCAGTGCCTTCGATAATATTTGGTGTGGTAGGACTGACTCTCTACTTGGGCATATTTGGTTTACCCCGTTCTTCACCGCTTGTTGGCGGGATGACTCTTTCATTTATGATGCTGCCTAATATTATTATTGCAACAAAAAATGCCTTTACAAACGTTCCTATTGCAATAAAAGATGCAGCGTTTGCGCTAGGTGCACCTCACATCAAGGTGATATTGGATCACTCTTTACCGATTGCGTTGCCACGGATAATACATGGTGCAGTGCTTGCAATTGCAAGGATTTTAGGCGAATCTTCCCCTTTACTTATGATAGGCATGGTAGCATTTATTGCTGATACACCTACATCCTTCTTCGATCCGGCAACTGTTTTACCTGTACAAATATACATATGGTCAAGTAGTCCTGAAATTGCATTTATTGAACTTGCTGCCATTGCAATTATAGCTTTATTGTTAATGCTATTTGCTTTGAATTTAATAGCAAATTTTGTAAAAAGAAAGTTCGAGTTTTTTGATTCATGAAAATTACAATCCTATCTGGTTATGGCTTAAATTGCGAAAAAGAAACTGCATTTGCATTTATGGAATGCAGCAGAAAGCTTGGTATTAATAATATTGAAGTAAAAATCGTTCACATTAATGATATTATAGATAATCCAAGTGAACTGAAATTAAGCAATATACTTGCAATTCCAGGAGGTTTTTCCTATGGTGATGACACTGGTGCTGGTAATGCGTTTGCTTTGCGTATAAAAAACAACTTGTTAGACGAATTTCAAAATTTCTTATCTCAGGATAAGCTTATTATAGGGATATGTAATGGTTGCCAGATATTAGTAAAGTTAGTTCCAGAATTCTCTAATCTAGCTTTAACCTCTAATGATATAGGTAATTACCAATGTCGTTGGATTAGAGTGAGAGTTAATCCGCAGAGTAATTCTGTTTGGCTACGGGGCCTGAGTGAACTATATCTCCCTATTGCTCATGGGGAAGGCAAATTTTTTATGGATCAAGATACTTTAAATCAATTGATTGAAAATAATTCCGTTGCACTGCGTTACGTTGATGAAAATGGTGACTATGCAAATTTACAATTTCCTTACAATCCAAACGGATCTATATACGACCTGGCAGCTTTGTCAGACAAAAGTGGTAGAGTTTTAGCTTTAATGCCTCACCCAGAGAGAGGAATATTTTTTACTCAGCAGGACAACTGGCCTCTTGAAAAAGAAAAATGTAAACGTTCAGGAGTGGCTATGCCAAAATATGGTGATGGAATGCTCATATTTGAGAATGCACTAAAATATTTTGCGTAAGTATTACAATACGTTACATACAACAAGTTTTTAAACCATAAAAAGTTACTTGATCAGGTCCTGTTATGACAATAAATCCTTATCTTTGATCTGCAGAGTAGCTTTCTCTAACGTTAGGGATATAATTGTTCCACTTTCCAATTGCTTTTCTCAACAAGAGTATATCTAAATCTAGTGTGTCTCCTATATTCACCTTCTTGCCAAAATTCAATTACCTTTGGGATTACGCAAAATCCCACCCAAAAGTCAGGACGAGAAACTTGTGTATTGTGAAATTCTTTCTCTTTCAATTCTATAGCCTGCTCAAAATCTTGCCAATTTTTCAGAACTCTTGATTGTTTTGAGCACCACGCGCTAATTTGACTATCACGTGCTCGAGAAGAGAAATATTCGTCAGCCTTTTTGCCGCTTAGAAGCCTAACTTCTCCTTCAATTCGTACTTGTCTAGAAAATTCTGTCCAATGAAATACGAGTGCAGCTTTGGGGTTCTCAGTCAATTCTTTTCCTTTTCTACTGTTTGCGTTAGTGAAGAACACAAAACCTTCTTTACTATACTCCTTTAGTAATACCACTCTTGCAGATGGAATGCAGTCTTTGCTACACGTTGCTAGCGTCATTGCAGTTGACTCTTTACACGGAAAATTAAGTACTTCTTGATACCACTTTGAGAACAAATCAAAAGGATCTTTTTCAGGTAAGAGTGTCATATGCAAAAATAAAATTTAATTCTGACATGCATTGCAAAAATAAGTGCTACGACCATTTTGTCGTATAAGTGTTATGATATTGTTGCAGATTCTGCAAGGTTTTTGCACTTTACCATATACGTAAAAGTTATTTTGAAAGTATCCAGCAGATCCAGATGGTTGTGCATAATCTTTCAGTGTTGAACCACCAGCAGCAATTGCATCACTCAGAGTATTTTTTATTTCGATAGCAAGTTTTTCGCACTCTATATATGTTAAATCTTGTGCTAGCCTAAGTGGTGATATGCGAGCTCTAAATAAGCTCTCAGAAGCATATATGTTACCTACGCCAACTATTAGCTTATTATTCATTAATACTGATTTGATATTTGCTTTTCTGTTCTTTAGCAACTTCTGTAAATAATGTCCGTCAAATTCATCTGTGAGGGGTTCTATTCCTAGGTTATTAAAAAAATTTAGTTCTTGCTCTCTGTTTAAAACAATCACTAATCCAAACCTTCTTGGGTCATTAAAGATTAGTGAAGTGTTGTCAGAAAATAAGAATATCACATGATCATGTTTGTTCTGTGCTTGATTGTCTTCAACATATATAAGCTTTCCGCTCATGCCAAGGTGTATGATTACAGCCATACTAGCATCTATATTCGAGATTATATATTTACCTCTACGCTTGATATCATTTATAACTTTGCCCTTTAGCAAATCATCAATATTTTTTGTTATTGGTACACGCAAATTCCAATTATTGACTGTAACATTGCTTATTTTCTTATTTTTGATTTTATCAAATAAGAAGTTAGAGATGACTTCCACTTCTGGGAGTTCTGGCATGATACCTCCTTCAAAACTTAAGTTTCTGATGGTAATTTTGTTGTTAAAGCTTCCTCAAATACGTTTGGGTATTCTGCAGCGCTTTCTCCTAAAAATTCCTCACCACAAACAAATTTTGGAAGGGGTCTGCTTTGTCTACTCTGTTGCTGTTTTTTTCTTTTTAGAATATTTTGCTTTAAAGCTTTTGCCAATCTTTTTCTCTCTTCTTCTTTTTCCTTATTTTTTTTCATGTTATTCATTATCATAATACGTGAACTTGCCGTTGTAGCTCAGGTGGTAGAGTACGTCATTGGTAATGACGAGGTCCCAAGTTCGAATCTTGGTAACGGCAGTTTAGAGGACGATATTCATAAAGTCAATCCTCTAGATGCTAATTAGATTATAGAAAAACGTCTAGTAAATACCTTTTATACACTACCATTAAGCTGCTTTTTCAGTATTACTATTCAATAATACCTGCCGTAATTTTTCTTTAGAAAATCCATGCATTAAGAGAAATTGTATAATCCTTTGCCAAAAATCCCTCACAATATACTGAAGGATTATTAAAACTTACGTTGGCAGGGTTAAACCTGTTACCATAACTTCCCCCACCACAAATATTTTCATAACAACACTGCTTACAATCGTCAGGCCTGTTTTCCATATCACTCAAAAAGTTATTAAAAAATTTATCTGATGAGAACTTAGCCCAACTAGTATTGCTTATGTTATATTCAACAAACTTATGAGGGACACATGTTCTCAAATCATCTAGTGGGCCGAGATTACCATTATTGGAAACACATATTAACGGTAATACAAAAGGACTTCTTTTGCCAAATCCTTCAACTCTTGAATAATTACCGTAAAATAGCTCTAATGAAAAGTTATATAGAAATTTCTCTATCCTTTTTATGATAGTTCTCAGTCAGGTCTTCTTTTATCTTATCTGCCCAGCATATATTACCATGCCCTCCACCATCTCTATCAAACTGACAATGGCTATTGTGATTATTTCTACCATGAAAATTATCTGAAAGCTTTTCTATTCTTTTAAGTATGACACTACTACTAACTTGACCGATATTAGCGCTAAGAAGCTCTAATAATAAATTCACTTGTTTTTCTTTATTGTTTACCATAATTATTTTGCCTTAAAATAGCAAAGTCTAGGTTTACTATAGCTTTTGTCAAGCATTTATCTGAGCTATTTATATATTGGAGTGCTACTCGTCATTTTATTTGCTTTCAAATGTATAACTTTCGGTATCTTGTTTTCAAGGACTTTTAACTTAATATTACCACTATTAAAGTCAATACTATAACACTTTAGTTCTTGACCATTCTTGAGTCCCATATTATGGCAATCACTACCTAATTTAACCCACGTATTTTTTGTAGCTCTAGACTTCTGGTTAAGTTAAAGCATATATCACTATACTTATCAGTATCTTGGAAAGTTAAATTTTTATTGAGTAATCTACTAGGTAACAAACTGAGAAGTATGCTAGAATCTCTTATAGAGGCTATGATGTCGTTTATAAAAGACTCTGGTAAGTAGTGTTTTAAATGACTTGCAAATAAGTCAACATTAAAATTAACTTGCTTTGAAGTTATTTCACTTATTATACTATTTACAGTAGTTAATAAGTTATACCTTCCATTACTAACCTCATTTAATTTCTCATCAATTATCATTGCAAGAATAAAACCTCTGTTATAGCTCAACATGCTTATGTTTTGATCAAGTAAATGCTTTTGATTTATTTTTTCGAAATCAATATTAGGTATTAAAGAATTAAAATACTCTTTTAAAGTAATATTAATTATTTTTAAGTACTCATCTTTATCAATAAGTTTCGTGTCAAGTAAGGTTTTCACTCCATAAAATTCCGTAAATCCTTCAAAAAACCACTTATATTTTATTTCATTTTTCTTATCGTTGTCTTGCTCTATTATATGTCCTATATATCTGTGAATTAATTCATGTGATATCACTCTAGTATAATCTTTGATATTTTTTTTAAGCTTCCCTCAATAATTACATAGTCCTTTCCTGCAGCACCTGTAGTTCTACTAAGATTGGGATTATCAACAAGTACTATATTATACGGCTTACTTTCTAGTATGAATAAGTTATCTTGAGCTAAGATAATTTTATTAATAATATTTACAAGACTGATACTATTATGAGCATTGGTATAAAGCTTATTTCTTTTATCAAGATCAAAACTTCTAAAATTGTCAGTTCTAATAATTTTTTCTATATTATCAAAAGGTTTTCTAAAAGGTAAAAAATTAGGTAAGTTTTTTAAATGTGATGAAGAGTTACCTAAAGCAATAGCAGAATGCATATACTGAATGTATATAAGGAAAAAACAAATAATATAATTTAATAGACTGTGTACATTTTTAAGCTTAATGTTTGCCATAAATAAAACAGGACATTGAGAAGTGTAAGTAATTACGATTAAGCAAATATAATTTATTGCTAAGTAGGTGATAAGGATAATTTTAATTATCTCTTTAAAACTTTACTCTTCCCATATTATTGAACACCTTATAATAAAGACTGAGAAGAAAGTTACAAAGGATTGTATATTCTTATCATCATAGCGCTGTTACTACAGTAATAACACTAAGAATAACTATAAGTTTCTTTGAATGATAGTTGAATTTTGATTGAAATTTTGAGGCTATAAAAACCGCAGGTACCAGTTGGTTTTTATTAGCTAAAGTAAACGTCAAATATCTGGAATTCTGGACATAAAATCCTCCTTTGAAAAAAAAGATTAGAAAAAAATGCAATGCACATACGACAGAAATTAAGTATGTGTGTATGCACCCACATACGCTGAAGAGGATACGCTACATTTTTTTATGAGTTTGATTGTTTAATAAAAAAAAGTCTGCAGACAAAGATAAATTTTTGAGCTCTAAAAGTATCTCTAATTGTCATTATAATCAGATTTAGAATATGCGGAAGTAATTTTTTAGCTATAAGAATATATTATAGAAAAAAGGAACCCAAAAGTTAGCGTTATTGGTAATCCAACTTGGTGTAACGGCACTGTAGACCTTACAATAAAGACTGAGAGGAAAGTTACAAAGGAAGATTATCATGCTTCTTCCATATCCTTTCTACTTTCTTGTTTTTAAGCAGCTCTAGTGCTTTGTGAAAGTGATGCCTTGTTTTACTTGGCACTATAATGTCATCAATGTATCCATGTGATGCAGCAAAAAATGGATTAGCAAATTTCTCTTTATATTCTTTGATTAACGTTTGCTGGTCTTTTTCATGCCTAAATATAATTTCAACTGCACTTTCAGGGCCCATTACAGCTATTTCAGCGGTTGGCCAAGCATAATTTATATCACCTTTTAAGTGTTTTGAGTTCATAACAATATATGCACCACCATACGCTTTTCTAGTGATAAGACTAATTTTCGGCACGGTCGCTTCAGCGTAAGCGTAAAGCAGTTTCGCTCCGTGTTGTATTATATTATTGTATTCTTGATTTGTACCTGGCAGGAAACCTGGAACATCAATAAGTGTGATGATGGGAATGTTAAATGCGTCACAAAATCTTACAAACCTCGCAGCTTTTCTTGAAGAGTCAATATCTAAGCATCCTGCAAGGTGCATAGGTTGATTTGCAACAACACCAATAGTACTTCCTCCAATTCTGCCAAAGCCAATTATGATGTTACGAGCAAAATCGGGTTTTAGTTCAAAAAATTTCCTTTCATCACACACCTTTTCAATGAGTTCATACATATCATAAGGAGTATTAGGATTACTAGGCACTAGAGTGTTCAAAGATTCATCAACATCATCAATTAAGTTGCAGATTGGTACAGATTTCGTTGACTCTTGATTATTTACTGGTAAAAAGGTAAGGAATTCACGGATTCTCAGCAGCATTTCAACATCGTTATTGAACGCAAAATCTGCTACTCCTGTTTTGCTTGTATGAATTTTTGCTCCACCAAGATCTTCGTGGCTTACATCTTCATAGGTAACTTTTTTCACTACATCTGGTCCGGTTATAAACATGTATGAGCTATTTTTTACCATGAAAATAAAATCGGTTAGCGCTGGAGAGTAAACTGCACCGCCAGCACATGGGCCCATGATTAGAGAGATTTGTGGTATAACGCCTGATGCATTTACATTCCTTTGAAAAATTTCTCCGTAACCAGCAAGGGAATTTACTCCCTCTTGAATTCTAGCTCCACCAGAGTCGTTTAGTCCGATAATTGGAATCCTGGCATTAATTGCCATATCCATAATTTTGCATATTTTTTTTGCATGTGATGCACCAAGTGATCCACCAAAGACAGTGAAATCCTGAGAATAAACAAAAACTTTTCTGCCATGAATAGTACCATGGCCAATTACAACTCCATCACCTAAAAAATCAGCATTTTGCATGCCAAAATCAGTTGCGTGATGCTTCACAAACTTATCATACTCTTGAAATGAATTTTCATCGAGCAATATACTCAGCCTTTCTCTAGCGGTTAGCTTTCCTTTTTCATGTTGCTTGTTAACTCTATCAGGACCTCCTCCTTTTTCGGCTTCTAATGTTTTGATCTTTAGAGTTTCTAGTATTTCAGAGTCTTGCATGTAGTAAAATAACTTTCAAATTGGTTGTAAACTTTATTGAGCTTACAAATCCTATTGATTATACACATACACCGTTACTGCATGCAACGGTGTATGTGTACGATAATTAATGCGCTAGCAATTTCTATTTAATATTTTGAGAATGCTGAGACTCACTAACATTCTGTGCACTTGCACTTGTTACACCTGTTGATGGATTAATTGTTATAACTTCTCTTTCAATTCCTTGTAAGTTTGAAGCCAATGAGACCAATTTTGCTAGAGTCATGTCATTATATTTATCCATCTTCTTATTCTCATAATAGCCAATTTTTATTTTTACAGCTTTGTTTTCCTCGAAGTCCTCAGGACTTATATTATCACTTAAATCAGTACAAAATACGTTACCATTTCCACTAATATTTAAAGCAATACTGCAATCTCTATCACCCACTTTCCAGTTAAATTTAATTATACAAGACTCATTTAGTATTTGATAAAGCCTTACACCATCATCACTTTGTGAAACACGCACCAACCTTTTATCTTCTTGAGATACCAATGTAAAAGCTCCAATTTTTAGATTACTATCCTTCAAGGCTTTACCAGGAAATGAGTTATCAAATTTTAACTCACCTCTGCCTTCTTTTAACGATACCCATGCAGTAAATGATTTATCTTCTTTTCCTCTCAACCTCACATCTATAGAATCATTACCTGTATATTCAGCAATTCCTTTTCGAATTACACTCAGAAATTTCTTAGTTTCTTCATCATTGTCACTCAAAAAAATCCTTATTTGCATGTGACCGGGATTGATCATTGAGATTCTCCAATGCTTTAGCTAAAGTTATATAGTTATATATACGTGTCCTGTTGTTATAAGGTGTCCCTAATTTATAAATTTGAGGAGTTAATTGAGCAACTTGATCGAAATTCATTATTAAAGTTTCATTTGCATTATGCATAGCGCCTCCAATTTTACATAATAAACTTAAGATAAAATATCCTAATTTTAGGATAGGTATATAATCTATCAAGTCAATAGTTAAATTAAAAAATTTTGATTATAATTTACTATTTATAAAATACGCTCTTAAACTATGCTGAAAATAGTCATAATAGGCCTTCCAAATGCAGGCAAGTCAACTCTTTTTAATAGGTTGGTGAGAAGAAAAGCAGCGGTGGTTAGTGACATTCCAGGAGTAACGAGAGATAGGCGTGAAGGAATTGGAAGAATTAGTGATTTAGAGTTTAAAGTTATAGATACAGGAGGATGGAATGACCAAACCAGTTTTTCACTACAAGTTATTGAACAAATAGAGCTTTCTTTATTAAGCGCAGATGTAATTTTTTTTCTTGTTGATGCAAGAGTGCAAAATGAGCAGAACAAAGAGTTTGCAAAGTGGCTGAAGAGAAAAACGAACAAACCTGTAATACTAATAGCAAACAAATGCGAAAGTCATAAATCGGAAAACGTTGATTATTTGCAGTTCTTCAACTTCATAGGTCCGGTGTACATCTCAGCCGAACATAATCTTGGTATGATTGATCTTTATGATGCATTAGCTAGTGTTATTGAAGGTCTTAGCAAAGGCACTGAGCTGCCTGAAAGTGAGTCCATTAGACTGAGGATTGCAATCATCGGTCGCCCAAACGTTGGAAAATCAACTTTTTTAAACAGTTTACTTGCAGAAAATAGACTAATAGTAAGCTCAGAACCCGGTACCACGCGTGACTCTGTGGATATTTCATACGACCATAATGGGAAATTAATCACTCTCATCGACACTGCGGGAATCCGCAGAAAGGCAAATGTTGTTGATAACTTAGAATCAAGATTTGTTGAAAAAAGTATAGAGTCAATAAAGCGCTCTCATGTAGTGATTTTAATGTTAGATTCCTTGCTTGGCATTGAGCAGCAGGATTTATCAATTGCTGAAGCTGCAATTAAAGGGGGGAAGGGAATTATCATTGTTTTAAATAAGTGGGATTTAATAGGTAAGGATGACAGAAGTAAGTTAATAAAATTTGTCAAACAACAGGAAGTGACTCGGTTATTTTTGGAAGTGCCAACTGTAACAATTTCTGCATTGAAAGGTATGCGCTGTGGTGATGTGATAGATAAGTGTCTTGAAGTGAGTGAATCCTTAAACAAGAAGATCAGCACTGCAAAACTGAATAATTGGCTAATAGATGCTGTGGAAAAACATTCTCACCCACTTATAAAAGGTAGAGAGATTAAAATGAAGTATATTGCTCAAATTGGCACCAAACCTCCAGCTTTTTCTTTGGTATGCAACGTCCCGGAAAGTGTTGATGAGAGTTATAAACGTTATTTGACTAATGGTCTTAGAAAAAACTTCTTTGTTGAAGGTGTACCAGTTAGATTGCTTTTGAAAAAGAATAAAAACCCCTATGTAAAGTAGATAATCTTGTTTTACTAATAATATACTTTTTTATCTTAGTAATATTATTAATAAGTAAATAATATTACTTAAATAAGTAGTTGATAAATTAATATTATATAGTAAAGTATTAACTTGTTTAGTACTTTTGCTATGAATTATAAAGGACAAGATTTAAGGCCTGGATCTCCACATACTTTCACGGTTGATACACCTTTAGTATTTCAGTGGCTTCCAAAAAGATATGGATACCCGATTCCAGAAAAATATTTGGAAAGATTGAGCAATTGGGCAAAAAGGGAAGATACGTGTGTAGTGAAATTAGTAATAAATGGATCTGGTTTTACTCCTACGCAACGTAAAGAGTTGGAGAATAAAATATCAAACAGAGAGTTTAACCCAAACAAAAACATAGAGCTTATAGACTTTAATGAGCTGGATTTAGGAGAGTATGAATTTAGCTTTCACTTACAAACAGATAAGAAAACAGAACTATCTAAATGTCCTTTATACACTGTATCTCAATATTTCAAAGATCTATACTCTATTCCAGAAAGTAAAATTTTGGTGTTGAGATAGACAGTATGCGTATATTTATGTTGTTGGTATTGAAATCTCCTATGATCTATTTTGATTTTGATATCTTACCTAAAGAAGATAAGAAAGTTGGTGAGATTCAGGCTGTGCATGGCTTTTTGGTTGCTGAAAATGACAGAAAAGGTTATGACTATGATGGTATAGCAAGTATTGAAAATGCTATCATTGCTCTAAGCGATGCTGGTAGAGTAAAAATTATGGAAATTTACAATGAAGTAAAGAATAAGTTTCAAAAAGATTATCCTTTGTTTAAGTTATCAGAACATGAGATTTACAAAATTATGGAAGAGATAGTATATTTCACTCTTTCTAATGACGTTCTTCTTCTTATATCTAGCTATCAAGATTCTAACAAACGTTACAACAGACGTTTGGAAGAAGCAAGATTGCTTATGCAAGAAACATTTGGGTTTAAAACCAATGGAGGAGAAGTTGATATTCAATATGACAATAGCTGGACGAAAAACAAGGATGAATTGTATACCAAAGAAGAAATTGCAAAAATAGATAGTGATACTAGGGTTGTAACTAGTATGCAAACTAAATCAGTATCTAGCTGTGAATACATGCATAGAGGCTAGATAAAAAAGTTATAGAGTGATATGTGTCGCTTTATAATTATATAGAACATTATTAAACAAAAGTTGACTTTTTCGGTTGTTGTGGTAATTCGTTAATTATGTCAGATATAAATAACAGTTCTACAATCTTTTTGCTGTCAAGTGCCGCTGCTCTGATTTTTGCATATGTGCTAGAGTATTTCTTCAATATGCTACAATGCAAGTTATGCATATACGAGCGAGTAGTTTACTATGTTACAGGGCTACTTGCAGTTGCGTACATGTTCAAAGACAACAAAATCCTAATCTATGCGATGTTTTGCAGCTATCTCATTGGTGCAATAATATCTTTTTATCATGTAGGTCTTGAACTCCACTTATTTCATGATGTTTTAGGCTGTACAGAGCAAGCAAGTGGTAACGTTAGCATAGAAGAGTTGAGAAATAATCTATTAAACCCCAATTACTCTCCGTCTTGTGACAGGCCTCATTATATTTTTGGTGTTTCATTAGCAACATGGAATCTTATTTATCTTATAGTAGCCCTGTTTGTATCAGGTAGGATATATTGTAAAGAAAGAAATTTAAGGCACAATTGGTGCAAAAAGTAGCAAGAGTAGATGCTGCATTTGTACACCGCTTAGTTGTCACCCAGTTTCCGCAATTTAAAGATCTGTCTATCTGCCAAATCGTGCCCGGTGGATGGGACAATAGAACATTTCGTCTGGGTGATCACATGCTTGTACGTATGCCAAGCGCTGCAAAGTATGCAATGCAGGTGGAAAAGGAACAAAAGTGGTTACCCAGGTTGGCACCTTTACTGCCACTTTCAATTCCAAAGCCTTTGGCAATGGGAGAGTCGTGTGAGGGTTACCCATGGCAATGGTCTATTTACCAATGGATTGATGGCAACACCGCTGCATCTGTGCACATAGCAGATCTGAATAACTTTGCAACCAGCCTTGCTCAATTTCTCGCTGCTTTACAACGCATAGATACTACAGATGGGCCTCTTCCCGGACCACATAATTTCTATCGTGGAGGGGTACTAACAACCTATAATTCTGAGACAAAGCAAGCAATTGCCGTTCTAAAAGATAGAATAGATGCCAATGCTGCAATCGAGCTCTGGGAAGCAGCGCTAGCAAGCGCTTGGAAAGGTTTGCCAGTGTGGGTCCATGGTGACGTTAGCGCTGGCAACCTATTGGTGCAAGAAGGAAAATTGAGTGCCGTCATTGATTTTGGAGGATTGGGGATCGGCGATCCCGCTTGCGATCTAATGATTGCTTGGACGCTGCTTAGAGGAGAAAGCCGAAAAATCTTCCGTGCAATGCTTCCGTTGGATGCTAGCACTTGGACTCGTGGCCGTGCCTGGGCTTTATGGAAGGCTCTTGCTGATATTACCACAAACACGAACGCTGTCGAAACTTGGCACACTATTAATGAAGTGTTTAGAGATTATAAACGCAATTCATAAAGTATATTTGTATGAACATTGTGATTTGAGAGCAATCTCCACTAGAAAGGATGTAATCTCAGTATTGAAATCCAGTTTTTTTATCAAAAAATTTTTTGTATAAGGAAGGTGTCATACTAGTCACAGCTGTACGAACATTGTGATTTGGGCTAAAAAGATGCGAGTAGCCCCTTCGGTGTCATCTTATGTTTTTGTCATCCCAGTGCCCAGATACTGGGGTCCAGAACAGGTAATAAGAAGTGCTGGAATGACATCCTGAAATTTTAGCTACAAATATTAAGAAATTTACCAAATAGAAAAAAGGCAAAAGAATCCCTATATAGCGAGTTTTAATAATGTAAATTGATAATGTGCTAACAAGCGTGTTTTGGCTGAAGTAGAAAAAATTTAAAAAACATGTAGCCGCTATAATTTTTATGTAATCTGCCAATAAATATCTGAGTTTTTTACTGAATTTTGTTGTTAAATCTGCAGAGATTAAAA
Source organism: Wolbachia endosymbiont (group B) of Pammene fasciana (assembly GCF_947251495.1). Lineage (NCBI taxonomy): Bacteria > Pseudomonadati > Pseudomonadota > Alphaproteobacteria > Rickettsiales > Anaplasmataceae > Wolbachia > Wolbachia endosymbiont (group B) of Pammene fasciana. The sequence continues at coordinate 1,162,741 of NZ_OX366360.1, forward strand.
ACAAGGATAAATACTCTTATTGATATAAGAAGAAAAGTGGGAAGGTTTGTCAAGCCGCTTCTATGCACCTGAGCATTGATCATACGGGTTCCATCTGTTATATATAGTCTTTTGCACACGAAAAAAACTGATGAATGAGTATGATATTACAGTTATAGGCAGCGGTCCTGGTGGTTATATAGCAGCAATTAGAGCGGCGCAGCTTGGACTTAAAACTGCAATTGTTGAAAAGGAGGAAAATTTGGGTGGTATATGCTTAAATTGGGGATGTATACCAACAAAATCGCTACTTAGAGCATCTGAAATTTATAGATTAATAAGAAGATCAGAAGAATTTGGCATAAAAGTAAAGGATGCAAGTTTTGATATACAATCAATGGTGAAATATTCAAGGAACGTTGTTGGCAAGCTATCAAGTGGTGTTGAGTATTTGATGAAAAAAAATAACATCAAAGTCCATCAAGGCTTCGGTAAACTTGCAGGTAATCGTACTATAAAAATTCTTAATGACAAAAAGGAGGAGGAAATTTCTTCCAAGCATATCATTTTAGCAACAGGTGTAAGGGCAAGAAATCTTCCTGGAATCGAAGTAGATGGAGATTTAATATGGAATGCGCAGCACGCTATGACTCCAAAGAAGTTACCAAAATCTCTACTAATCATAGGTTCTGGTGCGATAGGAATAGAGTTTGCAAGTTTTTATAGTACTTTGGGAGTTGATGTAACAATTATAGAAGTAAAAGACACTATTTTGCCGCTGGAAGATAAAGATATTTCAAATTTAGCACAAGAAATATTCACAAAACAAAGGATAAAAATATATACAAACAGTAGCGTAAAAGCTTTGACTAAAAATAAAGACTTTGCTCAAGTGTTACTAAGTAGTGGTGAGAGCAAAGAATTTGATAGGGTGATTGTTGCAGTTGGCGTGCAAGCAAACACTGAAAATATAGGTTTAGAAAATACAAAAATTAAGTTGAGTCCTTCTGGTTTCATTGAAACGAATGAGTGGTATGAAACAAGTGAATCAAGTGTGTATGCAATAGGTGATGTAGCTGGTCCCCCATGTTTAGCGCATAAAGCAAGTCATGAAGCTGTAATCTGTGTTGAGAAAATTGCCGGTAAAAATGCTCATAAGTTAAAAAAAGAGTGCATACCAAATTGCACTTACTCTCATCCGCAAGTAGCAAGCGTTGGCCTTACTGAGGAACAGGCAATAAAAAGTGGATACGATATAAAAGTAGGAAAATTTCACTCCAACTTTAATGGTAAATCTATTGCACTAAGTGAAACTGAAGGTTTAGTGAAAACAATTATAGACAAAAAAACAGGCGAACTTCTGGGTAGCCACATGATAGGAGCGGAAGTAACAGAGTTAATTAGCAATTTTGCTCTTGCAAAGCAACTAGAAGGAACAGACTTCGACATAAAATCTACGATTTTTCCTCATCCAACTATTTCGGAAATTATACACGAATCAGTACTTGCTGCAGATGATGAATCGTTAAATAGTTAAGCTAACGATCCATTGTTTTAGAGCTACAATTATCCTGATTAGGCGATTCAATTCTAATAGATTGATTACCAATATCAGATTTTTCTAACTTTTCTTTTAACCCTTCAGCTGCTTCTTTCACTTCAAGCTTTTTTTCCTGATTAAGATCCTCTGGGCTTTTTCTTTTACTGTCTAAACCTTGTTGTCTATCAATATTTTTATTGAGTTGTTCTTGCTGAGGTAGATCAACAACTGAGTTAAAAAGAGCTTTTATTATGTTTTTTAATAAACCTCCGCTTCTGCTTTGCTCTTGAGGCTTATTTTTTACGTTAGATTCTTTTTTACTGTCACTATTTTTAGGCATTTTTAACTCAACTATCATAAAGCTTGATAAAATTTTACATGCAAAGTATTAAAAAATAATTAACAATCTATTATCAAATTGCTATTTACAGATGGATATTATTCTAGCAACAGGCGGTACAGGTGGGCATGTTTTTCCAGCTATAACCTTAGCAAAAGCACTAAAGGTACAAGGGCACAATTGTATATTATTCAATGATCAAAAAACCATCAATATAGAAAGTTATATTTTACCATTGTGCAAGCCAAGTGGCAACAAATTGAAGTTTCTCTTTTTGTTAATGTATAGTTGTGTATTAGCACTGTATCAAACGAGAAAATTAAAACCAAAGCTAATCATTGGTTTTGGTAGCTACGCTTCTTTTCCAACTCTTCTTGCAGCAAAGATTCTTTCTATACCTATAGTTTTACATGAACAAAACACAGTTTTAGGGAGAGTAAATAGATTCTTTTTCAAGAGTGCAAAATTAATTGCAACTAGCTTTCCAGAGACTAAGTATGCAGAAGGTAGTAAATGCGTTTTTACAGGAAATTTTGTCGATATAGAAGCACAAGGCTATTCTAGAGCTGAAACAGTTTTAAACGTGTTAATAATAGCAGGCAGTCAGGGTGCAAATTTTTTTGATGATGTAGTGAGCAGCGTAATTTGTGATCTACCTGTTGAAGTAAAAGAGAGGATTAGAGTAACGCAGCAATGTACGAAGAAAAATATAAACAAGGTCAAGAGTCTATACAAAAGTGAAGGAATTGATTGTGAGTTAAGTGAGTTTTTCGATGATATGGAAAATAAACTGGCCAATGCTCATTTGGTAATTAGCAGAGCGGGGGCAACTTCAATAGCAGAGATTACTCTTGCTGAGCGTCCTGCTGTATATATTCCTTATCCTCACTCAAAAGATAACCATCAATTTTATAATGCAAAACATATTGAAGATTCGGGAGCAGCTGTAATGGTTGAGCAAAATAGTAACGCGAAAAAGAATCTAGGAGAGTTGCTAGTTGATTTATTGCAAAATTGTCAAAAATTGCGTGATATGGCTAATAATACTAAGAAAACAAGAATAAGGAATGGAGTTACTGAATTTATTAAGGCAATAGCTCAAGAACTTAGTTGACGAATTGCTTTTTCTTCAAATGCATCCCATAGTTCTTTTTCTAGTGATTTACTATACAACTTATTGATATAAACTACTCCCGTAGGCGAAGTTGTGTTAATTTCAAGAAGGAAGTCATCTATAATATCAATACCAACAAATATTAGCCCTCTTTTCTTTAGCTCAGGACCGATTTTATTACATATTTCAGTGTCTCTATCATTCATTTCAATAGATTCAAAACTTGCTCCAAGCCTCATATTTGTTCTGATTTCTCCGCTAGACTTTGGAACTCGCTTCATTACTCCTATTGGCTTTCCATCCAGTAGCAGTATTCTTTTATCTGTATTTATCTTTTTACAAAATGCTTGTGCAATTACAGGACATTCATATTTTGCAATCATGAGATCGACTACCACTTGAATGCTATTTTGGTCTTGTATTCTTATTACGTCATTTCCTCCATAGCTATATAGTGGTTTCAAGATGATATCTTGATAGTCGTGACAAAAATTTCTAATCATCGATATATTTTCAGTGATCAAAGTTGGAGGAATTAGCTCTAGAAATAGTGAAGTAATTAATTTTTCAGGACAGTTTCTTATTTCTGTTGGATTATTTATTACTAACGCAGTAGTCTTTTCTAAGATATAGGTTGTTGTAATGTACCGCATATCAAAAGGTGGGTCATGCCTGATAAGTATGATATCCATTTCATTCAAATCTATAGTTACATCTTCTTTAGAAGTAAAACCAAAATCATCAACGCTGACTTTCTGAGCAAGAGCAATTGACTGATTTAACTTGAGTGCTAGATTATTAGGAACATAGACAAAAATTTCGTGCTTTCTCCTCTGCGCTTCTTTTATTAATGCAAATGTAGTATCAGTTTCAAAATTTATATTTTCATCCATTTGAAAAGCTACTTTCATTTATCCTCCCTTCCTATTACAATATACTATAGTACCATAAAAGTGTTAATAATGGAGCAAAGTATGGAATTAACAGTAGGAAATAATGCACCTGATTTTAGTTTGCCAACAGATTCTGGCGAAATTTTATCGCTGAGTGAATTTTTTGATAAAAAAAATGTAGTCCTTTATTTTTATCCTAAAGACGATACTCCGGGCTGTACAATGGAGGCAAAAGGCTTTAGAGACAAAATAGAAAATTTCTCTTCTCTTGACACAGTGATAATTGGTGTATCAAAAGATAGCGTTAAGTGCCACGCTAACTTCAAAGCAAAATATTCTTTGCCATTTTCTTTAGTTTCTGATGAAAATGCTGAAATGTTGGAAAAATATGGTGTTTGGGTAGAAAAAAGCATGTTTGGCAAAAAGTATATGGGAATAGAGCGCACTACTTTTTTAATCGATAAAAAAGGTAAAGTAGTGAAGATCTGGAAAAACGTAAAAGTTAGTGGACATGTTGATGAGGTTCTAGAAGAAGTAAGGAGAATATAAATTAAAGAATGACTACCCATTGCTATATAAAAAAACTGAAATTATATAACTTTCGTAGTCATTCAAACTTTGAACTGGATTTAGATGATAGACCAGTTGTAGTAACTGGCAAAAATGGTATTGGAAAAACTAATATACTTGAAGCAATCTCATTGCTTGCTAAAAGCAACGGAATGAAAAAAGCAAAAATCAATGAGATGCAAAATAGGCGCAGTAATGAAAGTTGGGTAGTGTATTATGATTTTTTCAATGGAGCAGAGCTTAACTCAATTGGTATAGGAAAGAATCTTAATAAGAAATTAATACAAATTGATGGGAAAACGCAGTCAAGCTACTCATCTTTGTATAGAATATCTAATGTAATATGGCTAATTCCACAAATGGACTATATTCTTCTTAATTCTCCAAGTGACAGGTTAAAATTTTTAGACCGTATAGTTTCACTATTTGAAGAAAATTACACCTATTGCTACATGAAATATAGAAAAGCTAAGCATGAGCGAAGTAAATTGCTTAGAGAGAATATTTTGGACGAAAGTTGGCTCTCTAGTCTTGAAAACGTCATGGCTACCAATGCAATTGATATTTTACGTATGCGATCATCTGTTTTAAAGATATTACAAGACACAATTGATAACCATTCTTGTGAGTTTTTTCCAAAGGCAAGTTTGAAATTTAGCAGTCAGCTAACTTTGAACGATACTGCAGAATATTTTCAGAATCGTCTAAAGGAAAACAGAGAAAAAGACTCATTAACTGGTAGAGTAACCTTTTCTGTACATAATGATAATTTTTGGGTTTTTTGCCAAAAAGGGGACATGCCAATAAATCTTTGTTCTACTGGAGAGCAAAAGCTATTACTGCTTTCTATCATCTTATCTAGTGTAAAAGCAAGGTGTATTCATTACAATAAAGCACCTCTTCTTCTGCTTGACGATATAATGTCGCATCTGGATAAAGATTACAGAAAGGTGTTAATGGAGGAGGTGTTAAGCATTCAATGTCAAACTTGGATAACCGATGTAAATCAAGATAATTTCAATAACTATCTTTGCTCTTTCAAGTTTTTTGAATTATCAAGTAAATAAATTTCAAGCGTGCTGTCATACATCAAGCTCATATTCGGTATGTAAATCTCTAATTAAAGCCTCAGCGTGTTTTTTTTGAACAACTATACTGATCTTGATTTCGGACATTGTGACAGCAAGTATTTCTATCTTTTTTTCGCTTAAAACCTTGAGTGTGCGATACATCACTTCAGTGTTAGACATAACACCAATACCAATTATTGAAATTTTAGCTATATTATTGTTTACGACATAATTTTCATTTTTGTTCAATAACTTTGTCATTAAATCAACATCAAATTTAGAAATCAAAAAGCTTGACCCATGTATCATGTCAACTTTAACGTTTGCTCCTGCTATATCTCTTAAAGTATCCAGAGTATTTGCAAAGTTAGTAAAAGTTACAAGAGCTTCGTGAGTGCTATAAGTTATTCCAGTAATTAAGTATCTTTCCAGTACATCTTTTTCGTGTAGTACTGTAGTGCCTTCTACTTCCTCAAAAGTGGATAACACTTGCACCTTAATATTATGCTTCATTGCAAGTTGTACTGAACGATTATGCAATATTTTAGCACCAGATGACGACATCTCCAATATTTCATTGTAAGAGATAGATTTAAGCTTGCGTGCCCTTGGAACAATTTTTGGGTCTGCTGTATATATTCCGTCAATATCAGTAAAAATTTCACAAGTCCTAATACCAAAGACTACAGCAAAGGCAATTGCTGAGATATCAGATCCTCCTCTACCAAAAGTAGTGATTCTATCATCGTGTATACCCTGAAAACCAGCAATGATTGCAGCAGTATAACCCTCAGCAAAAGATCTTTTTACATGGTCAATTTTTATCTTTTTTATTTTAGACTCAGAATAAAAATTATCCGTTACAATTGGTAACTGCCAGGCGAGCCATGATTTAGCATTAACTCCAACAGACAGAAGAGTGATAGCTAATAACCCGCAAGAGATTTGTTCTCCTGCTGAAAGCAGGACATCATACTCTGATAACTCTTGTCTACAATTTAAATTTGAAATTTGCCTGGCTTGAAAAGCCATTTGGTCAGTGAATCCTGCAGCAGCAGATACAACAGCAATTACATTATAACCTTTTTCAATATCGTTTTTTATTAGATTTGCAACTCGATTTAAGTCAGTTAGCGAAGTACCACCAAATTTTTTTATTATTATTTTGTTCATAGTTACAATAAGGTCAATTTCACCTTTCTAGAGAGTATAGTTGCTTAATTAAATGTGTTTTTCTGATCACTAATTAAAGTTGATAGAGGATTATTCATCTTTATCACTACCAAGGTCTTTTAACATACTGTAGTTGCCTTTTCTAAATTTACCTTTTAAAGATGTAACTCCGCTTTCGCTAATTCCACTTAAGCTTAATGCTGCTCCACCTAGCTGCAATCCAATCTCAGACGTCTCGGGAATAATTTTACTAGCCCCTAGATCTTTATAAACCTCCACATTATTCAAATCTGGTAAACGTATTATAATATTTACATGTGGGAAGTTTGTTGCAACTAGAGAAACTATTTTCTTTATAGTGACTTCGTTCTTTATTGAAACCACAAGAGCTTGAGCTCTTTCTATTCCTACTGATTTTAAAATTTCATATCTTGTAGCATCTCCAAGATATATAGGGAAACTGTCATTTTTTCCTTCTTTCACTATTTTTGATTGAATATCTACAACAACATAACTTAAATGCTCTGCAGTAAGCATTTTCGTTACCATATATCCCACTCTACCAAACCCGGCAACTATTACGTGGTTATAAAGATCTTGTGTGTCTGTTTCGATTGCTTCATCGTCTAGTATTATTTTTTCAGTGCTAAATGAATTTGCTATCCAGTCTCCAATTCCCGATAAAAGAGGAGTAAAAGCCATAGTTACTGTAGTTACCATCATAAGCACTTGAGCGATTTCACTTGATAGTACATCTAATTCATCTGCTAAACGGAATAAAATAAATGCAAATTCACCGCCTTGTGCAAGCAGTAATCCAGCTTGTATTGCAGGTGCACTTCTAAATCCAAAAAATCTACACAATGTATATATAATGGACGTCTTTAAAACGATAAGGATAATTGATAATAAAGTAACGAGTGGTAACTTATTGAGTAAAAGGTCAATATCAATAGACATGCCAACAGTCATAAAGAATAAACCAAGAAATAAGTCTTTAAATGGCAATACTGCATGTTCTACCGAATTCCTGTGTTCTGTTTCTGCAACTAGTAACCCAGCAACAAATGCGCCTAATGCCATTGATAAATGAAATTGTTCAGTAATAAATGCTGATCCTAATATTATCAGAAGTGTTGTTGATATAAAGATTTCATTACTCTCCATTTTGGCAATAACCGAAAACAATGGCCTCAGTAATAACCTACCAGTTACAAATATCAACACCAATGCAATAGCTGCTTGCACTAATGAGCCTGCCAACGAGCTTATTAAGCTGTGTTCAGAATTGCCAGTAAGCAGGGGCACTAGTACTATTAGAGGTACCACTGCAAAGTCCTGCATTAGTAGCACTGCTATTGACAATCTACCAACTTGGCTTGCTTGAGAACCCTTTTCTTGCAGAACCTGCAACACTATTGCTGTTGAGGATAGTGCAAGTCCACCACCAATAACTGCTGCCATGTTTGTATTTACTCCAAAGGCAAGAGCAATGCACCATATTGCTATCATGGTAACTATAACTTGAAGGGAACCAAACCCAAACACATGCCTACGCATAGCGATAAGGCGTTCAAATGTCAATTCAAGACCTATAATGAACAATAGGAAAACTACGCCAAACTCTGCAAAGTTATCCATTACTTCAACTGAATGTATCAGATTAAATCCATGAGAACCAATCAATGCACCTGCAACAAAGTAACCAAGCACTGGACTAATATTCATTTTCCAAAACGCTATGACTATAAACACAGCAGCGGAAAGTAAGATTATAATATCAAACAAATGCTGAGAGCCGCTGTGCATAATATTTAACCTGTAGAATTAGACCATTTTATTGAACAACCAATACTTGATTTTTGGTCAATTGGAGGATTGCTAGTTTTTGCAATAAATTTCATCGCTTGAAATAAATCACTACTTCCTATTTCATAATTTTGAACTTTCTCTTTTTTTGCATTGTTAAAACGTCCACGATAACGAAGTTTTAAATCAGCGTTAAACCCAAAGAAATCAGGGGTACAAACAGCACCATACTCTTTAGCTACTTCTTGGTTACTGTCAATTAAATATGGAAATGTAAACTTATTTTTCTCTGCAAAATTAATCATGTTTTCAAAGGAGTCTTCTGGGTACTTATTCACATCATTTGGCATGATTGCAACGGTGTTTACCTGATAATCTTTTTTCAACAAATTAACATCGCTTACTAGATTGCTAATAATTGATTGAACGTAAGGACAGTGATTGCATATAAACATTACAATAAGACCATTTTCCCCATAGCAGTCACTTAATGTATAATATTTGTTATCCACTCCCAAGAGATTGAAATTCTTTGCAGTAAAGTCTAAATCTATCTTAGGAGTGTCTAGCGTAACCATAGCTCATAGAGAATTGTATACCGTATATAATTTATGATCTTATTGCTTAAATGTCAAATGGTTTCTATGTACACTATTTGCATTTAGCATTGTAATTATAAAATTTATGTTCATAACCTTCGAAGGAATAGATGGTTCTGGTAAAACAACACAGTCTGAGTTACTTGCAAATTATTTCAAGCAAATTCACGGTGAAAATAATGTCGTATTGACTAGAGAACCAGGTGGTACTGATTTTGCAGAAAAAATAAGAGGATCACTACTTAAGGATAATATTGATCCCATCTCTGAACTTTTATTATTTACCTCAATGAGATATGAACATATGAAAGAATTAATACTACCAGCTCTTAAAGAGGGAAAGACAGTTATTTGTGATCGATTTATCGATTCAACTATTGCGTATCAAGGGTATGGACTAGGTGTTGACTTGAGTCTAATAAGAGACTTACACAAATTAGTGGAAATTAAATATCCAGATATCACATTTATTTTAGATATTGATGTTCAAGTTGGACTCAGCAGAGCAAAGGATAAAAATAAGTATGAAGAAATGAGCATTGATTTCTATCATAAAATTCGAAAAGGATTTCAAGAAATAGCTATAAAAGAATCTAATAGATGTAATGTTATTACTGGAATTGCAGATAAAGACAACAATAAAGTGTATAGTGAAATTATTGATGTAATAAGAAAAAAGAAAAAAGGCATGCAGCCGCTATAATTTTGTCAATAAATACCCTGAGTTTTTTACTGAATGTTACGATTGAGCCTACAGGTCAAAAACAAGCTTTGAGTTAGAAATAACATTGCTATTATAATAAAAGAAATCGCAATATTTGTACAATTGAAAGATGGTTGCGGGAGTAGGATTTGAACCTACGACCTTCAGGTTATGAGCCTGACGAGCTACCGAGCTGCTCCATCCCGCGTCATTGCTTATTTATTATTATATGCGTAATAATAATAAATAAAAGAATAAAATCACACTATTACATATATTTATATATCTATTAACCTTTCTTAACATGATAGTAAATTATATACATAACAATCTGTGCAATGAAAAATATAACTTGATATTGTGGTTCCCTATTTTTCAGTGTGCAGGAATTTTAACCTATTTCTCATTAAATTTTGAACCAAGCTGTGCTTTCACTATATCTATTTTTCTCTTGCTTTCACCTATACTAATTCTGATTGCAATATTATACAGGAAATACGCAATATTATGCATTTCTTTAATTGCAGTGCTCATAGGATTTACAGCCAGCAAATTCAGAACAGATTCAGTTAATACTCATATTCTTGATAAGGAAAGGTATGTGAAAGATATTGTTGCTACAGTGAAGGATATTAACGATAGGGGCTCATATAAACAATTTTTGCTTTATGAAATAAAAAACACGAAGTTCAAGCTGGATAACATCAGAATATCAGTTAAAACAAAAGCGGAAGAAGGCATTAAAATAGGGGATCAAGTAAAATTATCAGCAAAACTCTTTCCTCCAAAAATTGCGCCTTCGGAATATGCATATGATTTTGCAAGAATAGCATATTATCAGAAAATAAGTGCAACAGGCTTTGCAACAAGCAAAATAGTCCTGTACAAAAAGGCTGAAGCAAGAAAATTTCAAGAGTATATAGAATCTTTCCGTCAATATATCTATGAAAACCTACAGCAAAATACCAAAAAGCCACACGCGGACATAATCTCTGCATTATTAATTGGCAAAAAAGACGGGATAGATCAAAAAACTATGAATGCGATACGAGATTCAGGTATAGCACATTTATTCGCTATATCTGGTTTACATTTATCGTTTGTTGCTGGTCTATTTTTTATAGTATTCCGTAATTTATTTGCAATATCTGAAACTTTGACTCTTAAATATAACACTAAAAAAATATCTGCATTCTTTACTATCTTGCCAACTACCTTTTATTTGTTGATTACCGGTATGCAAATTTCTGCTCAGCGTGCCTACATCATGGTGATCTTGGTACTTGTTGCAATAATCATAGAAAGGAAATATCGAGGATTAATAGCAATTGCGTTTGCTGCTTCGGTGATACTCATAGTGGAGCCAGAAGCAATCTTAAAGCCAGGTTTTCAAATGTCATTTTCTGCTGTTTTGGCACTAGTTGCCAGCTATCAGATCAATGCTAATAAGTTATTCAAAATAAAAATAATAAAATATTTTGTGTCGATAATGATCAGCTCAGTCATAGCAAGTTTAGCAACTGTTCCGTACACAATATACAATTTTAACTATTTTTCAATCAGTGGCATTATCACAAATTTGATTGCTATACCAATAGTTACACTCATTATTATTCCACTTGGAATAATTTATGTTTTATTGATTCCTTTAGGTATTGAATGGATTATAGCGCCATTTATAGAGCGCCCAATTGACAGTATCTTGTGTATAACAAATGCAATCGCTAGTCTTCAGTATTTGGTTATTCCCACTCGCACTTTTCCTGGCTCATCAATTATTATAATAACACTTGGGTTATTGTGGCTATGCTTGTGGGAAAGGAATTGGCGTTTTTTTGGAATTTTCTTTATTGTGCTGGGTATTTTCTCTAGCGCTATGTATAGAACCCCTGACATCCTGGTCAGTATTGATAATCTTGCTGTAAAAGAAGATGACAGTTTACTATATTCTCTTACTAGGAAAAATAGGAACTTTGTTGTCAAAACATGGGCTAAACAAAACGGGCAGAATCAAATTTTGAATCACACTAAATTCAGTAATTCAAACAAAAGGCTAAAATGTAATGATTATGACTGTACATATAATAAAGGAAATAATAAGTCAGTGTTGCTAGCTCATAAAAGAGAAGATATTTTAGAAAATTGTAACAATGTCGATCTAGTAATTCAGTTAAGCAAGTTTAACTATCCAGCTTGCAATACTAAAATCATCAAATACTCTGACTTAGAGGCATATGGCACACACTCTGTTTGGCTAGCAAATAGTGGCATAAAGGTTAGCAAAGTCCGTTCTAATCGTCCTTGGCATAAGCCAAAAAACTTGTTTTAAAAGTGTTATTAGTATATAATTAATTAGGTGCTAGGAAGTTTATGCCTTTAGATATAATAAATCCTTTAAGTGTTAAAGTAGATCATAATTTTGCCAAAATAGATGATGCTATTGGTTTTTTCCCTAGATTATGGCATGCAGCAAAGAAATATTCCGTAAGTAACACTCTACCTATAGCAGCTGTAAATACTTGGCTTCAATTTTCTTTGGCTTATGTAGCTGCAATAATAATAACTAGTAATAATTTAAGCTTTATTACAGATATTTTTAACCCAACATTCATGCCAATTTACACTTTGGTTTCTATTATTCTTTTAACAACTTTTGCAGCCTCTTCTGCTATGAGATATATGCATAAGCAGAAGATAAAAGAAGGAAAAAAGCCGATAGAGGAATTAATAAATGATAAAATTAGAGGTGGCAAAGACAACGAGATAAGTGAACTTGCTGAAAATGCTCTAAAAATAGAGATAAAACCAAATTTAAGTCTTATAGGTCGCAAAAAAGCAAACTTTTCAATAATTTTGCCAATTTCTGAAAATCAAAGAAAAACATTAGATGATCAAAGACAAGAGAATAAAAATAAGGCCATTTTTCTTACCATAACATATATAATTAGCACTGTAATTATAGTTGGCGCATTAATACAAAATAGATTTAGCTTTGCCAATGTTCAGGATTTGGAATGGGCCATAGTTGCACTGGCTAGTATCATTGCTATTGTTGGGATATGTATAACATTCAGCAAGCTAAAAAACAATGAGATAAACAATAATCATAATATTGTTAAAAAGTTTAACAATTTGGATATTCTCTTTCCATTCAGAAGAGGTGGGGTTGTATCGGTAATAGAAAAAAAGACAAAAGATGAGGAAGAAAATGATTCTATATCTCAATTGATAAAATTACTTGATAAGCACTTGACTGATTTTACAGATAAAATTGTTGCTTCATTTGATAAGCAGCTAGATGAAGTTAAAGATCTACTTGATAATAGCCTTCTAAAGCCTGCAAATGATGAAATTCAAGAAACACTTGTTCATCTACAAGGAATTAGAGGAGACATCAAAAAAGATTTAGATAAGTTGCGTAAGGAAATGATGGTCATTTTAAGCGAAGCTAAAGGGTTGGCAAAAAGAACAAATTCACTAAACATTGAAAGCATTTTTTCTAGTTTAGAGAATACTATTAAAATCGCTGAAGATAAGGTTGAGCGATTTGAACCAAGCAGATTTGTTGGCTTTTTTCAATCTAGAGAAGAAATAATTAGCAACGACAACGATTTTTTTTGTATGTTGAAAAAGCAAGAAGAAGCGGAAAAGATAAAGAAGGAATTAGAAGAAGAACTCAAAAAAGTAAAAGATGAACTAGAGGAATTAAAGAATAAACAGACTCAATCAAATGAACCTAATAGCAGTGAAGGCAGTATTACTGCTACTCCTTTTGACAAACAACGGGATGAAGAGAAAAAAGCAAAAGAAAAAAATAGACTATTAAAATCAAAAAAAAGGATGAAAGAGCTGGAGCAAGAAAATGCAAAATTGGAAAAAGAATTATCTGAACAAGAAAAAATGGATGAATGGAGAAAAAAAGTTAACGGTAAAGCAAGTGACTTTCTATATTATTTATTAGAGTCTATTAAGCTAGAAGAAAAAGATAAAAAAGAAGAAAAGAGGGAGTTAACGCTACGGGATTTTGATAATAAAATAATAATTTACTGGAAAGATGGCTCTCAAATAATTTGCCATATTAAAAAACAAGACGGCCTTCAAATTCAACCTAGTACAAAAGTTGATTTTGTGAATCCAGATGTTCATGCAGCATTCAAAGTAGCTTGCGCAGGGTAGTGACCATAGATATAACCTTAAATGTTAATAGTGACGAAAAAAAAATTAAGGCTAGATACTTACATAGCTAAAAAGTGCAACATATCACGCAGTAAAGCGCAAAGATTGATACAAGATGAGCGGGTAACATTATTTGGCACGCCGATAATTAATAATGACCACATAGTAAAACCAGGTGAAGAGTATATAGTACATCTCGTTCAACCTGACATATCCACATCAATTGAACCTAACTATAATATAAAGCTTGATATCATCTACGAAGATGGGGACATTATAGTTCTGAGTAAACAAAGTAGATTAACAGTACACCCAGGTGCTGGAACAAACAATGATACACTCCTGAATGCGGTGATCGCTCACCTTGGCAAAATTCCATATACAAATACAAGACCAGGAATTGTTCACAGGCTTGATAAAGATACTAGTGGACTCATGGTAATTGCAAAAAATGAACAATCCCACAGCTTCTTGTCTGAACTGCTATCAAATCGTAAAATAAAAAGGGAATACTTAGCAGTAATTTGGGGAGCATTACCTAATCTGCAAGGAACAGTAAAAACCCATATTGCTCCAAAACGCAGTAATAAAGAAATGATGTGTGTCACAAAAACAGCAGGTAAATTAGCAATCACTCATTATTCAGTGAAGAAAATTATAGGGCAAGCAAGCCTGGTTAAATGTACTTTAGAGACAGGCAGAACACACCAAATTCGAGTACACATGAGCCACATAGGACATTCTGTAGTTGGTGATCAAGTTTACGGAAAAAATAGTAGTAAAAGTGAAAAACATGCTAAAAACTCTGACTTTATCCGTAATTTCAATAGACAGGCACTACATGCTCACACGCTAGGCTTATATCATCCAAAAAGTAAAGAATATATAGAATTTGTTTCTGATTTACCACAAGACATGCAAGTCTTAATCGGTGAATTTGAAAATATATCTTAACAACATTCATATCAATATTATCATCCATGTTATCAAGAGGTTAATTAATGAGAGAAAAACTGCTGCACTACCTAGATCTTTCACTTTTTTTGAAAGTATATGTTGTTCACTGGAAATACGCTCAATTGTTGTTTCAAAAGCAGTGTTAATAATTTCTACAATTAACACCAAAAATAGGCTACTTACCATTACTGCAAGTTCTAAATTACTTACATCTAAAACAAACAAAGTTGAAACACATATTATAAAAAGCAGTAACTCCTGTCTGAACGCAACTTCTGATACAAAAGCTGATTTTATTCCTTCACAGGAGTATTGAATTGCTTTTATTAGACGAGTAATGCTTTTCTTCATTATCAATTTTGGAAACTCAATGAATTACACTTATTGCACTCAGGTAAAAAATGCATGAAAATACCTTTCAGTCGTGATCACTTACAAAGATTTTTAAGTTAAAGTCTAGCATATTGTTTGAATCAAGAAAATTAGTACAAAGCCTTTCAACAAACGCTCAAGGCAGTTATAGCATTTCTCATAATAGTCCGAACAGGTCATAGGAAGGCAGAATCAACAGCACGACGAAAGGATTCGAATAGAGGAATGTTTTTCCTGGCTCTGTTTTTTATAGCAAACCAATAATGCTCAATTTTGTTGAAATCTGGAGAATATGGAGGAAGATATAAAATTTCTGCACCAACTCCTTTAGCAAATCTTATTAGACTTATGAAAAGTAGCATTATCAAGGATAACAGTTTGTCCAGGTTCCAAAATCGGTGTCAGAAACTGCTCAAACCATTATTAAAGATATCCATATTGCAGTGGCCTTTAAAGGTTAACGGAGCAATTATTTTTCTTCCTACTTAAGGCTGCAACCATGCTAATTCGTTGAGTTTTCTTTCCAGATTTTAGGGCATAAAACCGCTGTCCTTTCTGGCAATACCCATAGGTTCAGTGTTATCAATGCCAGACTCATCTATATACACTAATTCTTTAGGTTCTTTTGTTGCTATAACCTTTGAAAATTGAGCTCGCTTTTCTTCATTTCTTTCTTTATATCCGTAGGTCTTTTTTTTCTTGTGAATCCTATATTTTTAAGTGCTCGATGAATTGTTTGTCTACTAATATTGCCCCAGCATCTCTGACTGAGTTTTGCCACCTTGCTCATTTGCAAATTCGGCAAATGCATTCCAGTCGGTAATTTTATGCCACGCTTCCAAGCTTTTTTGATTGAAAATCTCCCGTTTTCTCACGTCTTTTCTTCCACTCATATAAAGTTGTTTTTCCAATCTTAAATCTCTTGGCAACAGTTTCTCCACTCTCTCCTTCATCCAATGCTTCCATTACCTTTTTCCTTAAGTCATAACTATATGCTGCTGGCATGCTTACCATCACTACTATAAATCCATATCTTACCTTTTTTGGACTATTATGAGAAGTGCTATATATATTGATACTGACACAAAAATCCTTTAATTAAATTTCTCTCGCCTTAGCTTACACGATCCTCATTTTGAAATAAGTAATAATTTATTATAGTCTTGATATTTAAACATTTTGTATCTGCTGTAATGATTTCACTTCCAATTTGCTATTCTTTACATATTGAATTGCAAGCGCTAACGCTTTACTCCCAGAAGCTGTGGTGCTATAAGCTATATTTTGCAAAATAGCAGTTCTCCTGATATCTTTGCTATCTGAAACTGATTTCACACCTTTTGAGGTATTGATTACTAGATTTATTTTTCCATCTTTGAGCATATCAACTATGTGGGGTCTGCCTTCTCTCACTTTATTTACAGCTTTTGCAGCAATGCCGTTATTGTTCAGATACGAAGCTGTGCCTTTGGTGGCATATATTTCAAAACTCAGTTCTTTCAACATTCGTGCAACAGTCAATATATACTCTTTATCATCATCTTTTACTGAAATCAGAGCTGTTCCTTCTGTTGGTAACTTGTATCCTGCAGCCATGTGCACTTTTGCAAGTGCAGCTTCGAAAGATGAGTCAATTCCCATCACTTCTCCTGTTGATTTCATTTCAGGACCAAGTAAAGTATCAACTCCTGCAAAGCGGGTAAATGGAAAAACAGCAGCTTTAACTGCAAAATGATTGAAAGGCTTGTTTTCCTGATTCAAAATTTTACCCAAAATAACCTGAGTGGCAAGCTTTGCAATAGGAATATTGATTACCTTGGAAATAAAAGGAACGGTTCGACTAGCTCGTAAATTTACTTCAAGTATGCATACATCACTCTCTTGAACAGCAAACTGAATGTTTATCAGACCTTTCGCTTCTAGTGCAAGAGCTATTCTTTCAGTTTGGAGCTCGATCTCTTTTATTACTTCGTCACTCAATGTGTTTGTCGGTATTGAGCATGTTGAATCGCCAGAGTGGATACCAGCTTCTTCAATATGCTCCATGACCGCTGCAATGAAAACTTTTTCCCCATCACACACAGCATCAACGTCAACCTCAACTGCATTGACTAAAAATTTATCAAGAAGAAGCGATCCGTGTTCAAAAATTTTGGTTTGATTCAAGACATACTCTTTAAAGCTCTGAGTATCATGTCTAATCGACATAGACTGACCGCCGAGGACATATGATGGCCTAACTACTAGTGGAAACCCCACCTTTTCTGCGTTGGTTAACGCTTCTTCTACTGAATGGCAGATAGAACTTTCAGGTTGTTTTAAATTAAGTTGCAAAGCAAGGTTTTTAAACCTCATGCGATCTTCTGCAAGGTCAATAGAATCAAACGAAGTTCCCAGAATTTTGAAACCTCTCTCGTTAAGCACTTTGGCTAACTTTAAAGGTGTTTGACCACCTATTTGAACTATTACACCAACCAGTGTGCCATTTTCTTGCTCTTTGCTTAGTATTTCAAGCACATCCTCTGCAATCAGTGGGGCGAAATATAAACGATCAGCGGTATCATAATCAGTTGAAACGGTTTCTGGATTACAGTTAATCATTATTGTTTCATACCCCATTTCTTTGGCGGCAGAAGCTGCATGTACGCATGCATAATCAAACTCAATACCTTGACCAATGCGATTTGGACCACTTCCTAAAATGACAACCTTTTCTCGGTCAGAAACATCTGCTTCGCACTCCATTCCCTCTGTCATCCGAGTAGCTGACACTGGGATCCATTCTTCCTTATCTCTAGTCACACGCTGGATTGTGTTACTCTCATAACAGCCATACATATAAGCAGTGCTCGATTCAAATTCAGCTGCACAGGTGTCTACACGCTTATAAACTGGATTAACATCAAATTTTTTCCTTATTGCTTCAATTTGTTCTACTTTCTTATTGCTTAATTTTGCCAATCTTGCATCTGAAAACCCCATTTTTTTCAGCTCTAACATTTCATATGCAGTTCCAGGAAGGCCGTTTTCCTTGATTTTTTGTTCAGCCAAGATGATTTGCTGTATATTTTGCAGAAACCATAAGTCATATCCTGTAATCGAATTTATTTCTTCTATGCTAATTCCGTGACGCATTGCGTCAGCAGCAATCAGTAATCTGTTTGGCAGCAATTTTGCTAATTGAGATTTAACATCTGTGTCTTCAGAAAACACTTCATCAAGTCCCGTGAGCCCTGTTTCAAGTGAGCGAAAAGCTTTCTGTAGTGACTCATTAAAAGTGCGGCCTATAGACATTACTTCTCCCACTGATTTCATGGAGGTTGATAGTTCACAATTCGTCCCCTTAAATTTCTCAAACTCAAATCGAGGAATTTTAGTGACGATATAATCAATCACTGGTTCGAATGCAGCAGGTATAACTGGAGCACAGTCGTTACATATTTCATCGAGCGAATAGCCAATAGCAAGTTTAGTTACAACTTTTGCAATAGGATAGCCTGTTGCTTTCGAAGCAAGTGCAGAGGAGCGAGAAACCCTTGGATTCATTTCAATTACAACGAGGCTTCCATCTTCTTTAGGATTCACTGCAAACTGAACATTTGCACCACCGGCGCTAACATCAATTTCTCTCAACACTGCTATAGATGCATTTCTCATTTGTTGATATTCAGCATCACGCAGAGTCAAAGCAGGAGCAACTGTGATACTATCTCCGGTGTGCACTCCCATTGGATCAATATTTTCTATTGAACACACTATTATACAGTTATCCTTGCAGTCACGGATAACTTCCATTTCATATTCCTTCCAGCCCATAATTGATTCATCTATCTGAACTTCATTTATTGGTGAAATTTTTAGAGCACTTTCTGCAATATTGAAAAACTCCTCTTTATTGTATGCTATGCCGCTACCTGCGCCACCAAGAGTGAATGATGAACGGATGATTGCTGGTAATCCAATGTAATCCAAAGCCTTTTTTATTTGTTCTTGATTTTTTATAATGATACTTTTGGGGTATTTTAGACCTATTTTATCCATGGATTGGCGAAATAATTCTCTATCTTCCGCTTTTTTTATTGCTTCTCTATTTACTCCTATTAATTCTACGTTGTATTTGTCTAACACTCCATCATCTGCAAGTTTTATTGCGCAATTGAGTGCTGTTTGCCCGCCCATTGTTGGCAATATTGCATCTGGCATCTCCTTAATTATAATTTTCTCTATGATTTCAGGTAGCACCGGCTCAATATAAGTTGCATCAGAGAATTCAGGATCTGTCATTATAGTTGCGGGGTTGGAGTTAACTAAAATGACTTTATAACCTTCACTTTTTAATACTTTACAGCTTTGCGTTCCAGAATAATCAAACTCGCATGCCTGACCTATAACTATTGGGCCTGCTCCTATTACTAATATAGATTCTATATCTGTGCGTTTTGGCATAATTACAATAATAGTCTCGACTCAAATAATGTTACCAATCTTTCCTGTGTATGTGAATTTTTATTAAACCTAACTACCTTTAGGCTTAACAGTATCTTTGCAGATACTATGGTAATTTACTCGGGAGATTTGCTAAGTGGTAAGATTTGTCCTGATATGCTACAATCTTCAGAAGCAAGTTCTACAAATTTGTCTGTCAGTTTATCAGGTGGCACCAATTCAGATATATCTTTTCCCGAAAATGCTTGCTTATACATTTCACTATCGATAGGCCCTTCCGAATACACGGCATTTATGCATAAGTTCGTATGTTTTGTCTCAGATGCATATATCTTCACCATTGCTTCTAGTGCAGCCTTACTTGCAGCATATGGTACCCAATATGGATAAGAGGAAGGAGAAAGTGTTATCTCTGAGGTCATGAATATCGCTCTTCCAGCATTAGACTTTTTTAGTATTGGACCCAAATTTTTTAGCAAGTACCAACTGGCAGTAAAATTTGTATTCATTACGTTCTGTAGATCTTCAAGCTCACAATCATGAACAGAGCTCAACTTACCTAAAATTTCAGTGCATGCAATCAGTATATCAAGTGTTCCAGATTCTGATAATTTTGGGCTTTCTATCATATTTGCCAGTTTTTCTACGTTTTCAAAGTCTAAAAGGTCAAGCTGAATTAGTTTCACAGAGCCTTCTTTCAGCTCTTCAATTTCGTTATACAATGGCTTGAGATTATCAAGAGATCTGGAAATCAGAATTACACATGCACCTTCTTTTACAAATCTTTTTGCAACAGAAGAGCCTATTCCACCTGAAGCTCCGGTAATTAAAGCTATTTTACCTTCTAAGTCACCCATTTCTTTCTCCTTAGCAAGATCCATTGAAATATTTTAGCTGAAAATTAAATTTTGCTCCATATATAAAAATCAAACTTAGCACATAAAAAAATAGTAACGATACTATCACACCACCTAAACTTCCATATATCAAATTCAGTTGGTCAAAGGAAGCTTTTAAGTATTGCTTGAAAGCTGAAGCAGAGATCGTCCAAAGAATAACAGCTACACAAGATCCGGGAAATACGTCTGATAAGTTTTGTTTTATGTTTGGCAATGTAAAATATAGCCAAGATACTATAGTAAAAAGCAAAAACTCAATAAGTAAATATCTAGTATAACTTAGCCCTTGGTAAGAAAAATCAATTAACATTGGCACTAATGTAAAAAATACTATAGTCAGAGTTGTAACAAGCGTAATTGCTAAAAATTGTAATATACTGAGCACCCTTCTCCATATATAAGGCGATGAAACCGGGACTTTATAGGCCTTATTCAATATCGTTCTGAATCCTTCAATTGTCGATGAGGCAGTCCAAACAGCGCCTACAATTGCCAAGGTTAATAAGCTTTGCGGAGGGCCTGATATTATCTCCCTAATACGTGGCATCAAAGATGATAAAATATCCTGTGGCATGTTATCAATAATAAATGCCCAGCCGACATTGTATTGATCTAAGAAATTTGCGAACGTTGATGCCATGGCCATTAAAACAATAAGAAAAGGAAATATTGATAACAGGATTAAAAATGATAGATATCCTGCGTGCTCCACTCCATCATTATAAATTGTGTCAATTAAAGCACGATAAAGGCAATAAACGATACTATAAAATTTCTGTAGCACTTGTAATACAAATAAACTAAGAAAAGTATTCTAAATGAAATAAAGCATACTTTTAAGCAAAAAATCCTCACCGTTTACTTAAATTTAATCAAATTGAAGGATAATCCAGCGTTAAATACGGAGGCATAATGAAAAACTTTCTTCTACTTGTAGCTTTAATTCTTTCCTTTGCGTTTGATGTACATGCTGATGAAACATCAGCAGTGATATGTAAAATAGTGAGCTATACTCACAGTTTGGGTGGACCAATGATCACGATAGTGATAATAGGTGCAGCATTGCTTGCAATATTTGGCAGAATGCCGTGGCCAGCACTTTTTGCACTTGGTGCATTTACTGCTGTGTTTTTTGGTGCTCCTGCAGTTGTGAAAGCAATAACAGGACAAGATGCATGTACAACTAGTAGTACAACCCCAACTTGCCCTAGTGGTCAAACATGGGATGCAGCATCAAATAGATGCCGCTAGGCACTAAAATTTCAGAAAAACATTAGCAAATGGTGCTTCTTAAAGAAGCACCATCATTGCACGAACTTGTGATTTAAGAGCAATTTTTGCCAGTTCATCCAAGTACTGGTTTACTTTATGACGGTGTCATCCCAGTGCTTGACACTGGAATGGCTTTGTTGCACCACTCAAGGAAAGAACAGGCAGTTACTGATGGAATTTGTTATAAAATAGATATTTAGCCGACAAAGGAAAAATATGCCAATAAGAATGAAAGTCAGTAACTGCAATGAATATAACAAATTTCTTCAAGAAAGGGGAAATGTTTTTCATTATATCAACGATGCCATTGAAAATTGGTACGAAAATAGTCCAAAAGTAGCAGGTGGCAACAATGTCTACAGCGACAAAGTAGTGATTCTAATTCACATAATAACCTATCTATTCAGGATTGGTCTTAGGCAAACAGTGGGATTTATAGAGAAATATCTTGAGCAAATAGGGAAAATTTTGCAAATTATCAGCTATTCGCAGGCTTCAAGAAGGTTTAAAAAGCTTAATATCAAAATCAACGACTGCAGAGTTGATAAGAACGATATGGAAGATATTGAAATTGCTATAGATAGTACAGGTATCAGCATCTACAATAATATTCCAGGCCATAGTAAGGCAAATGGTACAGATAGAAAGTATCGCCGCTATGAGCAAACAAGAAAGCTACATGTAATGCTAGAGATAGGTAGTAAAAAAGTTATAGCTGCAAAATACAGTAGTGGAGTTTATTCCGACCACTATGGAGCCTGTGATCTTATTGAAAGAGTGGATACCAAGTATAACATAAGCACGATATATGCAGATAGGGCATATAATCGAAAGAAGTTATACAAACTGTGCGATGAGCTTGACATAAAGACAAGGATTCCTCCGCAAAATAATGCAGTAGAGCATCCAAAGTTGGATTATATGAATGAGAGAAATTCTACAATCAAGCTCATAAAGTCATATGATGAAGATGGTATGAAGAGGTGGAAAAAAGAGATAAATTATTGGAAGAGATCTTATATAGAAAGTTTTTTCTCGCGACTGAAGCAAATATTTGGATTTAGTTTTAGGAATAAATCTGAGATTAATCGTGAGAAGGAACTGCTACTCAAGTGTTATTTGCTTAACAAATTTACTGAAATAGGCATGGCTAAGTTTGATATAGCTTCATGAATTTATTATACATTACCCACTATCCGAAGAGCTGTGCAACAAAGCCATCCCAGTGTCAGCTACTCGGATGACACCATTTGCTACGCAATTTACTTTCAAAAATGAATGCTCGTACAGCTGTGTGTCAGCTACTTACATAACACCTCTCGAAAATTACTTTAGTTGCAAATATTAAGAAATTTACCAAATGAAGAAAAAAGGCAAAAGAATCCCCGTGTGACAAGTTTTATAATGTAAATTGGCGCTATAATAATGTGCTAACAAGCGCGTTTTGGCTGAATGTAGAAAAAATAAAAAAAGCCGCTATAATTTTTGTGTAATTTGCCAATAAATATTTGAGTTTTTTACTGATTTTGTAATTGAGCCTGCAGGTCAAAAATAAGGATAAATATTCTTGGTATCATAGTAAAGGGAATGACGAAATTTGTAAAGTAGTTTTCACTCAAATGACGCCCAGGCAAAAACTATATGGTTATGCAAAAAATCTATTTTTAAAACTGTTAATATAACATAGAAAAAACCTCACCTTTATTAATAATAGATTACTTACCAATTGGGTAGTCACCAGTGAAACAAGCATCACAATATTGCGGTGTAGCGTTGTTACGTTTTTCTTCTTTAACAGCCCTGTATAGGCCATCAATACTCAAGAAGGCTAGGCTATCTATTCCTATAACTTCCTTAATTTCCTCTACAGATTTATTTGCAGCAATTAAATCTTTGCACTCTGGCGTATCTATTCCATAAAAACAAGAGTGCTTAATTGGTGGACATGAAATCTTTAGGTGAATTTCTTTTACTCCTGCATCTTTTAACATAACTATTATACTTCTGAGCGTGCTACCACGCACTATACTATCGTCTATTAAAATTATGTTTTTACCCTTTAAAATATGCTTATTAGCATTGAACTTTAATTTTATTCTAACCTTACGTATTTCAGGGATTGGCTGTATAAATGTTCTTCCTATATAATGATTACGAATTATCCCCAGTTCCATAGGTAATCCTGAATGCTTTGCATATCCAATAGCTGCAGGTATTCCAGAATCAGGTATTGGTACAATCATATCTACATTGTTCTTTGGTGGACTTTCCTTTGCAAGTATTCTTCCTATTTCTTTTCTTGTATCGTATATAGACCTATTCTCCATTATGCTGTCTGGTCTTGAAAAATAAACGTATTCAAAAATACAAAAACTTGATTTTTGCTTTGGGAAAGGAAACATTGAGGCTAGCTTACTATCCGAACTGATGGTAACTAATTCGCCTGGTTCTATTTCTCTAATAAACTCTGCATTTATTATATCAAGAGCACAAGTTTCAGATGCAAGAACGTAAGAACCGTTTAACTTTCCTAAAACAAGAGGCCTGATTCCAGATGGATCACGTACTCCAATAACTACTTCTTGATTGATTGCCACAAAAGAATAAGCACCTTGTATTTGCTTTAATGCATATATAAAACTCTCTAAAAAGCTATCTTTTTCACCGCTTGCTGTCAGATGCACTACTACTTCTGTATCAATATCTGACTGAAAAACACACTCTTGTTTAATTAATTGTTCGCGTATCGGAGAAATATTAATTAAATTACCATTATGTGCTATGGCGAAATCTCCAAATTTGCCACTTTTGCCAAACATGGGCTGCACTCCAAATTTACTACCACTGGTTGAGTATCGAACATGACCTATTGCACAATCTCCAGGTAAGGATTTCTTTATTTCATCTATATCATCAAATACGCTGCTCACTTGACCTTGAAAGTGATAAGAGAGCAGCTTATCGTTGTTACTGGTTACTACACCAAAAGACTCTTGACCTCTATGCTGCAAAGCGTGGAGAGCAAGTATAGAGTTAAAAGCAGCACTTTGGTTGCAACTTATGCCAAATACCCCACACTCCTCATGTACTTCATCAAGCATGAAAAATATTAAATAAAGCCTGATTGTACTTTAGTAGAGGCAAAGTACAAGAATTTTATTTGTTAATCCCTTTCAAAGTTGAAGCTTTCTACGGTAGTTTTGATGTATACCAGAAAGTAGATTATATGCAATTAACCAATTTTGAGATTTTTGACAATTTTTTAGCACTGAAGAGAAAAAGATATTTTTATTGACTTATCTATGTATTGAAGTAATCACTAAAAAGTTTTATTGGTTATGGTATATAATATGTCTAAGCAAGTAGGTAAACAAGGTGAAAGTAATCTTATTTTAGAGCCTGAACAGTTCTCTAACAGCTTCTTCAATAGTCAACAGAGTAGTTCATCAAATCCAAAATTACCGACTATAAGTCGTAAAGATAGGCATATGGATTTAATCAAGAAAAGGTACGCAAAAAACAAAGATGTTGCAGAATATCTAAGAAGTTATGACTTTATTAAAAGAGCAGAAGAATTGTCAATAATTTATCTTTTTGAGCGAGACTCATCTTCTACGAAATTGCAAATACCATTGACTACAGATGAACAAATTCTAGTTAAAAAATTTTGTGATGAGATGATAAAAGGTATAACAGAACACGATGAGCAAGAAAGCGTTTTAAAGTACATGGAACGCATAATAGAGGGTTATTTAAATCAAGGAATAAGATTAAACTCATATTACGGTAAGGATAATAAGACTGTAACAAATTTTATATTTGAAAAAATGGAAGAATTAATTAATCGCTTTCATGCAAATCCACACAATTCAACTACAAAAAATATCATACAAAAGATCACTCGTAATTTAGTGTTAAAAGGTGGGGTAGAAAAAGGATTATCTTTTTATAGCGATATTGAAGGCGGATATTACGGCTCTAATTATTTAAATGATCTTAACGAACAATGTAAGAGTAAGAAAAAAATGCTAGAGGGTCTAGCATATGAAGGTATTGTGAAAGAAAATAACAAGCAAATTGATAAATATGATCTTGAAGTAGAAGTAGATAATAAATATTTTTATATTAAGTATCCACAAGGTAGTATTGTTGAAACTGCGAGAACTTTAAATAATGAAAAAGCTAAGGATTTAGAAGTTGGCATATTTCAGATTGAGGAAAGTATAGTAAAAGTTGAAATTACAGAAGATGGAAAAAGAAATTACACAGATATCTTAAAAGGTGGTATTGAAATATTTTTTACTACTAAAATAGGAGAGATTAGTATTTATCTACGGAAAGATGGTAACAAAATGGTAGTAGAAATTGATGAGAAAAGCAAAATAAGGTTTAGCAAGTTAGAAAACAAATCAAGCTTTGGAGGGAATTGTCTTATACAGGGGAAAAGTGTTTTAGAAGTTATGGGCAAGAGTTTTGAAAATATTCCTGAGGAGTTAACTCAGACTATTAAAAACGTTCCATCTACTAGTCTTATGCAAACATGTTTACAACAACAAGAAAACTCTAATAGGGAATTAAATTAATGTATTTTTAAGATAATAATTAAGAAATTAATTATAAACATTCATACGCATTCGATTGTAGTAGAGGATATGGGGCAGCAATTAGCACAAGAACTAAAGGCAAATGTGGTTGGTTGTCAAATAGTGATTGATTAAATCAATTTAGAGAGGTAAATAGCAGCTTTGCAGCTTGTTTTTATGAACAAAGATAAAACGTTGTAGCCAAGTGCGCTTTCGGCATTGTGCTGAATTGCAATATCTCTGTGCTCTAATTCCTCATCGCGAAATTTACTTATAGTTTCTCTTAATTCCCCATCTTCTAAATGTAAGACTTGCTCCTTGTAGTGCTCTCCGATCACTTCTTCAACTGCAGCAGTGCAAGCCATAGCGGCTTTTTTACCCATCATGGCAGTTACAACACCAAGTGATACCCCTAAAGCACCCCAAACTGGCAACAAAACAGTAGGACGAACTCTTTGCTCCTTGATTTTCTCATTAAAATAGTGGAAATGTTTTTTTTCCTGCTCCTCCATTTCAATTATTTTGTCAATTATGGAAGATTTTTTAAGAATAAATTTTTGACCGGAATAAATGCAAATGGCTCCATATTCGCCAGCATGATTTACTCTAATTGCTTGTTCTAAAAAATTTCCTTTCAATTTTTTTATATTGCTTTCCAATGTCTCCTCCCTTTATTTCTGCATTAGTACTACTATAAACCAATATATTATAGAGTAAATAAAATTCCATGCGTGCATTGCACCAACATTGTGATTACAGGAACTCAAGCAGCTATAGCAACGGCAAGAGTTACTTGACGGACTCCGCCATTCTCCTTAAAATAAGGGTGAAGATATATTATTTATCTTCAGTCTGTGCAGATAAAAGGACAAAAAGCTCGATATACTTGATGTTTAATTTTTTGCACTATGTGCACTCTATGTCTTTATAAAACTTTTACCCACATAAGCTAAAATACGCTTATCAAAGCATTTAATGCAATGAAAAACGCCAATTAAAAAAAAGGTAGTAGCTGATAGATTTTCTTTTGCCTTTTTCTCTGTTTAGTAAATTTTTCAATATTTAATGCAATTAGCCGGCACTGGGATGACAACGAGTAGTGAGCTAAACGTCCGTGTGGTTATTGGTATTATCAAGATATTCTCTAATCTTCTTTAAATCTTCCCAAGCTAAGCGTTTTTGTGCTGGTTGACGAAGTAGATAGGCTGGATGAAATATAGCGGCTGTGGTAATTGCATGAGATAAATATTGGTTAGTATAAGTATGAAATTTGCCACGCAAGTTCGATATAGTCTTTGTGTTATCAAGAAGGCTATAACATGCGATTCCTCCAACAAAAATCAGAATCTGCGGTAAAACAAGAGCAATATGCTTCTCAACAAATGGTCTGCACATATCAAGCTCTAGATCAGTTGGTTTTCTATTACCTGGTGGACGCCAAAACACGGTGTTGCTTATATATACCTTAGTGCGGTCCAGATTAATTGCACCGAGCATCTTATCGAGCAGCATTCCGCTTGCACCACAAAATGGTATGCCTTTCAGGTCTTCATTTGCTCCTGGTGCTTCACCAACAAGCATGATTTTTGCATTTGGATTACCATCGGAAAAAACAGTATTAGTTGCAGTTTTTTTTATTTCACAACCCTCAAATGACTTAACTGCACTTCTTAGTTCATCTACACTACCACATTCACTTGCAAGCTTCCTTGCTTCAATGATCCAGTCACTTGGGAACATGGCTTTTTTCTGCTCGATGACAGAAGACTGTGCAGCTCTCTCATTTTCCACTTTTTTTTCCTCTTCACCTTCAGTTAGCGTGCAGTCAACACCCACTTCATGATAGAACTTCAACAATTCTAGATCTTCATTGTTCATAGTGCCTCTTAACCTTTTGAGCTTTTTTCATAGCCATATCGTACTTCAATTTAGACAAATGTCTAACGTATAATATACCATTTAAATGATCTAACTCATGCTGAATACACCTTGCAAGCCAACCACTAGCTTTTAGCGTCTGTTCTTCGTTATTTAAATTTTTATATTTCACAGTTAAATATTTTGGACGCTTAATTTCATGGCTTTGCTCTGGAATTGAAAGGCACCCTTCTTTGAGAATTACTTGTTCACCCGATAATTCTGTAATTTCAGGGTTAATCATGCAAAATTTGCCAGTTGATTCATATCCTGCTGGCCCATCTTCAGCCTTCTCTGGCTGAACGTCCATGATAAAAATTCTCTTCAGCACTCCAACTTGTACTGCAGCAAGACCAAGACCTTCTGCATAGTACATAGTTTCGAACATGTCGTTTACTAATTCTTTAATTTTATCGGTTATATCTATTACTTCACTGGCACGTGTAGTTAACCTTTCATCAGGGGCAATTACAATTGGCAATTTAGACATAAAATTAAAATTTTATGTTTTATTTTTTCCTTTGTACAGTATTTTGGGTATATTAAAATGTTGCTGTATTTTTAATAGAAATATAAATTATTAAAGGAAGCTACAATTTGAATGGAATTGTGTCATAAGGTCAACTAATGTACTCTGCAGTAATAATAAAACCAAAGCGAAATGTTTTTGCCGTTTTAGACGTAGGTACAACAAAAATTATCTGTCTCATTGTTAAGATCAATAGCAACTTCAGCTATAAAATAATAGGAACGGGTTATAAAAGTGCAGAAGGTATAAGCGGTGGATCAATAACTGATGCAAAGCATGCAAGTTACTCTATTTCATCAACTATAGGTTTAGCTGAGCAAGTATCAGAAGAGACTATAGACCAGATATATGTGAATGTAGCCGGATGTGGAGTCTCATCTTTTAACGTATATAACGAAATTATTGCAGCTAATCACGAAATTTCAGACCGAGATATAAAACGTGTAGTCTTTCAGACGTTTGAGAAATATATCGAAGAAAATGTTATCATTCACAATATACCACTGAAATATCACTTGGATGACATGACTGATATAAAAGAGGTTGGTGGATTGTACGGAAAAAGACTATCTGCTGATGTTAATGTCGTCACTGCTTCGCGTCCAGCGCTTACCAACATTGAAAATTGTATAACTAATAATAGCGGGATAAGTATGGCTGGTTGTATTGCTTCCGCATATTCTGCAGGCCTTGCCTGTCTAAGTGAAGATGAAAAAGAGCTAGGAACTGCCATTGTTGACATAGGGGGTGGGTGTACTGCAATTGGAATTTTTAAGAGAGGAAAGCTTATATACACAAGCAGCATTCCAATTGGTGGCATTCACATTACCCGAGATATAGCTTATGGACTATGCACAAGTATAGAGCATGCTGAACGCATAAAAATACTATACGGTAGCACTATTGTAACTTCAATAGATGAGAATGAATGTATTGCAGTGCAAAGTAATGAAAGCGATGAACCAACTCAAGTGTTTAAGTCTGAACTTGTTAACATCATAAGACCAAGGGTTGAGGAAATACTTGAGCTGATAAGAGAACAATTTCAAGAACAGAAAGATCCAATTAATAAAGTAGTGATCACAGGTGGAACCAGTCAACTCACAAGCATGAAAGAAATTGCAAGCTATATATTCAATAAACAAGTCCGTATCGGATGCCCTGAATCTTGTAGCGGTCTTGATGGCGAATACGACAAAAATCCTGTATTTTCTGCTGCTTTAGGCTCTATAAAGCTAATAGTTGACACCTTTTATAGAAATAATTCTGGAATGCTTGGTCACGATGGCAAAATAAGTAAGTTATACCATTGGGTTAAATCAAAAGTCACAGTCTAGATTTTTGTCTTTATCTCTTAATATACAAATGGCTTGATCTAGGAGCTTATTTTTATAGTATTATTACACTGATGTATCCGTAAGAGAAGCAGAAAATTACAATAAAACGTAAGAAACATGAACATAACTATACATTCACAAGAAGATTTTGACTTTATGCGTAAAGCTGGCAGGCTTGCAGCTGAAACCCTTGATTTTATTGCACCACA
This sequence comes from Wolbachia endosymbiont (group B) of Pammene fasciana, assembly GCF_947251495.1. Taxonomy (NCBI): domain Bacteria; kingdom Pseudomonadati; phylum Pseudomonadota; class Alphaproteobacteria; order Rickettsiales; family Anaplasmataceae; genus Wolbachia; species Wolbachia endosymbiont (group B) of Pammene fasciana. Next base: position 1,193,228 of record NZ_OX366360.1, read on the forward strand.
CGTCAAAGTAGGCGTAACAACTAATGAATTAAATGATCTATGTCATGATTTTATAATCAATGCAGGTGCAATTCCAGCACCACTGAATTATAAGGGATATCCGAAATCAATTTGTACTTCGAAAAATGCTGTTGTATGTCATGGTATTCCTGATGATAAACCTCTTAAAGATGGAGATATTTTAAATATTGACGTTACAGTGATTTTAAATGGCTGGTATGGTGACACAAGTCGCATGTTTTGGGCTGGTAAACCCTCAATAAAAGCAAAGCGTTTGTGTAATGCTACTTATAATGCGCTAATGGAAGCAATAAAACAAGTCAGGCCAGGCAATAAGTTAAATAAAATAGGACTTACTATAGAAAAATATATTGAAGATTTTGGATATTCTATCGTACGCAATTATTGTGGACATGGCATAGGAAAGGTTTTTCATGCTCCACCAAATGTTGTACATTTTTATGATGAAGGTGAGGATCTTATCTTAAAAGAAGGCATGTTTTTTACGGTAGAACCAATGATCAATGCTGGAAAACATGAAACTCTGCTCAGCAAGCTAGATGGCTGGACAGTGACAACACGTGATCTTTCACTTTCTGCACAGTTTGAGCATACGCTTGGAGTCACAAAAGATGGAGTTGAAATATTTACACTATCACCTAAAAATTGGCATTTTCCACCTTATGATTAGATTTTTTAAACACTTGGTTTTTGAAAAAATCTAACTCTTAACTTGTGATATAGCAACTAACCCAATTAATGCACAGAAAATCATGTAAAAACTTGCTAAAGTTCCTTGTCCTGTAACTTTGATAATAGTTGTGCATATAAATGGTGCAAGACCACCAAAAAATCCCGAAGCTATATTTCTTGATAAACCAAATCCACTGTATCGTACCTTTATTGGGAATAATTCACACATAAACGCGCTAACAGGACCAAGAGAAGCAGCTATTGGGATTATAAAAAGAACGTGCGCCATTATGGTGAGCAAATTATTACCACTTAGTATCATTGAAAAAACTGGATAACTTACTACTATAAAAGTCACAAATGCAAATTTCATGACTCTTTCTCTCCCTACCTTATCAGAAAGTATTGCAAATAGTATAGTCAATCCTCCAAGTGCAACCTGATTCAATATTTCTACTGCGTGATTAAAGTGAGTGTTTATTGTTGATGCAAGTAGATTAAAAAACACTAAATATATGTAAAGAGATGCATTCTCAACTATGTCAACTCCAATTGATATTAGAAAAGGTTTTTTATAGCCATTTAACAGTTCTTTTAACGGTAATTCATGTGGCTTTTCCTGCTTTTTATATTCTGGGCTTTCATCGAGTATATATCTCATATATATACTGATTAATCCTATTACAAAACTGAAAATAAAAGGCAATCTCCATCCCCAAGATTCAAAATCGGATACTTTTTTGCATATAAGCACCACTATAAGACTTAATATTGAGCCAAGAATTGCGCTCAATACTTCAATACTGCCAAAGAATCCTCTTTTATTTTTAGGAGCATGCTCTATTAAAAATGGGGCATTTCCTGCCTCTCCTCCAAGAGATATACCCTGCAATAATCTTAAACATACCACCAGTACTGATGCGAGTACCCCAATGTTCTGATAGCCTGGAACAAATGCAATAAGTACGGTTGATAGAGTCATCAATATGATAGAGAGAAATAGAGCAATCCTTCTTCCATATTTATCGCCAATGTGGCCAAATATAGCAGCACCAATTGGTCTTATTAAGAAACCCACTGCAAACACTCCAAAAGCTTTAAGTATGCTGACTAATTTGTCGTCTGATGGAAAAAACACATCTCCGATTATGCTTATTAGATGGCTGAAAAGCATGTGATCATACCACAACAAAGTGTTACAAATTAAACTTGATAGTATTACTTTTGTTATTTGTTGCACGAAATCTTCCGTAATTTGTTTGATATTATAGTAATATTACTTACTTTTTCAAACGTGAATTATGTAAATGTTATATTAATAATATTATCTTATTAAATTTTTATATCGTTGATTATATTTAAATATTCTTATACTATACCTATATATTTCCATATATTTTTTGGCGAGAAAGTTATTTTAATTTAAGTGCACAAAGTCTCTTGATATGACACATATTCCAGTTTTGTTGAAAGAGATGCTACTGCAATTGTCACCACACAGTGGTGGTATATATGTGGATGCCACGTTTGGAGCTGGAGGATATAGCAAAGCAATATTGGAATCCGCTGATTGCAAAGTGTATGCAGTTGATAGAGATGAAACAGTTACTAAATTTTATGATGATCTAAATGTTAAATACCCTAATAGAATAAAGTTATTTATTGAAAAGTTTAGTAATATCAAAAATTTATTAGATAGTAATAATATTAAAGGTATCAATGGAATAGTTTTCGACGTTGGAGTTTCATCTATGCAGCTTGATAATGGAGATAGAGGATTCTCATTTCTACGTGATGGCCCACTTAACATGAGCATGGATAACTATTCTCATATGAATGCTTCGACGTTTGTTAACGCTTTACGTGAAGAAGAGATTGCGAACACTATATATAATTATGGGGGTGAGCGTCATTCCCGCAGAATCGCAAGAGCGATAGTAAATGCGCGGAAGAAGAAAATTATCAAAACTACATTTGAACTTGCGGATATTGTACGTTCTGTAGTGTTTCGTGGAAAAAGCAAGATTGACCCTGCAACTAGGACATTTCAGGCAATCAGAATATGGGTAAATGATGAGCTAGGAGAGCTTGAAAAGGGTATTAAAGCTGCATCTGAGATTTTAAGTGAGAACGGCAAATTAATTGTAGTTACTTTTCATTCTTTAGAAGATCGTATAGTCAAAACTGTTTTTAAAGATTTATGTGAACCAGGATCTACTAAAACATTCTCCCTTTTAAATAAAAAAGTGATCAAAGCAAGTTCAGAAGAAATAAATGTAAATCCACGCGCGCGTTCAGCAAAACTGAGAGCTATACAAAGGTTATCATGAGGACCTTTCATGCCATTTCAATAATTATATTTTTATTGTAGGGTTATTTAAGGTAAAATTACACGTTCAATCACTAAATAGAGAACTAGCATGAATAAAGCATAAAATTAATTTAGTGCAAAGCGACATAAAAGTCCTGCAAGCAGAATGGAGTTATTTGAGTAATCTAAAAAAACTTGCAGTCTTACGGAGAAATACCTAAAAAATAACCCTTTGATACTAGCTAGCCAGATTCGACTCTCTGTAGTGTGTTAGCACAACTTAAAACCCAGAATAACAATTAGAACCTATCTTGAAAGGGAAAAAAATAAGATGAGGTAAGCAAAAAATAGGAGGGTAACGAGTGATGTCAGTGACAAGGCCAAATGTTGCACAAGGGAAGATAACAATTATTAATGCAATAAAATATATAATGAGGGAGTGGTAACCTTTAATATAGTTATGCAAGAGGCCTAATTTGAAATATTAACATGAAAAATTGCTTGCGCATATTTCAAATCTGATTATAATTACAATTAGAGATATTTTAAGAGCTCAAAATCTATCTTTGTCTGCAGACTTTTTCTATTAAACAATCAAACTCATTAAATGTAGTGTGTCTTCTTCAGTGTATACACGTATACTTAATCTCTGTCGTATGTGCACTGCATTTTTTTCTAATCTTTTTTACACAGGAGGATTTTATGTCCAGAATTCCAGATATTTGACTTTTACTTTAGCTAAAAACCAATAGGCGCCTATTGTTTAACGCTAATTAAAATAAAAATTTTTCTAATATATAGAAGAATCACTGTTTACTGAAAATGGGATACGATTGCCAAGAAAGCTGCGAATGTCAAAGAATTTTAGGTAAACATTATTTGCTTGACGTATGAGCGTGCTCTCCTTACTGCAAGAACTCTTTAATATATGCTTAACCACTTAAGTCCTTTCAAGATATGTTCTTAGATTTAAGCTTTTAGGTAAACATACTACAATAAAATTTACTTTAGTATAAAATTATTTGCATAAGATTTTGGCAGTCTTTTAACATCTTTTGGCATTTCAATTGTGTACTTTGTGTTGTGTTTCTTTGCGTAAGATATTGCTTTTTCAAGAGAATCAAACTTTAATACAATCTGTTTTTGGGGATCTTTTGAGCCAACCCATCCCATCAAAGGTTCAATATAGTAAGAACAAGGCTCAATTTTTAGGTACCAGAATTTTGTATTACCTAAGCCAGATTGTGTTGCAGTTTTTGTTGGCTTATAAATCTTAAAAACTACTTGATCGTTAATACTCATAGTCCTTACTACGTAATCTTAAGTATATATCTAAATAAATTTTTCCACAAAGAATTAGTGTGAAAGAATGAAGTTTGAAATAAATATTTTTATGTTATATTATTAAATTATATAAAAAGGATTAGCTGAATAGGAGTAATCGATGGCACAGCAAGAAATGGTAACAATTAATGCAGAGTTACGTAATGTAAAAAAAAAGAAAGCGATGCAGGCTCTGAGGGAAAAGGGAAGTATACCTGCAGTTATATATGGTAAAGGGCATGATAACGTAAATTTGACATTGTCTGCAAAGGAATTTACTAAAGAATATAAATCAGGTGCTCTTTCTGCACATTTAATAGAACTAGATATTTCAGGGAAAAAAGAATATGCTCTTGTTCGTGATATTCAATGGCATGTAGTAAAGGATACTGTGCAACATGTTGATTTTCAGTTTGTTGATAAAGGTAGTGAAATTAAAATAGATATACCTTTATCATTCATCAATGAAAGTAAATCACCAGGAATCAAATTAGGTGGAGTGCTTAATGTTTTGTGTCGTTCTATTACTGTCAAATGCTCTCCTGAGAAAATACCTCAAGTCATAGAAATTGATTTGTCTGGCAAAATGATTGGTCAGTCTATACATATCAATGATGTAAAATTGCCAGAAGGTGTTAAATTTGTAGCTCATGAGGAAGAAAATTTCACCATTGTCACAATTTCTGCTGCCGATAGTGATGTTGAAGAAACTCAAACAAAAACAGAGGAGTAGTGCATTTAATAGCTGGGCTTGGTAATCCTGGTAGTAAATATGAATTAACTCACCATAATATTGGTTTTATCGTTATTGACGCAATTTACAAATATTGGAACTTTCAGTCATTTTCTAAGAAAGCTGATTACTTGATAACCTCAGGCATAATTAATAATAATAAAACCATACTGATAAAGCCTTATTCGTTTATGAATAATTCAGGTATTCCTGTTGCAAAAATAAAAAATTTTTACAAATTATCGCTAGACAATATTGTTGTCATACATGATGATGCTGACTTAAAATTTGGAAGAATAAAAGTAAAAAAAGGTGGTAGCTCTGCTGGACACAATGGACTTAAGTCTATAGATAGCTTTATTGGTAATGATTATTGGCGTTTAAGATTTGGAGTAGGCAGGCCTGAAGATCAGAAAAGCTTAGCAGATTATGTATTATCAAAATTTGAAAATTTTGATAATGTTATCCTCTTAGTGGAAAAAATAGCAAAAAATATACACCTAATGCTACAAGGAGATATCGCAGCTTTTATCAACTCAGTTGGGAGAGTGTGAAATATAGCAATTGAACAGGACATCCTATTCAATATAAAACTTGTATCCGTTCAGCAGGGTAGCAAAATAAGATAGACAAAAATATAGGAAGAAATAGTCAGTGTGCAAACACACAGCTATACGAACATTGTGACAATTTGCGTAACAAATGGTGTCATCCCAGTGCTTGACACTGGGATCCAATTTTTCATTTAAGCTCATTAATTTAGCATAAGCTTACCGAATTAGTTTGCCTGTGAATTTTCTTAGATCCCAGTGTCAAGCACTGGGATGACACCAAAAGGGCTACTTAGGCGACAAGAAAAGAAGCACTGATTTCAACATTTGCACATTAGCCATGCATCTGAATGGATACTAAAACTTCACCCTAATCTAGATTAGAATACTGATTCTTCTAGAAGTTGTTCGCGTTCCTCTTCTATTGCAATAGAATTATCGTGATTTTTAAATAAATCTCTGATTTTTGTTTCTATTTCATTTGCAATTTCTTTGTTTGCCTTGAGGTAACTTTTTACATTTTCTCTTCCTTGGCCAAGACGCGTATTGTTATATGAATAATAAGCGCCTGCCTTTTCAAGGACACCAAGTTTTGCTCCTATATCTATTATTTCCCCAAGTTTTGATATGCCTTCATTATACATTATATCAAATTTTGCCTCTCTAAATGGAGGAGCGACTTTATTTTTTACAACTTTAACTCTCGTTTCATTACCCGTAATATTCTCTTTATCCTTTATCGCACCAACTTTTCTTATATCAAGTCTTATAGAAGTATAGAATTTTAACGCATTTCCACCAGTGGTAGTTTCAGGATTTCCATATACTACTCCTATTTTCATACGAATTTGGTTGATAAATATCAATATACAGTTTGCTTTTGAAACTACAGAAGTTAGTTTCCTGAGTCCATGGCTTAGAAGTCTTGCTTGTAGTCCCATGTGCTGATCGCCCATATCCCCTTCAATTTCAGCTCTTGGAGTTAGTGCTGCAACAGAATCAATAACTATTACATCAACTGCACTAGAACACACTAAATACTCAACAATATGCAACGCCTGCTCTCCAGTGTCTGGTTGTGAAATTACCAAATCATCAGTTTTCACTCCAAGTTTACGAGCATATATAACATCCAGTGCGTGTTCCGCATCGATAAATGCACATAAACCTCCTTTTTTCTGTGCTTCAGCAATTACATGCAAAGCAAGGGTAGTTTTACCAGAACTCTCAGGGCCAAATATCTCAATTATACGTCCTTTTGGCAATCCCCCAACACCCAGAGCTGAATCAAGTGCAATCGACCCTGTAGATATCGTGTCTATTTTTTCTACAGGATTTTGCTTTAGTTTCATTATTGCACCTTTACCGAATGCTTTTTCAATTTGACTTATTGCATTATCTAGTGCTTTTTGCTTATCATTATTTCTTTCTTCTGGATTATGTGCCATGGATCATTTATTAACTTGTATAGTCTCCATGGTAATTGAACGCAACCAATCTGCCAAGGGTTTTTTAATAACGAAGAACGTTAGTTACCTAAAATTAGATAGATAGACTTTGTAGTGCGATACAAAATAACGATAGAATACAATGGTAGTAGTTTCTCTGGCTGGCAAAAGCAACAACACTCTGCTAACTCAATTCAGGAAACCATAGAAAACGCTATATTTAATTTCAGTGGCGAGAGAGTCTCTTTGCATTGTGGTGGCAGAACTGACACAGGGGTTCATGCTTTAGGGCAAGTTGCTCATTTCAATATGGAAAGGCAATTTGAGCTTTACAGAATAAGAAATGGAATAAACTATCACTTAAAAGCGATTCCTATAGTTGTGCTTAGTGCAGAAGCCGTAGATGATGCATTTCATGCGCGATTTTCAGCAAAAAAAAGATATTATGAATATAGAATAATTAATCGCTACGCTCCTGCAGCTCTGGAAATCGGTTATGTGTGGCAAGTATTTAACCCACTTGACGTAAACATCATGCGTGAAGCTGCTAGACACCTGCTTGGAAAACATAATCTTTCAAGCTTTCGCTCAAAAGATTGTCAAGCTACAAATCCGGTCAGAACAATCGATGATATTGATATAGTACAAAACGGAAGTCACATATACATCAAAATATCTGCGATTTCCTTTTTACATAACCAGGTGAGGATTATTGTTGGTACTTTAGTTGAATTTGGAAAAAATAGAACTAATCCACAAGAAATGCTAAACATATTAAGTCAATGTAAAAGAAACGCTGCTGGAATCACTGCACCGCCTCACGGCTTATACTTAGTAAAGATAGATTACTAGCTTAAGTCCTCATTGGCATTACTATATATAGTGCACTTGGATCATCTTCATCAGTGATAATTGTAGCGCTATTACCATCTGATAAGCTAAATTTACACTTGTTTTCTATACAGGATAAAACATCAAGCAAATAACGAGAATTAAATCCTACTTCCATAAGAGCTCCATCGTAATCCACTTCTATAGACTCAGTTGCATCACTACACTCTTGGGAATTTGAATGTAGAGTTAATAAATTCTCTTGCAATGAAAATTTAATTGATTTTATTTTATCGGACACAACAACGGAAACTCGGTCTATAACACTAGCAAGTTTGCTACTCTCAACAATCATTTGTTTATCTTGAGACGTTGGAATAACGGCTTTGTAATCTGGAAAAGTTCCATCTATCAATTTTGATATTAGAATATACTCACCACATGTAAATTTGATTTTTCTATCTGAAAGTTTTATATTTATCTCATTACAATCATCCAATACTTTCAACAGTTCCATGATAGTTTTACGTGGAATGATCACCCCAAATTCTCCGTTGATATCTTCAGGTTTAGGCCTTTTTATACATGATAAACGGTGGCCATCAGTTGCAACGCAGTACAGAAATTGCTCATCTGTATGCAGATATATCCCATTCAAATTATACCTTGTATCATCTAGCGACACAGCAAACTTCGTTTTAGTCAACAAGTCTACCAAATCTGCACTTAGTAGAGTGAAATCGTATTGATGATCACCTTCTTCAAGAACAGGGAAGTTATTTGAAACTACGTTCGGTAAAGAAAAATTTGCATTTCCACAGGATATCAATAATTTTCCTTGATTATTCATTTCGAAATTGACATCCAAATTAGTTGGCAATTTTTTCACTATATCATGTAAAGTATGTGCTGAGATTTTCACTTCTCCTTCTGCTGATACATTTGCAGTAAGTGAGGCAAATATTGAAATGTCAAGATCAGTAGCCTTCAATTTTATGCTACCATATTGTGCTTTGATATTTATACACGCTAAAACATCTATCGCGTTGCGCCTTTCAACCACTCCACTTACCCTGGATAGCGTATTTAAAAGGCTTGCACGACTTACACTAAAACGCATTTGTTCACACACAGAACTTTGTTCTTTGATTCCTATATCTACAATTTTTGACATATTAATTCTCAAAAATATATTTTAAATGATATTCATATTCTATGTAAAGTGATATCCATATTTTTGTCTGAGAGACAAAACAGCCTATCTTATACTTTAGTGATCAATAATTTACTTTGTATGGCATAAGTCATGCATTTTTTGGTACGCTTTTTGAAAGCCAAGCAAGGAATAAGTATCATCAACATTTGCTGTTTTTACTTTTCCATTAACTACCATTGATAATCCCTGCTTCATTTTTAGAATCAAATCTTGGTCTATTTTTGTATCATCTGTCCACGCAAGACTTCCCTGTATTATTGGCAATTGATATTTAATTTTTTTATCGATATTGAGAACTACAGGCTCATTATTATACTGAAAGCCAGAAGTAACGCTCACCTCATCTGCTTTTTTATCAACGTAACTGACCATTACATACGGCTTGCGGTCGGCTGTATAATGTTCACTTTTTTTCTTAGGATGAGATACAATGTAACACACTTTTTCACCATCTTCCAATGCAGTATACACAAGCCAATCTTTATATTTTTCGTTCAGTTGTACGTTATTAACCGATGCAAGAGCACCTGCTGAGAGAAATATTAGAAGTACGAAAAGACTACGCATGTAACCCAAGTTTCAAACTCTCTGATTTTATGTATTGTTTTACCTTACTCATCGCTTGCTCAGCCAGCTGTCTTATTCTTTCTCTTGAAACACAATATTTTTTGCTAAGCTCATCCAAAGTCTGAGCATTCTCAGACAAATATCTGCTAATGAAAATGTCTCTTGATCTTTCATTAAGACTTGCTAATGCATTGCTTAAGATTGTTTCTTTTAATGCCTTTTCTTCATGATTCTGGTAAGCTACTTCTTGACTAACTAAATTACACGGAATCATATCTTGTAACTCCTTTTTAGAGTCATCACCTATTTTTATACAATTATTTAACGACTGATCCTTACAAGCCAGACGATAGCTCATCTGTACAACATCTTCTTCAGATACAGAAAGCTCATTTGATATTGCTTTTATTTCTTCTTTACTCAAAGTTTCTCTGTTTGTGTATTGTAAAATTCTTTTTTTTATTTTACGTAAACTAAAAAACAATCTCCTTTGTGCTTGCGTTGTACCTATTTTTACAAGTGACCAAGATTTTAATATAAAGTCTTTCATTGAAGCTTCAATCCACCATACTGCATAAGTTGAAAAACGAAATCCCAAGTCAGGATTGAACTTTTTCACTGCATGCATTAAACCCATATTTCCTTCCATGACCAGGTCCATCAACAATAGACCGTAATTCTTAAATTTCATTGCAATTTTTACTACCAAATTCAAATGGCTAGTAATCAACCTGTGAGCAGAAGAAATATCCTGGTATTCTTGCCAATTTTTTGCTAATCGCACTTCCTCTTCTTGGGAAAGCATAGGAAATTTTCGCACTTCAGCAATATATTGCATGAGATTAGTGCTACTATTAACAGATAAATTCGCTACTGAGGTCAACATAATAACTTAAATTAAAATTCCATGTATATAATATATTGATTTTCAGCAAAAAATTCAAGCTTTAATTAAAAAAGCATAACTTTATATCTAGTTGGGATCTTAACAACAGCTACCTAAATGTAGCATTAAAATTGCTAGCGTGTAATGATAAAAACTACATTAAATAAATAATGTGTCATTCCAGTGCTCAAACACTGGAATCCACATTTCTTTTTTCTAGATCCCAGTGTCATGCTACTTGAATGACAAGAAAAACCCACTGGGATAATAAGACAAAGATAGACTAGAAATTAAATGCTACTCCAGCTTCTGCACCAACAGTGCTGTAAAGAACTTTGATTCCGCCATCATCTTTAGCTGTCTTACCAAAATTAGCACCATAAGAACCAAAATAACGAGCACCAGCATAAAGCTTGATTTCTGGAGTTACATCATAACTAACACCAGCTTTTGCTTGATAAGCAAAACCAAATCCAGATTTTTTATCACCAGTAATCTCTGTTACTAAAGGATTGCTTACATACGCTGCACCAACACCAACACCAACATATGGAGTGATAGGCATATCTTCAATTGCTATATCGTAATAAACATTAACTAGTCCTGAAAATGCTGTTAAACTTTCTACAACTGCTGGAGAAGTATCTACTACATCTGCATCTTTACTCAATTGTGAGTAAAGTCCTTCAACATCAACCCTGATATCATCCATTTTATAACCAAATGCACCACCTCCAGCTAGAAAAGATGGTTTTAAGGGACTATTGTTGTCCTTACCTGATTTATATGTAACACCATCAATCTTTGTTTTAAAAGGTAAAACTTCACCATTATATTGCAAACGAACATAGTAGCTAGTTTCTTCATCACTTATTGGACCAATAGGGTCTGATGAAAAAGCAGAGTTTGATAGGCTTAGCAACGTCACTAAAGCAGCTGCCGAAAAAAACTTTTTATAATGCATAATTGCCCTCGTTAAAAAAATTAAAATTCCACTTTAGCAGTCTAAATAATAACTAAAGTTAAGTCAAGTGCTAACTTAATAACATAAAACCTTCTGTATCTTAACTAACTTTTAGGAAAATACAAAGATTTTATTAATTAATAAATAGAGTTACTCTACTTTTTTTACTCTTGATCTTCTGACACCTATTTCACTAATGTCTTTTTATCTTCTGATCTGCATTCATCATTGTGAATTGCTGCATATTCATGCAGTAATATGAATGTACTTCATGGAAGTACTAGTATAAAAGAAAAACACTTAGTTACTGCATTAAGGCAAACTTCAGTAGTAAATTTAAAAAGGAAGTTTAAATCCAGGTGGTAACCCCATCATACCTGCAAGATCAGAGGTTGCATTTGCCATATCTTCTTCTGCTTTTTTGATGGCATCATTAAACGCTGCTGTCACTAAATCTTCTACTATGTCTTTTTCTTCATTTCTCATAAGCTCTAAGTCTATGTTTACCTTTTTAGCTTTATAGCTACCTATTTTTATAACTTCCACTAATACAGAAACTTTGCCACCACCAGAAATACCTTGAAATTCTTTTCCAATATATTTTTCTTGGGCTTCCGCAAGCTTTTTTTGCATTTCTTGCGCTTGCTTCATTATTTGACTGAAATCCACAACCTACTCCTTATTTTCTATATTAATTACCTTTGCACCTTTAAACGTATTTAATATATCCTTAACTACAGGTGCATAATTTAAATTACTCACTTCCCTATTCATATAACTCGTATCAACTATAATAACCCACTCCTGATTAGTAGCTTGATTTAAGTAACTTTTCAAGTCATTACAAAAATTACTGTTCAAGTTAGATACAGCTTTTAATTTTAAACACCCAAATTTACAATCTATTAATTTTAGATTACTACACAGTTGTTTGTAAAGATAAATTTGGTTACTCCGCCTTAATAGTTGCAAAATCTTATCAAAATCGTAATTTTGTTGTTTATTTTTCACATGGATCCCAGTGTCACGCACTGGGATGACAGAGGGGGAAGGTGCAACAGGTCTGCCCTGTCTATTTCCTTGCTCTACATTCTGTGAAAGAATTTTTTTGATCACCTGTTCCGGAGAAGGCAAATCAGAAAGATAACAAAGGCTAATTAATATCATTTCAGCGGCAATTTCATTGCATGTTGAAACCTTTATATCTTGAATACCCTTAAGCAGCACCTTCCACAATCTCGAAAAAAATATTAAAGACTTTTTTGTACTCAAATCTTTTACTCTGCTCTTCTCATATTCTGTATCAATCTCTTTTGTAATTAAAAAACGGCATATTAACTGGATTGTTTGCAGTAGATCTTCAAAAATATTGAGCGGATTTGCTGTTTTTACCACATTGTCGAATACTAACAAAGCCTTCTGTAAATCACTATCTAATACTGCTTCCAGTAGATCAAATATAACGTTTCTATCTACTAGACCAAGTATGTCTTTAACACTTTGAGTGGATATTGTACCATCTTTGCTATATAGCACTGCTTGATTCATCAAAAATAAAGCGTTACGCATTGAATTGCTACAGTGGTGCGCAATTAATTCCGATGCTTCTTTTTCAATAAAATAATTTTCTTTTTGTGCAATATCATTTAAACGCTCCATTATCTTAGCTGAAGGAATGTTATGTAAGTCAAACCTTTGACAACGCGCAATAACAGTTATTGGTATCTTTTTTATTTCTGTAGTTGCTAGAATAAACTTTACGCTAGATGGTGGTTCTTCTAGAGTTTTAAGTAATGCATTAAATGCATTACTGGATAACATGTGTACTTCATCTATAATGTAAACTTTAAATTTAGAACTTATTGGTAAATAGCAAATATCTCCCAAGATCGCTCTAACATCCTCAACACTAGTGTGACTTGCCGCATCGATTTCAACTACATCTGGATGGCTTGAATTTTTTATTGCCAGACAACTTGTACATGATCCACAAGGTTCAAAAGTTGGCCCCAATGAGCAATTCAAACATAAAGCTATTATTCTTGCAGTGGTGGTTTTACCAATTCCACTGCTACCAGAAAGCAGTATAGATTGTGGAATTTTGTTGAGAGTAAAAGCATTTTCTAGTATACGCACCAATATATCTTGACCTACTAAATCTTTAAAGCTACTAGGACGATATTTTAATGCTATGTTCATAGCCTAGAATAAAACAAATAGTACAAATAGGTATGCAACCCAAAAAGATTCTGATATGGTTGCTTCATTTCTGACCTGACCAAGTTACAGAATTTTTGCCTGCATACCTTATAAAAGGTTATACTCTTTTTTTTTTTTAGCAAGGTATATTCTATATTAGCCTTATAATTTATATGTTAGACCTTTTGCAACATTACTTTGGAGTAAACAGCTGTTACCTAAAATACTCTTCTTCTGTCATTCCAGTGTCAATCACTGAAATGACACCCTTCCGGTGGGGATTGCTCTCAAACTACAATGTTCGTACAGTTGTACTGGGATTCAAGTATAAAAATATTTGGAAATTATACAATGGACAATGGATTCTAGGAATATATGTTAAAAGTAATGTCCATAATGAAATAAGCTGGATTCCAATGTCACGTACTGGAATGACAACATATAGGTATTGGAATAACAAAAGAGGAATATTATGATTTTATATCATTTTCCTCTTTGTCCATTTTCACGAAAAGTTAGAGCTCTTCTCAAGGAAAAAAAGCTGAGTTGTGATTTGGTATATGAAAATCCATGGGAAAAGCGGAATGAATTCATGGAGATCAATCCAATCGGACAAGTACCAGTATTAATAGATAATAACTTTGTAATAGCGGATAGTAATGCCATTTGTGAATATATAGAAGAGATTTACAATAGTGACGTCAAATTACTTGGTTCATCAACTATTATTAAGTCTAAAATACGCGCTTTAATCAATTGGTTCGATAGCAAATTTTACAATGAAGTTACTAAGTATATTATGAATGAAAAAGTAATTACTAACCGCAGCCCTGACTCTAGATTTCTTCATGCAGCTCAGCATAACCTGCCTTACCATATGGAATACATCGAACACTTAATTAACAAGAACGTTTGGCTTGCAACCGATAAGTTCACTTTAGCCGATATTACTTTAGCATCACATATTTCTATAATAGACTACGTAAATAGTTTTCCCTGGGAAAAAAGTAAGATTTTAAAAGAATGGTACTCCATTGTTAAATCAAGGCCTTGTTTTCGCGAAATATTATTAGAGAGAGTTTTTGGCTTAACTCCCCCTAGACATTACGCTGACCTTGATTTTTAACTTGCGTTAGTTTTAAAGCTACAGTCATTCCTTCGTCAGTAGGAATCAATATGGAGAAATATTTTTTTTCATCTGACAATCTATCGTTAAACTCTCTCATAGCATGCCATGACTTTTCTGATACTTCTTTTGGAGGAGATTCTAAAAATACTGTATCAAATAATAGAGTGTTATCTGCAACGATTAGCCCATCTTGTTTAATGTATGACTCTGCCCAATCTAAATACTTAGGATAACTACTTTTGTCAGCATCGATGAATATCATGTCAAATGGTGCCTTTGCTGATAATTCATTAATTTTTTCCAGTGCATCACCTTCTATTAGAGTAATTTTATCACTTAGATTAAAAGCACTAAAATTTTTTTTTGCTATTCTTGAGTGTTGAGGATTATTTTCTATTGTATATATATGACCATCTTTCGGTAAAGCTTTTACCATACAAATTGACGAATAACTATATAAAGTGCCAATTTCAACTATGCTTTTAACTTTATGGATTTTGATAAATAAATTTAATAATTTTCCTTCTTCAGGAGTGATTTGAATACGTTGTTTCTTATCAAGAGTACAATGTTCTTCTATTTTTTTATACTCTTTTGCAAATAAGCTTCTTATGTACAACGATTTTCTGCTAAAGTTATGACGCATTAAGTTTTATAATATAAACTAAGGAGGTTTAATCTATATAAGATTTATAGATATAACAATAGAGTTAAGAATAATAAAATTTTTTATTTTAAGTTGTTATTTTATAAAGTAAAATTTTAAGTGACAAAGATTATTATATATTTTACTATGGTTAACTAGTATAATAACCAGTTGTTATACTAGAATTAAGGGATCGTTTATTTACATCTCTCTTAAAATGTAATTTTTATAATCAATTAGAGGGGGTTATATGTCTTATAACATTGCTAACGAAGTTGAAACGTTAAGCAAGAAATCTAATAATAATGAAGGAGTGAAATTACTGCACAATCCAGCTTATCGCGAGAAGTACAAAGAACGCTTTAACGAAGCTCAGAAAAAAGTTATGGATATGGTCCAATTTTATGATGGAACGATAGTATTAATAGAGAATAAAATTGCTATGTATTATTATGCTTGGCACAGTAAAAAAAGAGAGTTTGAGCGTAAAAAGCAACAAACAATATCAAAAAATACTGATTCAGCATAGGGTTTTTATATGGTAAGCTAAAGTGTTATTACTTCACTATAGCTTTTCCATATAACTCATCTATTACATTAGTGAAATATTCCAGCTCTCTATATCCTTCATGTTTGATTTTACCATTCTCTACGTATGATTTGTCATCGTTAATCTTGATGATGAATACAGGAGTAGCTGTGATATCAAGTTTATTAATTGCAAGTGATTTATCATTTATAATTTTGTCCATCATCTTTTTATCATTAATGCATTGGTTAAATACATCTTGCTTCAAATTGCTTAGTGCAGCAATTTTTTGTAGTATAGTTAAATCACTAAAATTAGAGTAGTTCCACGAGTCTATTGCATTAAACACAGCTTTGTTAAAATTAAAATAGTCTTCTTCTTTTTCATAGCAATAACTTAGCATTGCAGCTTTTAATCCTCTGTAATCTAGAGGAAAATGACGGAATATGTATAACATCTTACCTGTATCTATGTACTTTTCTTTGATTTTAGGAAAAACTTTCTTATGAAAAAGAGAACAGTGATAACAAGTGAGCGAAGCATATTCTATCATTAAAATTGGTGCTTTTGGATCACCTAATAATTTATCATCAGGCAGTAGTGACAGTAGTTCTTTTGATGTTATTTCATCAGTTTTTTGAGTGTTGGGTAAGTTTTGTTCAATAGCTGCATAAGAACTAACACTTATAAAAATAAGTAAGAACAATAATCTAAAAATCATTACAATGGAAACACTTAACTTATTAAAGAATTTATGCATTTATATAAATGATGTCAAGATAACTTTTTCTCGGCAACACTTTCTACTCTGTCTTTAAATGCAGCAATTATTTTACTTTGTGTGTATTTATAAACTGAGTTTAATAAGGCGGAAAACAAATTGGATTTAAATTCAAACTTTATATAGAACTCTACCATAGTTTTACTTTCATCTATAGGAGTGAATTTCCATTCGTTGTATAAATGTTTAAATATTCCATTTGACGACACAGCTTTTATCCAACTTTTATTTGCTCCATTTGGAGAAAGAAAGGTCACTTCTGATGTGTAACTTCCTTTAATGCCATGAAAAGCTGCAAGGAGGTCCACAATCATTTGGCTATCAGTTTTTTCTTTTATATAAACAGCTTTGCACCAAGGAACAAAATCAGGATACTTCTCAACGTCAATTACAACTTGAAATATCTCATGAGATGAAAAGAAAAAAACACCTTGTTCTTTATATTGGTGTAACATAAACCTAAATAATGGAAAAGGGATCCATATCTACCGTCAGTCTTAGTAGATTCCTGAGACCTAAAGTTAAGGTGGGCATCACGTACTAATTTCAATGAAATTAACAGAGGCAATTCCCTTGATCAGAAATTATCGCTCGGGAAATTTAACTTAACTCATAACGCATAGCACAGACCCCTAAATTAATTATAGATTATTTATATAGAGTATGTCTATAGATATATTAAAACTAGCGATCATTATTTTGCCTTTGTTAAATTTTGCATTTTAAGTATCATAGCTAATAAATATATCTTATGAATCTTATTAAGTTCTTAACCATTTTTATTGTAATCTCCTCAAGTGCTTACGCGAATTGTATAGGGCACAAAACTTTTGTGCTTGCCATGAAGCAGCAAGTAGACAACACGTCTATGAAAGGGAATAGAAAAAATTCAGAACATGTACAAGAAGAACTTCTGAAAATTATTCAGAATAATGTTGACCTCAAAGGAATATCTCGATTTGTCATAGGGAAATATTGGAATTTATCTACTCAGAAAGAAAAAGAAGTGTTTCTAAAAGAATATGAAGTATATCTCGCGCGTTTGTGCGCTAAAATTTTGTATAAATACATAAATAATAGTGAAATGATCATAATGAGTACAAGAGCAGTTGACGATGAAACTTGTCTGATAGGAACAAGATTTTCTTATGGTGATGAGGAATTTACAAACATTGACTTTAAAGTGACTAAAAGTGACAATTCTTTCTTAATAAACGATGTTGTAATGAGTGGAATAAGTATTTCTATTAATCAACGTTCTCAATTTAGTGAAAAGATCGACACGAATGGCATGGCAAGTGTAATAGATGAATTAAAACGTAACAATAATTTATGATATACATGCCTCATTGGCCTAAGCCGATTGGCAGTAGGCCAAAGGATTTTTCTCTTGATCGCATAAAAAGTTTTCTAAATAAACTGGGTAATCCCGAGAAAAAAATACCGCCAATAATTCACATAGCTGGCACTAATGGCAAAGGATCAACACTATCCTTTATAAGATATATAATGCAAGCAGCAGGGTATAAAGTTCATACGTACACTTCTCCACATTTAGTGAATTTTAATGAGAGAATAGTTGTTGCAGGCAATGATATCGATGATAGTGAATTACATAACTCACTGGAAGAATGCCGTATAGCAGTCGCAGAACAACCCATCACTCTATTTGAAGCCGCAACGACTGCAGCCTTCTTAGCTTTTTCTCGTCATAAAGCTGATATTACTTTAGTTGAAGTGGGTCTGGGTGGAAGGCTTGATGCAACAAATGTTATAGATAATCCGATTCTAACGATCATCACTTCCATTGCACTTGACCATACAGAATATCTTGGTCCTACCGTAGAAACCATAGCAGGTGAAAAGGCTGGAATAATGAAACCTAATGTTCCTTGCGTAATAGCACCACAAGAAAAATCTATAATGAACACGCTAGAACAACACGCAATAAACAAAAAATCTCCCTTATATAGAGGAGGATTTGAGTGGAATTGCGAAAAACAGAATAACAGAATAGTCTTTCAATCGACTATTCAATCAATAGAATTTTCTTTGCCATCTTTAAAAGGAGATCATCAAATAATCAATGCAGGAAACGCAATTGCAGCATGTAGCATTTTAAGTGGGAAGTATGGATTTAATATTGGAGAAGAGGACATTGCTTCAGGTTTACAGCGCACTTATTGGCCTGCGCGGCTAGAGTCTATAAAAGAAGGTAATTTAATTTCTTTATTACCAAAAGATTGGCAATTATTTCTAGATGGCGCGCACAACAATGATGGTGCCAGAGTGTTAGCTAAGTGGGTAAGAGACAATTTTGCTGAAGGTATCCATATGATCTTTGGTGTTACTCGTAACAGAAACGTCGCAGAGTTCTTAGAGCACTTAAAGCCATATATCAAACTACTATGCGCCGTTTGTGTTAAATCTGAACCTAAAGCAACAAGTACAGATTTAATTAGAGAAGGAGCTCATAATACAGGAATCAATGCTATCGAATGTGAATCAATCAGAGATGCTATATCAAATCACATACTAAAAGCTTCTATACAAAACGTCAAAACCATACTAATCTGTGGCTCGCTATTTTTAGCCAGAGATTTGAGTATGGAGAATAGCTATCAATTAATCCAAGAACAATAAATGCACTACACAACTTGCTCTCTTCCATGAGCGTGAACACTATCGGGATTTACAATGCTGCTTGGCTTTTCGGTTAATGCTCCTATAGGTACATTTTGTTCATCACCTCTTCCTTCAGTTTTTACAAGATTTACAACTTTTCTCTCGTAGATCTCACTTGCTAATTGTAATAATAAAGTACAACCTAGTACTATAGCAAATCCAATGAGTACTTTACTGTCTACGCAACTAGATTGGTACTGTAACACCAAACCTGCTATTAATAAAATAGGAGGAAGATAATTTGAAATTTGGGAAGTAAGAATTAGATATTTAAATGCTTTACTTTTGAACATTTCATCTATATAAATAGTACCTTCAAAAATAAACGTTAGTGCGGTTGTGTGTCCCACGCTGGCTCTCTAAAATTACTTTAGCTACAAATATTAAGAAATTTACTAAGTAAAAAAAGACAAAAGAACCCCCGTATAGCGAGTTTTAATAATTTAAATTGATAATGTACTAACAAGCGCGATTTGGCTGAATGTAGAAAAAATAAAAAAGACATGCAGCCGCTATAATTTTTATGTAATTTGCCAATAAATATTTGAGTTTTTTACTGAATTTTGCTGTTAAATCCGCGGAGATTAAAAACAAGGGTAAATACTCTTGCTATCATAGTAAGGGAGATGGCGTAATTTGTCAAGTTAAATAAGCTAAGTTATTAACATGTAATAATTAGGCAGCTATTGCAGATTGAATGTTCAAATGATCACTAACTTTGAGGTTTTGGTTTCATCTATTTGCGGCTGACTAATCATAGTTCGAATGAAATTGGTTGCCATAAAGGTACAACCTAGAATAAAAAAAGCAACGGAAATAAAGGGGATAATAGGAAATTCAAGAGGTAATATAGATGTAATTCCTCCTATTAAAAATGAAACGTTAGATGCAATGTCGAGGCAGATCTTCATTAATTTCTCTTGCCGAGAGGTATCGAGTTGCTTATTAAGGCCACACTGCCTAAAATGATCAGTTAATGACCATATATTTAAAGCAAGCGAAAGTGCACTTAGTATAGTGCTGACAATAGTAAAATACAAGCTTAAGGAAGAAATATTTAGGGCTAATGCTGCTATGTACCCACTCAAAGAAGCAATAGATAGTGCAGTAACCAAGCGTTTTGAATAAGTTCGTATTTTTTTCCTGTAAATAAGCCTCTCTTTCTCATAACTCATAAACTTAGCAGTAAATGCATATTATATCATAACATTAATTGATTTGAAAATCAATACAGAGTGCCCGGGAGAAGACTTGAACTTCCACAACTTGAAAAGTTACTAGCACCTGAAGCTAGCGCGTCTACCAATTCCGCCACCCGGGCTTTTTGTGATTTACTATGTTAAAATAAAATAATATACTCAAGTAGTTTTTAGCTCAAAGGTAATGCCAAATCTAGATCAAATATTTTTTGCTCAGAACAATGTTAATATTAATAATGTATATAAAATAGTCAACAACGCTTTGAGCAATAGTGATGGTGGTGAGCTATTTTTAGAGTTTTGCCAATCAGAATCCCTGATTTTTGATGATAATATATTAAAACATATGGATTTAAATATCAGAAGAGGATTTGGTCTCAGGTCTTTTTGTGAAGATAGTACGTCTTTTGTTTGCTCTTCTGAGATTAGCGAAAAAGAAATTAGTAAAGCTGCTTCTATGGTAAAAAGTTCAGCATCTTTAAGCAAAACAAATTCAGTAAACTTAAATGAGGAGGCAAAAAGCCTGTATTCAAAGATTAATCCCATAAATGAAATGGATCTGAGCTCAAAAATTAAACTACTCAATGAGATTAATGAGTATGTAAGGTCGAAGAATAACTGCGTGAAGCAGGTAAAAATAACTCTAAATGGAGAATGGCAAGTTGTACAAATAATAAAAGATGATCACAGGTTAAGCGATATCAGGCCTTTGGTACGTTTTAATGTACTAGTCATCGTAGAGAAAAATGGCCGAGCAGAGAGAGGTTCTGCAGGGCACGGTGGAAGAGACTCTTATAGTAAATTTGTTTCTGAGAAGAAGTGGAAAAAAGTTGCAAACCAAGCGTTAGAACAAGCGCTAGTAAATCTTGAGGCAATTCCAGCTCCGGCTGGAGAGATGACAGTTGTTTTAGGTTCAGGTTGGCCAGGAATATTATTGCATGAAGCTGTAGGTCATGGACTTGAAGGTGATTTTAACCGTAAAGGAATCTCGGCATTTTCAAATTCTATGGGTAAACAAGTGGCAGCCAGTAACATTACTGTAATTGATGATGGAACTCTACCTAATTTGCGTGGTTCTATTAGCATAGACGATGAAGGTACTTTACCTGGCTATAATGTGCTTATAGAAGATGGAATTCTAAAAGGATATATGCAAGATCATATGAACGCTAAACTTATGGGTGTAAATCCAACTGGTAATGGTAGAAGAGAAAGTTACAAAGAAGTTACTATGCCACGCATGACAAACACCTATATGTTGCCAGGAAAACATCCACCAGAAGAAATAATATCTAGTGTAAAGAAAGGTCTATATGCAGTAAATTTTGGTGGTGGGCAGGTTGATATAACATCAGGAAAATTTGTTTTCTCGTCTTCGGAAGCTTACCTAATAAAAAATGGTAAAATTACACAACCAGTCAAAGGAGCAACGATAATTGGTGATGGGCCAACAGTGCTAAAAAAAGTATCAATGATTGGTAATGATCTAAAGTTAGATCCTGGTGTTGGTACGTGCTCAAAAGACGGGCAAAATGTGCCTGTTGGAGTTGGTCAGCCAACACTCAAGGTCGATGCAATAACTGTTGGTGGAACTGAATATGTAGATAAGGGCTAAGCGAACTCAGCTCATGCTGTACAATTGTACAAATATTGTAACCATTATTCAAGTAGCTCATATAGATGCAAAAACTACTTAACAAATCTCTCTGCCTTCCTTGCCATAACGTGTATAACAATCTCACAAAAAATAATATCATAGAATTCAATAGGTGGTCTTTAAAAAATCCTTAAGGAAAGTAAAATCTGTTTAAATAGGCCGATATAGATGGTTTTACGATATAATAAAATTATTATAAACAAGAACTTATAAACTCTAGCAAATGAATTTGTGAGTTTAGTGGTGTTAGGAATACCTGGCTCTTTTATGTGGATTGACATTCTCAATAACCTGCTCTAGAGATAGATTATATAATTTTGACAAGGTTCTTGGCATGTGATATTTTTCTCGAATATAGGTAATGGCATAAATGACTTTATATCTATATCCAGCTCTAGGGGAAGATCTTCAATGTTTACGTCCATCCCTGACAAAGGATATTCTATGTCCATGTGCAGCTTTGGGGGATAGTTCTACTTTGAAGATTTCTTTCACTTTTACTATTGCGACTCCCAATTCCACTGAAATCACTCTTTCCCTTAATTCATATTGATATGGTGACTCCATTTATTCCCTCACTTTCAGCTTTTTCTTGCTTTACCATATCTCTTCCCCTCTTGTATCTTGTAAAAAGCATCTAATGTTTTAAGCTTAAGCATTAGGTGGAGGAGGGAAGAACTCTGTTTCCCCTCTTAGATATAAAATCTGTAAGAAAGATAAGAGTTCCCTCCTCAAAAGTATAGGCTGGACGGTATCGTAGAAAGACCTAAATGGCTCTAATTCTGTATCCACAAGGTTAGCCTTACTTTTCGTTTTAAATGGTAACGTATGGGGTTATATATGATCAACAACTTTCTTGGAATTGATGTATCAAAAGATCGCTTTGATGTTTTTCTTTCATTCATAAGTAAAAAAGAAAAGCGTGAAACTAGGAAAAGAAGCTTTAAGAACGATGATCTTGGGTTTCAAGGTCTGCTGAGTTTTCTACAAAAGCATAATGTGGAAGAAGTAAAGTCATGCATGGAGGCTACTGGTTGTTATAGCGAAGCTTTGGCTGAATTTCTGCACAATGCTGGACATTTTGTTAGTGTTGTAAATCCTTATTGTATTAAATCTTATACAAGGAGTAAACTCGTAAGACAAAAGAATGATCAGACTGATGCAGAAATTATTGCTGATTATTGCCAAAGACAGGAACCAACTCGTTGGACACCACCTTCTTCTGAAATGAAAAAATTAAAACATCTTTATCGTTGCTCAGTTGCGTTAAAAGATGAATTAGCATTAGTAAATAACCACCTAGAAAAAAAAGAGAGACTGCCTAAAGAAGTTGCAAATGCTTGGGAAGACCTTGCAATGAATATAGCTCAAAAAATAGAAACAATAAAAAACTCCGTACGTGAACTATTAAAGCAACACAAAGAGTTGTTGGAAAATTTTCAACTTCTACTGACTATTCCAGGCATAGGAGAGGAATCAGCAGTAGCTATTTTAGCTGAAATCCCTGACATAAAAGCTTTTAGAGATGCCAGACAATTGGCAGCATATACAGGAGTTATACCGAAAAATATAACATCAGGTTCATCTGTACATTCTAAACCAAGATTAAGTAAATCAGGTTCACAAACATTACGTAAGGCCCTTTTCTTTCCTGCCATAGTAGCCAAGAATCACAATCCTATCATTGTGAGTTTTTGCCAAAGACTAAAGAAGAAGGGTAAGCATAATATGGCAATTGTGGGAGCTGCAATGCGTAAGCTACTCCATATCATTTTCGGTATCCTGACATCCAAAAGTGCTTTTGATCCAAATCATATCAAGAATTACAGAACTAGGATGTTGACTGTAGTTTAAAATCAAAAAATGCTTCCAATCCATTCAACATATTCACTAACTGTAATCTGTGTACTGTTACACAATCAGAAGTATTTTTTGATTTTATGATACAGCTTGAGTAATTTTTTTGTTGACTAGCAAGACAGTATCTCTCTTTTAGGTCATTTAACACTCCTAACCAGAACTTCACTTTCGGCTAAATAAAAGCCTAGTACTTCTTTTCTGCCATTTTGATCTATGCCTAATATATTATACATGCATTTACTTACGCAATGCCCGTCCTCCTTGACTTTGAAAAACATGCCATCCATGAATACTATTGGATATACAGATTGCAGTGGACGACTGCGCCATTCATTGATTAACGGCAGTAATTTGTCGGTAATACTTGATATCTCTGCTGCCGATATTTTGTGATCATAAATTTCCTCAACGTGTGACGCTATATCTCTATAGCTCATACCACTGGCAAATGTGCTCAAAATCTTCGTTTCAAGCTCTGGATGTAAGCTTGTTTGCCTTTTTTTCACTATTTGTGGTTCAAAACTTCCTTCTCTGTCTCTTGGTGTCAATAGTTCAAATGAACCTGCGCTTGTCTTCAAAGTCTTGCCATTCCTCCCGTTTCTACGATTGTTTTCTTCACTTCCAGCAGATAAATGATGTTCTATTTCACTCTCTAGACTAGCTTCAAGCAGCCTTTTTATAAATGGCGTTAATGCTCCCTCCTTTCCTGTCAACGGTCTTCCTTCTCGTATAGACGACAGGATATTTGTTTCCAACTCTTTATAATCTACCAATCCGTTAGTTCTGTTTACTATTTTCTGACTCATTTTCAAACCTCCATTTTTTTATATCAATTTATTACTTTTTTTCGATTTGACACACTTTTTTGAACATTCCCAGTGAGAACTTTAATCTTTAATCCTCTTTAAAAAGTTATCTGAAGAAACGACTTTCACACCTCTAGCTTTTTCAAATGCCTCTCTTGCTGTGCCTGCGTTCTTACCTCCTTCCTTTACCGCTTCTAAATTTTTATTGTCCCAAATTTGGGAGAAAAACCCTGGACTTGAAGTCCATCCTTTTAAGAATATAATTTTAAGGTGAAAAATCTGAAAGAATGTGGAATATTATAGAAAAAGCAGTCACTCTGTATATATATCACATAGTGTGGATAACAAAATATCGATATCCAGTACTAGTTGGAGATATTGGACAGAAAGCTAAAGAAGTTGTACAAGAAGTATGTGCAAATAATCAAGTAGAAATTATCAGAGGTAGAGTTGCGTCAAGTCATGTACACGTATACGTTTCTGTACCCCCATACTTAAGTATTAGTAAGTTAGTGCAGTTAATAAAAGGAAAAAGTTCCAGAAAAATCCAGCAAAACTTTCCAGAGCTAAAAAAGAGATATTGGGTTGTGGGCAGTAGGCTACTTTGTCAGGACTAGCGGAAATGTAACTGACGAAATGATAAAAAATTATATTGAAAATCACTCTAAAAAAGAAGATAAATTTGGTGACTTTCAAGTCGAAAGTTAGCATTCTATGCTCTCTCTCAATCTTTGGATTTTAATCCATAGTGGTTGAATTCCTTATGATGCTTTGTTTTTACTCCAAACGTTCCCTCAGAAATTACGTCTGTCAATATTGCGTATTCCCTACCTTCAATATACTTATTATTGTGGTCAGATATATTTCTGTTACCCCATTCTTTTGTTAGTTGATTTCTGACAGCTATCGATTCTATTCTCTTTTGTATCCATTCCTGAGGGTACCCTTTTGCAGCATAATCGGCATAGATTCGTTTGAGTGCAAGCTCAGGATTTTCATATTCTTGTAGCCTTTCATACCCGACTTTTGCAAGCCAACGTTTAAATTGTTCAACTCTTTTGGAAGGAATAGACTGCAAAATACGAAACAACCCCTCAACATTTGTACAATTAACTGACCTTACCCAGAAAAAGTAGACAGGTAGTTAAGACGTTTTTTTCATGAAAATGATGAATCAAATTTTTCAGGAATGCAATAGTTAATAGTAGAATGTCTACGCTGTTTATTATAAAAAATTTCTATATATTCAAATATTGCGGTTTTAGCTTGTTGTGCAGAGTGTTGTGAAGTATCAATGAGTAACTCTCTCTTAAGTGAACTAAAAAAGCTCTCTGAAACAGCATTATCATAACAACAACCTTTGTGACTCATACTAGAAGTAATATTTTTTGTACTTAGTAAAAATTGATAATTTTTAGAGGTGTATTGCGATCCTTGATCGCTATGAAATAGTAGATTTTTAACGGGTTTGCGCCTATCAACAGCCATCAATAAAGCATCTATAACTAATTGCTTATTTATTGAATTACTCATTGACCAACCAACTACCATGCGTGAATATAAATCTATTATTGCTGTCAAATATAGCCATCCTTCGTTGGTGTTTATGTGTGTAATATCAGTTACCCATATCTTGTTTGGCTGATCAGTGGTGAAATTCTGATCCAATATGTTAGGAGTTATAACTCTATTGTCTGTTTGAAGTTTCTTAGTCTTAAACCTTCGTCTAAGTTGGGCTTGAATGCCATTTTCCTGCATAACATTTTGCACTGTTTTGATGTTATAATTTTTACCTAAAACCTTTAATTCAGCGTGGATTTTGGGAGCTCCGTATCTGCATTGTGACGCTTGATATATCTTTTGAATATCTTTTATGAGCTCTTCTCTTGTTGATTTTTTATTACTTTTTTCCTTAGAAATCCATTTATAATAACCACAAGCAGATACGTTCAAAAACCTGCATAGCTCTCTTATTTTACAGCAGTTTTCATGCTCTTTTATAAAAGAATATTTTACTCTTTTTGGTTTGCAAAATATCCCAGGGCTTTTTTTAAAATGTCTCTTTCCCTCGTTACTCTTGCCAGCTCTTTCTTTAAATCAAACTTTTCTTTGTCACAATGAGCTACTTTCCCTTTTCCTGGAAACGCATCTACTCCAGACATTCTATCATTGTATGTTTTTACCCATCTGCTTAATGAATCACTGCTAATACCCAAATCTCTTGCTATTTTTGCTGATGATTGACCTGTTTCTTTTACTAGTCTTATAGCTTCAATTTTGAATTCTGCTGTATATTCTTTTCTTTTTGTCATACCACACCTCTTTGAAAAAACGTTTTATTTTACTTCAAAAACGTCTTAACTTTCTGTCTACTTTTTATGGGTAAGGTCAGTCCAAAGAGCTGATCTCTGAGGATGAGAGTACCGATGCGAAAAACAGGGGCGGATTAGCTCGTAGTAGCGAAGAAGTTTCTGTAATGGAAATGGAGTGAAGGGGCTAAGTTATTTAGTTTTAATTATTTATCAACCGAAAGGGAGGAGTTAATGAATAAAACAAAGTCTTTTGATATACCGAAGCAACTTATTTGGAGAGCTTATAAACAAGTATCGAAAAATAAAGGTGCAGCAGGTGTAGATGAGGTCTCGATAACAAAGTTTGAAGAAAATCTAAAGGATAATCTATACAAATTATGGAATCGGATGTCATCCGGAAGTTATTTTCCAGAGCCGGTAAAAGCTGTTGCGATACCAAAAGATACAGGAGGGCAAAGAATTTTATGTGTGCCTTCAGTATTCGACAGAATAGCGCAAACAGCAGCTACAATGTATCTTGAGCCGTTAGTAGAACCGAAATTTCACGAAGATTCATATGGTTATAGACCAAATAAGTCTGCGCTGGATGCGGTATACACAGCACAGAAGAGATGTTGGAAAAATGATTGGACGGTAGATCTTGATATATCTGGATTTTTCGACAATCTGGACCACGATTTAGCACTGCAGGCTATCAAGAAACACACAGACTGCAAATGGGTCATACTGTATGTTGAGAGGTGGATGAAAGCCCCCATTCAGCAAGCAGATGGCAGTAGGGTAACAAGGGATAAAGGAGTTCCGCAAGGAGGTTCAATAAGCCCAATCATTTCAAGCATATTTATGCACCATGCGTTTGATATGTGGATGAAACAAAATTATCCAACAGTACCATTTGAAAGATATGTAGATGATGCGATAGTGCACTGCAGAACTAAAAGACAGGCAGGATTTATGAAAGTAATGATTGAAGAAAGATTGGCTAAGTGTAAATTGAAGTTACATCCTGAAAAGACACAGATTGTGTACAGTAAGGATGATGATAGAAAAGAACAATTTCCTAAACAAAGCTTTGATTTTCTAGGTTATACTTTTAGACCTAGAGTAGCAAAGAATAAGATGAGGAATTATTTCATCTCATTTCTACCTGCAATTAGTAACAAAGCCAAGAAGAAGATCAAGAAAACCATAAAGTCATGGAGAATACATCGGATTACATGGACCACACTAGAGGAAATATCGAAGAAGATAGATCCAATAGTCAGAGGCTGGTTTCAGTACTATGGCAGGTTTTATAAATCAGAGATGTATCCATCTCTTAGAAATATAGAGAGATACCTCATAAGATGGGTCAGGACAAAATATAAGAAACTTCGTGATCACGGAAGACTAGCAAAGCAATTTCTAGGAAAAGTGAGAAAGAGGTCTCCAAGTATTTTCTATCATTGGACACTTGGGTTAGGATCAAAAGGCTAAATAATGGGAGCTGTATAAGCCGAGAGGTTTCCGTGCAGTTCTGCGAGAGACTGGTGGGGAAGCTCCGCCGGTCTACTCTCCTTATTATTTCAGGTTTCACACATGAAGTACTGGAAAAGGAAGTTAAGCCTTTAGTATCATCTTTTCTTCATGAGCGAGGTTTAATTCTGTCAGAAGAGAAGACAAAGATTACATCTATTACAACAGGGTTTGACTTTCTTGGTTGTAATGTACGTAGATATAATAAGAAGTTAATTATTAAACCTTCGAAAGAAAGTATTAAAAGACTTCTTAATAAAGCACGTACATTGATAAAAGCAAATATAGCGAACACTCAGGCTATAGTAATTAAGTCACTTAACTCTCTACTGAGAGGATGGGGAAATTACTATCACCATGTGTGTGCTAAAAAAGCGTTTAGAAAAATCGACAATGAAATTTGGCATAGTTTATGGAAATGGGCAAAGAAAAGACATCCTCGTAAAGGATTACGTTGGATAAAGAATCGTTACTTCAAAGTAATGGGTCAACGCCAATGGGTTTTTGCTGCACCCATATGCAAGAACAAACCAAAAGAGATACGGTATTTAAGACTGCTTAAGCTGATTGATATACCTATCAGACGACATGTTAAAATCAGAGCGGATGCAAATCCCCTTGACTTAAAATGGAAAAAGTATTTTGATGAGAGAGTGAAACGAACAAGAATGTTAGCAAGCTCCTTTTCAAGAGAAGGTTCTCTACTGTTGGTGTCACCATTAAGAATGATGTTTCCTGAGGAATCATGAAGGACAAGCCGGTTCTAGAAAAGAAGAACTTAGATAAGGGGCTCAAGCGTAGTGTGGGGAAACCTGCATGCTGCGTTTCTAAGGGAGGGGGTAGTAGTAATACTGCTTCCTTACCTGACCAAGTAAATTTTTATGCAAAAATTATTATCAAAAAGTAGTAATGTAAGAGGCTTTACGTGCAATTAAATTTATTTAACAATAATCAAGTTGATTATTGTTGGCAAAATTATATCACCTTAGATGAAAATAAGCACGTATATAACTCAATAGTTAATGATTTATCTTGGAAATGCCTGATTCTTTTTGGACCTAACAGCTCTGGGAAAACTCACCTTGCTCATATCTGGCAATCAAAAAACGATGCTATTTTCATTGATGTAAATAATTTTGTAAGCGAAATGAGGTACAGCGATGCGTTTATTTTAGAAGATGTACAAAACATTAAAGATGAGGAAATGTTGTTACATTGTTATAATTACATGAAAGAAAATGATAAGAGACTGCTAATTACTTCTTCGATTTTACCGAAAAAGCTTAACTTCAAACTAAAAGATTTAAGCTCGCGAATATTATCAACTATCAGCGTAAAAATTTTACCTGCAAGCGAAGAATTATTAAGAATTATGCTAATAAAACAATTTTCAGATAAACAGTTAAAAATTGATCTAAAGGTAATTGATTATATTCTAGCAAGAATAGAACGTTCTTTCCACAGCATTAATAAAGTTATAGAAAAAATAGATAATGAATCTATAGGATCAAATGTAACCATTCCTTTTATTAACACTTTATTAAAAAAAAGTGCAAATTGATTCCTTTTTTTGTAAGGTATTTATTACATATATTAAAAATTTATTAATACCCATACAATAATGAAGTTGAAATCACTATTTCTTTATGTTAAAATTATAATAAATACTATGATATAATAAGAATAAACAGACATAGCTAAGGGAAATTTTATACGATAGTAAAACTTACTTTACAGGATGTTTTTTATAGACTCAATGTGATAATTGAAATATGGTAAAAATAAGATCAAATTTAAAAAAAAGGTTAAAACAAAGGTTTGTAGTACTTACTTTATTGATAAATGCTTTGTTTATCTCATATTTTCTTATAAAAAACACAAAAAATACTTTCAATCAAATTATAGTCAAAGAAATAAATATAGGAGCTGATAATGAAAAATAAACAACCACAAAATAAAAAAGAGAATCTTTACATCACGTATTACATAGATGCTTTGGTTTCTGAAAAATCCTCTACACAAAATACTTTGGAAAGTTATCGTTCAGATTTACACCAACTTGAAAAATTTTTATTAGAAGGAGGCACTACCTTAGTTGGTGCAAGTAAAGCTAATATTAAAGATTATGTAAACTTTTTACGTACACAAAAGAAATATAAAACTAGTTCTATATCAAGAAAAATATCTGCTATCAAAAATTTCTATAAGTGCCTATTTAATGATGGAATAATAGATTTTAATCCAGCACCGGCTAATGATAATGAATTAAGAAATCCAAAGGTTTCCCGTCCTTTGCCTAAGTATTTAAGTGTTCAAGAAATATTTTTGCTCATGGAAACAGTAAAAAAATCAGCAAGCGGATCGAATAAAGAGATAAGCAGTAAAAGGCTATGTGCAATTTTAGATATTCTTTACTCTTCCGGGATGCGTGTTTCTGAACTAATTAATATGAAGTTATGTGAAGTATTACATTTAGTAAACGGTAATGGTAAAGAAGGCTATATAATAATAAAGGGAAAAAGTAGCAGAGAAAGGCAAATCCTTTTTAATGAGCAAGCATTGCAAAGTCTTAAAAATTATTTATCAATTCGTGACAATCTGCTTCCTAACAACAAAAAATCTGATTGGCTATTCCCAGGTGATAAACCTAATAAACCCATTACAAGGCAAAGAGTTGGTCAATTAATAAAGGAATTAGCAAGAAAGTGCGATATTGATGAAAATAAAATCTCTCCACATGTGATTAGGCATTCTCTTGCTACCCATCTACTGAATAGCGGAGCAAATATTGTGCTGATACAAAAAATTCTTGGCCATACTAATCTTTCTACAACACAAATATATACTCATATTGCTAACGAAAAGTTAAAGGACAAATTAGCTGATTCTCATCCTATTACTCAGATGATCAATAATTAAACTTATTGCTTTTAGTTTTGTAGTAAAGTTAAATTCAAATAAGTTTACGTGTGTTTGTGATTGCAAGTTTATTGTTTAATTTACTCCTTATATTATGGGAAGTATTCTATACTTTAATTACTCTCCCTGTAATTTTCTTTCCTGAGTGTGTAATAACCATTTTCCTTGTTTGCTCGGTGAGAGTTGTATTATTCATGTTGCGTTTATTATGTGGCATTAAATATGAAGTGAGGGGAATGGAAAACATTCCTAAGCAACCTTTTATAATTGCATCTAAACACCAATCTCCATTTGAAACATTTATTTTTATACTACTCTTTAGAAAAGCAGTTTTTATTTTAAAACGTGAATTGAAATGGATTCCATTCATTGGTTTACATCTTATAGCGCTGAAAATGATTTTTATTAACCGTTCAGATGGTATCAGTTCCATACGCCATATAATTAAACTAGCAAAAATGCATATAAAAGAAAATAGAAGCATAATAATATTTCCTGAAGGCACAAGAACGACTATAAACCAAAATATAAAATATCAATCGGGTATTGCTGCTTTATACAGCGTATTATCTGTTCCTGTGTTACCGATTGCTTTAAACACTGGTTTGTTTTGGCCAAAAAGCATACTTTCTCTGAGAAAGAATCCCGGAAAGGCGGTAATAGAAATATTACCTCCCATATATCCTGGGTTAAACAAAAATGAATTCTTGCAAAGTTTAGAAAAAATCATTGAAGAAAGAAGTAGTAGATTAATTGCAGAAAAAACTGATATTGCAAATTAACAAAAAAACTTTATAATTAAAAGAAAAGTACAGGTATTAATATATGGCAAATCATAAGAGTGCTAAAAAAATGATGAAGGTAATAGCAAAGCGTACTTTAGTAAATAAGATGCGAAAAAGCAAAACTCGTACTGCTATTAGAAGATTAGTTGATATAATCAAGTCTGGTGATAAAGAGAATGTTGTCTTGGCATTTCGGAATGCTGAATCCAATTTACACAAATGTGTAAATAAAGGTGTCATTCATAGGAATACTGCTGCACGTAAAATAAGTCGCTTAAATGCAAAAGTAAAAGCATTGATGACCGCTTAATACGGTTAATGTAAAGTTAACTGTATTAATATATACTTTTCAGTTTGTATATTCTGTATAAAATTAAGTAGCTCAAGTGATGGATAAAAAAGCATTATTGGAACTAAGTAATGGGTCAAAAATTGATCTGCCCGTATTAAGTGGAACAGTAGGTCCTGACGTGTTAAATATTAAGGATTTATATAAGACGACAGGATTATTCACTTATGATCCGGGGTTTGTTTCCACAGCTTCATGCTCTTCCACAATTACATTCATTGATGGAGATGAAGGAGTTCTTAAGTATAGGGGACATGATATAGCTGATTTGGCAGAGAATAATAGTTTTACTGCTGTGATTTATTTATTGCTCTATGGTGAACTACCCAGTTCAGAGCAACACAAAAAATTTCTTCTCAAAATACAAGAATCATCCAAAGTATCAGAGCAAGTTACAAATGTAATCAAAGCATTTCCAAAAACTGCTCACCCTATGTCGATTTTAGTTGCATGTTTTGCAAATTTGTCAGCATCTTACCATGAAACACATGGCAACAATGTCAATGGTGAAGATTTAGATTTTGGAATTTCTGCAATAGCACAAGTTCCTGCAATTGTTGCAATGATTTATAGACATATCAACAATCAGGAATTCACAAATGCTAATAATAAATTAAGTTATAGTGAGAATTTCTTAAATATGATATTTGGCAGTGCTGTTAATAATACCCTTTTTGTAAAAGCTCTGGATAAAATATTTACTCTCCATGCTGATCATGAACAGAATGCTTCTACAGCAGCTGTCAGATTGGTAGGGTCAGCTGGTTCTAATCTATTTGCAAGCCTGTCTGCAGGAGTTGCTACACTTTGGGGTCCAGCACACGGTGGAGCTAATGAGGCAGTTATAAATATGCTAAAAGAGATAGAGCAAAGTGGAGATGTAGATAGATTCATTGAGAAAGCTAAAGATGATAAAGATCCATTTAAGCTAATGGGATTTGGACATCGTGTTTATAAAAACTATGATCCGCGCGCGCTTATATTAAAGGATGCTTGTCATGAGATTTTAAGCAAACTAGAGCAAAACAATGAATTACTTGAAATTGCAAAAAAACTTGAAGAAATAGCTTTAAAGGATGAGTATTTTATTACACGTAAGTTGTATCCAAATGTTGATTTTTATTCAGGTATAATAATGAATGCTATCGGTATCCCTTCAAGTATGTTTACACCCATTTTTGCACTTGCAAGAACCACTGGTTGGGTTGCCCAGTGGTATGAAATGGTAAACGATAAAGAAACCAAGATTTGTAGGCCAAGGCAGCTCTACCTTGGCAAATAAACTTTCATTCACAATTCATCTTTGAATAGCCTAATTTCCTTTAGCTATAAAATACAACAAATTGATTTTTTATTAGTTATGTCTGCTTTTTTGCAGAACATTGGTCAGGCTGTGATATAGAAGGTTGGTTAAATGTTGTTTCGGGCTTATTAAAAGAAGATCGTGCTGAAGAAGAGCCAAAGCCACTATCTTTAGCCGAAGCATCATCCCCACCTTTACCTTCACCATAGTAGTCAGGCCTAAGGAATTTGCTTGTGTTTCCATTATGTGATTTACCTATAACTGAATTCTTAGGTGAACCAGCAAAACCACTATCTGCACTTGGTCCATCCGTCCCTACTTTTTCAGGAGGGACAAGAATTTGTGGTTTCATAGCTGGCACACGCGCAGGATCAATGGACAGTTTATAATCCTTGTTGATTACAGAGCTCTTTATGATCTTATCCATCACGCAGTAAGCAATGTCTGGGTTAGCAAAATCTATTCCGTACAATCCTTTACTATCACTATTCAATAGAGACTTCTGCGAAGTATAAGCTTCAACATTATTTAATACATCCATACCAAACATATTATTAACGTGATTCACTTCTTCTCTTGTTAAATATCTATTACCATTACTACCACTTACAATAGGAATTAAAACTGAATCTTCATCACCCCCTAAGTAAGAATTACGCACCATAAAATCAACTTGTATGTTTGCTTTACGAAACAAATCAACTACTGTAAACTTCAGAATCTTATGTATTTTATCCTCGGTATTTGGAGTATCAAAACAACGGCATGTCAGAGATACTTTATCCTTTGCTATGTCTTTAATGAGCTTAGGATTATCAAAAATGCTTTTCTTTAGATGTACATAATTTCCTTTTTCTTCTAAAAAACCCTTAGTTTTTTTAGGACCATTTTCATAACCTTTTATTTCCGATGAAAGCAAATCTACAAAAGAACGTTTCAAATTTCTATCAACACACTCCGCACCATATAGATAAGATCCCTTATCAAAGACTTCATCAATTATATTATAATCTACATGATTTTCTATCTCCTCCTCTATATCATCTGGTAGATCCTCACAACCTAGTTCCGATTTTTTGTCTTCTTTTTTTTGCTCTTTAATAAGATCTGTTGTCAACCGCGCAAGTTCATTAGCTAGCAAAAACTTTAGATTAGAAACTACCTCTTTTCTCATTGGCACCAAAAATTTATTACCTACAGTCGATTTTCCTTGATCAAAGTTAAAAGGAAAAAACTTTGTATAAAAATTATCATCAAGAATACTTTCATCCGGACAAAATCTTTTTACTACTTTTTCTCTCATACTTTTCAAGTACCCCTTGCACTGATCAATAGTCATATTATTATCAAACGAGATAACAATATGATCATCCTTTACAGTACAATTAGTAAAAACATCATCACTAAAACGAAGAATACTATTAAATGCTTTTACTAATTCTCGATTTATTTCACTTTTATTAGGCATAACGCCACCTCTCTAATTAATCAACATAATTACTTACCACTCCTACTGGTGCCCTGACCACTAGATTGATTTTTCTTTCTTTCCTCTTCACGTCTAATCATGTCTCTAAAATCATCTATTTTCTTTGGATCTATTTTGCTCAGATCAACCCTTCCTCCTCCTGGAGCAGTATTATCAAATACTCTTTTGCCTGAACCATTGTTACCATGCATATCAACCTCTAAATTAAATTATTATGTAATGAGTATATTAAGAATCAATTATCAGCACAAGCAGTTTTTTAACATAAATTTTATTCACCATTTTTATACTCCTGGATTCCAGACTGGGATGACAAGAGAGAGAGCTACTTAGATGACATTCCGCCATGTCATTCCAGCACTTGATGCTGGAATCCAGATAAAAAACCAGTCTGAAATGAAAAAAAGAGAGAGAACCTTTACACACCTCTCTCTTTGACTGAAGAAGCATGGTTTTCAACTCTCACATCATCAGTTAATCCTCCTGGCAATTCCACAGCAGCATTAGACTTTTGCTGATCACCAAGCTTTCTCTTGCAGGAAGATTTATTTAGCTTTTTCTTTGTTTCCATTGTATCAACACCACATTTTTGTCTTTTAACTCTCCTGTGTTCCTTTCGCTCTGGAGCGGGTGGACAGACAGCTAATTTTGGTTTTTCATTTTTCTCTTCTTTTGCTTCTTTCTTTTCTTTATTCATTTTTTCCAGTTTTTGTACTTCACTATTTTTGTGACTTATAACAGGTTTAGGTAGAGTGTCTACTAATTTTTCTATAGGCTTTGGTAAAATAGCACGTTCTTGCTTATTCAGAGTGATTGGCATTGGAACTTGAGATGAAAAATTAAATAGGGAAATTGGTGTGATTTCATTCACTTTTGTTTCTATTTCTTGACGAACTTCTTTTGATTCTGTTTTTTCTGCTTTTTTGTCTCTTTTTTCCTCAGTTACATCTTGCTCTACTACTGCTGCTAAATCAACTGCAAAAATTTCTGCAAACATTGCAATGACTGAGCCCACGAGAAAAGTTTGAAGCTTCAATTTTAAATTTTGCAACGCTTGCAAACGTTCGAGTATTGCTATTTCTTCTTCAGGAGATAACTCACCGCTGAGTAATTTCTCCTGCAATTCTTTTATCTCTTTGTCTAGCCTTTTATCCCAACTTAAATCTAAATCTTTTTTGAAGATCTTTTTAACTAATTCCTTAAGCTTATCACGCAAAAACTTAATTATCGAAAGAAGCAGATTTTTCTCTTTCTTCTCCTTGAGCATTTTGTAGACTTTCGGATCTACATTTACTTCAAAAAGATTAAAGAGGGATTCAAAGAAATTTGCGAATACCCCTTGATTATCATCAGTAAAGTAATCCTCATTATCTTGTATCTGTAGCTCTACTTGAGATAATGTTTCATCAATGCAACTCGCAGCCTGACGCTCAAGCTCTATTCTCTTGAGCTCAGCTTTCCTAGCAAGCTCCTCCATGAATCCTTTTAATTCATTGAGCTTCTGCTCTGCAGAGAGATCTTGCTCTCTGATTCGATTAATGTAGATTGAGCTACCGTCCTCTTCGTTGTTATTGATTAAAAAATTTTTCATTGCTTTTTCTCCATTAATTGAATTACTGTTTCTATAATTGTTTAGAAGGCTTTTTACCATTTTATCTTAAGTCTATAAAATACAATAACTCAATCTTACAATATGAAGTATTTAATAAGTATTAATCTTAAAAAATATCAATAATTTATTGATATTTTTACATTCATACTATATACAGCCTAGCATATATTACGTAATTTTTCAAGAACATATTCACTATAACAGAAGACTTTCTTATTTGCCTCTAAAACACCTGCAAATCATATAATAAAAGAATATTATAATGTTTAATGTAATACTATACAATGTTATAAAATATAGTATAATACTAGCATACCACTGAATTAATGCTGAGATATTCCCTTGCTTGATCAGTTAAAACACGTCCTCTTGGTGTGCGCTTTACAAAACTGACCTTGATTAAATAAGGTTCTACTGTTTCTTCAATATTGCCAACATCTTCAGATAGTGCAATAGATATGGTGTCAATTCCAACAGGTCCTGAGGTGTTAAACAAAAATCTCAGATAATCCATATCTAATTTATTTAGTCCCATTTTATCTATACCCAATTTTGATAGTGCAGAACCGGCAATTTCACAGGTAATTTTTTTATCATCTTTTACTTCAACAAAATCTCTTATTCTTCTGAGTAATCTCAAAGCAATTCTTGGAGTACCACGGGCGCGGCAGGCAATTTCCTGCACAGCATCCTTTTCGATTTCAGCACAAAGAACTCTTGCACCTCTTTTTATAATATCAACCAGTTCCTCAAAAGAATAAAACTCAAGATGCAGGGGAATACCAAAACGATCCCTCAGCGGTGCAGAAAGCAGTCCAAGCCGTGTTGTTGCCCCAATCAGTGTAAATGGTGGTAAATCTATTCTTAAAGTTCTGGTAGATGGGCCCTCACCTACTAGTATATCTAGGCAAAAATCTTCCATAGCAGTATATAAAACTTCCTCAATGCTACGATTTAATCTATGAATCTCATCGATAAATAGAACATCTTTTGCATTTAAAGTAGTGAGCACTGCAGCTAAGTCCCCAGCTTTACTAAGCAATGGACCAGAAGTTGCACGAAAGCTAACCCTTAACTCCTTAGAGACAATTTGTGCTAAAGTTGTTTTACCAAGCCCTGGAGGACCATAGAGCAATACGTGATCCAAAGCTTCAGCTCTCGTCTGTGCAGCATTTATAAACACTTTTAAATTTTGTATTAAGTCTTTTTGCCCGACAAAATCATCAAGTTGCTCAGGCCGGATATTTAAATTACGTACATCTTCAGAGTATTCCTTACTACATGATATTGACTTCATATTGTTTTAAGCGCCATACGAATAATATCTTTAGTGTCCAAGTTTGGTGATTCATCTTCTATTTTTTTTATTGTATCATAAGCTTTTGTTCTTTCATATCCAAGATTGATCAAAGCTGAAAGAGCATCTTCACTAATTGAGTGAAAATGATTGTTATTTATCTCTAATTTACTTACTTTGCCATTCAGCTCAGTAATAATTCGATTTATGAGTTTCAGGCCAAGTCCACTCACCTTAAGTGCTAGTTTATCCTCATTTATAATTGCCAAAAACAGTTGCTCTGGAGTTAATTTGCTCAAAATTGACATTGCGGTTTTATAGCTGACACCGCTCACTTTAACTAATAAACGCAGACACTGCTGTTCTTCTTTACTTATAAAGCCATATAGCTGAGTAACGTTTTCTCTGCTATTTGCATAAGTGTCGATAAGTAATTTTACTCTACTTCCAATCGAACAAGCACTTAAAGTTTTGGCTGAAAGATATACTATGTAGCCAACATCATTCACATTCAGGATTATGTGATCGCTACACACCTCATCAACTATTCCTCTTAGATTTCCTATCATTTCTAGTACTTTATAAAATTCAGTTTAAATGCTCCTGAATCTTAGGTCAAGCAAACGAACATTATAGAAGTAGTTCCAGTTTCAATCATTGCAGACAAGTTTGCAGGAAATCTATTTTAATATGTTATTCCAGATCATTATGTAATTGAACCACAAGTTACTCCGATAGAAATAGAATTGCAGTCTCCTAACTTAGCTAAGTAATAGAAATTTCTATCTTTGGTGAAATAAAGGTAATTGTTTACTGTTTGCGAAAATATTTGCATAATTTAAGTAACATTACTTGATAAGAATTAACTATGGAGCTTAATAAGATTGCAGCATCGATTTTACTTTCTGGATTAATAATTATGATAGTTAGTAATGTAGTTGATATGCTCTACAACCCAGAGGATTATAAAATTGAACACCAAACAATAGTAGCAGCCAGCAATGAGCCTCAACAAAAGATTGAACAAGTGGCACTTGATATTGGAGAGCTCATGCAGAATGCTAGCTTTGAAAAAGGCAAGTCAGCAGCAAAAAAATGTATAGCTTGTCATAGTTTTGAGAAAGGTGGAATGAATAAAGTGGGGCCAAACTTATGGAACGTGGTTGGAAATAAAAAGGCCCATCTTGGCAGCTCATTCAATTACTCAAAAGCACTACTTGAAAAAGGTGGGAAATGGGA
Organism: Wolbachia endosymbiont (group B) of Pammene fasciana; assembly: GCF_947251495.1. Taxonomy (NCBI): domain Bacteria; kingdom Pseudomonadati; phylum Pseudomonadota; class Alphaproteobacteria; order Rickettsiales; family Anaplasmataceae; genus Wolbachia; species Wolbachia endosymbiont (group B) of Pammene fasciana. The sequence continues at coordinate 1,233,062 of NZ_OX366360.1, forward strand.
GTATGAGGAGTTATTTGCTTTTTTAAAAAATCCAAAAGCCTACATAAAAGGTACACGTATGGCATTTGCAGGCATTTCCAATCCACAAGAGATTGCAGATCTAGTCAGCTATTTGCGTTCGATGAGCGATAGTCCGGTTGCCTTGCCAAAGTAGTATGAATTATTGTAAATTACTCGATGGAAGTAATGGCCATATAGCATATCGAAAGCTACAAGGAAAGAAGGCTTCTATAGTTTTTTTTAGTGGTTTTGCATCCAATATGGATGGAACTAAAGCAACTGCCGTTTACAAATTTTGCCAAGAAAATGATATAGCACTTGTGCTCTTTGATTATTTTGGCCATGGTAATTCAAGCGGTGATTTTGCTGATTATACAATAAGTGATTGGCAAAAAAATTGTGCTAAAGTGATAAGTGAATTAACTAGCAATAAACAAATAATTATAGGTTCAAGTATGGGAGGATGGCTGATGCTGCTCACTGCTCTTCAATTTCCAGAAAAAATTGCAGCATTAATCGGCATATCGTCTGCTCCTGATTTTACTGAAGATTTGATATTCAAGCAATTGTCAGGCAAGCAAAAAGAAGAACTAGGTTCTAAAGGTGTAATAGATTTTACTTCGGAGCATTGTGCATACAAAATAACTAAAAATCTGATCGAAGACGGTAGAAAGAACCTTCTTTTAAACAGAGAAGCAATAGATATAAACTGTCCTGTGCGCTTATTGCATAGCATTAATGATAAAGATGTTCCTTATCAAACTTCATTGAATTTAGCTGAAAAAATTAAGTCAACAGACGTTGAAGTACACTTAATAAAATCAGCAGAACACAACATGTCTGATAATCATTCACTGAAAATTTTATTTAAGACCATCAGAGAATTTTTGCCAGGAGAAATATATAATTGAAGTAATTCAGATGTGTTTGTCGTAAGAGCTGCAGTTATAGCTTCAACAGTAGGCACTATTCTTGATCACCTCAACATTTTCTCTTGGCAATTCTTTAATAAATCGAGAAGTGCTCATTGGTTGCCACTGATTATTAATTTCCCTCCTATCTGCACATGAAATGATCAACCTTTCTTTTGCTCTAGTTATGCCAACATATGCAAGTCTTCTCTCTTCTTCCAAAGCTTTACCACTTTTATCTTCAAAAGATCTTTGATGAGGAAATAATCCTTCTTCCCAACCAGGTAAAAACACGCACGGGAATTCAAGCCCTTTAGCCGCATGAAGAGTCATAACATATACAGTGTCATCGCTATTCATATTATCCACTTCCATCACCAAACTAATATGCTCCAAGAAGGTTATAGTGCTGTCAAAATTCTTCAAAGATGAAATGAGCTCTTTAACATTTTCTATTCGCGCTAAACCCGTCACTCCTTCATTCTCAAGCATTTCCATATATCCTGATTGATTTGCTACGATTTTAACAAATTCATGCAGTGGTTTTACGCTTACTATTTCTTCCCAAGCTTTAATTTTATTTAAAAAATCATTTAGTGAGAGTTTAATTCTTTCGGTTACTTGATCACTATTAACCAATATTTTTGCTGCCTCAAAAAAAGAAATTTTGTTATCCTGAGCAGTCGTGTATATTTTCTTTAGAGTTGTAGCTCCTATGCTTCTTTTTGGACGATTTACGATCCTTTCAAAAGCGAGATCATCATTATTATTTGTAACAAGCCTCAAATATGCAATTATATCCCTTACTTCTTGACGTTCGTAGAATTTTACGCCACTTATAATCTTATAGGGAATTGAATATTTTATAAAATACTCTTCGAGAACTCTAGTTTGAAAAGTAGCCCTGACGAGCACTGCAATATCACTAAATCTGTATTTATTGAGTTTTAATATCTGTTCGCTTATGAACCTTGCTTCAGCCTTTCCGTCCCACAATTTGATTAGATTTACCTTTTCGCCTTCAATGTTTGTTGTCCACAATTTTTTTTCTAAGCGAGTCTTATTGTGATTGATCACATATGATGCAGTTGCAATTATGTGGGATGTTGACCTGTAGTTACACTCCAGTTTAACGGTTTTTGCATTTTTAAAATCATCGGAAAATTTCAAAATATTTTCAACTTCTGCACCACGCCAACTGTATATCGACTGGTCATCATCTCCTACACAGCAAATATTTGAATGCTCTTTTGCAAGGTATTTTAGCCAAAGATATTGTATTGCATTTGTATCTTGATACTCATCTACCATGACATACTTAAACTTGTTTTGGTAGTAGGACAGAACCTCGGTCTTTTTATTAAAAAGTTGTATGTTATATAACAATAAGTCACCAAAATCAACAGAGTTAAGGAATTTTAACCTTTCCTGATACTGGTAATAGACTTTAAGTGCAGTTACGTAAACTGGCCTAAATGATTGAACATCTTCCACTTCAGACGGCAATAAGCACTTCTCTTTCCATTGCTGAATAATATTCATAATGGTCTTATATTTTTCTGATAGGTAATCAGGATTTATTTCATTGATAATATTTTTTATTACCTGTAATTGGTCATCCACACCAATGATTGTAAAATTGGGGTTTAAGCCCACAATTTCTGCGTGCATGCGCAAAATTTTTGCTGCAATTGCATGGAAAGTGCCAAGCCATGGTATGTTTGTGCCCGTTAGCTCAAGTACCCTTGATACCATCTCATTTGCTGCTTTATTTGTAAATGTAACTGCTAATATCTCATCAGAATAAGCGTGACCGTTTCTAATTATGTGTGCTATTCTTGAAGTAATCGTTCTTGTTTTTCCGGTTCCGGCTCCTGCCAGTATCAAAACTGGCCCATTTATGTTAGTTACAGCTAATTGCTGTTCTGGATTTAACAGTGAGAGATAATCGTTCATTGAAGCTCTATAGATTATAACTTTATAAAGTTAAACCTATGATCCAAATATTGTAAAGGTCTTATTGAACATAACATTCAACTCATTCAAGTACTAGATATTTAAGCGTAGATCTATCTTGTTGGGGTAGCTTCAAGTGTATGGTGAGTAACAACAACTTGATTTGAGATATTGGCATCAAAACTTCTGCTTGTTTGATGAATAGGTGGAGTTTGAAATGGCTTAGGCTTACGATTCAGTTCCTTCATCTTTATTTCCTCAGCTTTAATAGGAAGTTTTTCTGGAACATAGAAGTTATGAATTTCAGCTCGTTCAGTGAAATTTTCATATGTTGCTTTCAACCAAGCTCCAATATCATATATAAAACCATATGCTTTTTCTTTAAATTCTATCAATGATCTACTGAAACTTGCTAATGTGTTATTAAAGTAAATTGTCATATAGTCTCTTGTGGTGTATTGATAACCTTCTCCATTTAATCTGCTATTTTGTGCGTTAGAACTATTGTTGCTTTTGAAGTAACCAAATATGTTGTACATTTTGAGCTACCGCTGACTATTAATATACATACATTATATATTAATAAATCAAGATTGTCAAGAGTGTTTATTGCATTACTGAGGAGTTGAAGCTTGTAGTACGATATTTTCAAATCTTTAATATAGTATTGACTTTACAGCAACAATTACCTTAAGTTAGTAACTATTGTTGCAGTTAAAGTATCAATGCCTTTTTTCTTTTATTTTTTTGCAATTCTTAGCATTTTATCTGCTATTTGTGTGATTAGTGTAAGAAATCCTGTGCATGCAGTATTATTTTTAATTTTCACCTTCGTTAATTCTGCAGTTCTTTTTATTCTCCTTGGAGCTGAATTCATTGCTATGATAGTGCTGATAGTATACATCGGTGCGGTTGCAGTGTTATTCCTCTTCGTAGTTATGATGCTCGATATTGACTACATAAGGTTGCGCCAGGGTTTTGCAAAGCATTTCACTCTTGGTGCTATATTATGTGTTGTGTTTTTTCTAGTCATCAGCTTTGTAATCCGCAGCTCAGCACCAAATATAAGCAATGTTATAAACTATAATACCAATAATGTGAAAGCTATTGGTAATTTGCTGTATACCGACTACATGTACGCTTTTCATCTTTCTGGTATTCTGCTGCTTGTTGCAATTGTTGGCGCTATTGCTCTTACTTTGCAGGACAAGAAAAAAGGAGTTAAAAAACAGAATGTATTAAAGCAATTGACACAATCTTCATCTGTAAAATTGATTAAGGCTAAATTTGGAAAAGGAGTAGAATGGAAATAGGATTAAATCACTTTTTGATAGTTGCTGCTGTTTTGTTCACTATTGGAGTGTGCGGTATTTTCATCAACCGTAAGAGCATAATCAACATACTGTTATCAATAGAAATATTATTGCTGGCAATTAATATCAATCTAGTTGCTTTTTCTGCCTTTATGAATGATATAGTTGGGCAAATTTTTGTGATGTTTGTGTTGACTGTTGCAGCAGCAGAGTCAGGAGTTGGGCTTGCAATATTGGTTGTATATTATAGAAGCCGTGGCAATATAGACGTTGAACAAGCAAATTTAATGAAAGAATGAAAGTATGATGAATATACTGAAATTAATAGTATTTTTGCCACTCTTTAGTTCGCTATTTGCAGCACTTTTTAGAAAAAGTCAGTTAGTTACAACGGCAGGGATTGGAATATCTGCAGTTTTATCTTGGTATGTTTTTCTCACCTTCTCTGAAAATTATCACTTGAGTTTATTTCCTCTATTTTCATTAAGTGTATTAAAAGTAAATTGGGCAATTAGTGTGGATGCTCTCTCATCCTTAATGCTTATTGTCATTACCACCGTTTCACTAGTAGTCCACCTCTATTCTATCGGTTATATGGAGCATGACAAAGGGAAGTCGAGGTTTTTTTCTTACCTATCGCTATTTACGTTTTGCATGATTGTGCTGGTTGTAAGCGATAATTTCGTGCAGCTTTTTTTTGGCTGGGAAGGGGTTGGCCTGTGTTCTTATTTACTCATAGGATTTTGGTTCCAAAAATATTCTGCAAATAATGCAGCAATTAAAGCATTTGTTGTGAATAGGGTAGGAGACTTTGCACTATTGATTGGAATCTTTCTTATTTATTATACATTTCACTCTTTGAATTTTACTGAAGTTTTTGATACAACTGATCTTCTTGGCACGCAGAACATTAGAGCATTCTGCTGTGAATTCAAAGTAACTCATATAATATGCATATTACTTTTTATTGGCTGTATGGGTAAATCTGCACAGCTTGGTTTACATGTTTGGTTGCCAGATGCAATGGAAGGGCCAACCCCTGTTTCTGCACTCATTCACGCAGCAACGATGGTAACAGCAGGTATATTTTTAGTAGCAAAATGTTCTCCATTATTTGAGCTATCAAATGTGGCACGAGAATTAATAGTTATTGTTGGGGCACTTACTGCTTTCTTTGCAGCTACGGTTGCGATTACTCAGAACGATATAAAAAAAATAATTGCTTATTCAACCTGCAGTCAACTTGGTTATATGTTCATGGCATGTGGGCTTTCTGCTTACAATGTTGCTATTTTTCATTTAATGACACACGCTTTTTTTAAAGCTCTACTATTTCTTGGTGCTGGCAATGTGATTCATGCAATGCATCATGAGCAAAACATTCAGAAAATGGGAAATTGCTGGAAGAAAATCCCTTGCACTTATACTCTCATGTGGATTGGATCTCTTGCGCTTTCTGGAATATTTCCATTTGCAGGTTTTTACTCAAAGGATTTGATAATTGAACATGCTTATAGCACGGATAGCTTTGCTTTTGTAATAAGCTTAGTTGTTGCATTCTTCACAGCGTTTTACTCTTGGAGGTTATTGCTTCTTGTGTTCCACAGCCAAAAACAAAGTAAAATTAATATACATGAGGCACCAAAGATTATGCTTATACCATTACTGATACTCGCTTTTGGATCAGTATTTTCTGGAATATGGGGAGCAAATATTTTGAACATAACTAGTAATGCGTTTTGGAAATCAAGTTTAGTGATGATTGATGAGCATGGAGTTCATAATTTCTTTATAAAACTACTGCCAACCTTAGCAAGCCTAAGTGGAATAGCACTTGCGTACCTAATTTACCAATATCAAGTAATTAGGCAAATTAAGAGTAAATTTTTACTTAAGTTTTTGCAGAATAAATGGTACTTTGATGAGGTGTATGAGTTTGTTATAATTGCACCGATAAGGTTTATATCTAGGCTTCTATGGAAGTTTGATGTTAAGGCTATTGATTCATTTGGACCAAATGGTGTTGTAAGGTTGGTTAATGAATGTTCAAAAAGTTCTATAAAGTTACAAACTGGTTATATATTTGATTATGCATTTATTATGTTTGTTACTTTAATAATCGGTGCTTTATATATTATTGGAATTAAATAGAAGGTGTTGTTACTTAGTATATTCTTGCTTCCACTGATAGGAGCGTTGATTTTATCCTTAATCAGGATTAATCATCAATCTATACACTTAAGATTCCTTGCCCTATTTTTTGCTGTACTTCCATTTTTGCTTAGCATTGTAGCTTGTATAGAATTTGATTATAACGATGCGGACTTTCAGTTTGTCAGCTATCCAGTAAGAGATATTGGAATAGGGGTGGATGGAATATCGTTGCTTTTCCTTCTGCTTACAACTTTCTTGTTTGTAATTTGTATACTCTATAACTGCAAAATGAGTTATACGAACCTAAAAGCCTATATGGCATTATTTCTACTGCTTGAGAGTTTTGTAGTCGGGTTTTTCGTTTCACTGAATGCTATAAGCTTTTATGTGTTTTTTGAAGCTGTTTTAATACCAATGTTCTTTATTATTGGCATTTGGGGAGGAAAACACAGGGTATATGCAACGTTTAAGTTATTTCTTTATACATTAACTGGCTCATTATTATTTCTACTGGGGTTAGTATACATCTATAGTGTTTTTGGAACGTTTAGTATACAAAAATTAGCTACATTAGTGCCAAGCCTTGATCTTGAAGTGCAGTCATTGCTGTGGATTGCATTTTTTATTTCTTTTGCAATAAAAGTACCGATGTTTCCATTTCACACTTGGCTTCCTGATGCACATGTGCAATCACCAACTTCTGGGTCTGTGATTTTAGCTGGCTTGCTTATTAAAATGGGGGGATATGGATTTTTAAGGTTTTCTATTCCAATGCTTCCTCAGGCAAGTTTGTATTTTTCAAATTTCGTTGTTGTGCTGAGCATTATTGCGGTGATATATGCTTCTCTAGTTGCGTTTGCTCAAGATGATATAAAGAAGTTAATAGCTTATTCTTCAATAGCACATATGGGGATCGTTACTGCTGGCCTCTTTTCATTTTGTGAGGAAGGAGTACTGGGTAGCATATTTCAAATGATTAGTCATGGCCTTATTTCTGCTGCTTTATTTTTGTGTGTTGGAATGCTATATACTCGAACTGGAACTTTGGAGATTGCAAAGTATTTTGGCATAGTAAATACAATGCCAAAATTTGGTTTTATGTTCATTTTGTTTTCAATGGCTTCAATAGGGCTACCTGGAACATCTGGATTCATAGGTGAGTTTTTGGCTATGGTTGGAATGTTTAAGAGCATAGGGTTTTTTACAGGATTTATCGCACTTGGCACTATTTTAAGCGCAGTTTATATGCTGAATTTATGTAAGCAAATAATATGGGGGGTTAGCTATTCTAAATTATTAAATAACCGTTTGGATAGCATAGAATTTTCTGTCTTAATTCTGCTTGCAGTGTTTGTTATTTTGCTTGGATTTTACCCAACCCTTGCACTGAATTATTTGAAGCCATGTATGGCAAATTTGTTAGTCAAATATAATGCGCTATGAATTATATACAGATATTGCCGGAAACGTTCTCTATTATCTCCTCGTTAGTGTTGCTACTGCTTGGAATTATATTTAACCGCCGAACTATCAACTTATTAGCACTTGGCTGCACAGTGGTAACTTTGATTATTTTAATTATTTCGGCAGAAAACAATGAAATTTTTCTCTTGAATTTGTTGTTAAAACTCAATTTATACATCAGGTCAGCCCAAGGGTTAATTCTCAGCACAGGAATTTTAATACTTTTGATGCTGAATTTATCAAAATATGACTATAAATATGAATTTTCAATACTGATTCTTTTTGCGCTATTTGGCATGATAACTTTGGTTTCAGCAAATAGTCTGATTTCTTTTTATTTAGCTTTTGAGTTGATGAGTATATCTTTGTATGTTCTTGCGAGCTTTAATAAAGATTCAGCTTATTCATGTGAAGCAGGAGTGAAATATTTTACACTTAGTGCACTATCTTCCTGCATTATGCTATATGGAATGTCGCTGCTTTATGGATATACAGGACAAGTCAATTTCTCTGAGCTCGGTTCATTCTTGCAAAACCATCAGATAACTTATGGAATAGTTTTTGGGTTAGTTTTTATCCTTATTGGTTTGTGTTTCAAGCTTGCTATTGCTCCTTTTCATATGTGGGCTCCAGATGTCTATCAAGGTGCACCTACCATAGTAACTGCGTTTTTTTCTACGGCCCCAAAAGCTGCACTTGTAACATTTTTAATTCGATTGATGAATGAAGAGTTAGTAAATGTAAAAAGTTATGTTCAGCCTATTTTCTTATACGTTTCAGCATTGTCTGTGCTTATCTCAGCTTTTGGGGCCTTACGTCAGCAAAACTTAAAAAGGCTGCTTGCTTACAGTTCAATTGGTCACATTGGTTTTATATTTGCTTCACTTTCTATTTTTACACAAGCAGGAACAGATAGTGCCTTAATGTATTTGGTGATATATATCATCACAAGCATAGGGCTATTCTCATATCTCGTACAAATTGACGATGACGATTGTGATATTGCAAATTTATCTGGTATAGGGAAGAAACACCCAATTGTAGCATTTCATCTTTCTGTACTGTTACTCTCGATGTCGGGAATACCTCCACTTGCAGGTTTTATCGCTAAATTTTTTATATTCAAAAGTTTAATAAATTCTGGCTTTATCAGCCTGTCTTTGATCCTTGTAATAGCGAGTGTGATATCATGCTACTATTATTTAAATATCATGAAAGTTATGTATTTTGATAAAGCTAGTGGTAATAAGGTTGCTTATTCTAAGAGTCTATTCATTATCACTTCAGTGGCTTCACTGATCAACCTCGTTCTTTTCTTGTACGCAGAAGATCTTTACTCACTCATTAAACTAAAGGGCTGACAAGGTGATCCTTGAAGGCTTTCATATTCATCATTACAAAGAAGTTCCAAGTACTAATAAAGAAGCATTGGGTTTAATTGAGAAAGGGATATCTAATGAAACTATTATTATTGCCGATAAACAAGCAGAAGGCAGGGGACGCACTGGAAAAAGCTGGATTTCTCCAGAAGGTAATCTCTATACAAGTTTGATAATTAACCAAGAAACGGATGTCAGCAAATTGACAGAATTGACTTTTGTGACTGCTCTTGCTGTTGGAAATACTTTATTATCGTTAAATTTCTTGAATAATCAAACCCACTGCGGTGTCATTCCAGTGCGTGACACTGGAATCCATACTTTTTCTTCTGGATCCCAGTGTCAAAGCACTGGGATGACAAGAGATCAATTCATAAACGATCTCAATCTTCAACATAAATGGCCAAATGACATTCTAATCGATGGCAAGAAAATAAGCGGAATATTGGTTGAAAAAAAATCCAATTCAAATTGGCTCATTATAGGAATTGGAATTAATGTCAATCATGCGCCACTTCCAGGCACAACGTGCATTAGCAATTACGGTGAATCTGTGTCTAACATGGATCTGTTAAAGGAATTAATAATAAATTTTAATAAGCTAAGAAAGCAATGGCTATTTGATGGGTTTTATGCTATAAGAGAAATGTGGTTAAAAAAAGCATTCAAAATGAATGAGCAAATCAGTGTAAAGTTAGCTGACAAATTGTATGAAGGAATTTTTGCTGATATAGATAAAAGTGGTAAATTGGTGTTGCAGCAAAAGGATGGAAGCTTAATTTATTTTGATGCAGGTGAGTTATTTATTGGCAGTGCATTATGAATACATATGTAATTTTTGCTTACCTTATTAGTTTCATACTGATTGGTGGAAATTTGATTTTTACCGTTTCTTGCTATACTAAAAGTAAAAAAATTCTAGAAAGCCTGAAAGATAATAATGAAGAAGAAACATAAGCGATTACTTATAACTTCAGGAATTTTCTGCTTTTTAAGTTGTGCAGTTTTTTTTATTTTAACAACGCTCAAAGAAAATATCTCATTTTTCTATACAGTAAGTGAAGCCATAGTCTTGCCAAATAATCAAAAGCCAATCCGTGTTGGTGGAATGGTTGTTGAAAAGAGCGTGATACGGAGCGAAAGCGAAGTGATTTTTCAAATGACAGATTTTAACAAAAGCGTTGTGGTGAAATATCAGGGAATACTTCCACCAATGTTTTCAGAAAAAAGTGGTGTTGTTGTGCAAGGTAAAATGTTTGATAATAGTACTTTTCTTGCAGATACGGTGTTTGCAAAACATGATGAGAACTATAAGCCGAAAGTCCTAAAATAGATTTCCTAATTCAGTTGTATTGAAATGGTATGTGAAAGAAAGCAACAGCCTGCTAGCAAGCTGTTACTTTCCTAACTACCACAATATATCAGAGTGAGCTGGTGCTTCCCATTCTACGTTATTATGGTCAATTATTGCTGCTTTTAATCCTTCAACTTCGCCCCTTAGGTGATCAAGTTCTTCTGCCCATGTTCTATAGTTTTGATTATTATCAATAAATCCATCCTGCTGAATTAACTTATTCAAATGAGATAAACCTTCGGCCAAGTGTTGGTTCATATCAATAAACTCTCCTCTAAGTTGTGCTATGTTCTCCATAATTGAGACACGCAAGCCCGAAACAAACTTCTCGTTTAAATCGCAGACTAACTTATCCATAACTTGATAGACGTAATGAATTGTTGCAATTTTATCTTCAATGTCCTCAAAGTTTGTGGGCTTAACTTCAACTTCTATATTGTCTATTTCTTTAAAGTTGAAATCGCTCATTTGGTTTATTACTTCAAAGTTATTTTCGCTTTCTTGTTTACTGTTGTTACTCATGTTAGCTCCATAAAATTTTAAAATCAACTCAGTTACACTGAAATAGCATGTAAAAAGAGTAACAGCCTGCTAGCAAGCTGTTACTTTCCTAACTACTAGAGTATATCAGGATGGGTTGGTGCTTCCTCAGGTAATATACTATCTAATTTAGCTGTTAAATCTGCTAGATCTTTTTGTAATCCTTTACTTGTGTCGCCTATAATATCTTGCAAACTTACGACTTTATCTTGCTCTTGTTTTAACATAATATTTAACTTATTAATAAATTTTTCATTAATATTATTAGCTAATTCATCAAATGCTTTTTTAACAGTATCACCACTAACCGCTTTTTTTAAGTCCTGTATATTCTTACCAGTACCTGTCTTAAGTGTAACAAGACCAAGAGCGCTTATAAGTTGTTCTTCATTATTAGCACTTTGTAAAAGGTTTTGTGAGTTCTTACTCATATAAATTACCTCCATAAATTATTAAAGTTTAAATTATTTTTTAGTTTCACATGCACACTGTTAATTTATCAATATCCAAGTTCACAATAAATTATCTATTATTGCAAACTCAGTATTCATATCTTGAAAAACGTAAGTTGATGGATGTGCATCATTCCAATTTGCTTCACTCTCCTCAGGAATCATTCGGTCAACCTTATCCAGAAGCTCTTTCATTTTTTCATTTTGCTCGTTAAATTTCTCTTTCAATGCATCAATGATAGCATTGGACTGACCTTTACTGCCAAGATCACCAATCACAGATATGACTTTCTCGTGAGGCAATTTGTGAATAATATCTTTCAGCTCTTTTGCATCTATGTTATCCAAAAGTTCTTTAAACTGCTCATGAGACATACTATGAGCAAAAGCTTTAAGTTTTTCTGGGTTGTTAACTAAAGACTTAACAACCATCTGAATCCTATCAGAATCATCAGTTAACTCTCGAGCTACTATTGCAAGTTTCTCATGGTCTAGCTTATTAATTAAATTATGTAATTTATCTCCTTCTAACATTTTTACTAGAGTTGGAAGTCGATCTTTTAATGCTTGATGTAAAAGAGTGTTGAAAGCTTTCTCATCTGCATCTTTTATTAATTCTACAAACTGATCATTGCTCATTGTATTAATAACTTCCTGAAACTGATCCATTTTCAAGTGAGGGAAAATTTCTTTTACTTGATCTAGGTTAAAGTCTTTTACTAAGTTTGCAACCTGATCCTTATTTAATAAGGGGACTATTATTCCTAACTTTTTTGAATCCAATGTGTGAGTAAGGGCTTGTAATTGATGATTGGTTAGATGATCCACTAAAGCTAGGAATTGGTTGTCTGTTAAGTTCTCTGCTAAAGCCTGCAACTGGTTTGAATTTAGTTCAGGAATTATTTTTTGCAGCTGCCCATCTGTTAGATTTTGTGCAAGAACTTGCAGTTGCTCGTTACTAAGAGAATTGGCAAAAGTCTTTAATTGACTTTCCGTTAGTTTCTCAACAAAAATTTCGACAAATGCCTTTGATAGTATTATATTCTCTGATATTTTAGGTAATATATCTTTTGTTATTTCTATTACTTCTTTCTTGGCGTCCTGTGCAAGATATTGGAGGCTATCATTGTCAGGTGAGTCAATAATATTTCCTTGATCATCTGAGAAATAATATTTATTATCGCTAGTATCTGACTCTTCCAATGTTAAATAGTTGTATTCCAATCTCTCAGATTTAACAACTGTTAGGAACTGATCTATGCAATCTTTGGTTAAAACACAAGGTAATTTCATTGATAGTTTTACTAATACATCATCATAATATACAAATGCATAACTACTTGTTCTGAAATCAACGTATTTATTTGCTATGGCTTGATTTGTTAGAATATTTTTCTCTTCCTTTACGCAATCTGTAAAATCCGCTGAGAAGGTGCAGAATACTATGGGTAATTCTATCACTTCATCTCCTTTTTCCAGTGATATAAGCTTAACTTTTTTAACAGATTGTAAACGATCAAAGTCAGGCCAAGAGATGTAAGAAAAAGTGTTGTTTGATAACTTCTCTCCAGGCACCATTTTAAAAACATGTTTTTTTCCACTCATAGGTATTACCAAATCAATTTAATTATAGCTATTCTAACATTTATTGATTAATTTATTGTTAAGTTAGTATATATCAGAATTATAATAACACACATTACTTGCATAAAGAAAAGTTACAGAAAGAGGGATTTTTTAGGAAACTAGTATAAAACACTCCTAGATTAAAATAAGCTGACTTTATGATACGCTAGAACCTATATTGGTGGAGGCAAGCGGGATCGAACCGCTGACCTTCTGCGTGCAAAACAGATGCTCTACCAGCTGAGCTATGCCCCCAATTCTTGCTTAAAGCATAAATCACTCACGCTGAAATGCAAGAAATATTTATTTGTGAGGCTATTGCTAAATAGTGCACAAATTCTGCATTTATGTATAATTCTCTATCTTTTTAGAGTTGTACGTCAGCTTTACCAAAATGAATCTTTGAATTAACAAGAAGTTTTCCTTCAAAAATTTTTAATTAAATTATCACTAATGCAGTACATTATGTAATTTATTTAACCACACATGAAAATTTTAGTTTGATTAAAACGGATAAAAACTATATTACTGTTTAGTGTAGCTGAAAAATAAAATGATCCCGTAGCTCAGCCGGTAGAGCAACTGACTTTTAATCAGTGGGTCACGCGTTCGAATCGCGTCGGGATCACTTAGAATCTTAAAAGCATGCTAAAAGAACAGGATAAAATATTCATAAACTTAAATGGTAAAGAAACACCACTACTTGAAGGTGCAAAAAAACGTGGTAGTTGGCAAAAAACAAAGGAATTACTGGATTTAGGATCAGAAAAAATCATTGATGAAGTAAAGAAATCTGGCTTGAGAGGTCGAGGGGGTGCAGGATTTTCTACTGGCCTTAAGTGGAGCTTTATGCCTAAAAATCCTTTAAAAGCGTATTTAGTAGTCAATGCAGATGAGTCAGAACCTGGTACGTGTAAAGATAGAGATATATTACGATATGAGCCACATAAGTTACTTGAGGGAATTCTTCTAGCTGGCAGAGCGATCAGCGCATCAGTTGCATATATTTATATCAGGGGTGAATTTTATAATGAATATTTAGTTCTAAAAAAGGCACTTGAGGAAGCCTATAAAGAAAACTTAATTGGAAAAAATGCCTGCAAATCAGGTTATGATCTTGATGTGTTTATCCATAGGGGTGCAGGAGCTTACATATGTGGGGAAGAAACAGCTCAACTCGAATCCATTGAAGGAAAAAAGGGCTTTCCTCGCATGAAACCTCCATTTCCTGCAGGTGTTGGACTTTTTGGTTGTCCAACTACAATAAACAATGTTGAAACTATAGCCATGGTTCCAGATATTCTAAATCGCGGAGGAGAGTGGTTTGCATCTCTTGGTAAACCAAATAATACTGGCACTAAGGTCTTTTGCATTTCAGGGCATGTAAATAATCCATGTAATGTTGAAGAAGAGCTCGGAATTTCACTGCGTGAATTAATTGAAAAATACGCAGGTGGAGTGAGAGGAGGTTGGGATAATTTACTTGCTGTAATACCTGGTGGGTCTTCAGTCCCACTAATTCCAAAATCTATATGTGATACTATTGAAATGGATTTTGATTCATTAAGGGCTGCACAATCAGGGCTTGGTACTGCTGCTGTAATAGTGATGGATAAATCAACTGACATAATAGCTGCAATAGAAAGATTATCACATTTCTATATGCATGAGTCCTGCGGACAATGTACACCATGCCGTGAAGGCACTGGATGGATGTGGAGGATTATGAGAAGAATGGTAGCAGGAAATATTAAACCTGGTGAAGTAGATAAGCTACTTGACCTTACAACTCAAATAGAAGGGCATACAATTTGTGCACTTGGCGATGCTGCAGCTTGGCCAGTTCAAGGATTAATCAGACATTTTCGTCATATAATTGAAGAGAGGATAGTAACTTAACTTATACTTTTAAATGATTTTACTACTTAGCAGCTAAAGTTAAAGAATATTGATTTCCTTCCCTTTTAGGTGCTAATTCTACTTTTGCAATATCTTCAGCGTCTCTAATTAGCCGTTCTAATTTTTTCAGTCCAACTTCAGTGTTTACAAGCTCTCTCCCTCTAAATCTCATTGTGACTTTAATTCTATGTCCATGCACAAGAAAATCCCTTGCTTGACGCAATTTTGTTTCGTAGTCGTGATCACCAATATTAGGACCCAGTTTAATTTCTTTTATAGTTAATGTTTTTTGTTTCTTTTTTGCTTCACTTGCCTTCTTTTTTATATCATACTTTTGTTTGCTATAGTCCAGAATTTTACATACTGGAGGAGTTGAATCAGGTGCGATTTCTACCAAGTCTAAATTAACACTTTGTGCAACTTCCAAAGCTTTTTCTATTGGAACAATTCCGACCATTTCACCACTATGATCAACTAAGCGTACCTCCTTAGCTGTGATGAGTTCATTAATTCTGTTTTTATTGTTCTTTTTGACTTGCAAATTTTAGCTCCATTAATTCAAATTAATAATCTTTAACAGCAATTCAGTAGCATTCTCCAAAGAAAAAGACTCCTGTTTTTCCGATCCTAAATTTCTCACTGACACAGTTTTATTTGTAACTTCATTTTTGCCTATGATCCATAATATAGGTACCTTACTTGAACTATGCAAACGTATCTTATAGCTAATTTTTTCATTGGTCAAATCAGTTTTGATTCTCACACCTTGTTCTTTTAAAACGTTGCTGATTTCTGTAGCATAACCGTCAGACTCATTTGTAATGGTCAGAATAGCAAGCTGTGTTGGAGCAAGCCAAACTGGAAATTTTCCTGCATAATTTTCTATTAAAATTCCAATAAAACGCTCAAAAGTTCCAAGAATTGCCCTATGTAACATGACAGGGTGATGCTTGTGCCCGTCTGTTCCTATATAAAAAGCTCCAAGCCGCTCCGGTAAAATAAAATCAACTTGCAACGTTCCACATTGCCAATTTCTACCTATTGCATCTTTCAAAATAAACTCTAACTTTGGACCATAAAATGCACCTTCACCAGGATTAAGTTCATAACTAAGCCCTGCTTCTTTAACTGCTTCAAGCAGTGCTCTTTCAGCTCTATCCCACACTTCATCATTACCTGATCTAGTATCTGGACGGTCTGAAAATTTCACAGAAATTTCATTGAACCCAAGTTCTGAATATACTTCTTTTAAAAGGTCACAAAACTTTACAGTTTCAGAATTCACTTGTTTTTCCATACAAAAAATATGTGCATCGTCTTGCGTAAAACCACGCACTCGCATCAGTCCATGCAATGAGCCTGAGCTTTCATTTCTATGGCATGTGCCAAACTCTGCCATACGTATCGGTAAATCACGATAGCTTCTGATGTGAGAATTAAAAATCTGCACATGACAAGGGCAATTCATGGGTTTTATTGCTAGCTTTTTACTTTCAGATTCATCAATAATGAACATATTTTCACGAAACTTATCCCAATGTCCCGATTTTTCCCACAGCTCTTTGCTTACTAAAATAGGGGTTTTCACCTCAAAGTAGCCATTGTTCATTAACTTTTTTCTGATGTAAGACTCAAGAACATTATATAAAGTATATCCCTGTTCATGCCAAAAAATCTGCCCAACAGCTTCCTCTTGAATGTGAAATAAGTCCATATCCTTAGCAATTTTGCGGTGGTCGCGTTTTTCTGCTTCCTCCAGACGTTTAAGATAAGTATTTAATTCATCCTTATTTCTCCACGCGGTGCCATATATTCTTTGCAACATTGGGCCCTTAGAATCGCCACGCCAGTATGCACCGGCTACTTTCATAAGTTTAAACGCTTTAACTCTGCCAGTTGATGGTGAGTGCGGACCACGACATAGGTCTACAAAGTTGCCTTGTTTATAAACAGTTAGGTTTTCGTTTTCTGGTATTGATGAGACAATATCAACCTTGTATCTTTCACCTATATCACTAAAGAAATCAATTGCCTGCTTACGAGTCCAAACTTCTCGGACGAATCTGTGGTTACTTTTTATAATTTCCTTCATTTTTTTTTCTATTGCAGCAAGATCGTCCGTGGTAAAGGTACGATCTGTAGCAAAATCATAGTAGAAACCATCTTGAATTGTTGGCCCGATAGTAATCTGAGTATTAGGAAAGAGGTCTTTTACTGCCTGCGCCATTATATGAGCAGCATCATGCCTTATTATATCTAAACCCGCTTCGTCACTCAGTTGTATTACCTCTATCTCTGTATCAGATTCAATTTCACGTGAGAGATCATACAACTCACCATTTACCTTAAAGGCAATTGCTTCTCTCAAAGCATCCGGTTGTAATATATCAAAGCCAGTGACTCTACCACTGTATTCTTTTACTTTTTGTTCGGCTAAAAAGGTAACTTTTATCATTCATTAGACCTTTTATCATCCCAGTGCTTGACACTGGGATCCATGTTTCTTTCTTTTCTAGATTCCAGCGCCACGCGCTGGAATGACACCAAAAGGTGAGCTACTGATCTTTCAGTTAAATAACAGTTGTACAAGAGATCTATTACATACTTGCTGTAAGAAATTTTAATTGTTGACATACCTAGTTAATAATACGGCCTATTCTTTTTTAACCTGAGTGCAATTGCTTCTTCCCAAACTTCACCATTACGCAATAGCTTTTCTTTATTGTACATTAGCTCCTCTCTTGTTTCAGTAGCAAATTCAAAGTTAGGACCCTCCACAATTGCATCAACTGGACATGCTTCTTGGCAAAGTCCGCAATATATGCATTTTGTCATGTCAATATCATAGCGTGTGGTGCGGCGACTACCGTCTTCTCTTTCCTCTGCTTCAATAACTATTGCTTGAGCAGGGCAGATAACTTCGCATAACTTACAAGCTATGCATCGTTCTTCACCATTTGGATACCTACGCAGCGCATGCTCACCACGAAACCTTGGACTTAAAGGGCCCTTCTCCATAGGATACCTCAAAGTAACCTTTGGTTTGAACATATATTTTAATGTAATAACAAACCCTTTAATTAACTCTACAGAAGACCAATACCAAGCTAATTTCTTGAGCATAATATTTAAAACTTGTGTCAGTCATTATAAATCATATTATCAGTTTTCAAAATAAATATTTTCATCTGGATGACTTTTGTAGTTTTTCTATACAATATATTTACTAATACTGCATTAATATGAATAAGTAATATAAGCAAAAATTTTTTAGATTAGGTATTTCGATTTCTTAAATTGCTAAGTAGTTTATATAAATAATGACAAACACAAATGAAACTATTTTTGCTTTGTCGACCGTATTTGGTAAGTCAGGAGTTGCAGTAATCAGAATTTCAGGCAACTACACCCTTAAAGCTTTAAATCATTTTCATATTAAGAAAAAAATCAAACCAAGATTTGCTACTTTAGTTGATCTATATGATGATTCCAATCAATTGATAGATAATGGAATAATCATCTATTTCCCTGCTCCAAACAGTTTCACTGGCGAGGATGTTATAGAGTTACAAGTGCATGGAAGCAAGGCCGTCATAAAAATCATCTTGGAGAAATTATCAAAAATTTTCGTTATGGCCAGGCCTGGAGAATTCTCACTTAGGGCTTTTCTAAATGGTAAATTTGACTTAACGCAAATAGAAGGAATTGCAGACTTAATTGATGCTGAAACGAAAATGCAAGCTAAACAAGCGATTAAGCAGATATCAGGAGAATTGGAGAGACTATACAGCAATTGGAGGCAAAGATTAATAACGATACAATCCAAAATCGAAGCATATATAGACTTTCCAGAGGACATTTGGGCAGAAAAAAGTGAATTGGAAAAAATTAATAATGAAGTACAATCTCTCGTGCAGTTGATACAAGAGCATTTAAATGATAATAGACGGGGCGAAAGGTTGCGTGAGGGTTTACATATTGTAATAACTGGTGAACCAAATGTCGGTAAATCAACTCTGTTTAATTTCTTAGCCAAGCGTGATATTGCTATTGTTTCTGAATATGCAGGCACAACAAGAGATATACTTGAAGCTCATATTGACATTGGGGGATACCCAATCATTCTCTCTGATACTGCTGGAATTCGTGAGAGTTCAGATCCAATAGAATCAGAAGGTATAAGTCGAGCGAAAAAAAGGTCTTTTGAAGCTGATTTAAGAATAGAACTATTTCCTTTTGAACAGCGTCATAATATCAATTGCAACGTTGTAAATAGCGATACTATTTATGTATTGAGCAAAGCTGACGATGCAATTAATGACAGAAATATACTGATTGGCGGTGTAGATTTTCTACCTATTTCTATTTTAAAGGGAATAGGTACAAACAAGTTGATCTCTCTCATAAAAAAGAAGGCAGAGGAAAAATTTGGGCATGATAGAGACACTCCTGTGATTACTCGGCAAAGACATAGGAGTCACATGCAGAAAGCACTGGAACATTTACAACGTTTTAATATCGATAATCCAATTGAGTTGATATCTGAAGACTTGAGGCTTGCTGCATTTGAACTTGGTGCAGTGATTGGAATTATTAATGTTGAGGAAATATTGGATAGTGTGTTTAGTAGCTTTTGTGTAGGCAAGTAAGATTTTTATAGATTGCTTGAAATTAAATATTGTGGTAAAAAAGAGGTGGACGGATGGCCGAGCGGTTTAAGGCACCAGTCTTGAAAACTGACGTACGGAAACGTACCATGGGTTCGAATCCCATTCCGTCCGCACTTACTTCTCAGATTTAAAATGTTAGTTAATTTTTAGAGCTTATTTAGATGGTTCATAACGCTGGAAATCTTATCTAATCTAGCCACATCTTTTAAAAATACATCCCTTTGTAAATTGACCTTGTTAGCAAAGAAAGCTAATATCTATAAATAGATCACCATCTGAATATGGAAACCGATATAGTAATAATAGGTGCAGGGCCTATTGGAATATTCACTGCTTTTCAAGCGGGAATGCTTGATATGAGATGTCATGTAATAGATGTTTTGGATCAAGCAGGAGGACAATGCACAGCTCTTTACTCAGAAAAGCCAATATATGATATACCTGGTTATCCTGTAATTACTGCCCAAAAATTAATTGAGCAGTTAATGGAGCAAGCTTCACCGTTTGAGCCTGTTTACCATTTAAGTCAAAAAGTGGAAAAGATTTCAAATAACGAAGGTGAAAACTTTACTATCATAACGAACATAGGTACAGAGGTAAAATGCAAAGCCGTTATCATTGCTGCAGGTAACGGAATGTTTGAACCTAACCGTCCACCCTTAAGTGGTATATTAGAATATGAAAATAAATCTGTATTTTATAGTGTAAATAAAATTTCTGATTTTCAGGACAAAACTATAGTCATTGCAGGGGGGGGTGATTCTGCGGCTGATTGGACTGTAGAACTTTCTAAAGTTGCGAAGAAAATTTATGTGATACATAGGAGAAAGGAATTTCGCTGCACTCCTGAAACTAGAAATAAATTAGAATCACTTGAAAATGACGGAAAGATAGAACTGGTAGTGCCATATCAATTACACGAACTAGCAGGAGGTAATGGGCAGTTGAGAGCAGTGATAGTAAAAAACATTGCCTCTAAGGAAGAAAGAGAAATATCCGCTGATTTTTTGCTGCCATTTTTTGGATTATCAATGAATCTTGGTCCAATAAACAATTGGGGTATAGAGTTAGAACATGGCCGCATAATTGTCGACCCAGCTACACTTAGAACCAGTAGAGATAGAATATATGCAATCGGAGATATAGCTACTTATCCAGGCAAACTAAAATTGATACTAAATGGTTTTGCTGAGAGCGCCATGGCTTGTTATCACATATACAAAGTAATTCACAATTCTCCAGTTAATTTTCAATATTCAACTTCAAAGGGAATTCATCGAAATTAAAGAGTAAAGAGATCCATGAACCTGCATGCAGTTATCTCAAGCATAAGGGAATACAAACGAAAAAGATTACTTTACAAATTTCCCCAACTCCCTTATCATATCAATAAGAGTATTTATCCTTGTTTTTAATCTCTGCAGATTTAACAACAAAATTCAGTAAAAAACTCAGGTATATATTGGCAGATTACATAAAATTATAGCGGCTGCATGTCTTTTTTATTTTTTCTACATTCAGCCAAAATGCGCTTTAAATAAGCGTTAGCACATTATTACAATGCCAATTTACATTATTATAGGGTCAAAACTCGTTACACGGGGATTCTTTTGCCTTTTTTCTTCATTTGGTGAATTTCTTAATACTTGTAACTAAAGCTTCAGGCCAGCACTTGATGCTGGAATGGCTTTGTTGCACCACTCAAGGAAAGAACAGGCAGTTACTGATGGAATTTGTTATAAAATAGATATTTAGCCGACAAAGGAAAAATATGCCAATAAGAATGAAAGTCAGTAACTGCAATGAATATAACAAATTTCTTCAAGAAAGGGGAAATGTTTTTCATTATATCAACGATGCCATTGAAAATTGGTACGAAAATAGTCCAAAAGTAGCAGGTGGCAACAATGTCTACAGCGACAAAGTAGTGATTCTAATTCACATAATAACCTATCTATTCAGGATTGGTCTTAGGCAAACAGTGGGATTTATAGAGAAATATCTTGAGCAAATAGGGAAAATTTTGCAAATTATCAGCTATTCGCAGGCTTCAAGAAGGTTTAAAAAGCTTAATATCAAAATCAACGACTGCAGAGTTGATAAGAACGATATGGAAGATATTGAAATTGCTATAGATAGTACAGGTATCAGCATCTACAATAATATTCCAGGCCATAGTAAGGCAAATGGTACAGATAGAAAGTATCGCCGCTATGAGCAAACAAGAAAGCTACATGTAATGCTAGAGATAGGTAGTAAAAAAGTTATAGCTGCAAAATACAGTAGTGGAGTTTATTCCGACCACTATGGAGCCTGTGATCTTATTGAAAGAGTGGATACCAAGTATAACATAAGCACGATATATGCAGATAGGGCATATAATCGAAAGAAGTTATACAAACTGTGCGATGAGCTTGACATAAAGACAAGGATTCCTCCGCAAAATAATGCAGTAGAGCATCCAAAGTTGGATTATATGAATGAGAGAAATTCTACAATCAAGCTCATAAAGTCATATGATGAAGATGGTATGAAGAGGTGGAAAAAAGAGATAAATTATTGGAAGAGATCTTATATAGAAAGTTTTTTCTCGCGACTGAAGCAAATATTTGGATTTAGTTTTAGGAATAAATCTGAGATTAATCGTGAGAAGGAACTGCTACTCAAGTGTTATTTGCTTAACAAATTTACTGAAATAGGCATGGCTAAGTTTGATATAGCTTCATGAATTTATTATACATTACCCACTATCCGAAGAGCTGTGCAACAAAGCCTGCTGGAATCCAGAAATCTTTTGAGCACAAAAGTTATGCTAGGTTTTGTTGGTAAGAAACCAGTGTCAGCTACTCGGATGACACCAAAGGGGCACTTGGATAGAGGCTACTTGAATAACACCATCATAAGGTGAACCAGTGTCAAGCACTGGAATGACAAGGAAAGGGCTACTTGGATGACAAGAAAAAGGACGCTGATATGACACCAAAGAGGCTGACACCACCATAAAGTAAATTCCACTAACACTATAGGAGACTAACATGAACTTTTTAAAATTTATCGAACTATGCTTTCAAACGGTGATGCCGGGATGTGAGTATAACAATTATCAGTATATAAAAATCATAGCAGACAGGCTTGAAGCAGCAAGTGTTGGTGAAGTGAAGCGAATAATATTCAATATGCCTCCGCGCTCGATGAAGTCTATGTGCGTGAGTGTTGCATGGCCCGCATGGATACTTGGTAATCAGCCAACCGCAAGAATAATAGTTGCAAGCTATTCTCAGCGGCTTAGCGAAAAGCATTCGCTTGACACCAGGTGCGTGATGCAGTCTAGTTGGTATAGAGTGCTATTTCCAGAGGTAGAACTATGCAAAGACCAGAACACTAAATATAAATTTCAAACAGTGCAGAGAGGATGTAGGATTGCAACATCTGTTGGTGGAACACTGACTGGTGAAGGTGGAGATTTTATCGTCGTGGATGATCCACTGAGTTCCTCTCAAGCTTTGAGCGAGACGTTTAGAAAACGTGCCACAAACTGGTTCGATCAGACTCTAATAACCAGGCTTAATGACAGGAAAAAAGGAGTTATCGTTGTTGTAATGCACAGACTACATCAAGAGGATTTGACTGGGCATCTTCTCTCCAAGCCGAAAAATATATGGCATCATGTTTGTTTGCCAATGATTTCTGAAAATAAGGAAATTATCTATTCAATCAAAAGATCAATTCTCCCTTCTCCTGTTCCTATTATTCAAGTAACTACAAATGAGTGCAAAAGCTCAACAGGCGCTACATCTTCAAGGATTTTATACTTAAAAAAGGAAGGTCAGCTGCTATATCCCCTAGATGTAGGAGAAATTGAAATGATAAAGGCTGAACTTGGGAGTTACGCTTTTGCTGCTCAATATCAACAAAATCCTCTGCCGCTTTCAAGTGGTATAATTAAGCAAGAATGGTTGAAACGCTATAGAAATTTTCCTGACAATCTCTCACATATAACTCAGAGCTGGGATACTGCAGTTTCAACAAACGATTCTAGCGGCTTTAGTGTCTGCACCACCTGGACAAAGGTGAATAATAAGTTTTATTTACTCGATGTATACCGTGCGAAGCTTGAGTATCCAAAACTTAAAGAACAAGTTCTATCACTAGCTGCAAGGTGGAAGCCACACGCAATTTTAATCGAAGCAAAAACAAGCGGTCAACAATTGATTCAAGAGCTAAAGACAATACCTGTTATTGAGATAGTGCCGCATAACAGTAAAATCGCTCGATTCCACCAGATTGTTCCGATAATAGAATCCGGCAAGGTTTTTCTGCCGCATCAAGCAATATGGCTCAGCGATTTTGAGTATGAAATTTTAATGTTCCCAGAAACCCGCCACGACGATCAAGTAGACAGCACTGTGCAATACCTTCAGTGGATGAGAGATAGTAGCTTCAGGGTTGCAGCTATACGAACATTGTGATTCAAGAGGCAATAATTTGCTACCCACAATTTCGATTATAAGCTCATTTAAAATAAATATTACTTTTCTAGTATAATATGTGATAGTTAGATATTTTACTCTAGTTTAAAGGTAAAGTTATGGCAAAAGGATATGAAACACTGAAAAAAGTATTGAATGTAATTAACGATAAGCAAGATTTTAATAAAGATAACATAATTGAGAAAATACAAGAAGAACTAGAGAGGCAGGATCAAGATTTACATAAAGAGTGGATTGATGAGAAATTCGATATAAATCATGAATTTACCTCAGATCATCCTAAATATTTAAAGTTTACGTTATCAAGGATAGCTGCTGAGGCAGGCTATGCAAATGTGTTGGATGCTCTAATATCATCAGGATCAAACATTAGCGATAAGAGTGGAAAAGGTTGGACTCCTGTATTAAATTTAGCAGCTAAACATGGCCATATAGGAACAGTAGAAGCTCTATTAAAGATCGAAGGAATTAAAATTGATGAAAGGAATGAACATGGGTTTACCCCATTACACAATGCTGTTCATAAAGATCACAAAGAGATAGTAGAGGTTTTACTCCAAGCAGGAGCAAATGTTGATGCGCAACATTTGTATGGAACTCCTTTACATTATGCTGTTTCTTATTGTCACAAAGAGACAGTAGATGTTTTACTCGAAAAAGGAGCAAATGTTAATGCAGTAAATACACATGGAATGACCCCTTTAGATTATGCCAAGGGTCAAAACGTAGAAGTTCTATTAAAGGCAGGAGGACGTTCTTTTGTGAAAGCATTTAATAAAGGGATTGCTACCGCTGTAAAAACTGCATTATTAGGCACTGCTATAGCAGCGGTACTTTTTGCAACTGAAACAATTGCAATACCTATAGCTATAGCAGTGGTTGCAGTTATAGCAGTAGCACTAGCAGTTGGTGGTGCTACATATATGATGTTAAAGCCCAGTACTAAAGTTGATGGAGTAGCAGTCTTAATGGATGGGCGTCAAGAAGCTGCTAGCACTAGTAGGTTTACCTAGCGCGTATTCGACCTAGCTGCATAAACTACTGATCATAGAAAATGACATTACAGGGACACTGGAATAACGTAGGAGAGAGCGCTGACAACTTTCGTTTAGGCAAGATTATATCTTGAAAAAATTAAGCTTTAGTGCTACTAAATATTGTAACTTCTATGCTGAAACCTGACTATGAATATGGAAAAAATACGCAATGTTAAAATAAAATTACCAATATTTCTCGATTATCAATCTACTACTAAAGTAGATCCTCGTGTTTTGGAGATGATGATACCTTATTTTGGTGAGTTTAGTAATGCACACTCTCGTAGTCATTCATTTGGTTGGACAGCTGAGGAAGCAGTAGAAAAAGCAAGGAAGCACATTGCTGATTTAGTGAATGCAGACAGCAAAGAAATCGTCTTTACCTCGGGTGCAACCGAATCAAATAACATGGCTATCAAAGGTGTTGCTCATTTTTATAAGAATAAGGGAAATCATATAATAACTGTCTGCACGGAGCATAAGTGCGTTTTAGATTCTTGTCGACATCTGGAAAATGAAGGCTTTAAAGTTACATATTTGTCCGTTAAGCAAAACGGAATTATAGATTTGTTGAAACTTGAGGAGGCAATCACTGATAAAACAATTCTGATTTCAGTGATGATGGCAAATAATGAGATCGGAGTAATGCAACCTGTCAAAGAAATTGGTGCAATGTGTAGAAAGCATAATATATTTTTTCATACAGACGCTGCTCAAAGCTTTGGAAAAGTTCCAATAGACGTAAATGAAATGAACATTGATCTTATGAGCCTTTCTAGCCATAAAATTTATGGACCTATGGGAATAGGTGCATTATATGTCCGTAGAAAAAATCCTCGTGTTAGGTTGACGCCACTAATTAGTGGTGGTGGACAGGAGAGAGGCATGCGCTCTGGAACAGTTCCTACTCCCCTTGCAGTTGGTTTTGGTGAAGCGGCACGTATCGCTAAAGAAGAAATGGAAATAGAAGCAAGCAAATTAGAAGAGTTGAGAGATATTTTGTACAACAAAATAAAAGAGGCATTTCCTGATGTTGTTTTAAATGGTGACTACGAAAATAGGATTCCAGGTAACCTTAACTTAAGTTTTCCTTATGTTGAGGGTGAGTCTCTTATCATGGCAATCAAGGATTTAGCAGTAAGCTCTGGTTCTGCATGCACATCCGCATCTCTTGAACCTTCTTATGTCATAAGATCACTAAACAATGGCCACGATCTTGAGCATTCATCAATTAGATTTGGCCTTGGCCGATTTACAACTAAAGATGAAGTTCTATATGCAGCAGATCTTGTTACTAAAAATGTTGGACGGCTAAGAGAGATGAGCCCACTTTTGGAAATGGTACAAGAGGGAATAGATTTAAGCACCGTAAAATGGGATTCTCATTGAAGAATAAGACGTTAGCCATTAGCAGAGTGATGGTTGTCTAAGCTCTTTCTATGGGTGAAATCGGAAACTTAGCTTTAAGTCCTTTGTAGATGTCACGGAACTAAGTAGCAATCCTATACATATTAAACTCGCAGCAGTTGTGCTTCCGCCATAGGATAGAAATGGAAGTGGGTCACCTATTATAGGTAAAAGGCCTATTGTCATTCCAATGTTTATAAAGAAATGAGCACTAAAAAAGGCAAAAACCCCGATAGATATTAACTTAGAAAAGTAATTTTTTGACCTGTAAGCAATGGAGAATATTATAGCAAGCAATGTGGTATAGAGTAAAATCAAAGTTATGCTGCCTAAAAAACCCCATTCCTCACTCAGTACCGCAAAAGCAAAATCTGTGCGTTTCTCTGGCAAAAATCCAAGTTGAGTTTGACTCCCATTAACAAATCCCTTACCAAATAAACCTCCTGAACCAATAGCTATTTGAGATTGCTGTGCATTATAACCTATTCCAAGTGGATCTACTGATGAATCCAAAAATGATAATATCCTTTGCTTGTGATAAGGGCGCAAAAAAGGCCAAATAGCTGGTATTGCGAAAATGCCAAGCGCTCCAAAAATTATTAAATGAGGTCTTTCCATTATTGCTGTGAATATAATTGATGCTCCTATAAACAATATTATTACAGCTGTTCCTAAATTAGGTTGCTTCAATACAAGGAATACAGGTAAGAAAATAATTATAAGTGGCTTAAATAAACTTTGAAATTTCATCATTTTATACACACTTTGTTTATTAAAATAACGAGCAAGTGCAAGTATTAAGCCCACTTTTACAAATTCTGATGGTTGTAAACTAATTGACCCAATTCTTATCCATCTCGTTGCACCCATTATATGCGAGCCAAAAAAATTTACTGCTAACAGCGCAATTACTGCTGCTATGTAAAAAAAATAAGCGTGCTTCAAATAAAAATCTAGCTCTATAAATGACATAGCTATAGCAAGCAAAAGGAAGAAAGAGAATATGACCAATTGGTGAATTGCAAATGGAGCCCACTTTCCTCCAGCAGAAGAATATTGAACAACAATGCCAACGCAAAACAGAGCTATTACGTTAATGACTAATAATAAGTGAATCTTCTTCAGCTTATCCATAGCGAAAACTTTACAGACTTTTAGATACAATAAAACATGAGAAAATCAAAAAGCAAATTTATTAATTACCAACCGAATTGGACTACTATATATCCCAGTTATTACCGTTAAAATTGCCATAAATAATAGACAAAAGAGCATAAGTAATGGTACCTCATTAAGTGTCATTCCAGCGTTTGATGCTGCGCTATTTTCAAAATACATTTTCTCTACCACACTCCACATATATATTAGTGCAAGAAAAGAGCCAGCAGCAAAAACTGCAAGGGAAATCCATGCATGAGATTCGATAATTGCTTTCATCATATACCACTTACTTACAAAGCCATTTGTCAAAGGTACACCGATTAATGCGAAACTAAGTAGAGTAAATGCAAGTGTTGTATAGGGCATTGACTTTTTTAGTCCTGATAAATTTTCTATTTTTGTCATACCAAACTTATAAGAAATAC
Organism: Wolbachia endosymbiont (group B) of Pammene fasciana; assembly: GCF_947251495.1. Classification (NCBI taxonomy): domain Bacteria; kingdom Pseudomonadati; phylum Pseudomonadota; class Alphaproteobacteria; order Rickettsiales; family Anaplasmataceae; genus Wolbachia; species Wolbachia endosymbiont (group B) of Pammene fasciana. The sequence goes on from NZ_OX366360.1 coordinate 1,261,300, forward strand.
ACCCTGCAGTCATGAATAAAGACGTTTTTATCATGCTATGATTTACTATGTGAAGAACTGCTGAAAACAAACCTGCTTTTGAATTTAAACCCAGCATTAAAATTATATAGCCAATCTGACTGATACTGGAGTGAGCAAACAGTCTTTTTATATCTTTTTCGATCATTGCAGATATTGATCCAAATACAACAGCACAAAGCGCAAGGATGATCATCACGTTGCTTAGTGGTAAGAAAAAATTTTGCTGAAAAACAGTGTAAAAGATTCTAATAAAAACATATATCATCACTTTGGTTACTGTACCTGAAAAAAATATGCTAATGAAGCTAGGTGCTTCACTATATGCGTTAACCAGCCATCTGCTGAGTGGAAACAGTGCCATTTTGATTGAGAGACCAACAAAAATGAATAATGTACCAAGTCTTATGATGTTATTATCGTATAATGGTACTATTCTTTCAGCCATGTCAGACATGTTGAGCGTTCCGGTCATAGAGTATAAAAGGCCGATGCCAAACAAGTAAAATGTTGCTCCTACAGTACCACTAATGAGGTATTCAAATGCTGCAACTAAAGCTTTCTTATCCCTTCCCATTGAAACTAAAACATAAGAAGAAAGAGATGAAATTTCTAAAAAGACATAAAGGTTGAATATATCGTTTGTTACTAAAATTCCAAGTAATCCACTCAAGCACAGTAAAAATAGAGAATAAAAACCAATGATTTTGTTTTTGCTAATCTCTTTTTCATTAATATGAAAGCTATAAAGCACACTAATCAGCGCTATAAAATTCACCAAAGTTAGAATCAAGGAGTTCAATATGTCGATTCTCAACTCTATTCCGTATGGAGGAGCCCAATCTCCAAGATAATAAGTTATAATTTCACCATTGTATGTTTTCACTAGCAACATTAATGAAATAAAGAAAGTAGCTGCCGTTGTAAAAAAAGAGATAAACCAGGACACCTTATGTTTCCTGGTAAGAAAGCAGAACATCGATGCAATTATTGGTATAATAACTTGTAGAATTGGTAATTGCATTAAACTGTTGTTAATACATCGTTAAAGTATTAGTATATATAATACTTTTTGTTTTAATACCTTTATGTTATCTAAAATTTATAATGCAGTAACAAACTTATTAAGGAGAAAAGGTAAACTTATAGGTAGGGATGAAAACGTAAATTCTTACTATGAGTCAAGTAAAGGGAAAAGATGGGTAATATATGGTAATGTTTCTGAGCCCACAACAATTCCTCCAGAATGGCATATATGGCTGCATTATACTAATAATGAAGTACCAGTTAATAATAACAAAAGAAAAACTCCTAATTTAACAGGTACGAAAGGTGCATACTACCCAAATCAAAAGGTGAAAAACTACTATGAAAGCTGGAATCCTAATAATTAAAGATGCGAAGGTCAAATATACTTGAAATAATTGCTGGATCATTTGTATTAATTTTCACTATTTTTCTTGTCTTCTTCGCTATTAATAAGCTATCTTACATAAAGAGAAATTATAAGGATTGCTATAAAATACATGGCCTTTTTACTGATGCTAACGGTGTAGGGGTTGGTGATAGTGTCAAGATCTCTGGTGTAGAAATCGGAAGCATAACTGGTGTATCACTTGACAAAGCTACCTACATAGCACGAATCGATATGTGCATAAGCAGAGACATAAAGTTGCCAATTGATAGCTCAGCTCTAATCGCTAGTAGTGGAGTTGTTGGTAGTAAATTTGTTAATATATTACCTGGTGCAGATCCTAAATTAATTTCACACGGTGGTAAAATAGCGCATACTCAAGCTGAAGCAAATATGGGTGGAATAGTGGATAAAATTATTGGCATGTTTACAAAGTGAGAATAAGAACACATAAGCCAACTTGGCCTATGTACAATTAAGGGATTTTTCTATCAATAGCTTGAAGTTGTTCAGCGTTTGAATTATCAAGATTTCTGCTAGGTTTTACATTCCTAATAATCTCAACAAATGCTTGTACTTTCAGTATAGGAGTGTTTTTTTTACGTACTTAGGGAAGTGTTAAATAAACTGTATCAAACCGAGAAGTAATAATAAAATAGAAACAAAAAATGGAGGTTTGACAATGAGTCAAGCAAACAGAACTACCGGTTTGGTAGACTATAAAGAATTAGAAACAAATATCTTATCGTCTATACGAGAAGGAAGACCATTGACGGAAAGAGATGGTGCATTAACACCGTTTGTAAAAAGGCTACTGGAATCGAGTCTGGAAGGTGAAATAAAAAATCACTTGTCGGCTAAAAGCGAAGAAAATAACCGAAGAAATTGAAGAAATTCAAAGACTTTACGGACAAGTGTAGGTTCATTTGAGTTATTGACACCAAGGGATAGGGAAGGAAGCTTTGAGCCACAAGTAGTCAGAAAAAGGCAAACAACCGAACTTGAAGCAAAGGTTTTAAGTATATGCCAGTGGCATGGTATATAGAGATATAGCGTCGCATGTAGAAAAGATATAAAATATCTGTAGCAGAGATATCAAGTATTACTGATAAATTATTGCCTGTAATCAATGAGTGGCGTAGTCGTCCACTGCAATCAGTGTATCCAATAGTGTTTATGTTTTTTAAGGTCAAAGAAGACAGGCATTGCGTAAGTAAATACATGTAGAATATATTAGCAGAATGAAAGGAAAGAAGTTTTAGGTTTTTATATAGCAGAAAGTGAGGGAGCTAACTTTTGGCTAGGGATGTTAAATGACTTAAAAGAGAAAGGAGTAGAAGATATCCTGATTGTATGTGTAGATGGGCTAAAAAGCTTTCCTACAGCAATAAACAGTGTATTTCCTAAAGCAGAAATACAACTATGTATTGTACATCAGATAAGAAATTCACTGAAATATGCATCGAGCAAAGATGTGAAAATTTTCATGAATGATTTGAAAAAAATATACCGTGCTGCAAGTAGAGAAACTGCCGAAAATTATTTGCTTGAGCTAGAGGAAAAATGGTGAGAAAAATATATAGCTCTTCTCATAATAGTGGAAACAGGATAAAATAGAGACTTAGGGTAATAAGAAGGTAAAAGTGCCAGCAGCATACAGTTATGACTTAGGGAAAAAAGCCATGAAGGAGAGAGTAAAACAGCAGTAGCAAAGAGGTTAAAAATCGGTAGAGTGACATTGTACAAATGGGAGAAAAGGCGGAAAGAAACAGGAATCGAAGAAACTGGGAAATAGAGGCTATAATCATAAAATCACCGATTGGAATGCGTTTGTAGAATTTATAAAAAAGCACGGCGGTAAAACACAATCAGAGGTGGCCAAACTCTGGGGCAATATAAGTCGTCAAACGATTCATAGAGCTCTAAAAAAATTTGGATTTACACGCAAAAAAAGATTTATGGATATGAAGAAAGAAACGAAGAAAAACGAGCTGAATTTCTGAAAGTCATATCGGCAGAGTCCCCTAAAAATTTGGTATATATTGATGAATCTGGTATAGACAATACAGAAGATTACCCATACGGATATTGCAGAAAGGGAGAGAGGTTTCATGCACTAAAATCAGGCAAGAAAACTCAGAGAGTTAGCATGATTGCATCTTTAAATAAGGGAAAAATCGTTGCACCTATGACGTTTGAAGGCTATTGTGATACAGAGGTTTTTAATGGCTGGTTCGAGCAATTTCTGGCACCAACTTTACAGCCTGGACAAACAGTGATTTTAGATAATGCAACTTTTCATAAGTCTAAAAAGATTGTCGAATTTGCCAAAAGGGTTGGTGCAGACATTCTGTATCTGCCTCCATATTCTCCAGATTTCAATAAAATTGAGCATCATTGGTTTGCTATAAAAAACAGAGCCAGGAAAAACATTCCTCTTTTTAAATCTTTTCGTCAAGCTGTCGATTCTGCTTTTCTTCATTTGTTTCCACTATTATGAGAACAGCTATACTTTAGTTTTGGGAAAATAATTGGGAAAATCTGTCTAGTTATTTTAAATATTCCGGCCCTGTAAGAAAATTAATTTATACCACAAATCCTATTGAAGGGTTACATAGACAGATCAGAAAATTTACTAAAACTAAGGGCTCATTTACTAGCACAAATGCCTTCTATGAACAGGTATATTGTGCTATAAAAAAGTTAGGAGAAAAATGGGCTATGCCTATACATGATTGGGCTTTGACTATGTCTCAACTTGATATCTTTTTTTCTTGTAGAGTTGAATTAAAAATGCGGCTTGACACAGTTTATTTAACACTCCCTTTTTGAAAGTTACAGATCGCTAAAAATATTTAAACAACTAATTTTTATAACTTTATACCAAAAAAACTATTCCCACCTTAATTATCAAACAGTAACGTATAGAACTACAAACTTTTGTATATTAAGAAATTGTTTAAATTGCATACCTGGCTACTATGTCTCCTACTTCCAAGATAAAGTACCTTTCACTAAAAAATATTGAATTTAATTTTTGTAATCACTTAAGTCTAGTATTATTTTGTTAATGTATCGTTCATTTGCATCCTTGATGATAAATTTTATACCATTTTTATATCTTATAACTTCATCTACAGAAGGTACCTTACCAGCAATTGAAAGAACCAAACCACTAAGTGTGGCATAATGCTCTTCAGAGTCACACAACTCTATTTTTAGATTTTCCTCTATATCCTTTATAAGGGCCCTTGCCGATATTTCAAACTTATTTTGAGATAATTCAGTAATGGTGTGTTCTGAATTTACCTCATTCTCGTTATCAATATTTGGTATCAATTCTTCTATAAGATCATTTATCGAAATTAAACCATCAGTTCCGCCATATTCATCCAGTACAATAGCTAAATATGACTTGGAAGATTTCATTCTAACAAAAAGATTTGTTGCTTTCATTGAGGCTGGGACAAATATTACATTTTGTATAATATTTCTCAGATTAAAATCTTTATTCTTATTGAAAATGATATCTTTTACGTAAAAAAAGCCTATTACGTTGTCAAAGTTATTCTTATAAGTTGGTATCTTAGCATGGTAAGTGTTTTTCACCTTCTTTATTACCTCATCCTTGCTCGATTCAATGTCTATTGCACATATCTCCTTACGTGGAGTCATTATATCCATGATACTACAATCACGGAATTTTAATAGACTATTAAGTATGTCAAGACCTGACAGATCACCCATTAATGCCTCAGTCGCACATTTTTTTAACACAGAAGTTTTGTTGAAGAGAAAGAAAAAATTTTGTATGCTATTTTTTCTACTAAAGTTCTTTTCTTATTCAATTTATTCCCTTTAATGGTGAAAATATCTTTAGATAAGGTCTATCAAGAAAACTGTTATTAAATGTTTAATAAGCATGTGAATAATGTCAAATTAATTTGTGAATTATTTGTTAATATAAAATACTAACAATTGATCAACAACTTTCTCAACGACATATACATAATTGTGTAACAATACATGATAGTAAAGTATTTTCCGTAAAAGAAAATTACTAACATTATAAATATCTTACTTATACACATAAATTATAAGGCAAAATCAATAGTATATAGAAGTTATTAACATATTTATCCACAAGTTAAGTAACAATAATTTTTACTGAATTTTAAGTTAATAACAATTTATTGATAGAACTATTATTACTACTATACTTTAGTATAGAAAAAAGTAGATAAAATAGAT